>JAJDBP010000017.1 GCA_029261295.1 Nitrospirales bacterium | reverse complement strand
AGGGTTTGGGGGATCGCAGGCTCTTTACGACAATGTGTTTATTCCGCTGTTGACCGTCCATATCCTATTGGTTGTGATCGGGTTGATTATGGCCATTTATATGATGGTCTTGGGGTTTCGGTCGCAAGCCTTCGAAGAGGGACGTCGTGTCTTGAAAGATGCCTTCTTGCAGACATCGAAGCGTCGAATTATCACCATTTTGAGTGGGATTACGGCGTTGGTGATGGTGTTCTTTCTTTCTCGCGTCATGACCTCCGGATTTTCAATGGGTAAGTTGAGTGTCTACATTGGCTTGGCGGTCATTATTGCGATGGTCTTTGGAATTGAGATACTGATTCAACGGATTTGGCCGAATGGGGCACGTCGTCATCGAGTGTTAGGGAAATTTACCATGATGATTTATTGCGTCCTCTTTGTGACCGGAACGGTGACCTACGGGATGTTATATATTCTCTATCCAGGGAAGATAGGGTAAGTCATCTGTGCAGTGCGGGTGTCAACAGACGTTGGAATTCCAGGAAGTTGAAGAATTAGCCTCCGATGAGGTCTTCGCACGTTTCCATTGCGAGGGTTGCGGATGGTCCATCGGTGCGGAAGGGGCACTCAAAGACATTGATCCGCTTGTGCCTCCAAAGACATGGAGTGATGAGGCGCAGTATCTTCTTTCTCGTTTGCCACCATACCTGGCCTTTTTAGTGCGTGATGAAGTTGAGACGTTTTCTGATGAGCAACAGTATCAAATTGTCACAGCTGATCGTCTCACGACAGCTCGAAACAAGGGACTGATCGCGTGGAGTGCTGACGCTGAACGCCGTTTGGCGAATGTGCCTTCTGGTATCCGTACGATGGCGAAGACTGAATTGGAACGGACTGCTCTTGATCGTGGAATGCTAGAAGTGACGGTTGCGCTGATGGAAGAAGTTAAAACGCGATATTTTGGTATGGCGACTGGACGATCATAGAGTTTTGGTCCACCATGGCTCTTGTTTCATATCTGCCAAGTAACGCTACGAAACATTTCCTTTAATGATACATCGACTTTCTCTACGCGTCCTTCCTCAATTGAACCTTCTTGTGACGGATCTGCCAGTCCGCAAGCGCAAGCGCATCGTGATGTTGGCTCCTGGGCTTGTGGCATTTGGGATTTATCGTTTGCTTAAAGATGTCTTGCCTCTCTCTGAACCCTTAGTCTTATTAGGGTTGAGTGGGTGTGTGTCCGCGCTAACCGCAATTTGGGCCTATCGACAGGGACGAGGCATTTCTCTTCAAGAGTCCTTTCGCCAGGATGGACTCAAGCGGTGGGTCTGGCTCGTTGGTTGGGTCGGAGCCTTCTATGGTATGCAGCTTTCCCTTTTAGTGTTAGCCATCTTGCAGGTGTTTGTTGGCTACGATTTTCTCCTTCATCCTGAAGGGCCTGCCATGATGGCGATGATCATTCCCTGTACTTCCGTCACCCGAGATGCATTCGAGATTGGCCTGGTTCAGCGTTTGTCTCAGGAAGGTACCGTCGTGCCAACCTTTCCCAATGGAGAGGCGTTACGAGAATGGATTCCGCAACAGTCAGCCACTGTGATCAAATGGGGAGGATTAGGCCTTGTTGCAAGCATCATCAGTTCATGGGTCTTATATGATTTTGGTTCTACGACTTGGCAGCCTATCCTGCAATCGGTTCTGGTCCCATTAGTCGTGGGATCGCTCAGCTTGCTAGCGTTCTTTGCCGGAGAGGCTGTTTTTGAACAAAAAGACGAACAGCGCAAGTCCCACACATGGACATCATGTTTGTGGTTTTGGTTGTGGCCAAGCGTGACGTTTGCCTTGACGTATTTCTTGGTGCTGGTGGGGACGGCATCCTATGTCTTCCGAGTGGGAGAGATTTCACAGCTGGGGTTTGTGGCGATAGCGGCCAGTACGGGTTTAGTGATGTCAGTCTATTCAGTCTATCTGGGATGGCGGAGATCCTATGAAGCTCGGGTTGTCACTATCCCTGAAAATATTCAACGATGCCCGTTTGTCATGGGGATGCTGCAGCAAGCAAAATCCCCCGAATCAATTCCTCCTTTGGTTTCACACGGCGATTTGGTGAAATAGTGCGGATAGGCCAATCATTATCGATTCTGTTGGTTCTTTTCCTTGTTTCTGCTGGTTTGGTGTGGGCTGTGGAGCCCGTACAACCTCCTGTCGTTGATGCAGCGCAGGATATGTTTTATCAAACCCCTGGGACCATTGCTGGCCCTGCAGCTGCGGAAAGCCCTCGGAGCTATTCCAACATTCCTTTTGTGAACAATCGCTTAGTTGTGTGGTTTGTCACTCAACAGCATACGTATTTTGGTGGCTTTGTGTTGGCTCTCCCAATATTTAGTCTTCTGCTCGAATTTTTAGGGGTGATGCGGAAAGAGGAGATGGCTCGCCAACAGTACGATGGTTTAGCCCACGATATTTTACGAGTGGGGTTGCTGTCTCTCTCGATTACCGCCGTGTTGGGTTCGGTGATGCTGGCGCTCTTTATCGCCTTGTATCCAGGATTCATGAATTATATGGGTTCGACCTTTAAATCATTGATGCCGCTGTATGCAGGGGTGTTTGTGACAGAGGCATTGTTGCTTGCCCTGTATTACTATACGTGGGATCGATTAAGAGAAGGCTCTTCAAAATGGATGCATATGACTATTGGGGTGTTAGTGAATGCGACGGGTGTGATTCTCTTAGTGTCTGCTAATGCCTGGGCCTCGTTTATGATGGCCCCTTCAGGTGTTGATACTGAAGGGCATTTTTTAGGGAATGTGTGGCATTTGTTGCACTCACCTCTCTGGAACCCCCTGAATGCGCATCGATTTTTGGCGGATATTATGTCGGGTGGATCGGTGGTTGTGGCCTATGCGGCGTATCGATTTTTTATGGCAAAGACGGAAGAAGATCGCGCATATTATGATTGGGTGGGGTATGTGTTTATGGTGGTGATGGTGTGTGCGTTGTTGCCCATGCCGATTGCGGGCTATTGGCTGATGCGAGCGGTCTTTGAATTCAGGCAGGAAATGGGCATCACCATGATGGGCGGGATGTTGTCGTGGTTGTTTGTGCTCCAGGCTATTACGGTTGGTGTGTTGTTCTTGGGGATCAATTATTATATTTGGCAATCCTTGGCGCGCTTGCAGGGAGGGGAGCGTTTTCATCCGTATTTTAAGGCCATCGTCTTTGCCTTGATGGCCTGTTTCATGGTGTGGTTTACCCCTCATACATTAGCCACGAGTGCGAGCGAGATGAAAGCAATGGGAGGCGCCCAGCACCCAGTTATCGGACAATTTGGGGTCATGTCTGCCAAAAACGGTGCAATTAATATCATGATTTGTTTGACGGCTCTGAGTTTTATTCTGTATCGACGTGCTAATAAAGTTGCGACAGTTTCATGGGCATCATGGGGGAATATTCTTTTGGGTCTGTTGTTTGTCTCGGGTATTGGGACTATTGTGGGAATAGCGATTTATGGATTTTATATCCCGGCGAATGTGCGAGTGAGCTTATCTGGCCCGCAAGGGGCCACTACCGCGACGGTGGTTATTGGCGGGCTTCTTCTGAATTACTTTCTGCTGCGGAACTCAAAGGTCATTGGCCCGATCCGATGGGGACACATTACTCCGCGTGGCATGGTGGCGCTGCTTGTTGTGGCGGCGGCTTTTTCTTGGGTGATGGGACTCATGGGATATATTCGGTCGGCTGGCCGATTGGAGTGGCACGTCAATGAGTTGTTGCAAGATGAGTCACCATGGGCGTTCACACCTACAATTGGATTTGCGGCGAAGATGGTGACGATTAATATGCTTGCCTTTTGGTCAGCGGTGTTTTTCGTATTTTGGCTCAGCCAGTGGGATCATCGAGTGAGTGAGCAACGGACGGCTCAGTCTGTTCGATCGAATCCAGTGGTTCAAGCCCTTTCACGAGAGGAATCAGCATGACTCTAGCTTTGAATGAACAACGACATTGTGTACGTGAATCATGGATTCATCTGTTGTGTGTCTCCTTATCGTGCTTCGTGTTGATAGTGGGTATGAATGGAGCTGGTCTCGTATGGGCAGACGAATCGGTAAGCCCAGAGTCGTCAAAGGATTCAATTCTCATCGAAGATTTTGGAAATCCAGGTGAAAGAGGTTTTCCAAAAGGATGGGGAGCGCAACGAAGCGTGGTGACGGCGCATGAAACGTACATGATTCAAGAAGAAGAAGGGGTGTCTTTTCTCAGGGCTCAGAATGCCAGTCAGCGTGTGTATACCAAGCAGATGGCTTGGGATCCCAAGACGCATCCGGTCTTGGTGTGGCGATGGCGGCTCCAGTCAGTTCCTGAGGGAGAGGAATTTATTGCGGCCGTGTACCCTTCCTTAGATACGGATATGATGTTTATTCCGGTGAATACCAAATATGTTTGGAGTGCAACATTGCCTGTCGGGTCAATTAAAGAAGGTGGAATGTTCAGTTCGACTGAAATTGTGATACGAAGTGGGCCAGAGCCTGTTGGGGAATGGGTTGAGGAACGGGTGAATGTCTATAAAGATTTCCTCGAGATCCACAATCATGAGCCGGCGGCCTTGGCTTGGGGAATCTCTCTGTTGGGAGGTTCGGCCGTGGAGATTGATTTTGGTTCGCTGCGAGTAGAGGCTCAGTAAGCTGTTGATGCCCATGTTTGAAAGAAACTGATGTCAGCCTCAAAAATATTTGATGTGATTCTTGGTGCTGCAGTGTTAGGGGCGGTTGGGGTACTGACTGGTTTGTCCATGGGCGGAGGATTTCTCCCGGCGGCGTTATTGATCGGAATGATCTTGGGGGCAGGTGTTGGGTTTTTTGGTGGTAGACGATTTTTTTTGAGCATATTCGTAGGCACCATTTTGGGTGGATTATTAGCATGGAATTTAGGTGGAGTTGAGGCCGTTTCCGTCGGGGCTTCTTCCGGCGCGGCTATGGGTGGTTTTTTGGGAATCTGGATTTCGATGTTGCTCGATCTTTTGCAGCAACGAAAAGAATCATTGCCGACGACGTCTACTGAGTCTTCAACGAATCCTCAATGATTACATGTATGACGTCTTACTCGCGTTTTTTGAATCTGATAAAGGAATAAGGTAGGCCGATGGAGAATAATAAAGTCCTCATTGGTTCGATTATATTTGTCTTTGGGTCGTTTATTGGGATGATGGTGCTGTTCGTGTATGAGACTTCTAAGAGTAAACGTGAGATGGAAGCGTTGATGGCAGGCCAACCTGCCAAGGCGCGTATTCTTCAGCCGATGCCCACCCAAGATTTTTCAATGTATAAAACATTAGTTGGGGATGATAACCGAGAGATGATAGAGATTCCCGAAGGGCCGTTTACTATGGGTGTAAGCGATGGAGATCCTGATGAGGGGCCAGCTCATCCTGTGTATCTTCAAACATTTTATATGGACCTGACGGAAGTGACCCAAGCGGATTATGATCGATATGTAAAAATGACCAAACGAGAAAAGCCCAAAGTGCCTGTGTTTGAAGATAAGATCGAAAACCTGATGAGTCCTGATTATCCCGTGGTGGGGCTTACGTGGAATGATGCGTTTGGCTATTGTCGTTGGGCAAGTAAGCGACTACCGACGGAAGCTGAATGGGAAAAAGCTGCCAGGGGTGAAGGGAAGCGCCGTTATCCTTGGGGAAATGAATTTGAATATACGTTTGCCAATGTCGATGGTGTAGATGATGGGTTTAAATACTTGGCGCCAGTTGGATCGTTTGAGGTTGGGAGAAGCCCATTCGGACTCTACGATGCCACCGGTAACGTCGCGGAGTGGGTCATGGATGATTATACGGCGAATTACTATCAGGAGGCTCCATACCGTAATCCGCCAGGCCCCAAAACGGATGATGTGTTTAAAGTGATTCGTGGAGGTTCTTGGCGTGAATCTCGATTGGGCGCGCGCGTCACAAAGAGATTTTCAGCGAAGATGTGGCGCACTGATGCGACGGTAGGGTTTCGATGTGCAAAAGATCCTCCAAGTAGTAATACCCCTTCGACCTAGGTAGAGTATTTCAGCATTCTCATGGAGGATGTTGATTTTTCTAAAGGCCTCATCATGGACACTCGTTTTAAAGTCGTCTTTCTCATTGCCATCTTGGTGATGTGCAGCTTGCCTATTATGGGAATTTTCAAAGGCCCACCTCTTCCAATCGAGGATCCTGATTCTTCATTGACGCCATCGAAATCAATATCCGCCTCAACGCAAAAAAATGTGAAGCTTTCAGAAGAAACAATGGTCGAAATTCCAGCTGGTGAATTTATTCTAGGCAGTGACAGGGGGGGCTACAACGAAAAGCCTCAGCATGTTTCAACCCTGGATGCGTATTGGATTGATCAGTATGAAGTCACTTATCAGCAATATATGAAGTTTGTGGAAGAGATGGGCCATCGACAGCCTGGTCCGCCATCGCGTTATGCCAGGAAGCTTGAAGCGTTACGTGGACTGAATCAGCCAGTGACGTACGTATCGTGGAGCGATGCTGCCGAATATTGCGAATGGAAGGGGAAGCGACTTCCTACTGAGAGGGAATGGGAGAAAGCTATCCGAGGTGCCGATGGTCGAACATGGCCTTGGGGGGAGGGTCGAGAGGGCGTCCCCGCAAACTTTGATGGGGAAGACGATGGCTATGAAGTCACGGCACCTGTGGGAAGTTTCTCGAAAGACCAAAGCATCTACGGGGTGTATGACGGAGCGGGGAATGTGATGGAATGGGTGGACGATTGGTACGTTGAGGATATTTATCGTAGGGCTATGAAGCCAGGCACCACGTATCCTCAACCCGTTTCAACATATAAAACAATGCGTGGCGGTGGGTATACGAGTCAGGGAGTAGACCTACGCATTACGAATAGAAGTTTTATTGTTCCTGACTTCCGTGATGAAACGATTGGCTTTAGGTGCGCCAGGTCAAACCAGGGGAAAAAGGCGACAAATAATTTTAAAAATTGACTGAGTGTTACCCAAGAAAATCGAAGTAGTAAAGGATAAGGAATACGGCCAGGAGAATATTGACAACCATTCCGGCCAAAACTATAATGTCAAAAATTTTTGCATTGCTGCGCATGGGTTTTTCCTTATTTGATCGATAGATAATTGTTGAAATACCATGAAATTTAAGAAACTGTCAATGAAATAATTTAGGTGTATTTATCTAAATGAAAATATGTATTAACCAAGGGGTGGTGAACAATGGCTGAAGCAGGTCCAATTCGAGAAGCAACAAGGCAAGAGACCCAAATCGGGAAAGCAATATTTTATCTCACGTGTGCGGTGAGTTTGTGGTTTTTTTACTGGTTTGCTGGCATTCAGTGCCCTTGTTGATGATTTTACACTTCCAACTTGAATGTAAATTTTTTGAATTCCTTGAAGGAGGATTCTGATGCCTGCTGTATATGTCTTAATTTCTACCGCCATTTGTTTAGTGTATTTCATTGGGTTAGATTGGTTGCTGATGGATTCTCAGGGGTTAGACTTTTTTTATATGTTTAGATGATCAAGCCTAACTGTATTTTTTTAAGGCAAGCATGATGGAAAAGCGAAATGCGACGTTATCAAAGAATAAATTTAGTTGTACAAACATCACGTTTTCAAAGGAGGTAGGTCCATGGGTCGCCTGTTCACTCCAATGACCCGAGGTAAGAAGCGGTTTTCCGCTGTCACCGCATTGATTGTGGCTGGAGTGTTTTTGACGCTCCCCATAATCTTGTCGGTAACAGCCCTGGCCGGTGGTGGCGGTGGAGGTGCTTCTGGTCCTCCCGCTGAAGTTTTAGAGCAACGGAAAGCTGCGGCAGCTGCGGCAGCTGCGGCAGGAGAGACTGTAGAGGGAGAAGAGGTAAAGATCGAAACGGGCCGTGATGTCTATTACAAGACCGAGGGCCCAGCTGTTGGTATGCCTGCACCTATTACTGCGGATAATGAAACATTTTATCCTCGGTATAACTTTGAGAGTCGAGTTCTGTTGTGGGTAGCGAATCAACAGCATCTCTACTATGGCAGCTTTGTGCTCGCAGTTCCTATTTTTTGTATGTGCATCGAACTTGCGGGGATGATTAGTAAAGATAAGGCCATGGCCAAAAAGTATGATCAATTGGCCTATGATTTTATCAGGATTAGTTTAACTGCCTATTCATTGACGGCCATTCTCGGCGGAATTCTGATCTTTACCTTTCTGACGCTCTATCCAGCCTTCTTTGGTTATTTGTCTAGTATTTTCCGCCCGGTCATGCATATTTATGCGCTGACGTTCGTTGCGGAAAGTGGGGTCCTCTACATCTATTATTATGGATGGGACAAAATGCGAGAGGGCGTGTTGAAGTGGGTTCATTTGAGCATGTGTGTGATTTTGAATGTGATTGGGACGGTGCTGATGTTCTTGGCGAATTCCTGGATTGCATTCATGATGTCTCCTGCTGGTGTTGATGAGCAGGGTCGTTATCTTGGTAACATTTGGCATGTGTTGCATACGGCTCTTTGGAATCCTTTGAATGTTCATAGGATTCTTGGGAACATGGCCTTTGGTGGTGGTGTGGTAGCTGCTTATGCTGCTTACCGTTTCCTTTCTTCTACGACTGATGAAGAGCGTGCGCATTATGATTGGATGGGCTATATCGCCATGAGTTTGGGTGTGGCCTTCCTTATACCTCTGCCATTTGCGGGTTATTGGTTGATGCGCGAGGTATACGCCTATCGGCAGCAAATGGGTATCACCTTGATGGGTGGATTGTTGGCTTGGTTGTTTATTATTCAGGCCACGATGATTGGAATTCTGTTCCTGACCACAAATTACTACCTGTGGCAAGCCCTTGGTAGGATGACGGGAGGAGAGAGATTTCAAAAGTACATTAAGTATCTCGTGTTTATATTGGTGGTGGGACTACTGGTCTTTATTACCCCGCATACTATTGTCATGTCGCCCGCTGAGTTAAAGGCTATGGGAGGACAGCAGCATCCTGTGTTGGGTAACTATGGTGTGATGTCTGCCAAGAATGGTGGAATTAACGCCATTATTATGACGACAATTCTGAGTTTTATTTGGTATCAACGCGGTAATAAAGTGCCGACGGTGAGTTGGTCAAAATTCGGAAATATATTTATGGGCGTGTTTTTCATCGTCGCCCAAATTAACAATATTTTCTTAGCATGTTACGGATACTTCATTCCTGCTAACGTTCGAATTGGATTATCTGTCCCTCAGGTTGCGGGAACGTTGTCCTGCTTGCTGTTAATGACTCCGTTAAACTTGGCTATGCTAAAAGGTGGAAGAGAGCTTGGTCCTATTAAATGGGGTCAAATTCCTCCACGATCGCAATACGCGATCATCATGCTTGCAACTGCATTCACTTGGATGATGGGTTTGATGGGTTATATCCGTTCATCGGTGAGATTGTTCTGGCATGTTAATGAAGTCATGAGAGACAACTCTCCTTGGGCTTACACCCATACCATTGGTTTCGCAGCTAATGTTATTTCGTTTAACGTGCTATTTTTCTGGATCAGTATTATGTTTGTGTTCTGGTTGGGAACATTAGGTGCTAAGAAAGTAGCGGTGTCGAAGCCTGTTTCCGATCCTGTTCCTGCTGGGGCGTCTCCTCAGCCGGCAGCTGGTCATTAATGAAAAACGATTTTAACAAATAATTATACGCCCCCTCCTTGGGGGGCAAAAGCTGGAGGAGTATACAGTGGGTGAATTAATCGCAGGAGCATGGGACCTTGGGTGGCCAATTATGGTGATGCTTGTCGGCCTCCTAGTCTACTTTCAGGCGACCATTAAGGATCCGGTAACTAAAAAGCGCGCGACTTTTCAGACTGCAATTGGGATTTTGTGTATGTTTTTGGTGCTGATTGCTGTCTCAAACTACACGGCCAATTTTAATGCTGCCACCGGAATGCTTCCCGTGTCGTTAGTTATGATCACAGCCATGGCTTTTATTATGGGCCTGTACTTTCCTAATATTAGTGCCCTGATGAAGATCGGGGGATTTATGTTTTTCGTAGCTTCAGCCTTGTCAGGTTACGGAAATTGGCTTCCACAGGTTGAGGGTGGTTTTCCCCCGCCTGTTGTGAAATTAGACTTCCAGAGCATGTCTGCTCAGCAATTAGGAGATGAGGGAGAAAAGCTCATTTTCGGTGGAATTGGTCAAAGTAAAACTCAGGGAGCTATTGGGAAAGGACAATGTCCTTTGTGCCATGGTTTCCAAAAGGGATTCTTGAGTGAACGAGCACCAAACCTTTTTGGCATTCCTGCTAGAGCTGCAGAGCAATTAAAAGCCCCGACTTATCATATGAATGATGCAGCTTCAAGAACTACGGAACAGAAGGAATCCTTCGAGGGTTCAGGGACAGCAATAGATGCCCAAGAATACATTGCTGAATCTCATGCTTGTCCAAGCTGCTTTGTCGTTCCAGGTTTTGGTGTAAAGGGATCAAATGACACGGTCAGTCCCATGCCAAGAATTCACAAACCACCAATTTCTTTACAATTAGGTGAATTGGCGGCAGTAGATACTTGGATGTACACTCGTGAAGGCGTGGAGTCACCAGGGTATGATGCAATTGTGACTTCCTACGAAAAATTCATTCCTGAAGCTGACCGTCCAAAGGCGAGTGAAGGTGATGAAGAAGGCGGAGCAGGTGGTGATATCCTCGCAGACGGAAGTGAGCCTCATGATACGCTGTTTGCGAAAGCAGGCTGCACAGCTTGTCATACAATCCCAGGAATTAAGGATGCTACTGGAAAAGTTGGTCCTGAGCTCTGGGAAGGTACAAATGCTCCAAAAAGAATTAAAGATGGTGGATATGCTGGGAAAGCCAAAACAACAAAAGAATACATTACCGAGTCAATTTTAGATCCAAGTGCATACGTGGTGACAGATTATCCTGATGACCAAATGCCAAAAGACTTCGGAGTTAAATTAACTGGTGGTGCGCTCAGCAAAATCGTTGACTACTTGGCTTCATTGGAAGAAGGTAAGCCACTTCCACCAAAAGAATAGTATTTGATCTACGGGTGTAAACCTCGAATAATAGGAGTACGGAAGAATGACGTGGCTAAAACTAGTAGAAGGCTACATGCCGATGCAGATGATTACGGAGCTGGCCGTCTGTATCCTTTTCTTTTCGATTTGTAACTATCTGCTCAAAAAAGCCGGCATTGGGGTACCCAAGTTTTGGGCAGGTATCCTCGTCTGGTGTTTTATTAATTTGTTTTATTTGAAATACCGGATCTATCCTCCCATTCCCTTCAGCGTCAGGGCCATCTACGGGACGGTCTCAGCCTGTGGGATCTTTATGTGGGTCTCCGGTTCACAAGAAGAATGGCTAGAGTTTAAGCGTCCCATCATTAGCGTTCTGGACGCCAATAACGCTTTCACCAAGGTCCTTAGAACAGCGTTGCTGTTACTCTTGCCCCTTGGGTTAGGCGCATTCGCCTATAGTTCGCTCCTGCCAAGCTTTGATGAACCGATTGAGCTGAGGACGGTACATCCAGCCCCACCGGCCACAACGAAGGTTCATGGAAAAACCTATGTCTTGCAAACGGCTCAACAGCCCTATCGAATTGACACAGAGGGCAAATATGATCCGGCCTATTCCAATGCACATATTGTTGACCAGTCCATGGGGCGGTTGATGAAAGATGTCAATAGTTCTGAGGATAACCCTTGGGATCCAAATGCTAAGGGGTATATAAAGCATGTTCGAGAAGGCGGGGAGATTTTCTTTCAAAACTGCCATTTTTGTCATGGGGATAATTTGAACGGAAGAGGACTTTGGGCATTTGCCTTTAACCCAATTCCAGCCAATTTCACCGATGCAGGTACCATTGCCCAGCTCCAAGAAACATTTGTATTTTGGCGGGTGGCGAAAGGTGGAATTGGTTTGCCTGGTGA
The DNA here is from genome assembly GCA_029261295.1 of Nitrospirales bacterium. Taxonomy (GTDB): domain Bacteria; phylum Nitrospirota; class Nitrospiria; order Nitrospirales; family UBA8639; genus Nitrospira_E. The sequence continues at coordinate 482,279 of JAJDBP010000017.1, read as the reverse complement.
AGGATTCCCTTGGGCATCCGTAATGCCTCCATGGGAGCAACATTTGACGGTTGATGAAATTTGGAAAGTCATTATGTTCGAATATTGGCATACAGGCTATTACCCACGGACTTGGGATTAAGGGAGGCCAACGCCAATGAATATTGAACTAATCAATACAGTTAATTCAGCAACTACGAGGGAACTCATGAACAGACAGCAAATGACTCAGCACAAGCACCAAGGCTTCACCGCAAGCCTTATTGCTGCAGGGGTCTTTATGGTAGGCATGGTCTTCAGCAGTCCAGTACTCGCCCAAGATGCTGAAGGATTTATCACCGGCAAATTGCCATCCCCATTTCCTGCTGAACAAGTGGAAGCCGGGAAACGGGTTTATTTTACAAAATGTGTCTGGTGTCATGGGGTCAATGGATCAGGCGATGGTCCAGGTGCTGATCGACTCTGGCCTCGCCCTCGGAACTTTAACGCCGGGACATTTAAGATTCGGCATACGGCCAGTGGAGAATTGCCATTGATTGACGTGGACCTCCTTCAAACCGTTACTCACGGTTTGCCTGGATCGGCCATGCCATCTTGGGAAGGTATTCTGAGTGAGGATCAGCGTCGAGATGTCTTGGCTTTTGTCACGACGGAATTGGTGAAAGATCGTTCATGGCAAGATGACGAATTTGAAGAACTTCACATACTTGAACTCGAAAAATTAGCTGCGGGCGCTGTGGCACCATCGGCCGAATCAATCAAGCGTGGCTCCGAACTGGTTGTAGAAAATAAATGTATTGAATGCCATGGGCTTGAAGGTCGTGGTGATGGGAATGCGTTTAATTTAAAAGATGACTGGGGTTTTTCAATTCAACCTGCAGACTGGCATAAATGTTGGAACTTCCGTGGCAGTCGTCAGGATGCGTACAATGTAAAAAATATTTTCCGTACTTTTTCAACAGGAATCAATGGTACGCCGATGCCGTCATTTGCTGATAACACGACGGTTGAGGATCGGTGGCATATCGCTAACTATGTGAACCATCTTTGCGAGCGTGACGCAGATGTGGATATTGCCGGTGGGAATGTCACGGATGAAATTGCTGCTAACCTCTTTGCCGCAAAACCGCGAGGCATTGATCCATTGACGGACAAACCTAAGGTGAATTTCGTCATTCCCTCAAAATTTGCCGAAGGTGAATTGCCAAAAGATGAGCACGATCCTCGTTGGTATGATGAGCGTTGGGATAAGGGAGAAGGCCGTCGTATTGTGGCCATTGGTGGGCAAATTACGCATAAACCTCGGAACTTTGTGAATAGGATTGATGATATCTGGGTGCAATCACTCTACAACGAAACGCATGTCACGATGATGTTCCGATGGGATGATCGAACCAAGAGTGTTCAAGAGGGTGAAGTCGATTGGGACCCTTATGAAGTGAATCTCAAAGACTATGGAATTGTCGAACAAGAGCCTGGTGGTAGTAAGTTTGATGATGATGGAATGCATCCGGACTCCATCGCTGCAAAGCAAACTAGCTACCAAGTGTTTAATGACGGCTTAGCATTTCAAATGCCTATAAAGTTTCAAGAATTGCCAGCTCCAAGAAAACCACGGTATTTCTGGGGAGATGAGGGATTTCCTGTCGATATTGCCAAATGGACGGCTGATGGAAACCTGATGGCTTATGAAGGTACAGGTTGGGATAAGGACCTTGAGGACCGTGATGACTTTACTGAAAAATTGAATTTGGTCAAAGCGGAATGGAAAGATGGGCGATGGACGGTCATTATCTCCAGACCAATCAAAGCAGATTATGAAGCAGATACTTATATTGAATTGGGGAAATATATTCCCATTAATTTCTTTGTGTGGGATGGACACAACGGTGATGTAGGCCGAAAAATGGGCGTCTCGGCTTTCTATTATCTTGTGTTAGAGCCACCTGTTCCTGCTGAAGCCAAATGGTATGCAGGTCTCGCTGCCATTGGGTTGGTCATTGTAGAAGGGTGGGTTTTAACCCGTCGATCAAATCGTAGAAAAGAACAGGGTAACAGCTAAACAAACCTTGTTCGCGAGGGCATAGATACAAACAGGAGAAGGGGGTGGGTTTTCCCACCCCCTTTTTTTATGTCTAAATCTGAAAATATGACGAATATTACCGGTGTTATTCTTGGGGGCGGGCAAAGCCGACGGATGGGTACCGATAAAAGACGGCTTTTATGGGAAGGGGAACCTTTTTTGGACCGGGTATCCCGGTTGATGAACGCCTTGTTTGATGAAGTTCTAGTTGTAACCGCTTCTGAAGATTATGATTGTTCCCACCTTCGAGTTCGTTTAGTAACCGATAAAATTTTAGGCAAGGGTTCGTTAGGGGGAGTGTATACCGGTTTAATGGAAGCCAGAAATTCCCTTGTTTTTGTTGTCGCCTGTGATATGCCGTTTTTACTTAAAGAAAGTATTACACGGGTATGTTTGGGAGCACCCAGTGATGTAACAGTGGTTAGGGTTTCAAACCGATTGCAACCCTTGCATGCTCGGTATTCCAAACAATGTATTCCGGTTATCAAAAAGATGATTAATGCAGGTGATCTAAAAATTCAAAATTTATTCTCTCAATCTGGTCTTATTATAAATATTATTGATGAAGGAATATTTGACGATATTGATCCCTCTCGATTGTCTTTTAATAACATAAATACTCCTGCCGATCTTGAATTTGCCAGAAAGCGGGGTTCTCAGTCTTCCCATTTATAAATCCCGAATATATTTATTTTGTTTTTCTTTCTTTTGATTAATTGCAACGTTCTTCCGTGATCGTTGGAATCTAGTTGTCGAATACTGACCACGCATGAAAATCTTGCCTTGTCAAAAATGCTATGTTAGATTCGCCGCGGAATAAAACCTCTTATTTTATGCGTAGATAGAAGGATTTTCCGTGCCAATACTACTTCAAAACCAAGTAATTGGAGCTATTTCTGAGACCTTGGAAAAGGTCAATGAATCGGGACAATTATCCATTGGTACGATTCCTTCTCCCATGGTTGAACCTCCCAAACGTCCTGAATGGGGAGATTTCTCTTGCAATATCGCGATGACATTGGCGTCCACTGTTCGACAGTCTCCATTGAAGGTTGCCGAGGTACTGGCTACTAACCTTCTCGACCATTTTCCATATCTGTTTGAACGTATAGAGGTTGCTCCTCCTGGGTTTTTAAATCTCACGCTTCATCCTTTGCGTTGGATAGAAGTGTTAAGAATGATTGAGGAACAAGGAAGTTCCTATGGTAGGAGTCAAATTGGAGCAGGAACACGAGTTGTTTTGGAATTTGTCAGTGCGAACCCGACGGGACCCTTGCATGTGGGACATGGACGTGGAGCAGCCTTAGGTCAGGCAATGGCCTCGCTTCTTGCCGCTTCCAGCTTTGAGGTTTCCAGGGAGTTTTATATTAACGACTCCGGTCGTCAGTTACAGTTATTAGGACGGTCTGTTTATGCTCGTTATTTAGAATTATTGGGGATGGAATCATCCTTTCCCGAGGATGGTTATCATGGAGGCTATATTAAAACCATCGCGGAATCTATCGCTAAGATTCATGGCGAAACTTTATTGGAGAGCCCATTAGACCAAGCTGAGGAGAAATGTGCTCAAGAAGCTAGTCAATTCCTTTTGGATCGCATCAAAGAGGACTTGGGAATCTTCGGTGTGAACTTTGAAACCTGGTATTCGGAGGCGAGTCTTCATTCCAGGGGAATGGTTGAACGGACTTTAGATGAATTGCGCAAACGAGACCTATCCAAGGAGGAAGATGGAGCTTTGTGGTTTCGTGCTTCTGAGTTTGGGGACGAAAAAGATCGGGTCCTTAAAAAGCAGGATGGAAGTTATACCTATTTGGCTGCTGATATGGCCTATCATCGCGACAAGTTAGCGAGGGGTTTTGATACCCTCATTAATATTTGGGGTGCGGATCACCATGGCTATATTCCCCGAATGGCAGCGACTGTGCAGGCCTTTGGCTATCCCAAAGATTCTCTACGAGTGGTATTGGTACAAATGGTCAGTTTGCTGCGAGGGACTCAAAAGATTGAAATGTCCAAACGCTCTGGAGAATTTGTGACCCTCCGGGAGGTCGTGGACGAAGTTGGAGCCGATGCCGCCAAGTTTTTCTTTCTCATGCGGAGGTCGGATACTCAGTTAGATTTTGATCTTGAATTGGCCAAACAACAGTCCTCAGATAATCCTGTGTATTATGTTCAGTATGCTCATGCTCGAATATCCAGCATGTTTCGTGTCGCCCAGGAACGGCAGGTGTCTCTACCGAAGATTGCAGATGTGAATCCCTCACTATTGATTCATGATGAAGAGTTGGGATTGATCAAGACACTCGCGCAATATCCGTTTGTTCTCGAAGGAAGCGCTCTGGCTTTAGAGCCGCATCGCGTGACCTTTTACCTTCAGGACCTTGCTGCGCAACTACATGCCTATTACAACAAACATCGAGTTCTTCCGCCCCTGGATAGCACCCTGACAATTGACGATAAAACCCAGGAAGGGGCATTGGAGACAATTGAAAAAGAGGTGGGGTCTGAAAACGAGCCTGTGAATGACATTCTCACTCCTGCGGTAACGGCAGCCCGATTAGCTCTGCTCCGTCAGGTGCAGACCGTCCTTCGTAATGGTCTCACCTTGCTTGGAATTACTTCTCCTGAGAAAATGTAACTAATCCTCAGATTTCACCAGAATGCCCCAATCCAAACAGCAATTGACCACGCCCCCTGGCGCCAATAGTTTTCGAGTACAACAAACCACTGCATCTGGGGCTAGGGGAGGCCTTTTGTCCACGTCACATGGCAATATTGAAACACCAGCCTTTATGCCTGTGGGTTCACAGGGGACGGTCAAAGGAGTAGATCCCTCCGAGGTTCGTGATTGTGGTTTTCAGATGATATTGGCCAATGCCTATCATTTGTTTCTTCGGCCTGGACATAAGTTAATTGAATCTCAAGGAGGGTTGCATGATTTCATGCAATGGCGTGGAGCGATCTTAACGGATAGCGGTGGTTTCCAAATGGTCAGTCTGGCTGATCTCTGCACAATAACAGAAGAGGGCGTAAGGTTTCGTTCACATATCAACGGCGAATGGCATATGCTATCGCCTGAGAAAAGCATGGAGATACAGGTGGCGCTCGGTTCAGATATTATGATGGTATTAGATCATTGCCCTACCTTTCCTTGTTCTTTCGCACAAGCTCAGGAAGCCGTAAAGCGCACCACTCGTTGGGCCAAGCGTTGTGCAGAAGTTCCCAAAAAGACTCATCAATGGATGTTTGGGATTATTCAGGGAGGTATATTCCCAGAATTGAGAAAGGAGTCGACTCAGGAGTTGGCGGCTCTCGATATGAATGGGTATGCTCTTGGGGGATTATCGTTGGGTGAAGAAAAACCTGCCATGTTTGAGATGATTGAAACGGTGGTGGGTCTTCTTCCACCTGACCGTCCCCGGTATCTTATGGGCGTGGGTCTCCCGGAAGACTTGGTCGAGGGAGTGGCCAGAGGATTAGATCTATTTGATTGTGTTATTCCTACTCGACATGGTCGAACCGGGTGGCTTTTTACATCTACTGGGCGAGTGATGATAAAACAGGCTCGCTATATTGACGACCCTAACCCTATTGATGCCAATTGTGAATGCCCAGTATGTCAACGATTTTCCAGGGCCTATTTGCGCCATTTATTTATTTCTCGCGAAATGTTGGGAGTTCGACTGAATACTGTCCATAATCTTTGGTATTATGGAAGGCTGATGGCCGAGTTAAGACAGGCAGTTCGGGATAATCGATTTGAAGACTATCGGAAAGAGTTTTATGGATGTCGTGAATCTGTGTCAAAGGAACCGATTTCTCAAGCCACGGTAGATTAATGGTGTTATGTTAAACCTTTTGTCATGTTGAGGTAGGTATGGATTTCGTTTCCCAAGCCTGGGCCCAAGCTGAAGGGGCAGGACCCGATACTTCCGCTGGGCTGCTGTCTCTCATTCCATTTATTCTAATCTTTATTGTTTTTTATTTTTTGCTAATCCTTCCGCAACAGCGCCGGCAAAAAAAACAACGAGAACTATTGGATGGTCTCAAAAAAGGGGATAAGGTCATTACTTCTTCGGGAATTTGGGGGACGGTCACTAATTTGGATAAAGAAACCGCCACGGTTCAAGTGGCGGATAATACAAAACTACGGCTGCAACGGGATCATATTTCCAGCATTCGTACAACGGGTGAATCATGATGGATCAAGAGGTTAATGAATGAAAAAGCTTCGCGGGAGATTTGTTCTCCTTCTTTTTGTCACCGTGGTGTCTTGTATTCTCGCTTTACCTTCCATTCCAGGACTCTACCAAGCCTTACCTGATAGCGTGAGAAGTCTCTTGAGTCATCAAGGACTATCGTTGGGATTGGATCTGCAAGGCGGGATTCATTTGGTGTTGGAAGTGGAAGAGATCCGTGCAGTAGAGATTGCGGTAGATCGGTCGCGAAAGGCCGTGGAAGACCTATTGTCTGAAAAATCAATTGCGGTTGATCGTGTGAGCCGAGAGGGATCTACTGGGCTTTCGATTGATTTGCAAAACGAATCAGATGCTGAGGATGTGCAGGCCTTGGTGCTTGATTCCTTCCCTAGCTTTTTCTCGCAGAAGAATTCGGGTACTCGCCTTGAATACGAACTCAGCCCAGAGGATGTGGTACGTATCAAAACCTCTGCCATCAACCAGGCTTTAGAGACCATTCGGAATCGAATTGACCAATTTGGTGTGGCAGAGCCGTTGATTCAACGATTGGGGCTCAATCAGATTGCGATTCAATTGCCTGGAGTTCAAGATCCACAACGGGCGAAGGACCTCATCCAAAAAACTGCTTTGTTAGAATTTAAAATGCTGCAGGAATCGAAATTGGCGTTAGAGCTTCCCCCGCAGGTAGAAAGGGGCCAGGAAGAAACCGTTCGGCAGAAATTTTCCGGAAAAGTTCCAGAGAAAGCCGAAATTTTATTTGAAGCGGTGGAAGAAGAGCTTGACGGTTCTAAATATAGCATTCCCTATTTGGTGAAAAAAGAAGCTGCTCTAATAGGAGATCTCCTTCAAGACGCGCGGGTAACGATCGGTGATTATAATGAGCCGAATGTGAGTGTGACTTTTGATAGTAAAGGTGCTCATGAATTTGACCTGGTTACCGCCGCTAATGTGGGAAAGCGCATGGCGATTGTGTTGGATGGGAAAGTCTATTCTGCCCCGACAATTAATGAACGTATTAGTGGTGGGCGTGCCGTCATTAGCGGAAGGTTTTCCACAGAAGAAGCAAATGATTTGGCCGTGGTGCTTCGGGCTGGTGCGTTGCCGGCTCCTCTGAAGACACTGCAAGATTTAACCGTGGGACCTTCTTTAGGAAAAGATTCTATAGAAAAAGGGTTGCGCACGACACTGATCGCGGGTTCATTAGTCCTGATTTTTATGATTGTGTATTATCGTCTTTCGGGATTGATTGCGAATATGGCTTTAGCTTTGAATTTGCTCGGATTATTAGGAGCGTTGTCTGGACTCAATGCGACTTTAACGTTGCCTGGAATTGCTGGAATTATTTTAACTATTGGAATGGGTGTCGATTCCAATGTGCTGATCTTTGAACGTATTCGCGAAGAATTACGGGCTGGGCGGCCCGTTCGTCTTGCTGTGGATGCTGGATTTGAAAAAGCCTTCCTGACGATTGTCGACGCGCATGTGACGACCTTAATTACCGGGTTGGCTCTCTTTTTATTTGGAACCGGTCCCATTAAAGGATTTGCGGTCACTCTTTGTTTGGGAATCGGTATCAATTTGTTTACAGCATTCGTGGGAACGAAAGTGGTTTTTGATTATTTGAACCGTCGGAAAATCGAAACCTTGAGCATTTAAGTTGTGTGAGAATGTTAAATAGGAGCAAGATGCAGCCATGATGGAGATTGTGGGACAGACCTCAGTAGATTTTATGGGGAAACGGAATATTGCATTTGCAATATCGGGTGTTTTGATTTTCCTAGGGATTTTGGCAGTTGTGGGGATCATGGCTGGCTGGGCTAATTTGGGTATCGATTTCGCTGGAGGAACAGCCGTACAGCTAAAATTTGATCAAGCCTTGGGTATTGAAGAGGCCAGAACGGCTTTGAAAAAACACGGGCTTGGAGAAGCTGAGTTACAAGAATTTCCTCAGGACCAAAAACTGCTGATTCGGGTGAAAACTGAAACAACGATTGAAGATGAAATTAGCAAGCAAATCATTCAGGTATTTGAGGCCGAATTTCCAAATCATGGATTCGTCGTAGATTCTAGTACATCAATTGGTCCAACAATTGGGAAAAAGCTTCAAGAAGATGCTTTAATCGCTATTGTGCTCTCATTAGTAGGAATTATCCTCTATATCGCTGTCCGTTTTGAGTTTCGTTTTGGAGTGGCCGCTGCCATCGCCACTTTTCATGATGTGCTAGTGGTATTGGGAATTTATTTCTTGCTGGATAAAGAAATCACCCTGCTTGTTGTGACCGCATTACTGACGTTGGCTGGATATTCCTTGACGGATACGGTCATTGTTTTTGACCGGATTCGGGAAAATCTCCGACGGCGTCGAAGAGAAACAGTTTCAGATATTATTAATAATGGAATCAACCAAGTCCTTAGTCGAACATTAGTCACTACTTTGACGGTCGTGTTGGTACTCGTGCCATTAACTTTATGGGGAGGTGAGGTGTTGCATGATTTTTCATTGGCCCTGCTTTTAGGAGTAATGGTGGGTACTTATTCCTCCATTTTCGTGGCCAGTCCACTTCTTCTATTATGGCCTGGGGTTGAAGGAAAATTACTTAGTCGAGGTAAATGAATCCTCTCGGTCTGTTTCTTGACAGATCGGAGAAAGGATTTCCAAAATGTAAATGGTTCTAGGGAGTCTTTTCTGTTTATGGGTATCGTGATGTGACCAAAGTGAAACGCTTTGGGTTCCCCCTTCAATTAAAGGGAAAGACCATTCTCGCGGTTGTACTGGTTGGTCTTCTTCCCCTCATCCTCTCTCTCCTCCTGACCTATTTCGAAGAAAAACGCGCACTTCGTGAAGCTGCTGGCATCACCATGAAGGGGATCGCGGTCGAAGTTGCACGCAAAGTCGAGACGCAAATTATCCGGAGTATTAATGAGTCTCAACAGTTGGCCACCATTCCCTTTATTCGGAGCGCAGTCATAAACTCAAACCAAAGTTATGTGTATAAGAGCGCGGAGGAAATTCAGGCCCTTATCCAGGAATGGCAAGAAAGTTGGCGCGCTCAATCTACTGAAGATGAGTTTCCGGTCTTTATCAATAAGTATGCAACAGATTATCTCACCCAGTGGCATGCCATTCGAAAGTCAGACTATTTAGCGATAGTTGTCGTAGATAATAAGGGTGCCTTGGTCTTGAGCTCTTTCCCCCAGGTGGGATTTTTTCATGGGAACAGTCTGTGGTGGCAATCGGTCATGCAACAGGGAAAGGCTCAAGCCTTTGTGAGCGATTTATCCTTTGATCCAGGATTTGGAACCCACGTCATCAATGTGGGTGTGCCCATTTGGAATGATGCACGTTCAAAAATCTTGGGGGCCATTAGTATCTTGCTCAGAAGGGATTCGTTATTTCGTTCAATTTCCGAAGTCGGGGCGGGAAAGACTGGCCATGCCATGTTGGTGACTAGTGATGGAATTCCTATTCTTTGCCCGAATTTTTCTTTAGAAGAGCATGCTATTCCTTCAACAATGATTGAGGCTTTTCAAAAAGATCTTGCCGGATGGCTCGTCGCTGATCCTGATTCTCATGGAGCCCATCATGCGATTGTGGGATATGCACCCTTACATTTAGGGGTGCCTTTAGCCACTCAAAGTTTTGGCGGAAAATCTTGGCAAATGTTAGTCAGTCAAGACCCATCTGAGACTTATGCACCATTAGATCAATTATTGATCAAAGTCTTGTCCTACGGAGTTGCTGTATTTGTCATTCTATGGGTCGCAGGAATCGTGGTGGCTGGAAGGATTGTTAGGCCAATCCAAGCTCTGTCTGAAGGGGTTGAGCAATTCGGAAGCGGAAACTTGGTTGGGCCCATTCATATTCATACAGGGGATGAAATAGAGCGTTTGGCAGAAACATTTAATGGGATGGCGGGAAATCTTCAACGTTCATTTGCCCAGTTAAACCAAAAAGTGGAAGAAATTGGCGAATTAAAAGAAAAATATCGAGATCTAATTGAAAATGCCCCAGAAATGATTCATCAATTAGATCCTGACGGCCGCTTTGTTCATGTGAATAGCACTGAATTACACAAGCTGGGCTATTCACTCACTGATATGCTTGCCTTGTCTTTATGGGACATTGTTCCATCCGAACATCAAGAGTCGATAAAGGCCTATGTGCAGGGCTTAGCTTTGGATGGCCCTCGTACTATCGAGACAGTGTTTCGCACCCAATCGAAAAAAGCGATTGAGGTAGAAATTCATTCCACCACTTTGGTTGACCCTGAGACTCAATCCATTGTGTTCTCACGAGGCTTTGTGAGGGATATTACCGATAGAAAAGCGTTGCAGGGCGAGGTGGCGCATTACACCAATCAACTGGAGGACTTAGTCACGGAGCGTACGCAACAGTTGTCAGATTCTGAGGCAGGGTATAAAGCCTTATTTAACTTGGCGGCAGATTCAATTTTTGTGGTTGATCTTGAAGGACGGGTGGTTGATGGCAATGCGCGGGCACGGGATATTTTGGGCTATACCTCTTCAGCCTCGGCCGGGGTAACTTTTTTGAAGGTTGTTTCGTCAGATTTTCAAGAGATTAGTCAAAGTCTGTTAGAGCGAGTCAGGAAAGGGGAACCAACTGTCCCGACCACAGAAATTCAAGCATTGGACTCACATGGCACCATCAAGTCCATGGAGATGGATTTGGTTCGAATTGACATGGGCCCCCGGTCTTCTATCATGGTGCAACTGCGGGATATCACTGAACACAAAACGTTGGAAGTGACTTTGCAGCAATATAATGAAGCCTTAGAAGAAAAGGTAGGGGAGCGGACGCGAGAGATCGAACAAGCCAAGGTCTATATTGAGAGTTTATTAGAAAATGCCAATGACGTGATTTATACTTTGGATGTGGATTTGAGATTCACATACTTAAATGGCAAGGTTGAGGCCTGGGGATATCAAAAGGAAGATTTAATTGGGAAGCCATATTTATCTCTTTTGTCCAAACGATTTCGAAGCCGTTATTTGCAGGAAACATTGGATATGAGCGCCAAGCAAGTGTATGAAGTAGAAATAATAAGTGGGCATGGGGACTTACGTTCTGTACTCGTGAGTGTCGCTCCTCTCATGAGTGATGCGGGAGAGCAACAGGGTGTTTTAGGTATTGCTCGTGACATTACAGAGCGTAAGCAACTCGAGCAACAGGTTCAAAACTCTGAACGACTAGCATCTATTGGCCAATTGGCTGCTGGAGTGGCGCATGAAATCAATAATCCTTTAGGGGGCATTTTGAATTGTTTGTACAATATTCGAAAGGGGACCTTAACGCCGGAGCGCTCTCAAGAATATTTGCATTTTATGGAAGATGGGCTGCAGCGCGTGCAACGTATTGTGCGCCAACTTTTGGATTTTTCTCAACAACGCGACCTTGAACTTTCCTTAGCTGATCTTCACCCCATATTGGATCGAGTAGTTGTCTTAACTGAGCATGTGTTTATCGAGCGGAACGCGAATCTTAAGAAGCAGTATGATGAGACACTTCCTCAGCTTCTGGTTGATGCTCCTATGATTGAACAAGTCGTCATGAATCTGGTGCTGAATGCTGTGCAGTCGCTTAAGAAAAATGGGTATGTGAGTCTTGAAACTCGAAAGCATGAAGATGCTTGTGAAATTATCGTGGAGGATAATGGATGTGGCATTGCCGCCAATGTGCGTCCTCATATTTTTGATCCGTTTTTTACGACAAAAGGTACGGGAGAGGGGACCGGCTTGGGCTTATCGGTGAGTTTAGGAATTGTCCAACGGCATGGAGGTGAAATGTTAGTAGAGAGTGAAGAAGGAAGAGGAACGCGTTTTGCTGTTCGTCTCCCATTGGTTCGGTCTCGCATGCCTTCGATGCTCAAGGTGGGTTCATGAAACACGGATCAATCCTCATCATTGATGATGAGCCTTTAATGAGAGTCTCCATGGTGGATGCGCTTGTGGCTGTTGGTTATGAGGTTCAGGAAGCCAGTACGGGTACCGAAGGCTTAGAGCGTTTGCAGGCTTCCGAATATAACCTGGTGATCACTGATTTGCGTTTACCCGGAGCGGATGGGCTTCAAATAGTCTCGAAATGTAAGGAGCAATGGCCTCAATCTGAAGTGATTGTCATTACCGCGCATGGTTCCGTGGATACTGCCGTCCATGCGATGAAAGGTGGGGCATATGATTACATTACGAAACCCTTTTCAATGGATGAATTGCTATTGAGCGTAGAACGGGTGTGTAGCATGGTTGCCCTCCGTGATGAAAATCGTATGCTCCGTGAAGAATTAGAACATAAGTTTAGTTTTCAAGGAATTGTGGGGAAAAACGAACGAATGCATCAGGTGTTGGAAAAAATTAAACTCGTTTCCAATACTGACTCCACTGTATTGGTCGTTGGGGAAAGTGGGACTGGCAAAGAATTGATTGCCAATGCCATTCATGTGAATAGTCCTCGGCACAAGCATTCTTTAGTCAAAGTGAGTTGTGCTGCACTCCCAGAAACACTTCTTGAAGCCGAATTATTTGGGCATGAAAAAGGGGCCTTTACCGGAGCGCTTCGGCAACGTCATGGTCGATTTGAATTAGCGCACCAGGGGACGTTATTTTTGGATGAAATTGGAGAAATTTCACCTGTTGTTCAGATTAAATTACTGCGTGTGCTGCAGGAACGTCAGTTCGAACGAGTGGGAGGGAATGAGACGATTGAAGTCGATGTTCGATTGGTTTGTGCCACTCAAAAGGATCTCAAAAAAGAAGTGGAGCAGGGACGATTTCGTGAGGATCTCTATTATCGTTTGAATGTTGTTCCGGTTCAACTTCCCCCATTACGCGAGAGACGAGAGGATATTTTGACCCTTGCTCAACACTTTTTGTGCACCATGGCTGCCAGAAATCAACAAAAAGTCCAGACATTATCTCGGCAGGCTCGAGAAGTTCTGTTTCGCTATGGGTTTCCTGGAAATGTGCGTGAGTTAGAAAATACGATAGAGCGAGCTGTTGCCCTTGCTCAACAGTCTCAAGAAATTCAGGTCGTGGATTTGTGCGGACAAAGTCGGTGTCCCTATTCAGGTGGAGAGCCACAGAAAGACTGTGGCTTTTGTGGAGATCAGGAACGTAAGACAAGTTCCAAAACTGGGACGATGGAAACCTTAGCTATGGCTCGTGAGCAATTTGAACGAACCCATATTCTAGAAATTCTTCAACGAACCGGATGGAGTCGAACGATCGCAGCTCAAGTGCTGGGTTTGTCTCGAAAGGGCCTTTGGGAAAAGTGCAAACGTTATGACATTGTCAGGTCTGGAGAAGACGCAAGCTCTGACCGTGATGATAATTCAGCCGGGTGAGCGAATATCAGGCCAACATGTATTCTTGGCTCAAAATTATTCTCCGCCTTCCCATAGGGTAATAATGCGGTCATTTCCGGCAGTGGCCAAGTATTTCCCATCAGCAGAGAGTGCGATTCCGCGTACAGGACCTTTATGAGATTTGATGGTTCGAAATTGGCGTCCTTTTTCAATATCCCACATTTTAACTGTGCCATCATCACTGGCGCTGACTAAAACTTTCCCATCCTGACTGACCAGAAGATTTCTGACCCACTCGGAATGCCCCTTCAATGTGCGGCGTTCCTCAAGGTTAGGCATATCCCAAAACTTTATTGAGCAATCGCGGCTACCGGAAATCATGGTTGAGGCATCTGGGGTAAAGGTCAGAGCTCCAATCCAATATTCCATGGGTTTTTGAAAGCCTCCATGTTCATCCACATAGAATCCACGATTTTCCGTTTCTTCGTCATCTTCGTCATCCCGCCAATGACCGTTGTGAGCAATTTTTTCTTCTCCGCTTGGCAATACTTCATATAATTTGATTTTGCCGATATCACTCCCAGCCACCAGGTGAAGGCCATCTGGAGAAAAGGCTGTACAGACGCTCCAATTATGGTCGAATTGATCTTTTCCTAGCAGGGACATCAGTTCGGTCCCTGTAGTGACTTCCCAGATTTTAATATCTTTATTTTGGCCACAACGGGCGAGCATTAAGCCATCGGGCGAAAAGGAGAGACTCGTGACGGCATGATCATATCGGGTGAACAGCAAGCGGAGGGATTCCCCCGTTTGTGGATTCCATAACCGAATGGTTCGATCCTCACTGCCCGTGGCGAGCATTAGGCCATCTGGGCTGTATTGAACTTGTCGGACAACAGCGGTATGGCCGCGGAGCGAACGAATGAGTCGTCCCGTTTCAATATCCCACATACGAACAAAACGGTCATTGCCTCCACTGGCAATGGTCAGTCCATCAGGCGAAAAAGCCACAGACCAAATTTCTTGTGAATGTCCCCGGAACGACTTCAGTTCTTTAATTCCGCTTTTCCAATAGGGAAGAGAGTCCAAAAGTGGTGCCGGTTCTATTTCAGGTTGTGGTACCCCCATTTGAGGGGAGAAGGTATCGGAGCTGGTAGTTTGGGTCATGAATGTCCTCGCTTGGTACGCTATGAGTCAACGAATAATACGGTAGAATAACCGTTTAGGAATAAGAGTGTGGGACCTTTCCCTTGCCAAATAGGAAAACCCATTTCTATAATCCTTTCATCTTGATACTAATCGCCGCTTTTAGAGGGAGTCAAGACACATCGGAATTGGCATTATTCATAAATTCCTAAGGATTCACTGCCAAAAAATTATTTTTTCGGTAATGAGAATGTACACGGAGGCTTGTTCATGGAAATCCGCTTTCAGCCCGCTCTACTTCAGGAAGTCATCGACTCGTTTGCTGAAAAAACTGAACGAGAGGGGGACCCCACCTATTATAATGAGTTTCACGAATTAGCAGATCCGATTTATGAAAAGTTTGCCCTTGATGATCGAGAGCCTGAATTTAAGCGGCTTTATCAGCATTTATTTGCAAAATGGGGATTTGCCGATATTCTTCGAGATGGGTTTGATGATTTCCCCGCCCTTCGAGATAAAACGGGGATTGTCCTTGTCCGTGGGGTGTTGAAAGAAGATCAAGAGGGAGTAGATGTCCTGCGCAAATGGGGTGTGGTGGAGGAAAAGCTGGCTAAGCAGTTTGAGGAAGCTGGGAAAAAAGGTGTGGGGATTAAATTAATACCCCGTCGATTCTACGATCCGGCGATCCCTCGATATCTACGTCATGAATTGACGCATATTTCCGATATGCTTGATGATGATTTTGGCTACGACCCCGATACGAAAGTTGGCTTGAATCCTGGGGAAGAGCATTTGATTTTGAATCGCTATCGAGTCTTATGGAGTATGCATGTCGATAGTCGAATTGCTCGATCTGGCAAAGAGCCAATGTTCTCTAGAGAATATCGATTTCGAGAATTTCGTTCCTGGTATCGAAAAATTCAACCTGATCAAGTGGAGTCCGTGTTTGAAGGTATTTGGCAGGCCGACTATCTCAGCCATGCGGAACTCGTTGAAATGGCCTCGGATACGACTCGAGTCATTGAACGGGCTGTTGAAGTTGACGATGGTGGAGTGCCTGATTTGCCGACAAAACCCATGTTGCTTCCTGGTTTTCCTTGTCCTCTCTGTCGATTCCCAACCTATACTTGGGTAGAGGACATGGAAGAAACGTTAGAAGGATTTGTTCTAGATTTTATTCGTGAAAATCACCCGGGATGGGATGTTGAATATGGTGCTTGTGACCGATGCGTAGAAGTTTACAAGTTGCGGGCTTCTGGAGTGGTGTAGGTTTCATTGATGGCAGCTTCTGATTCAGCCTCTGATAGCAGTGAGAACGATCCAGCTCTGGGACGGCGGACATTTCTTCGCCATTCCATGGTGTCGATTGGTGCGACGGTTCAAGAATTCGTGAAGCATCGTGATGCGCCAACCGTCGAAAAGGTTCAGGAAAATCAGATTATAGAAAAGACAGGGTGGTTGCGTCCGCCTGGTGCAGTGCAAGAGGAACTTTTTTTAGGGCGGTGCACGAAATGTGGGGATTGTATTGATGCGTGTCCACATGATGCTATTGAGCAGTTGCAAGTTCAGGAAACTCCTGGAATCTATCCTGGGCAAACCCCCTGTCAATTGTGCGAAGATTTTCCCTGCATCAATGCATGTGAAACGGAGGCCTTGATGCCTCTCATGAATCAATCCAAAGTCAGGATGGGGTTAGCCAAGGTTTCACGGAATGTTTGTACGGCCGGAAATGGGTGTAATGCCTGTGTGTCCAAGTGTCCAACAGACGCCATTTCTATGGATTTTGGAATTTTCCTCGTTGCAGTTGATGACGCGCTTTGCGTCGGATGTGGGATTTGTCAATACATATGTGGAACGGTCAATGACCGTGCTGCCATTCGAATCGTCGCGCATTCTATGTAATTTTTATAGGCACCTAAGATAGGTTTGAAAATTTCGAATTTATCAATAATTTTTCCAACAATGCCTTTTTACGTAGTTTTACTCAAATGTGGATAGTAAGTATTTGGAATCATAAAGAAAAGATGCATTTAATTTCCTAATTATTCTATGGGAAAAAGGGCTATAGAATGTCTTCTAAAATTATAGATGGAGAAAGGCCATTTGGAGGGTATTCACGTCTTGACTTCATGGGCCTGTTGTCCTATTATCTGGTCCCCTTTTCGTGAATTTAGATTGAATTATTGATCGGTATTTATAAAAAGGCAATACAAGATTTTTATTCCTTTTATTAGGTGAAATATGGCAGCAGTTGTAAAAGAAAAGAAAAATATTCGTTCAAATGGGTCTCCATTACCCAACGACCAAAAGGTCGTGAAGATTTCCCCAAAAGATGCTCCAGCTGTTGATCGTGCACTTTGTCGAAGTAAGTTGTATTTGCTAGTTTCTTGGGGGTATCTCTATCCAGAGGATGAAGAATTCCTAGATTACTTACAAAGTGGAGAATTTGTAGAAGACGGCAGGACGGCATTAGAAGGGTTAAGAAAAGAACTTAAAGGTGTGGGCGGACAAGAAACAGAGGAGCGCTTACAAGCAGTTTCTGCGCACTTTGATTCAATCGAAGCTTGGATTTCTTCCGAAGGTGAGAATTGGAACATCCAGGATTTGCGCGACGAACATCGTCGAGTCTTTAGCAATGTGATTGCCCTAGATTGCCCGCCTTACGAAACCTTGTTTGGAAACGATCACGTATTTGGACAATCATATGTCATGGGTGACATTGCCGGTTTTTACAGTGCCTTTGGTCTCCAATTATCTCCAGATATTCATGAACGCTTAGATCATTTGAGTGTTGAATTAGAATTCATGCATTATTTGTCTTATAAAGAGTCCTATGCCATTCTTCATGACGGAGCAGAAAAGCTGAAAACCGTTATCGAGGCAGAAAAGAAGTTCGTAAAAGAACACATAGGGCGATGGGTGCCATTATTTTCTGGAATGTTAAAGCGTAAGGCTGATTATGGTTTCTATAAGATCCTTGCTGACTTTACGACAGATTGGATGGCCTTTGACATTGCTTTTCTTGGTGTTACGCCACAACCTTATTCGGAAACAGATTATCGACCAGCTTCTTATATGAATCCTGAAGGCCAAACTTTTGAATGTGGTGCCCAAGATCAAGGGAATGAGTTAAGCATGCTCATGAACGAAGTCGGTGCAGATGCGTTTTTAGACAAAGAAAGTGGAACATCGGATCAATCAGGGAATGCTTAGTATTGTTGATTTGGATAGGATGATTTGTTTGATAGGTTTTAAGAGACAGGTTATTTGCAGTCCTTTCGGTTTTAATCTTTTATCAAAGGAGGATGCGTCATTATGAGATTGGTGCAGACGCGTAACAAACGACTGGTGTTTGGCGTTCTTCTATCTGTCCTGGTTGTCTGTGTTGGATTGACACTTGGGCAGATTCCGCTAGCCGTCTCGCAACCGGTGACGATTCCGGTTGGCAAAATTACTGGCCCAATTCCAATGGATGCGGCCAATCCAGTGTGGGAGTCAGTTCCTGGTATTGTTGCCCCTCTCAGCGGGCAGACAATTACGACTCCTATGCACCCCAACATTTCCGTCAAAACCGTCATGATCAAAATGGCCACCAATGGCAAAGAGATTGGCGTGTGGGCGAACTGGGGAGATCAAACTTTGAATAACACCACAATTGGTCCTCAAGATTTTAGGGATCAAGTAGCGGTGCAATTCCCTGTGCAGACAGCTGGGGCGCCACCTTTCCAATGTATGGGCCAATCAGGCGGAACCGTGAACATTTGGCGGTGGAACGCAGAATGGCAAAAAGACTTGGGACGAGGCGTTGCCGGAATGTGGGATGTTGATAACCAATATCCTTCAATTGCATGGGATTACTACTACGAAGAGCCAGCTGGTGGTGTGACCTATCCAGATCGGATTGGACGGAGCTTAGGCCCATTCAACCCAGGTATTTGGTCAGGTAACATTATGTCAGACCCAGACATGCGGGTAGGTTCTGTAGAAGACTTAAATGCCAATGGTTTCAGCACATTGACCACTCAAGCGTCACAAGACGTCGTGGGTAATGGATTATGGGAGCCATATGGTGCGTTGAAGGGCGGCTGCTGTAGCGGTCCTACCTGGCGCGTGGTAATGAAGCGGAGCTTGGCAACGAATGATCCTAACGATGTGCAGTTCAAGGCTGGTTCAAGCTTCCCAGTGGCATTTGCCGTATGGGATGGCTCGAATGTGGAACGGAACGGCATGAAGGGTATTTCGACCTGGTTCACTGCTCAAATGCCATAAGGAGAGTGACTTTGTTTCCAAAGTTTTCCTAAATAAGGAAGACTGGTTATAAAAAAGAAACCTCCGGTGATTCACCTCATAAATTGAGGGAGTTACCGGGGGTTTTTTTTTAGGTATGATGCATTTAAATAGGAAGGATTTTGGCGAAGGGGGTTTGAGTTATCAGATTTTTTCCCTCTTGAGAACTTCCAAATTCATTTCTTAGTTGCGTTGAGAAGATTGTGACGTGTATAAATTTAAAGTAAATCCGAAAAAGCTGTCTTATTATCTTCCCTAATTGATTGGGAGCTATGCTGTGAATATTTCTCTTTTATTTCCTCCTAGCTGGCATCCATCTCAGCCCTACCTCAGTATTCCCTGCCTATCGGCATTTCTTGAACAATCTGGTGTGCCAGTCCAAGAACAACGAGATTTGAATATTGAGCTATTAGATAGAATGTTAACAAAAAGTTTTGGCTTAGATATTCATCAGCAATTAATTGATCTGGTCAAAAAACTTGAACAATCTGTTGATGGAGAGACCGGGCCCGGAAGTAAGGAGCATTATGCCAAAGCTGTCGAGTCCTTAGATCGGTTTCCCCATTTAATTGATGAAGTGGAGCGTGCCAAAACCTCGTTACGAACGCAGGAATTTTTTGATGAAGATCGGTATCGCGAATCCTTGTTTGTGATTGATCGATGGTTGGATGTGGTGTCTTCTCTATATTTCCCCACAAGAATGACGGTCGTCGATAACCAACTTTCCTACTCGATCTACTCCTCACGAGATATTATTAAAGCTATTCATGATGAATCGCAAAACCCCTATCTTGATCTTTATCGAAGATTCTTTTTGCCAGGATTTATAGAAAATACTCCAGATTTTGTTGGTGTATCGATTACGGCTACTTCTCAGATTATTCCTGGACTGACCCTCTGTCGTTTAATCAAGGAACAATTTCCTCAAGTTCATGTCACGGTGGGAGGAAGTATTTTTACTCGACTCGTGGACAACCTCAGACGTTGTGATCGTTTGTTTGAGGTCACCGACGATTTCATCGTGTTTGAAGGGGAAACAGCCCTTCTTGAAATGATCAATCAATTGGAAGGTAGAAAAGATTTCAGTAAGGTTCCCAACCTTATTTGGCGAAATGAGGGGAAAATTACTGTTAATCAACCTTTTTATTCTGAAAATCTCTCAGAACATCCTGCACCTAATTATAAAGGGTTTCCGTTAGACCAATATTTGGCCCCTCACACGGTTTTGCCTGTGCAATTTTCACGTGGCTGTTATTACAAGGATTGTGCATTTTGCGCATTGACCTTGGATCATCAGAACTTCAGGCAAAAAGATCCAATAAAAGTAGTGGATGAATTAGAAGCCCTATCCCAGATGCATGACACTCCGTATTTTTTCTTTACTGACGAATGTTTGGCTCTCTCACCCACAAAACGGCTTTGCAAAGAATTGATTAATCGGAAGTTAGATTTGCAATGGACTGCCGAGCTTCGATTCGAAAAAAATCTGTCTCGAGAACTCTTGAGTTCCATGCGAGAGGCGGGGTGCCAAAAAATTGTGTTTGGCTTAGAGACGTATAACGCCAGGCTTATGGACTTTATGGTCAAGGGTATTACGCAGGAGAACGTGGCGAGGATCTGCTCGGATTGTGTCGATCTTGGTATTGCGGTTCATTGTTATGTCATTGTTGGATTCCCAACGGAAACCGAAGAAGAATCTCTGGAAACGATGAATTTCATTGTGGACAATACCAAGCTGAATTCCTCCTATGGGTTTTCCTGCCAGCCCTGTTTATTTGATTTGGAAAAAGAGGCGCCGATCATGAGTGATCCTGGTGCCTATGGAGTTCAGCGAATAATGCGCCCAGCATCTGAAGATCTCAGTCTCGGGTTCTTTTACGAGGTCAAATCAGGAATGACTCCGGATCAGGCTGAAAAGGTCTATCAATATGTGTATGAAAAGATAAGTGAAGTCGTCTGTGAATTGCCATTTAATTATTCGATGGCAGATGGGTTACTCTATATTGCTCGATACAATAAAGAACGAGAAGCACAGCTCTCTGGTGTATGAGGGGATGGGGTTTTTACCTGGTACAGAAAAGTAAGCCAAATCAATTGGTCCATGCTTTAGGGGGCTCAAAATGATTGCCGCGAAAGAAAAAATATCAGACAAATTAGAGAATCCTGGCTTGCTGTTTGAGTGGGGATTGAAGAGTCTGCTCTTCGCGGCTTTTTTTGAATTAGTACTCTATCGGTTAGTTTCTCGCTTGGGCATGCATTTAGGAAAATTAGCCGAAAAATATGAGGCGGTACGAATTGGGTTTCGGACGTTATCGTCCCTAGGGTTTGTCCTATTAAATATGACTGCTATTCTCGTTTTTTTAATCTTAGGGATTTTGCTCATACAAAAAATGCGAACCAAGCTTTGGGTTGGTCAATGGGATAAAGTGGTCATCCCTTTGGCCGCGCTCTTAGTCGTATGCACAGTAGGATATCTGTTTTTCCCACCAGCTATGCTGGGATCAGTGGTGTACAACATTTTAGCATTTGGAATATTAGTGGTGCTTCTTGTGGAGTATTGGGGCACCCATCGTTTGTGGAGCCAACGCTTGATGGTTGGGACATTTTTTTTAGGAATTACTGGGTGGCTCTACTATCAAACGATGTCTACCTCCTATGGGTTACTAAATATTCTTGATGCCCCGCCGTTGGTTCATGAGGTGAATCGATTAGGGGAAGCTCTCATGGTCCTATCGAGTATATTGGTATTTTGGGCATATGGGAGTACCTCATTTGTGACAAAAAACAAATCACAACGAAAATGGGGATTAAGCCTCTTAATAAGTGGGGGAAGCGTCTTTCTTATCCTTTTATTTATGGACTATTTTCTCACACTTTGGAGCCCAGAAAAGGCTCTAGAGGTCAGGAAGGCTGGGGAAGGCATAGGCTGGATCTTCCAAATGGGGATGGGCTATACCTTTTATCTCCCTTTTGCCTTTTATGTGGCAGGGTTTACCTGCTGGGCTTATACTGTCATTAAATTGGTCATTATTGGGCGACTGGCGGGTTATGGCCTGGGTTTGATGTTTATGGCTGGGTATGCCCTGCAATTGTCCCATTTGACCTTGATGGTAGTGCTTGGGTTAATGTTATTAAATATCGATAAACGAGGGAGCTTAGGGCGACTTCGAAACAAAAATCAAGATGAAATTCTCTATCAACCAATTCGACCCGTATTCGGGGAACAAACACCGTAGTTAGGATATTGCAATGGAAGAACAAGCTGCTGGAATTCAAACGATGGACCCACAACCGGGTGATGCTCCAACTGAAGAACAAGCCTTGACGGTTGATGAGGAGATTGCCGAGCTCGAAAAACTCCTAGGTGAGGAACCTGATGATTTCCAAGCGCGTTGCCGACTTGGTGAATTGTATTTCAATAAAGGCCGGATGGATGAAGCCCTATCAGAAGTTAAAAAGTCTATTGAAATGGCGGAAGGCCTTCGGGTTGAAATGGATCGGTCCCTGGCAATGTATTACTCAAATCTTGGGACGATTTATGGAACCAAAGGGATGCTTGATGATGCCATTGCACAGTTCAAGCGGGCATTGGAACTCAATGCGTATGATGTGTTGGCCTTGTTCAATGTAGGGAGGTTACATAATGATAGGGCGGAGTATCTTCAAGCCAAAGAATACTTTGAGCGACTCATTGAAATTTCATCAGAAGATCCTATTGCGTGGTATAACCTGGCAGGCGTTTACGAAAAACTCGATGACCCTCAGGTTTCCGATTTCAATACGTTGGATATGGCGATGCAAGCGTATATGAAAGTCTTAGAGTTTGACCCGAACCATTTAGAGTCGAGTTTTAAGCTAATGGAGATTGCCTTAAATCTTAAGAAGCCCGATATGGCAGTCAAGGTCATGGAGGATGCGGTAGACAGCAATCCCGATGAACCCTTAGCGTATTACAATCTGATCAATACCTATGAGAAGTGTAAGCAGTTTGACCAGGCGGAAGAAACCCGCAATCGTTTGAAAGAGCGGTTTAGTAAACGTTCTAGAGAAACCGCAAAAAAGTAATATCCTAGCAAGGAGACGAACTATGTTTGGAAGTTTAGGCTTTACAGAACTGATTCTTATTTTAGTGATCGTCCTTATTATCTTTGGTGCAGGAAAATTACCGCAATTGGGTGAAGGAGTTGGTAAAGCCATCAAAGGTTTTAAGAAATCTGTTCAGGAAGCGGAGCAGTATGATATTGATCCTCAGGCGCAAGCTGAGGAGGGGATGACCGCTTCAACTGCTGTCCCTCCCCAAATCCCTCAGCCGATTCAGGCAGAACCTGTACAAGCAGTCGCCCAGCCACAACCTGAGATGGTTCAGGCCGTGACTCCCGAACCTGCAGCCCCTGCAAAGGCCTAAGGCACGGGGCGTTTGGGCGTCAGATGGTGATAGACGCTTTCATGGATGGTGAGTGTTCTTTTAGTTAAACAGAAGAGGTTTTATTCATATGGAAACAGAGACGCCGGTAGTTGTTGACGCGATTGAAACGTTTGCAGGAAATGGCAAGTCTCGCAGTACTGGTGATGGGAAGCGAGCGATAAAAGCTGGAATTCCTCTTCCCAATCAGGTCACGATTGATCGAAAAGGGCAGTTTGTCTACATTGCCGAATGCGGCTCTGACCGAGTTCGGCGAGTCGATTTGGAAACTGGCCGCCTCCATAATTTCGCTGGAAATGGTGAAACTTGTTACAGCGGTGATTATGGACCCTGTGGCGAAGCGGGATTATACCTCCCCTTGGATGTGGCCTGCGATTCCAAGAATAATCTCTATGTGTGTGATTCGGGAAGCAATCGCATTCGAAAAATCGATGCGGAAACAGGAATTATTACGACGGTTGTGGGCACTGGACAATGGGGGTTTAATGGGGATGGGCCTGGGCTAGAAGTGAATTTAACCTATCCTGCTGCCATCGTCTTTGACCAACATGACCGGATGTTTATTGCCGATACACAAGCTCATCGAATTCGTCAATATGATCTTGAGACCGGATTAGTCACCACTATTGGGGGATGCTGGACAGGAGAAGATGACGAACGAATCAGTCCTTTGACCGCACAAAACCTCATTGTGTTGTCTGGTGATGCGATTGGGATTGATTTTAGTAATGACGAAGGATTATTACGCCCCAAATGTTCTGATGGTTTGGACCTGAGTTTGTATTTAGATGATGGTAAACCTGCGCTGGAATGTAAGTTTTATGATGCAGTCGACATTGATGTAGATGGCCATGGTGATCTCTATGTGACTGATAAAGGAACCAATCGTATTCGGAAAATTGATATGAAGACGGGTACGGTGTCGACGATTGCTGGAGTCTGTCGATTTGGATTTGATGGCGATGGAAAGTTAGGGGTCCAATCCATGCTAAATGTTCCGGAAAGTGCTGTCGTGGACGGGGAAGGGAATGTCTATATTTCCGATTCCATGAATCACCGAATACGGAAGGTTGACGCCATAACGGGTATCATTACGACCGTTGTTGGCAATGGAGACAGTGGGTATGATGATAAGAATATGGGGGGCTGCGGAGCCGCTCGCTTTGTGGCGAAGGAAGACGCTGGCATGTTGAAACACGGGGATGGGCTGCTAGCTACCGAAGCCATCGTGAATACACCAGCTGGTTTGACCTTAGACTCCGAAGGATATTTATACATTTGTGAGCGGAATGAAAATAAAATTCGACGGGTGAAAATAGGATAGCCTCTTTTCCCAATGGGAGGACCACAAAAGTCCAGCCATTTTTTTTCTGGTGTCACCACAAACTGACTTACCCTTCGTTTCCGTGAAATCTTTTCTCCTGAACCACCACAATTTTCCTTTGGCGTATGTGGAGCTGGCTCATCTAGAGTCGACGTGTTGTCATGTGAAAATGTTATGATGATACTGGGATTTATGCACCCGTTATATTTTAGTGCCATTTGAATTTCGGCAGTTGCATTTTTATTGAACAAATATTTTGCGGAAAGAATATTGTAGGAGTTGTTGCTCTTGGGGACGGTATTCAAAAAAATCATCACGATTATAAAGCAGCCTCTATGGCTGTGGGGTTCGATGAGCGTGGCTCTCCTCTTTGTGTTGACTTGGTATCAAGTGCCGTTGGTTAGTTCCCAAGGCATGGTGGTCCGTGCGCATTTTCAAGAAGGAGAGGTGCCGGCACACCCTTCTGATCCAGCTTGGGAAACGGTCTCTCCTCTTCCGTTACCATTAAGTGGGCAAATTATTACCCGCCCTGTTTGGCCAGAGCCTAGCGTCAGAGCGCTATCGATACGCTCCATTCACAATGGAAAAGAAATGGCATTTTTAATGGAATGGCAGGATGCTACGGTCAACGAATCCTTAACTCCTGGAGTATTTCGAGATGGGGCAGCAGTGGCCCTTCCCGTCGGCGATGCGCCAGCCTTCTTTTGCATGGGGCAATTAGATCACTATGTGAACATTTGGCACTGGAAGGCCGATTGGCAGAGCGATGTGGATCGCAGAGCAGCCAGAGCTAAAGAATCGAGGCGAAAGAGAAAGGGCCCCCGTCGTTTTGAAGTTATTCCACGCCGACCGTCTTCGGTCGAGGATCTTATTGGAGGCGGGTTCAGCACTTTAACTAGTAAGCAACGGCAGGGGCGAATTAAAGGGCAAGCTGAATGGAAGCGAGGGCTATGGCGGGTTGTGATGAAACGACCCCTCACTGTAGAGGGCGATGATCTTGAAAATGAAGCCAAGCTCATTCCTGGGCGGTTGCAAGCCGTGGCGTTTGCTGTGTGGAATGGCGAAAACAAAGAACGCAATGGACAAAAAGCCGTGGCGTCGTGGATGCAATTACAAATTGACCCCATAGTAGCGAGTTCTAGCGGAACTGAAGGATAAAGACACACCGATGTTTCCCGTTCATGGAGTTTCAATGAGTCATCATTTTTTAACTAGAAGTCTATTTGTCCTGATGTTGGTCAGTGCTTTTTGTATGGCGCAAGCCTTAGCCCCCACTGCGGTTCTAGCCGAACCATCAAATGAGGAAATGACAGAAGAGAAAGCCCTCGCGCTTGCCGAACAATTTGGTGTTGACGTGGGGGAGGTAGATAAGGAAATTCAAGAGATTCTTGGGCTGACCAAAGCGGAAGGTGTGGTTGTGTTTGAGGTCATTGGCGGGTCGCCCGCAGAATTATCAGGCATCAAAGTCAAAGCTATTATCAAGGAAATTGATATTTTTGAAATTCGTACCCTGTTGGATTTAGGGAATGCCCTTGAAAAGACCATATCCAAGCCAAACTTTACGGTAGCCACGTATGAACCTATGAGTGGCGTCGGAGTGACCGGCGGATTGAATTTTCATTTTGTCCGCTTCTTGCAGGATTAGGTTTTACATGAGGAATAACGGATCAAAGGGTTTGAAGATGCGCAGTTGGGGCCGCTCTCTTTTCTTGCTTGGGGGTGTCATTGGAATCCTTTGCTTTTCTGGGTATGTGATCGCTCAAGATCAGACCTCCTCTTCGGACGAAACCCAAACGTGGATGGAAGAAATTGAAGAGACGTTCATCCCGTCCGAACAATGCAAGCAATGTCATGACCGCCATTATGAAGAATGGAAGGGCATGCGTGAGCAGACCATGGATCTCAAATCATTTGGTCGTGTTGATGGCGCGCTTTTGCATGGAACCGCGTTAACCTCTCCGGTGTTTCAAACTGTTCTAGGGGTATGGCTTCAAACCAAGCCAGATGCTGATCAACGCAATCGTTGTCTGTCTTGTCATGCTCCGTCGGTGACGGTGTTTCCACAACATACCGATCGAATTATTGAACAGGTGATGAAGGGCGGAAAGCACGTCAAAGTAGAAGGTATCAGTTGCAGTGCCTGCCATTTAATATCTGGGACACAAGAAAACCCAAATGGCCATCCGACCTTCAAAATTTCTGCAGGCACCACGATTTTTGGGCCCTATGCCGAACCGGAAGACAATCTGGTTCATCCCTCAGAACAATCAAAGGTCTACAAAGGGGCCCACTACTGTGCCTCTTGCCACTTTGGCAAAGTCAAAGATGTCATGCGGGAGGATATTCCTGGCCAAATCCTAAAGGGCACCATTTGTCAGGACTGTCATATGGAACAATCAACTGGAAGTTCCACTTCTCAACGTGGGGCGCTCACTCGCCCCATTGGTAGACATTGGTTCCAGGGTATTGTCATTCCCGGGATTATGCTTAGCAATCGTAATTTACAGGCCGAATGGTTTTCGCGGGTGGATATTGAAGCGAAGGAAGACCAAGGGGTTATCAAAGGTGAAGTACTTGTAAAAAATGGGGCACTTCCGCACACCTTCCCTGGAGGAGACCCTGTACTGAAGCAATTTTTTGTCACGGTGACCCTTAAATCTACCAACGGTCAGGTGATTGATGAATACACAGAACAATTCGGAAAGACGTTTAAGGAGTTATTACGGGGACCCATTCCCCGGCCTTTGGTGAATGGGGGTACGACGCGTCATATCCCATTTTCGTTAAAAACGCAGCCAGGTGCCAAGGGGTTAGTACTGGAAGCAGCCCTGAGTTATGCCTTGATTCCTGAACCAACCGTAGAGTTGAAAGACGCCTATTTGGCAACCTTGCCGACAGATAAAGATCGTGAAAAGGCAGATGCGATTCTGCAAGATTATGCCACCCCACGGTTGCTGACCTTCAGGACCATGAATCTCTAAGTTTTTTTCGAAATATTCCCCATCTCAAAGGACAAGACTCTTTTAAAAGGACGAGGCGCATGTATAAAGGAATAATGGCTAACAAGCAGTTTCTTTTACCAATTTTGGCCATAGTCGGGAGCGTCCTAATAACCAGCATGTTCGTGGTGAATGTGCCCTCCATCATGGCAGCCAAAAAGCCTGTGGGAAAGGCCTTCCCCAGTTCAGAAAAATGCAAACGGTGCCATCTCCGAGTCTTTGAAGAGTGGGAGGCCTCAGCACAATCGCGTTCCATCGTCTCTGCCCCGTTTCGACTGACCTTGGATCGATATATCGCACAAGCCGATGAAAAAGATCGGGCGATGTGCTTTCAGTGTCATGCTCCACATATTACCGAATATCCTGAGCTCTTGCCGCAGTTCATCAAGGAAGTCCAATCGAAAGATCCACATATGGACGGCGTAGGGTGCCCGCAGTGCCATTTGATTCATGATGTTGACGCAACAACCCACCCACCAGTCCCGACTTTTCAATTAGGGAAAACAATTTTTGGTAGCTATGACAAAGCCGCAGAAAATTTAGCGCATCAATCTGAAAAACTAGGATTGTTTCGCGAATCGCAATTCTGTGTGACCTGCCATGATTCGTTGCCGGAAACCCCACAAACAGCTAAAGATCTTCCCGATTGGTTAGGCAATTGGAAAGCGTCTCAAGCCGAAACGAGTGGCAAGCCCTGCCAATCCTGCCATATGCCGGAAGCGGTTGATGAATCAGCGAATGGTGAAAAAATACGGAAAGTGGCCAATCATAGTTTTCCAGGAAGATTTGGAAAAGTCCGCGCGGAGGCCGTTGAGCTCGATTTTTCCTCGACGGTCAAGGGAAAGACCTCACAGGTAGATGTCACGATCAAAAGTCTCGTCCCCCACAATTTGCCGTTGCCCCATCCCGGATGGTCTCGAATAGTGGTTGATTTGACTATTAAAGGGAAAAATTTAAAGACGGTCTATAATGAACAGCGGTTTTATCAGCGGGTATTTGGCCGGAAAGATGGTAAAGAGACTGTTTTTGATTTCGAAGCCAAAAAAGTTCTCCAAGATACGCTTCTTCAACCAGAAGAAACTCGTCAAGAATCATTTACCTTTCCCACTCCCAAAGATGCACCTTCGATGGATGTGATCGTCACTCTCACCTATGCTCCCGTTCATGGCCCACAAGATTTCTTGAAAGCCATTGAACAGGATGCTCCCCTTGGTCAAAAAGACCGCGCCTTCCGAACCGTCGAAATTGCCCAAAAAAAGACGAACGTGCTTTTGAAAAAGAAGTAGTCAAACGAACCTGCTAGGTTTATCCTACGGGGTAGGCTCGACGTAGGCCTCGCAAAACTTGATAACCAATTCCTCCACAGTCTTGTAGTCAACAATAACTTGGGCATGAAAGAATACGGGGTCACCCCCTTCGTTTTTTAAATGCGCAAAAAATAGACTAACTTGTCCGAGTTGCATCTGCTGGCCAAGAATTTCCTCATAGCGGTTAAGATTCTCTGGAGAGGAGAGGTCCAATGTCTGTAATTGATCTTGGAGCTTCTGATACTCTTCACCTTCGTTCTCATTGAGCATCGCTGGTGGAACGTAAAGAGGTATCCTATGTGCGAGAGCATCGCGGAAATTTTTGGAGTAGTTTTCGTACCAGGACTTCAAATCCCTTGATTCTAGATATTTTAGAAGGTTTTCAGGTAGATGCAATTGAGTTTTCTTATTAAAAATACCGATGTCCTTCCGTTCGAGTTTTCCGTCCTTTCGCCTTCCCAAAAGATTGTGTTCGAACACAAACACCCATCCCAAGTTGTCAAATATTCCTGATATGTTGACAAAAAAAGCATGAAGATTGATTGTAAGATCCTTCAATTCGTCTGGCGATAATTTTTCGGTTCTTTCGACCGAGGATATTCGGAATATATTTTTTATGCATCTAACTAAGGTGTCGAGGCGCCGAATCACCCCCTGCGTCAGATAGACTTGGCTGTCACTGCTTCTGAGTTTCGATTGAAATTTCATCAACCGCAACTTTAGCTGATGGTGCTTTTGAAGAATATCCTCATATTCTTCTTTGCACCTCTTAAGAGAATCCTGATCGTAAAACATTTCGTGGCGAGTTGTGGAAAATCAGGACGGCGGTTTTGGATAGGGCATCATTTTTTTGTTGAGAGTTTCGTCGGGGCGTGCTAAGGCGTTCGTATGCTTTGGTCCTGCGGTTTGAATATCCTGGGGGGTATCACATGATGAACCGTGGATCAAGCGACATTCCTGCTCAGACGTAATCTCTCTTGTTTCATTCCGCTATTAGCTCGTGACCGCGCCTTGGGAGGCGGAAGACACGAGTTTGGCGTATTTGGCCATGACACCGCTTGTGTAGTGAGGTTTAGGCGGTGTCCATTGTTTGAGTCGAGCTTGAATGTCCTGATCTGATAGCTCGACATCCAATCGGCGATTAGTAATATCCATCGTGATCACGTCCCCAGTTTGCACGGCGGCGATGGGGCCGCCTTTGGCGGCTTCGGGTGCCACATGGCCAGCCATTAGGCCGTGAGTGGCTCCTGAGAACCGTCCGTCGGTTAAGAGGGCGACGGATTCTCCTAGTCCAGCTCCTACGATGGCGCTGGTCACCCCCAGCATTTCTCGCATGCCTGGACCTCCCTGTGGGCCTTCGTAGCGAATCACGACGACATCACCTGCTTCGATACCTCCTTGCTGCACGGCTTTAAAGGCGTCTTCTTCGCATTCAAAGACTTTGGCTCGGCCTTTGTGAGTCAACTTTTTGTGTCCCGCCACTTTGACCACACAGCCTTCTGGCGCCAGGTTGCCTTTTAAGATGACAAGGCCTCCACTGGGTTTGATGGGGTCGGCAACGGTGTGGAGCACGTGTTGTCCTGGCGTCTCTTTGGCTGAGGCGGCTTCCTCTTTGAGGGTTCGACCGGTGACTGTAATTTGTTCTCCCTGAAGGTGTCCGGCTTCTAACAACCATTTGGCCACTAGAGGAGTTCCCCCAGCCTGATACAGATCGGCGGCCATGTATTGGCCTCCAGGTTTCAGGTCCGCTAATAAGGGGACTTTGCGGTTGATGGTATCGAAGTCATCGATGTTCAAGGGGACAGACAATTCATGGGCAATGGAGAGTAAATGTAGCACCCCATTTGTGGAGCCCCCAGTCGTGGCAATAGCGGCAATGGCATTTTCTAGAGCGGGACGAGTAATGATGTCTTTTGGCCTGAGGTTCTTTTTCAACATGTTGATCAGAAGTTTCCCGCATTCTTTGGACACTTCATGTTTTTTGGGGTCGAGCGCAGGTATCCCGTTGAAGCCCATGGGGGAAATACCCAAAAATTCGAACGCAATGGCCATGGTATTGGCCGTAAACTGGCCACCGCATGCTCCGGCTCCAGGACAGGCTCGTCGTTCTAATTCGGTCAATTCTTCGATGCTCATTTTTCCTCGGGAATGTGAACCGACCGCCTCAAACACGTCTTGGATGGAAACCGGTTTTCCATGGAATTCTCCCGGCATGATCGAGCCACCATAGAGCATGAGGGAAGGAAGATTGAGGCGGGCCAGGGCCATGACGCAACCGGGAATGGTCTTATCGCAGCCTGAGATAGCGATCACGCCATCAAAAAGGTGACCTCGAACGGCTAATTCGATTGAATCAGCCACGACTTCCCGGCTGATGAGGGAGGCTTTCATTCCTTCTGTGCCCATGCTGATGCCATCTGAGACCACGATGGTATTAAATTCGATTGGAGTGCCCCCGGCCTCGCGTATGCCTTGTTTAATGCTGGCCGCTAACTCGCGCAGATGATAGTTGCATGGCGTGACTTCGGACCAGGTATTGGCTACGGCGATCAATGGTTTATTGAAATCCTCGTCCACCAACCCAACGGCCCGCAGCATGGCGCGTGCGGGTGCGCGGTCAGGTCCTTCGGTCAACTTTTTACTATTGTGTTTCAGGGATTCAGCCATGAAATGAAACTCCTTTTTGAACGACGATGTCTATTAAGTATCTTGATCAGGTGATCGTGTGAATAAAAAAGTCTTGATTAGTGGCGCTCAGGTCCTAATCCTGGCAATTATGCCAAAAATACGAGTCAAGATCAGAATTTCTCACAACCGTATTCAAGGGGTCAATGGAGCGAAACTGTTTCTTTTCCCCACCTTAACGTACTGGTCGAGATGGAGTGACTGAGGAGAGGTAGGTTTGTAGACGTTGTCTTCCTTCTTCTCCCGCGGAGGACGGCACGCTCAGAATAAGCCAATAAGGGTTAGGGAAATGATAGGTATCGTCCTGGCGATGGGCATCCAGGAACGCTCGTAATTGGGGGATTTTCTGCCATTTGGGGAGTGGCATCGTATCCATGACGCTTTGTTGGAGATATTGTTCTAAAAGCCGATCTTCTCTAATGGAAATAGTGTGGGTGCAAGCTAGTTCCCGTATGATATTGGTGGCTCCCAATTCTTCCAACATCGATACAACCGATTCTGCTGAAAGATAGGGCGGTGGGGTATGGTCGGCACAATGTTTAAAAAACATTTGATGGACGGTTGGAAAAAAGGCCTCGCGTTTGGCAATAAGGAGGCAGGCCGTCCCTCGCGATGGATGAAGAATCTGTAATAACTGCTTTAACGCTGGGCGGACGTTGGGTTGCTCGAGACAATACAAAGATTGTATGGCCCAGGCGAGGTCATAGGTTCCAGGGGTGAGAGCCTCTTGTGAATGCTCTAGGGTCGTTTGATACTCATCCCGAGGGAGGAAGGGTGGCTTGAGCGCCTCCTTGCACGTAGCCAAGCAATAATGGGAAGGGTCTACATAGTCGTAATGAATACGAAGGGTATGGGGTAAGAGGGGCTGAAGCATTTTGGGAAATCGCCCTGTTCCACAACCCACATCAAGTAATTGAAAGTCTTCCCGTTGTGTAGGAAAAATCTTTTGCCAATTTAGGGCTGCAATCAGTTGGCGGTAATCCTCTTCGACTATCCGGAACCAGGCTTCTGGCTGGAGTACCCCTTTTTGGTAATATTGTAAAGAACGTAGAAGGTTTGAGTGGGAATGCGATGGGAAAGATGATGATGACATGCTAGGAATTTCTCACGAATGAATGGGATATTGGCATGGTACCCCTGCGACGAATGCGGGGACAAGTCAGAAGGTGGGTGAGATGTTTTTCTGCATGCGAAGAGTTCGGTGGAAGCTTGGGGTGAATGTGTGCTTTGTCGTGTTATTGACAATCCTGCTGTTGTCTCCACGCCCAAGTGAATCGTGGGGATATTTTACATATTTCGAGAATCAACATCTGAACTCTGAGTTACACGTGCTGAATTCGCCTCTTGTGTTGTTAGTCTCTGAGCGGGCCAGTTCTTCCATGGTGAGAACGATCATGGCACTCCTCGCCACGTTTGATGAAGCGGGGATATTGCCGCCTGAAGGCACTCCCCAAGCGAATCAAGTGATTCATGGATTAATTCAATTGCAAGCGGCCCTTATTAAATCGTCATCTCCAGAGTTGGCAGCCTATCGAGATGCTGCACTTGCCCATTGGACACAGGAGAATCACCGTGCCGCTGGCGAAGTAGCCGTTGAAGGGTTGACTGACGGGATGTTGGCAGCGTTAGTTGGTTATGATTTGGAGCATTCACTATGGGAAGACCAGAGCATCGTGGCGGCTTTTAGGGAATTTAATGTGACTCCAGCCGACTGGCAGTTGATCGTTGAGCTATTTCATAAGGCCGAAGGCGTGTTTCGGAATCAGGGACGTACGATTCACGAAGTGTATGAGACTTGGCGAATGGCTATGCCCGGTGGAAAATCTTAATGGTAGATCAATATTTACTTCACATGAATGGCTAGGCCAGTTTTTGCCGACTGGTTAGAAGCCTCAACGAGTTCCACGGCTTTTAAGCCATCTTCTCCGGTAATGGGAAAGGGTGTGCCTCTTTGTAGATGGCGAAAAAAATCCTTGAGCATCAGGACAATGGTGGGTGCTGCGGGTACCCTTTCCTCAGAAATGAGTTGATCGTGGGCAAAGCATTTAATAAGGCCAGTTGTCCAATTCCCTTGAACCCGTCCTTTTTCTCCAGTAATTTCAATTTGTGTGACTCGCTTTGTGGGAATTTTTGCAATATTCAAATGGCAAGAAAGACCCGAACGCGTCACAATGTGTATATCTGCATGTTTCTTAATTTCAGTAGGAGATAGACCATTGACGTTAGCAGAAACGAAAAGTGGTTCTCCTGGAATTAGTACGCGCGCCCAATCTAACAGATGAATGCCGAATTCTAAGAGAACTCCGTAATCCGTTTTTCTTACCTCGTTACTTTCCAGTCGTTCTTCCAAGTGCATGGTTCCGCGTAACGACTGCCATGGGCCTAGGGTGGAACCAATTTCTTGGATTTTTCTTATGACGGGTTCGTAGCGCAAGGTATGGCCAGTCATCAAGGGAACGCCAGCTTGTTTTGCGGCTTCGACAATGTGCTTCCCTTCATGTGAATTCAAGGCTAATGGTTTTTCGAGGAGCAGAGCTTTTCTGTGCTTGATGGCTTCTAATGCGATCGGGAAATTCAAGGTTGGCGGACCAACCACTAAAACAGCTTGGATTGTCGGGTCTGCGATTAGATCTCGATAATCTGAGAAGAATTGAAGGTGATGACGAGCAGCTTGTCGTTGGCCTTCGTCCGCCTGTTGCCGGCAAATAGCCACAAGTTTTCCACCTGTCTCTTCTTCAAGTAGATGTCGGAGGTAGCGACTGCCGTGTCGTCCCAATCCAATGAGTCCCACTGGTATGGGGGAAGTCATGATTGGCTCCAATAGGCTTTTGTCTGAAGAGAAAAAAGAATCAGGGAAGTTTCTCCCGTTTATTCAATCCGAATAAAGCAGACTGGGTCTCCCACGAGGGCTGTCGGGTAGGTATCTTCCTCGATATAGAAGGTTCGATGATGAAGGTCACACCAATGTTCGACCCACGGGAGTTCTTCCACCGAAGTGGTGAGCCAACATGGGCTGGATAGTTTGGACATGCAATTGGCGAAGAGTCGAACTCCCTTCTCTCGTTCGGTTGAAAAGGCGGAGGTGTCAAATGCTAAGGGGTCAGCGCGGCCGTAGGAAAACAGAAGTGAAAGATAGGGGAATTCTTCTGGATCATTTAAAACGCTGACGATCCACAGGTGATCAAAGGTTTCTTCTGCGGACTCTGCCGAATCGCACAAAAACGATAGCCCGTTTTCTCTACTCGCCGCATTGAGGATGTTCACTTCTTCTTGTCGAAGGTTATAGGGGCGGACGGTTCGATTCAATTCTAGAATTTCCATGAGGAGTGGGGGAATTTCAGGGACCCCTGCTCCGACATATAAACTTCGTCCTTCGGGTATGAGACGGTTTTTAAGAGCTTTGGCAATCTCTCGTCCCAATTTCTGGCAAGGCCCACGGCGGTCTTCCCAAAATTCATCTCCACCTTCGTCGCAATAGATTGGCCCCAGGCCTTTGTAGTCGAGGGCTTGATACATTTCCCTAATCTGCTGGGTGGTTCCCTTTGAGAGACGTGGTGTGGTCATGAGCGAAAAGGGTGCAATGGGTAGAGTGTTGCCATTTTTAACATGAATGTATAAGGCCTTGTGGGGGTGGTTTCTTTCTTGATTACGAGAATGGCATTCCCCTTGTTATGCTTGACCAGATTATCGAATTGGTGTATTCATTAGGTGCTTTTTCTCAGCCAGTTATTGAGGGGAAGGCTCCATTCCTGATACTGGTTAACCAGTTCCTCCATTGTTCGTCTTAACATTATTTTTTTTGGTACATTCGCAGTTCGCGTACGTTCACAAAGAATGACGTTTTACGGATTTCCGTTTCTTCACCCAAGTAATATTCATTATATGATTTTCTTAAGGTTAAGCCAGAAGGTCTGCTGCTCGTTGAAGGTATAGGTATATGGACATTCTCAACGAATTGCGTCGGGTTATTCGGTTAGAGTCCAAGACTCTTGCCGATTTAGAGAAAACGCTTACCCCGCAGTTTGAAGAAGCCGTTAAAATGTTACAGGCTTGTCAGGGCAAAGTCATCCTCATGGGCGTGGGGAAATCTGGTCTGATCGCGAATAAAATTTCCGCCACCATGGTTTCTACAGGGACCCCCGCAGTTTTTCTGCATGGGTCTGAGGGGATGCATGGTGATATCGGGATTGTGGCCAAAGACGATATTGTCCTTGCAGTCGGAAAGTCTGGAGAAAGTGAAGAGTTGCTGGCCCTTCTTCCCTTTATTCGTAAGATCGGGGCACGCATTATTTCCATCACGGTGAAGCCAGAGTCCTCGCTGGCACGTGGAAGTGATCTTGTCCTCATTACCCCAGTTGAAGAAGAGGCTTGCCCTCTGAACATGGCTCCCACCTGTAGTACTACGGCAGCGTTAGTTTTGGGTGATGCTCTTGCGATGGCCTTAATGAAGCTGCGTAATTTCCAACCTGAAGATTTTGCCTTGTTCCATCCTGGAGGACAATTAGGGAAACGGTTATTGCTGACAGTTGATGATTGCATGCGAAAAGGTGATGCGAATCCGGTAATCGAAGCGGCCGAGTCCATTTCTACGATGTTATGCGAAATGACGAGTAAACAAGCCGGAGCCGTATCTATTATTGATTCGCAACAACACCTTTTAGGGCTGATTACCGATTTTGATATTCGACGGACGTTAGAAGCCGGACAGGACTTGTTTGCGATGACGATAGCTGGGGTCATGAATGAGAAGCCAAGTTTCGTTTATGTTGATGAAAAAGCCGTGAATGCGTTGGAATTCATGGAAAGGCGCGACAAGCCCATTTCTGTCTTGCCGGTTCTTGATCGCCAAGACAAAGTTGTAGGGATGATTCATCTTCATGACCTTATTTCCCGTGGGCTGTAGGCATGTGCCGATAGATTCTTGAAGGAAATTGAGCTCCATTTCACTGCCAGAGTCTTCTCGTTATCTTGATCGCGGGCTTTCGTATGGATTAGTTGGGCTCACCTTCCTTCTCTGTTTCAATACTTTCAACCACATTAGCGAGTATCTTTTTCTTACTTTGGTTGCTTTTGGACTTCTCAAAATTTATCGCGAGAAGTCTCTTTCCCTTATCCCGACTTCCTTAAATGTGCCCATTTTGATTTTTCTCGGATGGATTCTCCTTACCCTTCCTTTTGCTCTGGATCCGGCCTATAGCTTTGGTGAATGGCGGAAAACGCTCACTCGGTTTTTAATTTTCTTCTTTGTGCTTTTGGTCGTAAGGACCCAATCACAGGCCAAAGCGATTCTTCATGCATTTGTCCTGGGATTGGGGTTGTTATGCTTGGTTGAGGTGATAGATTTTTTTCGTATTGGTGGCGATCCGTTTTCTATGAATATTCGGGCTGGTTCGTTTTTCGGCGCACATCAATGGTTGAGCAATTATTTGATTATGGGGGTACCGTTCCTGTGGTTAAGCTGGGTCAGCCAGGAGAATGCCTGGGAAAAGGGCATGAATTATTTCGCATGTGCGGTCTATCCCTTTGCATTATTTCTTGTTCATACCCGATCGGCTTGGCTTGTCGTCTTGGTCCAGTTTGGTGTGTTTGTTCTCTATAAGGTTACTGGGAAATTTCTACTTTCCGTTGGGATCGCATTCCTTGGTGTGGTTCTTGTCATCATGACATTAAACCTATCTGGGGAATTTCGAAATCTTCTCTCCAAGAATGACTTTTCGAGTACGGCTACTTTAGAGTTTCGATTTAATACCTGGGAAATGGCTTTGCAAGATATTCAGGGTTCTCCGATTGTTGGGGCTGGATATGGTAAACACACATTTCAAAAGATTCATCCTGCTATTTCTCCGACTCAGCATACTCATATTCATAATATGTTTCTCGGGACGGCAGTTCAGTTAGGCCTTCCCGGCATGTTTTTTCTTCTCATTCTTTTTTTTAAAATACTTTCTTCTTCGGCTTCATGGCTTGAAAATTCTTTGAGCCCTGATTCGTTCAATTCTCAATTTGGCATGGCCATTGGTCTGATGACTCTTGGTCTGATCGTCAGGAATTGTTTTGATGACATGTTTCAGGGAACCATTGTTTATCTCTTTTTGCTTTTTGTGGCAATGGGGTTTTGTCTTCATGGGAGGCAGGTCCGGTATGGGTCTTCTTGGAATCATTAGGGGGTTGAGGAGGAATCGCATTTGGGTCATATTGCAATGGCCTTGGCCTCAAACATAAGGGAAAGATATCTGCCATTGTGACTAGGGATTCTTCCCCAAGTATCAAAGTTGCTCGAGTGATAGCCAGGCTGAATATTGGAGGGCCTGCTATTCAGGCGATTTCTTTATCTAAGGAACTGTCGAGCCAGGGGTTTGAATGCCGCCTCCTGACAGGAGTTGTTGAGCCAGATGAAGGTGACCTTACCTCTGAGGCCTTTCAGGAGGGAATCAAAATTTTCATCATCCCGTCTTTATCAAGGGAGATTTCCTTTATTAAAGATATTCGGGCTTTTTGGGGTTTGTTAGGGGAATTAAGGAAATGGCGTCCCGACATTCTTCATACCCATACTGCTAAAGCCGGTACGTTGGGACGTCTAGCTGGATTATTGGCGAGAATACCTGTTCGGGTCCATACCTTCCATGGGCATGTGTTTTATGGATATTTTGGACCTTTCAAAACTCAGGTATTTTTGCTTGTTGAGAGAATTCTGGCTTGCTTCACAGATGCCCTTGTGGTCTTATCTAAGAGTCAAATGAGGGAGCTTGTGGATACGTACCATATTGCCCCAGAAAATAAATTCCAAATTGTTCCCCTTGGTTTTGATTTCGCCTCTTTTCCTCCTCCAAAAAGCGCTAAAGAAAACAAGAGAATAGCTTGGGACCTCACTCCTGAACATTATATATGTGGATTTATTGGGAGACTTGAGCCGATAAAAAATCCGTTTCTTTTTGTAGAGGCATTTCAGCAGTTAGTAAGCCAACGGCGGAACAAGTCAAAAGATCCTCAGTGTCCCCTTCAGCCGATTGCAGCTGTTATCGTTGGTGGGGGGAGCTTACAGGAGGCCTTACGTGCATGTCTGGCGGAACCAGTGTCTCCGGCTCCCATCAAAATGGTGGGGTGGCAGAATGACTTATCAGAAATTTACTCGGCCTTAGATGTCGTGGTCCTCACTTCGCTGAATGAAGGGACACCGGTTGCGTTGATCGAGGCGATGGTCTCAGGCACCCCCATTGTGGCGACGAATGTAGGTGGAATTTGTGATTTGATGGTTGGAGAAAAACAGTTTGTGAATGATGACGAAGGTCGTCAATTTATAGTGTATGAGAACGGCATTTTAGTAGGGCCTCAGGATATAGAGGGAATAGTTGGAGCGCTAAATTTTTTATTGCTCAATCAAGAGCAGGGGCGTCAAATGGGGAGGATTGGGCGAGCATTTGCATTGAAAAACTTCAGCTTGGATCGATTGGTTGATGACGTTCATCAATTATATCGGCGTGAACTGGACAGGAAGGGGCTTTTACAGTGTTAAGGGAAATGGTTTGGGAAGACGCGAACTTGCTCATGGCGATGTTTTCATGACACGTGTTTTGAAATGAGGTGCACAAAATGAAAATTTTGATTACTGGTGGAGCAGGATTTATAGGCTCCCATCTGGCTGAGGCCTTACTCGAGCAGGGTGACGAAGTGTTTATTGTTGATGATTTGTCTACCGGCAGTGTGGGGAATATTGAACATCTTCAGGGGCATTCTCGGTTCCATCATTATTTTGACTCCGTTCTGAATCGTCAGGTGATGGCTGAATTAATTGATCGTACTGATACCGTCTTCCACTTAGCTGCGGCGGTAGGCGTGAAATTAATTGTGGAAAGTCCTGTTCGGACCATTGAAACAAATGTAAAGGGAACGGAAGTTGTCTTAGAATTAGCCAGCAAAAAAAACAAGAAAGTTATGCTGGCTTCTACCAGTGAGGTTTATGGAAAATCGACTCGTATTCCTTTTAGTGAGGATGATGATTTAGTGCTGGGACCGCCAACGAAGGGACGTTGGAGTTATGCGTGTTCGAAGGCCTTGGATGAGTTTCTCGCTCTTGCCTATTGGAAGGAACAGCAATGTCCAACGGTAATTGCGCGGTTATTTAATACGGTTGGTCCTCGGCAGACCGGGCAATACGGCATGGTCATTCCCCGGTTTGTGTCGCAAGCGTTAGCGCATGAGCCAATTACTGTGTTTGGGTCTGGGGGGCAGACCAGATGTTTTGGCTGGGTGAAAGACGTGGTTCGTGCCTTAATCCTCATTTCTAAGCACCCCGAAGCCGTTGGACAAATATTCAATATTGGAAGTTCTCATGAAGTGAGTATTGCAGAATTGGCTCAATTGATTAAAAAGCTGACAGGGTCAAGCTCTGACATTCGATTTGTTCCCTATGATCAGGCATATGAAGCGGGCTTTGAGGATATGGAACGACGAGTGCCGTCTATTGAGAAAATTCACAATCTGGTAGGCTATCGGCCTACCCTCAGCATCGAAGAAATATTATTACGTACTATTGAACATGGCAAACAGGATTCCATTTCATTAGCCTCATGAACATCGTATTCATATTTGGGGCAGCTTTTCTGTTATCGGTTTGCCTCACTCCTCTTATCCAGCGAATGGCCCTGGCCTACGGGTATGTCGTCAGCCCAACACAGGATCGTTGGCATCAAAGTCCAACTCCGGTCTTTGGAGGCGTTGGAATTTATGTGGCCAGCGTTTTGCCCCTTTTGGTGATATTGCCATTTAATGACCTGATGCCATGGGCCATCTTGGGTGGGGCCAGTATGATGTTTGTCCTCGGTCTTCTCGACGATTTTTTGCATATTAAGCCCTATTCCAAGCTCATTGGGCAGATTATTGCCACTTCATTTGTCATCTATCATCATGTGGCTTTTGAAATCCCGGCCCTTCCCATCGTTGGTCTTGCTCTCACGTTTTTATGGATTGTCGGAATTACCAATGCGTTTAACCTTCTCGATAATATGGATGGTCTTTCCTCAGGAACCGCAGCTATTGTTGCGTTGTGCCTGGCCATCGCCGGGATCATGACGGGTAATGTATTGGTCACCCTAATTGCGGCCAGTTTGTGTGGCGGAGCACTTGGATTTTTAATATTTAATTTTTATCCGGCAAAAATTTTCATGGGAGATTCTGGGAGTCTTTTTCTGGGGTTTACCTTAGCCGCTTTAGCTATACCCGGACGAGGAGATTTTACGACTAACATATTCTTTGCGGTATTGATTCCAGTCTTAGTCTTGGCTGTTCCTATATTTGACACTACTTTTGTGGCGTTGCTTCGATTTTTAAATGGGCGAGCTATTTCACAGGGTGGACGAGATCATACTTCGCATCGCTTAGTGGCCTTTGGACTTTCAGAAAGAACCACAGTCTTGCTGTTTTATGGAATGAGCCTCGTGTGTGGAATGGTGGCCTTGTTAGGGTTGAAATATAGCATGATGTATCCTTCTATCTTAGCCATTCTTATCGTGATTATTTTATGTTATTTCGGGGTGTTTTTAAGTGGAATTGTGGCCTACGGCCAAAAAGCGGAGGATCTCGTAAAATCAACCCGTGGGTTTCAATTAAGCCTTTTTTTGATGCATAAAAGAAGATTGGGAGAAATCATCATTGATTGCCTTCTTATCTGCCTGTCTTTTGCTTGTGCCTTTGTGATTCGATTTGATGGCCTACCCACCGTCTATTTCCCAACTATTGTTCAAGCGCTTCCATTATTGATTCCTCTAAAACTTGCCATTTTTTTCTATTTTGGATTGTATCGTGGGCTTTCGCGCTATGTAGGGATGCAAGATTTACTCAATATTCTCAAGGCAGTGACTCTAAGCAGTTTGGTCAGTGTCGTTGTTATTGCGATGGTTTTTAGGTTTGAAGGGTATCCTCGTTCTATTTTTGTCATTGACTGGATGTTGTTATTGCTTGTCGTGAGCGGGGTGCGTCTTCTTATCAAATTTCTTGAAGAATACTTAAGTACCCTGGCAGAACCCACCGGAAAGCGGTTGTTGATTGTTGGGGCAGGGGATGCTGGGGAAATGGCCTTGCGAGAATTAAGAACTAATATAGGCTCAGGCTACACCCCGGTTGGGTTTATTGATGATGATTCTCGAAAATGGGGCAGAAGCATTCATGGCGTTAAAATTTTGGGGTCCAGAGAGCAATTGGGAGTATTCGTAAAAGAATATAATGTTCAAGAAATATTGATTGCACTTTCCCCCGTAGATCCTGCTGTGCTGGAGGATGTTGTTCGAGATTGCCGAGCTACTGGGCTGTTAGTTCAAATCCGGCCGACATCGATGCATTGGCTTGAGCCTGCTATGGCTCGTTAGTCTGATGTTATCTCACCTCTTTTCTGTTATTGGCATTCAATAATTTGGTTGAAATGAACGATCATTGATGGGGCAGTTCCCTTCACATCATAAGGGGTATGATTTCTTAATCATTGGTGCGGGGGTTATTGGTGTTTCCATTGCGAGAGAGTTGCGACGAAGGTTCCGGGGGCGAGTGTTGGTCATTGATAAGGAGTCGCAAGCCGGGTTGCATGCGAGCGGGAGGAACAGTGGTGTGTTACATGCAGGGGTCTATTACAAGGCTCAAACGCTCAAAGCACGCTTTTGTGTGGAGGGCAATCGTCGTATGAAAGCGTATTGCTTGGAAAAGCAACTGCCTATGAACACTCAAGGAAAAGTCATTGTCACGAAGAATGAATCGGAGTTGAAATCGTTGGTGGAGCTAGAGCAACGATCAAAAGCCAATGGGGTAAGTGCTGAACTTGTTTCCCTCGAGCAGCTCCGAGAAATTGAGCCATGTGCGAAAACGGTAGGGCAAGCCTTGTTTGTCAAGGATACCGCTGTCGTTAATCCTCAGAAGGTTATGGAAGCTTTCGTCGCTGATTCAAAAAGAGAAGGTGTGGAATTTGCTTTTGATTGTTCCTGGTCAGGGTTTAGTGGGACTAATATTCTTCAAACCACCCGAGAAAATTTTTTATATGGGCATGTGGTAAATTGTGCTGGTCTCTTTGCGGATAAAGTGGCTCATGCCTTGGGTGTGGGTTCCCAATTTAAAATTTTGCCTTTTAGGGGGAATTATTATCGGTTGAGCCCGACCTCCCAGGTATCTGTTCGGGGAAATATTTATCCGGTTCCTGACTTACGCAATCCATTCCTAGGGGTACATTTTACGACTCGTCCCGATGGAGAAGTGACGGTAGGTCCTTCGGCTTTACCGTTGTTGGGACGGGAGCAATATCAGGGGCTTAAAGGAGCAAGTATCCAAGATACTGTCAACATGGTGAGTTACCTAGCATTGCTATTCAGAAAGAATGTGGACCATTTCCGTTCTTTTGCATGGCAAGAAATGTGCAAAATGGCACGAATTGGGTTTTTTCGAGAGGCAACAGACTTAGCGGCTGGATTGAAAAAAAAAGATTTATTACCTGGCAAACATGCAGGAATACGCGCGCAAATGGTCAATGTTCATTCCGCAGAATTAATTAATGATTTTGTCATTGAATCAGGCCCACGATCGACGCATGTGTTAAATGCTGTTTCCCCGGCTTTTACCTGTTCTTTACCATTCGCGGAGTATGTCGTGGATTCAATTGCGAAGAGGAATGACTAATATTTGGTAGAATGACGGTCTTTTTAGAAAAACGTGTTGACTCATTCATCTGGTTCCGTTAATAAAGACAAAAAACTTGCCCTACCGTTGAGGAAA
The DNA here is from genome assembly GCA_029261295.1 of Nitrospirales bacterium. Lineage (GTDB taxonomy): Bacteria > Nitrospirota > Nitrospiria > Nitrospirales > UBA8639 > Nitrospira_E. Next base: position 438,780 of record JAJDBP010000017.1, on the reverse strand, counting down.
TTCTCCATGTCTCATGTTGATGAATATTTTGCTGAAGTCCTACAGGTTAGTCAGGCCATTGAATATGAAATGGTTGAACGTTTAGCGGAAGGTCTTGTCGCTCTTCGGGAGCGTGGAGGCCGGCTATTTTTTTTGGGAGTAGGGGGAAGTGCGGCCAATTGTAGTCATGCCGTGAATGATTTCAGGAAATTATGTGGGATTGAATCATATACTCCTGTTGACAACGTTTCAGAGCTCACCGCTCGAACGAATGATGAGGGGTGGGAAACGGTTTTTGCAGAATGGTTGAAAGTCAGTCGTGCTGATCAGGATGATGCCATTTTCGTGTTTTCCGTTGGCGGAGGTGATGTTGAGCGAAATGTCAGTGTGAATCTCGTTAGAGCTCTTGATGAAGCCAAAAAACGTCATATGAAGATCTTTGGCGTCGTTGGGCGGCAAGGGGGATATACAAAGAAAGTAGGAGATACCGTCGTGATTATTCCAACGGTCAATGCGGAACATATTACTCCCCATACCGAAGCCTTTCACGCTGTGGTTTGGCATTGTTTGGTTTCGCATCCGAAACTTCAATTATCAAGTACTAAATGGGAAGGTGTTGTTGGATCCCTTCCTGATTGATGCGCAATGCGCCGTGCAGTCTTTCTTGATCGAGATGGGGTGATTAATTATTCCATTGTGCGAGAAGGGAGACCCTTTGCCCCAACAAGTCAAGACGAATTTGCCATCATTGATGGCGTTTCCGACGCTCTCAACATCCTTCATGAAGCCGGATTCCTTCTAATTATTGTGACCAATCAACCCGATGTTGCTCGGGGTTTGATCAAAAAGGAAATTGTTGAGAATTTCCACCAAGACCTCCTCAAGGATTTCCCCCTCGATGCAATTAAGGTGTGCTATGAAACAGAAGAGTCTGGTGGACGATTCTACAAGCCACAGCCGGGGATGATCCTTGAGGCCAAGGAAGAATTTGATATTGATTTAACAAAAAGCTTCATGGTGGGAGATCGATGGCGCGATATGGGATGTGGTCGTGCAGCCGGGTGTTTTACCGTCTTTATAGACTATGGGTATGTGGAAAAACTGACTGAAGTTCCAGATGCCATTTGCCATGGATTACTAGAAGCTGTTCCGATCATATTACGTCATTCGGGTTCTTAACCCTACGAAAGGAGAGGCAACGCCTAATGTCCACATGTAATTTGAACATCAAGCTTTTTTCAGATGGGGCAGATTTAGATGGAATCAAGGCCATGGCAGAGAATGATTGGATCCATGGGTTTACAACTAATCCTACCTTGATGAGGAAAGCTGGAGTTGTAGACTATAAGACGTTTGCTTGTGATGTTCTGGAGATCGTTCCAGATCGCCCAGTTTCCTTTGAGGTTTTTGCAGATGATTTTGACGAGATGAAACACCAGGCGTTGGAAATCGCATCATGGGGGAAAAACGTTTTTGTAAAAATCCCAGTGATGAATACTCAGAAGCAGTTTTCGGGACCTCTTATTCGTGAATTAAGCAAGTCCGGGGTGCAACTGAATATCACTGCGGTAATGACGCTTGAGCAAGTTTCAGACATTGTTGCGTGCCTCGAAGAAGACATACCTGCCATCATTTCCGTATTTGCTGGTCGTATTGCTGATACAGGTGTTGATCCAATTCCGATTATGAAAGAAGCTATCGTAGCCATGCAAAAAAAACCAAAAGCCGAATTGCTTTGGGCGAGCCCACGAGAACTCTTAAATATTGTTCAAGCGAATGACATTGGATGTCATATCATTACTGCTACCAATGATATTCTCAAAAAACTATCGTTATTAGGGAAAGATCATCTTGAATATTCTCTTGAAACAGTTCAGATGTTTTATCGCGATGCTCTTTCGGCAGGATTCACTATTCCAGATGCTGAACAGAGGAAATCTGCCTAATTATCTCTGACGATCATTGTTCAGGAGTTGCACATTATGAAGAATATTCTCATTACTGGAGGTGCCGGGTATGTTGGGACTCTTTTAGTCCCTCAGTTGCTAGCCAGTGGACGAAACGTGACAGTCTATGACGCTATGTTTTATGGGTGTGAATTGGAGGCTCAGCCTGGGTTAAAGATTATAAAAGCGGATATTCGTGATACGACTACTTTTCGCCAGGCTTGTCATGGGATTGATGCGGTGATTCATCTAGCATGTATTTCAAACGACGCAGGATTTGAATTAGATGAACAATTGAGTGAGGAAATCAACTTCCGATGTTTTGAGCCATTAGTGATAGCAGCCAAAGAACAAGGGGTGAAGCGATTTATTTATGCGTCCTCCTCATCGGTATATGGGTATTCCGAATCTCCACGTGTAACGGAAGAGCATCCCTTAGTGCCGTTGACGCTTTACAATAAATTCAAAGGCCTTTGTGAGCCCTTGTTGTTTAAACATCAATCCAAAGAATTTGTGTGTGTGGCCATTCGCCCTGCGACGGTATGCGGATTTAGCCCTCGGCAGCGCTTAGATCTATCCGTGAATATCTTAACCAATCATGCAGTGAACAACCAAAAAATTACTGTGTTTGGTGGCGAACAGCAACGACCCAATCTTCACATTCAGGATATGTGTGACCTGTATATGTTGTTACTTGACCTTCCTGATGAAAAAATTGCCGGAGAAATTTTTAATGCAGGCTATCAAAACCAAACCATTGGGGATATTGCCAGGATTGTCAAAAAGGTTGTGGAGAAAGAGTTTCCTGAAAAAGGAGATATTCCAATCGTGACGACTCCTACCAATGATAATCGTTCCTATCGAATCACATCAGATAAGATTGCAGAGAAAATTGGATTCAAGCCTCGTCGTGCCATTGAAGATGCCGTTCGAGATCTTTGTCAGGCATTCAAGGATGGGAAAATCCCCAATAGTATGACGGATGACCGATATCACAATGTGAGGGTGTTGAAGCAGGTAAAGGTTGCGTGATGTCTAAAAAGCCTCTTGCTGTTGTCACTGGGGGCGCAGGTTTCATTGGGAGCCATATGGTTGACCGGCTTCTGGAGGAAGGCTATCGAGTTCATGTGATTGATAGTCTTGTTGGAGGCAGAGAGGCCAATCTCGGTCATCATCATAAGGATCAAGATCTGGTCCTTGATCGACGTGATATTCGAAAATTAACTCCAGATGATTCATTGATGAAGGGAGCTGACGCTGTCTTTCATTTTGCTGGGATAGGAGATATTGTTCCTTCCATTGAGCAACCTTTAGAATACATGTCTGCCAATGTTCAGGGAACGGTTCATGTCTTGGAATCGGCCCGGTATGCTGGAGTGCGTAAATTTGTTTACGCTGCCTCTTCTTCTTGTTACGGTTTGGCTTCAGTTCCCACCAAAGAGGATCACGCCATTAATCCTCAATATCCCTATGCCCTGAGCAAATATCTTGGTGAAGTGGCTACCTTTCATTGGCATAAGGTGTACCGTCTACCTGTTAACGTCATTCGAATATTTAATGCATATGGGACCCGTTCGAGAACATCCGGAGCGTATGGGGCCGTCTTTGGAGTTTTTTTGCGACAAAAATTGGCTAATCTTCCATTTACCGTTGTTGGGGATGGGACGCAAAAACGTGACTTTCTTTATGTGACTGATGTCGCTCGTGCCTTTTTCTTAGCTGGAACCACAGAATTAACCGGGCAAGTGTGGAATCTTGGTGGTGGCAATCCTCAAACCGTGAATCGTTTAGTCGAATTATTAGATGGAGATGTGGTTCATATTCCAAAGCGCCCTGGAGAGCCTGATTGCACTTGGGCGGACATCGAGAAAATTAGAAAAGATTTAGGTTGGTCTCCCCAAGTGCCTTTTGAAGAAGGGGTGAGACGTATTTTCGATAATATCGAGTATTGGCGAGATGCCCCACTCTGGTCTCCTGAAACTATTGAGGAAGCTACGAAAACCTGGTTTGAATATCTTGGGACACGGTGAAATATATGTTGGCCTCCTTAATGAAAAAGTATCGACATAAAATAAAAAATGCAGGGGAACTTAAGAAAATTCTTGGAGAAAGACCACGCAAGAAAAAAGTGATCATGTGCCATGGAGTATTCGATGTTGTCCATCCCGGGCACCTTCGGCATCTCATTTATGCTAAGAGTAAAGCTTCAATTTTGGTTGCCAGCTTGACAGCTGATGTCCATATTACCAAAGGCCAGCATCGCCCTTATGTCCCGCAGGATCTCCGAGCCTTGAATTTAGCAGCCTTTGAGGTCGTGGATTTTGTTGTTGTTGATGCAGAGCCCACTCCTATTTCCAATCTTCTCTTGATTCAACCCGATTTTTTTGCCAAAGGTTATGAATATAATGCTGATGGCATGCATCCTAAAACGGAAGAGGAATTAACTGCTCTTGATTCTTATGGGGGGAAAATGATTTTTACCCCAGGGGATATTGTTTACTCCTCGACAAAGTTAATTGATTTAGCTCCCCCTAGTATCAAGGTTGAGAAATTGCTGACCCTCATGGAATCAGAGGGAATTACCTTTAAGCATCTTCGTGACGCGTTAATGAATCTGAAAGACAAAACGGTTCATGTGGTGGGAGACACGATTGTTGATAGTTACACCCAAACGGCAATGATCGGTGGGCAAACTAAAACTCCAACCATGAGCGTATTATTTGAGGGGAAGACTGATTATATTGGTGGCGCTGGGGTGGTGGCGAAGCATCTACGAGCTGCGGGGGCCCGTGTGGTTTTTTCGACCGTTTTGGGTGATGACTCTCTCAAGGACTTTGTCGTCTCTGGGTTGAAAGAAGCAGATGTCGATTGTTGCCCAATTGTTGATGCCACCAGACCTACGACGAACAAAAATGCGATTGTTGCAGAGGGATATCGCTTATTAAAAGTTGACACGGTTGATAACCGGACAATCTCAGATGAGATCGTCCGTGAATTATCTCAGTCGATCTCGCGTACTTCTTGCGACGCGGTCGTGTTTAGTGATTTTCGCCACGGCATTTTTAATCGGCGTACGATTCCCCAACTCATCGAAATGATTCCTCCTGATACGTACAAGGTTGCAGATAGTCAGGTAGCCACTCGATGGGGAAATATTACTGAATTTCAAGGATTTGATTTGGTGACTCCCAATGAACGTGAAGCCCGGTTTGCTCTTGCAGACCAGGACTCTGGAGTCAGGCCGCTAGCGGCTCGGCTGTTTGATGAAGCCAAGTGTCGTTTGTTAATCCTGAAGCTTGGTGACCGTGGAGTGTTGACCTGCAGGGGCGGTGATCATGAGGCTCTTGAATCGTACTTTGTGGTGGATAGTTTTGTTGAGCGATTGGTAGATGCCGTTGGCGCAGGCGATGCTCTATTAGCCTATTCCACTCTCATTATGGTATCGACGAACTCTGAAGTCATGGCAACGATATTAGGTTCTATCGCTGCAGCCTGTGAATGTGAGCGGGATGGCAATATTCCAATCTGTCCTGAAGATGTTCTCAAGAAAATTGATTCGGCAGAACGACTCGCCAAGTACCAGTAAGTTCTATGCGTTGTATTGTGGTTGGCTTAGGGGTCCAGGGGTATAAACGACGAAGGTTTGCCGGGGGAGATTTCGTCTGTGCTGTGGACCTTGTCAACCCTGAAGCGGAGTATCGAGCTCTTCAAGAAGTTCCTTTAGACAATTTTGATGCTGCCTTAGTTTGCACCCCTGATGAACCAAAAGTCGAAGTTCTCACGTACTTATTGAGCAACGGAAAGCATGTTCTTGTTGAAAAACCCTTATGGGCGAAAGACGATCAATCCATTGTCTCCTTAGAAAACCTCGCAAGAAAACAAGGGGTTGTGTGTTATACCGCCTACAATCATCGTTTTGAACCGCATTTCGTGCGAATGCGTAACGTAATTTCCTCGGGTGAATTGGGTGCTCTCTATCATTGTCGTATGTTTTATGGAAATGGTACCGCGAAGTTAGTTCGAGAATCTGAGTGGAGAGATCAAGGGGCAGGGGTCCTTCCTGATCTTGGAAGTCATCTTTTAGATACGGCCAAGTTTTGGTTTGGCGATGTTGAGAAACGGTTTGAAGTGACCTCTGTCAATTGTTTCGAAAATCGAGCTCCTGATCATGTCATTATTGGATCACCGCACACGTCGCCTAAGCTTGAATTGGAGATGACGCTTCTGAATTGGAGAAATCATTTCACCTGTGACCTCTTTGCTGAAAAAGGCACCGCGCATATTCAATCACTCTGTAAATGGGGGCCATCTACCTTTACCGTAAGAAAGCGCTTGTTGCCTAGTGGGCGACCTCCTGAAGAATCGGTGACTCTTGTACAGGACGATCCCACTTGGGAGCATGAATATCGGTATTTTACGGATTTGTGTACTCGGTCTGTGCTGACTGATTTATCGACAGATCGGTGGCTTAGGAGCTCTTTGACAACGTTGGGACAAGAGGCTGTAGATAGTCTCGCGAAATCATGATCCCGATTATTGGTTACGCAGGAATGACCCATTTGGGATTAAATTCCGCCGTTGCGACAAGCGCGCATGAGTTTGAAACCGTCTGTTTTGATTCGAATGTTGATCGAATACTTCAATTCAACAAAGGAATTTTTTGGGTTAACGAACCGGGGTTACAAGAATTATTTGGACAACATAAAGAACGCTTGACGTTCTCTTCTCAAGTAGAGTCTCTCAAAAGATGTGATGTTGTCTATATTTCGGCTGATGTGGCCACTGACCATGAAGGGCAAAGCGATTTATCTGGAATTCAGGAATTAATTGAGACTGTACTTCCTCATCTTTCTTCTACTGCTGTTCTTGTTATTCTCTGTCAGGTTCCTCCTGGGTTTACGCGGAAAATTCCCTTTTCCAAGAATCGTCTTTTTTACCAGGTCGAAACCTTAATTTTTGGACGAGCAGTGGAGCGAGCCATGTTTCCAGAGCGCTATATCATTGGCCGTGATAATCCTGAGCGGGAAATACCTTCTTCATATAAGACATATTTAAAGGCATTTGACTGTCCCCTTTTACCAATGCAGTATGAGAGTGCCGAACTGGCAAAAATCTCAATCAATTGTTGCTTGGTCGGAATGATTAGTGTGGCTAATACTCTCGCTGAAATGTGTGAGGCCATTGGGGCAGATTGGGGTGAGATTGTTCCGGCTTTGAAATTGGATAAACGGATTGGTCCTTCTGCTTATCTCGCCCCAGGTTTAGGGCTTGCAGGAGGAAACTTAGAGCGAGATTTAGCCACCGTCTGTCGATTGGCAGGAGAACACGGGACTGACGCTGGTGTGGTTGAGTCGTGGGTTCAAAATAGTCGATATCGAAAAGATTGGGCTTTGCGGGTTTTACATTCATCCGTGTTAGGAAAAGGTTCGAATCTACGGCTCGGTATCCTGGGGTTAGCCTATAAAGAAGATACCCATTCCACGAAGAACTCGCCTTCTCTGGCTTTAATTGCTCATTTAAAAGATTGGCCCATTCAGGTTTATGATCCGGTTGTGTCTTCTTCAGTGTTGGCACATCCTTCGGTGGGATCTGCGAGGTCTTCTTTAGAAGCAGCGCGGGACGTAGACGTGTTGGTGATCATGACTCCATGGGCCGAATTCCGAGAGCTGAAACCAGCGGATTTGCGGCAGGCAATGAAAGGGAACGTGATTGTGGATCCCTTTCAGGTATTATCGGGTTCGGAATGTACCTCAATTGGATTCGAGTATTTTTCATTAGGCAGGCCTTTCCATCAATAAACTTTGCCGTTAATTTCTCAATTAGGAACTACCCATGCTTATTCATCATCATTCGAAACCTGCGACACCTACACGGGTAGTTATTATTGGAGCAGGTGGTTTTGTCGGGGGAGCGATTGTTCGATATTTGGAAAAAGAGCAGATTGGTTTTTTGGCTGTTACACGGAAAGAAATCGATCTATTACAGCCTGAGGCCGTTGGTAAGCTCAAGGCGATTCTTCAACCTTCGGATAGTGTGGTGTTCGTGTCAGCCATGGCCCCAGCAAAAACCGTTACAATGTTGATGGATAATTTACGGATGGCTGAGGCTTTTTGTGATGCATTGGCCACTACGCCCATTCATCATCTTGTCTATATCAGTTCTGATGCCGTGTACACAGACGACGCGAATCCCGTGAGAGAGGATTCCCCTCGAGCTCCGACCACTGTTCATGGAATGATGCATGCCGCTCGAGAACTTATGCTGACGTCTTCCACCACGGCACCCGTTGTTTGTTTGCGGCCGACACTCATTTATGGAGCGGCCGACCCCCATAATGGATATGGCCCTAACCGGTTTCGTCGACAGGCGAAACAAGGACAACCTATCAACATTTTCGGTGAAGGAGAAGAGCAACGTGACCATGTGTTGGTTGATGATGTCGCCCGGATTGCGACATTGGCTTTGGCACATCGAAGTGAAGGGGCCTTAAATGTGGTAACTGGGGTGTCAACCTCATTTAATCAAATCGCCGAATTGATTGCGAAGCAATTTGAAGGAAAGGTTGTGAGTCAACCGAGACCAGGGCCACGGCCGCATTTGGTGCACCGGTTTTTTGATGTCACCAATACCCACAAAGCTTTTCCAAATTTTCGCTATATTCCACTTGAAAAAGGTTTGGAGTTGGCGAAACAAGGAGAGACATAAGTGTCCGAAGTGAATTTATTAGAAAAGCTTCCAAGGGGTAAGCGCAAAGTTCAGGCACGAGCGGAGGCTAAGACAGCCGAGGTTATTGCGAAATCACGTGAATACGGGGAACTGTATTTCGATGGCCCTCGAAACTTTGGGTATGGGGGCTATCGCTATGATGGACGATGGATTCCTGTCGCAGAAGATATGGTTAAACATTTTCAGTTGAAGACTGGAGACCGGGTTTTGGATGTGGGATGTGCGAAAGGATTTTTGGTCAAGGACCTTATGAAGGTGTGCCCAGGGCTAGAGGTTTTTGGACTTGATATTTCTGAGTATGCTCTGATGCATTGTGAACCAGAAGTTATTGGGCGGCTTCACCTGGGAAATGCCATGAAGTTGCCGTTCCCAGACAAGAGCTTCCAAGCTGTGATTTCTCTGAATACTATTCATAATCTTACACGGGATGATGCTGCTATTGGTATTCATGAGATCGAGCGCTTGGCTCCTGGAAGAGGCTTTATTCAAGTCGATTCCTATCATACGCCAGAGGAGAAAGATATTTTTGAAGATTGGGTTCTCACCGCGAAATTTCATGACTACCCGGATGGATGGATTTCGTTATTCAAAGAGGTGGGATACACAGGTGATTGGTACTGGACCATTGTCTAGAATAGAAAGATTTACGTTTATCATACTGGAGATCATGTCATGAAAACCTATGCCGTTCTTGGGGGAGGTGGATCGTTTGGGATTCACACTGCATTGTATTTGTTGGAACATGCGAATCCTAAAAAGGTTATTGGGGTAGGACGGAATCCTTTGCGACCTGAGCCGTTTTCGCTGAATGTCGATCAGCATCCTAAATATCATTATTATGCGTATCATCTGACATATGAGCTGGATCTTTTATTGGAGGTGCTTGATCGTGAGAAGCCTGAAGTCATTATCAACTATGCTGCTCAAGGGGAGGGTGCTGTCTCTTGGAAACACTCTTGGAGATTTTTCGAAACGAACTCCATGGGTTTGGCCCGGTTGGTAGAGGCATTGATGGAGCGACCTTGGCTAGAACGATTCATTCAAATTGGCACTTCAGAAATGTATGGGTCGGTTGAGCATGCCACCAAAGAAGATGAGCCGATCAAGCCAACCAGTCCCTATGCCGCCTCGAAGGTCGCATTTGATATGTATTTAATGTCAGTTCATCGGTTTCTTAAATTTCCCATGAACATCATCCGTCCCTCCAATGCCTATTGTCCTGGGCAGTTGTTACATCGGGTTATTCCTCGAGCAGTTGTGAGCGGCTTATCTGGAAAAAAATTGCCGTTGCATGGAGGTGGACGGGCTGAGAAATCATACATCCACGCCCGTGATCTTGGGCGTGCTATTCATTTGGTTGCTGAAAATGCTCCCTTGGGTACGGTCTATAATGCTGGTCCTCCTCAACCAACAAGCATTCGGGCTCTTGTTGAGAAAACGGCGGATGCTCTGGAGATGAAATTTGAAGATTTGTGTGAAATGACGGGCGATCGACTAGGTCAAGACTCACGATATTGGCTGGATTCTTCTGCCATCAAACAGGCTGTAGGTTGGGAGCCCCAGATTAGTCTCGAAGAAGGGCTTACCGAAATGGTGACTTGGGGTCGCAAGTATTTGGGACAGCTAGAGAAGTGGCCCATGGATTATGTTCTAAGAGGGTAAAGCCATATCCGACTGCGAGGGCAATATGAATATGACATCTGTGGAGAAAGGTTTTGATGTGTTGGCGGCTCAGCGCCGCTGCCTTGAGTATCGGCAAAGGATTTTGGCGATTTCTCAACAAGTGGCCGCATTGCATGTCGCACCGGCTTTTTCCTGTTTAGAAATGGTGGATCTTATTTACCATGGTCTTATGAGAGTGGTAGAGGAAGGTGTGTCTCCGAGGTTTCTGGATAGTTTTCTTATGTCAAAAGGGCATGGTTGTTTATCCCAATACGTCATATTGGAAAAATTTGGGATTTTAGAAAAAGCAGATTTGCAAAACTACTGCACGCCAGCTGGAAAGTTAGGGGCCCATCCGGATTATGGCGTTCCAGGCATCGAAGCATCGACTGGGTCACTTGGCCATGGTATGGGCATCGCGACGGGGATGGCCTATGGAGACCGAATCAAAGGGGATGCCCGTCATGTCTTTGTGGTGCTATCAGACGGAGAGTTACAAGAAGGGTCAACGTGGGAAGCGATCATGATGGCAGCTAACTTAAACCTTTCTAATCTTATCGCTTTTGTCGATTTAAATGACTTTGGAGGTTTAGCCAGAATGAGTGAAGGGCACCCCGCGTTTTATCCTGTCCTCGATAAAATTCGAGCGTTTGGATGGGAAGCCATAGAAGTGAATGGACATGATGCCAGGGCCATGTATGAAGGCTTGCAGAATCGATCGAGAAAACGGCCTTTCATGATTGTGGGAAAGACGGTGAAAGGAAAGGGAGTGTCCTATATGGAGCATGTTCCTATTTGGCACTATCGATCGCCAAATAAGGAAGAATATGCTCAAGCCCTTGCTGAGCTTAAAGAGGTTTCATCGTGAGGAATATGTTTGCAGATACGTTTTATGAGGCCGGGACACGTGAGAATCGATTGGCTGTTGTCGTCGCCGATATCTCACCGGCTGGGTCAATCCAAAAGTTTCGTGAAGATTTCCCAGAACGGTTTGTCAATACTGGAGTGTCCGAACAAATCATGATTGGAATGTGTGCGGGGATGGCCCTTCGAGGGCTTCGCCCCTTTGCCTATACGATTGCAACCTTTACCCTGTTTCGCCCATTTGAGTTTGTCCGTGATGATCTCTGTTATCAGAATCTTCCAGTCACGGTTGTTGGTATTGGTGGGGGAGTCACGTATTCCACCCTTGGGGGGACTCATCATGCAATGGAAGATGTGGCGGTGGCTAGCGCTATTCCCAATCTCTCCATTATTGCACCCTGCGATCCTGCTGAGACCAAAGCTGCCACGCTTTGGTGTGTAGAGCAAACTCGAGGTCCAGTATACCTACGATTAGGAAAAGCCGGAGAGCCCAACCTGACGGAACAGGCGGAGTCCTGGTCTTTTGGGAAACTCCGTTATCTTCAAAAAGGCGATGATGTGTGTATTTTTAGTTATGGGCCGATCATGAAATTGGCCTTACAGGTTGCGGCCTTTTGTGAACAGAAGGGGCAAAGTGTGTCCCTCGTTTCTACCCATACCTTGAAGCCCCTGGATCGTGAAGGCATTGCTGAAGCGCTCGCTCACCATAAGCGAGCCATCGTAATCGAAGAATGTGTGCCAAGAGGAGGTTTGGCTGGGCAGGTCAAAGAAATAGCTTGTGATGAGAGATCAGACTGCCGAGTTGATGCGTTTACTCTTCGTGATGAATTTATTCATTGTTATGGGAGTCATGCAGACTTACTATCCGCTCATGGGCTAAATCTTGAAGCCATTTCCATGAAATTGGAATTGGTGTGACCGCGATTAATCCCCAACCTATCTCGCTTCATAGTACGAAGCTTGCCCTTCATGGTGGCAAGCCTGTTCGATCGACCCCCATGCCGTTTCGTGAGGCGCTCGGAAAAGCCGAGACCCAAATGATTGAACAGGTTTTGGCTTTTTATCGAGAACAAAAGAATGATCCGGGCTATCAAGGCTCATTTGAAAAAATGTACACCGAAGCCTTTGTGGAGGTTATGGGTGGGGGATATGCGGATTCAGTCGCGACAGGAACCGCAGCATTATTTGTCGCCATTGCCGCCCTAGAGCTTCCCAAGAAAAGTGAAATATTAGTTTCTCCTGTCACGGATCCTGGAACGATTAGTGCCATTATTCTCAATGGGCATATTCCGCGTCTCATGGATAGTATGCCCAGCAGTTACAATATTGGTCTTGAGCAGCTTCTTGAACGGATAAGTTCTAACACCAAAGCGATTGTTGTGGTGCATGCTCTTGGACAGGCCTGTGCTATTCAAGCCATCGTTGATGAGGCCCATGCACGTGGACTTAAAGTTGTCGAAGATTGTAGTCAGGCTCATGGGGCAAAAGTGATGGGGCGTCTTGTCGGCAACTTTGGAGATATTGCAGCCTTTTCCACAATGTATCGTAAAGCTCATATGACAGGAGCTTCCGGCGGAGTGGTTTATTCTAGGGACCTCGATCTATTTCGTCTTGCTTTGGCTCATGCTGACAGAGGCAAACCAAGTTGGCAGAAGGGTTTTGATGATAGGAACCCTAATGAATTTCTCTTCCCTGCGCTAAATTTACACACAGATGAAATTTCTTGTGGGATTGGTCTGGCTTCATTGGGTCGTTTGACCGACACCATAGTCCGGCGTTTAACTTTCGTGGCAGGAATCTCAGGAAGGGTGTGGGAGGAGTCTAAGGCTTGTGAACCGTATGGGTACTCCCCTTCTGATTCTCCTTTCATTTATCCCATTATTGTGGATGAGAGTAAAATTACCTGTGGAAAAATGGAATTTGCCCACGCGATGGAAAAAGAAGGGATTGGTCTTAACCCTCATTACCAGTATTTGGTAGCGGAGTGGCCATGGGTCCAACCCTATTTGGCCGATAGTTTCCCATGCACGAATGCCAAAGCTATTCGGGATCAAACTTTCAATTTGTATTTGAATGAAAATTACGGAGAACCCGAAATTGAAGATGTGGTCCGTGCCATATTAAAAGTGGAGAGGTTTTATCTTAGATCCTGAAGCGATAAATTGTCCCCTGTACCCGCAGAAGATGAATTGCCAAAGTTACAGGTGAGGGTCGGGTTCTTTTTCAATGGCCGCCACCATGGCATGAAATTCTCGTTCAATGATCGGACGTGAATCATTGTCCCAAACCAGTTTTTGGAATGGTGTGCTAAAGGGTAATTGACCCCCTATTTCAAATCCTAATGAAGCAATCAATTGTTCAGTGGCTTGTGGGACAGAAGCTGTAATAAGTTTAAAGATAAGGAGACGAGTGTGTCTGTTTAATGCGCACATAAACATGGGGCCATTATTCACTCCAAGGTTTAAATAACTCGTTTCATATATAGACATTCGCAATGGAACATTCCATGATGCTTCTCGGAATATTTCAAATCCTTCAATTTCTTCGGGAATTAGGTCCAGGGTTCGTTCGGTGTCCAGAATAAAAACTGGAAAGAATTTGGTGGCGTCGAGCCGTTGTGCAAACTCTACCCATGCGGAAATATTACTGTTTCGCTCCTTCATGAAATCATAGTCTCGCAACGTGATAGTAATAAGTCGTCGATTTCTTAAGCGCGAATCAGTCCAATGTTTCACATATCGAAGCCCCTGAGTGGGACTTTGTAAGGTTCCATAGACAGTTTCTGAATTAGGTGGGTGGTCTGGTTTAAGTAATTCAGAAGGGTGATGAGAGATTGGTAGTGCTGGCTCATAAGATAGGGGGTAAACAGCAGATCCTTCTATGTTGCCTTGTAAAAATGAATAGGCGACTTTTCGTGATGGGAGCACAGAATAACCTGAGAAACAAGGGAGTAAAGTCAGGATAGGAAGAACCACATTATGAAGCCTCCAAAATCGTGAGGCCGTATCAATCGATGCTTCATATTGTGCCCGTTCTTCACGAAAACCGTGGAAATTTCCAGGGACAATGATGAAATGGATGTGTTTAAAGCCAAGTTGCATCCGGCGATGATCTGCAGCAACTGCAAACCAACTTGCGTCAAACGTGATGGGGGCTACCTGAAGGTCATAGAATGCATATAAGGTTTCTTTTTCTATCATGTCGGAAGGGAAAAATGACCGAAGAAATGTTCTTTGTGGACCTAAAATCCATCCAAGGATTCTTCTCGTCCACAAGTGGATTTTTCGACCGGTTGCAGTATGGGGTGTCCTATAGCAAAGTCGTCTTAGAATCCAACCCAAACCTTCGGTTCGAATGGTATCGGTAAAGCTTGTTAACTGAGGAGGCGGGGAAGAGCTTGGTGGTTCTTCAGGTCTCAGCATACCTGTTTAAGGATATTGGTAAATGGTGAGAATGGGGAAGGCCCATTTACGTGTCTGATAAGGGCTTCTAGAAGCGGAAGGAAGCGTAACAACTGAATAGAGGGTTGTCAAAATCATCGAAGGATTCTCTGAGTAGTTTTAAAAAAGGCAAAATGAACTTTTTCTGTTTGCTGGCCCATCAAGTGTCCTAAGGTGAGGGTTGATCCTAGAGTCCAGGAAATAAGCAGGAAATGAAGTCATTGCCAACTTCAATAAATATGGCCAAACCTGAAAAAGTGATTTCACAGGAACACGAAGCGTGCTCTGGAACTACTGTCCTTCGACCATTTTATTTCATCGTGGTTTTTTGGGGCGAAATCTTTCGAAATTATCTTTGTGATTATTGCTTGCCAAGTCTTCTTTCTCACAACAATATTCCTCTACTTGAGGGTATTGAGGGAAATAAATTTCTTTTCTGTACCACTCCCAACGATTGGGAAGCGCTAAGGCAAGTTCAGATTTTCAAAAGTCTTCAGCACTGTATCGAGCCCCATTTCGTAGAAATTCCTGATCCACCCCAAGATAAGTCTGGCTGTGAACATATGGGGATAGGGCATAAGCTGGCTGCCCAAATGGCCTATCGTGATAAAGCGTATGGAGTTTTTTTGACTCCTGATTTAATGGTTTCTGATGGGACGGTTCAAGTATTAATAAAATCTGCACAAGCCGGATTTAAAGTCGTGCTTACTGCTGCACTCAGATTTGGGGAAGAGCCACTTTTTGCCAATCTTCGATCTCTTGGGTTTTTGAAAGCAGAGGAAGCTCACTCAAAGACCGGTCTTCCCTTATCTCTTTCAGGTCGCCAATTGGTTAAAGCGGGCCTCCGAAGTTTTCATAGTCAGACTCAACGGTATGAATGGGATGCTCCCTATTTTTCGAGTTTTCCTTGTGCCTGTTGGTGGAATGTTCAGGGTGAAGAAGGAATTATTCTACATTCACTCAGTTGGGCTCCCCTACTTTGTGATTATTCAGCGATCGAATCTCATGATACCTCAACCTTTGATACGTGGACTTTGGATGGAGACTATGTCTTTCAAAACTTTAAAGATCCTCAGGATATGTATATCGTGAGGGATTCAGATGAAGTGATGTTGGTGAGTTGGGCTCCTCTCGCTGATCGTCCCCAGAGTATTACCCCCAATTTTGTCAAACGACTTCCGGTAGTAGGAGAGTGGGTCAAAGGTGGAATTCTCCGTGCAGCTTTATTAAGCGGAATTTTTGATTCACTTAAGCTACAAATATTTTTCCTTTCTGTGAAATGGCATGCCGAAAACCTTGGGGAAAATTGGGAGAAGCGAGAAGCGGAATCGCAGAAGGTTTTAGAACGATATTTATCGGATATGGAATTAGCCCCTATTGGGAAGGAGGGAGCAGCTTCCAAGTTGGGCAAGGATTTGAAAGGGGTTTCTCTCAACGCAATGATCCGTCGAATATTTTTTATTCCGATTGTCACGTTAGGCAGAATATGGATGATCTCTTCGACTCTTATCCACTCACGTGAACGGCTCAAAAGTCGAATGAGAGAAGCTCTTGGCGGAGATGAAAATGCTCGAAAAAGAATTCTTCAGAGATTCGGTACGATATGGAAAACTCTTCGTGGAGTGCCAATGAGACATTTCTAATTTAAAAGGATTAATTCTAACAATAGCTGTTTTACGTTAAATACGATCGCTAAAAGTAGCTTAGGTTATAAACCATTCTTCGAATGCTTTGGGGGAATCAATGATTGTTTTAGGTTTACATGGAGGTGTCACGATCGGACAACATGAACCTGCGGCAGCTCTTTCTGTGAATGGGCGAATTGTCGCTCATTGTGAGGAAGAACGGTATCTCCGAATTAAATCCTGTTATGGATATCTTCCACATCGGGCGATAAAGGCCTGTTTGGCGCAGGCGAATATTCAATGGAAAGATATCGATTTGATTGTGACTCCTGGAGTGACCTATGACGATATTGGAGATCGGTGGAGGGATTATCTTCGGCATCTCTTTGGGTCATGCCCTCGGCTGGAAAAGGTTCATCATCAGGAAGCACACCTGGCAACTGCTTTTTATGGGTCAGGTTTAGAGGAGGCGCTTTGCCTCTCACTGGATGCGGCAGGTGATGGTTCTTGTGGAATGTTTGCCCATGCGACGAGGGGGGAAGGCATCAAGGTTCTCGAAACGATTCCTACTTCCTCATCTCTAGGATTCTTTTATACCTTAATGACGTATTATCTTGGTTTTGAGGATGGCGATGAATACAAAGTTATGGGACTAGCCCCCTATGGGAAACCGACTATTGATCTTTCATCAATTCTGCGGCCTGTCAAAGGTGGGTGGGAGTTTGATTGGTCATTTGTGAGAAATAATCCGGCACCCAAATCACCCTTTGAACCGGTGTATTCTCAAAAACTTGCTGATTTGCTCGGACGTCCGAATCGATTGCCGGGTGCCCCGGTTGAGGATTTCCATCGAGATGTTGCTCGGAGTACTCAACTGATGTTGGAGGAATGTTTGTTGAGTACGGTTGAAGAACTCCATTCCCGACTACCTAGGGTGCGAAACCTCTGTTTTGCCGGTGGAGTGGCGTTGAATTGTTCTGCGACCAGGCGATTGCTTGATTCCGAATATTTAGATCAGGTGTATGTGCCACCTGTAGCTTCAGATCGTGGATTAGCGGTGGGATGTGCTTACCATGGTGCGAAATTGTTGGGTGATTCGCCTTGGCAGCTTTGGGATCCTTATCTTGGCTCTAATTATTCAAATGAAAGTATTCGTCAGGAACTTGAGGCTAATGGATGTCGTTTTGAGGAAGTGGATGACCCCGTTGAGCCCGGAGCAGAATTACTGGCCAATGGAAAGATAATTGGTTGGTATCAAGGGCGTTCGGAGTCTGGGGCTCGTTCACTTGGGAATCGTTCAATTCTTGCAAATTGTGGGACGACGGATATTCGGGATCTTGTGAATGCCCGTATCAAATATCGTGAAGAATTTCGTCCATTTGCCCCGTCAATTCTTCAAGAGGATGTGGGAACATGGTTTCATACTCATGACCGAAAAGAGTTTCCCTATATGACCTTCACCTTGGATGCCGTGGAAGAACAGGCTGATCAAATGGCTGCTGTCGTGCATGTTGATGGGACGGCCAGAGTGCAAACGGTGAATAGTTCAACGAATGAAGTCTATTATGAGCTAATAAAAAATTATTCCAAAAAGAGCGGAGTGCCTATTATTTTGAACACCAGTTTTAATTTAAAAGGTCAACCGATTGTGGAGACGCCTCGTGATGCTCTCATGACGTTTTATGGTTGCGGCCTTGATGCTTTGATTATGGGAAATTTTGTTGTCACAAAACCATAATATAGAAATATAAAATGGCCCCTTTCCCGGTGAAAAAGGCTCTCGAGCTTCTGGGTATTGAGCCCGAAGGGGTCCTAATGGTGCATAGTGCCTTTAAGCAGTTATCCAAGGATGGACACGATCCTATTGGGATTTTAAATCAGTTGGTTGGTTATATGGAGCCCGGGACGTTGTTGATGCCCACGATGTCTTGGCGATTTGTGAATAAAGCGCACCCAATTTTTGAGGAGCTTCATACTCCATCCAATACTGGGATTCTAACTGAGATCTTTCGTCAAAAATATGCGGATACACGTAGTTGTCATCCGACCCATTCAGTTGCTGGAAGAGGGGCACTAGCATCAGAACTTCTTAGCTCTCACCATCTCGATGAAACTCCATGTTCTGCCAGAAGTCCATTCGGTTTACATGCGAACCGCAATGGTTGGATTCTCCTGATGGGAATTTCTATCGACTGCTGTACGCTTATTCATGCAGTGGAAGAAACGGTGGCTCCTGAGGTGTATCTTCGACCAGCTTCCCAAAAAGAAACCTATATCTGTCGGACCCGAAAAGGGGAAGAAAAGCAAGTGTGCCTTCGACGGCATCAGTTTCTTCCTCGGAATTATTTCCAATTCCAAGATGAATTAGCCAGAGAAGGATTGCTGAAAATTACAAGGATAGACAAT
Source organism: Nitrospirales bacterium (assembly GCA_029261295.1). Taxonomy (GTDB): domain Bacteria; phylum Nitrospirota; class Nitrospiria; order Nitrospirales; family UBA8639; genus Nitrospira_E. Next base: position 420,132 of record JAJDBP010000017.1, on the reverse strand, counting down.
ACGATTTGTCGGGCATTCAAGTCAGCAGATATGGTACGGGTTGTGACTAATCGGCTAGATTTTTCACCAGATTCCATATTGGCCAAACCCGGAGAACGTTATCGAATGATGTAGGCTGATACTTAGAAGGTTTGAATACCGCAGTAGGTTGCGTCTTTCTTAAAAGGATAGCTTTTGGGGAGAGGGGAAGAGCGTTAGGCTTTTGGGAAATATTTTTGAATTGGATTGTGTTTGAGTGCATGAGATTGACATGATGGGTCGATCAGACGTCCGGGTTTTTTCATTATGAAGTTGCCCGACACCTCAATAGGCCGGATTGATCAGGGGCAACTCCAAGTTGGCGATGCCGTTGCGGCTATTATCACGGTTGGAGTTGGGCGTTATTTACTCCAACATCGTGATAATGTTCCGCATATTTGGTATCCGGGGCATTGGGGGTGTTTTGGGGGAGGTGTGCAGGAGGGAGAAGAGCCTCTTGAGGCACTCGCACGTGAATTAAATGAAGAAATTGAATTTCAACCTTCGCAGGTCACATATTTTTCTCGTTTTGATTTTGACCTAGACCCAATTGGTCTTCGGAGTTATTATCGAACGTATTATCTTATTAACATTTCTCCAGAAGAACAGGCAGCGTTAGTTCTCCATGAAGGGGATGGAATGGAAGTATTTGAGGGGAATGATATTTTTGAGAAATTACGAGTAACCCCCTACGATGCGTTTGCTCTGTTTCTCTATCATCATAAAACTTGCCTGAGGGATGAGGGGCTTAAGGAAACCATTCCGTGATGGTAGAAAATTTTGGTCTGTCGAGGTCGCGTTTCAGGACGATAGCCGTTTCTTCTGAGACGGGCCAGGAAATGCCAAGGTCAGGGTCGTTCCACGTGAGTCCTCGGGCAAAGGATGGGGCAAATGGAGATCCAAGTTTAAAATTTACTTCAGTATGAGGTTCTAAGGTACAATAGCAATGAGCAAACCCTTCTGGAACGAAAACTTGGTTCCAGTCATTTGGCTCCAATTCCACTTTGACATGTTGTCCAAAGGTTGAAGAGCTTTTTCGAAGATCAATGCTTACGTCCAGAATTCTCCCTTGGCATACTCGAATGAGCTTAGCTTGTCCATGAGGTGGGAGTTGGTAATGAAATCCTCGAATCGTACCACTTTCTGGAGAGGAACAGTGGTTCTCATGGAGAACCTGAAAATGAATGCCCAATGATTCAAAAAACAGGCTATTAAAGGTTGGCACAACATTTACCCCGAATATCCTGCTTAGCTTCTGCACGGAAAATTTTAATATCTGGGATTTTCAAAGTTTTGACCTGAAGGCCTTCAATGACAATATCTGAAGATGAGGGTTGGAAATTCGATTGATGAAGCATGGAATTATTGAAAGAAGGAAACGTGTTTACGTAGGGTCTCCCTAGTCACCATATTGGAAGTGAATTTTACTATGAAAGCTACAACTACCGCATCCTTGTCACACAAGAAATGGTTGAGCCAGATCGGGTCTTTTGGTTCAGTCGAAACTGTTCGGACATGGCTTGCTGAGCGTTACCCGGATTTTTCTCCTGATCGATTGACGAGAATGGTTATCGTTGGGGCAGCCGAGGAAGGGGTCAGACTTTCGGAAATTTGCGCGGAAAAAGGAATCAGGGTAGAGGCGCATGTTGATGATCACCCTGAAAAACAGGGATTGGTTGTGGGTGAGCGGACCATTCAGCCCCTCAAGTCCCTCTCGGAGGTAGATCCAGAAATTCCAGTCATTATCGCTTCGCATCGAGTTTTAAAGGTTATGGAACGAATTTGGGCAATGGGTTTTATCCGAGTGGCACCATTTGGATTGCTGGAAGTTTTAAGCCCACAACTGTTTCCTCCTCATATGTTTTATTCGAATTTATTAGAAGATTTAGTCACTAATCGGGAACGATATGATGAGCTAATGGAAAACGTTGCTGATGAAATGTCCCAGCTTGTTCTCGACGCAGTTTTGGGATACAGGCTGACTTTCGATCCTCGGGTTTTGTCCCCGATTATAGAATGGGATTTGTATGGAGCCAAAAACCTTATTAATTATGGAAAAGATGAGGTGTATGTCGATGGTGGGGCCTTCGATGGGGACTCAGTCCGACTTTTTATCGATAGGGTGCAGGGGGAATTCTCCCGTGTGTTGGCTTTCGAGCCAGATCAAGAAACCTTTAAACGATTAAACAAAAATTTTTCAGACAACCCTAAAATTGAGGCGATCAATGCAGGGTTACACCGTCGAAAAGGGGTGTTACGTTTTGATAATGCGGGAACCAGGGGATCTATTTTTACTGATACAGGAGAAGTAGAAATTCCTGTTGTTGGGTTGGATGAAATTTTAGGATCAGACCGTGTCACGTTTATTAAGATGAATATTGAAGGAGCAGAACTTGAAGCCCTACGTGGAGGGGAACAGGCTATTCGAACTTGGGGGCCGAAATTAGGCATTTCTCTCTATCATAATCCGGCAGATCTTTGGATGATACCCCAAGAAATTCGAGCATTACGTTCAGACTATAAATTGTATATTCGACAACATGATGGAGGAATTATTGAGAGCGTTCTGTACGCTCTCACGTAAATCCCCCCCCGTAAATATCTCCAGGTTGATTGGAGATCTAGGTATGGTTACTTGAGTTTGAATGCTTGAATTGAAGTAGTAATAAAGGGAGGTTGCTATGTCTAATTGGTCATCGTCGGAATGGGTTGATCCAACACTAAATTGGAAGCCTCTTCCCGTTCCAGAGTTGCCAGGTCGTGTCCTCCTTGATTTGGCCACGACTTGTAATTTGCGGTGTCCTATGTGCCCTGTTTGGGGCTCAGAAGACGATCAAGCCATTGATTCCGTAACAGGTTCGATGGATTTGGAGGCTTCTCGGAATTTACTTGATGAAATAATGAAGGCCAATCCTTTAATCCAACCGAATATGTATGGGGAACCGTTGCTCGCTCCAAACCTGCGCGAACAAATTGTTGAAATGAAATCACGTGGAATGGCTGTAGCCATGAATACGAATGGACTGACATTGAATGAAGATCTTGCTCAGTTTTTTGTCGACCAAAAAGTTGATTCCGTCATGTTTAGCATCGATGCGGTGACTCGTAAAACTTTAAGGAAAATTCGGGGTATCGATAAACTTGAAAATCTGGAGGCTGCTGTCTTTCGTCTTATGAAAATGAGGGGTGATGCGTCTTTCCCTCGTGTGGGAGTGTCTTTTACGACGCAAGATGATAATGCTCATGAATACGATGATTTTGTGGCTCGTTGGGTGGGAGTTGTGGACGTCGTGAGAATGGGGCTGCTGTTTGAAAATGGAACATTTCCGGACATGGAGACTCCTCCAGAACGATTGCCATGCCCCGCCTTGTATAACACCCTACCGGTTCACAATGATGGGACCGTGACGGTCTGTTGTTTAGACGGCTTTAAAAGTACCAATATGGGGAATGTCTTTAAAGAAGGTGTCAGAGCTGTTTGGAATGGTGAAAAGTTCGCGAAAGCTCGATATTTCCATGAAACCGGGCAATGGGATCAAATCCCATTTTGTAAGCCCTGTAATGGCTGGGCGCAGTTTTCCTTTGATGAAGAGATTCGTGATGGCCTACTAATTCGAAAATCACCTCAATATACGTACTATAATAAGATTGCTCGTCTCAATAACTGGCAAGGTAATTTATTAGGTGGGCATCCTAAGCCAGCTGAAGAATTAGTAGGAACCGTCCTTTCCTAAATAGTCACACGCTTGGCAAGTTGCTGAAAATTATTGTGGAATATTTTGTTATGGAGTCATTGAAATAAGACTCGGGTTTCCGTTGGGCTAAGTAAAAGATCCTTTAGGCCTTTCCGCTGTGGTGAATTTTTCTAAAAACAGCCGCATTCATTGATTGCTAAGCACTTGCAGCGCAGCTCTAAACGACATCAATAGTTGTCGGACAATTTTATTAAAGGGAAGACATAATGCAGCCTCAATATGGCTCTGCTTTAGCAGATTTTATAGAAGGAACGTTAGGTTGGCGTATGTGGGGGCGTTTAGGGTGGCTGGATATCAAACGCCGTTATCGTCGAACGATGATTGGTCCATTTTGGACGACGTTATCCTTAGGAATTTTTATTTTGACGTTAGGAATTATGTGGGCTCATTTGTGGAAACAAGATGCCACAACATATTTACCATTTTTATGCTCGGGATTTTTAGTCTGGGTGATGGTATCCACAACATTAATCGAGGGATGTGCGGTATTTTTTTCAGCGGAAGGGCTCATTAAGCAACTTCGATTCCCTTATTCAATGCTAGTCTGGTCTGTGGTCTGGCGCAATGTCATCGTGTTTTTTCACAACTTGATTGTTTTTCTTTTAGTTGGCCTCTATGCGGGAGTGTCTGTGACCTGGTCGACTTTGCTGGTTGTTCCTGGACTTCTTCTACTCATTCTCAATAGCTTGTGGATGGTTATTCTTTTGGGATTGATCTGTTGTCGTTTCAGAGATATTCAACAAGTAATGTCCAGTATTCTTCAACTGTCCATGTTTGTTACACCAATTTTTTGGACCACGGATCAATTAGGAAAACGACTCATTTCTCTCGTCGATTACAATTTTCTTTTTCATGTTGTCGATATTGTTCGGTCCCCGCTTCTTGGAAAAGCTCCTTCTCTTTGGAGCTGGGTCTTTGTAGGGGTAGTGACATTTTTCGGCTGGATAGCAGCCTTGATGGTATTTAGCCGTTTCCGGCGCCGCATTTCCTATTGGATTTAAATATGGCGTACGATTCGAAATTCAAATCAGGAGATAATTAAGATGGCATCTTTGGTCGTGGATAACGTCACCGTTGATTTTCCAATTTATGGGTCACAGAAAACCTTTCGTCATGCCCTTTTTGCTAAAACAACTGGAGGATTTATTCGTCGAGAAGGTGACAATAACGAACGAGTCTCGGTTCGAGCGCTAGAAAATATTTCGTTTAATCTTTCCCATGGTGATCGCTTGGGGATGATTGGTCATAATGGGGCTGGAAAATCGACGTTGCTGCGTGTTTGTTCCGGGGTCTATGAACCAACACAAGGAACAGTCAAAATTGATGGAAAGGTTTCCCCACTGTTTAGCACCTCTCCTGGTTTGGATGGTGATGATAGTGGCTATGAAAATATTCAAACGTGTGGCATGTTTCTTGGCATGACGCCAGAAGAAATCGTTCAAAAAACTCCGGAAATTGAGGAATTCTCAGAGCTCGGAGATTATTTGTCTCTGCCAGTGCGAACCTATTCGACGGGTATGCTAGTCCGACTGGGATTTGGAATTGCCACGTGTATTGATCCTGAAATTTTATTGTTAGATGAGGGCCTAGGAGCTGGAGATGCTCGATTTGCGGAACGGGCGAATAAACGAGTGGATGCATTAGTCGAGCGAGCGAGTATTTTGGTGCTGGCCTCTCATTCGGATGCCCTCATAAAAGCCATGTGTAATAAAGCCATACTTTTGCAAGGGGGGAGAATTATTGCTCAGGGCAGTGTGGATGATGTGATAAAGGAGTATCACCAGTTGAATCAGTCCGTTGCTTAAATCCTACCAGGACTAATTATGCCAAGTACTTCACAGCACTACGATAGTAGCCTCCCCCCAAAAGATCCCTTTTTGCGCCCCTTTTATTTTACGGTTGTTTTCTGGGGAGAAGAACATCGTGGATACTTCACGAATTTGCTCGTTGCTTCCCTTTTGTCTCCGAATAATATCCCAGCTCTCAATAAGGAACGTCGCAATAAGTTTCTAATTGTGACCACTCTCCAGGATTGGGATGCCTTACAGACTAATGCTCTCTTTCAAGAACTTTGCAAGCATGTGGAAGCTGTATTCTTGGAGATGGCCTTTCCCAATAAACGATCTTCTAAAATGCTAGTGATGTCCCAAGGACACAAGCGAGTGTCGATGAAGGCCTATGAGGATGAAGCCTATGGTGTCTATGTGACTCCAGATCTTGTCCTGTCTGATGGGTCCGTATCCGCAATGGAGCGGTTAGCGGAACAAGGGAAAAAAGTGGTGTTATGTGTAGCGATTCGATTTGAACAAGATCCTATGTTGCATGAAATGGCGAAAGAGGGATTTTTGAAGAATGGAAAACCGTTGGCCATTCCCGCACGAGCATTAATGAATTTGGCTCTTAAGAACCTTCATTCTGAAACCGTGCGCTATGAATTTGAAGCAGCCTACTTTGCTGACTCTCCTATATCCGTGTACTGGTGGGTATCTCCTGGTAAGGGGATGGTTATTCATAGTTTTAGCTGGGCACCTCTTGTTGTGGACTATGGAGCATTAACAAGTCACGATACTAAGACATTTGATAAGTGGACGTTAGATGGGGATTATATTCACCGGAATTTCCCTAATCCTGGTGATGTACATGTCGTGACAGATAGCGATGAAATTTCTTTAGTGAGTTTCACCAAAGAATCCGAACTCCATTTTGATTTAATCCCTGAATCAAAAAAGGTTCAGTATGGAGTCTTTTCAGAAGTATATAAAACTGGCCTGATTCGTTCTTTGAAAGATAGTTTGGTCATGGACCCTTTGAAGCGGTGTATTTTCCCTAAAGGGGTTTTTTTGCATAGTGAAGATGTAACGCCAGCTTGGGATCAAACAGTACAAAGGTCAGCTAAGTTGATTGCTGACGCTTGTCGGCCCACTACGTTATGGGAGCAATTTCATTTTGACGTGATAGAGCAATCAACTACCAGTCGATTTGCAAAAAATATTCTACACCAATTGCAGACTCACCACGCAGAAGGCGTTTCCCAGAAAGATCTTCGGAAGTATTTCTTAATGTGGGTCCTTGTGGTACGACCACGGAGAATTCTGCTAAAGGTTTTATTTGCCATTGGCGAGATCTTTAAGCCGATTAAGAATTTTTTTATTCGAACATGGTGGTGTTGGAAATATCGTCGATTTGTTTGGTGGCGACTCAAAGAAAGGCTTGGATTGGTTGAGGAACGTGGGTACATTTGGGATGAAGGCGATTGGAATGCACCAGGTATCAGCCTAATGAATCCAATTTTTACTTTGATATGGGCTTGGAAAAATCGTTCTACCCTTTGGCATGATCGCCATCTTTTCAGCTCTTGGTTGGAAGGTGCTTATAAATTTAAAAAGAAAAAAACTGGTAAATCATCTTCAGATTTTCATCGAGAAATCCGTACCAAGAAAATTTCTTAAAGAAAATTATTGAAATACATTCTGGGGTAGAACTAAAGATTGATGCCAACTTTCTCCCATTCCTTCCTAGAAGATCAGCCCCCCTCTCGAGTGGTCATTATTGGAGGCACGGGAGTTATTGGGCGAACTCTCCTTAACGTTCTTGTCAAGAAAACCATCCCAGTACTTTCACTCAGCACGCAACAAATAAATCTACTGGATTTTCACGCCGCTACCCGCCTAGCAAAACTGTTGGAGCCGACAGATTCCGTTGTGGTTCTTGCTGGTATTGCTCCTAATCGAGGGCGTGGATTAAAGGCAGTTGTCGATAATATTGGAATTGGTATGAGCATTGTAGAGGCTTTTGTTCGTCAACCAGTGTCCCATGTCGTTTATCTGAGTTCAGACGCCGTCTATCCACGAAATATAGAAAGGATTAATGAAGAAACTCCTGTGGAGCCATCTGATCCCTATGCCGCGATGCATCTGAGCCGGGAGCGAATTTTTTCTAGTGATTCAGCCATCCCTGTTTCTATTTTGCGGTGTACACAGGTTTCATCACTGGAAGACACTCATTATGCCTATGGCCCAAATCGATTCAGATGGATGGGGAAGAAAGAGGGGAAGATTGTTCTATTTGGTAAAGGAGAAGATAAACGAGATCACATATCCGTAAATGATGTTGCTTCTATAATCAGCCAGTGCTTATTCAAGCGCAGCCAGGGAATCCTTAATATTGCAACAGGGGTTTCACTTAGTTTTGCGGAAGTAGCTGAGATTGTTGCCCCTTTGATTAATCCTCTTCCTCAGATTACTTACGTTCCCAGGGAAATTCCGTTAACCCATCGATTTTTTGACCCTAAGCTCTTAAAAGCCGCCTTCCCAAATATGAGGTTTACCCCTTTGCACGTTCATGAGGCAGATATTCATCATAACCCACAACTCATGGCAATAAATCGATAGGATGAGAGGAATGGAATAGGTCAATGACGGCTCATTCAGATTCTGGAGAGAAGCAATATAGGGAGGCCTTTGAACTTATTAAAAGTAAGCCTGAGCATCTTGGTTTGATGAGTGGTTGGTCTTGGTATGATGATCCCAAACGGCTGGGATTTTTATTGGCCAGATATAAATTTGTCGCAAAAATGTTGGTGGGTCTCGATCAGGTTTTGGAGATAGGTTGTGGAGATGGGTTTGGGACAAGAGTAGTCGCCCAAGCTGTTGGGCATATCACGGCAGTAGATTTTGATTTTGAGCTTATCAACTCTGCGAAATCCATTATGTCAGACCGGTGGCCTTTCGAATGCAAGGTGCATGATATCATGCAGGGATCCGTCGAAGGGGAATTTGATGCTGCGTATTCATTAGATGTTCTTGAACATATTCCAGAAGAACAAGAATCTCGCTTTCTTGAGAATATTTTAGGGTCATTGGCTGCCCATGGGATTGTCATCATTGGCATTCCTTCCCTACAGTCACAATCGTATGCTTCGGCTCATAGTCAAATTGGACATGTTAACTGTAAGGACCAGAAGGAACTAAAACGCTTTATGGAACGTTGGTTTCGAAATGTCTTTATGTTTTCCATGAATGATGAGGTGGTCCATACAGGATTTCACGCGATGTCTCATTATAATATTTGCTTATGTTGTGGAAAGAAGTAATTGTGTGGAAGATAATGCGTCGGTTAGGCCTTTTTACCTCGTGGTGGCCTTCTGGGGCCAAACGTATCGCCAGTATTTTCTTCAACTATGCCTCCCATCTTTGCTTTCGCCCGGCAATATACCTTCACTTCTAAACAAACGCGCCTGTCGATTTTTAATTTGTACTACCCAGCATGACTGGGACGTTCTTTCCGTCGACCCCCTCTTTGCTATTCTTAAACGGTATGCTGACCCAGTTTTTCTTGAACTGCGGAGTCAGGTCCCGATTTTTTTAAGAGATGTCTTTCAAGAGAAGCAACGGCGATATTCACTCGCGAATGTGGAGCTGCGGGAAAAAGATCAGGGACTGGTGTCTCCGTTGGAAATTGCGACTCCGGAAGCGTTTGCAGAATTGCAAGACATAGGAAGGGAAATGAAGGTTGAATTAACAGAACACCATCATTACGCGACCCGAATCCTTTTCATGAGTGCAGGGCATAAAGCCTGTGCTGTCCAGGCGTATCAAGATCAGGCTTTTGGGATTTTTCTCGCTCCAGATATGGTCTTGTCCGATGGGGGATTAGGATATTTGGATGAAATGGCTAGCCTTGGGAAAAAAGTTGTTATGGTTTCAGCATGTCGATTTTCCCTTGAAAATTGCATTCGGGAATTTCAGAAAAAGGGATTGTTAGTTCCTGGACAACCGTTTACTGTAAATTCACGCAAGCTTGTGGAGTTAGTATTTGGCTACCTACACACAGAAACAGCCTGTTTTGAGTTTGACTCACCGTTTTTTTGCAATCCTGCCACTTCATCGTTTTGGCGGATACCGGGTGATACTGGTGCTTTGCTCCATAGTTTTTTTTGGGCCCCCCTTTTGGTGAGTTACTCGGGTATGAAACTACACCATTCAGAGTATTTTGATCGGGGTGGAACGACCGATGGAGAATATATTTCTTTACATTTTGATAAGGACAGAGATATCACTGCAGTTATGGATTCGGATGAGATATTCTTGGCTAGCTTTACACCAGATAAGGAATATTTCTATGCGATCTCCAAAGGTTTTCTAAAGCAACTTCCTGGTCTAGGTACATTGTATAAAATTTTTCTTATTCGGCGGAGTCTATATGGTCCCATGGGGGATCAAATTAAAAGGAAATTGTATCGTTGTTCGATCAGATTGCATAGCCAACCTTTAACCAAGTCCTGGGGAAAACCAGAGTGGGTTGCAGAGCAAATTGTACTGAGAGCTTTGAAGCCTCCGGGGATTTTTTGCCGAACCGCTATCAGAGCACTTTGGGTGAAGGATCTTTTTTCCGGTCGAACTTTGCTCGAACGATTGCAAAATGTGGCGTTCTATTTTGTGGGGAAAATGCCACGGAAAATTCGTCAGCAAATTAAGAACGCCTTGAGCGAACTGCGGATTAGGAAGTAGATTTGGAAATGGGAAACCTGAGTCTTTATTTCGTGGTCGTTTTTTGGGGTCGTCAGCACCGTGAATTATTTCTTGAATTCTTACTCCCCTCTCTTCTGTCGATGAATAATATTCCGGCACTGCCCAGACATCAGTCCCATTGTTTCCTGATTTCTACGACAGATGATGATTGGGACTATCTCAAGCGGCACCCTGGATTTTTACATTGCCAGAACCTGATAAAAATGACTCATCTTACAATGAATGCTCCTGCCTCTCAGGACAATAAATATTTAATTATGTCTCAAGGGCATCTCAAGGCCACCAAGAAAATATTTTCGGAGGGCGCGTGTGGAATTTTCCTCACACCTGATTTGGTTTTGTCGGATGGATCTGTGAGTAGGTTATACCAGTTAGCGTCTCAAGGGAAAAAGGTTGTGCTCTGTGCGGCAATGCGTTTTTCCCAAGAGCCAATTTTGTCGAAAATCAAAATGCTTCGTGAAAATAATCCTGAAGGAGGGTTTTCTTTTCCTGCAAGAGTATTAGCAGATATGGCGATTCGTCATATGCATGTTGAGACCAGGCGATATGACTACTATTCCCCGTTTTTTGCTGAACGCCCGATCAGTTTTTTCTTTCGGACTCCTGACCAAAAAGCAATTCTAGTCCATAGTTTTAGTTGGGCGCCTCTCCTTGTAAATTATCATGGGTTGTCCAAGCATTGTGAGGAAACTTTTAAAAACTGGACGATGGATGGAGATTACATTTTCAGGAATTTCCCTAACCGTGAAGATATTTATGTCGTGGAGGACTCCGATGAAATATTTTTGTTGAGTGTTACGCCACAAGGTGATTTTCTTGGGTATCTCAGCTCAAACCTTTTTCTCTCACAATGGTTTCTTTGTCTGCCAATTTTAAAAGACTATTGGAAAATCCATGTTATACGTTCTGTGAGAGATGCCCATGATATGGACCCATTGAAGCGTTCGATCTTATCCTGTGGAGTACGTATACATTCCCAAAAGATGACTGACGGTGATTGGATTGAAATTGAATCTCAAGCAAATAAAATTCTGGAAAAAGTCAGTGCTCCACCTTCAGTCCAAGAAAAAATTTTGGTTTTATTGTTAAAAGTAATTCAAAAAATGTTTTTTAGGGTTCTTTCTTTGTTTCAATTGGCCAGAGAGGGGGAAATGTTTTCAAAACCGCAGAATATGGAATTTACTAATCAAGCGGGAGTAAATTCAATTCGGGTATTGTTACTTGGGCCTAAGATTAAAAACGGAAGGTGGTATTGGGAAGTGTCATTCCGAAATATTTCCGAAGGGAAAGGGAAATTAGGAGAGACTGCAAGCATTGGAGTTGTTGGGGAAAAGCATTCCCTGGTCCGAGAGTTGGGATCCCAAAAACATGGTTGGGGGTGGCGTGGTGATGGGAAAAAAGTTCACGCTGGTAAACAGATGGCCTTTGGGAGTGTTCCCAATAAAGTTCCAGAAATCATTATGGTTGCCTTGGATATGCAGAAAAGAGAGTTATGGTTTGGCCGTAATGGTGAATGGTTTGAGTCTGGGGACCCGGCCATAGGAAAAAATTCTGCATTCCAAAGATTGAATGCCACTTTGTTCCCTGCTATATCGTCCAAGCATGGAGGTCAGGGAACTGCGACCATGGAGTCGTGTGTTTCTGAGGACAGATTGGTGTATTCTCCGCCTATTGGTTTTCAACCTCTAGCCCTCGCAACTCCTTTTTAAGTCAAATTAACGCTTTATATTTCTTTCATGGCCCATGCGGGAGGGTGTATGGCGAACCCAATATATTTCGGAGTAGTGTTTTGGGGAAAAGAGTTTCGGGGGTTTTTTACTGACTTTTGTCTTCCTTCCTTATTGTCCCCTCATAACATTCCTTCTTTGGAAAAGCGATCTGGGAATGCTTTTCTGATCTGTACAACCTGTGAAGATTGGGCTCAGATACAAAAACACCCTATCTTTCATGTGCTTAAAAAATATATTGAGCCAGTTTTTCTTGAAATCCAACAGCCGGAACCTGGTGAATCAAAAATGCATGTCATGTCTCAGGGGCACAAAGCCATTGCTAGTAAGATGTTTGAGCAGAATGTCTACGGAAGCTTTATTTATCCGGACACTATTTTTGGAGATGGGGTAGTGGCGGAATGTCAGCGACTCATAAAAGAAGAGAAAAAAGTGGTGCTTGCTCATTGTCCGCGTTTTGCCAATGAAGGGCTCTTGAATGAATTAATGAAATTGGGCCTCGTGAAACCAGGCATTCCTATTGCCTTACCAGGAGCAAAATTAATTGAACTGGGCATCCCTCATATGCATTCTGAGATGAGACGCAATGAGTGGGAAGCACCGTATTTTTATGCAGAGGCGCCATCTCTTGTTTGGTGGAAGGTCGACGAGGGTAGCTTGTTAGTTCATACTCAAACTTGGGCGCCTCTGGTGGTGGATTATGGGGCACTAAAGAAACATGACACTCAGACTCTTGATGAATGGACGATAGATGGGGACTATATTTTTCGAAATTTTGGCCAGTCTGAGGAAATCTATGCTGAAACAAATAGTGAGGTGATGACTCTTATGAGTTTTACCCCGGAATCACAGTTAACCTTTTTTCCTCTTAAACGAGGGAATCTTGTCGGCCTCCCGGTCCTTGGTGAATGGTATCGTCGTCTATGTCTTCGGGCGTATTTTTCTTCTCCAACGATTGATCAACTGAAAAGAAAACTTTTCCATTCCCCAATCTTTATGGGGAGACGTCCTGACGAAAAAAACGTCCTCCAGGTTCAATCGGAGGCAAAGCGAATACTCTCTAAGTGTTTGGTTCCACCGAACAACATGCAACTACGTGCCCTGTATTGGCTCAGAATTTTGAATGAGGGGATTCTCCTCCATATAGGGTTCTGGATTGCGCGGCGGCCTAGTGTCATAAAATGGATTCCTGGATTTTTGAAGAAGTTGCTTTTGGGAAAAAGTGTTGCTTGGAAATAGAAGAACCAAAATCTGAACTCAATGACTTTAGGATATGAAATTTTTGTATAGAAGGAAAGAGGAGTAGATGGCATACCTACTACTTTCATGAAGAATTGGATTTCCTCACGGGCAAAAGTGCTTTCAGGGTCTTGCTACCCGTATTATTTGCTTTTAACTGTTTCTATCGCCTTATATGTGTGGAATAGCTGGGCGCTATAATTTTTTGTCTGGTTCCCCCGTTCAAGCTGAGCTTCTTAGTGGGATGTGCGATTTTCTCGCACATCGGGGGCCTGATGGAGAGGGAATTTACAACAAAAATAATTTGGGATTGGGTCATCGTCGGTTAGCGGTTATTGACCTAACTGAAGCCGCAGGGCAACCCATGGTGCGTGAGAATGGGCGGTTTGTGATTACGTACAATGGTGAGATCTATAACTTTCAAGAGCTCAGACAGAATCTTGAAAAATTAGGCCATCGTTTCTATTCGCAGAGTGATACGGAGGTTGTGTTGGCCTCCTATCAAGAATATGGCACGAAGTGTGTGCAGTACTTACGGGGAATGTTCGCTTTTGCGATTTGGGATGAACGTGCGAAGCGGCTCTTTCTGGCACGAGATCGGGTTGGAAAAAAACCCCTCTTTTATTGGATGGATCAAGATGGAATTTCTTTTGCCTCAGAGCCGAAGGCTTTTTTGGCTGATCCTCAATTCAAACCCGAAGTTAACTTAGAAGCGATATCGCATTATCTGACCTATCAATATATTCCTTCCCCTTGGTCAGCCTTCCAGAAAATTCAAAAACTTCCTCCAGGGCATGTGCTCATTGTGCAAAACGAGCAAATCACAATAGAGCGGTACTGGAAGCTTTCGTATAACCCGATATTTTCGGGTTCGTTTGAAGATGCACAACACGAGCTTCTTGCTAAACTTAAGGAAGCCACGGAATTGCGCTTGATAAGTGATGTGCCGTTAGGGGCTTTTTTGAGTGGTGGAATAGATTCGAGTGTGGTTGTGGCGCTGATGGCAGAATTGGGTGTCCCGCAGATTAAAACGTTTTCTATTGGGTTCAAAGAGAAGGCGTACAATGAATTGCCCTTTGCGAGGATGGTGGCTAGCCAATATGAAACAGACCATCATGAACTGACCGTTACTCCGAAGGCCACAGAAATTTTCCAAAAACTCGTGTGGTTCTATAATGAGCCGTTTGCCGATTCATCTGCCATTCCAACATTATATTTGTCCGAAATGACCAAGCGGCATGTGACCGTGGCACTCAATGGTGATGGTGGGGATGAAAATCTCTTAGGGTATGATCGCTATGTCGCGAGTCTGTATGGAAGTTGGTATGACCGTTTACCGAAACCCATTCGCCACATTTTGGAATGGGGAACTCAGTTCCTTCCCGATGCTTCGAAGTCAAAAACCCTATTGAGCCGCTTGAAGCGATTTGTGATGGTGCTATCCGAGACGCCTGAGCGACGCTATGGCTATTGGATGAGTCATTTTGATCCCCTCATGAAGCAACACCTTTGTACTGAGGAATTTTTACGGAAGAGTGGAGAAAATGATTCATTTTCCTTGTTGGTTGATGCGTTTCAAAAATCAGATGCCAAGGAATTTTTGAACCGTCTTCTGGATGTTGATGTGGCGATGTATCTTCCCGACGACCTATTAGTTAAAGTCGATATTGCGAGTATGGCGCATGGTCTTGAGGCTCGTTCACCGTTTCTTGACCATCATGTGATGGAATTTTGTGCCACATTGCCATCTTCCATGAAACTCAAAGGAAGGAATAAAAAGTATGTTTTGAAGCAGGCTGTTCAATCGCTGTTGCCTGCCGAAATTCTTAACCGTCCGAAAATGGGATTTGGGGTTCCCCTTGATCATTGGTTTAGGCATGACCTTCGTGAGATGGCCTATGACCTTTTATTGTCAACTCGTGCAGTTCAAAGGGGATATTTTCATCGACCAGTCGTGGAGACTCTGCTTGATGAACATGTCTCTGGAAAAAAAAATTCGCAATACCGGTTGTGGAATTTGCTCATGCTAGAACTTTGGCACAGGACATTTATTGATGGAGATCCGAATTTTCCAATTCCTAGCTAGAGTGCCACACCATGTAACCTTAGGGGAAACATGGTTATTTGATTTTGGTGCCAGCCGGGATATTTTCTGATACTCCGAGTAATCCGAGCATCTCATTCTCTCCCGCTGCCAGGACCATTCCTTGGGATTCCACTCCCATCAGTTTCGCTGGCTTGAGGTTAGCCACCACCACAATGGTTTTCCCCACCAATTCTTCTGGGGCATACTTCTTTCCGATACCTGCCACAATTTGGCGCTGTTCTGTCCCGATATCAACCTGTAACTTCAAAAGTTTTGAAGATTTAGGTACACGCTCGGCTTCTAGAATTTTTGCGATTTTCAATTGAACTTTCTGGAACTCGTCGATTCCGATTAGTGGGGTATCGCTTGAAGCCAAAGGAGGTTGTGATGGTGGAGGCGATATCGCAGTCTTTTCCTCTTGTGGGGGCGAAGAGGTTGCTAATGAAGTAGGTTGAGAATTATCTGTTGTTGGTGGATCTTTTTTGGGAAACAAGGACGCTCCTTTGGTGACTGGATTAATGTATGTGTATTCGCCCCAAGTGGGAAATTGTAATAGCGAGGAACCCAAAAAATTGATCGTCAAACCCAATCGGGTTTTAATCGCATCTGCGGTATGGGGCATAAAGGGAGCAATGGCGAAAGTCAGGAATCGTAAACCTTCTGCTAAATTGAACAACACGGTCCTTAGCCTAGGGCCTTTTTCAGGATCCTTGGCTAACACCCAGGGTGCCGTTTTATCGATATATTGATTAGCACTTTGCACCAATCCCAAAATGGCTTCTAGGGCACGATGAAATTCCAAAGCCTGGAGGTGTTGTTCAATTCTCTCAAATAGGGTTGAGGCATGCTGTCGAAGTTGGTGGTCCAATTCCGTTTCTGTTTGGGGATCTGGGGCAGGGATCAAACCTGCGGAAAAATTTCCGATCATCGCTAATGTTCGAGAAACTAAATTTCCCAGATCATTGGCTAATTCTGCCTGATATCGATTATGAAAGGTGTTTAGCGAAAAATCTCCATCTTGGCCAAACGGTACTTCACGTAGCAAGAAATATCGAAAGGCATCTGTGCCAAATTGTTCTACCATAGCATGTGGATCAACAACGTTCCCACGGCTTTTTGACATTTTTTCGCCTTCTACTGTCCACCAACCGTGGGCGAAAATTGATTGAGGAAGGGGACGTTCCATTCCCATGAGCATGGTAGACCAATAGACGGCGTGAGTCGTGAGAATGTCCTTACCCACTAAATGTATGGACGCTGGCCAAAACTCTGGCGTCTTTGAATCAGTCCCGAGATATTCCAAGGCCGAGAAGTAGTTGACTAACGCATCGAACCAGACATACGTCACACAAGCTTTATCAAATGGTAGCTCGATCCCCCAAGAAAGTCTGGACTTCGGCCGAGAAATGGAGAGATCTTCAAGGGGTTTTTGTAAAAATCCGAGGACTTCATTTCGTCGAGAGGCCGGCTGGATATATGCAGGATGCGTGTGAATATGCTCTTTGAGTCGATCTTGGAATTGACTCATTTTGAAAAAATAATTTCGCTCGCTTACCTGTTCCACTGGACGTTGGCAATCCGGACAAAGGCCTTGTTCCACATCTTTTTCAGTCCAAAATCGTTCGTCAAACATGCAGTACCACCCAGTATACTCCGCCTGATAAATCAATCCCTTGTCATAGAGGGCTTGCAGACAGTTCTGTACGACGGTTTGGTGTTGGGCATCGGTAGTGCGGATAAAACCATCTTGTGAAATATCTAATTTTTCCCATAAATCCTTGAATTTTGGCATGAGCTGATCACAGTGGGCTTGTGGGTCAATGCCAGCTTTCGCAGCTGCTTGTTGAACTTTTTGCCCATGTTCATCCACCCCGGTGAGGAAAAATACCTCATAACCTCGTAATCGATAAAAACGAGCCAAGACATCTGCGGCGATCGTCGTATAAGCATGGCCGATATGCGGCACGTCGTTCACGTAATAAATAGGTGTGGTGACGTAAAACTTGTTAGGCATAACCTTGTCGTTCCTTTTTTTCTGAAAATGAAGGACTCACTAGGCGCGTTTTGGGTAATAAGGTAAAGCTACTTGTTCCCTTTATACAAGGCAGTCCTAGCCCTAAGCCGGATCTAGTTGGTCATGGAGGTGGAAGAAAAATTGTTCCAGGCCGATTTGCATGTTCAGGTTGCGTTGTTGCCCACGATCCAGCTGATGTAATTCCTGTGAGAGTTCTAAGATAGCTAAGGGAGGAATTCGTTTGGCCAGTTGGCGAAGGGCCGGTTCATACTCACGAAAGAGCATTGGAGAATTTTCTTCCTCTAAAGAAAGCAAGAGCAGATCACGAAGGCCTTGCTGAAACCACTGAATGGCTTCTGATGCTTGGTTGGATTTGACCAGGCTTTCACTAATGTCAAATATTTGTGCCTCGGAGGTTTGGTGTTCTCCAAATAACAGGGTCCAGTATTGGCGGAGTTTGATTTTTAAATCCTTAGGGTCGAGGTGAAGAGCTTGTCCTAGTCTTCCTTCCGAAATTGAGGCGATGAACTTGGCGTCGTTGGATTCCATTGCAGAATGGTGTATAAGAAATTCATGAATGTCCTTGGTTGGCAGAGGAGAAAACCTCAGGGAAATACATCGTGATCGAATCGTTGGCAAAAGATGTTCAGGACGACTGGAAATGAGGAGAAAGAGGCAATGATCTGGTGGATCTTCAAGAGTTTTTAGTAAGGCGTTTGCGGCCTCTGTGGTCATGGTATCAGCTTGATCGATGAGGCAGACTTTGTGAGATCCAACGAGTGGGCGATAAATGACGAGGTGTTCGATGGCACGAATTTGATCGATTTTAATTTTGGGATTCTGCTTTTGGCTGTCTTCTGGTTCAATAAGTAAACAATCAGGATGGATGGCTTGTTCAACTTGGTGACACGATCTGCACGTCCCACATGCATCGGGTGTGGAATCTGTAGGTGGATGTTCACAATGGAGTAATTGGGTGAGAGCTTTGGCGGTGTGCCGTTTCCCAATTTCCGGCTCGCCATGAAAAAGGTAAGCATGCCCAAGGTGGTTAGTCTTCACCGCAGTCTGAAGCCACTTAATTGGGCGTTGATGTCCAATGATTGAGCGAAATGGCATGTTTGAGAATGACGACAGATTAACGAATCGATGGCTTTTGGACAGAACGGGTTAGGCGTAGGGTTGTTGAATGGTGAATCATATCCTCAGCAATGGCTGCAATGTGTGAGGCTAAGGCCTGCGGCGACTGCCGTGCATCAACCTTCTTGATCCGTTTTGGGTATTGTTTAGCCAGAGCGAGAAACCCACGATGAACCCGTTGATGAAACCCGAGTGATTCCTGATCGAGCCGATCTTGTTTTTTTGACTGTCGCCGTCTAGCTAACCCAATCTGAATCGGGATGTCCAGGAAAAAGGTCAGATGGGGCTGAAACTCATCTGCGATAAATTGTTGGGCTTTGTTGAGAAAAGTTCGATTAAGATTCCGAGCATAGCCTTGATAGGCTAACGTTGAGTCAAAAAATCGATCACAGAGGACAATCATCCCTTTATCTAATGCTGGTTGAATGGCATGGGTGATATGTTGAGAGCGAGCAGCGAAAATGAGCATGGATTCACAAGCCGGAGTAATAAGTTCTCTTGGCTGTTTGGCTTTGGACGAGGTGAGAAACAACTTTCGGATACCTTCAGCTAGAGGAGTTCCTCCAGGCTCACGGGTTTCAAGCACCTGGTACCCCTGGTTCCTAAAGAATCGAGCGAGTTGCCGACATTGAGTTGATTTGCCAGAACCTTCCGTACCTTCGAATGTTATGAAAGCACCTCTTAAGACACGTGATTTTCTGGTGCGTGGTAATTTTAATTCCATGAAAAATTGTTTACCTCACCCCTAGTCTAAGTCATTGAAATTTTAAAGAAAAGTCTTGCCGGTACTCTGTTGGAATTGTAAGATGCTATAGGCATTCTTTGCCCATTTCCCAGGGGAACCTTTTTATCCCTGATAAAGGCTTGCCATTTCGCATGAATTCGCTACGCGCTTCACTCAAACGATATTTCCTCACAGGGCTACTAGTCATAACCCCCATTTGGGGAACCATTCTCATTTTAAAAACGCTATTTGTGACAGTGGATAGCATTCTAGGGACGGCATTAGCTGATTTGGTCCTTCCAGATTACTATTTCCCTGGCCTTGGGATCATGGCATTGGTGCTCCTCATATTGATGACTGGGATACTGGCAACGAACTTTTTCGGAAGAAGGTTGGTGAGCCGGTGGGAGGAATTTTTAGACCGAGTACCTATTGTACGTGGTATTTATGCCACATTGAAGTCCATGATGGATATTTTATCTTTTAAACAGCGTGAAAAATACGACAAAGTGGTCATGATTCAATTTCCCAAGAATGGGAATTATTGCCTAGCCTTTGTTACGGGAGAAACCCGTGAGGAAATTCAGAGTTTAGCCCCCGAGCCTTTGGTTCATGTGTTTGTGCCTACTTCACCAAATCCGACATCGGGGTATTTTTTACTTGTGCCAGAAACAGAAGTTGTCCCTGTTGAAATGAGTGTGGAAGAGGCAATGAAACTTATTGTATCTGGAGGTTTCTATTCCCCTCAGGAGAAGACTTCTGACATTGAACTTCCTGAAAAAACGAGTACAATGACTCTATAAGTAGCCTTAAAAGTGACGTATTCTCAATAGATTATTGTTTCCTTCTTTAATTCTGTACACCCATGAGTACTCCTAACTCGACATCGGTCATCATTCTTGCTGCAGGGCAGGGGACGAGAATGAAATCTTCGTTGCCCAAAGTTTTGCATTGTGTAGCCGGACGACCCATGTTGGGCCATGCCATGCTTTTGGCTCGGACGATCACGACCAATCCGATAGGCGTTGTGGTTGGTCATGGTGCTGATCAGGTGCAAGGCTATTTAGATGAGGAACAGTTACAATTTGAACCCTATCGTCTAGTGGAACAAACCCAGCAACTAGGCACTGGGCATGCAGTTCAGCAGGCCTTTCCTGTCCTGAATGCGGATTCTTCGTCGGTGGCGAATCAATATGTAATTATGTGTGGAGATACGCCATTATTATCGAAGGAAACTATCTCAGCTTTGGTGAACTATCATCAATCTGAAGGCGCAACGCTGACTTTATTAACGACTATCCTGGAAAACCCTAGCGGGTATGGTCGAGTTATTCGAGAAAAAGCAGGGACGGTTTCTCGTGTGGTTGAAGATCGTGATGCTTCAGCACAAGAGAAAGAAGTATCCGAAATTAATGTTGGGACGTATGTTGTCGAATCCCCTTTTCTTGAAAAAGCCTTAGGGCAATTGAAGCCACAAAATGCTCAGGGCGAATATTACTTTACCGACATTATTGAGATGGCGGTTCAAGCAGGGAAGAAAGTTGCAGCATGGAGTACCGAAGATTTCTTAGAGACAACTGGAGTGAATACAAAAGTGCATTTAGCCTTAGTAGAAAAAGAAATGCGACGCAGGATTAGTGAGCAGTTGATGCTTGCTGGAGTCACCATTGTTGACCCTGAGCGGGTAGTGGTTGATCATCAGGTAACGGTTGGTCAAGATACGGTCCTACATCCAGGGGTTGTACTTGAGGGCCAAACCAAGATCGGGGAGCATTGTATCATTCGTGCTAATTCACGAGTAACTTCCTCCGTACTCGGTCGCGGGGTAATAATTCAAGATGCTTGTGTGCTCCAAGAGGCGACGGTTGACGAAGAAGCGATAATCGGTCCTATGGCTCATGTACGGCCGGGGAGTGTCATTCATCGAAGGGCCAAGGTGGGGAATTTTGTTGAACTTAAAAAAACGGAAGTTGGGGAAGGTTCTAAGGTGAATCACCTTAGCTATCTAGGAGATACCACAATTGGTCGGAATGTGAATGTCGGGGCGGGAACGATTACGTGTAATTATGATGGCTATCGAAAAGCACAAACCATCATTGAAGATAATGTATTTATTGGAAGCGATGTTCAACTTATTGCTCCGGTCAAAATTGGAGAAGGTGCTTTGATTGCCGCAGGGACGACGGTTACCGAAGATGTTCCAGCCAATTCACTCGGAATATCTCGAGTGGCCCAAATAAACAAAGAAGGGACGGCCGCACGCCGTCGTGCGCTGCTAGATCCCTCTAAGGCTCCCACCAATGGTCAGGGCGGACAAGCTGAAGAGAAGCGACCATCATCAGTAGTTTCTCAAAAACAACCACAATCATCATAACCGTTTCCCCCTTTTTCCAGTAAAATCGATATAATAGGCATAAGCCGGTCTTAAGTTTTTTCAAGAACTTACCGAAAAATCATCTATCTTCATAAAACCTCCAAGATTAGTTGAAAAGATAAGGAAATATCATTCATGTGTGGAATTATTGGATATGTCGGGCGGGATTCGGCCACATCCATATTGATATCTGGTCTGCGACGTCTTGAATATCGCGGTTATGACTCAGCTGGGATTGCCATTCAACATAATGGAAGTTTTGATATTCGCCGAAGTGTGGGCAAACTTAATAATTTAGAGGCGAATCTTCAAAATGGTTCGATTGAAGGAACAACGGGAATTGGACATACACGGTGGGCAACACATGGTCGGCCATCTGAACAAAATGCCCACCCTCATCGTTCAGGAGATGTGGTTCTTGTTCATAACGGTATCATTGAAAACTTTCTGACCTTACGCCATCGTTTGGAGTCGGAAGGTTTTCGTTTTGAGTCAGAAACCGATACAGAGGTCATTGCCCATCTCTTGTCTTCCGCCATTAAAAGGGGGAGGACTTTGGATGTGGCAGTGAGGCAGGTAGCTCATGATTTACAGGGTAGTTATGCGATTGCGGTGATGTCTCTTGCGGAGCCAGGTCGGATTGTGGTGAGTCGTTCAGGATGTCCTCTGGTTATTGGACTCAATGGAACAGGGGCGTTTTTAGCCTCAGATGTTACTCCGCTTTTATCCCATACAAGAGAGGTAGTGTTTTTGGAAGACGGGGAAGTCGGGATCTTACAAGAATCAGAGATTCAAGTTTTTGATCCCGAAGGACGGCCGAAATCTTTTCAACCCGAAACCATTCATTGGGATGCCGAAGCTGCAGAAAAAGGCGGGTATTCAGATTTCATGATGAAAGAAATTCATGAACAGCCTCAAGTCATTATGGATACACTCCGTGGGCGATTTGATTACGAAACAGGAGAAGCCGATTTGCCGGATTTGGCTATGACGAAAGAAGAACTCCTCAACGCGAAACGATTTTGGATTGTGGCCTGTGGAACATCTTGGCATGCGGGATTGGTTGGAAAGTATCTTTTTGAAGAAATGGTTCGACGACCCATTCAAGTCGATATTGGGTCGGAATTTCGTTATCGCGAGCCGATGATTCAACAAGGAGATGTCTTCATCGCTATTTCACAGTCTGGGGAAACGGCGGATACGTTGGCGGCGGCACGAGAAGCCAAGCGACGAGGTGCACGCGTTTTAGCCATTGTGAATGCTGTAGGGAGCACCTTATCGCGTGAAGCTGACGGAATTATTTATACCCGCTGCGGGCCGGAAATTAGCGTGGCGTCTACCAAGGCATTTACAGGGCAGGTTATTGCTTTGTATTTGTTAGCTCTACACGTTGGGCGCGTTCACGAAGTATTGACCCCAGAAGAAGGACGGTGGTGGTTGGATCGTTTCCTAACGCTTCCTGGCCATGTGGAACATATATTGAAGCAAGAAAAGTCTATTGAATTAATTGCCCACCAATATGCGCAAAAGCGAAATTTTTTGTATTTAGGTCGTGGGATAAATTATCCCATTGCCTTAGAGGGTGCGCTGAAACTCAAAGAGATTTCCTATATACATGCGGAAGGATATCCTGCCGGTGAAATGAAGCATGGCCCCATTGCTTTAATTGATAGTGAAATGCCTGTGGTTGTGCTTTCGCCAAAAGATCGTCTGTATGAGAAATCCGTAAGTAATCTAATGGAAGTTCGGGCAAGAAGTGCCCCTGTGATTGCCTTTGTTTCGGAAGGAGACCATGCTTTGGACAAAGTGGCTGATCATGTATTCCACATTCCAGATGTGCATCCTCTCCTCACTCCCATTCTGTTTACTGTTGGGTTACAACTTCTGGCCTATCATATTGCGAATAGCCGAGGCTTGGATGTTGATCGACCTAGAAATCTCGCTAAAAGTGTGACGGTGGAATAATCATCGTGTTATCGGTCCAGGACGACTTTTTCCCCTTCTTCCTTTGATGACGTCTTCTCTTGATTCTCTTTTCCTCATCCGTAGGATAACTTCATGATCGACAGGATGATTGTGACTGGAGGTGCTGGGTTTATTGGGGCCAATTTTGTCCGAAAGGCCTTAGCCAAGACGGATGCACATATTGTCGTGGTCGATAAATTAACCTATGCCGGTCACCGAGAAAATTTAGAGGATCTCTTTCCTAACCCCCGATTGCAGTTCATTCAGGCTGATATTGCTGATGAGGCTGAAATGGACAAGGTCTTTAAAACGAATTGTCCGCGATTTGTTGTCAATTTGGCTGCTGAATCGCATGTTGATCGTTCCATCGATAATCCCTATCCCTTCATTCAGACTAATGTAACTGGGACTCTAGTATTGCTGGAAACGGTTCGGAAATTTCTGAGGCAGGAAGAGGGAAATTCGCCACACAATTTTCGCTTTCTTCATGTTTCTACGGATGAAGTGTATGGAACGTTAGGCGCGACAGGGCTGTTTACGGAAGAGACGTCTTATGCGCCAAATTCTCCCTATGCGGCGTCAAAGGCAGGGGCGGATCATTTAGTTCGGGCGTACTTTCATACGTATGGGATTCCTACGATCATTACGAATTGTTCAAATAATTATGGTCCCTATCAATTTCCAGAAAAACTCATTCCCCTTATGGTGTTGAATGCTTTGGAAGGTAAGCCACTTCCTATATATGGAAACGGGAAGAATATTCGAGATTGGTTGTTCGTGGAAGATCATTGCAAGGGGTTATTACAAGTACTTCAAGAAGGAGTGCCCGGTGAAAAGTATAATTTAGGCGGGCAGTGCGAACGTTCCAATCTTGAGGTCGTAGAGGCCATTTGCCACATTCTTGATCAACTCTTTCCCTGTAAATTGAATCCTGCCCTTGTTGAAAGAGATATCACTAAGTATGTGGACCTCAAGACATTTGTCATTGATCGGCCAGGCCATGATTTTCGTTATGGAATTGATCCGAGCAAAATTCAAACACAGTTGGGATGGCAACCGGACCATTCCTTTGAAACAGGTTTGAAAAAAACCATTCAGTGGTATGTCGATAATCGCGAATGGTGCGAGGTTGTGACCAAGCAATCCTATATAGGGGAACGACTTGGATTATCAGATTCAAAAATTCATTAAGTCTAGTGGGATTGCTCCATAGTCAAATGAGTGTTGTGGTGATGAGAGAAATCAGTACATGGCAGATTTAAAAGGCATTATTTTGGCAGGTGGGTCAGGGACCCGGCTCTATCCACTGACTCATGCAGTCAGTAAACAGCTCATGCCGGTTTTTGATAAACCGATGATTTACTATCCCTTAACAACCCTTATGCTGGCGGGGATACAAGATATTCTGGTCATTACTACTCCACACGAGCAAGATGGTTTTAGACGGTTACTCGGCGATGGAAGCCATCTAGGTTTGAATATTACCTACAAGGCCCAACCTCGTCCTGAAGGCATTGCGCAGGCATTTATTATTGGGCGAGAGTTTATAGGGCAGGCCCGGGTAGCTCTTATTCTTGGGGATAATATTTTTTATGGACATGGCCTGTCCGGATACCTACTCCAAGCCGCTGCACAAGGTGAGGGCGCTCAAGTATTTGCGTATCAAGTGCGCGATCCTGAACGGTATGGGGTCGTGACATTTAATGAGCGAGGGCAAGCCACCAGTTTGGAAGAAAAACCTCTTCATCCTCAATCAGGCTTTGCTGTGACTGGCCTATATTTCTACGACAACCAGGTGGTGTCTATTGCTGAAGCACTGAAGCCTTCGCCTAGAGGTGAGCTAGAAATAACGGATGTCAACAAAATCTATTTAGATACCCATTCCCTTCATGTTCGAGTACTGAGCAGAGGCATTGCCTGGTTGGATACGGGAACTCATGAATCTCTTATGCAAGCCGCACAATATATTCAGGTTTTGCAAGAACGCCAAGGGTTAATGGTGGCTTGTCCAGAAGAGATAGCCTATACCATGGGATATATTCAGGCCGATGATGTCACCCGGTTGGCGACCGGGATGAAAGATAATAGTTATGGTGAATATTTAATGAATTTAATAAATAATCAAGCGCATTAACCTTTTATGAAGATATTGCCAATGACTTTGCCAGGGGTTCTTATCATTGAACCGGATGTCTATCGTGATGAGCGTGGATGGTTTTTGGAAACATACCATTGTGATAAATATGAAGAGGCAGGGCTTTCGTTTTCATTCGTACAAGACAATTGCTCCTCCTCGGTCCGTAACACCCTTCGAGGTCTCCATGCTCAACTTAGGCGGCCCCAAGGCAAATTAGTACGTGTATCCAGGGGAGAAATTTTTGATGTGGCCGTCGATATTCGTCGAGGTTCACCTACCTTTGCCGCCTGGGAAGGTGTCATCTTATCCGCAGAAAACTTCAAACAACTGTATGTCCCGCCAGGGTATGCTCATGGATTTTGTGTACTTTCAGATATCGCGGAGGTCGAGTATAAATGTACTGATGTGTATACACCTGGGGACGAGCTCACCATTGCATGGAATGATGCTCAAATCGGTATTCAATGGCCTCATAATTCTCCAATTCTGTCTCCCAAAGACGCTGCTGGACAGTCCTTGGAAGTCTTGTGGGAAACCCTTCCAAGTTTTTTGATATGAAATATCATAAAGTGGTCATTACCGGCGCGCAGGGACAATTGGGCCAGGCGTTACAAGTTCAGTTTGCCAAGTGCGAGGTCATTTCTTGGGATATTCAGGATCTCGACATTTGCCAATTTGAGCAGGTTCGAAAGGCTATTCATCACATTCAACCGGATATAGTGGTTAATGCCGCGGCTTATACTCAGGTAGATCAAGCCGAGACTCATCAGGAGGCGGCTTATCGGAGTAATGCTTTAGGCCCCAAAAACCTTGCTCTCACCACTCAGGAAATTGGTATTCCTCTCGTACATTTCTCGACTGACTATGTCTTTGATGGGCAGCAATCTCGACCGTATCATGAATTTGATGAACCGAATCCTTTGTCGGTTTATGGACGGAGCAAATTAGCGGGAGAACGAGAAGTCCAAAAGTGGAATCCACGACATTTTATTGTTCGAACAGCATGGCTCTATCACGTTGTTGGAAAAAATTTTCCGCAGACCATATTGAAGTTAGCTAATCAGAAACAAGTTCGAGTCGTAAACGATCAATTCGGCTCTCCAACCTATTGCCCTCATTTAGCACAGGCAATTTCTCATTTGCTGGAAACTGATGTTTTTGGAACCTATCACCTTGCCGGGTCCGGCGGAACGAGCTGGTATGATTTTACTAAAGCCCTCTATCAAGCTCGCGGAGTCCAAACCGAAATATTGCCTATTTCAACTACAGATTATCCCTTGCCGGCTCCACGCCCTGCGTATGGAGTGTTGACCTCACTGCATGATCCCTCCCTCCAATTGCCTCCTTGGGAAGAGGGTGTTCGTGATTTTTCAACTCACTGGAAAGGAACTAATTGATGATTTCCACGAGTCTACCCATGTGTATGGAATGGATATATCTTTAACGTATGGAAATTGTCGAAGCGATTGTTTTAGCTGTTATTCAAGGACTCACCGAGTTTCTCCCAGTCTCTTCTTCAGGTCATTTGGTCATGGCTCAACATTGGTTTGGGCAATTCAGTGAGAAAAATTTACTGTATGATGTCATGTTGCATATGGCGACCGTTACCGCCATTCTTCTCTATTTTTGGCAAGATTTGTTGACGCTGGGAAAAGGCTATTTCGGTTTACCGACAGAGCAGGGAAGTATGTTTCAAGGGTGTGAACGCCAAACGATTCATTTTATTCTTTTAGCTTCGATTCCTACAGCCATAATGGGTTTAGGCATACAATCTATCGGATTTTCCACCTTGGCCCAACCCTTGTTTGTTGGAGCCATGTTCCTCGTGACCGGTGGCATTCTATGGATGATTCGAGGTGGGACTTCTGCGCGTCGTGCCAAAGAAATGAGACCTTGGGACGCCATTGTCATTGGGCTTATTCAGGGTGTTGCGGTTCTTCCAGGAATTTCTCGATCAGGTTCTACCATTGCAGGCGGTTTATTCTTGGGTTTAGATCGTGAGCTTTCAGCTCGGTTTTCTTTGTTAATTTCAATCCCGGCTATAGTGGGTGCAACATTGTTAGAGGTTATGAAGGTCTTTGGTCAAGCTCATGAATCAATCAGCACCTATGTGTTGGGGATGGCAGTGGCGGCGCTTGTTGGGTATTGGTCGATTGGTGTCATTCTCCGCTTAGTCCGGCACAATCATTTTTACCTCTTTTCCTATTATCTTTGGCCGCTAGGAATCAGTATCATTTTTTGGGGAGTTTTCAAATCCTAGCCTTTGTCTTTTAGTTACCCGATTTTGGGTACATATCCTCCTTCTTTTTTTGTCTGAGCGTGCGTAGTTCTCCATCGATCTTTCTGAAATCCCAGTTTTTTCTTTATTCATGCCTCTAGCAAATTTAGTCGTGTTCTTGTATTCCTCACAGTATGAGAGATTCATTGAAAGCTAGCGGATCGTTTGTGCCATGATTGAACAACCCCAACCTGCCCAATTTACTCCTGTTCGAAACGAAGATTCGTATAAAGAGATTCATTTTTCTCGTGTACTGACTGCACTGTGTTTGCTGGTCTGTGGGAGTGGGTTTGCTTTGCTTCTATGGGTTGCCTCTTCGTCGGAGAGGTTTTCTGATTCAGAAACCATGGGTCGTGATTTAGAACGTCTGGCTAGTCGAATCTTGAGTTTTGAGTCTAGGCTTTCGGATTTATCTGTCTTGGAGCAAGGGATGTTTTATGTATGGGGAGAAGATGGTAATTCTCAGAAGCAACTTCGCCAGTGGTATGGGGAGTTTCCCCATGAGAGTCGCATTCCTCAAGATGAATTATATGCAGGTATCTTAGAGGGCGAAGCAGAATTGAGGGGAGAGCATGTCGAGTCCAGGGGGAAAGGGGGCTTGGATCGGCATGTATTGCCAATGTTTCAGCAACTTCTTGATGCAGGTTATTTACGAGGACCTAGGCAAAGTCTTGATTATGAGAAGTTCCAAGCGCAATTAGCTGAAGAGATCCCTGGGAATTGGTTCTATTATCAACTGGCTGGACGTTTAGCTAGGCAATCGGGGAATCATGTCTTACAAGAAAACTTGCATCTCCAATTTGATCTCCAAACTGATCCCCTTTTATTGAAATGGCGAATACTGGTTTTCATAGAAATGACATTAGTAGGCATTGGTCTGATGTGTTTCGTATCAGTGGTCAGGAAATGGTCAAAGGAGCGAGAGGCTCCGGGCTTCGAAAAGGGACGCCACAGGAAATTTCTTTGGACTTTTGAAGAGGGAGTAGCTGTATTGGTTCGTGGTGGAGCAGTATCAATTGCCCTCATGAGCATTCTGGCAGTCGTTCCCTATGGGGCGAACATGTTGGAGGACTATGGATCCCTTTTGTTGTATTTACCAACCGTGCTCATGGCGGTGGTGGAGTGTCGTTCAAAAGACCAATCTTTCTTTGAGATCATCGGTTGTAAGAAGATTCCGCAAGTCATCAGATCATCTTTCCCAACGATGTTAAGTGCCATTGCTTTAGGACTCATTGGTGATTGTATGATTTTGCTTTGGGCTGATACCTGGGAAATGTCGGTGCATTGGACCGAATGGTTTATTCCACAATTCGTTTGGGGTAACCAATCCGAGTTGCTGCGGATAGCTTTGGATGTTGTGATTCTGGCACCAATTTTTGAAGAAATAATCTTTCGGGGTCTAGTCTTTTCGGCCTTACGAGCGAAATTTAATTTTCCTCTCTCCATGATCGGAAGCGCGTTAATATTTGCCGTGGCTCATGGATATGGGCTCATTGCTTTTCTTACTGTATTCTGGAGTGGACTGCTGTGGGCATGGCTGTATGAACGGACAGGCAGCGTTGTTCCTGGCATGTGCGCTCATGCTATCAATAATGGGTTAGTTGCCTATTTTCTGGTTGCTCTTTTTCGGTAAGTTCTCGAAGGCTAAACGGGAGAATTTTCAATGAGATCTAGGGCCTGAAAAAGATCAGGGAAACGAAAAATATATTGTAACTCTGTCTGAAGTTTACGAATGGACACCTGCTTCCCTGATAGTTGAGAGAGTGTGAGAGCAGGAATGGGGACTTGCCATCTTGTGGCAGCGACTAAACAAATTTCATTCCAGGTGCGTGGGTGACCATCACTGGCAAGATACGTGCTTCCATCAGGGGCTTTTTCGAGGGTATTCAAACAAATAGCTGCAGCGTCTTCAACGTGCAAGAGGTTGACCCATTTTTTCGTATTCTTAACCTTGCCTTTTCTTATCCAATCACACACATTGCGTCCGGGTCCGTATAGGCCAGCCAGACGGATAATGATGGCTCCATAGTTTGCCCGAAGATATTCCTCTGCCTGAACACGAGGCAGATCCATTTTAAGAGAAGTGACTTCGGAGACGGTTAGGCTCTCAGGTTGGTATGCTGAAGTACTTCCCATGACCAGTATTCGGCCGGATTGTTTTGCGCGTGTCAAAAAGAAATCTTTAACTTGGTCTAGTGGAATAGCGGGGAAACACCAGACGAGATGTGCCTCTTTGGGTATATTTGTCCAGGTTTCAGACTGGGCCAGATCAAACCGTAAGCGATGATTGGGAGGAATGTGGCTCAAATGAATGTGCGGTTGGCGACTGGTTGCGAAAACAAGCCATCCTCTATCTATGGCCTGCTGATACATTCGAAGGCCAGTATAGCCAGCACCGATGATGATCAATGGGAGTTGTGGCGATGATATGTGTTGTGAGGAATGAACGGTCAAGGGTGTTAGCAGATAGGTCTGTTGGCCTTAGTGGAAAAGTGAGGGGAAATTAAGATCGTGACGGTCATTCATACCTGTTGGTCAGCAATATAATATTGTGCGTAGCGAGAATAGTTGGTTGCCGATTCTCTAATCCATGAAATTTCGTCATCAGTCAGAATCCGTTTTACTTTTGCCGGAGATCCGAGAACCAGGCTTTTGGGGGGGATCTGTGTGCGTTCAGTGATCAAGCTCCCTGCACCAATAATGCAATCTTCTTCAATCACGACTCCGTCCATGATGATGGAGCCCATGCCGACGAGGACTCGATCACGAATAGTACATCCATGCAAAAGGACTCGATGTCCAATCGTAATGTCATCTCCTAGTGTTAACGGATGGGTATCGTGGGTCACATGTAATACGGAAAGATCTTGAATATTTGTGCGATGGCCAATGCGAATGAAATGAACATCGCCACGGATAACTGCATAAAACCATACGCTCGAGTCAGAGCCAATGACCACATCACCAATGACCATTGCCGTGTCCTCAATAAACGCATTAGGCGCGACAATTGGCTCCACTCCTCGGTAGGGTTTCAACATGCTGAAAATGGGTTAGCCGAACAATGAAAATTGATGGTCATGAGCCAGTTATTCATCTTCAAACAAGTATCGCGCATATGACTAAAGCGGTAAGTGTTGAAAGAATAACAAGATAGATCGTGACACTTCGATCCCCCGTCCAGTCGGACTGCCAACTCTGTGGAAAGAGGGGCTCTCCATTCTTTTGCCATCCATCTTGATAGAGGCCGACTGTTTGCTCCAAGGCTATTAATTGTTGCTTAGCCATGCGATGTCGGTTGGCATGTTGGAGTATTAAAAAGGCGAATAACCCTGAAAATGCCAAGATGCCTGAGATAGTCAACAATTGAATGGGTACGGGAGGTGTGAGTCCATGGAAAAATGCGAACTGCATGGCAAGGATGACGACTAATAAAGTGCTAGCCCATGCTGTCAGGCGCATCATTTGATCGCGCCGTCTAAAAACTTCATCTTTGAAAAGAGGATACATCAATCGGAAGATTTCTAATTGCGTATTAGTTAGTTCCATGGTGTCCACACGGGGATGCGGTAGAGGTCTTCGCTTTCAAATCATGGACATTTCAAATGTTGAGTCATCCAATTTGCCAAATGATTGGTCATGAGTCGAAATTCCTCAGGTCGACCAAATTGATGGCCTGCCCCTTCAATCAATATTAATTGTTTCTTGGTAGTCAGTGTTTTCAATAAGCGATCAATTTGAGTTCGTGGAATGAGTTGATCCTGTTCACCATGAACCACCAAGGTTGGAACCTGTATATGGGGAAGAACCGCGTAAGCATTGTAGGTGAGACATTCTTCATAGAAAACATAGTGCAAGGGAACGAGTGAGCCATCACCCACAATGTTAGGAATATGATTAGATGATTTCCAGCGTTCCATTGCCTCAGGCCCAAATTCCTGACGGAGGGTTTCAGGAAAGTCAATAACTGGACACTTGAGGCCGAGAGCCAGGAGAGTAGATTGTCTTGGAGCTGCAAGAATTGCGAGTAGCCCACCGAAGCTTGATCCAATCAAGCCCAAGCGATTGAGCCCTTGTTTGCGCAACAAGTGAAATGCCGCATCGAGTTGTTCTTCACATTGCTTGAGTGTCATGTGGGGAAAATGCTCCTGAGTTTCTCCCATGCCATGCCAATCAAATCGAAATGTGGCGATTCCCTGAGGAATAAGAAGCTCGGTTAGGCGACGATTGCTGCGACTCTGTTTGTCAGAGAGAAATCCATGGCAGAGAATGACGCACAGGTCTGTGGGTGTGGAAGGTTCTGCAAGGATGGCAGCTGTTGAGAGACCAGAGGCACTCAAGAAATTAATCGGGGTCTCTATCAGAGTATCATTTGCTTGTGGCGAAATGGGGTTCACGAACGAAGGGGCCTAAAGAAAGTAAAAATGGTCAGTTGGACCATGTCCTTTGCCCAGAGTAAAACCATGGCGAATAGCTTCAGTTGTATAGGTTTTTGCGCCTTCTATCGCATCGGCGATAGGCTTTCCTTTTGCCAATAAGGAGGCAATGGACGAGGCTAAGGTGCAGCCAGTGCCATGCGTATTTTTGGTCTGAATATATTCACCTTTATACATTCGAAAAAAACGACCGTCGTAGAGAAGATCTGTCCCCGGTTGTTCCTGAAGGTGCCCACCTTTAATCAATACATGGCGACACCCTAATTGATAAATAGTTTTGGCCGCAGCTCGAACATCAGCAATGGTGTTGATGGCCATATTGGCTAAAACTTGGGCTTCATAAATATTGGGAGTCAGTAAAAATGCTTGAGGGCAGAGCTCCGCCTTGAAGATAGAGATCGCATTGTTGTCGAGAAGTGCATGGCCACCTTTGGCGACCATAACTGGATCGACCACAAGGTGCTCAATGTTTTGGGATGACAGTTTATTACTCACGGTGGTGATGATTTCTGGTGTGGCCAACATGCCAGTTTTGACTGTTTTCACCGGAATGTCAGAGAAAATAGCATCTAGCTGAGCATCAATAATAGAAGAAGGCAGGTGAAAGACCGAAGAAACACCGCAGGAATTTTGTGCGGTAATTGAGGTCAGGACTGACATCCCAAAAGTCCCGTTGGCCGACATGGCTTTAAGGTCTGCTTGGATGCCAGCGCCTCCACTTGGGTCGGAGCCTGCGATGGAGAGGACAGGTATCTTCATGAGTTGAACTGAGGCCGTCATTGGAAATTGAGATTGAAGTCTACCATGCTGTTTCTGTCGTATCAAAATTGGGAATGCCTGATACCCAAGAAATTCTTTTGTGACAGAGATCATGTCATTTGGAGAATGATATTGAGATAGGCAAAATTTCGCTTGACATTAGTTGGCAGATCTTTCATTGTGAGTTTTAAGTAGGGTTGCATGTTTCGAGAAGGTTTCTGGGTTTTGTTTGTTTAACCCCATCGCCTCTTTCATGGATTCTTACACCTCCCCAAACAGATCTTCCTTAAAGTCGCTTGAAATTCTTCGAAAACAAATCGGGGATCTTCATTTGTCGCTTCGATTGTCCAGCGAACAGGTTGCGACTCCTCTGTATCAAGAGCTGCAAGGTTTACAGCAATTTGTGGACCATACAGTCCTTGGAATCTACCGTAGTACCCATGATGGGAAATTTGTCATGGTAAATGCGGCTCTGGCAAAATTTTTTGGCTATTCTTCTCAGGAAGATATGATTGAGAATGTGACGAATATTGGTGAGCAGCTATATGTTGATTCGGCGCAGAGGAAGGCCTGGTGCCAACTGTTTGATAATCAGCATTGGATTGGCCCTGTAGTCTGGCGCGGGAATGGAGGTCCTCATAAAATGTTATGGCTTGAGGAATACGCCCATGCGATCCGGGATGGTCAGGGGGGTAGTCTAGGATATGAAGGCGTCATACTTGATGTGACAGCTCACTATATCCAGGACCGTTTACCTCAAACTGGCACGGAAAAAACGAGAAATATTAGCAATGGTATGACACCGGCCAATGAACAAATGAACGAACAGCTCCGTCAAGAGCTGACGGAGGCACAACAGACGATTGCTTCCATGCGAGAACAGCTTGATCGGTTTCATATTGCCGCTCAGGGTTCTCAAGAAGGGTTGTGGGAGGCCCACCCCTTGCCGGGGATTCCTTGGGATTCACCTGAGACTCCTGCCTGGTATTCATCCCAGTTTATCGCCCTTTTAGGTTTTGAAGAATCCGAATTTCTCCCTGTATCGGGTTCTTGGTCATCACGAATCCATCCCGAAGATCGAGACAGAGTTTTTCAGGCCATGAAAGATCATATTGAAAAACAAGTGCCGTATGAAGTGGAATCGAGATTGAAGACCAAGCATGGAGGATATAGATGGTTTAAAGGAAAAGGCCAGGCGCTTTTTGATGATCAAGGTACTTTTATTGCGGGTGGAGGAACGATTCGAGATATTACCGAACAGAAAGAAGCCGAGGACGCGCTAAAAAAAGAGCATGCCCTCTTAACGACTGTGGTAGAGGGGACCAGCGATATTATTTTTGTGAAAGACCACAACGGCCGGTATTTGTTGGTCAATTCGCCAGGTGCGGAGTTACTTGGTCTCCAAATAGAAGACATTATTGGGCGAGCCGATTCGGATTTGTTTTTCGAGGGGACCCACCCTCTTTTTACTCAGTACGATCATGAGGTGTTGGGGAAGAAAGCGACACAGTCATTTGAAATTGATGTAGAAAATGCTGGGGTGGTTTCTCGCACCTTTTTGGTGACCAAAGAGATTTTTGAACAAACGGAGAAGGGGTTGGAAGGATTGTTTTGTATTGCTCGTGATATTACATTCCGCAAGGCAGCGGAACTTACCATTCAAGAACGAGAAAAACGCTATCGAGCCATAATGGAAAATGCCTATGATTTAATCGCGGAGGTCGATGGATCGGCAACATTCTTATATGCGAGTTCAAATTTTGAAGAAGTGTTAGGGTATGTCCCCCAAACTTTATTGGGAACGAATATCTTTTCCTTGGTACACCCTGAAGATCAACCAAATGTGGTAAAAGAATTTACTGATGGTATGAACAAATTGGGAAAAGGGCGTTCCACCTATCGTTACCGGCACCAAAATGGAGCGTATCGTTGGTTTGAGAGTACTGGGCGGGTCTTTCAAACGGCTTTGGGAGAAAATCGAGGCGTCATAGTCTCTCGTGATATTACTGAACGGAAAAAGGCCGAAGAAGCTTTCGAAGCTATTCTCAAAGGAACTGTGACTCCAGGGAGTCAAAATTTTTTCCAGAATCTGGTTCGTCAGTTGGCTCACGCTATTCAAGTTCCAATGGTCTTTTTGGCAGAACGAGTAGAAGAGACCTTTCCGACTGTACATGGTTTGGTTTTTTGGAATGAGGATCGCTTTGAATCAAAATTTGAATATAATTGTCTAGCGGGACCTTGCGAAAAAGTGTTCGAAGGGCAGCCAGTGTATTTTCCCCAGGGCGTCAAGAATTTATTTCCTAACAATCCCACGGTGAAAGCCTTAAACCTTGAAAGCTATTGTGGAACGCCTCTTTTCAATTCGGAAGGAGAGGTGGTAGGAAATTTGGCAATTATGAGTCGCCAGCCTCTGGAATTGAATGCCCAAGACCGGTCATTATTACAAATTTTTGCGGCTCGTGCTGGGGCCGAACTTGAACGGAAACGAGCACTAGAGGCTTTGCAAGAAAGTCAGGAGCGTTATCGTGCATTATATGATCAGTCGCCGCTTACTTATTTTACCGTCGACTCCAATCTGACTATTTTATCTGTGAACCAATTCGGTGCGGATCTGTTGGGGTATACCGTTTCAGAATTAGTGGGACAATCAATCTTTTTAGTACTTGATCCAGAAGACCATGAAGTTTTTTCAGGGGAAATTCAAAAGAGTTTTGCAGCCGTGAATCAGATTTCAAAAAAAGAATTACGAAAAGTGAAAAAGGATGGGACAGGCCTTTGGGTAAAGGAAACTTGTCGGACCATCATCGGGCCAAATCAAGAGCAGATGTTGCTTCTGTCTTGTGAAGATATTTCAGACCGTAAACGTGCGGAAGAGGCGTTGGAGCATAGCGAAAAACATCTTAGGCATACTCAAAAAATGGAGGCAATTGGAACGCTGGCGGGGGGGATTGCTCATGACTTTAATAATATTTTAGGCGCCATCTTAGGTTATTCCGAGTTGGCAATAGCCCAGGCCCAAAAAGAGCCAAAACTCATCTCATATCTACAGGAAGTCCTCACAGCAGGGACTCGAGCTAAGGAACTCGTGAAGCAAATTTTAGCGTTTAGTCGACGATCTGAGCATGAACGCGAGGCTATTGATTTAACCGTCATTGTGCAAGAAGCTTTGCGAATGGTTCGGGCAACACTTCCAACCACTATTGAAATACAGTTTGTTGGGGATATGAATTTGGCGGTGGTTTTTGCTGATTCCACGCAACTGCACCAGGTTATTATGAATTTGTGTGCCAATGCGGAATATGCAATGCGGGCAGATGGCGGAGTCTTAAGATTGTCGATTTCCTTCGTTCAGGTAATGGAGAACTCAAGCCAAGAATTTCCGGAGTTGAACCCTGGAACATTTGTACAATTGACGATTCAGGATTCAGGGCAGGGCATGCCTAATGATCAGTTAGAGAGGATTTTCGAGCCATTTTTCACCACCAAAGGTTTAGGCGAAGGGACGGGTTTGGGTTTAGCCGTCGTTCATGGAATTATTGTGGGGCATGGAGGGCATATCGGCGTTTCTAGTATAGTTGGTCAAGGCACGATATTTAAAGTTTTACTCCCTCGGTTGGATGTTGTTCTTCCTGCACAGAACACAACTATTCAGGAGTGGCCCCATGGAACAGGTCGAGTGCTATTTATTGATGATGAGGAAATCTTAGCTCGGTGGGGTGAGCAAGTGTTGACTCATTTAGGCTACGACGTTGAAGCAAAAACTAACCCTCATGAGGCTGTTGAGTGCTTTCGAAATCAACCCCATAAATTTGATGTGGTCGTGACCGATCAAACGATGCCGACAATGAGCGGTGAAACTCTGGCAAAAGTATTACTAGAGATTCGTGGGGATATCCCGATTATTCTTTGCACGGGTTTCAGCCACACCATGTCTGAAGAAAAGGCGAATCAACTTGGCCTCAAAGGGTTTCTAATGAAACCGGTCAATGGTGCTGTGCTGGCAAAAACTTTAAAGATGGTCTTAACAGATCTCTCCCAGACCATTGATTAAACCCCTTCGCCTTCCACAATAAGAGTCTTCCTTCTATTGCTTTATTAGGTCTAATTTCTCTGTTCCTCTCAAGTGCTTTCCTCATCCTTCAAGGGATGAAGGATGATTTCTGTAGGCGGTGGGTATTTGGGAGGTCAGGATTTATGAGGCAGAAAGTTTTGTAGCCAAAGGGGGATGGAGGTCAAATTTTGCTACCCAATCTACGGCATAACAAAGTTCCTGAAAATCAAGCGGTTTTTCAAAAACCCGGTACACTCCGTTTTTGAACGCACGAAGACGAACAGGCTTGGAGGCTTCAGCGGTCATAAGAAAAATAGGAAGGATTTCATTTGGATAGTTCAGTTTCACTTGCTCAATGAACGTTAAACCATCCATTTCAGGCATATTGTTATCGGTGATAATGATGGAGATGGATTCCTGCCGTAATACCTCTAAGCCTCTTACGCCATTTTCCGCTTCAACACAGACATAACCTCGCCGTTCAAAGAATTCTCTTAGACAAGATCTGTGGAGATCATCGTCATCAACCAGTAAGATTTGTTCGGGAGTGGCTGCTGTTGCTTGGGCCGACTCTGATGAATGTCGCAAATGACTAAAAATATCCATATTCATATACTCGGGCGCCCGTTTTCAATAAATGGTGGCGGAGGGACCAATGGGAAGGTGGCTGATGAGGAAACAGTGCTCCGGGTGCGGTCGGAATCACAATTTCCTGTAAACCAGTCCCTCCGCCGTGGATGATAAAGAGACAAAGTTATTAAAATCAGTATAGCCATGGTGTGTTGGGGATAGAGTAAAAAAGCCTTCTTATACACAAGTACCTCAAAATTGAGAGCAATCTCCTTATCCAGAGTTAAAATGCAAAGGGTATTCCTAAAAAACAAAACACAAAAAATCCTTTTATTCTCGTTGCTTATGAAAACTTTATCGAAAAATTCTCTTATTGGCATGGAGGAGAAACCCTACAGGCAAAGGGAGAGGCCTTCAGCGTGCACTCTTTGGCTAGTAAGGACTTTTATGGAGATATGAAAATGGGTATCTAACATATCACTGCCAAAATTAAGAGGAAAACTGGAGTTGGCCTTGCAAATAGTCCTAGTTAGGACTATACTGGCTAGTAATAAAGCCGAAGACCAAAAACGCTAGAGGAGAATTCATGACCATTCGAGATTACAAAGATGACCCCTATTTGAGTCTTTTGCGTCCTTTAGTGGAGGCCTATTTGGCTTTTTACCGAGTGGGAAACAGACATATTCAATCATTGGGATTAACTCCGTCGCAATTTGATGTGATTGCTGAACTCGAAGGAACTGAAGGGTTCACATGTGCACAGTTGTCTGAACGGACATTGACCACGAAGGGAACTTTGACCGGTGTGTTAGACCGGTTAGAGCAGCAAGGGTTAATTGAACGTGGGAATGTGGGTGGTGATCGTCGAGCGACCAGGGTGAGGCTCACTTCTAAAGGGATCGATCTGTTCCAAGAAGTTTTCCCAATTCATGCGGAATTCATGCGTCCTTTTTTTGCACAAGCCTTGAATGCGTCTGAAGTTCAGGTAGCAAAACGGTTGCTCCGTCGTATTCGAGATAGCTTCAATGGTTCCGTGAGTGTGCCAAAGATAGGGTCACCTCGAATGGAAAAGTCAGCAACTAAATTACGGACTTCAAAGAAATCCAAAAATCCTGGCCGGAAACTAAGGGTAACCTGAAGCACTAAAGTCCAGAAAAATTGGCCACTATGATAGAAGCTCCCTGTCTGGGGACTGCAATGGGTAAGGACGTCGAAGAAAAATAAAGAATAGGAAAGGAGGGAAGGTCATGAAAGCCAAACATTTAGGCCATGTTGTGTTTTACGTGAAAGATCTAGAACAGTCGTTAATTTTCTACCGAGATGTGGTGGGCTTTCAAGAGATTGGAAAAACTTTTGGAGGAAAGGCTGTGGCGTTAACCACAGGAAGGACGCACCATGAAATCCTTCTCATTGAAGTAGGAGAGGCGCCTGCCCCACTAACAGGGGCCAGATTAGGGTTGTATCACATTGGCATCAACATCGGTAATAGCCTTCATGAACTCCGCGAAGCCAAGGAGGAGCTTGACCAGAGAAATATCCCGATTTCCGGCATGAGTGACCATACCGTTACGCAAAGTTTGTATCTTCATGATCCTGATGGGAATGAAGTTGAGCTGTATGTCGACGTGCAGGGAATTGATTGGAGACAAGATCCTCAGGCCGTATTGGCTCCAATTAAGCCTCTGATTCTGTAGCAGGAGGTGAACAAGGTCTATCACAATGGCGCGTGAGCTCTGCAAAAATAATTTTCACAACAATATTGAAGAATCTAGGAAAGGAAAATGAAAAATGGCCGTTCAAGTGTATGGCGTGAATCATGTAGTCATTGAGGTTGATAATGCGCAAAAGGCTGTCGAGTTTTACGCCGATGTCTTCAATTTGAAAATGCTGAGAGGCGGAGAAGGTGCTGCCTGGTGTCAATTAGGGGAACACCAATTTCTGGCAATTTTTGAGGTAAAAGAAATACAACCAGACCGGATGAAACATTTTGGCATCATGGTTCGTGATCAAGAGCAGGTTGAGGAAATTCGGCAAAAACTCAAGACGAAATATGGGCTTTCTCTCGAACCAGAAGGTGGATGTGATTTTCGAGACCCGTGGGGTAATCGTATTCAAGTGGTAGATCTCCACGATGAATCGCTCGTTTGGTTGCTCCCATACCGAGAGATTCAGGATCTAGGAATAACATTTGGTTCTAAAAATTCTTAACGGGGAAGTTTGCGGTATTGCGTAATGTTCCCTCTCCCTATCAGGGAGAGGGCTAGGGTGAAGGGCAAGAATAGCACTCAAGCAGAAGATGGTAGGGAGTTCAAAGAAAAAGGACTGAGGTGGCAATAATGAACACGCAACTGAGAAAAGTAAAAACGATTATCGAACCGACTCCTGTTGTTGAGGGGGCTGGTGTTCGGCTGAAACGAAGTTTAGGTGGAGAAAAATTAAATTATCTTGATCCATTTCTACTTTTCGATCATTTTGGATCGCCTAATGCCGCGGATTATCAGGCAGGGTTTCCCATGCATCCACATCGTGGAATTGAAACCGTAACGTATATGCTGGCCGGGGAAGTGGAGCACCGAGATACTTTAGGCAATGCGGGGAGGATTGGAGCAGGCGACGTGCAATGGATGACGGCAGGAGGGGGCATCTTACATGAGGAAATGCCTAAGGTGCGGCCAGAAGGGAATGAAGGGTTTCAGCTTTGGGTGAATCTTCCGGCTAAGCTGAAAATGAGCCAACCACGTTATCAAGATATTTCGTCAGAAGAGATCCCTGTCGTCAAGACTAAAGACGGGGTGAATATCCGAGTTATTGCAGGAAATGTGGGAGGGACTGAGGGAGCGGTCACTGGTATAGCGGCCGGTCCGACTTATTTAGATGTGTTTATTCCTCCTGGCCGTTCCTTCACTCAAACCATTCCTCAAGGCCACACGGCATTTGCATATGTGTTTGAAGGAAAGGCCTCATTTGTTGAAGATCCTGAAGGAACGCAAAAATTGGTGCCTCAACCCAACTTGGTTGTGTGGGAGGATGGGGATATCGTGAAAATACTAACTGGTGAAGAACCGATTCGGTTGTTAATGATTTCCGCCAAACCGTTGGGCGAACAGATTGCCCGAT
Source organism: Nitrospirales bacterium (assembly GCA_029261295.1). Lineage (GTDB taxonomy): Bacteria > Nitrospirota > Nitrospiria > Nitrospirales > UBA8639 > Nitrospira_E. The sequence goes on along the minus strand of JAJDBP010000017.1, from coordinate 379,215 downwards.
ACGGTCCCTTCGTCATGAATACGAAAGACGAAATTGAACAGGCATTATTGGATCTCAAACAAGGGACTTTCATTTGGCAAGAACGGGTAGGAAGATGATACAAGCGCAATTTCCCAATGAACAAAAGGCGGATGGTCATTACGATCGACAAGAAGATGCTTTTCAGGATTGGGTAACAGATGATGGTAACTCTGGGTATCCAACAGCCAAAGGACGTTATCACCTATATGTTTCTTTAGCCTGCCCGTGGGCGCATCGCACGATTATTGTTCGGAGGATTCGGGGATTGGAGCAGGTTGTGGGTATGACGGTCGTGGATCCTATTCGGGATGAGCGAGGATGGGTGTTCAGAAATGGACCGGGTCATACAGTCGATTCTGTCAATGGATTTCAGTTTCTGAGTGAGGCATACAGAGCAACCGATCCTGACTACCAAGCACGTGTGACCGTCCCAATCTTGTGGGATAGAGAAACGAAAAGAATTGTGAGTAACTCCGATGACGACATTATGCGCATGCTGAATCAAGCATTCCATCAATTCACGAACGGCACAATCGATTTGTATCCACTGGATTTGAGGCAAGAGATCAATGAGCTGAACGGGTTCATATATGAAAATATCAATAATGGGGTGTATCGTGCTGGGTTTGCGACGACCCAAGCTGCATATGAAGACGCCGTGAGTACGTTGTTCGATTCTTTAGCCCACCTAGAACGTCGTCTCTCCGGCCAGCGCTATCTGTTCGGTGAGCGAATCGTCGAAACTGACTGGCGATTATTTGTGACGTTAATCAGATTCGATGCGGTGTATCATGGACACTTTAAATGCAACCTTCGGCGTATTGTGGATTATCCCAATCTTTTTGGATATCTTAAGGATTTGTATCAGCAAGAAGGAATTGCTGACACCGTAAATTTTGACCATATTAAACGCCACTACTATATTACGCATGATGACATTAATCCCACAAGAATTGTCCCGTTGGGGCCCGAGCAAGAGCTTCTCGCTCCTCATGGCCGAGAACGATAATAATGAGCTGAGCATTTTTATTTTAATCATGTACTGAATGCAAAGGAGAATGAACGATGAGTATCAAAACGCAGGTCCAAGCCGTCATTGATGGGATCTTAGCTGGAAAAATTCTAGAAACCTTTGATGCCTATTATGCGGATGATGTGGTGATGAGCGAAAATGGATTAGATGAGCGGATTGGCAAAGTTGTGAATCGAGAATATGAAATCCAGTTTCTCGACAATGTGCAAGAGTTTCATGGGGCAAAAGTTGGAAGGGTGATAGTCGATGGCGATCACGCTGCAATGGAATGGTCCTTTGATATCACGTTTAAAGACAGTAATCGAGTGAAGATGCAACAAGTAGCTGTACAAACCTGGAAAGACGGGAAAATTATCCGAGAAGATTTCTATCACGGTTGAATGTCAGAACCTTGGTGTCTTGCAAAAAATAGGGGGTAAGAAGTAGTGTAGGGGGTTCTTCAGGAAATTTATTTTTACCTGACATTAAGAGGAGTAGGTTCATGGGGGAGTTTCAGTATCAGGAATTATTTGAACATGCTGCAGATACGACCACCTATCGCAAGCTCACATCAGACTTTGTTTCCACGAGCACGTTTGATGGTCAGGAAATTCTCAAAGTCCAACCTGAAGCGCTCACGCTCCTTGCGAAGGAGGCCATGGATGATGTCACTCATTTGTTGCGGACAAGTCATCTCAAGCAATTGGCCAAAATCCTTGAAGATCCTGAAGCCTCTGCCAATGACCGGTTTGTTGCAGTAGAACTCTTGAAGAATGCCAATATTGCAGCTGGTCGGGTGCTGCCGGGGTGCCAGGATACGGGGACGGCCATTGCCTTAGGCTATAAAGGTCAACAGGTGTTTACCAGCGGGCACGATGTAGAAACGCTCTCGCGGGGGATCTTTGAAGCCTACGATCAGCGTAATTTGCGCTACTCGCAAATGGCGCCTCTTGATATGTATACCGAAAAAAATACCGGCAATAATCTTCCCGCGCAGATCGATCTCTATGCGAAGAAGGGCTCGGAATATCGGTTTTTGTTTATTGCGAAAGGTGGAGGTTCGGCCAACAAAACGTTTCTTTATCAAGAAACCAAAGCTTTACTAAATCCTACGTCGTTGATGAAGTTTGTGGCGGAAAAAATTCGTACATTGGGTACTTCGGCTTGCCCGCCCTATCATTTGGCGTTAGTCGTTGGGGGGATGTCAGCAGAGTTCACGTTGAAAACAGTCAAGCTAGCCAGTTGTCATTACCTGGATGACTTGCCCACGTCAGGCAATGCACAGGGCCGAGCCTTTCGAGACCTGGATCTAGAAAAACAAATTTTCCAACTTTGTGCCGAAACCGGCATAGGTGCGCAGTTCGGTGGGAAATACTTTGCTCACGATGTGCGTGTCATTCGTTTGCCGCGACATGGGGCTTCGTGCCCTGTGGGGTTAGGCGTCTCATGTTCAGCGGATCGACAAATTTTAGGTAAGATCACCAAGCATGGGGTCTTTCTCGAACAGCTCGAGACTAATCCCGCACAGTATCTTCCTGAGGTGCTGGAGAACGATTTAGAGGGAGAAGTGGTTAAGATCGATTTGAATCAACCTATGCCGGAGATCTTAGCTGAACTGTGTAAACATCCTGTAGCCACGAGACTCTCACTCACTGGTCCTATTGTTGTTGCACGAGATATTGCCCATGCTCGACTCAAAGAACGACTGGATGCGGGAAAAGGTTTACCTCAATACCTGAAAGATCATGTGGTGTATTACGCTGGGCCTGCCAAGAAACCCGAAGGGCATGCCTCAGGATCGTTTGGCCCAACCACAGCAGGGCGTATGGACTCCTATGTGGATCAATTTCAAGCTGAAGGCGGGAGCATGGTCATGCTGGCTAAAGGCAACCGATCTAAGCAGGTACGAGAGGCCTGCGGGAAATATGGTGGGTTTTATCTAGGCTCCATTGGTGGCCCAGCCGCACGATTAGCGGAACACAGTATCAAAAAAGTCGAAGTTCTCGAATACGAAGACCTCGGCATGGAAGCCGTGTGGAAAATCGAAGTCGAAGACTTTCCCGCCTTCACCGTCATCAACCATGAAGGCAAAGATTTTTACGCTGACCTGGACACTCAAAAGGCCGCAAATCTTATTCAGGTTAGTGATTCAGCTAAAAAGTGACCAGTTTTCAAACGGTAGCTTTATAATTTCTGGACCTGATACGGTGAATTTCAAAACAAGAAAAAACTGGTTAAGGGTCGTTTCCAAACAAGCTCTTCGCATCGGGTTCCTGTTCTTCTTTGCTATATCCCAAGAATCTTTTGGACAAATTTACTATTCTCCACATGAAGAATTCGATACTACCACGGTGGCCTTCAGCCCAAATGGGGATTATATTCTTTCAGCGGGATTTGACGGTGAAATTCGATTATGGAGGAAAGACAGTTGCGAGATGCAAGGAATTGCACTCATTCATGATCCGCACATTCCTCCCGAATTGCAATATGAGTTTCCAGCCTACCTCAGTTTGGAAAGAGGAATTCTTTCCCTTGCTTGGAGTCCGGATGGGAAGAAGTTCGTTATTGGAATGCGAGACCAGTCGGTTCGCTTGTATTCTATTAATCCTAAGCCCGACGACAATTTGCTTTTTGATGAACATGTTGTTTTTCGAGATGATTACCAGCTAACGGTTCGTGCTGTGGCTTATAGCCCTGATGGACGTTTTATCGCATCGGGTGGACATGGTTCCCATATTTTCCTCTGGGATTCAGAAACAAAGGGATCAAGTGCACGCCGTTTTTGTTGCCACAACCCTGGAACGAGAAGGTTTGGAGTGAATGCTCTAGATTTTAGCTCAGATGGAAAGCTTCTGGTGTCTGGAAGTTCAGATGGAACAGTTAAGGTATGGGACACCAGTACAGGAAACCTTTTGAAAACCTTTGATGTTAATTATGAGATCTATTCAGTAAAATTTAGCCCTGATAATAAACTAATAGCAGGATCCTCTTATTCTGGAGAGGAAAACATTATTTACCTATGGGATGCGAAAACGGGAGTGGAGGAAAGACGACTTCATCATCCTGAAGGCAGTTGGAGTATTAGCTTCAATCCTAATGGAGGTTTTTTAGCTTCAGGTGGTTTCTTGGATGGAAAGATTCTTATCTGGGATTTGTCTTCTGGGAAATCAGTTCAGACATTTAGAGATCCGAATCTAAGACAAATTCGCTCATTATCCTACAGCCCAAATGGAGACTATATTGTTTCTGGTGTTACTTATGGCCCCCTTCCTCTTTGGGCTGTTCAAACCGGGAAGATCGTTCGTGGTTTTGGAAAATGCCCAGAAAATTAACATTAATGAATGAGAAGATTTGTTTGTTCTCCATCTTCACTCAATGCAGTTTCTTGTTCATAACTAATAAGAATGTATTTAATATTGCATGCTGTTGGCGCAACGTTCTCCATCCATGGCTGCGCTCATAATTCCACCTGCGTACCCAGCACCCTCTCCACAAGGGAATAGGTTTACTAACTGTGGATGATGTAGATGATCTTTGTCACGGGGAATGCGCACAGGGGTAGAGGTGCGAGATTCTATCCCAACAAGTACTGCCTCATTGCTCAGATAGCCATGCATTTTCTCGCCAAATGCTTGAAAGGCCTTTTGTAGGGCATCACTGATCATAGGAGTCAGCACCTGGCGCATATCAACGGATCTAATACCGGGTTGGTAGCTGCAATTGGGAAGTGAAGAACTGAGTTTGCCGGTCATGAAATCAGTTAACCGTTGGGCAGGGGCTACTTGAGATTGACCACCAAGAACCCAAGCTTGGTGTTCGAGTCTCTTCTGAAATTCTAGCCCAGCCAACGGACCATGTTCTTTGAACGGTTCAAAGTCCCGGAGTTCAAGCCCAACGACGATGCCGCTGTTGGCATAGGGATTGTTCCGTTTGCTGGGGCTCCAGCCATTGGTGACCACTTCCTGTTTTGCCGTTGCGCAAGGGGCAATGATCCCACCTGGACACATACAAAATGAATAGATGCCTCTTCCAGATATCTGTTGAGTCAGACTGTAACTGGCCGCAGGAAGGTATTGGCGTGTGTTTCGCACGTCTGCTGGAGTGCGGCAATGATATTGGATATGATCGATGAGTTCTTGAGGATGTTCCACTCTTACGCCAACCGCAAAGGGCTTCGCTTCTACTAGAATGTGTTTGCTGTTTAGTAGTTCATAAATATCTCTGGCGGAATGGCCCGTGGCCAAAATGAGATGTGTAATAGACATCTCTTTTGTGCCCATTTCGTTTTCGGTCAAAATGGTATTGATGGTCTGATCGCGAAATTGAAAATCGATGAATTTTGTGTTGAAAAGAATATCCCCACCATGGTTGAGAATCGTTTCTCGGATATTTTGAATCAGTTGGGGTAATTTATTCGTGCCGATATGTGGATGAGCATCGACCATGATGTCTTGGCTGGCACCGTGAGCGGCCAGCGTTTTTAGAATCTTTTTGATATCTCCTCGTTTGTTGGACCGGGTGTACAGTTTGCCGTCGCTGTAAGTGCCTGCGCCCCCTTCGCCAAAACAATAATTGCTTTCGGGATTGACTCGGTGCTCCTTATGGATGGCCGTGAGATCACGCCGGCGTGCTCTCACATCTTTCCCTCTTTCAATGACAATGGGTTTGATGCCTAATTCCAAACAACGCAGAGCAGCGAATAACCCACCTGGTCCGGCTCCGATGATGTGACAGGTTTTTTTTGAAGAAGACACGTTCTGGTAATCCAATGAAAAGTTTTCACGAGGAAGCTCTTCATCAATGGCGACAAGGACGTTGAGATTAATCCGAATGGCTCTTCCACGAGCATCGATACTACGTTTTAGGATTTTGTACTGAAGAGGGGAATCCTTTTTGAGGGAAAGATGTGCTCTGATTTCTTCCGCAAGCAAAGGCCCCTGAGAAGCAATCTGTGGGGATACCTGAAGGCGTAATGTTCTTTGCATGATTTGGTGGAGAGCTCTATGTCTACAAAAAATGTTTCAAGTCAGAAGCCCTTGAAGATGAGAGGTAATTCGAAGTCTTTAAGGGGCCTGTTGAATATTCCATTTCAAAAGTCCATAAATCGCCTTGTCGAGATTCAGGTCATGAATGCGAGGCCTGTTCAACATTTACTTAAGGTAAGACAATAGGCAGGCCTTTGCAAATGGATCGTATGAATGCCATCGGCCAGCTTAGGAATTAATTTTTTTCACAAGATGAGGGAGCGCGTCTGTAGTTGATGGCTTCAGCTTATGAGAAAGCTGAAGCCATCATGCGGTTGGTTCTTGATCCGTCTAGAGGGTGGACCTCATTACTTAGGGAATTTACTTGGAGGTTCCATTTGCCAGCCTTCGCCGCTTAATGATTGTAAAAATTCGACTAAATCCTCTTTTTCTGGATTAGTTAAATTCAGGGGAATGATGGTGTTGTCTTGATGGGGATTATTAATGCCTCCCTCATTATAGAAATCCACGACCTGTCGTAATGTGGCGAATCGGCCATCGTGCATGTAGGGCGCGGTACGAGGGATTTCTCGCAACGTGGGAGTTTTGAATGCGCCAATGTCCTCAGGGTTTTTGGTGACGGTGAATCGTCCCAAATCAATATGATCCGTATCCCAATCGATTCCTAAGTTATGGAATTTTTCGTCGGTAAAATTAAACCCAGAGTGGCATCGGGTGCAGCGAGCCTTTTTTAAGAACAATTTCAAGCCGCGTTGGGCGGCTGGCGAAATCGCCTCTTCCTCTCCTCCGTAGTCAAAGCGATCATAGGGGCTATTGCCGGAAATAATTGTTCGCTGAAAACTGGCAATGGCTTGCCCTATTCGGGTCTTGGTAATGGGGCCTTGAAATACTTCCTGGAAAAGAGTTTTGTATCCTTCGATGGTATTGAGTTTGGCAACTAATTCGTCGTGATTGGCAAAGCCATGTTCCACAGGGCTCACAAATGGGCCAGTCGATTGCTCTTCCAGGGTGGCCGCGCGACCGTCCCAGAATTGAGCTGAACTAAACAGACGATTGATGGAAGCAGGTGCACTACGACCTCCCTGTAAGCGATGAATCCCTGTTGAGACCGGTTGCCCATCGGTAAATGCGAGACTCGGGAGATGGCAACTGCCGCACGCAATTGTGTTATTTTTTGAAAGGCGTTTGTCGAAGAACAGCAGTTTCCCCAATTCGACCTTTTCTTTCGTTAATGGATTGTCTTTGGGAATGACAATGAAATCTTCATCTAAACCCAAAGGCGCTTCCCACTCTTCTTCTCCCGGAAGGGCGGCCCAGGCCATCAAGGGACTGCTGAATCCTAAGAGTAGAACGATAAAGATCCTGAAAAAAAATATGGAATGTTTTCTATTCGTTGACTTTGCCGGTAATACGCTCATTGAATTCATGCTCAACCTCCTTATGATGAATGCTGAATAGTATACCTTCGAGAAACGGCAGTTCTAAGAAGTAAGTACCCCCCTCGCCCTTTTGAGCGCCCATCCCATAATGGCGGGTGCTGTTTCTCAACTCTTTGGGGTCCATGTATGATATAGGTATCGCAGGAATGACAGGAGAAGTAAAATACTATTTTTCTATAGAGTGATAGGTATTGCCTATCAATGAGGGAAAGCCATGACCTTGACGCAAATCGAATATATTTTAGCCGTGGCGAAAGAACAAAGCTTCCGAGGCGCCGCAAAATCTCGGTTTGTGACCCAACCAACCCTTAGTACTCAGATTCAAAAGTTAGAGGAGGAGTTTGGGGTCCTTATTTTTGATCGATCGCAGTTACCAATTCTCCCGACAAAAGTTGGTGCATTGATTCTTCAACAGGCCAAGGTTGTCTATGGGGAATCGATGCGGATTCCTGAAATCATTCAGACCCAAAAACAAGGGCTGGTGGGTAACCTCAGTGTGGGTGTCATCCCTACAGTTTCACCGTATTTGGTGCCCCTCTTTCTCAAATCGTTTAATTTTAAATATCCTCAGATTGAGATCAGCATATCTGAGCTCACAACAAGTCATTGTCTCAAGCAGCTAGAGCAAGAGGATATCGATGTGGCCATTTTGGCCACGCAGGAAGATGGAAAACGGTATATTCAAGAAAAGCTGTATGATGAAAGTTTTCTGTTATTTGCCAATAAAGACAGTAAATTATTGAAGAAGAAAACAGTTTCAATCTCCGACATCAATCTGAAAGATATTTGGTTGTTGGAAGAAGGCCATTGTCTGAGTAACGAAATAATTAAAACCTGTAACCTGCGGCGTGATGTTTCCCAGCTTCCGGGGCATTTAAATTTTAAAATTGGAAATCTGGAATCGATCAGATTATTGGTCCAAGAAAATTTTGGATACACCTTATTGCCATATCTCTCCACGTTGAAACTTCATCCTCAGGAGAAAAAGCTCTTGCGAGGCTTTAAAGGGATTCCTCCACAACGGACAATCTATCTTACTTTGAGGAATGGCTATTTAAAGAAAGCTTTGATTGCCGCCTTGAAAGCAGCCATTTTTGAAGCTGTGCCTCCGGAGCTAGGTGGCTCAATGCCAAAATAGGACTCTCGTTTGATTTTCTCTCGATTTAATTCTCTTCGTTCCTAATGCATTATGGCGTCTTTAGGAGTAGCCCAAAGGGGAATACATATCATTCCCCTAACAAAGAGGCTATGTTTTCTGGGGTTTTTAAAAAGAATGGGCTTTTTCTCTTGAGCATTGATTGTTGTAATAAAGTAGAGGAATCTTTCGTCCGATAAGTTGAGGAAACAGGAGTTTTTTAAATGTATTCCTTATCCTCTTATGGAGGAAAAATAAGAAAAGGAGGGGTTGTCCAATGTCTCAGGAAATCATTGATGAAGAATTAAATACGATATTATTGCAATACTCAAAGATCAACGAAATTTTTTCTCCTGATTCCCTCCGATACTTACAACAGTCTTTTGGTGATTTGGGGCAGGCTCTTGAAAGAGAAATTCAGTCAAGAACCTTAACGGATATGGTCCAAGTTGCTCATCGAATGGAAAATCTTGAGGAACTGTTTCCCCAAGAGATTGCCATATTAGGAATGTGGCTGGTTGGCGGGGGAGAGCGACTGGAAACTTCTGATGGGGTCTACAAAGAAAGTACCCAGGCCCTCATGAAAATTATGAAAGAAATTCAATCGTTACGAAAAGGACCCCTCACGACGGAAAATCTTGGAATTCTTCAAGGTATGGCACAAGAGGCTTCCCGATTAACCAAGATGATGACGGAGCGGCAGGAACACCAAGATCGATTGCAAAAATTTGAGCGTGCTATCAAATCCCTTTCTCTTGAGGATCGACAGTTTTTGACCGAACTTCTTAAGTCAAAAATTGAGAGCGTTTGCTATTCGAGTGTGTAAGTACTTCCTCCTGGCTTTCAGCACATCTCCTCCCAAAAGTGGAATGGTCTACTAATTTTTGGGAAGTTCTTCCTCTATCAAAAAACTTCTCCTCATTGTACATCATTAACAAAATTTAGGGTTTAGGCATAAATTTGAATGCCATTTCTTTAGGGAAGTGAGCATTTCATGCAAACTACCAATCAAATTGGTGGAGGAATGCTGACAATCCTCCGTTTTTTTGGTGAACGGCCCGTTATTTATGGGGGTATTCTTGACTCCATTACAAGAGACTTTTTACAGTTCAATTAAAGAAATGGTGCAAGGACCTTGTTTGACGGTTTTATTTTTTCTCGATGGTGTGCGGGTAGGAGGGATAAATATGAAATACGGATTAATGGGATCTCTCGTTTTAGAATGTATGAAAATATGTGTAGCCAGTGGATGTGTCTTGGGTTTGTTGACAGGATGTAGTTCTCAGTTGCGGACGACAATTGTATCTGCCGATTCCTCACCGACGGTCAAGGTTGCCGACTTGGAGCCGGAAGCGGTGGCTATTGAAACGGTGGTTGTTCAGTCTGTCCCTAAAAGCCCCATGATCGATATTCCTATAGAGCAACCTGCGAGACCGGCCTCTCGTCGAGAATTTTCATCCGAGATTCTTGCCACTCCGAAAAGCACGCTGAGCTCACCTGAAATTTTGTCTTTACCTGAATCTCAGGAAGTTGATCCGGCTGAGGAGCCAATAATGTTATCCATGCCTTCTGTAACAGAATCTCCCGTGAAACCGGCTATAGCGGGAATTCCTTCAATTGAATTTGAACCAGAAGTGCCCGCATTGCCCCGAAGATCTTCAGATGGAGATTCCGTTTCCCCTCAAATTCTCATGGCACCTGTCACTAAACTAGAATCTCCTACGTTGGTTTCGCCTGCGCTTAAAAAAGACTCAATACAGGTAGCGAAAGTTATCCCTCAGGAAGCAGCACCAGCAGAGATGGTTACCAAAGTATTGGAAGCCTCTCTTAGGGATATTTATTTTGATTATGATCGGTTTGCGATTCGAGAAGATGCTGCGGAGCTCTTGAAAAAGAACGCGGAATTATTATCTACCGGGCTCCTAGAGAGTAAGATTGTGATTGAAGGTCACTGTGATGAACGAGGTACGCAGAGTTATAATATAGTTCTTGGGGAAGCTAGAGCGAATGCTGTGAAAACATTTTTAGAAGATTTAGGTATCCCACGTGATAAGCTAGAGGTGGTAAGCTATGGTAAGGATAAGCCTTTTTGTCGGCAACAAACCGAGGAGTGTTGGCAAGAAAATAGGCGTGGACATTTTGTCATCAAATAAAAGGTGTCTGTTGGTGAATTTCTCTTGTACGCAAAGCTAATGACTATACCCTTTCTGACGTTTTGACTCCTATTTTGGGGGAAATTCTGGGAAATTTTGTTGTTCGTTTCAGTCTTTCCTTCATCATCTTGGGTGTGCTGAATGTTGGCCTGATATGTCCCAAGCCGATTCTTGGAGCAGGGCCTTCGACTCCTTCCCCTCAACCTTCCCTTCCTAAGACCTCACTTCTGTACGTTTCCGATTATGCCTCATTCGTTGGTGAGGATGCTCACGGTCGTGTGGCGTTTGCCTTGGATAATAATCGAGGTCGAGATGGAGAAACGTGGCAAGCAGAGCATTTTGTCGTTTTGCATGATGAACATGAGGGATGGGTTCCTTTACAAGGCTCTGGCTCATACGACAATACGACGCATGAATTGGAAACTATTCCTTCTTCTTCTTTTTTCTCTATTGATGGCATGCCTCAAACAGGAATGACAATTGATAGCCCATCGAATAATTTAACTCTCTCGATTAAACCTATCCCCATTCGCCTAGCTCGTGAGCATGAAGGCGGGCGGTATTGGTTGGGGTCGGCTTCAGCGGAATTACAGTGGAAGAATCGAAGATTGAAAGGTCGGGTCATCTATGAATATTTCATGATGCCGGAATTTAATCGCCTTTCTCGAACCTATTGGGGATTATGGAAACATTTTCAGGGGCTGTACTTGGTGGTTGAAGGGTTGGGTGATCTTTATGTGCATTCCCAAGAAAGCGACATGATGGCTCCCTTGGTTGGCACCGTAGCCGGCTTTTTAGCGGTGAAGGGGGAAACGAAATCGCTTCAAGTACTTCAGGTTACCCTGCTTGATCATAATCAAGCCTGGGGTTTGTATCGATGGCCAAGCGCCTGGGGTCTGAATTGGGTCAATAAATCTGGTGCAGGTCGTGCACGTTTGGAGATTCAAGAATTCAAGACGATGGGCAATTGGATTATTGGGGGATTTGGCATGGGAATCGTTCATGGGCTTGTGCATTATAATGGGAAGGAATACTTTGCCTATGGGTTGGCTGAACTTATTATGTAGGTCATGAACAATGCTCTTGGAATTGGAAGGTTTGAAAGGCTCATGGAGTCACTAAAAATGAACTGGCAGCAAGCAATCACCTTCGCTGGTTTAGGTTTGCTATTGGTTTATGGAAGCGTTTGTAAGGTTAGTGAGATTTTCGCAGGAGATCTTTCCTTACGGAAGAGCCAAACCGAAGTTCTTGCATCTGCTGGTGAGAAGTGCCCCCCAAACCTTACTTCTCTGCAACCGAAGATGGAAAAGGCGTTACAATTTATCAAATCTACTTCATTTCGAAACACGATGCTGGCTGCACTGCAAGCCTCTATTCCAGAGGCCATCAAACAAGCTGATGGCCTTGCCCGACAAATCACTTTTCTGGAAGGAGAAATTGTTCGGCAAGAACGCGATAGGGTCCATGCAGAAAAAGTAGCGCGCGAAGGACTCACGGATACTAGCCAACCCCTAAAACCCTGCCGTCATGGTAAAGAAGCGGCGTATTGTTATGCGATGGATCAATATCTGGTTTCCATTGCCACAAATCTGGCGAATCAGGCTTTTTTAGAAGCGTTGAAATGTTACCAAAGTGAAGGGGTGAGATAAGAGAGGCAATGAGTCGAGCACCCTTCAATCTTTTTCAAGATATTCCTAAAGAACTCAATCAAGAATTAGTTGAGAATCTAATTGACCAGGACGCTGTTCGTGTAGAGAGGATTGTTTCCCGTGGTCAGGCATCACCCACGGATTTTTGGTACGATCAAGAAGAACATGAATGGGTGGCTCTTCTCGCCGGAATGGCGCATCTCCAAATTGAGGGAGTCGAGCAGCCAGTTATGTTACAGGCAGGAGATACCTATCATTTGCCGGCTCACACGAAACACCGAGTTGCCTGGACGGCGCCCAACCAAGATACTATTTGGCTTGCCCTATTTTGGAAGATAGAGTGAAGCAAAGAGCCAATTTTGGGTTTGAGATTTAGGATGGCAGTTCATTCTCTTGTCTACATTGCGGATCCTATGTGTTCCTGGTGCTGGGGATTTTCGCCCGTCTTGGAAGAAATCAGGCGACATTATGAAGGCCGTGTTTCGTTTCAGTTAATGTTGGGGGGATTGCGGCCTGGTAATACTGAACGGTTTGATGCCTCACGTCGTGCATATATATTGAATCATTGGCATGCTGTTCATAACCGAACTGGTCAGCCGTTTAATTTCGAATTTCAGATGGGCCCTAACTTTATCTACGATACTGATCCTGCTTCCCGAGCTATAGGCGTGATTCGAAAATTGATGTCTGGCAAAGAATGGGATTTTCTGAAGCGTATTCAGAAAGCGTTTTACGTGCAGAATGCAGATGTCACCAGTTCAGAAATTCTTGGAAATTTAGCCTTGGAGTTAGGGATGGATCCTTTGCAGTTCTCTCGAACTTTTCAAGATTCGAAAACGAAAGAGTTAGTATGGGATGAATTTGATCAAGCTCGACAATTTGGGGTAGATGGTTTTCCTACCTTGATTGGTCTGTATGGAAAGACTGTATCCACGCTTATGCATGGTTTTCAAGATTTTGAAACTCTCGTTCCATTGATTGATAAATTTCTTGAAAAAGCGGCATGAGTTCCCTGTTTTCTTATAGTTCTAAGGAGGTGAGATTATGAGAGCGATAGTGAAATGGGTGATGTTTATGGGATTAGTGAGTTGTTTGAGCGTGAGCGTGGTAGCCATCGCAGCAGCAGAAATGGCTAAATGGAATCTTGATAAGGATCATACGACTCTTGGATTTGAAGTCGTCCACATGGTGGTGTCTAAAACCAAAGGGAAGTTTACTGAGTACTCTGGCCGGGTGGAGATGGATGCTGAAAAACAAGAGTTTAAAACGATTGAGGCAATCATTCAAACTTCTTCAGTCACGACAGATCATCAAAAGCGAGACGACCATTTACGAAGTGCCGATTTTTTCGACGCCAAAACGTTTCCCTCCATGACCTACAAAATGAAAAGTTATTCAAAGTCTGGTGATCATTATACCGCCGTCGGTGATTTCACTCTCTTAGGCGTCACTAAAGAACTCACTCTAGTGGGCACGTTTAATGGTGTGGCTCAAGATCCATGGGGAAATACCCGGGCTGGATTTACTGCTGAGGGTACTGTAAATCGAAAAGATTTTGGTATGAAGTTCAGTAAATTGTTAGATAATGGAGGACTCATGGTCGGAGATGAGGTCAAGTTAATTTTAGAGATTGAAGTCATCAAGGAAAAGAAAGTTGAAAAGGTAAAGCACTAGGGTTTCTTGCTAGGCCAACCTAATTTCTTTTGGAAGAATCTTCAACTTTTTATGAGGATTTTGGGCCGTTCATGACAGCCATCAAATCAAAGCCTGTGTGACAAGAATTGTTGATTAACGTAAACTTCCCGCGTTCCGGTCTGTATCAGAGAAGGATATTTTGCCTTTTGGAGTATTTCAGAAATGCCCCCAAAAACCGAATATTAAGTTAAGGAAAAATCAATGGGCCCAAGGTGAACCTAATATTGACGGTAAAACGCCTCGTTGTAGACTATGTTTTAGTGCAAAGGTGTAGTAAATCTCAATAGGAACAGAGGTATATCTCCTTGTATTGGTCGAATATTTCCAGCGCGGTCTTATGCCTTGTTTTCGGTTGCGTTAACGTGTTGGAGTTTTCCACTTCTCTTAGTGAGTGCGAGGCTCAAGGTGGCGGGCCTGATTATTTTTCCGAAAATTCTCGGAAAGTAAAATCGGGGAAAACTGAGAAGGCCGTACCGTTTGCAGACTATGAAAATCGATTACGGCAATCACCAGGCTGGGCGAAAATGAATCCTGAAGAGCGTGTGAAGGCACTCGAAACAATAGAGCAAGCACGGAAAAAATTTCTCCTTCGGCAACAAGAATTGAACACTCTGTATGAGGAACCATTAAAGAAATTAAAAAAACCTCGGGAATCTCTTATTAGTAAAAGAAGAAAGAGAGAAATAGGAGGAGAGAAGAAAACACTATGGCAAGCATTTCAAGAGCTTCCCCAATACCGTCGGCATGAGTGGGAGGAAACGTTTGGATTGTTACGATTTACTCCTTCCCAACGTCCAAAGAAATTACAAAATATTGTTGATAAAATGCCATTTTCCAAAAGAACCTTATTTTTACGAGAGCTTAAGCAGTCTTCCAGTTGTGCCTTTAACACCGGCCCGTGTTAGGTGAAATCTTTCGCAATCCAACAAGCCCCTTCCTTGAGAATCACCTGCATTTTTGAAAGCTATTAAGCCTTTCTCCTCATCACTTGCAGGAATTTTTTCATTTTCATGGACCAGTGAAATGGCTGTTATCTTTGTGCTTTTCCTAAATTATGAGGGACAAAATGTCGATAGGTCTTCTGTCTGATAAATAATTTAGTGAAAGGGGAATAAGAATGACAGGAAAAGGTGGGATTGTGGTGGTCATGCTCTGTGGCCTACTGGGAACTTGGGGTTGTGCAGATGATCAATATCGACGGACGAAAGTAGGTGCAGTCATTGGTGGGGCTGCTGGTGCTGGGATTGGGGCAATCATTGATAAAAAGAATCGAGGGAGGGGCGCTGCTATAGGTGGTGCGATTGGCGTCTTAACCGGCGGTGGAGTGGGTTATTACATGGATCGTCAACAGCGAGAAATCGAAGCTCAATTAGCCAAAGAAATGCAAGATCATGCCATTGAAGTCAAGCGATTGGAAGATGATACCCTTCAGCTTAACCTGCGAAGTGAAGCGACCTTTGATGTTAATAGTGCTGTCGTCAAGCCAGGGTTTCAGGAGAGCTTAGCTAAGGTGGGAGCTATTTTAAGTCAATACGATAGCACGGTGGTTCATGTGATTGGGCACACCGATGATACGGGTGCGAGCAACTATAATCAGCGCCTGTCTGAACGTCGGGCAGATGCGGTATCCAGGCAGTTAGGTAATCAGGGAGTTATACAGGAACGACTTCTAGTCATTGGAAGAGGAGAGCAAGAGCCTATTGCGAGTAATGTCTCATTGAAGGGGCGGAGTGTGAATCGACGGGTGGAACTGTATCTCAAGCCAGTGGTTGAAGGAAAAGAGGATTGGGCGTATCAGGCCCCGGTTAGAAACTACTGAACGAATATTGTATAAAAAGAAGAGAGTATTATAAAGCTGATGCTGTGCTGGATTTACGGTGTTGGGTGAGTTGAGAAACAGGGATATGATTGGCAAAGACTTGCATGAGCCCTAAATCTCCATCGTCCTGTTCGAGTACAGGAGTCAAGGCGAGATCCGTATACGTGCTTTTGTTTGGGTCAGCTTTAACCCTCTTTAAAATTGCTTGAAACTTCCAGACAAGCAGTCCCCATTTCAGCCCCGTTTGAAGAACCTCAAAAACCCGTTTTGGGTAAAACCAAAACGGGTTTTCTCGTGGTAGAGTCGGACGTCGCAACGTTCGAATTTTACGACGGAAAATTCCACCTTCCAACGGATGAACACCTTCTATCGTCGTACATCCGTAAAACCATGTGAGAAAGGATGTCACCTTGTTGATGTTTTGGCCTTTTGCGGCTGCCCGTCGAATGACTGTTTCCACATGTGCTGGGGTGTAATATTGTTCCCAAGCTGCTTGGTAAACTTGTTGCCAGGTTTCCTTGGACATGATGGGATGGCTGACTGTCACATGTTCTAAGTCATAGGCATTCATATCAGGCTCCATCCATGTGCCCTGTTGGTTAAGGATCTTATGATCCTCTGAGCCTGGTAGAGGGGTGAGACAGAAAAACTCTAAGCAATCTAACGGGAGCTCATTTTTAATAATTTCGATATCTCGAGCAATGGTTTCCGGTGTATCTCCAGGAAATCCTAGAATGTAGCCAGCGACTGTGGTGCAGCCATAGTCCTTCCACATTTGCGCCATTTTTCGATATTCCCAAATTTTATTCTGCCGTTTTTTTGCCCCCACCAATGAATCGGGATTAATGTTTTCTAGGCCAATGAACACATTTCGACAGCCCGCTCTCGCACATTTTTCTATGAACCGTGGGATTTTATGGCAGAGCGTATCAACTTGAATAGTAAATGAGATTGGAAGATGCTCGTCCTCACGCATTGCGATGAAGCGATCTAAAATAGTTTCCCAGTCCTTATTTCGAGCAAAGTCATCGTCGGTAATAAAAAAACGTCGAATGCCTTGAGTTAAGTTCGCGCGAATAAGGGCTTCAATATCATCTGCTGAGCGCCAACGAGATTTCCTGCCTTGCACATTAATAATCGTACAAAAACTACATTGAAAAGGGCAGCCTCGCCCTGCATCGAAACTCGACAACCGACGAAGAGTGTTTTTGATGATATGAGAAGGAAGAAAGGGGGATGGAGTGTTCTGTAAAGCGGGAAGTTGATCCATCAGATTATAGAGAGGCTTGAGAGTGTGCTGATAGGCGTCTTGAAGGAGAGTTGCAAGATGTTCTTCCGCTTCTCCAGCATAGAGTGTGATCCCTTTATCCATAGCCTGTTGGATGTCCGGCGGGACGCTTGGGAGCATGGCGAGGCACCCACTGACATGAAAGCCGCCAATGACGACAGGAATGTCCGCATCTAAAAATCTCTCAGCCAAATCTAGGGTATGAGGGAATTGATTGGTTTGCACACCCACGAATCCCACAAGCCCATTGCCAGCTTCTTTAATGGATTGAATGATTTTCTTTATTGGCAAGACCGTGTTGGTTTCATCGTATGGCTCAACGACCAATTCAACATTTTCCCCGAGAACTTTCCGCTTCGCGCAGTCCAGGACTAAGCCATAAAGTGCGGCTAAGGTATTAGAGGGAATTGATGACCGCAACCATTGGATGACGTACCCGTCGTCATCATAATGAGACGGTTTAATGAGAACGAGACGAAAAGTTTTTGTGGCAGTCATCATTGCGGAAAAGATAAGTCAAAGACAGATCTGAAGCCCATACTAGGTCAGAAAAATGAGTGGGTCAATATTCGGATATTGGTAGTGCTAGGATACCATTCAGCATGAGAGAAATGTAATCTTAGAAGTGACTAAGGAGATGGTGCAGGGGAGTCCGATTTTGGCAAGGAGAATGGTTCGGGTGTCCCAAAGGGAAGTGTTTCCACGTACAAGGATGTAGAAGGGAAGGCAAAGCCTGAGCCATGTCCTTCCACAATATCTTTGATTTTATAGGCCAAATGTTCTTTGACTGCCAGCCATTCTCCCCAAACCGTTGTTTTTGTGAAGCAATACAGAAGGATATCTACGCTGGAGGCTCCAAAAGAATCTAAATAGACAAAGGTTTTTGCTTTGGCAGGATCTGTTTCAAAATCCGGGTTACTGTGAAGATAGTCGCGTAGGTCTGTGATAATGCCTCCAAGTTGTTCTTTAGTGGTTCGATATTCCACCCCGATGCGCCAGTAGATACGTCGTTGAGTCATACGGGAAAAATTAATAAGGGCTTCACTGGCTAATTTGGAATTGGGAATGGTGACCAGCGCTTTATCGAACTGGCGAACTTTTGTCGCACGAAACCCAATCGCCTCAACATTACCTTCGACATCGGGTGTTTTAATCCAATTGCCTTTTTCAAACAGACGGTCGAGGAAGATAGTGAGCCCGGCAAACATGTTGGCGATAAAATCTTGAGCTCCAAGAGCGACGGCCATGCCGACAAGGCCTAAACTTCCCAAAACAGCTGCGACATTAAAGCCCCATTCCTGAAAAATGGCGGCGATTCCCATGCAGACAATAATGGCTTTGACCAACTTGACGAAAAAGCCTTTTACTGTTTCGTGCATACTTTCACTACCGAATAAACCAATCGCACGGTCGAATAAAGCGGAGAGGGGATCAACCACTCGATAAATGGCCCAGAAGAGTGTTAACGCAATGAGGGATCGAACCAATTGCGCCAGGAGGTGAATCGCTGTGTCGGATAATGTCACAAATTGTCCGGCGAAATAGAGCCCAATTACAACAAAGGCAAACTCTAGAGGGTGTTCAAGAGCCGCAATGACTTGATCATCCACATCGGTTTGGGTTTTTTTTGCTAAGCGCTTAAGGGATTTCATGGTGGTTCGGAAAAAAATTCGCCTAGCAAAAATGAAAAGGAGAAATATTCCCATAGCCTGAAAAATTTCGCCTAGGTTCGTCCCAAAGACGCCAATGTTCCAAACTGTTTGAATCTCTTTTCCAAACCCGTCAATCATAGAATCTTGTTCTTTCCTTATGAGTCATAAAAAATGGAGTCATTCATTTCACCTTTGAACGATAGATGGCATGTGTATCAATACCGGGACTCAAACGAGTTGCGTCGTTATTGAAGTTGTTTGCGTAATTTCCCGAAGGTTTGAGTTTGAGCCTTACTAATGGTGGGATATTTCAGGTTAAGGTTTTCAAGGGTTTGTGTGATTATTCCTGCCACGCACATGCGCATGAACGGCTTGTTGTCTGCAGGAATGACATACCAAGGAGCCCAAGGTCGGGAAGTGGCATTCACCGCAGCATCATAGGCAGCCATGTAAGGCTTCCATAGCTTCCGTTCTTCCAAATCTTTTTTGGAAAATTTCCAATGTTTTTCCGGTTCCGTTAAGCGAGAAAGTAATCGTTTGCGTTGTTCCTCTTTGGACACATTGAGCCAAAATTTTAAGATGATTGTGCCATTGCGAGCAAGATGTTGCTCGTGACTCCGAATGGATTCATAGCGTTCTTCCCATATGTGAGGGCCGAGGGGCATAGGGAGCTTCTGACTCTTGAGGAATTCGGGATGTACGCGAACAACAAGAACCTCTTCGTAATAACTTCTGTTAAAAATCCCAATACGGCCTCGTTCTGGGAGACGGCAGGTCGTGCGCCATAAAAAATCATGGTCTAATTCTAGGTGTGAGGGTTGTTTGAAGGAGAAGACCTGGCATCCAGCTGGATTGATCCCTTGAGTCACTGCGCGAATAGTCCCGTCTTTTCCCGCCGCATCCATGGCTTGGAAAATAAGTAATACGGAAAACCGATCATCTGCATAAAGGCGGCGCTGTAAATCATCTAAGACTTTGATGGATTTTTGTAAATGCTTTTCGCACAGTTTTTTCCCAGGCGAGGATTTTGGAGGTTTAGTTGGTGCGAGGTCCGACCGAAATGAATGATCCGCAGGAACTAAGTAGGGATGAGGAAGGGCGTCAAACATGACTACCTAGTGTGGAAGAATCCGCTGATGAAGGAGAACATCAAAGCGCAATGTCCTCCTTCTTATCATTCCTAATTTGCCAAGATGAAGGTAAGTTTCATCGTGACACGATATTGCACAATTTTGCCCTTTTCAATTTTGACGGATTGATCTTTGACCCAGGCGCCAGAGACATTCTTTAAGGTCTTGTTGGCCCGTTTGATTCCTGCCGACATCGCATCGTCAAAACTTTTGGGTGAACTCGCAATAATTTCTGTGACACGGGCAATGGTCGCCATTTGAGCCTCCTTGGTAAGAATGAAATGAATGACACGTTCGCATGATAGAAGGAATGATGTCTTCTTCTGTTAGGGTGTCTGAGGGGGCTGTATGCAAGTCTTTGAGGAAAGTCCCAGTAGGGACTTCAATGGAGATTTTAAAGGTTGTTTCAATTTAGGTAAAGAGAGAGTAAAAGAAATTTCATAGTAGGTCAATCGAATGATAAGGGAGAAGAGGTCATTTTTCTCATTTCGAAAACAGGCTTGAAAGATCCTCAACAAAGAAAAGCTAGGTGTCTCATGTGCTCTCCTGGACACCTCTTGGGATTATGATAGGATGAAGAGATCATTCATCCCCTCGAAAAAAGGAGTCAAAGTATGAGGTGGTCTCAAGGAATTATTAGCATCATGAGTGTGGTAGGAATCTTTGGCTGTGCCAATACAATGTCTGAGCCAACATCACATCAAGCCGCGTTAGGTCAAGGGATCGTCGAAGGGACGAAGGGCTATCAACAGTTACAAGAAGACCCAACGATGAGGAATGGGATTGTGACCAAAGTTCGAGGCCAAGTTCATCATATTGAAGGGGCCGCTTACGTTGTTCTGACGAGCAACCTCAGTGAGGTCCGAGTTCCCGTTGATGAAAATACGGAAATTGACCGCCCAGCCCATAAGGGGGATTGGATTGATGCCTATGTGAATCACGCTGGTCGGGCGATATTCATCCAAAATGTTGACGACCAGATAGATTTAGAATGATTCGAACTGTTTTTACCCCCTCTCAACATTCCAGTATTCCTCCCCTTCATCTAAAGGGCATGTCGCCTTTAGGTTTTTGGCGAAATACTTCAGGGGTTTAGAGCCCTTCCTAAATATCATGAGTGGAATCCGGTTTAGGAACCTCCACTTCCATGCGTGGAAATTCATCGCGTAATGTCATGGCGAAGGCCAAGGACTGTCGTTCTTCACCATGCACGACAAAAACCTTTTGTGGATGAGGGTGTATGGCCCGAACATAGGCCAGCAAGTCGCCACGATCGGCATGTGCTGAAAATCCATTAAGTCGAACCACCTGTGCTCGTCGCCGGGTTGGTACTCCAAAAATGGGCACGGTATCCCATTCTTCAACGAGCTTTCGCCCAAGGGTGTGCTCGGCTTGAAAGCCTACGATGACAATCACATTGTCTTCGTCTTCAATCGCATGTTTTAAATGATGCACCACTCGCCCACCTTCACACATCCCTGAGGCTGAGAGAATCACACAGGGGCCCTTCCGTCTATTTAATAATTTGCTGTCTTTGGCAGTCGAGATAAATTTGATGTATTTAGCCGAAAAAATATCGCCTTTGGCGGTAAACGTTCGATAGGTTTCTTCGTCATAACATTCCGGGTGTTGGCGAAAGACCTTAGTGGCCCTTAGCGCGAGAGGGGAGTCGATATAGATGGGAATGGGATTAACTTCTCCATTTTGAACCAATGTTTTAATGCGCATAATGATATCTTGAGTGCGACCAACGGAAAAGGCTGGGACAATAATTTTACTCTTGTGTTGAATGGCATGTTGCACGAGTTCCTTCGCCACATCCTTGCGGCGGTCTTCTTCCTCACTATGGAAGCGATCACCATATGTAGATTCAATAATGAGAACATCACAGGGTGGAGGCGGATGCGGGTCGCGAAGAATAGGCATATTGGCGCGACCTAAATCTCCAGAAAAAAGTAGAGATGTTGAATTCCCCCGATTCCGATGCCGAAGCCAAATGGCGGATGAGCCAATAATATGGCCCGCATCATGAAATCTAGCCGTCACATTAGTGGCAAGGGAAACAGGCTGAGTATAATTGCCTCCCTGAAATTGCTTGACAATTTTTTGCGCATCATCAGTTGTATAGATTGGGCTTACACATTTTCGCCCACGACGACGTTCGAGTTTATTGACATACCGACAATCATTTTCTTGAATGCGGGCGGAGTCGGCGAGGAGAATTTCAGTGAGGTCGGCAGTAGCGCTGGTCATATGAACAGCCCCTCTAAATCCCCCTTTGGCGAGCATGGGAAGGGCGCCGGAATGATCAATGTGCGCGTGGGAAAGACATACGCGGTCTATCGATTTGGGATCGAACCCTAAGTGCTGATTCCGTTCTCGGGCGAGATCCCGCCGGCCCTGAAACAGACCACAATCGAGGAGGATGCGGGTTTTCCCGGCATCAACCACATGCCGACTACCGGTAACGGAACGGGCGGCTCCGTGAAAGGATAGTTTCATACATCAGTCCCTTCTTGATGTTCTCTCACAATAATGTCCCAAGCTTCAGTAGCCGTTTCGGCAAAATTAAATAATGACAAATCCTTGGGGCTAATTAATCCAAACTCCACAAATTTCTTCCAATTGATCAAGTCTTCCCAATAATCTTTTCCAATTAAAATCACAGACACGCCCTGAACCTTCCCTGTTTGGAGAAGGGTCAGCGTTTCAAAGAGTTCATCCATGGTGCCAAAACCTCCGGGGAAGACCACCAGGGCCTTGGCCCGATACAGAAAATGCATTTTCCGAAGGGCAAAATAACGGAATTGGAAACACAGACTTGGAGTGATATAGGGATTAGGCGCTTGTTCAAAGGGCAAATTAATATTCAGGCCTATGGATTTCGCGCCCACATCGGAGGCGCCTCGATTGCCGGCTTCCATAATACCAGGACCTCCCCCGGTCACAATCACATATTCACAGCGACCATCTAATTGGCAGGTAGAAGATACGAGACGACTAAATTCTCGTGCCTCATCATAATAAGGGGCTAACGCCAATTGATTCTTGGCAATGACGACGGCCTGTTGTCTATCAGCATCATTGGGCGATTGAGCGAGATTTTGCTCAGCTTCGATTAACTTAGCCTGAGCAGCATTCGGCTCTACTAGGCGGGCACTTCCAAAGACGACGATGGTTGATTCAATGCCCTCATCTTGATGAATGAGTTCAGCCTTCAACCATTCAAGTTGTAACCTGGCTGCCCGCAACTCATCGCGTTGTAGAAATTCAGAATCTGAGTCAGCTCGTTTGTAGGCAGGGGAAGAGGATTGAGGTGAATCGAACATTGAGACACCAACAGTGTGAAAGAGGGGAGTGAGAAGATTATAAAGATCTCATCTCGGAATGGGAACTCCTGGCAAGAAGGAATAGGGAAGTTCTTATTTTTTTCAGGTTGTGGATCTAGTGAAGTCTGGCGAACCTCGGTACAATCTGCAAGATGGCTCTTACCGAAAGTATCCTCGTTTGGCTTCACTTGATCGCGGCGACCTTTTGGGTGGGAGGAATGCTGTTTCTCTCCCTGGTTGCAGTACCTCTCATAAAAAAGTCCTCCAATCCGGCAACTGCTCAACGCGAATTTGTGAGTCAGGCAAGACGGTTTCGGAAGCTTGTGTGGATTGCCCTATTCTTTCTAGCCCTCACAGGGACTATTCTGCTTCCCAATGTAGTGAATGTCTCTGAGCCATTTGTGAAATGGCCATCATCAGTTCTTATCAAATTAACCCTCGTTCTTTTACTTATCGTAGTGTCCCTTGCCCATGATCGGTTCATTGGCCCAAAAGTACGAACGCTCAAACACAAGCCAACTTCTGAATTGGTTGTTGGGGAAAAGCTTCTCCTCCGAATCTCCCCAATTATTGGTCGCCTCACTCTTCTTCTGGGATTAGCCATCCTCTTCGTTGCAGTTGTTATGGTCCGAACCTGATTCGAAAAACCTACTGGACATTTTCCAGCCGTCGTTTTTTTTTAACATCAAATATGTTATCTAAACGGATACATTTATTATCTATTTAGATACATTTCATTAAACAGCAAGCTGCATAATAAATGGGCATTTCTAAAAAACTATTGGTTTTCCCTTGAAAGCTTCCGCTAAAAAAACCCGTACAAATCCGATGCCAGGGTCTCATCCTTGCATATATTTCAGAGAATTCCATTCTGAATAGGCAATCCAATAATTCAGTCGAAATTTTTATAGTGAAATACTTAACAAGAAAATATTCAGGGTTGGGTTATATAAAATAAGCCATATCTAAACTCGGAAAATTTGAGAAGGAATGGAAAAGTAAAAATCCTAGGAGTCAACGTATTTTCATCTTGAGATAAGACCTTATTCCTGACAACCAGAATGCTTTTTAAAAAGAAGGAGCAACCCTCATGTCAGCACCCCCTACTTCATCTAAAATTCACCAGGTGGCTATCTGTATCAGCCAAGACAAAAAAAAACTTGGAGAAACCACTAGGACCATGTCAGGCAGCTTCTTTGCGATCATCGTTCTAGGCATCATGCTGTTAAATTTAAGTGGATGTGCAAATCCAGGATGGTTGGAAAAACGGAGTTCGATGCAGGGAGCGACGGAATTGATTGATCCGGACTCCTTTGAAGAAATTGATTTAGCTTTCCTTCTTTCCCCGAATATAGACGATGTTTCCGATAAATCTAGGACATGGATAGATGAAGAAACAGGGGAAAAAATTAATGAAGAACTACCTATTGAGATAAGATCACGAAGATTGGAAGAGGCGTTTGAAGGCTTTGATAAGCATTTTAAGGATAAAACGAAAGAAGAAGGTCTATTAGCAAGGAATCGTATTCAAGACCGTATTATTGCGGCCTCAAATCAAC
This sequence comes from Nitrospirales bacterium, assembly GCA_029261295.1. Classification (GTDB taxonomy): domain Bacteria; phylum Nitrospirota; class Nitrospiria; order Nitrospirales; family UBA8639; genus Nitrospira_E. Next base: position 354,349 of record JAJDBP010000017.1, on the reverse strand, counting down.
GGTGTGGATCCTATAAACAATACCTAAAAAAATTCGACTCCGAAGCAAATCTACTCCTAGGAGCTGCTACAACAGCCGTGGCCGGGGCAGGAGCTATTTTTACGCCAGCAAACACAGTGCGGGCATTATCGGGCATTGCTGCAATCTTAAGCGGAGTTAGAGCTGAGGTCAATGAGTCCTATTTTCAAAGCCAAACGGTGCAAGTTCTGACAAGAGGTTTTGAGAAAAAAAGAGAAGCCCTTTATAAAAGAATAAAGGATGAACGTGAACCAAGACTGAACCCTGAAGAGAAAAGTAGCCCGAAAAAAAGCGCAACGTTGACAGAATACACGGTTAGAGAGGCGATAGGAGATGCAATTGTGTACCACGATCATTGTAGTGTGGTAGCTGGGCTTGAGGAAGTGGCGATCGCCATTGAGCGAGTGGATGATCCTGGTGTGAAGCGCATGAAAGGATTTTTTGATGATTTTGGCAAGGCTAGGCAGGCATTAGATGAAGCCTCAGGAAAGAAAGCTACCTCTGAAAAGTCCCAAAAAATTCGCGGCGAGATCAAAGAGATAGAGAAATCAATTAATAGGACCGAATCAGAAATTGTGAAAAAGAAAGCTGAATTTGCTGAAGCCAAGTCCGTTGAAAAAGCATCCAAAAGTGACTTGGATAATGCGACAGATGATTTCGATGATAAACAAGATGCACTTAGGCAAGTTAAGAAGAGTCTAGAAAATTCTCAACAGGAAAAAGAAAAGGTCGAAGAGAATGGTAAAAATAAAATAGCGAACCTAAGGACAAAAATAATGGAGCTACAAGAGAATCTTAAAACATCTAATGAACGCAGAGAAGAAAAAGAAAAAAACTTGGCTGTTGCAACGTCCGAAAGAATACATATAGTAGGTGATGTTGGAAAGAGGAAAAAGGAAGCGGGAGAAAACTATAAAACAACAAAACAGAAGCTTGTTGTTGATAAAAACATGGGTCGTGAAGAACGTGTAGAAAAGACAGAGGTTGCTTATAAGGAACTGAACGATTTTTTTAATCTAGAGGATGCGAAAATAAAAAGCCAAGATGCTGAGATTCAAAGATTAGAAGATGAGCTAGCGGAAGTTAAAAATGAAATCTCAACCTTCACAACAGATTTAATTATTAAGAAAACTGAAATTGAAAAATCAGAGAATGAATTAAAGACACAGCTGAATAAAGTAAATAAGGCAGAGAAAAAAGTAGAAGATTCAACAAAGGATGCCAATAAAGCAGAAATTAAGCTTGTTAGAGCAGAGGAGAAACAGGATGCTGCTCAAAAACTTCTACAAGAAAGACAAAATACCCTCAACGATCTCCAGGTCAGTCTAGATGAACTGAAGGCGCAGCATAGTGAGAAAAAAGTCTTATCGGCCAAGACGAAAGATAGTCTTAATCCAACAATCATGGCACCCAATGATGATACTTTCAGCACAAATAACGCAACGGGTTTGCCTAAAACAGACGAGAGAATTAAAGGATTTTTGAAGAGAGTTCAGGCAGTAGACGCTTTGGGCGCGGATATCAGTAGTGGTGTTGAGAATAATGCTCCAGATACGTTTGAGGTAGCAGAGACACCTGTGACCTTCCATGTGACGGATAGTGCCAAGAGAGCAGCGGTTAAAGTAGCAACTGTAAAAGTGGTTTTAGATACAGAAAAACCGAAGATTGAATTGAATGGGGAGAAAGAAATAACCCTTACGGTCGGTGACGGCTATAAAGAGGAAAAGGCGACGGCCACAGATAATTTCGATGATGATTCTGAGTTAACTAAAAAAATTAACACGGATGCCACTTTAGTGAATGTAAACACTTCGGGTGAATACACAGTCAAATATACTGTGAGCGATTCTGCGGGGAATGAAGCTGATCCAGTGACTCGCAAAGTCATTGTGAAAGAAAAACCAGAAGAGGGAGGTGCCCCTCCCCCCTCGGAAGAAAAATAGGACAATCAGGCTCAAAAGTGATCCTCTGGTTTGGAATTGAGGTTCTTCTTCTTAGTAGCCAATAGTGAGATGGCGCTAATTAGAAGAACCTCATCCTAATAACAATTTACCATGACGCGTTTAACTCGCTTAGGCTGTATTGCCTTAGTTTTTTTCCTTCTGAGTAATGGATGTACAAGCACTCGAGGGGCAAAGATGCCAGCCACTCCAGGAGCAAAGATGCCAGCGGCTTGCTCCGAGGTTGGAATGAAAGCCGACTATTGGTTGATTGAAATGAGCCATTGGAAAAGTAAAGCTAATGCCAATTATTGGCTGGTCAAAGCTGACGAATGGCCGATTAAAGCTAATCGTTTGCCCCTGACCCGCAAGAAATTGCTGAAACACTATGAAGAAACACTTTCCGACTTAGGAAATACGGAAAAAGCACGAAATAGTATTCAAAAATGTTTTCAGGATTTATCATTTCAACTATGTAAGGATTATTGGGATGGATGGCTGCCAGAGTTTGACCGACAACAAATCGCCAATTTGGAATTTACCTTTTTCCGGTCAGGGGCAGGGCGTGTTTCCCCCCCCCAAGATAGTGTTCCCAAAGAAGATGAGATTGAAAGTTTTATGATGCTTGAGGCTAAAAGGAAAAACCCCACCACCAAGGCCAAGAGTGCGAAAGAGATCAATCCAAAGATGCCTCCAGCTTGGTTCATTCCGCAAGTTGAGCTTTTGGTAGATGAAGAATCCAAAATTGTATCTTTAAAGTCTGTGGGAGCTTTGCGAATGGCTGCATTTTTGTGGCGGCCCTTCATTTTTGACCCTATAACAAAACGGAAACCTGTTTGGAAGTACAAGTTGCCCAAGGAGGAATACGATGTTTTCAAAGAGGACCAACGCATCCGTTTTAAGAAACTTCGACAAGAAGAAAAATATCGTTATAAAGTCTTTAAGGAGAAAGTCAGATGTCGTCAAGATCAGGCTTGCCGTGAAAATGAAGACAAAGACCGGAAATATTATGGCATCGAAGAGGGTATTGACGATGTGCTGGAATTCCACAACGCCTGCATGATTAAACCGTTGCCTCACGTTACCCCCGAGAATTTGACTCCAAGGAATCTTGTTCGTTGGGTGAAGCTTTTTAACGCCTGTGCCGCCACGGAAACTGATAAACAAGCGTTTAAAAAACTTTGGGAGGAACAAAGGAGAAAGTACGACGATATACCACTTTTCAAAGATTTGCTAGACAGTGCCTTGCATGCGTTAGACAAATACAAGCCTCCTCCTCATTGTAAAGTGCTTTAAAAACTTTTGACAAAACGTAGAGCTTTTTTGGGAAACTGGAAGGCTTGGGATTTACATAAAAGACAATGGAATGTATCCGCAGGAACTTTTTTTTAAGGCCTGTAATGCCAAACTTAGAGTTGAGCCGGGTAACCGTAGATTTAGGAAATTTTTATCGTCCTGGCTGATTTAAGAACATGAACTTTACATACGTCACTTTTCTCCTTGGATTCATCATGTTTTGTTGTGGATGCAGCCCAAAGGTTTTTGTCCAGTGGAATCAATTCGACATTGATAAAAAAACTAAATCCCCTGAATGGGATTTGCCAAAGAAGTATACCTATAGCTTGAAGCATATTGTGGCGTTTCAGGGTAATGGTGATGCGTATCCTCTAGAAATGAAGGAATCTGGTGAGCCGGGAATTTTGCAATATGAGGGAATTGAAGAACAGGTAAGAAGTATTATCAAAAACCTTCAAGAGGAACGACGAACAAATCCTAACCGAAAACGTATCTTGCTATATGTTCATGGCGGCCTAAAGGGCATTCAGAGTTCTGTGAGCGAAGGCATTCATTTAGCCGAATTGATGGAGCGAATAGGCGAGCGCCAAGAGGCAGAGCCTGGAGCTAAACCTGAAACTAAAAAGGATGCTGCTGTTGATGACTATTACCCTATTCTGGTGAATTGGGAATCGGGTATGGATGCCGCATATGCCGACCATCTATTCCGAATTCGACAAGGCAAGGAAGCTCCGGTCTTGGGGCCGCTATCCGCCCCTTTCTATTTTCTGGCCGACCTAGGAAGAGCGATTTTTCGGTATCCGGTCACCATGGGTTTTCAACTCTATCGTGGACTAACCCCTGTTCCCGTCCCGTCACAGGCTGAAGTGGACGCTTTTAATGCCGATTTTTATGCACCGGAAAATCTCCAACAAATTCATCTGGGCGCAAACAAGATCTCTCGCTTTTCTTGGCCATGGTTTAAAGATCGAGCCACCCTCTTCTTCCCAGGGATCATAAGATTTGTCACGACCCCCCTTTTGGATATGTTTGGCAAAGCTGGCTGGGACAATATGATTCGACGAACTCAAACGGTGTTTCGAAAGCCCACTGAGTTTGTTCCCAAGGAACGAACTTTTACTGGGGAAGTAGGGGAAATAACCCAACAAATGGCTGGTTATGACTCCCCAACATTAGATCCAATCTTGAAACCGGAAGAAAGCGTTCCTACTGGTGGATTATCAATCCTGATGGAAGAGTTGCGGAATCTCAAAAAACAAAAAGGGCAGGATGATTACAAGATCACGTTGATTGGGCACAGTATGGGAACGATTATCTTGAATGAACTCCTGAGTCTGTATAGTACCGAACAAGATTTTCAATATGATGAAATTGTATATCTTGCTGCTGCCTGTACAATCAAAGACTTCGAACGTTCTGTGCTTCCCTATTTAGAACAACACTCAACAACAAAATTTTATAACCTCACGCTGCATCCTTACGGTGATGCGCGGGAGAAAACTTTCCAGGATGTATTGCCCAGAGGCAGTCTCCTGGAGTGGATCGATGATTTTGCTTCCAATCCTGCCACGTTTATGCAATTAACGTTGGGGAAATGGAATAACGCTATCATGGCCTGGCACATTATTCCCTCTGAGGTTCGCAATCAGGTGACGTTGAAGGGATTTGGCATTGAAGACCCTCTAGTGAACAATCGCCCTAGCTTGGAGGAGTCAGAAAAGATCCTCCAGAATAAACCTCAAAAGCATGGAGATTTTAATGATCGGGACCAACTATTTTGGCGCCCAGATTACTGGAAAATTCCTCAATTGTAAGTTAGAAAATCTTTGATTCATTTTGTAAATAATTCCAAATGAATAAAGAAAAGGGGAGAGGTTATGTAAGCCTCTCCCCTTTTTTGGTGAAAAATAGGTTGGTTTTTAGAAACGGCTTCGGCGTTTGTCACCAAACCCACCACCGCCACCACCTGTGCGCGGGGCTTGGGGGCGTGCTTCGTTCACAGTTAGTGTGCGACCTCCAAACTCCGTGGAATTTAATGCTTCAATTGCCGCGGTGGCTTCTTCTTGTGAAGACATTTCCACAAAACCAAATCCACGTGATTGGCCCGTAAATTTGTCGCTAATAATGTTGGCTGATTGCACGGATCCGTGAGCCGCAAACAAATCAGTTAATTCATCTTGGGTTGCGGAATACGGTAATCCCCCTACATACAGTTTTGAACCCATGGGGTTCCTCCTTTTGAAATTGGATATTGCTTTTGGCTCGAGATGCATATCCCGTTGGGAAGGGAGAGGCCGCGGACGCGAAGATGAGGCGACAGAGGTCAGGCACTTTCCAGGAATCTCTCGGGCAAAAGAACATCGGTTACGGACTTTATTGATTGAATAGGGCAGAGCCAAGTCCACAGCTCCACCTTAAATAAATGCTATCATGCGCCTTTTTTAAAAAGATAGAACCTAGGGGAGCTATTCTATGCCAAAGGCGGAGGATAATTTGATTGGCTTACTTGCTATACTTAAATATTACCCGGTTGATTGTTCAGGTTTCAAAGGCATGGAAATCTGGATAAAATGCAATTTCCTGTTTTAATTCTCGTAGGAGAACTCGATATAATGACTCCAGGTGAGCGCCATATTCAATGAGATCTAGGATTATGTTCATTCATCTTATTCCAAGAGCCTGGTTGATAGTTTTAGGTTTGGTGGGAGTGGTTTGTTTGGGGGCAAGCGTATGGGCTAAGCCCTCGCCGAGCCAAATTCTACATTTACAGGTCCCTATCTTGGGGACATCTATAAATAGCCACCATCTTCCTATGGGGTTGGTTTCAAATATTGACATCGATCTCTTTGAACGTCGGGATCAAAGCGGGTTACGGATTCAATTTCATACTGAGCCTGGTCAGTTTTCTTTATTAGCGAGACAAGCCATTCATCAGGCGATTACGCGTGCCTTAGAAGTCGCCAAGCTTCCTGTCAATTCTTGGACGGTGCAGCTGAAGTTTCCTTACGCTGGGCTGACCGTGTATGGAGAAAGCCTTTCGGCCATGGTGGCTCTGAGTGTAGTGGCAATGGTGAAGGGGGAACCGTTATTGGCAGGTAGGACGTTGACGGGAACTATTACTGATCAGGGCCATATTGGGCCTGTCGGTGGTTTGCAACTCAAAATTCTTGCGGCCTATCAGCGACATTTTACCCGTGTTTTTATTCCGAGTGTGTATGATGAACGTGATGGTGATTGGCAAACACCCTTTCTTATGCAAGTCTCTCCAGTCAGTACGGTTCAAGAAGCCTATTTTGGTCTGACTGGATATCAGATACATGCTCGTCCGTAAACAATCTATTGGGTATTCCAAAGGAAGAAAAGCGGTTGGTTATTCGATCGGCCGGGGAGAAAGTTCGAGAACTTGTTGCTCTAATTCTTCAATGCGTTCCAGTAATCCCAAGGCGACGCTCACTCCTTGCCAATTGATTCCCAGATCATGATGCAAGCGAAGGCCGCGTTGGAGGCGATCAAATGCATCATGGGGAAAGAGAATATCGCCCTGCGGATCTGGCTCAGGTAATTGAATAATATCCCATCGTAAGCAAACCTCAAGGACATCATCACCGATTCCCAGTCGAGCGCAGACTTCTTCCCGGTGCATGAGGGCTTTTGTCATGATTTCTGCGGTGACCTTTTCAAGTGTGGATTCTGGATCATCAGTCATGGATAGCCTCATGCAGCAAAGATGAACGAGGATCAGGGTGGTCAGTATTGGCTAATTGCTCATAAAGGTGGTGGTCTTCTGGTGAGTTCTCTTTTGGCGTGACGATGGTCAACACCACGAATTGATCGCCATGCCCGCCTCTACGTTGAGGAAGTCCTTTCCCTTTTAGCCGCATACGTTGTTGCGGCTGACTGTTTGGAGGGATTTTGAGAAGAACTGGTCCGGAAAGGGTTGGGACTTGAACTTCAGTTCCAAGAACCGCTTCCCAGGGCCACACTGGTAGAGTGACAACAATGTCTGAACCTTTTCGATGAAAGACCGGATGCGGGGCAATATGTACATGGAAAAATAAATCTCCGGGTGGTCCGCCTCCACGACCGGGTGAGCCCTTTCCTTTCACGCGGAGGCGTTCTCCATTGTGTACCCCGGCTGGAATACGAACTTCAATTTGTCTGGACTGTCCAGTGGAATCGGGTAATGATAGAGTACGGCTAGTTCCGGTAAACGCCTCTCTTAGAGAAATCGGCAGATCTGTTTCCAAATCGGCTCCTGCCATAGCGAAGCCTCTAAAGGGTCCTCTTCCTTGCTGGCCTCCCCCAGTAAACATGTTTTCAAACATGTCGTTGAAATCGCCCTGACCCTGAGAAAACCCGGGATGGGGCTGACCGCCAGGATAGGCTCCCCCCGATTGTTGTCGTGCCCGTTCGTACGCTTCCGCATCTTTCCAATTCGAACCGTATTGATCGTATTTCTTCCTATTTCCCTCATCGCCTAAGACTTCATAGGCATCATTCAGTTCTTGGAATTTCTTTTCCATCGCCGCTTTCTTCTCGCCAGGATGCAAGTCAGGGTGATATTTGCGTGCCAGTCGTCGATAGGCTTTCTTCAGTTCCTTTTGATCGGCCGTTTTAGAAACGCCTAAAATTCCGTATAAATCTTTGCTAGCTTGTGCCATTGTGGATCCAGATGTTTAAAAGACTCTGATGTACTATGCCATCATAACTAAATGAGATGGGTTGATGGAATGGCCATGTATTTGTCTTTATTGGTCTTATCTCTTCCCTAAATAATTAGGTTCTGCCATTTTCAAGAAATTCTCCCTTCTTTTTTCTTGCCTACCCTTCCATTGGGCCACCGTCCAATAAATTTGACAGTATATATTTAGATACAACTTGTATCTAAGCATATAATTATATTCATGAATTTCTCGGGTAGTTGTATTTGAAATGGGGATAAGTATATCTCTTGAAAATGAAGAGACTCTAAGGGTTTCCCAGATTACTCACTATTTGACTACGGCCATTTTTTCTGGTGTGTCGCTTGCAACAGTTAAAACTCTATAGGTTGGGTGGCTCAATCCATATTGTTCACATTAAGAGGCAAGGTTCGAACTAAACAGAGCGGTAAGGTGTATTGAAGCCGAAAAGTTTGGTCAACCAGGTATTCGATGAAAACTTTCTTCTGGGGTGTTTAATACATATTCCTTTCCCCTATCTAAGAACATGAATTTTTCATTGATTTTATCAAAAGCATTAGAGTCTGAACCGATATCGCCCATCCATCCTTAAAGGATGATGAGGAAATAGCTGGAAGGCAATTGTCATTTGGTCTACAATCCCAAATTAATCCCATAAAATATGAAACTGGAAGAAATTATTTTCGTAAGCGTTACATGGATAGGCGAACCTATCCTCTTGGCGAGAGGAAATAAAAGTGAGAGTCTGGATAAGAGCAACCAAAAATTTACGATTCTTTACAAGTCCAATATGTACCTCTGGAAAAATAGCCTAATAATGAGTCGGTCAAAAACGGAAATGGGTGTACATATTCATCTTATTGTTGTTTTTACCATAGGGCTTGCGATGACCAATACAAGTGTTGGGTCTGCAGCACAGTTCGAGTTTTTCGATGGAGATCTAACGGGAAACCTTGATACTCGGCTAGCGATAGGAGCCAACATTCGAGCGAGTTCTCGTGATTCGGATCTCGTGGGAATGGCTAACGGTGGAAGTGCTACCTCTGTGAATGGGGATGACGGTAATTTGAACTATGACAGGGGCGACATCTATTCGGCTAGTGCCAATGTCACACACGAGCTTGATCTTTCCTGGAAGAATTTCGGCTTTTTCAGTCGAGTGTTTTATTTTGGTGATGTCGCTGCTACAGACACTCGACGAACATCGTTGGGTAAAACAGCGAAAAGTCGATCTGTTCGAGATATCAGGTTACTTGATGCTTACGGAATCGGAAACTTTGAAGTTGGGAACAGTCCGTTAACGATTCGAGTGGGCAATCAAGTGATCAATTGGGGCGAGAGCACATTTATCCAAAATGGGATCAATGCCATAAATCCTATAAACGTGGCACAGCTTCGCGTGGCAGGAGCTGAACTGCGCTCAGCACTACTCCCCGTCCCAGCGCTTGATGTGAATATTGGTCTCACGGATAAATTCTCCTTTGAGGCATTTTATCAATGGGCTTGGCGGCGTACTGAAATTGATCCGCAAGGGACATATTTTTCAACCAATGATTTTATTTCACCTGGAGGAGACTTTGTTGTGGTGGCTGGGGCGGGGACCCTACCAGATAATCCTCCAACGGGTGGCACTTTTGCCAATAGAGCTGGTGATAGAAACGCAAGAGATTTTGGCGAATTTGGACTGGCATTCAGATATTTAGAGCCAGCACTCAATGACACAGAGTTTGGGGTGTATTATCTCCATTATCACAGTCGGTTACCTTTGATAAGCGCAACGAGAGCTACCACGACGGGAAATCCTTCCTCGGCGACCTATTTCACTGAGTATCCCATGGATATTGATTTGGTCGGTATGAGTTTCAATACAATTTTGGGAGAGACTGGTCTGTCATTGCAAGGTGAAGTTTCCTACAAGTTTGATCAACCGTTACAGGTTGATGACCAGGAATTACTAATTTCGGCTTTAAATCTTTGTGGAATTGGAGGTAGAGCGAGTCAACTAGGATGCGGTTTCGCATCGGGAGAGGATGTTACAGGATATCGTCGAAAAGGTGTGTTTCAAGCACAAGCTACGCTCACCAAAATTTGGGGAGCCACATTTGGTGCTGATCAGGTTGTCTTTCTGAGTGAGGGCGGGGTTACCTGGGTGCCTAATTTGGAAAGTGAGAAAGCATTACGATATGACGGTCCCGGCACAACGAATAGCGGCGATCCAGGTACGGCTGGAGCTGGGGCGACGCCGACTCCAGTCCAGACTGATGGTTTTGCCACTGCGGCCTCCTGGGGTATTCGTATGCTTGGGCAACTTGTGTTTAATAACGCGATTGGGGCCGTAAATTTGTTGCCACAAATTGCTTTTTCATATGATGTTGATGGTACGACGCCTTCACCAATCGGCAATTTTGTTGAAGATCGCAAAACCATTACTTTGTCCTTGGGAGCCTCGTACCTTGTGAGCTGGGAAGCCCGTGTGTCCTACACAAATTTTTTCGGAGGAGGCTCTTTCAATCAGCAAAACGATCGAGACTTTGTTTCTACCGTGGTGCGATATGCGTTCTAACAAGATAATCAATGGACTCCATGGTTGGAGGGGGACAATGTTAAACAAATTCTGTTCAGCACTTATCCTCTGTCTTTTGAGCTTCTTTTTTACAGTGCCGGGACTTTTCGCAAAAGTCACCTCTGATGAGGCAAGAAGACTCGGAAAGGAATTAACCCCCTTGGGTGCCGTAAAAGCTGGAAATAAGGAGGGAACAATCCCTGATTGGGAAGGTGGTATTACCAATCCTCCAACATGTTATAAGCCTCAAACATTTCATTGTGACCCCTTTTCTTCTGATCAGCCTATTTTCACCATCACAGCAGACAATGTTGCTCAGTACAAAGAGAAGTTATCGCCTGGGCAGGTCGCAATGTTTCACCGATATCCTACCTGGCAAATGAAAATCTACCCTACCCGCCGGAGTGCCTCGTATCCCCAATACGTCTACGACCGGACCATGGCCAATGCCACGACTGCAGAATTGGCAGACGGGGGAAACGGGGTGGTGAATGCAGTGGGAGGTGTTCCCTTTCCCATTCCCAAACAAGCTGTAGAGCCGATCTGGAATCATATGGTGCGCTACAAAGGGGAAACCGCCGATCAGATTACTGGCCAGGTCGCACCGACAGCCAGTGGAAATTACACCTTTGTCAGATTACATCAAAAACTTTTTTTTCTTTATCATCAACAAGATGCGACCCCTCAATCAATTGGGAACATGTTGTCCCTGTTTTTTCAGAAAGTAATAAGCCCAGCTCGTCTTGCCGGGAGGAATCTGCTTGTTCATCAACCAATTAATCAGATCAAAACATCCTTGCAGATTTGGACCTATAACCCGGGGCAACGTCGGGTTCGACGAGCACCAGAAATCAAATATGATAATCCTGGAACCGCCTCTGATGGACAACGATTTGCGGACCAAAATGACATGTTTAACGGCTCTCCAGATCGGTACGACTGGAACATGTTGCCCACTCGGAGAGAAATGTATGTTCCGTATAATTCCTACAAGTTACATAGTGGGGATCTTCAATACGATGACATAATTAAACCAGGCCACATCAATTCAGAATTACCTCGTTATGAGTTACATCGCGTGTGGGTTGTAGAGGCCACCCTCAAAAAAGGCTATCGTCATCAATATCACAAACGAACGTTTTATCTTGATGAAGATAGTTGGCAGATCTTAGTCGCCGACCAATACGATGGTCGCGGAAATATTTGGCGTGTGTCCGAAGCTTATGCCATTAATTTTTACGAAGTTCCCCTCGTGTTTCAAACATTAGAAGTGCACTACGACTTACAGAATGGTCGTTACCTCGCTCTTGGGTTAAACAACCAAGAACGCCCAGAAATTTTCAACATAAAGATGAATAGCAAAGATTTTACTCCCGACGGACTTCGTCGACAGGGCCGGAGATAGGTGTGCCCACCGGGGGATAATTTTATTTTATAGGAAGAGAAAATCATTTTTTTTCTTTTGTTCTAAGAAATTTATTGGGGACATAACGGCAGTAACGAAAAATGTTTTTATTCAAGAGACGTATTCATCCCTATTTTTACCTTTGATGCGGAGGTGATGACATGAACACAGTTGGGAAGACTGTCAGTTTAATTTTCACCATTGGGTTTCTGTTTCTTATCAGTAGTGTTGGAGAGGCGTGGGCTATTGAGCAACCCCGGTGGTGGCCGCCCAAAAAACTTTTGAAAACAACGGTACCTTTCGAAAGCCCAGCTCTTGATGTCCTAGTCAACGGACAAACAGGGCTAACTCTCAAAGAACAACCTACCCAGCGAGGTCAACATCCCAAGCATCTTGGTTGTGTAGAAGCCACCTTTAAAGTCGAAGTAGATTCGGTTCGCGACGGTCTGAGGCAGGGCTTATTCAAGAATACAAAAAATTATCCCTCACTTATTCGCTTCTCCAAAGGGAAAAATAACCATGATAGGGAAAAGGATTCTTTTGGTATGGCGATCAAAGTCTTCAATGTAGAGAGAGAAAAGATTCTGTCTGGCGAAAAGACTGCGGAGACTCAAGATTTTGTTTTGGGGAACAATGAAATATTTTTCGCCCCCAATCCCTTTTTATTGCTTCAATTTAAGAAAGCTGGCAGAGGGGGAGAAGCTAGTTTTCGAGATGATCCACGGCTTGTCCCTTTCATGGAAGATTACCAATGGTTTAAAAGGATAGTGGTAGGTTCAAGGATTCACCCTTCTAATATTCTCACACAGTCATATTGGAGCCAGACTCCGTATAAATTCGGAACACTCCCTCACGTAAAGTACTTTGTCGTGGGCACTTCCCAGTTGTCCAAAAAGGATCGGACTCCATTTTTTATTAACGACTTACGCCATTTTATGCAAGAGGACCTCAAACCTTCTGGTGAAACCAAACGCGATGTGACATTCGATTTTATGATTCAGGAATGGCCTAAAGAAGGTCATTCCGGAATTAAAGAAGCCCCACTTGAAGACCCGCGATTTCCGTGGAGTACGGATGGGATAAAATGTAAAAGCTGCACAAAAGTTGCAACGATTACGATTCCAAAGCAGACATTCCTTTCCCCAGGAAAAATGGCCTTCTGTGAACGAATGTCCTTCACTCCATGGCATTCCTTGCCGGAGCATGAACCCCTTGGAGGGATTAATAAAGCCCGTAAAGTTGTTTACCAGCTTGGCGCAAAGATGCGTCATGTTGTGAACCAAGTCTCACAACGGGAGGTCACCTGGAAAGAATATCAGGTAGTCAAAGGCTATGACGAGGTATCAAGGGCTGGCAAGAATGCTCCCAAACAAATGGACCTTGCTCAGGGGTGGAGTAATAAGATTCGCGAGAAATTTTATCACTCCCCTCAAGGAACAAGGGTTATTCCATATGCCTGGCTCCTCGCTCTGAAAAGGATGGACCGCATTGGTAAAAAAGGTGTTTGGTTTCTTGATGATGCAAATATTTCTTTGTATGGCTTTCTTCCAGATCCCAGTCGGCACGACGGCCTGCCGGTTGGATTTGCAGTCAGTGAAGACAAAAAGGCCAAACCCAGATGGGTTGATTTTACTTGTGCAGCATGTCACACGGGGCAACTCAAATACAAAGGGAAATTCATTCGGATTGATGGTGGCCCTTCTATGCAATTGAATCGTGCATTTCTTACCGGCCTTGTGGGAGCCCTCAAGGATACGATTGAAAGCCCCCAGAAGTTTGAAGATTTTGCAATAGAAGTTGCCAATATTATGATTAAAACTAAATCTCCTGTAATGATGGCAAAGATGGAGAATAAGGATAGAGCTCTTGATTCCAAATCTGATGAAATTGCGAATAGTTTGAACGCTTCTGACGCTGAATACAATTATTTCGATGCTGTATGGAAGAGCCATCTCCGAGGTAAGGTCAGAGAGTATATGAACGAACTAATTCGCCTAAAGGTCACAGAAGGGAAAAAGAATCTTTTTCCGACTGCTTGGGGGCATGGGCGAATTGATGCCCTAGGCCGAGGAGGCAATACCTTGCTGGGTGTTCTTCATCCCGATAATGTCCGACAGGCTAATGCGCCGGTGAGCATTCCTAAAATTTGGGATGCCTGGAAATACAACTGGGTTCAATGGAATGCCTCACTCACTCAACCCACCGGGCGAAATATTGCTCAAGCTATTGGCATACGATCGGAAATTGGATTGGAAACCTCAAAGGGTAAGCAGGTAATGGGGAAAATAATTGTGGCAGGATCTTTAGACGGCATGTCTAGTGCTGGACTTTCCGAAGAAGAACTGGTCATAGAGACATCGATAAATTTGACAAATATTGTTGGATTGGAGCAACAAATTCGAAACCTTAAGCCTCCTCGTTGGCCGGAAAAAAGTCTCGAGTTAAAAATCCAGCCTGCAAGAGCGTTGGAAGGTAAACTCCTTTATGAACAACACTGCATCGAATGCCATGTCCCCAATAAAACGAATCCTAAAAATGAAGAGCATCATTTCTATGTCAATCCTCATGAGAAACATGATTATGACTTAGCTCCATGGCCGATGAAACTGATGAAAGTAACCGACATTGGCACAGATCCTACTGTTGCCAATAACTTTATTACACGAAGGGTTCAAACTGGAAGATTAAATGAATTATTAGGAGGAAAGTTGAAGAGACCGGAGAAGGTTCTTGAACCTTTAACAACACGTATAAGAAAGAATCTTATAGAAAATAAAGTTCAGGAAATTTGTCCCAATGATCCTGTTTGCGGGAAACTCGATTCTATTTTGAGGTTTCTTGATGACTCCTTTAACAATAATAAGAAAAAAAGAAAGGTGGCAATAAACAAGATTAATGTCGTCAAGAATGAAATTTTAAAAGATAACGACCTCAAGGAAGGATGCAAGACGGGTCTTCTTCTTTTGGATGACAAGATTTCAAGTGATTTACGTAAACGTCAAAAAGTAGTGTGTACAATCCTAGCACTCGTTGACCAAGATAAAGGCAAGCCAAATAAAATCATAGGACGTTTCCAGTATATTGCCAGAACAAATGCGGGGGTGTGGGCGACGGCCCCATTTTTACATAATGGCTCCGTTTTGAATCTTTACGAGTTGTTGAGCCCTAAAAAGGACAGAAGAGAAAAATTTTGTCTTGGTAAGACTGATTTCGATCCGCATAAAGTAGGGTTTGAGTTAAGCCAACCTCCTTGCTTGCCTTTGGTGGAATCAGAATTTGATACCAATGTTCCTGGTAATTCAAATTTAGGACACGAGTTTTATGGAGATCCAATGAAGACGGAGAAGTACAAAAAAGGGCAGGTAGGTCCTGAACTTAAACCCGAAGAACGTTGGGCTCTTCTTGAGTACCTTAAAACACTTGATTGTGAATTTTTGACTTTGGATTGCACGGGTGATGGAGCAGAAAAAATCCTACGAACAGGTACCATAGTTACTAATGGCCAAGCGAACTGGACAAAGGAGAAATGGTGGTCTTCAAGCGATGATCAGACATTGTCCGGTTTTTGGGCTCCTCCTCTAGTGGGCCAAATAGCCAGGGAAGATAAGGAATCGGTTGTGAGTAGAAAAATGGGTGGGACTACTATCGTGAAAAAAGTGCGGCAATCGTATTGAGTTTTGACGTTACTTTAAATATGAGAGATTCTGATTCTTATACACAACTGAAGTAAGTGCTGGGAGTAGGATAAGGGCTCCCAGCATATTTGCGAGGAATAGGAATGAAAGTAGAAGGCCCATGTCGGCTTGGTAAGTAAGCCCTGAAAAGGCCCAAGTCCCCACTCCGGACGCTAAGGTCAATCCTGCCACGAAGACAGCTTGTCCACTACTCTGCAATGTCTCGAGGTGGGCTCCGCGAAGATCCAACCCTTCGTTTAGGTAAGTCTTCAAGCGACTAAAAACATAAATACTGTAGTCCACTCCAATACCCACTCCCAAGACCAGAACCGGGAGAGTCGAAATCGTCAACCCAATATCCAGAAGATGCATGAATCCGTACCCCAATAAAGAAACGAATGCCAATGGTAGGACGATACAGAGAGCGATTCGCCAGGAACGGAAGATCAGCCAACACACGGTTACTATTGCTAGATAAATTCCAACCAATAAATCGACCTGCGCTCCACGAATGACCTGGTTCGTTGCGGCGCTGACTCCCACATTGCCTGAGGCCAAGCGAGGGGTAAATCGAGGTGACTCCTGTTCTTTTTGAAAGGTCTCGAGCGCCATAACCACTCGATCAATGGTTTCAGATTCGTGATTCTCTAGTATGATGCGTACAGGCATAACACTACAATCTTGATTTAATAATCCGGTTGATGGGTCTATTTGCGAAATTGCTTGTCGCATCATATTTTTGTTTTTGGGGAGCGTGCGCCATTTCGGATGTCCTTCATGGAGCCCAGCATTGATCATCTTGGCCACTTGTGGCATGGAATAGGTGAATGAGACGCCTTGGATATTAGCCATCTTCCATTGAAAGCGATCGATCCCAGTCATCACTTTGTAGTCCAGACACCCGTCTGGTCTCGTCTCTGCAAACACAAGTAACGTGTCCCAGCCGATGGGAAATTTTTCAGCCATTGCCAATGCATCTCGATTATACCGAGAATCAGGAGGCAACTCTGGAACGCCGACAGCGGGGTTGCCGATTGAAACTTGGCGGGCTTCGATTAGGCCAAGGGCACATAGTCCTATGGCTATGATGATCACTGATATAGCGATCTTGGGTTCACTCGTTCTTGCTAGAAATTGCCAAGCTTGAATGGCCATTTTGCTCTTATGAGCCAATTTCATACGATAGCCTTCTCCGAATGTTGCATAAGATAGGAGCACGGGTAAGAGAAGGAGGTTAGTAAATGCGAGGATGCCCACGCCCATGATGGCCAAAATGGAAAATTCTTGTATGATTTTTATATCAACTAGAAGGATTGTCAAAAATCCCAGTGCATCCGTCGCTAACGCTATTCCACCAGGGACGAATATTTTTTGAAAGGCACATCTTGCAGCTGCCATGCTGTTAGCGCCAGCCTTTAGTTTTGTGGAAAATTGGTTCACCATTTGGAGGCCATGGGAAACACCTATGGCAAATAAGAGAAATGGTACAAGGATGGACATGGGGTCCAGAGCAAAACCTACCAGGCTTAATAAACCCATGGTCCACCAGACTGCCATCACAGAACATAAGAGCGGGAGAATTGAAAGATAGATCGATTGAAAGGATAGATAGACCAGGACCGCCGTCACCAGAAACGCGACAGCGAAAAATGTGATGACCTCGACAGCTGCAGCCATAATGTCGGCAACGACTTTGAAAAATCCAGTAATGTGGATTTCGACATTTTCCTCAGCATGGGCAGCACGAATTTTTTCCTCTACAAGGCCCGCGATTTTGATATAGTCCACCTTTTTCCCAATTGTTGAATCTCTGCTTAATAATCGGGCTTCAATCATCACCGCGGTATAGTCAGCAGCTACCAATCGCCCAAGCATTCCAGACTTCTTAATATTTTCGCGAACCTGTCTGAGCCCTTCAGATGTTGGACGAAAGTCTGATGGGACAACATTACCACCTGCGAAGCCACCCTCAACAATTTCCACAAAACGGACATTTGGAGTAAATATTGAGCGGACCGAGCTTCGGTTCACGCTAGGAAGGAATCGGACTTCATTGGTTATTGATTCGACTGTTTCAAAAAACGGAACCGTAAAGATATCACCTTGCTTGGTATGGATGGAAATGAATAGTCGATCGCCTCCGCCAAATTCCTGAAAATATTCTAAGAATGTTTGAATATATGGATGACGTAGGGGCAAATGCTTTTCAAAGGCTGAATCGAAATGAATGGTTGTCGCCGCCCAAGACAGGGCAATTGTTATAGCAGCGAAAAGTCCTATTATAAACTTCCGATTTCCAAATACGACGTTTTCTATCGTGTTCATTGAGTGATTAGTGCGGTCTATTTTCTTTTGATACGAGGCTCAATGGATTTTTGATATGTGTGATACCGGACCCTCCGACGGTTAAGAGATGTCCTTGGCTGGTGAGGGCAATGGCCACCGTATCGTTCTTGACAGCTGGAGTTGCGGACAAAAAGTTTCGACCTTCATCCTGACTATGGAGCATGGTTCCATCCGAACCGAAAATAATGATGGAACCATCATTAAGTTCACCGCTGCTTAGCAGGGAGGCTCTTGTTCCGGATTTAATTCTTTGCCAATTTTCCCCATTGTTCTTGGAACGAAATATCGTGCCTTGAAGTCCGAAAACCAACAATGTGCCGTTTGAATGCGCGAATATTCCAAAGAATGGGCCTTTATAGGGGTTTGCCAATGCCTGCCAGGTTTTGCCCAGATCTTCAGATCGAAAAATCGAACCGAATTCACCGACGACAAATAGTTTATGCTGGGGGCTTTCTGTAATCCCGTAAAGATGCGGATCCTGTTTGGAAATTGTGAGCGGTTCCCAATTCCCCCCCCCGTCGTAGGTAGTGACGGCCAAACCGTAGGCACCAACGGCTACACCTCTATTGACCTCTCCAAACCAGACATCAAACAGTGGAGTATTTTTTTCAGGGTTGAAACTTTGTTGGATCCATGTCTCTCCATAATCCGTACTATGTAGAATCGTTGCATCATAGCCAACAGTCCAGCAATGACGACCGTTAATGGTTGTAACGGCATTCAACATACTTTGTGTGGGTACAAGCACTTGAGTCCAATTTTCTCCATGGTCAGAAGACAAGAGGACATGACCTCGGTCACCCACGGCAATGACACGATCCTGGTTCACGGTTATATCGAGGAGTAGTGACCTTGATATGAGTCGAGCAGGTTCTGACCATTCTTGGACTGTGATTTCTTGTCCAGCATGTACCATCTCCTCCATTCCGCTAAGCACAGAGTGAAAGTTTCCTATCATAGTGATAGACATCACTATTTTCAGTATGATGAATTTCTTCAAGAACATGTCACAAAACAAATGAAGAGATAATTAATTTAATTTTCGTAGAGAAGAAAGAATAGATGACCCGGTGGTTTGGATTTTAAAGCCCATTTAGTTGAGTAACTCTATTGTCGCGTTCCTGTCTCTGACAGCCCCGATATTCTTGAAGATGTCTATGGCTTGCTTGAGCGCTTCCTTATCTCCGGTTCTCCTTCCAACCTCCAAGTAAGTCAGCCCCAGTTTATGTTCCATGCCAAGTTTTTTCGCAGATTCCACGCTTTGCATCCACCATTTCTTTGATTGACGATGGTTACCTGTTAGCCAAAAAAATGTTCCTTGAAAACAGTACGCACTTGGCGTTGCCAGACGGTCGACCTTACCTTGGGAGCATGCTGCCTTGCAGGCATTTTTTGCCTTTTGTCTCATGGCGGTGTTTTCTTGGCCAGCCTGTTTCTCGATTACACAGAGTAAAACTTCCGCTGCCGTCAGGTAGATATCTGTCACCAGTATGCCTCGAATTTTTCGTTCCTCAATTATACGGCAGCTTTCCTCTATTTCCTCCATGGCCTGGGTACAATCACCTTCTAGCAAGTAGCACTTACTGAGATTGGCTCTGCATGTAGCGATATTCTGCTGGTCAGGAATTTTTTCAGATACTTCAATAGCTTCTCTGAGTAGTAATATTGCAGAATCAATCTCTCCGACATCTCGCAGAACTCCGGCTTTCGTTGTCAGCCCCCAAACCAAGGGTTGATGCCCGGCACCGTCTCTCCCAATTCGAATTGATTCTTCGGCTGCATCAACCGCTGGGCTAAATTTTCCTTGCAACCACAAAAGACGGCTCATTCTTGATCGAGCAGCGGCAACGCCTCGCAAATTCCCAGCATGGCGATAAGCGACTTCGGCTTTAACGAAATTCTCAAGAGCATCATCGATTTCCCCACAGTAATGCCCATGGATTCCCAAACCTAAATACGCATGTCCCTTTGCACGAGGGTTCCCAATCTTTTCAGACAATGACACATTACTGCGATGATAGAATGCTGCAATTCGAGATAAGGCGATGGCATCTAACGCTAACCCGAATGTAAAAGCTCCCTGCACAATCCCTGTTGAGAGATTATGACGCTCAGATAAATTCAGCTCTAGGAGTGAATCCAGTACGGCTTTTTGAGGATCAACAAAGAAGTCGATCCAAATGAGCATCTCGTAAATCCGAGAGCGTTCTTTCGCGATGTTGTTTTTGGTGGTTGTTCTACTTTTCTGAAGTTGTGGGTGTCGGATGCGATGTATCGCCTGGTTTAGGATCTGTTTAAGAATCGCTCGTGCGACTGCCTGCGAGGATTCGGGGTATGGGAATTTCATTGTCCTTAGAGCTCGATAAAAACATTCTTGAGCCTCGCCATGGTTTCCTCGGCGGAATAAGGCTTCTCCAATTTTCCGCTCCAAAGAGGCACGCTGAACGGGATTTGAATCTTTGCTGAATAGGCGAGTGTAAGTGGCAGTCGCTTGATGGTAATGTTTTAAAGCCTCAGAATCAGCAGCAATCTGTCCTGCTTGATCCCCGGCTTTGATTAAGTATTTTAAAGCCAGTTTTTCTTCTCCTCCACGGGCATAGTGGTAAGCAAGGAGACTATAGAATTCTTCTTGACGATCGACATACAAGGACTTGATGCACTCTGCCACCTGACGATGTAAATCGCGTCGGCGGCTGGAAAGAATGCTTTCGTAAATCGCTTCTTGCAGGAGTGCATGTTTAAAGGAATACGCAAGTTCAGGGAGAGGATTTTTTTCAATAATAAAATCTCTGCTTTTCAACGCTCGAAGGGTTTTCTCCAGCTTCTCAGACGAGGGAACTAGACTGCTTAACACACGGAACAAGAAGCTTCTTCCAATGACCGATGCGATTTTGAGGATGTGCTTTACCTCCTCAGGTAGTCGATCCACCCGGGCCATGATAACCTCGTCCACGGTTTCTGGAACCTCTTCCTTAGCCATATGTTCATCTATTAACGCATCATTGGCGGTGTGAATGTGTGGTAGCCCGACGGCGTCAATAAGAGAACGAACAACCTCTTCCAAAAAGAAGGGGTTACCCCCAGCTTTGTCAACGGTAACCTCTTCAATCCGTCGGGTTAGTACAGCCGTTCCCAATAGACTACGGACGACAGTTCGACTGTCATTTTTGGAGAGAGGGTAAAGCTCGATTTCTATACGATGAGAGGAAAATGTTTCATCAACAATCCGCCGAAAATGGAGTGAGGCCTCGTTAAATTCAGTGCGGCTGATCCAGCAGATAAGGAGAGGGACGGTTTGTATGAGAGGCAACAGATGTTCTAGAAGTCTTATCGAAGAGTCGTCGCTCCAATGCACGTCCTCAAAAAACAAGGCTAGTGGATGTTCGAGGGCAAGACGTTCGAAGAAACGTCGAGTGGCAAGGAAGATGTGACGTTTCATATCATCGCTGTCAAGATATTTAGTGTGGCTTTTATATTGTTCCCCAATGTTTAGGGCTATTAATGTGCCAAGATAAGGGACGATTTCGTCAGATTCGTTGACAAATAGTTTGCGGATATGTCGCTCTAACTTTGCCAAACTGTCCCCATCACTATCTTGGGCGGTAATGCCAACGGCGCTTTTTATGAGATCTACAAACAGTCCGTAACTGGTTGTTTGGCTATGGGAGAAGGCTCGGCCCTCCAACCAAGAAATCCCCTCTGGGGAGAGACGTCGTCTCGCCTCAGCTACCAACCGTGATTTCCCAATCCCTGGTTCTCCAAGGACGAAGGCAATCCCTCCCTTTTTTTTAATGACTTGCTCAAAGCAGGTGAAAAGTGTCTCGAGCTCCTGGTCACGCCCGATTAACGACGAGTTGAGATTCCTCCTGGGCCAGGGTTTTTCGAACTCCGAGACGGACTTTTCTCCCTGTAATTGATAAACGGAGGCATACTCACCTTTGCTCTTAGGAAACCGTGTCTTGATCTCTATGCAGTTGAATTGTCCTTCGATTTTTCGATAGGCCTGTTGACTGAGATAAATGGTGCCGGGTTCAGCAAGAGCTTCTAACGCTGCAGCTAGGTTGGTGGTGTCACCAATGGCGGTATAGTCCATTCGGAGATCATCTCCAATCCTTCCTACGACAACGGGCCCAGTATTAAGTCCGAAACGGATTGATACTTGTTGGCCCTTGGCATATTTATTACAAAGGCCCTTCTCCATGATGGCTTGTTTAATTCCTAGTGCTGTTAATGCAGCGCGTTGTGAGTGGTCTTCATATGTTAGTGGTGCCCCAAAAAGGGCCATAAACCCATCTCCCAGAAATTGATTCAGTGTTCCTTCGTACCGATGGACTTCGCTCACCGCTAACTCAAAGAATTTATTCAAAAGCAGGTGCATGGCTTCTTCCCCAAGTTTTTTTGCAAGGGTTGAAGATCCTACGAGGTCGCAAAAGAGAACGGTGACGTGCTTGCGTTCTCCAATGACTGCACTTCGAGATTGTAATATTTTGTTGGCCAGATGCTGGGGAGTATAGCTACGTGGGGAGGAAAATAAGAGTGGAGTCGAAGGGTGCTTACGGACGTCTTTGCCGCACTCTAAACAAAATTTTGCGCTTAGCGGTAACTCTGTTTCACAATTTGAACATTTGTTAAGAAGGGAATTCTCACACTCTGAGCACCATGTCGAGTTCTGAATAGCTTCCCTTTGACATTGCGAACATTTCATAGCGACACGTCATAATCTTAATTGAGGTTATTTTCAACTCATTAACTCATTGAGTTACCTCAATGTGTCAAGCCATTGAATTTTTCCTCAGATAGTTCGTGAAGCATGTACCCCTTCAGAAGTTTCTTTTTCGATCATTCGATAAACGTGACATGACTTAATAACCTTACTGCCTTATTGCAGGGGAAAGATTCTCATCATTGCGTTTGACCTATCATACACAGGTGTATCCCCATTCACAATTTCAGCGATTCAAATTGTTCTCTACAATTCATTTCATCATGAAAAAATATTGAAATTTCATGAAGATTCAAGTGTTGCTATCATTTCCTATTCTTAGAAAAGATTTTCTTCGCTGGGTAGCTTTTCAGTGGCTTAGGGGAAAGTTAATTTTTAAAATAAAATGGGTGTTTTTATGTTTGGCCTCGTTTATTCAGATACCATATTAGTGTTTAGCCATCATTCAGATGGAGAAGCCATGGAGGAGTGTGAATGAGGAAGCCTAGCAGGCGAACCAAACGGATTCGACCAAATCGACGACTATGGAGTCTTGGCCAACGACCAAAAGCGTATCCTCGTCCGTCCAAGTCGATTAAAAAAAATCTGGTTAAATTTCTCCTAGGTTTTCTTGTTCTGTTTCTCGTGTTCGAAATTTCCACCCTTCCGTTATCCTCCATTTTCAGTCTTGATGTGGAAAATCCTACAATAACGGCTCTCATGCAACAGCGAATAGAAGAAGCCCGCGAAAAGGGTAAACCCTTAACCCTTGATTCTCGTTGGATTTCGTTGCCTAACATTCCCCAGCATGTGCGTCGAGCGGTATTGATTGCTGAAGATGCCAGGTTTTATAGCCATGCTGGGGTTGACTGGCATGAAATTGGGAAATCATTCGAGAAAAATTGGGAAGAAGGTCGAATTGTCAGGGGTGGTTCTACCATTACCCAACAGCTAGCCAAAAATCTCTATCTGTCCACCTCACGCGACCCCATCCGAAAATTTAAAGAATTGCTCATTGCATGGATATTGGAGGCGACATTAAGCAAGAAGCGGATTTTAGAACTCTATCTCAATATTATCGAATGGGGAAGAGGAGTCTTTGGCATCGAAGCCGCTGCCCAACGCTATTTTCATAAACCGGCAAACCAACTGACGAGAGAGGAGGCTGCTCGCCTAGCCGCCGTCATTCCCAGCCCGCTTCGATACGAGCCCACCAAACTTACACCTTTTCTAGAAAAGAAAAAAGAAGTCATCCTCAAACGCATGTCCACGAGGTGAGGTGGGCCGAAACTCCTCATTTTGAATTCAGGAAATTTGTCGTTTATGGAAATTGGTAAAAACATATATTTTGTGTTTGGGCCAAAGGAAAAATTTATTTGGAATGACTTTAGGAAAACTCAGTTCTGACCGAAGATTGAGGTGTACATCTGTGTTTTTTGTGACATTTGCAAGGGATGTGTTTATGCCATTGGGCAAGGCCAATCAGGATCATTATTTCCCATCAAAACGTGACACGTGGATTGTGGCCTTAATTTGGGGAAGCGTACTCATCAGTTTGATTGGCGGAATTGTTCCGTTGTCGGAAACCGGGATCTCTGGGCCCGAGACTGGTTTGGTGGTGGTTCTGATTGGGGCGATGGATGGGCTTATGTTGTGGGTACTCTATGGGACAGGTTATTGGGTGACACGAGATGAATTGCTCACTCGATGTGGACCTTTTTCATTTCGTATTCGCATGGCAGATATCGAGTCCATTGTTCCAACAATGAGTGTGTTATCCAGTCCAGCCTGTTCAATTGATCGGCTCAAAATCGTATATGGACTTTCACAACAAAACCTGATGGTTTCTCCCTCAGACCAGGCAGGTTTTTTGGCTGCTATTGTACAAAAGTGTCCGACCTTAGTTGTTCTTCATGACCGAGTTCGAAAAAAGGCAGGGTCTTCGTTTGAAGGCGTCGAGCCGATTATCTAACTTCCGTTTTCCCCGTCGCCTTATACCTTGTCAAAAATTCAAAATTCGTTACGCTAATCGTCCGAACAGGTCTGATCCAAGAGAAAATAGACGGGGCAGAAGCCGGTAATCCCACTTTGCAAAAGCGTAACGCCCAAAATTCCGGGAAGCCATAGCCAAGTGGAATTCACATATACTCCTAAAAATATGCCTAATGTAATCAGTCCTCCTGCAATGCCATCATGAATTTGACGTTTTTTCCTCATGCCGTTCGTCTCCTTTCAGCAATTTCTATGGAATCCGAGGGTGTTCCTATGGTCTTGGTCCTCTACTTTTCTGCAGGTTGAGAAAGAATGTCGGCTAGTGCAGTTTCTAAGTCTTGGATCAGTAGGGGTTTAAGTAAGAGCCGGCGAATACCTAATTGTTGGGCCCGTTCTGGGGTGAGGGTATGGCTAAATCCAGTGTACACAATGATGGGAATGGTCGGATTGAGCTCTAGAAGCTTGGTGGCTAATGTGTCTCCCGTCATTTTGGGCATGGTTTGATCGGTAAGAATTGCTTGGAAATGATATGGATCATTTCTGAATAGTTCTAAGGCTGCGAGGGCATCGGTGCTCACTGTTACGGTATAGCCCAAATGTTCAAGGAACTTCTGCCCCATGGTGACAAGGGCTTCTTCGTCGTCGATAAATAGAATACGAGCATCTTGCTTGGAAATATTGAGAGGGGCTGGCGAGGTTGATAAGACGGTAGGAGTAACATCGACATAGGGAAGAAAAATGGTAAAAGTTGCTCCGCACCCTTCTTGGCTTTCCACGGAAATAGTTCCATGGTGCGCGAGTATGATGCCA
Organism: Nitrospirales bacterium; assembly: GCA_029261295.1. GTDB lineage: Bacteria > Nitrospirota > Nitrospiria > Nitrospirales > UBA8639 > Nitrospira_E. The sequence goes on along the minus strand of JAJDBP010000017.1, from coordinate 328,921 downwards.
TGCACCACTGAGAGTCCCATGCCAGAGCCTTCTCCGACTTCCTTGGTCGTAAAAAATGGGTCAAAAATTCTGGGAAGAACTTCAGACGGAATCCCAATTCCGGTATCGGTAATACTCAGCCGAAAATACGGACCAGGTTTGAGGTCAGCAAGTTTCTCCAAACTATCCTGATCCAGTAGACAGTGTTCGAGTTTGACAGTTATCTGCCCATGTTTCCCACGGAGGGCATGTTCCGCGTTGGTCAATAAATTTATTAAGACCTGGTGAATCTGCGTGGGGTCCGCCAAGACCATTCCCGATTCCTGAACGATCTTCGTTTGAATGTCAATGGTCTTTGGAAGTGTAGCCTTTAAGAGGGTGAGGACTTCTTTCAGGATAGTATGTAATCGAATAGGTCGGTGTACCGGGTCCGCTTGTCGGCTGAAGGTAAGAATTTGGCGGATGAGTTCCTTTGCGCGATGGCCTGCGGTGAGGACCTGATCAAGGTATCCATAGGTAGGGTCAATTTTAGGAATTTTTAATTGTGCTAATTGGCTGAATCCCAACATCGCCGTCAAAATATTGTTGAAATCATGAGCTATGCCGCCAGCAAGGGTTCCCATGGCTTCCATCTTTTGAGCTTGTCGTAATTTCATATCACTCTCTCGAATTTTTGCTTCGGCTTCTTGGCGAACCGTAATGTCAGAAAAACTAATCACGGCTCCTAATATTTTTCGGTGTTCGAGAATGGGAGTACTGATAAATTCTACAGGGAAGGATGTGCCATCTTTTCTCCAAAGGATTTCATTCTCTCCCCGATGGGACTGCCCCCGTAAGAATTCGCCGTGGAGTGGGCATGCTGCGCGAGGATAAAGCGTTCCATCGCTTTGGGTATGGTGCATGGTTTCATGCATGGGTTTGCCCAATAGTTCCTTAATGTCGTACCCCAGCATTTTGGCTCCTGCTGGATTAATAAATGTGACTTGGCCTTGGAGATTCAATCCATAAATTCCTTCTCCTGCGGAAGTCAAAATTAACTGGTTTTGGCGACTGATTTTCTGCATTTGTTCAGTGGCTATTTTGCGTTCCTGGATCTCAGATTCTAACGACTGCTTGGCATCTCGTAAGTCCGTTGTTCGCTCCTCCACCGTTTTCTCGAGAATCGTGGCCGAGTTTTGGAGGACATGAGATTGTGTGGTGAGCAATCCAATAGTTTGTGTGACGGTTTGTTCCAAACGTTCTAAATCTCCCGAGGTGTGATCTTTTGCATGGGGTTGAGAAAGCGAAGAAGGAGCTAGGGGTGTGAGTGACACGTCTCTGTTCGCCAGTGCTCCCTGGAGCTGATTGATCACTGATTGCAAAATGGAAGAGATATTATTTTTTGACCAGTATAAACTCAGGATGCCCGCTCCTATGAAGATGATAGTCATCAGGGTCATATTCAAAATTAATTCTATATCCTGTTGCTTAACGTTGGTGAGAGAAAAGGTGACGCGAATCCAAGCCTCCGGTTCGGTTTTGCCCTGCAATGGGGCTACCATAATCAGTAAAGGTTCGCCTGTTTCAGTTTCTGTATAGCGCAAACCTTTTTGTTGTTGTTGCTTCATGGCCATCCATTGTGGATGTTCGAGGACTAGGCCGATTCGACTAGGAATTTGTGAAGCCATAATCATATTGTCGTAGTCGATGATGTCGATCCCAACGATCTCTGGATCCTCTGGATAGCTCATCAGTGCTTCCTGGATTCTGAAAAGGTTGTTTTGGATGGCGGCCCATCCACCAATGGCAAAGGCTTGGGTAAAAGCGAGGCCTTTAGTTTCTGCAGCATGGTAGAGCATGGTTCGTTGCTTGGAGAGCATGATGCCCGCCAACACGACCATGATGATGAGAATGATCAGGGATAAAAAGAAGGTATGGCGAAGGCGAAGATTTCTGCGCCACTTTTCACGGAGACGAGAAGAGAAAGTATCCTTGGGCTCTAAGCTGTTAGGAGGGGTCATGGAATGAAAAGGATAAAGAAGATACGAAAGGAAGTAAACACAGAGCGGGTCTGGTGATTCTTGACCACCCTTAGGGGGGGGGATAGACTGGAACGATGCCAAATGTAATACCTAGGGTTCTACTGGTCGTCCTGGTTCTTTTAAGTCAGACGGGAATGGGTATAGCCATGGGAGAAGGACCACCGGTAGTTGGAAAGGTGTTTTTTTATGGAGAATTGCCAGTAGCAGAAACACATGTCGTAAAAGCAGATGAGGAGGTCTGTGGGAAGGAAGTGTCCATTCAGGCTATTCAGGTTGATGAAGCAACTTCTGGCCTTCGACAGGTGGTCGTGAGTGTGAAAGACCCTCCCGTTAGTGGGATCGAAAAGGTTTTACCGAAACGGATCATGGAGAATACAAAGTGTGTGTTTATGCCGAGAATAGGAGCGGCCCGAAAGGGAGAAGTTCTTGAAATTCACAATCAAGACCCTATTCTTCATAATACGCATATCAAACTTGGGAAAAAGACTTTTTTGAATGTCGCCCAAGTAGCAAATTCACGTCCCATACCCAAAACGCTTAAACGGAAGGGATTACATGTCATTCGTTGTGATAAGCATACCTTCATGACTGGCGCCTTCCTGGTATTTGATCACCATTTTTTTGCGGTCACTGATGAATCAGGAGGGTTTCAATTACCGACTTTACCACCTGGAACCTATACGATTGTGGTCTGGCATGAAATATTGGGAAGTATAGAGCAAGAAGTCACGGTGCCGGCAAAGGGTTCCGTCTCCATGGCATTCGAATTTCTCTAAAGAAGTCGGGTAGGATCTCAAATCTAGGAAATAAAGATATGCTGCAAGAATCACAAGATCGTCTTATCAAAATTAACTTCACTGGCTCTACTCAGAAGTTGCACTTACGTCTGTGTCGGTTAGTTGGGCAAGCCGTGGCCGATTTTTCCATGATTGAGGCTGGAGATAAGGTCATGGTGTGTCTGTCTGGTGGGAAAGATAGCTACGGTCTGTTGGATATTTTGTTGTCCATGCAATCTCGAGCGCCGATCTCTTATCAATTAATTGCCGTCAACTTAGATCAAAAGCAACCGGGTTTTCCTGAACATGTCCTGCCTGACTATCTGACGAAACTCGGAGTGTCTTTTCATATTGAAGAACAAGATACCTATTCGATTGTGAAAGAATTAATCCCAGAGGGGAAAACGACCTGTTCCTTATGTTCTCGCTTGCGTCGAGGAATATTGTATGGCCTGGCAGATAGGCTGGGGGCAACAAAAATTGCCTTGGGGCATCATCGAGATGACATGATGGAAACGATGATGTTGAATATGTTGTTCAATGGAAGCCTCAAAGCGATGCCACCAAAATTACGTTCTGATGATGGGAGGCATGTGGTGATTCGACCTTTGGCCTATGTTCGAGAAATCGATTTAGCCAGGTATGGCGAGCTGCGAAACTTCCCCATCATTCCGTGTGATCTATGTGGATCACAAGAAAATTTGAAACGACAAGAAGTGAAAACCCTGTTGAAAGATTGGGAGAGTCGTTACCCAGGTTCCGGGGATAGCCTTTTTGCAGCCTTAACAAATGTCAGACCTAGTCATCTCCTTGACCGAAGCCTGTTTGATTTTTCTTCCTTGAAGCGAACTATTGGTTAGTCCTCCGTTTCTATTTCTCGCCTGTATTTTTGACCATAAAGGCACTTTTCAATCGTCATATAGGTTATTTATAGCTGCTAGGTTTCCTTTCGAATATGTCGGCTAAATCCACATGATCTACTTTCAATTACTCTTCTTAATTCTCGTAGCGAATGGCGCACCGATTATCGGGCGTCAGCTTATGAATGGCCGTTGGCCAAGGGCAATTGATGGCGGTGCGTTGTTTTTTGACGGTAGTCCTATTCTGGGGCCATCTAAAACATTCCGAGGTGTGCTCTGCTCGATTATGAGTGTGCCAGTTGTAGCCCTGGCATTCGGGTTGCCATGGAATATTGGGTTGGTTGTGGCTTGTGGGGCAATGGTAGGAGATTGCCTGTCAAGTTTTGTAAAGCGTCGCTTGAATATGCCTTCCTCCTCGATGGCCATGGGATTAGACCAGATTCCAGAAAGTCTCTTACCTTTGCTGGGGGTTTGGTATCAGCTCTCTCTAACATTGGAAGGAATCGTAGGAACAGTAACTGGCTTTTTCCTCCTAGAACTAGGCCTTTCGGTCATATTGTACAAACTGCATATTCGTAAGCATCCCTATTAACGAAAAGGTAAGTCATGTGAGTGTTGAGTTGAGGGAGCATGGGTCTCGGCCATGGGGATCTTTAATTGTTGAAGCTTTCGGGAAAAACCTTCAGGTGTATTGAGGGTATGAATCATGCGGCCATCAGCCTGTTGGTAGGAAATGATTCCGCCATCTTCCAATTCGACCACCAGAACGGGATCATTGGCATGTGGACTGGATAATACTTGGGGAGCGCATGGATCATCGAGTAACATTTCAAATGAAATAGCATGTTCAGTCCATGGCATCACAAATCGCCCAGGACAATTTCGAAGAGGGCGCCAGGGCCATTGAGTCCATAATTGTTGGAATGTCTTTGTCATACTGGTGAGATGATGTTTGGTATGGTCTGAAATCTCATCAAGAAATGCATCAGAGCCGTGATGAATTCTAATCGTTTTCCAGATGATGAGACGTCCGATTCGTCTCGCACTTCACTTATTCCAATCGGATTGACCATGGTCGCGGTCCTCATGGTCCCAATCGTCCTCTATTCAGTTGGCCCGGAAGGACCATTGAAAGCTGGGGATGTGGTTTTTTCGACTGATCGGCATCGCGTCAAGTTTCTCGATCCCACTCTCTCACGCGCTCAAGGATTCCAAGATTTTTGTATTCTTGAATCGCGAGTACAGTTGGTCGTGCAGAAAATAGACATCATGCCAGGAATTCCGATAGTGGCACAGCCTATTGGTGTTGAGAGGGTCGATGTGCCGTATTGTCCGCCTCGAACATCGATTATTGTACATCCCTATCAGGCGACCTTGAAAGCCGATGTCTGGGGTGGCTTGAGTGATGCTCTTTCGAATTTGGTATCTGGGCGATGATCGTGGTGTGAATTGAGAAATTCTACTGATCAGGATTTCAGCTTGGTGGCAAACTGTTGGCGAAATTTAGCCACCTTCGGTCCAATGAGGTAGGAGCAATAGGGCTGAGAAGGGTTCTGCACAAAATATTCTTGATGATACTGCTCAGCTATATAAAATTTTGAAAGAGGGACGACTTCGGTGACAATATCTGTATCAAAAAGTTTGTCATTCGTTAACTGTTCGATGACTTCTTTAGCTATGGTTTCTTGTTGTGGTGAATGATAAAAAATGGCCGAACGATATTGAGTCCCCGAGTCGTTACCCTGTCGATTTAATGTTGTCGGGTCGTGAATACCAAAAAAGATTAACAGAAGTTCCTTGAATGAAATCACCTTTGGATTAAATTGAATCTGAATGATCTCTGCATAGCCGGTTGTTCCTGTGCAGACTGCCTCATACGTTGGATTGGGTCGTCCCCCACCCATGTATCCCGACTCCACCGATTCCACGCCCTTGACTTGATCAAAGACAGCTTCTAAACACCAAAAACAACCCCCGCCCAATGTGGCGAGTTCGCTATCAGGTGATTGGGATATATCTGTCATGACTGACTCCTTTTCTCGTGCGATGGTCGTGAGGAACCTAGAACGTCCAAAAAGTTTTAGAGTTATACCATGGCTTGGTGGCTTCGGCTACTGCAGAGAGCAAGAGCAATAACCTTGGTTGTGAGAATATGCACTTTAGAATATGAATACCCCTTTGATTTTTTTCAAATTACGCTCAAGCGAATTGCTCTATTTTTTGCTAAGGTATGGCCGCTATGCGAGTCGTATGGGTCACTGATATACATTTGAACTTTCTGCGGTCGCAGGAGCGAGCAGCTTTTTATTTATCGATTGAGGATGCTCAGCCAGAGGTTGTCTTTATCACGGGTGATATTGCGGAAGCACCGTGTCTGCGGGAGTTGCTTTTGGAGATGAAGCGGGCGATAGCGATGCCTATATATTTTGTCTTAGGGAATCACGATTTTTATCATGGTTTGATTGAAGTGGTGAGACGTGATATTCAAGATTGGTGTCAGGTTCAATCTGGGCTGTACTATCTGACTGGCTTACAATCGATTGAACTCACACCAAAGACGGTGTTGCTAGGGCATGATGGTTGGGGCGACGGGCGGTTGGGAAGCTATGAGCAGTCTCCCGTTAGACTTAGTGACCAAGAATTGATTCGTGATTTTCAGGGGCTCAATCGAGAGGCGGTCATCGGTAAGCTTCAAGCGCTAGGAGATGAAGCGGCTCAGAATCTAGGGGAGACGTTGTCGAAGGCTTTGGCCTCATATCAAGAGGTCATCTGTCTCACTCATGTTCCACCCTTTAAAGAAGCCTGTTGGTATCAGGGGAAAATGGGGAATGCTGATTGGTTGCCCTATTTTGCGTGTAAAGCTGTGGGTGACGTCTTACTAGAATTTGCGCAAGACAGACCTCACGCTACTATTACAGTGCTCTGCGGACATACGCATCATGCTGGCACAGTCGAGATGTTACCAAATCTTCGAGTTCTCACGGGTTCTGCTGAATATGGAGAGCCCTGTATTTCTGATGTCCTCGAAATCTCCTAAGATCACGTAATAAATATTTTCCCTATCCAATCATTTCCCGCTTTGATTATTTTGACTACTTGAAAAATGGGAATTATCCATACTCGCGTCTATGAGTTGATCCAACGTGTTGTTCCAGTAAAGCGGGAAGAGTTTTCAGCTTTGCTCTGGTCGTTCCTGTATTTTTTTTGCGTGCTAGCTGCATATTACATCCTCCGTCCTGTTCGGGATGAAATGGGGGTACTTTTGGGAGCGCATAAATTACCTTGGTTATTTTCAGTCGTTTTTCTTACGATGCTCGCCGTCATTCCGCTGTTCGGATGGGTGGCAGGTCATTTTCCCATTCGGCGATTGTTGCCAATGGTGTATGGGTTTTTTGTCATGAATTTGCTGGCATTTTTTGTGGCCTTACAAAATGGGTTTGAGGTGAAGACGATTGGACCGATTTTTTTTGTGTGGCTGAGTGTCTTTAATCTTTTTGTCGTATCGATTTTTTGGAGTTTTATGGCCGATGTCTTTCCTACTGATGCAGCCCGACGACTGTTTGGGTGTATTTCCGCTGGAGGCAGTCTTGGCGCGATGACTGGTCCCTTTATCACTGCGATGGCTGTAAAAGGAGTAGGGATTCAAGGGCTCTTGCTGGTGTCGGGAATGTTTTTGCTCCTTGCGGTGGGATGCATTATGGCTTTATTGAAGTGGTACCACATCCATCATGGTATTAATCTGGGCGCGACACACCTATCTGCCTCGAAAGGCTCGGGAGCAGCTGCACCGAGTTTATGGATAGGGGCAGTGCGGATTATTCGTTCTCCCTATTTGAGAGGCATTGCCTTATATCTGATGTGTTACTCGGTTCTTTCAACATTCTTGTATGCGCAGCAAACTATTTTGATTCCCGAAGTCATGCCAAGTTCCGAGGATCGCATTCAATTATTCGCGTCGGTTGATCTTGGGATCAATGTGTTGGCTTTTTCCCTTCAGTTTTTCGCCATTGGTTGGTTGCTGACACGATTTGGGGTCGTGATCATGTTGGTGGTGATGCCCATTGTATCGTTGATTGGTTTTGGTGTGTTTGGACTGGCAACGGTGTTGCCGGTGTTAATTGGGTTTGGTGTGCTACGACGAGCCGGTGAATTTTCCATTACGAAACCGACAAGAGAAACGCTCTTTACCGTGCTTCCCCGTGAGGAAAAATATCAAGCCAAAAACGTGATTGATACGGTGGTCCATCGAGGGGCCGATGCGACGGGAACAGGCATTGTTTCACTGTTGCATACATGGGGAATGGGATTATCACAAATGGCATTCACAGCCATGCCGATTGCCGCGTTATGGATAGGGACGGGTCTATGGTTGGGGCGACGTCATGAACAAATCCGCCGACATCAAAAATGAGTTGAGTGTATGGTATTTCAAATGCTTTCGTTGTTTTGATTTTAACAGGATTAGTGTGAGTGGGAGGCTGCTCAGATTTATGCAAAAGGGGCATTGGCCGGCCTCCTCCCTTTTGTAAGGGGAGGATTGAGGTGGGGTAGAGTCGAACGAATGAGATCATCGCGTGGTGTGGAGCCTATATGTTCCTTCCATTTTGCCACTCTTCATTCTCTCCTTACAAAGGAGTGTGATTTTCAAAAAATGCCTAAATACTTTTTTCTTTATTTTCAATCCGAAATCGCTTTAATCTGAATAACCGATGAACTCATCCAAGAAAACATTGATGGTGGGAATGTTGCTCATCCTTGCGTTGTTCGGGGGAGCGATGATCTATTTTACGATGGAGTATCTTTCTGCAGTAGCACAGGACGATGTACCGCCAACACCAGTGACGTTTCAGCAAATTGATCTGATCTTTTTTGCCGTCACAATAATGGCTGGGTTCCCCGCAGTGGGCATGGGGGCGTATGTGATGTATATCGGGTCGAGAATTCGTGCAACAGGTCAATGGCCGCCAGCAGGGCTGGGTTTCCAGTCAAAAGTCCCCGTTCAGTTGGGCGTCCGTACTAACCTTGTTGGCTTCGGTACGATGGGATTAGGCGGCATTCTGACAATCGTTGGATTGAGTTTACCCTTATTGGGGTGGCGCATCATGGACCTGTTTGGGGCATAAACGGTTTATTCTTCCCTTCTCCCTTTCTCGAATAGCGGGCCATGAGAACACGCCTTTATTCGCATGAGCACACATCATGACGAAGTTGGACTGGACCATTCTGTCAGCTTTTGTTCTCTACGCCCTCTATGCCGGGCTTCGTGAACGGGCAACCGCTTCACAAAATCTTGATGAATATTTTCTAGCTGGGCGGAGTCTCTCAGGCTGGAAAGCGGGTTTGAGCATGGCGGCCACGCAGTTTGCTGCGGATACGCCTCTTCTCGTCACGGGTCTGGTGGCTACGGCAGGGATCTTTGCGTTATGGCGTTTATGGATTTATGCCCTGGCCTTTCTCCTTATGGGATTTTTGTTGGCGCCATGTTGGCGTCGCGTGGGAGTACTGACCGACGCAGAACTCACCGAGGTGCGCTATGGCCATCGTGCTGCGGCCGCTTTACGCGGAATCAAGGCCATCTATTTTGGCACGATTATCAATTGCACCGTTTTGGCGATGGTTCTCTTGGCTGCGACTCGTCTCGCTGAATCGTTTCTGCTTTGGGATCAATGGCTGCCGTCGGTTGTCTTTGATGTATGCGTCAGAGGTGTGGAATGGGCTGGTGTGCCGTTTGCTGTTGGAGGTTTAGAAACAAAGACCATCTGGATTCGTTCCACGAATAACCTACTCTCCATTGGCGCTATTGTCTTGGTGACGATGTTGTATTCCACCACTGGTGGATTGCGAAGTGTTGTCAATACTGATCTTGTGCAATTGGCTATTGGCCTGATCGCCAGTGTGGGGTTTGCGTGGGTAGTGGTGGATCATGTGGGCGGTCTAGCCGAACTCACTCATCGAATCCAAGAACAGTTCACTGCGGCGGCGGGCTATTTAATCACTGGTGATCAGCTTTTAGATTTTACGCCCTTTGGGGCCAAAGATGTGACCATGTTGGTCCTCGTGGTCTATGGGTTTCAATGGTTTCTGCAGATGAATGCGGACGGCACCGGCTATCTAGCACAACGATCGATGGCCTGCCGAACTGATCATGACGCACGAATTGCCGCTGTTGTGTTTACGTTGGCACAAGTTCTCTTACGTAGTTTGATCTGGTTGCCGCTGGCCTTAGGCCTTTTGGTTATTTTTCCTTCACCTCCAGGCATCATTGATATGGCGGCACGGGAGTTCACCTTTATTCAGGGAATGGATGAACTCTTACCGCCTGGCTTAAAAGGCCTCATGCTGGTTGGCATGTTAGCGGCCTTGGCCTCGACTGTGGATACACATTTGAATTGGGGGGCGTCCTATTGGACGAACGATGTGTATCGTCGGTTTATTTGTCAATGCTGGTTGAAGAAGGCACCTTCCAATCAAGCGTTAGTCTGGGTGGCGCGTGGCAGCAATCTACTGATTTTAAGCATTGCTCTATGTATTCTCCCATTTCTCTCCTCGATTCAGGATGCCTGGCAGGTGAGTCTGTTGTTAGGAGCAGGGATGGGGATGTTGCTCGTGTTGCGATGGGTCTGGTGGCGTATTTCAGCATGGGGGGAATTAGCCTGCATTATCACATCGATTATGATGGCTCCATTTTTACTGTGGGGAATGCCAGATCATGAAGAGTTTCGGTTACTGATTATGGGTCTTGGATCAGGGATAATCGGCATTGGGGTTTCCTTATGGACTGGTCCCGAAGATCTGGATCGTTTAGAAAATTTTTATCGACGCGCCAAGCCTCCAGGTTTCTGGGGACCAATTGTACGACGCGTCAATCCAGGCCAAGGTGGAGGTTCTCAACGATTTTGGCGAGCGATGTGGGCCATGGGTTTGGCTGCGTTGTCTATCTTTTGTTTGTTGACCGGTCTTGGGTCTTGGCTGGTTGGAAGTCCATCGCCGCTAGGGATTCACTGGCGAGAAGTGTGGATTGCGGCATTGCTTCTGGTCGGTATGATGTTATGTCCGGTGTGGATAAAACTTGGCTTTCCCCAATCCGAGCCGATAGGGCAATGCAAGTGAAGAGGCAAGACATTTCATCATAAGCCGACAGGTATCTTTCAATACATTTGGGGAGTGGTATGTGAGATGCCTGTTTTTATAACGAGTCGCCAAATAGTGCTTGAGCATCGGCCCACACCATGCCGTCGGGCAATCCATCAATCCAATCACCCATTTCGTTGGCCAATCGATAGGCATACTCTCGATCAACTTTTTTAAGAATGACCTCCCCGCCATTGACCCATGTTTGAATCGTTTCTTCCTGTTCTACCCACATGGCTGCCTCCATATGTTGATGGTGGTCTATCTAAAATTTAGAGAAGTAGCCTGGGGTCATCTATCCCCCAAAGGTCCTATGATAGGCTACAAGGAGGGAAGGGAATCAGATTTTCAGGTGTGGGGTTTCGTATGCGAAATCCTACAATTGTAAGACAGAGAGAAGGAGAGCCCCTTCACCCACAGAATGCTTGAGAAGGCAACCCCTGCTTCCAAGAACAATTGAATTGTGTGAGGTTTGTGTGGATTGTTAATGGTTCGGAAGCCAAGAGGCATTAACCTTGCACAGGTATTGAATAGAAAATGGGGACTGAGATGCCTCCTGTCCTCTCCCATCTCATTCATATGTATCCTAATTTTTCGGAGGGACCGCAATATGTGGAAGACCAAACAAAAGTTACAGCCGAATGCTTCAGAAGCCTTGAAAGGAGAGGATGGCTATACCTTTCTAGCCAAGGGAGTCGTGATAGAAGGCATTGCCAAGTTAGAAGGCATCGTTCGAATTGATGGGCATTTTAATGGGGCGATTAATACCAATGATACCTTAATTATTGGTGAACAGGCGGTCATTCGTGGATCGATTACCGCTGACGAAATTATTTGTAGTGGAAAAATTGAAGCCAACTTAACTGCGATTAAAAGGATTCATCTTCTGAAGCCAGCGGTTGTGATTGGAGACATCAGCACGCCGTGCTTTACCATGGAAGATGGAGTGTTGTTCCAAGGTCAGTGCGATATGGGTATGAGTTCAAAAATAGAATGGTTGTCGAAAGATTCACAGGTGACCGAAAAAATGCCTGCTCTCATACCACATGGCGAACTCGTTTCGACTTCTTAGCACGCCCTTCACTCAGTGGTTAAAGGAGAAGGGGCAGAACATCTTCTTTGACCCTCTGCATCACTGGACTCAATACAGACAGGATCAGTACGGCATCAATTTATAAAACTGAGCGTTCTCTTTAAAGAAAGGGGGAAGGTTTAGAAAAGAATTGGTGCCGAAGGCGGGACTTGAACCCGCACACCCCGGAGGGCGCTAGACCCTGAATCTAGTGCGTCTGCCATTCCGCCACTTCGGCACATACATTCGATTATCGTCTTTTATCGAAAAGCGGTCAAGACGTTGGATTGTTTCTCAATTATGCTGAGGGAAAAAACTAGCAGGGCTTAAAACGCTATGCGTCCGAACCCTATACTCATGTTCTGGATAGTCTGTGTAAGAAAGTTGAATCGAACATTATCCCACTGCAGTGGGTTGAGCCGCTGAACTGAGTGTGGTTCTTAAGAGTTCATGAGGCCATCTAGTCTGCGAGGGGTCCTGACCTTGCACCAAGTCATTGGTATCTCCACTTAAAATAATACGTTCACGAATGAGTCCGCTTGCGGCAAGGAGTAAGGGAGTGGGGATACGTGGTGCATCGTCTACAATAAGGAGATCATAGGGCACTTTTCGAAAGAGAGGATCGGTCAAAATTCGACCAGGTGTCGTGGCCATGACTCGTTTGTTTTGAGCAAAGGCTTGGCGGTTGGTTCCTTCTCCCGCACTGAGCATTTCTCTGATTTTCTTTGTCCCGCCAAGTCGTTTTATTTCTTCTTTGAGTTCATCATATTCCGGACGTAAGTCCTTAGGGATGGTTGCTTCAGGAATGAGTTCTTTGATGCGGGCTTGCGCGACTTCTACTTCTTGCATAAGTCCGTGAATTTTTCCTTCGTAAATCACGCGGTATTCAGCCAAGGTCTCTATGTTTTTTCCAGTGAATTGCATCCCCATCCGTTTCCATATTGGTAAGGCTTCGTAGTCTCTGAGGATTTTATCAATTCCTTTGACCTTGCCCTGCCAATCACTGAGTTGGGTGAGCAATCGCCATTCTAATAGTTTGACTTCATTCAGATCTTTTTGTTTGTCGCGCTTGTAGGCCAAGATGGGCGTGAGTTCCCGAAAACGATCGTATTTTTTTCGCAGGGCGATTTTGTTGGCATTCGCTTTGGCATAAAAGTGGTACATCTGAGCTTCATAGCCGAGTTCATGAATCGGCATGGTGGCTGATGGTTTGGTGAGCGCCATTTCATAGCGACAAAGTATGCTGCGGTGGGGAAGAGCTGCCATTTTTAAGGCGTGCGCGGTGGCTCCGGTTAAGGCATCCACGGTTTCATGATCGGGTGCGACTAAGAGAATGCGTTTATTTTTCTTCACTTGATCCACAATGAGGGTAGTCAGTTTGGTCCATCGAGTTGCTCGATCATCGCCCCACATCATGGAGAGTACAGCGGGGGGAATATTATCTCGGGCTTGGCCAGCATCGGCTCCTGGCGAGGGTTGTAGCCATGGGACCAGTCGTTCGGCTGGTCCAAGTGTAAACGAATCGGGTTTCGTGACCATGTCGGAAAGTCGTGTCGCACCCATTTCTAAAAATCCAGAGGTATCCGGAATAAGGGTGCAATGCTCGAGGGTTTTCCCAACATGGTCAAAGGTTTGGATAAGAAGGGTGCCATTGACCCAACCTAGGAGATAGCCTTCGGTGGCTTCCATGTCGTTTCCTGGTAAAAGCGTCATGGGGACATCAGCAATAATCTTGCTTCCCGGCAAGACCTCGCAGCTATAAAGATGGAGCGAGCCAACTTTGCCAAGATGAGACGCATGGGGAATATCTAAGGGTGCATCTAACCCCTGATTCATCGCGATTTCTCGTTCATCGCGAAGTTGAGAGGTGGCTTGAGTAAGTAGGTCGTCGAGTTTCATCTGTTTATCGTGGGAGAGGATTAGTCGCGACGGCTTCGAGTTGTTCCTTCAGACAGAGGGCCAAGCACCCTAGGCCTCCAGTGAGCGGGGTTCGGTCAGTCTCACAGCGACGATCATGCGCACATTGAACCAGGCTCGGGAGCTTGGGATCAAGGGGGAGGGGTGCCAGCAGAAAGAGGGTGAGAGGCCCAGTTTCATCCTGAGTAAGAACGGCCAGCCGTTGCCGAAGGTCGTTTTCAAAAATAACGGCCTGTGGCGAAGGGGCCACCATGGCTGTGGCTACGGAAAAATCCGTTAATGGGACTGTTTGAACAATAAGATTTTCAGGTGGATCTAGAGGACGGTTGCTGAATCGAAGATTCAAATCGCTAAAGGGTTCTGGTCCAGGTGTCTCCTTGGCCATTTTCCCTTCGGCCAAAGTCTGAGGTGGATTCATGACCGATAGCAGCAACAGGCACGTGATCAGTTTGGCAATCTGAATGGCAGTCATACTTTGAAAAACCCCCACTATTACGTGCAATTACTTTTTACCATCTAATCTTCTGGTCAGTATACGGTATCTCGTGAACATTCCGAAATTTGTCAAAATAAAGCTTGGTATTCTGAAATTTCTAGAATACAAATATATCTCCTTTATAGTGATATACGCGAACCAACAGGGCAATTCAATTGACTTTTTCTATCATCGGTCTTAAGATGTTTCCCTTATTCGCTAGGCTAAGGAGAGCTATCTATGAAGGTGATTTTGCAGGAAAATGTCGAAGGTTTAGGGTATTTGGGAGACGTCTTAACTGTCGCTGATGGCTACGCCAGAAATTTTCTCTTACCACGGAAAAAAGCGGTTTTAGCTGAAGACCGTCAGGTGAAATTTCTACAGCATTTGAAGCGGCAAATTGACCAAAAGGCAAAAAAAGAAGTAGAGGCGTTAGGAGATATTGGCAAGCAGATGTCAAATGTTTCCTTGACCTTTGAAGTGCAAACGGGGAAGGACGATAAATTATTTGGCTCGGTGACCTCAAAGGATATCGCCGAACAATTAGCTGCCCAGGGCATGACGGTTGATCGTCGGAAAATTCAGTTACCTCAACCACTCAAAGAATTGGGAACTTTTCCTGTGCCTATAAAGTTGCATCGTGATGTGGTCACTAAAATTCAAGTCACTTTGGCTAAACAGGCTGGAGAAGAGCCAATTGCCGAAGAGCCTACCGCTACGGAAGATATTCCGGCAGAAACAGCAGAAACGGCAGAAACCAATTAACTCATGCGCCATTCTGTTGGGACATTAAAAGCCATTCGGGATACGGATTACGAGGTATATGCTGCTATTCGGTCTGAAGAAAAGCGGCAACGGGAAAATTTAGTACTCATTGCCTCAGAAAATTATGCCAGTCCAGCTGTCTTAGGTGCTCAAGGCTGTTTAATGACCAATAAATATGCTGAAGGGTACCCTGGAAAACGCTATTACGGGGGCTGTCAGCATGTCGATATTGTTGAAGAGTTAGCCATTGCCCGTGCGAAAGAACTTTTTGGATGTGAACATGTGAATGTTCAACCTCATTCAGGGTCTCAGGCGAATATGGCTGCGTATCTTGCTGTCCTGAAGACGGGTGATACGATTATGGGAATGGATTTGGCGCATGGTGGTCATTTGACCCATGGGAGCCGAGTGAACTTTTCCGGGAAAATTTTTCAATCCTTCACTTATGGAGTGGACCGAGAAACCGAAGCCATAAATTATGATGTGGTTGAAAAACAAGCAAAAGAAGTTCGCCCTAGAATGCTGGTGGTTGGTGCCAGCGCGTATGCCAAGATTCTTGACTTCCCCAGGTTTCAAGCCATAGCCAAATCCGTAGGCGCGTATTTATTAGTTGATATCGCCCATATTGCCGGACTAGTTGCCACGGGGCTTCATCCGAGTCCGGTTCCCTATGCCGACTTTGTGACGACGACAACGCATAAGACCTTGCGAGGTCCACGTTCCGGCATGATCATGTGCAAAGAAGAGCACGCGAAAGCCGTTGATAAAATTATATTCCCCGGAATTCAAGGCGGCCCGCTCATGCATGTTGTGGCGGCCAAGGCTGTCGCTTTCAAAGAAGCTTTAGCACCAAGTTTCACTTCTTATCAAAAGCAAGTTCTTGCGAATGCCAAGGTTTTGGCAGAAGGCTTTCTGAAGCGCGGATACCAAGTAGTTTCTGGTGGAACAGAGAATCATCTGTTTCTGTTAAATTTGAATTCGCGAAACGTGACAGGCAAAGAGGCTGAAGCTGCGTTAAATGCTTCGGGAATTGTCGTCAATAAAAATGCGGTGCCTTTTGATGAGAAGCCACCGATGGTCGCTAGTGGCATTCGAATTGGGACTCCGACGGTCTCTACTCGTGGTATGCGGGAAGCCGAGATGGAGCAGATTGTGTCATGGTCGGATGACATTATCCAACATGCCCATGATGCGGCGCTGCACAAGCGAATATTTCGAGAAGTCAAAGACCTATGTGCCCGTTTCCCTATCTTTCATTCCTACTAATTTCTTCCGCCACGATTCCCTCCAATTATTAAGGACGCTCTTTCGTGAAATGTCCGTTCTGTGACAAGCTTGAGGATAAGGTGATTGACTCACGAACGGCCCGAGAGGGCGAAGTTATTCGTCGTCGTCGTGAATGTTTGGGCTGTAAACGGCGGTTTACGACCTATGAACGTATTGAAGAAAATCTCCCGATGGTCGTCAAAAAAGACAATCGGCGTGAACCCTTTGATCGAGCAAAGATTTTGGCAGGCCTGAAGAAAGCCTGTGAAAAACGTCCCGTCAGTATAGGGGCGTTGGGGGCAGCGACCGATCGAATAGAAAAACGGATTCAAGACTTAGGGGAAACAGAAGTACCCAGCCGTGCGGTAGGGGAAGAAGTCATGCGAGCTTTACAGGAACTGGATCCCGTGGCGTATGTGCGGTTTGCCTCGGTGTACCGGGAGTTTAAAGATATTGATCAATTTATGGATACGATTCGTGCGTTAACCCATGAGGGCGGTCGTTTGTAACAGTGGTTGCATCCTATTGATCTACTCAATGACGTGATTTGTGGCATAACGCATTTCCTCCTCTTTCTAACGAAAAGCAGTTAGCTCTTTCTTCAGCAATCAATGACGACATTGCGCGTGGTCATTCATGCCAACTCTCAAATCTTCAAAATCCATCAAAAGCGGGACCTCTTCTCGAAAATCAAAAGTTAGTCGGTCACCAAAAGTCGTGACCCCTAGCCGAGTGGCGATCATTGGGGCTGGACAGGGCGGGACGGCACTCATGGAAATTTTTGCGGAAGATCCATTAGTCACTGTAGTGGGTGTGGCGGAAACTCGTGTGCTCACCGATGGCGTTCGATTGGCCAAAAAGTTAGGTATTCCTGTTCGCCGTCGCTACCAAGATTTATTGAAAATGAAAGACGTGGATTTGGTTATCGACGTGACTGGGGATCCCGAAGTGGAGCAAAAGCTGCTGGATGTTCAAGCCCCGCATCTAGCTTTAGTTGGGGGCGCGAGTGCCAAGTTTATGTGGCAACTCATTGAAGCACGGATTCGGGCATCAGTAGAAATTGAAAGCACGTTAACTCGTTACCAATCGCTTTTTCGTTTGTATGTCAAGGAAGAAGCTGAAGGGGCTGTTGATGAAGAACGGACCCGTATTGCTTGCGAGATTCATGATGGGTTAGTGCAAACCTTGGTGGGTGTCAATCTCAAAATGGAACGGGTGAGGGAATTAGTTTCTGAAGATCCGGACAAAGGATTGACCATGTTGAATCAAACGACGGTACAATTAAAACATGCGATTCAAGAAGCGCGTGAGGTGGTCTATAACCTTCGTCCTGGGCAATATGATCATTTAGCCTTTATTCCCGCATTATCAAATTACCTTTCTTCGTATGAGCGGGAACATCGGATTCGCACGACTTTTAAAGGAAATGGAGACGAGTCGACGCTGGATCCCAAAACAAAAGTCTTTGTCTTTCGCATGGTGCAGGAAGCCTTAAGTAATGTGGTCAAACATGCCAGGGCCACGAAAGTAATCGTAAAGGTTCAGCTCACGAAAGACTTATTAGAAGCTAAAGTCTCGGATAACGGGCAGGGGTTCAACGTTCAGAAAGAAAGTCAAAATCCAGAGAAATGGGATCATTTTGGAGTCAGAAGCATGAAGGAGCGTGCACGAATGTTAGGAGGCGATATCCGGTGGGTGTCGAAATCTCGGACCGGAACGACCGTCGAAATAACTGTCCCTCTCGCCACAAAGGAGAAAACTCGGTATGCCTAAAAAAACGAAGGTCTTAATCGTTGATGATCATCGAGTGGTGCGGGAAGGTCTCTCGGCAATACTTGAAACCAAGGATGATATCCAAGTTGTGGGAGAAGCGAAGGATGGTGGAGAGGCCGTGGAGCAGGCTCGGACGCTGCTGCCAGATGTGATTCTCATGGATGTCAGTATGCCCGGTATGACGGGGATTGAAGCAACTCGTATTATCAAGCGCGAGTTTCCTCATATTGGTGTGGTGGCCTTGACTATGTATGAGGAACAGCAATATATCTTTGACCTCGTACGAGCTGGGGCGACCGGGTATCTTTTGAAAGATTGTGATTCAGCTCAAATTATTGCCGCCATTCGCACCATTGCCAAAGGGGAATCACTCATTCATCCCTCTGTCGCTAGTAAAATATTGGCAGAATTCTCATTGCTCTCAGAGGGGAAAGGAAAAAAGCGAGGAATTTTAGAGCACGATCTCACTGAAAGGGAAATTACTGTCCTGCAATTAGTCGCTGACGGAAAAACGAACAAAGAAATTGCCAATGTGTTGGATCTGAGTGAAAAAACTGTCAAAAATCACGTACGCAATATTTTCCACAAACTCCATGCCTACGATCGTACACAAGCCGCTATTTTGGCTATTCGGAAAGGCATTATCGAACTCGATCCCGGCAAACGCGATTGATCCTTGGTAAGATTGTGGGTGAGAGAGTATGCACAGAAAGCGAGTCCGAATTTTTGTGTGGACCTTATAGACCAGTTATTTCATTGAAAAGTTCTCCTTAAATAGATCCTTAGCCTCCTTTCTCCCCCTTTGGTATTTACGAATTTTTATTTGTTGATTTAGTTCGGGTTGTGGAACATTGCATCTCGAGCACGAATAATAATGCTAGCTTGATTCCTCTTCTTTCTGTCTTTTTTTGACCTGATAAAGCAGCTCAATGTAGTTGGTTTTAGTCTATTGACTGTTAGAATAGTAGTCCTTTTCAGATAGTCGATCTTTCTTAGTTAGGTAATGCTTGAATGATTTGCCTGCTATTAAACTCATGTTCTTGGCTTAGTCGTATAGCGCCATGTGATGTTGATCTTCAGTAGAGACTTCGCAATCGTCTCCTCATCGTTCTTGAGACTTAAGATGAAATCCTTAGTTTTACCTCTTCGATCTCTCCCGAGATGAAAACGGATCCCCTCCCTCAATTTTTAACTTTCCTCCTGTCGAATTTTATTAATACTTGCGATTGATTTGTGAGCTCTTGCACTCTCGTTTCTTTTCTTTGAGAAAGAATTGTTGAGTTCAAAATAATATGAGAATGTGGGGGAAGGAAATTTCAGCCCCTTCTAACATCCCACCAAAATGATAGTAACAACGGTTTATGGAGGATTTTTTAGCTAGCAAAACCGGCAAAAATGTCTCGCTCATAGCAGCATTTGATATATTTGTAAGAGTCGAGTAAATTGGGTATTCTTGACATACCGCTACATCAGGAGAATTGTCAGTAGTGACACTTTTTGAATGAGTAGATGTTTTGTGGTTAATCAAATTGTTTATCTAAATAGATACAACTTAGTATCCTATTAGGTACTTCTCGGTCTCTCTGAGATATCAGCTCGCCAGCTTATTTGATGGCAAATTTTGTTGAGTTCTAACGAGAATTTGAGGAAGATAAACTTTATTCACACAGTTCAATCCTGTGGTATCTGAGTTGCACGCTAATTCAATGGAACATTTTCAATGCTTCTAGGACTGGGTCCTAAACGGGGTTGAGGAAATTTCATAGCTTCAAAGGAATTTTATAATGCTTTGTTGCAAGACAGGAGGCTCTGGAGAGGTTAGATTCATCCTTGACCCTGCATAGGGATATATCGAACTAAGGGTTGTCAGCTGGTATAGTTTTCGGTCATTTGAGCTGTCTTGACGAAGGGGTACTCCAAAAAATAATTCAAGAGCTTTCTTTTTAATTCGGTAGTGGAAGAGATGGCAGACTATCCTAGCGGATGCAAAAAGATGAACGCCCAAAGAGCTATTTTTGTTAGGCATCGAGACTCTTGTTGCACAGGGAGTTGTTCGACCCTTCTTTCAATTTTTCATCAATACTTCCCTGCCATTGAAACAAAGACGATTTCAAAATTAGAGACTTTACAGACGGAAATTCTTCATGAAGAATTTTTAGTTATTTTACCAATGGTGGCGGGAGATTCAAATACAACTCTTGTTCGTTTAAAGAGAGCACATCCGGGAGTTCGTATATTAGGAATAGCTTGTTCTGACAGAGAGCACCTAGTGAATGAGGGAGTCTCGCTCGGAGGGATAGATGATTTTCTCGTTTGCCCGTTCCATGAAATTGATGTTCTTATACGACTTCACAAGCTTATGCAAAAGAGTCACAAGCATGTTTCATTGGCAAATCATGGTCTCCCCAGTACGTTCCATTTCGAAGGATTAATAGGGAAATCCCCTAGCTTTTTGCAGGTCCTACGAAAAATTCCGCAGTTGGCAAAGGCCATGACCACTGTACTAATTGGAGGGGAGACAGGAACAGGGAAAGAACTATTTGCCAAAGCTATCCATGCCAATGGTCTTCGATCGACAAAACCTTTTGTTCCGGTCAACTGTGGAGCGATTCCTGACCATCTCTTTGAGAATGAATTGTTTGGTCACATACGGGGCGCTTTCACGGATGCTAGTTCAGAGCAATTGGGCTTACTTCATGAAGCAGAGGGAGGCACACTCTATCTTGATGAAATTGACTCGTTGAGTTTATCTGCACAAGTCAAGCTGCTTCGGTTTCTTCAGAATCGTGAATTTCGCCCTTTGGGCTCTTCAAAAATTCAGAAGGCCAATGTGCGAGTGCTTACCTCCACGAATAGAAATTTGAGGCAACTGGTTCAAGATAAAATTTTTCGAGAAGACCTCTATTATCGAATCAACTTCCTTTCAGTCACAATCCCTCCACTTCAAGAACGAAAAGAAGACATACCATCTTTAGCCAACCATTTTCTCAGACAAATGCTTGAACCTCAATCTGCTGAAAATTTAGGATTGCCACCAGCTACTATTGATAAATTGATGGGATATGACTGGCCTGGGAACGTCAGAGAGCTAGAGGGGGTTATTCAAAGTGCGGCTACGTTCTGTACAGCTGACTTTTTAAGCCCGGATGACATTGCCCTTCCCATCAGTAGAGTAAATGGAATTACCGGACATACCGCTCTTGGAAAAGCCAAGGCTAATGCGATGGATCAATTCGAACGGACGTTTCTCACCAATCTCCTCACTCAGTGTCACGGGAATATCTCCCGAGCCGCAATCGCTTCAGGAAAAGATCGGCGGTCACTTCAAAGGCTTCTTCGGAAGCATAGTCTTGACCGTACAAAATTTTCAGATCAAGCCTGAACCTCCTTTCCTAACCTCTTTCTTCTGAGCACATTACCAATACCTCTAGAAGTGTCTCAAGAAATATGAGGCACAGTGTAAGATTTTATTCTGCATTTCAAATGAAGTGCGGCCTCATGCCCGCAGGCGTGGCGCAACGCCCGCAGTTACAAAGTTTCCCGTTTTGGCATCTTTTATCAGGCGAAGGTCTAAGGGGCATGCGGGGAATGAACCGCACTTCAATGTCAAGCATGAAAATTCCTTCAATAAATACACCGACTTGTTGATTTGAAACATAGGCACACAGTTTGCGTGTAGAGATGAGGTAATAATTCTATTTTATTAAAGGAACACTGAAGAAAATTTCATAACGTTAATTAGGTATGGATGATATTTCAAACAGTGCAGTGATTGACAGTCTTTTGGCTTCAATTGCATCGCTTCTTCCTAATGAATCAAACCCTATATTTCAATCGATTGTGGGAATCAATGCTGCTCGAATCACTGCGCCAGGCGTTGGAGCCTTTGTCGGAAATGGGGCTAGTGTAACGGACGAAATCTTTGGCAGGCACTTGGAAGGAGATATGGTGGTGTCAGTAAAAAGAGGAACCATCGGAGATCTCAATAATGCCATTAATGCCACCACTCGAGCTCTCTTGGGGGTGGACCGGAAAGAATTGTTAGGGCATGGAATTTTAAAATTGAATTTACATGAAGTTATATCTCAAGTCTTCAATGAATCAGAAAGTGACTCCAATCAAGTTTTTCGGAAAGACCTGATTTTTAAAATTCTTTATGAATTTTTAAAGACGCCAGAAGAGTCAGAAGGCATTATTCAAGAAATTCCAATCAATCAGAGCGTAGGGTAAGGAGTCTGCACTCAATTTCTATAAGAGGAGGGAGCCGCAATGGCAGAAACATTTTCTACGTCGGAGTTTGTTGTTCCAGGGACGTTTGTTCGCGTTCGCGCCGAAGGGTTAATTAGTGTCGGAGGAATATCAAGTGGGAATATTGGCATCGTAGGCACTGCAAGTACAGCTGTAGATGAAACGCATAACGTGTCAGATTATGACGCCGCTCGTGGGGTGTTTGGAGCCTATGATGCCTATAACGAAGGTCAAGGAAGTCTAAATTTGACTCGTGCGATTGAAGTTCTTTTCCGCAATGGAGCACGTACCGTTTATGCACGCGCAGTGGCAGCGGAAGCAAATCAAGCCGCATTTGCAGCTGCTTTTAGTGAAGTGGTCAAAGACAACGTCAATATTCTTGTTGTTCCAGAACTACCCACAACCGAGGCACTTGCCGTCTTGGGAGCCATACTTGAAACAGCAGAAAATAACAGCCATGACTTGATTGCGGTCATTGGATCGGATGCAGCCACTGTGGCAGCGATAGTACAACAAGCTCCTACGAACGACCGAATTATTTTTACGACACCCGGGTTTCAGGCGTTTGATGTTGCAGCAAACGGGGGAGCAGGTGGTGATGTTGATTTGGACGGCACTTATAGTGCTGCCGCCATTGCGGGTCTTCTCAGCACCCTTACCCCGCAGTCGAGTCCGACTAATAAAGGGCTCGCTGGGGTGGTCAGACTTTCCCAACGGTATTCATATGGAGAAACCAAGCAGCTGTTGAATGGGAGAGTGTTAGTCCTCGAGCAACGCCGAGGGGTTAGAGTGGTGCGCGGCTTGACTACCGACGATGGAGCCTTCACACAAATTACCACACGGCGCATAACCGACTTTGCCAAGGCGGGAATTCGGAAAGCTTCCAATCCCTTCATAGGAAAGCTTAACAATCAGCGCGTTCGAAAGGCTTTGCAGGGTGCCATTGATGGTTTTCTTACCACAATGGTGCAAGATGAAGCACTGACCGAATATACCCTTGAGGTGACCGCTTCTCGAGCAGATGAGATCGCAGGGCGTGCCCTCGTCACTGTCATGTTAAAACCAACCTTTAGTATCGACTTTATTGCGGTCACACTCGTACTTCAATAGGAGACAGAATATGGCAAACACAAGCGTTTTTACAGGAGCAGATGGATCCATCACTCTCTCGGTACCCGACGGACCAGAAGGTGAGAAGGCTCAGGAGGTTTTGGATAAATATGACTTGGTGTCGGTAGGACGAGTTCAAAATGTGAAGGTTGAGGTGCATTCTGATGTGAAGCCGTTTCATGAAATTGGACAGCGCTATGCCACAGAGCTTCGGCCAGGAAATGTCACGATTCGAGGAACCATTGGTCGTGCGTTTATTAACGGAGCCATGGTCAAGCTACTCCTCGGCGAAGCGGCGGATGGGCGACCGGCAGCGAGCTGGGCTCAGCCTGCATTTAATGTCACGCTCCTTGTCCAAAATGCTGCCACTCCTGAAATCCTGAATACGGTGGTGTTACATGACGTCAAGATTGAGGACTGGGTTTACAATCTTCCAGAAGATGAATTTTTGTTGGAGTCAGCTCGTTTTCAGGCATTGTATCTAACCGTGACGGATGAACCATGATGGTCTCTGCGGAGGAACTCCTCGCTGGAAGCAGTCTGACGTTTGATGTGGAAATCCCTGAAGAGGTATTGCACCCTGGGGATCATCAATCCACCGAGTGGACTCATTATTCGGTGCGGCTGCGACCTCTCACTGTGCGAGACTTACAACTAATATCCCGCGCCGCAAAAGAAAGTGATTCCCTTACTGCCGCTTTAATGGTACAGCGTGCCTTGGTGGATCCAGAAATGACGATTCCCCAGGTAACAAGCATGCACGCCGGGCTGATGCAGTTTCTTCTACAGCAGGTTAATCAAATAAGTGGGATCGAAGCCAGTACAGAACATCTTGCCTCTGCCATGGAATCTCCATTGACCAAGGCGGCGTTCCTATTGGGGAAAGAATTTGGATGGACGCCACAACAAGTGAGTGAGCTCACTTTGGGGCAAGTACTCCTGCATTTACAAATGCTCAGGAGACACAATGAGAGCTGTGAAACCGTCTGATATGGAACAGCCTAGGTTACGCCATATTATCAGGGCGTTCAGGTCCACACTGGATCTTCTTTCGGATCCCCCTGCAATTCTCGATACCCTTTTCTCTCAAGGGAATTTTATCCACGGTCTTAGTGTTGAAATTGCATTCTTGGAATTTTCCCCTTTTGATTCGTTATCTACTGAGCATTCCGTCACTCGGAGTAGGGAGGAACACGAAAGGACTAAAAGTCTTCCTCAGTCTTCACATCTGCCAAAGTCAGACACAGAGAAAAATATAAGCCTGGCTGGGTCGACTAGCCCGCCACCACTCCACCAAAGAGATGCGAACCCGTTCCCTGAGAGTTCAAAGGCGGAGTTTTCATTTCCAGATAATGATGACACCCCACCACCTGTTTTCGCTCTTAAAAGGTCTCCAGGAAGCGACTTTCTTAGGAGCCAAGAGCAGCGTGGGCCTTCGAAGCGTGAGAGGTTGGACCCACAGGGCAATAGTGAATTGGTTCTTGCTCCACATAGAATAAAAGGCAACCAAACCAAAGATTGTGAAGAAGACCAAGGAGACAAAAGACCTGATGAGTCGGGGACGACCTTGCAAGATGACTTCAAGGGAATGACAAATACTGAAGCAAGTCAGCCTCAAGAAAGAACGGGGTCTCTACCCACAGTTCAAGGCCCCCTCTCTTCACTTTCCTGTATTCAGGATCTGGCAGATGCCCTTCTCCAACGAACACCGACCAATACTAAAAATTCTGGTTTCCCGTTACCCCAGAACAGCACGAGTACCCTAGATGAATTCATGGATTATCGGAAAGGTGCGTTACCTAAAGAGACTGGCCCGTGGTCACCCCGTTCATATCACCAAACCCAAGAGTCTGCCAATCTTCCGTTGAACCTGGTTAACGGTGACTCCCCCAAGTGGATGGATATGAGTCCTGATCACTTAGTTCTGCCTCCTCAGTTCTCTGAATTAACAAGGCCTCACCGTAAGGTACGTGAATCAGATGTTTCCCCGTTGGCACCGCCCTCAACCTCAGAACACATCCACGAAAAACAGCAAAAACCATGGGAGCCTGAATCCAAACAGGTCTCGTTAAGTGCCAAGGCCATCGTCTCAATTCTTAATGACGAACTTATTGAGCAAGCACAACGACATGGAGTTGATCTGTCATGAACGTGAAACCTGTCCTGGGCGAATGGGAAATTCCACGAATCGAATCGATCAAAACGTTTGAACAGCGTTCATTTGTAGAATTAGAAGTGCCTGGTCGGGTCGGGAGTCTATTCCAAGATCTGAACACGAACCCCACCTGCATCGCGATCACGGCCAGTCTGTTTGGGGACGAAGCCCGTAGTGAGTTTTTGGAGAACGTGAGAGAAAAATATCAAGCCGGAGAGCCATTGACCTTTATCGCCGACATCGTCACGGCAACGGAAATTCAGTACGTCATCATTCAATCGCTTCACTTCCAAGAGCATGGAACTCAACCAGGCCAGCTCTCCTGCTTTTTGGTACTCAAAGAAAGTCCACCTCCACCTCCACCCCCGAATCTGTTGGGTGGGATTAATGCGGGGTTACTTGACGATGCAAATAGTTTGCTCGATTCAGTCACGGGGGCACTTGATGTTATTGACAGTCTCGGAAGCATGCCGGACTTTACCGATCCAACTAAGCCATTAACAGGAACACTCAATGGTGTTGAATCTGTTTTAGAAGGAGTCGGTGGGGTGACAAATGCGCTAGATGAGTTGTTTGGAGGAAGTGGGTAACACATGCCAACCATTTTCGAACGAATAGACACCGCTCTCGAAGGAAACGAGTTGTCGGTACAGCTTAATGTTCAAGTGGACGGACTGAACGGGATTACTACTCAAGTGACCAGCCTGATCAACAATCCGCCTGAGGGCATTGGGAATCTTCAAGCGTCACTTGAAGGCACATCTCTCCCCAACCTTGAGGTCAGCGTCGATTTTGCGACAACCATGAATTCATTGAAAGAGGCGATACCGACCGATCTGTCGTCTGTTAATTGGGAATTAGTTGCGAGATTGCAGCAAATTCAAACAGACATCACTATCGATCTCGTCAGACCTTTGAATAGAGGGTTGAACGCACTAACGACGATCTACAACCTGACTCAGATCGACCTGCTTTGCGAAAACCCCGGTAGCAATGGAAATGGATCCAATGGTGCTGAAGGCGTCGAGTCAGCTACTAACGGTTCTGGCAATGGATCAACCCCTTCCGAAGAAACGGCAGCCACGACCGCTTCTCCCGCTGCAACGTTGATCAGCCAGACAAATGACAGCCTAGACTTGTTACCGCTGCCCCTTAGTGCGGAAACGTTTTTGCCGTGGCTACACCAAGGTTTAAATAATTTGGGTCTGGATTTCTTTGGTTTAGTCCGTGTTCCTGTCTTAGATGATCTCCGCGATCCTCTTGACACTCTGATGACGTGGAAGGCCATGGGATCAGCAGAACTTGCGGGCCATATTGCAACTTCTCTTCAGGACCTGAATGTTTTTATCGGAAATACGATTAATGGGATTTTGTCTTCAATAGAAAGCGACTTGAGCGAGATTACCACCCAACTACCTGGAAACGAACTTGCGCAGATTGCCGATGACCTTTTGGCTCGCCTGGTGCAACTCGGCACAGCCGTGGATAGCGGGGATATCAGTGGCACGGGCCCTATCGTGACGGAAATGAATGGGTTACTGGACCAGTACGACGTTCTTCGAGGTGATATGCAGACAGAGATGTTCGGACGACTGGATTCACTCAAAGGTCGCCTGAGCACCTTGCATGAGGATTTGGAAGACCAAATGGGACGAATAGTGGCAGTCTTGGAGCCGAATTCGCCTCTTGAATTTATCAGTCTATTTTCTCCTTTCTTGCATCAGGGGATCACTGATAGCGAGGCTGTCCCAGAGCTGGAAAAAGGGTTGAAGCGCATCGTCGACTGGCTGCAGGAATTGATCGAAGCTATTGATCTGACCGCCATCCAAGAACCCATCATTAGCGCAGCTGACAGCGTGCATACGGCCATCGACAAAGTAGACGATGCCTTGGTTAACGTCACGCTCGAAGTAAAAGCGCTTTTTGCAGAAGTAGAAGTCATTTTGGATTCGATTGATCCAGAAGCTGTTGCTACTGAGGTCACAGAAGCGATTGAAGAGTTCAAGACGGAACTTGTTCAGGAACTGACGAATCTTTTCGCACCCGCAAGTGAAGCGGTCAGCGATGTCATCACAACCATCGACGGAACAGTCAATCAGTTTGACCCAGCAACCATCATTAACGCGTTGCGCGAGGCTATTCAAACCTTGACCGGTGTTTTAGAGGACCCAGAAGTAGTTGCCGCTATCAAGAATATTCGCGACACACTGGATAAGGCCACGAAACAGCTCGAAACGTTATCTTTCTCCCCTCTGACCAATGAAGTCATTGCGGCCATTGAAGAAGTTGCCGAAACATTACGAGGCATTGATACCTCAGATCTTAGTCCTGCACTTCAAATGGCGTTGCAGGCGGCCGTGGCCGTCTTACCCAAAGATCTCAGCCCAGTGATTGATCCCCTAATAACGCAATTTGGAGAACTGGTCGAAGGTGGGCCTGTCCCGTTGGTTAAGGCTGTCCAGAAAAAACCCCAACAGCTTCTGGACAGTGTGCGGCAGTTTGAACCAGCAATGCTTGTCGGAGATACGCTGTCAAAACCTTTCCAGGCGTTAGTGAGTCAAATAGAAGCCTTTGCGCCAGGCCAACTCCTGGAGCCCATAGAGCAAGAGGTCGAGAGGTTGAAGACCCGCCTTAAAGATAACGCGCGTCCAGGCTTGGTCATCGAACCGCTCGAACCACTGTTTGATGAATTGTTGGAAGCAATAGACCGTTTACAACCTTCATCCCTTATTACTCCGCTCGAAGAAACCATCAATACGGTGATCAATAATATTCTGGATTCACTGCCGGTCAAGGAAGCGTTTGAACAAGTGGACAAGGGTTTACTGAAAGTCAGAGAAGTGATTGATATTAGCGATGGTGCCAATGCCTTGTTGCAAAAGGTATCTCACATTTTGCAAGGATTCGGTGCTGTGCAGATGCAGTTGGGAAATTTCATTGAGTCCATTCTCAACAATGTCGATAGCATTGCCAATACGGGTCCATTGCAACAACTGCTTGACGAGCTATCACTTTCACTGAATAACACACGGTCCTCTCAATTATCTAATCGCCTCGATGCGGCGATGGACCCCTTATTGGATACGCTCAACACCTTAGATCCACAAGCGCGTCTGACGTCTCTGGTTCAAGGTCATCGTCGTATCTCGGGACAGGCGTTGGCTGCGTTACCCAGCTCTTCGGAAAAAACGGCACTGACCGCTGTTCTCGGACGTTCTGACCCGTTGCAAGTGGACTTCAGTAAACCGTATCAACTCTTGGCCGAACTACGGGTGGAAGCGACCCAGACCACAGACAATTTACAAGAGACGCTTACAGACTGGGATGTCCATTTTCACGGCGACGGCAGTGTGCTGGCCGAATTAGATCAACTACAAGCAACCCCTCAACAACTGCGCCAATGGGTGCGCCAGGCCCTGGAAACTCAATTAGTCAACCCACTTTCTGCCTTACTGGGCATGGCTGGACCATTGAATCAAAGCCTCAGCCCTTTTTTGAATGAACTTCAACGTCTGGCAACCGAATTGGAGGCAAAAGTTGCAAGTCTGACACAAGGTCTGGATTCATTAAGCGAGATAAGCGACAAGATTCAGGAACTTATACAGAAACTGCAAGACTTTGATTTAAGCTTTCTCAGTGAGAGTTTGGATAGCGTGTTTGCAAGTTTACGTACGAAGTTGGAGGTCGTGGATCCTGCTCAGTTGCGAGAGACAGTCGATGGTGCCTTTCATGACATAGTTGACACTCTTGACGTCAGCCTTTTCATTGCACCTGCAGAGGTAGAACAGCTTGATGCCAACTACAAAGAGGTGATCGCCAAACTCAAGACACTGGACCCTGAAGCTCTGGTTACTCAAATCGTGCAGCCAGAGTTTGAAAATACGGCAATCCCGATTCTAAATAATTTTGATGTCACCGATTTGCTGAACGTCCTCGTTGACCGTTTGAACACGTTGGATGACGAATTAAAGGAGGAGATGGACCGTGTCAACAAGGCCTACCAGGCCATGCTCCAGGCAGCACCTTCGCTGAGCATAAGCATTGACGTTGATATAGAGGTTCCTTTTTAAACTGAGCAATGAGCAGGTAAGTTTATGGCCATCGGATCGATCTTACTCAAGCCCCAAAAACTGAAGCGCTCGGTGAAGGTTCAATTATCGGCTAGCGTTCTGGATGATTTCCTAAGCTTGATAACACTCCTCATGGCGGATGCATCAAATGAAGGCCTAATTTGTCAGATTATTGCTGATGCGTTCGAGTCATCCTCTGCCAAGCTCCTTGTAGAGAAGAGCGGGAGTTTTAGTGCAGCTTCGTCACGTTTCGCACAATGGACCGACCCCATAAGTCAAAAGCTGCAAACGTTTGTTGAAATGACAGCTGATCTCAGCAGTCCTGAGAATGTTTTAGACACTGCCGAACAATTACTTTCTCAATTGGCTGGCGTGGCTAACAATCTATCGGTTACGCAAGTACGTGAACATGTGACCGAGTTTCTGGATATTGTGCAAAACGACATGGGTCTGACCAGCACCTTTATTGAAAACCAGGTGTGGACCCTTCTTGATGATATTGTCCTGCGTTTGCAACAAGCACAACCAAAAGAAACGCCAGAAATGGCGGCTAATCGCCGAGAAGTCGCCGCCTTAATCCGTCGACTCAAGCGTCATATCGCTAACGTTTTTTCATTTCCATCATTCAATGCAGACCAAATGACTGAAGCACTGCTGCGATTCCTCAAGCGCATTGGGTACGATACTGCTACTCAGAAGGCGTCCTGTGTGAGCTCTCGACTCGTTGATGCGTTCGAGGAAGGAAACACGTTAGCGGAACTTGTATCAAACCCGATTGCGGGCGTGTCGTTTGGCAACCTTAGTGTGGGAGCGGGTTCTACGATCTCACGACCGGGATCGTGTCCCGATGCTGTACATGTCGAGCCAGAGCACCCAGGAACCTGTCCGAATATTACCAGGGATACCCGAGAAAAAGAAAAGACGACAGAAACCGGCCAGCTTTTTCACGAAGAAACGCCGGGGCAATGTTATCTTCATTATAACTTTGGGATCCATGAAGGCA
Organism: Nitrospirales bacterium; assembly: GCA_029261295.1. GTDB lineage: Bacteria > Nitrospirota > Nitrospiria > Nitrospirales > UBA8639 > Nitrospira_E. The sequence goes on along the minus strand of JAJDBP010000017.1, from coordinate 298,300 downwards.
AGGCGAAGAAGACAAATGGGTTGAAGTCTATTGCGAAACTACTCAAGAGCAACAGTGACTGTGAAGTTCACCTGACAGGATATACCGATTGTCCAGGAACTCCAGAATTGAATAGAGAGCTCCGCAAAAAAAGGGTAGAGTCCGTTAGAGACTTTTTCTTAAATGAGAGTCAAATCGATTCAGCGAGAGTGCATATTGAGGAAGCACCTCTTGATGAGTATATTGAGCCCAATTCCACTCTGGGCGGAAGGAGCAAGAATCGTAGCGTCACGATTAAAGTGGTCTGTTCCCCATCCCCCGAGTCTCAGCTTGAACCTACTGAACTATCCCAACCGACAGAAGAGCCCGAACCGTCACCGGACGGTAAACCACCGGCTAAAACAACAGGGTGCGATTATTGCTGGTATCCCACATGGCTGCTGGAATATGAGGACTACGATGGGGTGACGTTCGCCATTGATCCAGGATTAGAAAACGAACTCAACAAGGCGGGCATTTCAGAGGATCTCAGAGCAGCGCTTACCGAACCAGGCAACCTCGCACTTTCTAAAGGTGCCATAGTGAAAGTTCTCGAAAGAGGTGGTAAGTGGGAGATCACGGATCAGAGAAAATTCCTTATCAAGAAAGAAGGTGACAAGCTAAAGATTTCTCGGAAACCCTTGTTTGAAATCGATGAAGACTTGGAAAGCCATTTAAACAACAGCACAATTTCAAATGAATTACGGAAAGAGTTTTCTGGACACCGGGGATTTCCGGGCGTTCTCTGGCCATTTGCGGATAAGGAATTTCTCATTTCGCTCACAGCCACCATCTCAGTTGTTGAACACGAAAAAGCATGGTTGATCCGCGATCCTGATCACGCGCAGACATACTCTGTCAAGAAGATTGAAGGCGACCTCAATGTATACCCGGACGATTCGTTCGGGGTTTTATTTGACCTTGTAGCAGCAGATTTCCAAAACGATTTGGATAATGAGACATATTCAGTTTCCCTCCGAAGACTGCTCCAGGAGCAGGGGATACCACTTTCGCTTGGAGCAAATATCACGGTCAAAGAAGCTGGCAACGAATGGGAATTGGATGATGTATGTCATGTGTTCGATGTCGAAAAAGAGGACGGAAAGCTGAACCTGTATACCTATGTGCGGTGGGGGTGGTTGTGGCGTCAGCTTAACTGGCCGCCTGGCGACAAGGTCTGGGTTAACAAAGAGCGGACAAAAGTGAGGCTGGGCAATCACCGCGTTCTTCATACAGGCACCAATGTGGAATGGCATGATGCTCCTATATTTAAAGAACAGTCCGGTAAACATTACACCTTTAAGTATGTGTCTCCAGACAAAATGGAACACATTGCTCGGCATTCCGCCTATGGCAATGATGGGCTCAACATACTGCTCCATGTGCTATCACTGGAGAGAGGTGATTATGCATCCAACAGCGTCAATGCTGCCTGGCATCTCGCTAACGGCCTTGTCAAGTTTTTCATGAAGAGACCTTTATACGATGTGATGGGGTATCCGGGAACATGGGGAATCTCCGTCGGCGGCACAATCTTAGCGTCTCTCGAGGGGATGCACACTAGGGTCAGTCCCAGGAATTGGTTTGCGTTCTGGGTCTTTGTCTTATTAAGTTCTGATCTTGGCGAGAAGTCACTCTACAGTTATTGGTTGAACCTCGCCAGAAATTTTACCTTGTCATTTCTTACCCTCCTCAATCACGAAGAACCCGAGTCAGACGACGAGAATACGGATAATAATAAGCCACGCAATCGTGAGGAGATAGATGGCGTACTGGCTTTCGTTGTAGACATCTTCCTGATGATACATGCCGCTATCATTCCCAAGGATCATTATACCTATCCTTTTAATACTGATGCGATCGGAATGACGGTCGGATGGTGGGCAGCTGGTTCTCTGATTTCGGGATATTTAAGTGGAGTTGTCGGAACGTTGATTGCGCAATCCATTAGTCGATCATTCAATGCAAAAGAAATTTTTTGGTCTGGGGCGACGATTAAAGCCGTCGTCTGGAGTTTGGTAAGATTTTGGCCGTATGCTTATCTCATTAACGAAGGCGATACGGACCAAGGCGAGTACAATCCGACTGGCCCTGACTTTCTGGGTTATCCCGATCCCAGTAACTCGCCCTATTTCCTCCCTTACACAGCAGGAGAATCTGCCATATGGGGACAATGCAACCAAGGGATGTGGAGCCATCATAACGCAGGTGCTAACCTTTCCCAAGACTATGCATTTGATATCGCGCTAGACCAGGGTGACCCCGTACTGGCAAGTCGTCCGGGAACCCTTGTCGACTTTTTTGACTGGATTCCAGATGATATCGAACCGAATCAGAACCAACAAATTCAAGCCGCGGTTGCCGCCTGGAACTCAGGATTGGTTGTGCCGAACCAGACTGGCTTTCCGAACCAGATAAACACACCAGCGGGAGGCCCTTGGATGGTAACGAACATCCCAGTCGCAGTGGGGACCATGGTGGCTGCTGGCGCCACAGTTGCTACGGTGCAAGCTGCTGGTGGAGCACCAGTCCCACTGCAAGCATTTAATGCTGGGCAAGTGGTACAGATAAACGCTGTGCCGGGGGCCGTTGTTGCCGCAGGCACACCCCTCGTCCTCATTGCCATAGCCGCTACTGCATGGAACTTTGTGATGATTCGGCACGACGTCGATAATACCAATGCCCCGCTTGTGGATGCCGCAGGGATCCCAAGGCAAAATATCATTCATGATCGAGGTCCTGGTCCTGGGGTTAACCTCGTTTGGACCTATGGCGTTTACGGTCATGGTCGGCAAAACAGCGTACGGAACCTGTTTGGTGGCATCAATCCGATTGGAAACTTTATCGTACGCGCGCGGCAAATCATGCTGGCTGGAGACACCGGGGTGAGTTTCCACAATCATTTACATATGCATGTTTTGACCGGTCCCGGACCCGCGACAGCCCCTCCAATTTCACGCAACTACAACGGGGCGCTGGGCACTCAGACGATCCCATTTGTTTTTCAAGAAATTGACGGTGACGGCGTGCCTACGGTCTTAAATTCCTATATTTCGCGGAATTCGTAAGATGCAGGCTTGATTGGTTTACTCATGTATTCAAAATTCGATCAAAGGAATGAGTCGTGGTAAGCATTCCTCTTTTTGGAAGCACTGCCCCACCCACGGTCAGGCGGCCTGTGTTCAAAGTCCGCTTCGGAAATGCCCCTGGCAGCGAGTGGTTGAACACGGTTATTTCAATGACCGTGGAAGTAGGGCTTGGTCCGTCGGTAGACCATGTCGAAGTTGTTCTCTCAAGGGATGCTCAAGCGCCGAGCGTCTCTGTCGGTGATTCGGGAAGTATTTCATTGGGATACGAAGATGATGCAGCTGTCCTCGTGTTTACTGGGAAAATTGATAGTGTGCGTCACGACACGGAAGGAACCGTCCGCATCACTGCTACAAATGGTGGCGCAATTTTAGCCAGGCTTCGAGTCAATCAAAGTTACGTGCAGCAAAAAGCTGCTGACATTGTTAGTGATCTCGTTGGACAAACCGATGCCAATACTGCCACGTTGGAAGACGGCGTCGAATTGCCATTTTATGTCATCGATGAGCATCAAACGGCATACCAACATGTTGCTGTGCTGGCGAAGAAAAGTGGATTTCTTTCTTATTTTTCCCCAGAAGGGGCCTTGAACTTTCTTCCCTACACGTCTGAACAACTCGTCCAGACATTTATCTATGGACAAAATATCTTGTCCCTGCAAATTACTGAATCCGCTCCGGTTATTGAAAGAATCACCGCCATCGGTGAAGGCGCGGCTGGGGGCCATGGAAAAGAAGCATGGAGTTGGCTCATCAAAGATTCGACATCCGTGACCGCGAATGCAGGCGAAGGAAAACCATCACGTCAAATTCAAGATGCCTCATTGCGTAGCGCAGAAGCTGTTCAAAGTTTGGCGGATGGATCCGTTCAGACCTCAAGTCTCTTGCAGTACCTGGGTAAGATTTTCGTGCCGGGCGCACCGACCGTTAGTGTAGGGAGTACTATTGAAATCGCAGAGGCGCCGCAGGATGTTCTCAATGGGCAGTGCCTTGTCCGTGGAGTGCGTCATATTTATTCAAAACGTGAGGGGTTTACGACACTTGTGGAATTTTGCAAGACAGACAGTGGTGGTCTAGGAAGTCTCGGAGGGTTCCTATGACTCACACACTGGTCGAAACCATTCAACGAATCGTACAAGGGGAACTCAAATCTATCCGTACGGGGGAGCTTGGTATTGTCCAAGAGCAGCATCCCCATGCAACTGACTCGGATAAAGATAATTATGCCTGTTCCGTGCAACTCCGCAATTCGGGAATTGTATTAAAACAGGTGCCAGTTATGACCTCACGCATTGGTAGCGTCAGTATCCCTGCCGTAGGACACCTTGTCCTCGTGCAATTCATTGGAGGAGACATTAATGCGCCGATCATCACTGGCAGTCTGTACAATGACGAGGATCGGCCTCCCATGAACGATGACGGACAGATCATCCTCCATCTTCCACTCGGTGCTGAAGAGAATGATGCGGTGCATTTTGAGTTGCATAGCGGGGACACACGTGAAATGAGTGTGAAAATAGGTTCAGGACTGTTACTCCGTTTGCGGGACGATGACCCCGTGATCGAAGTCGATGTCGACAGTGGAAAGGCCACATTGACCATTGAACGTGACGGTGCCATGACAATAGAAAGTCAAGGAACCATCAAGATGAAGGGCGGGGAGATTACTCTGGAAGGTGATGCGATTAACGTCAAGGCATCTGGCGAACTCAATCTGAAGGGGGCAACGGTTAATATTAACTAAGGTTCTAGGAAATTGCGCATATGGGACAGCCAGCAGCCAAACAGGGAGACCAAGTGATTGCGACCGATACCCATATCATCATGATTCCCTCGCCTGGCGGGCCTATTCCTACACCATTACCGCATCCTTTTACCGGCATGTTGGATGGTTCATTGAGCGCGGACGTCAACATCCAAGGAAAGGCGGCGGCAGTACAAGGCAGTACGGCCACCAACACCCCGTCCCATATTCCTCAGGGAGGGCCGTTCCAGAAACCTCCCACGAATCAAGGCACGATTCAACTTGGCAGTAGTTCTGTGTTTATTAATGGGAAGGCTGCCGCCAGAAATGGTGACACGGCAATGACCTGCAACGATCCAGCCGATCTTCCTATTGGAACAGTAGTTTCCGTGGGCACGGTACTGATTGGAGGGTAATGCATGGCTAATAATACTCCCCTTCTGACGGATATTCGCCTCTGCCTTCAAAATAATGAGTTTCGGCCTGTCTATACCGTCGATACGGATTATCGTCGATTGCCCAAACAGCCTGGGCGATATGCCGATATGGGAAAAATTTGTAACGATGACAATCTTAAACAGGCCATTTTTATGCGTTTACTGACCCCAAAAGGAGAATTGTCCGCACTGGGACATCCCGAGTATGGCTCACGCTTATACGAACTCATCGGTCGCCAAAACACCGATACCGTACGGGACTTAATTCGACTTTACATTCTGGAGAGTCTCAAATTTGAATCTCGAATTCATAAAGTGGTGGCACTCTCAGTCGTTTCCGAGAAGGGGACACGGGATCGGGTAAATGTCTTGTTGCAAGTGCAACCCGTTACCAAAACCGGGATCGTCACCATAGGACCATTTACCTTGGAGTTAGAGCAATGAGCTTTCGTCGCCGAACTTTTCCGGAAGTTATCGATAATATTCTTACTTCTGTGACCGGGGGAGTCGCCGCGGAATCGCACCCGTTCCCCCCACCGGGGGGTGCGGCGCCACCCTTCCAACATAGTTTGCAACAATCAAAAGTTTCCAACATTGTGTCGGTCTATGGCAGCCGTAATGGGGAACCTCATTTGTTTCGCCAAGATGCGGATTATGCCTTGCTTGCGGATGACCAAACGCTTCAGTGGAAGGAAGGCGCTGAACTTCCCGATAGTGGCACGTTAGTGCAGGTGAATTATAATCCCAAATCGGCCGAGCCCCAACTGACAGATATTCATACAGGAAGTGTCGTAAGGACTCTTGCCGAATCAGTGGGCTTGGAAATCGCGCGTTTGTACGCCCAGTTGGATGTCGTGTATCAAGCAGGGTTTATCGACACGGCTACTGGCTCATCACTGGATAATGTGGTGGCTCTTTTGGGGGTTCATCGAATCAAGGGTGGAAGACCTGCCGGTCCAGTTGAGTTTCGACGATCCTCTGGTTCACGGGGATTGATTCATGTGCCTGCCGGGACACGCATCATCACAGAGAATGGTGATATCGAGTATGAAACAACGGAAACCGTCACGATGGCAAGCGGACAAAATACGATGAGTGTCGTCGCTCGAGATTTGGAAATCAATAATGGGCTCGCCGCCGACATGCTTGCCGTTCTCCCACGACCTATTGCAGGAATTGAGGCCGTCACCAACCCCAAACCCACAGTCATAACCACGGAAGATGAAACTGACCGTGCGCTGCGAATTCGTGCAAAAAATTTCCTTCATGGAAGCGAGCGAGCCACCCTTGGTGCAATCAAACATGCCATCACACGACAGGGGATCAAGGCTGAAGTGATAGAGGATCCGAATAAACCTGGTTTCATTGAAATTACCCCTATGGAAGAGACTTTAACTCCTGAACAAGAACAGCGCATGCGCAAGGCAATTGAAGACACTCGACCAGCTGGCGTTCAGGTAGTTCTCAAGGGAAGTCAACCGCCCAGGAAAGTTCATCTTGAAATTCGACTCTCCACGGTTAGTGGCCTCCTCGAACAAGACCTGCGGACCATACAGCGCGGTGTGCGTCAGAAGATTGAGAACTATTTCACCAAACTTCCAGCAGATGCAGCAGGAAGTGTCAATCGAATCGTTGGATTGGTCTTAAGCTTCGAAGAAGTCGACGATGTACGACTCCTCAGTGCAACTTGGGATGTAGAGGGAGTTGCTGAAGATGTGCTGGACCGCGAAACGGGACAACTGATGATTAAGGATTTCCCCACCATACTGGGTGATCTACAGATTGCCGATCCCAACCTTCCAACCCAACTGACCCTGATGATGACATTTCCCGAAGGCGAAGAATTGCCTGATCCTGATAGGATAAAAGTCGAGCTCACGACGGCGATAACCTATTTGAATGACGTGAATGCCAGTGAAGACACAGAAGAAGCTATACAAGCATTGTCTTATGGGAAACTTCTCCGAGTGGTGACATTACCCGGGAAACCAGGGGAATCCCTGGAAGAATTCGATAGCGCGGTGGGAAGTGGAGGAAGCATACCAGAGCTTCCCACTGGGTCTTTGCCCTATGAAGTAAAATTTATTTTTACGTTAGAAAGCGGATTAAGTCGAATACTAGTACAACCCCAGAACTCCTATATTCTGACAGGGTTCGAACGGCTTACTCTTGGTGGAGTAGAACTGCACCCGGAGCCAAGCGATGTCTAGGTTGGAGCAAATTCAAGAGCGCCTCCCTTCTCTGTATCGTCCACAACCTGGCCGGGTAAGCTTGCTCTCCGAATATCTTCAAGCGGTTGCCAACTGCTTGGAGGAAATTAATCGGGAAGCTACTGATGTCCTCCATGCACACTGGTTTCGATTTGCAGACCGCGCAACATTTAATCCTTATTTTAATCGTGACCGTCAATTGCGAGCACTGTCTCCTGCTGGGAATAATGCGCCCGAAATTGCGACTTTTCCCTACCTCGAAGACCTGGGACACTTGGCCGCCCTTCTTTCCCTGACCCCCTGGCAGGAACCACCGACACTGCGGGAGTTTGTCGAAACCTACCGTCAACGGGTTAGACGAACTGTCGCGCTCTACAGGAATGGGTTGGGAACCGTAGACGCCTTACGACGAATGATCGAGGCTCAGTTACCCATAGAGCAAAGCCCCGAACTACCCCTGGAGGAACGTGATCGGCCCTTCTGGTTAGAAGAATTCGCACCTCTTGTCACTCGGTTCCAGCCTGTAACATCACGGGGGGTTCCAACGGACAAAGTCGGGCCGCTCATGCGTTGGCAATTAGAAAATGATGGCCTGGCCTCTGCCCTCCCGACCATCTACATCCGAGGTTTAGAGCCGATTCAAAATGAAATTGATGCCACGGTGAACCCCATTATTGAAATATTTAAAAGAGGCGACGTACACCCGCCTCTCGGCATCGCCTATTTGGGAACCCTTGCACCGGAAGAGACCCTTCGCCTTCGGCCAGCCTTCGACTCTTGGATCGCTCTCGAAAACGGTCTCAGTCGGGCGCGTTCACGACCAACCCAAACCACGTCAGCTGACCCGACGGCCCCAGGACCTTGGCGACGTGTGGAAGGTGAGACTCTCGTCACCCATATTCGCGCTTTTCATCAGGCTTATGACCGAACCTTATGGGTCGCGTCTGATGAGGATGGAACGGGAACGTTATGGCGTTTTGATGGCCAAGACTGGATGGAGGCTCTCACAGATCTCCCCGCACCACTTTGTTTTGCTGAAGACGGAGAAAACCTTCTGGTCGGAACCTCAGCGGGCTTATTTCGGGTCAACCTATACCCAGCGGAGATCGACTCTTTTACCAAGGAGTCAATCGGTGGGCTTGAAGATCATTCTATTTTTGCGCTTCACCAGTCTGGAGATGAGTGGTGGATGGGGACCTCGGCCGGCATTATTCGCCTGGGGGAAAATGATGAAATTACTTCCTATGGACTAGGGGAAGATGAAAGTACTGAGGTCAATGTCTATGCCATTTTCCAAGATAGCAATGGCACGTTCTTTTTTGGAACTGAACGGGGCCTTCTCTATTATCAACCGACTACAAACAAGTGGTACTGGTATCTTGGTGGCGCATCAACAGAGAACGAATCCGATTGGAGAATTTTTACACCTGGAACAAATGATGACCATGGGAGTATTCCAGAGGCAAACGAGGTGTTTCTCCCTCCGGTTTACGCCATTTTTCGTGGACCAGACACATCACTTTGGCTCGGCACCGCACACGGCATTGCGCGGTACATCGCGCGGTCGGTTCGAGGGCTTACCTATGAAACTGTGCTCGAAGCGTTTCCCGACTTGAGTCAAGGTCGTGTATTTGCCATTGAAGAGGACGCGAGAGGGTTAGTGTGGTTCTGCACCGATCGTGGACTCTTTCGATACGATGGCCATGACTGGTGGCAGCCACGAACGGCTGAATGGAAACACCTTGGGCCAGCTGACACGCTTTTTGATGGCCAATCCGCTCCCAGAGGGTCGTGGTTATTTAATCGATCGACTTCAAGGTGGGAACGTTGGATGAACGGATTACGCCGTACCTTTGATGGCGAGTTGCGGACGACTGCCCGATCTGCAATTTACGCGATCCTATGGACAGATTCTATTGAGGCTGATCGTGGTAATTGGAATGGCCAAGAATTTATTCGTGATTCTGGAGTGAATGCGACTTCATTTAGAATGCGAATCAAATTACAACAGACTGTTATCGTCGATGGGGGGGTGCCCGCAGTCCCTCGTGTACCAGTGGGAAATTCCTACTGGCGTTACCTGGCACTCGAAACATCTCTTGCCCCAGAACCCAAAACACTCCCTGCTTGGACGATTGAGGGGCGGTTGCTCCCACCACCAGATGATCGACTAGCTCCGGGAGAAGGACGTTTTGATGTGACAACTCCACCCCCGTCTAGTGATTTCGATGAAACAATTTTCCCGTTCAATCCAGCAGCGCAAGTTTGGTTTGAATGGGAAGCCAAACGGCCGCTCGCCGTGTTAGCCCGTTTGGGCACAAGAACCGAGGATGAGCGGATTGATCCCGCAATTCTGGATCGTGTGTGGACAGGTATTCAACAAGTCCGACCAGCGGGAGTGCGAACCCTATTGGCCGTGGGCGAACAAATCGTACGAGGAGGGTAACACCATGGGCGAATTAGCAGATAGACTTGGCGGAAAAATCTCAGGGGAATTAATCCGGTCGAATGATTGGAACAATCTCATCGACCATATTGAGGAAAACGAAAAAAAACATCGTGAAGATGTGACCCTCCTGACGGAAAGTATTGCGACAATCGACAATCGCGTTGAGACACTCCACACTCAGATAGAGAGCTTAGAAAGTATTGTTGAAAATGTACGAACGTCGGTAGAAATTCTTGAACAACGGTTCTACCGTTTAACGCTGCGCACCGAACGAGTGAATTATGCACTTGGCGAGATGGCTCTGCTTACAGCTCGCCTTACTCGCTTGAACGATGACCCGTTAGAAAACCTTGCTAATTCGGCAAATCGACCGTGGGTGGATTTTGTGGCAGCTTGGGGACAGTTGAAAGCAGCGGCTGGATTTACGAGTCGTGATGGAGCTGTTGACCGTACGATCTCCGTGCAAGTGAATGCCCAGGGCGAAGCACAAGTGCTGTTGCGAGCTGAGCATACTGAAGGATTTACGGATGAAGAAGAAGACGAAGTGTCCGGAACATTGCGGGCAATACTCCCGGAAAACAACAACCGGTCTATTGCGCAAAGTTTCCTGGAAGCGGCAACTCCCATGGAAGCCAATTTGAGGGGCGCATTTAAAACCATGTCCAAGGAGTACGATCGTGCTGATGGAATAAGTGTGCGCCAATATGTAGATGCCTATTATATTCGAAATCCCATTAATGTTGTGGGTCGGTTTTCTCCATTATTTCGCCACCGTTGGCGTGACTATCGTTCGACCGTCATGGCCTTCGCAAAACATGACGGGAATCCAAGTACCCCAGATGCCAGTTTAGGCGTCTCGACGATACAGGTGACTTTCCGTGATTGGATTAGCCCATGGATTACTTTAGATTATTTGCAAGAACTCCCGCAGCTTGGCAACCTCTATCTTGAACGTTTGAAACCCAAGATTGACCATGATTTGTTGGGGTCAATGGGGCGGATCAAAGACGTGGTTGGAGACATTATTCAAAATAAAGGCCTAGTGGCGAAACAACGTGACTACCTTGCCCTTTACGATGCCGCTGGGCGAGTTTCTGCACCCAACTCATCGTTCACCCCTGAGGTGGCAAAGGCCGTCCAAAATGCCGTGGCAATACAACAAACCCTGGAATATTCTCAAGCGGCCACGCTCGGTATTTCTGAGCCAGCAACGGCTTTCCATGTTTTTGCCAATACCGCTACGCAATCAGACATTCAAGTTGACGCAGCCAAGACTGATTTAAGCCTAAGGGTCACACAAGAGCTCGCCAATATTCAGGAGAGAGTTTCTTTGCAGGTCCAACAAGACCAGGAGAAATTTAGGGACGAGCTTTTCCGAGAAGATGGGGATATTAAGACTGCTCAAAAGAAAATTGCAGCATTTGACATTGAGGTGCAGGGTGTAAAGGAAATAATGGACGCCAAGGTTGGTTTTGATTCTTTCAATAACTTTATTGGTAATTTCAAATTTACGGAAGGCCTGGGAGGCATTAACAGATCATGACAAACGTGTATCTCCGCCCACAGGATGTTGGGCTAGGACATGCGCAAAAAGTCCTCGGCTTTCTGAATGCTGTGGAAACAGCTGAAGCGTTTGCTAGAGCGGTCGGAATTTTAGGGGAATTGGATGTTGGTGTGCGGGTAGCTCAACGGATTCTCGATCGGCGTCAAGAGCTTGGGGGATTTAGCCATCTCCAACAATTGGTTGAAGTGCCACTTGTTGGGCCAGAACGGTTTACTGAAATTGTCCTCACCTTGTCTGGCGCTTCTGCTCCACAAAGTATGAAAGGGGGCGTTCAAACAACAGTCACAGGATTGTTGGAGGAAATTACTAGAATGCGAGAAGAGCTAAATTCCCTTCAGGCGATCGTTGGCGCACAAGAAAAACTATCACTTCGTGCTTTGCAAATCCAACCATTTCTTGGCCAACCTACCAATCTTATTGCAACTGTTGGGAGCTCGGACCGAGCCACACCTCGAAGAGCGACACGAATAACTATGACCACCACATGGGGTCGTCTTCGGAACACGTCGGGCCGCGATAGTCAAGAAGGGAGTTCTATTACAATCCGTACTGGAGCTGATGCCTCAGCTAAAGTGTTGTTGCTGCCACCGACATCTGAACAACTTCCGGACATCCACCAAAGTATTTTGGAGCTTGCGCTTCAGTCACTGAATCCAAATGCAACAACGCCCCGTGGAACTGAAGAAGGCCTTCGTGAATTAGCACATCAATATAAGTTAGAGGCCAATCAACAGCTTAGAAACGCCATGGATATTTACTTTCGGGATTTTGGAAAACCCTTATTTGAGACTGTCAATGCCCAAGACTATCTATATTCTTGGCCAATTATTGAGGCCACAATTTTTGCGTATGTGGCAGATGATGTTGACGATGCAGAGGGCCAAACGGCAGTCAAGGCCACAGCTCTCCTACCCCTAAAGATCAAGAATTGGCTCGGGGCTTGGCTTCAAACATATTTGACCCAGTCAAAAGCAGGCAGCACATTGGAAAGCGACTTCAACGATGTGGGAATTTATGGTGGCGATTTTGGGGTTGTAATAAACCGTTTTCACACCCAAATCAGTAACTATCTCAATAACCAGAGAGGACTTGTAGGCGAATATATTGGACAGAAGTTAACCCAAACTTCCATCCGCAACTTTCTCAACACAAATTTGGGGAAACTTTCGCGCGAAGTGCAGGTAGAGCTTTCCCCAGTCCTTGATGTGACTTCCCGTACTCTTGCGTCGGCTGGAACAAGTGTTCTAGCTTCCTTTGGGCAAGCTCGTGAGAATCTCCGAAAGGAGATTGCAACCAATGTTAGCAGAATTGAAAATGATGGTTTGGGTCCTCTTGCTTCACAAATGGACGGACTCACCACCAAGGTCGGCACATTAGATGTGCGGGTGGGAACGGTTGCTACTCGGGTGACGGCAGTGGACACCAAGGTCGGCAAATTAGATACGCGGGTGGGTGCGGTTGATACACGGGTGACGGCAGTGGACACCAAGATCGGTAAATTAGATACGCGGGTGGGTAGGGTCGATGACCGGTTCACGGTGGTGGATAATCGCGTTGGAACGTTGGATAGGCAAGTCAATAAAAAAATCGATACAAAAGTTAGTGCTACGCAATTGACGGCCTTAGAAACGAATCTCAATAAATCTCTGCGTACCAAAGCCACTACCACTCAGCTCAAGACGTTGGAAACGAATCTCAATAAATCCTTACGTACGAAAGCTAGTACCACTCAGCTCAAGCAGCTTGAGACTGGGATCAACAGGCAATTTCGAACTATAGGCCAGACACCAAATCCCGAGAGTGGAACCGCACACAGACAGTAAGCTAGGTGGAGGTCTTATCATCAGAAGGCGCCAAACCCTATGGATATTACCCAGGCATCAACTAGCCGAGGGGGCGAGAAAGAGGAGGTTGGGAACCGTCTTCTTGCTAAAAGTCCCGAAGATCTTCCAGGCCGGATATTTCGTGATACCCTTTACCTTCGTTTTGGCCCTGTTATTTTTGGAGAAGAACTTATCATTGATCCTGTGGCCACGACTCTTAAGGCAAACTTTTCATCCTATAAATATGATGCCCTGAGCGTTAATGAAACGGCTCTTCGAGCGAAAATAGAATCATTCTCTAGCGGCGGTGTTAAAGTCATACTCGATGCTCCTCGCCGAGTAATTTCCGTTTCCGTAAATCCTCTAAAAATTCCTGATTTAGGATATGTTCTTGAATTCTATCGAATAGATGGCCTGGCCTTATCTGAAGCCCCTACGGCAATATCAATTGGCCAACCTGTGACCTTTCTTAGGGAAAAACAAGCTCAGGATTCAATGGGATTGTTTGTACCTCCTTCCCATGAAGTAACCCTAGAAACGAAGTCTAATAAAGTTCATGGGGCTAGGGGCATAGAGGGGCACTCGGTTCCTGCGTCTTTCCTCGTAGATTTTACCGATAGTCAATTTGTGATAAGACTTAAAAGATTAAATGGAGCTTATGTCTCGATTACTCCTAATGATATTACAGAGGTGAAAATCCATAGCTATCCTACGGGGCCTCGACTTGGAATTGCGTACCCTGTCGATCCTATCCAAGGAAACCTTATTAATCCATCAGAAGCCATTTTCTTTTGGCAATATACAGGAGAAATAGGAACAACTGTTCAGCAAGGTTTTGGCCTGGTCGATGCGGGGGAGGCGCTGGCAGCCGAGCTTGAACTCGGTATCCCACGTCTACTTGAAAGGCGTCGTGAGCTATTTCAGGGAAAGGTCCTAACCGAGGAGCAATTCTTTTTTGATGTAGCGCTAGTTTTGGAGTCCGATGCCCCTTGCCGCTTTCGCACGACAACGTTCAATATTTCCTATTTATACGCTCGAGACTCCTGGAGCAATGGGGAACTAAAGCAAGTCCTCCATTTTAATGGCCAACAAGTAACCTCTCAGCAAATTTCTTTTCAACTTCCTTCAGCTGCCGTTGTGGCTTCGGCAACTCTTGTTGCTTCCGAAAGCTTTCATGGTCCTCAGGCACAACTGGAGAATGGTGGACCTGAGTTTTTCCAAGCGTTGATAGAACAAGATACTGGCAGTAAAATCACCAATACATGTTGGGTCGCACAAAGCTTTACCCACTTTGAAATGCGTTCAATCAGTGGAATAGCTTTGGGTCTATTACCAATAACAGAGGAAGCTCAATTACAGATTGAGATTCGTGAAGATTTTCAAGGCTATCCCAATGGGCGAAAGTTGTTGAGTGAAACTCTTAGGCTTGGACAGCCCGGCCGTCGAAACTGGTCAATACTTTGGTTTAAAGAGTCCATTGCCATTTCCACTCAACCACACTGGCTTCTTTTAACAACTCTTTCTGGGCAAGCTCTGTGGCTTACCCAAGAGGGCACATCACAGATTTGTATCCTTGGAAAATCTGATCAGCCAACAATTGAGACCAAGCTTGCCACCTTCAGAAATATCACTACATTTCATAGGTTATTTGTCTCCGCTAGCAAAAATCACCGCGCTCTGCCGCAGGTCAGCCTATCTATTGGAGGTCAGATTGTCCCGCCAATAGCTCTGCAAAACAATGCTTACGTATATGATCTAACCAATTCACTGGAGACCTACTTTGGTTCTCATACATCAGAGCTCACTCCCATGGTACCCCTATGCTTTTCTGCAATGGCTTCGGGAACAGTAGTAGTCTATCCTCCTCATATTGAGTATGACCTGAGATAGGGAAAATTTAAAGTTGGAGCAATTTTCCTATGGTGTGTTTTGTTTATTTTTCCATGTATTATTCGTCGTTCATGCAAGCCTCAAGTTCTTTTTTTGGGATAAGGTAATCCTTGGTGTTTGTTTGAGTTACATTAATTTTACAGGCCAACTCGAATGAGGTTAGGCAATTTCTGAATAAGATGAAGTGATATTTAAATTGAGTCTGGATCTAAAATGAATTTATCGTGAAGTATGAATGGTAGGTTACTTAGAAAGGTTTGACTTAGAGATTCATTCAACCTATGTTGATGCGAGTGTTTCATCTTTTCCTCTTTGCCTCTCGATTCTAAGAAGATCGGACTCTTTCTGACTAAACTTACCGGAGGAATCCGAAATTAGTTGACTCGGCCGGTAGTGGTTGCCCAAACTGGTTTAGTTCTTTTCAGCAACAAAAAAATTGCTGATTCAATTTCCGCCTGACCTACCTGTGTCTTTGAAATTTTTCTTTCGAATCCCGCCCAGCCTTATGTAAAAGATGTTACAGGTATAGCCTACGATCTATGGGGATTGGTGAGAAAAGCCGAAATTGAATGTTAATTCTTGATCTGAGAATGATTAAGTCGACCCTTAGATTGCACTAGATCCTTTGAAGAAAGAGGCATGTCCTCAAAAAGATGGGAGAAGGCTGCATGAGTTGACTTTGCTACCTTGCTCGCTTCTTTTCATGGATGCTAACATGAGCCTTTATAGTACTAGGAGAAAGGGAGTGTTGGGTTATGGCAAATGTGACACTATTGGTTTCGAAAACCTGTTCAGCTTGTCCTTCGGCGAAATCCATGTGGAAGGGCATGAAAATTAAATATAGTTTTACGTATCGTGAAATAGATATTTCTTCTGAGCCTGGTCAAGAGTTGGCCGAACGGCATTCTATCCGTGCTGTGCCGGCTACTATTATTAATGGACGCCTGACGTTTATTGGCGTGCCGCCTCGGGAAAGTGCCGAAAAGGCAATCAAAGCGAAAGCGAAACCGAAAAAAACCGATGACGATGATTAGGATTATCTGAATATGTATGATGACGATGATGACGAAATAGAATTAGATATTGAATTGCCAATTATTCCGCCGATGGATTCCGGCCCTCCGCCCGAATGTTCATTTTGTGGTGATCCCATGTCTCGCATTGATGGCGGGTGGGGGTGTCCCGATTGTAATGGTGAACTAATGGGTCCAGAAACGGGCTAGTTTCCCCCTTGCCTGCCACTTGCCTCTCACCGTGGCCAGTTTGATAAGGTCACGCTCTAGATGTTTACTCTATTCAGCGGACCCTTTCATCCTCATTTAGAAGCCAAGCTCGTTGAAGTCGTTCAGCAGATTAAAGCTGCTGATCCTCGGACTCCCTTTGCCATCGTTGTCCCCTCCGAGTCGTTACGGCGCCGTCTGCAATGGCTCTTATGCATAGAACATGGGTGTGTGCTGTTTGATGCCCATTTCTTAACCTTCCATCAATTAGCCTTGCACATCGATGCTGAACGGCGAGTAGGCACTCGTTCTGAAACGACTGTCCCTACAATTGAGTTGGTTGGGAACTTCTTTTATGAATATCTGTTATCCACCATCTTGCAGGAGGATTTGTCTGCCTCCAATCCCTTTGCCTTACACAGCGAATCGTCCGGTCTCAGTCCTGCCTTGTGGCGTACGATTCAGGATTTACGAGAGGCCCAAATTGAGCCGAGTGTGGTGCTTCGTGGCTTGCAAGAGGGTCTCTTTGATGAAGCAGCAACTGAACGTCTAAAAGGTGTGTTTGGACATCATGCAAGGCTGAAGGCCTGGAGTGAACAGCTGGACGTAGGATTGCCTGACGATCTTACTCATTCGGTTATCTCTTGGATTGCGCAGTCACCCTTCATTGCCAAACTTTCCTCGGTTCTCTATTACGGGTTTTACGATATCACTCAAGTGCAATTGTCTCTCTTAGAAGAAGTGGCGCGCGCAAGTTCAGTGACGGTTTTTTTTCCCCTCGTCAAGGGAAAATCCTCTCAATTTGCCCAACGATTCTTCGACCGGCATTTGCTAAAGGCAGGAGTTGTGCACCAATCGGTGCCTGTGTGTATTGAATCATCTTCACCAGACATGGCGAAAGACTGGACTCCTTCTGTCCAAGTGGTGAATGCCGTCGGGACAGAAGGTGAAGTGACCTTTACTTGTAAAGCCATCATGAAGCACATGGAACAGACTGGGCACGCGTGGCATGAAATTGGAGTGGTGACTCGGAACCTTGAGCCATATCTCTCGTATTTTCCAAGAATCTTTAAGGCCCATCGAATTCCTTTTGGGACGACCGCAACCAGGCCAATGTTGGAAGAACCTATAGCGAAGATCTGGTGGACGTTGGCAGGACTTCGAGAGGACCAGTTTGATTGGCGAGACATGTTAGATGTTCTCACTTCTCCATGGTACCGAGGTGGAGCTCAAGGGGAAACGTCGGTATCGGAGAATGCATCTGTGTGGGTTCAAGCCGTTCATCATTTTCGACTGGTAGGCGGGGAGAAAGATTGGGCACGACTGACTCATGTCGCACAGGATTCTGCAGCCATTCAAGAGTGGCAGCCCTTGAGTGGTGTCTCACTAGAGCAGGCCTCGGAGTCGTTGCGGAGGTTTGCCGAACTCGTCAACTCACTAATTGCCGATTGTCTGGCGCTTCCTCGCAGAGGCTCTTTTGCTGTGTTAACTCAGGCTTTTGAACAACTCATTGAAAAACATCTATGGTCCCCAATCGATGCTCCTTCCTTCGACGCTGATGAAAGCCAGGCTGAGCGAAGTGAGTCTCTATTGCTTGGGTTGGAACAGGCTATGGGTTCTTTACGACAACTTGAGCGATTAGATCAGCAGGTAACGTGGGAAAAATGGATGGAGTTATTTCGTTCAATATTAGATCAAACCCGCCTGCCTATCCCTGAACAAACCTCCATGGGAGTTCAAGTGTTGGATGTAATGGCGTCGCGAGGGCGGCCCTATAAAATTCTTTTTGTTCTCGGAATGAACGATCATGTATTTCCCCGAGTTGTGCGAGAGGATGCGTTTTTGCGAGATAAGGATCGTCGGGTATTAGCCGAAAGTCTTGGCTATAAAATTGATGAAAAAATGACGGGTTTTGATGAGGAATCGTTGTTATTCGCGCTTCTTCAACAATCGGCACGAGACCATGTCTATCTTCTCTCTCAACGGGCGGATCAAAATGGACGCCCACTCATTCGGTCATCTTTCTTGCAGGATCATGTAGAACGTTCTGCCGGGGCAGAAGCTGCAAGAGAACGCGTATTTCCTGTTAGCGTACTTGAACGTTTGAATGTGTCATATTTTTCGTCGGATCATGCAACCCTTCAAGAAACTCGCCTGCGCCGGGCTCTTGAAGGCCAATCGCTTCAAACTGAGGTTCCTCAAGAATCGCCCTGGTGGAAGATGTTTCAAACAGGAATGGAGATGATCGCTCATCTTGAGCAGAGCGGATCAACTGCCGGACCTTTTGATGGTATGACTGATGCCGATAGCCTGCATTGGCAAAATCTTGTCTCTCGAGGATACTCTCCAACTGCCTTGGGAATCTATGCGCAATGTCCCATGCGGTATTGGATGGTTCATGTCTTGAAACTTGATACGTTTAAAAACTCTCTGTCTAAAGAACTTCCTAGTCGTGTGTGGGGGGAGCTTGTCCATCATGTCTTGTGTGAGGTGTATCAAACCTTATTTCAACAGGGGTGGCCGCAACAGGCACTGAACCCAACACAGCTTTTAGTCATCGTGAACTCTGAGGGGGATCAGGTGTTTCAGGACTATGCTCAGAGATTTGGAGAAGGGTATCGTCTCATTTGGGATTGGATGAGGACGCGTCTCATTCGCATGATGTTGTCCCTGATTGAACATGATCAGAGAGATTTCGTTGAACGAGGGTGGGTGCCTTCTTTGTATGAAGTTGATGCTGCAGGAGGGGTTCCTTTTGAAGGGAAAGCTCAGTCGGAGCCGCTCAATATTCGTGGCCGTTTTGATCGTGTCGATCAGCGAAGTGATCGCTCTGGTGCCCGTATCGTTGATTATAAATTTTCGATGCGCAGGTCGTTTCAAACTGCTGAATTCGATTTGGTTGTCAACGCACTTCAAGGGCGACAGTTGCAGCCTCCGTTGTATTCTTTGATGACGCCGTCCAATCTGAAGGGGGAACCGATAGCGAGTGGTTCATCTATGCCTCCCATCGAGTCAGTAGATTTCTTGTACTTGCGGCCGCTGCAGCAAGAGGCTGTTCGTTCTGCTTCATTTGCAAGTGCTCTGTGGGACACAGCGACGGGTGAGAAACTCAGATGGACTATCCATGGTTGGGTTCAGGGAATTCATGATGGGAAGTTTTTCATATTGCCTGGCTCGTATTGTCGAAATTGTCAGTACGCCTCGGCATGCCGATTTCAGCATCATCCTTCTTGGTCACGAGCCTATCGTTTTCCTCTTGCCAAAATATTTCGACAGATTCGTAAACAAAAGGTTTTAAATGACTAATCTCTCGCCTTTGTCCGATGATGCTGCTCGGCAGATAGGGGAAACGACGTTTGATCGCAACGTGGTGGTGTTGGCAGGTGCAGGAACCGGAAAGACCACGTTGTTGGTGAATCGACTTTTGAATGCCTTATTGCGGGAGCCACATCCGATTCGATTAACCGAGATGTTGGCTCTGACCTTTACGAATAAAGCCGCCAATGAAATGAAAGCGCGTCTGCGTGAGGTGTTACATCGGTTGTTAGCAGCGTGCCAGTCGGAATTAATCAACCGAGAACCTGCACACGCAAAGCTTCGGCAATTCCAAGAGGAATATCATGTTTCCACTGAACACATTCAAGAAAAAGTTGTGTGTGCTCTCAATGATCTTGAGAAGGCGCATATCGCAACTCTCCACAGTTTTGCGGCCCATATTCTGAGGTTATATCCCTTGGAAAGTGGAGCCGACCCACATTTCCAGGAAGATGACGGGACCCAGTTCTTAGAAATGTTTTCTGAAAGTTGGAAACATTGGCTTGATCAGGCCTTTGGCGAACATGGTAGACAGCATGATCAATGGCGAGAGGTCCTGGATGTGGTCGATCTGAAAGGGATTCGCGAGTTTGCCTTAGCCTTGTGTGATGATCAGATCTCACTCAAAGACTTACAGGCACACTTGAATTCGGATAGCCAATCTTCGGCTTTAGTGGCGTGGTTTCAGAGGAATCAGCAAAGAATTGGCCACTTGTTACAAGAGTACGCATCATCGAAGCCACGAAAAATTGAGAAAATGTTGAATGTTGCCGTTCGTGTATTTGATGTCATGGGTCGAGAGGGGTGGGCTGGAATAGAACACCTTGAGAATGATGACCAGAATTTGTTGTCTTCGACTATTGGGCAGGCACCCAAGGGCTGGACGCTAGAGGATTTTCAGGAGGCTCGGGGGATTATTCAAAACGCGCAACGCCTTCTGAAGGTGGATGAAGCCTTTTTACGCAAGATGGTCTCTCTGCTAAAGCCGTTTGTTGAAGATACGTGTCGTTTGTATGCAGGTAAGGGTTGGATTCGATTTGATGGGCTCATTGTTCGGGTGCGGGATGTCCTGCGTGATTTTCCGACAGTGCGGGAACAACTCAAAAAAGATTTTCAGGCAATCATGGTGGATGAGTTCCAGGATACCGATCCGCTGCAATATGAAATTCTACTCTATCTTGGGGAACGACCGGGAGAATATTGCCAGGAATGGAATGCCATTCAATTGATGCCAGGAAAGCTTTTTATCGTGGGTGATCCCAAGCAGTCCATCTATTCGTTTCGGCGGGCCGATATCCAAGCGTTCGATCATGTGGTTCGTAAGTTAACGGAAGACGATGGTGTCGTCTGCACCTTAGAAACGAACTTTCGTAGTGACCGTGCCGTCCTTGATGTTGTCAATGCGGTGTTTGATCGAGTGTTTGTTCAGGAACATCATGTGCAACCGCCCAATGTTCCCTTGATGGTTGGCCGTCAAGAGGAAGAAGCGTTACCTGTTGCTGGAGTGGATTTGTGTGTCATCGCCAATTCTGGAGAAGAAGAATGGGATGCGGAACGAGCCACACGGGTAGAAGCCGAATGGTTGGCGATCTGGATTCAGAATCAATTGTCTTCAGGAAAGCAATGGGTGTTGGAGAATGGAAATCGTATTCCCTTGCGACCTGGGCACGTGGCCGTGTTATTTCGGAAATTTACGAATGCACATATCTATTTAGAAGCTATGCACCGTCGAGGTGTGCCGTACTTAACCGATGGTGAACGACATTTCTATCGTCGTCAGGAAGTTATTGATCTGGTCAATGTCCTGCGAGTACTCGACGATCCAAGCGATGCGATTGCGATTGTTGGGATTTTACGCTCTTCGCTAGGTGGCGTGTCTGATCAAGATATTATGGAATTGTGCAGGCTTGGTCCTTTACATATCCGTCGGACCAACATGTTGGAGCAATGGCAAAGTGCACGAAAACTCACGGTTCGAATGCTATTTGAACAGTTAGGTGCTTTACATGTTCAAGCGAAGCGAATCCCTCTCCCTGAAATCATTGATCGTCTGTTTTCGCAACTTCCTATTCTTGAGTTAGCGGGGGCCTCCAGTCATGGGGAACAGGCCGTTATGAATCTGTGGAAACTTCGTGACCTTATAGCCGCGCAGGCAGCTGTACCGCATCTTTCTTATTCCTCCTGGGTTCATCGATTGATGGATTCTTTGATGACACATCCTCCCGAACCTGAAGCTTCTTTAGAGGAGGAGTCCTTAGATGCTGTGCGAATTTTATCGATTCACAAAGCGAAAGGGCTAGAGTTTCCAGTGGTAGTATTGCCAGGCCTCCATCAAAAGACGGTGGGTCTTGATCGTGGGGTAGAGGTGTCCGTTGATTGGATGAGTGGGGTCTATGGTTGTACGTTCCCCCCAACCTGGAATGCGGGTCAGGTATTGCTTTGGGAAAAAGAACAGATACGAGAGAAGGCTGAACAGCGACGAGTCATGTATGTGGGGATGACTCGGGCTCGGGATCGATTGATGCTCTCGGGTGCTCAGTTGACGAAATCAATTGGCGAGAGTTTTTTAGGATTTCTCCAGAATGTTGCCGATGGGGAAATTGGAAATCCTGAACAGGACACAGTGAAAATTGGCGAGGCTGGGATTCGGCAAACGGTGGTGACTGCCAGCGACTTGGCGGGGTCGAAAAGAACGATGCCTTTCGTGAAACCAGAAATTTCTGAGCGACTAAGCGAGAGGCCTCTTTCCCTAGAAAAAGATCGTGAGCGTGAGGCGGCTTGCCAATGGGCCATTCAAGCCCAGGCATTTTTGACGCCGTCCTTGTTGCGCAGCTCTCAGGCTCCACGGTCTTCACAGACTCAATCAGCGAGATCTAAGAAGACTGGTCAGCAAGTTGGAACATTAGTTCATCGGTTGATGGAACGATGGGATTTCCATTTAGATGTTGGAAATTTTCAAGGGGCGGTAAAAGATTTTTGTCTGAAAGCGCTTTCCTCTGATTTAGATGATGAAGAAAAGAATGTCATTTTTGCAGACATTGAAGGCCTGATGAGTATCTTTCTGCAGTCGTCTTCTTACCGGGAATTACAGCAGGCGACGGTGATTGGGCGTGAAATTCCATTTGTCATGCCATGGCCAGAAAACGTGCAAAGTGGTGCGTCACGGCTTGGTGTGATGGAAGGAGCCATCGATGTTGTCTACGAGGTGGAAGGCCAGGTTTGGGTCGGAGATTATAAGACGGATAGGGTGACGGCTAATAATGCCATTGGGTATGCTGAGGCATATCGGCCGCAAGCCCAAGTCTATGCGCTGGCAGCTTCCCGGTCATTGGGCCTGGATGTCAAAGGGTGTAAACTATTATTTTTACGAATTGGTGAAACGGTGACGGTCATGCGGGATGTTGTCACATGTTTATAAGGAGGAATCTATGACTGGTTCTCGACTTTTCATTTTTGGTTTAATCCATTGTGCATTTCTCCTCAATCTTGGATGTGCTTCTGATAAGGAAGCGCCCTTGATGGTGCTAGATCCACCCTCTAATACGATGGCTCAGGTGCAGACATTTTTAAATGAAGGCAACCGACTGTTTCGTGAAGGGAGGTGGGGAGGAGCTCAGCAGCAATTTCAGGCTGCTGTACAAGAACAACCTGACTTAGCCGAAGCACATTATAACTTGGCCCTCGCTATGGAGCACATGGGGGATCGAGAAGGGGCAAAACCACATTTTATTAAAGCCGCCAATCTTGCTCCGGGGAATAAAGTCATTTGGAATTCTCCTCCTCTTCGACGGTACGGGAAGGTTCCCGATAAACCCATTGAGGCCTCCACATCACCCGTCCTCCCTGGAGGCATTGGTGGTATTGGCGGCGGCGGCGGTGGTTCAGGTGGCGGTTTTTAGTAGAAGCCAGGGGGAGCTCAGTCAAACAATGATTATTTCTTTAAAAGGATTGTAGTTTCGAAACCGAACCTAGGATGAAAAATGAAGAGCTGAAAAATAGGCGAGTGATCGTGGTTGGAGGGAGCTCCGGTATTGGACTAAAGCTTTCCGAGGAACTAATTGCTGTCGGCTCGGAGGTTGTCATTGCCTCTCGATCTGTTGAGAAATTGATGGCTGCCAAACGCCAGCTCGATAATAAGGTGACGACGTATGAACTTGATGCGAGAGATGAACAAGCCGTAATCCGCTTCTTTTTTGAAGTGGGGGAAATTGATCATGTTGTTGCGGCTATTAAACCAGATCAAGTGACAGGTAATTTTGTCACCATGCCTTCTAGCGAAGTTCGAAAGGCATTCGAGGCAAAGTATTGGGGGCAGTGTTATGTCGCTCGACATTGTCTCCCCTATCTCTCAAAAGAAGGGAGCATTCTTCTGACATCGGGGATCGCATCGAGTCGTGGGTACAAAGGCTATTCAGGAATCGCTGCTATAAATGGTGCCATTGAATCCCTCGTGAAAGCCCTTGCGGTTGAGCTGGCTCCTATTAGGGTGAATGCTGTCAGTCCTGGGTTTATTGAGCGCTTTCAGAATGATACTGAGCGGTATGATGCCCTTAAGTTGTTTGGAATACGACCGCCTCTGGATCGTATGGGAACGCACAAGGAAGTTTCTGCAGCCTACTTATTTTTACTACAGAATCAGTATACATCGGGGATGACCTTGCCTATAGATGGAGGGGAATTGTGTGCGTAGAGGGCAAGGGCCCCTGTATGTGGCTTAAGCGGAATTTTTTGACTGTTGATATCCGCGAAGAATCATGATGAGACCGAGGGTGATCATGGGGATACAGAGGAGTTGGCCCATAGTGACCCATTGGAAAATGAATCCTAAATGACTGTCGGGTTCACGGAAAAATTCGACGAAAAATCTAGCCACTCCATAGCCACTGATAAAGGTCCAAAAAAGAGTCCCGGGTGGCGTGTTCCATCGATTGATAATCGTAAGCAAGATGAAAAGCGTAAGGCCCTCCAGCCCGGCTTCATAAAGCTGGGAGGGATGTCTGCATTCAGGCCCACCTTGTGGGAAGACCATACACCACTCAACATCAGTCGCCCGGCCGAATAGCTCGCCATTTATAAAGTTCCCTAAACGTCCAAATCCTAAGCCAATCGGAGCGGCTCCCGCTGCGAGGTCGGCAATGGAGGCCATAGAGAAGCCCCTTCGTTTGCAAAATATGACTAGGGCCACACAGACCCCGAGCAATCCACCATGGAAGGACATGCCTCCTTCCCAAACCGCAAAGACTTTGAGTGGATTATCCAGATAAAAGGGCAAGTTATAAAATAAGACGTAGCCCAAACGTCCGCCAATAAAGACTCCAAACGCCGCAAAGACAATGAGGTCTGAAAGTTGTTGAGGGGAGAGTGGAATGTGTTTTTTGACTGCACGGGCTTTGATGAGCCAATAGGCGCCACCTAACCCTAATAGGTACATGAGTCCATACCATCGGAAGGCTAATGGTCCAATTTGAAAAAAAATCGGATCAATCTCAGGATATTGAAGTTGTGCGAGAGTTGGCAGGACATTCATTGGTTTTATTGAAAAAGGATTGGCAAAGTGGTGGTGGCCAGGGAATTGTGGATCAGAATGGACCTGGCTTACACTAGGGTTAGATTCGTGATGGTGCGCGCATATTCCCGTTCCTGCGCTAGTATCTTTCTAACATAACAACTCGTGAACGAAAAGGTCGAGTTCGTCGCAACGAAAAATCTTCATGGTAAAAGGTGTGAATGTTATGGAAGAGAATAATACAAATTCCCGATCGAATGGAGCAGAAGCCATTTTAGATTGTATCAGTGATGGAGTGATCACCATTGATTTGCAGAAACGTGTGACGTTTTTGAATCGTGCCATGCAGACCATGTTGGGCTATGACGTGCCAGATTTGGGAATGTTATTGGCTTGTGATGTCCTCATCCAAAGCAATATCTGTTCGAGCCAAGATTGTGTGTTAGAACGTGCTCTTCGAGGAGAGCGGGTGTCAAATTTCGAGGCGATCGTTCGTCGTCGAGATGGCATCCAGATGCCGGTGAGTATCAATACAGATTTTTTGCTAGACAAGGATGGCAAGCTAATAGGGTTAATTGAGGTCATTCGTGATATCTCCCTTGCCAGAGAATTAACGGCAAAAACGGCAGAGGTTTCAGAGTTGAAACATCGTTTAGGTGAGCAAGTTCAATTCGACCATATTGTGGGTCGCAGCCCACTCATGCAAAATATTTTTGCCAAGCTTCCAGCCATCGCGGCATCGAAGTCTTCAGTTTTGATTTCTGGCGAGAGTGGGACGGGGAAGGAATTGATCGCGTATGCCTTGCATGCACATAGTTCGCGGAGACAAGGGCCATTCGTTGTCGTGAATGGAGCAAGTTTGTCGGAGGGAGTGCTAGAAAGTGAATTGTTTGGCCATGTAAAAGGTGCCTTCACTAATGCGTATGTGGACAAGCCTGGCCGTTTTGAAATTGCCAATGGAGGCACTATTTTTCTTGATGAAGTTGGGGAGATGAGCTTGACGACCCAAGTCAAGTTATTGGGAGTTCTTGAAAGAGGACGGTTCGAACGGGTTGGCTCTAATGAAACAATCAGCGTTGACGTGAAAATTGTAGCCGCGACCAATCGCAATCTGGATGAAGCCGTTCGTGAAGGCCGTTTTCGAGAGGATTTGTATTATCGGATTCGTGTGATTCCCGTTGTGTTGCCCCCACTCCGTGAGCGAGCAGATGATATTCCGTTGCTCGTGAATCATTTTCGAGAGAAGTTTAATCGTGAAATGGGCAAGCAGATTACTGGGCTCTCACCTCAATCTCTCACGGCCCTTGAACAATATTTGTTCCCTGGGAACATTCGTGAATTGCAGAACGTGATGGAACATGCCTTTGTTTGTTGTGAGGAAACAATAATCCAATTTGAGCATCTTCCGGCTGATTTGCAACGACATTACCTGGACCATCGGGAATGGACGGATAGTGAATCCTTGCAGTCCATAGAACGGCAGGCCATTAGCCGGGCGTTGGATAGTTCGGGTTGGCATTTGAAAGCCGCTTCTCAGCGGTTAGGGATTGGCCGGTCAACCTTATGGCGGAAGGTCAAGCAATTTGGATTAAAGCCAAATTGCTAGATGTTTCATTTTAGAATCATTTGGTACCAATTGGTGTCAATATGTAATAAAATTATAATAATCAATGGTTTACATTTTTTAAATCGATAGACAAAAATAAATTATGTTTCATTATGAAACAAAGCAATCTGTGATTATCGAAAATAGCATTCAAAAACAATGGCTTATAAAATATTGCTTTCGGTATCTCCCTTGCTACATACCCTGACCTACGACTTCATTTTCACTTATTTTGTGTTTTAGGAAGGGGTGCAGTGTATGGATTGTCCACGATGTCAGGGAATTATGATTCAAGATAAATTTGGGGATGTGGCCGATGAAGCCGGTGCCATCTACTTTTCAGGATGGCGATGTATTACATGTGGAGAAATTTTGGATCCGGTGATTGCCGCTAATCGTCAAAATCATCATGAGCCACTCATTGGGCGTTCGCGCAAAAAATTTGCCACGCAACTTGGTTAGGGATTAATCAACCAAAAGTTTCCAGCCTACAGTTTTCATTTCTACAGGCAGATCTGCGCTTCCTTCTTTTCTTTTTTTGATGAGAGTGTGAGAAGAGGTTCGACATCTGTATGATAGAGATGGATTATATGAAATGTCATGTCCCGAAGAGATAATTTGTCACGAGAGTATCTCGAAGAACCAAGCAAGAAGGAGAACGATAAATGGCTGAAGAACAACAGTCCCCAGAGGCAGCAGCTGCGACGAATCAGCCGCAGGAAAATCCACTTCCTGGGGTTAAGCATATCATTGCGGTTAGTAGCGGAAAGGGGGGTGTTGGAAAGTCCACCGTCACGGTGAACATGGCCGTGGCTCTCAAACAAGAAGGCTTTTCTGTTGGGGTGATGGATGCCGATATTTATGGCCCGAATATTCCAATGATGATTGGGGTGACTCAAGAACCAGTCAAAGACGGCGAGAAAATTACTCCTGCTGAAGGGCAGGGCGTGAAGGTCATCTCCATGGGATTTTTTGTTCCAGAAGATACTCCGGTTGTGTGGAGAGGTCCTATGGTCCATTCGGCCATTCAACAATTTTTCCGTGATGTCGTGTGGGGCGAACTGGACTATTTATTGATTGATCTTCCGCCTGGAACGGGTGATGTCCCTCTGACACTGTCTCAGCTTGTGCCGTTAACTGGAGCCATTACCGTCACGACTCCTCAGAAAGTGGCACTATCGGATGTTCGAAAAGGCATGACGATGTTCAAGAAAGTGAATGTGCCATTGCTGGGTGTTATAGAGAACATGAGTCATTTTGTGTGTGGCCATTGTGGGGAACGTACTGAAATTTTTTCACACGGTGGGGGCGAGGAAGCGGCCAAAAAATTCGAAATTCCGTTTCTTGGCCGTATTCCACTTGATCCTGCCATTCGTGAGGGCGGGGATCAGGGGAATCCGATTGTGGTCAAAGATCCTGATTCTCCACAAACACAGGCCTTTATCCAGATTGTGCGGACATTGGTCGGCCAAATTGAACAGGGAGAAAATGCCGAGAGTGAGTCAGCACCAACTCTTTCGAGTATGTTGAAGAAAATTAAAGATCCAATTCAGAAATCATCCTAGGTCAATGAGCGTGTGTGTTAATACATGAGGAGAAGTTATGGGAGAGTGGATTCAAATAGCGAAAATTGATGAAGTGAGCCCAGGAAATGGGGTTGTGGTCGAAGTTAAAGACAAGTGTTTAGCAGTCTTTAATGTGGATGGGGCGTTTCACGTGATGGATAATATGTGTCTTCATCGAGGTGGACCGCTCGGTGAAGGAGACTTAGAGGGAGAGACGGTCACGTGTCCGTGGCATGGATGGGAATATAATGTGAAAACAGGTCATTGTATAACCAACCCATCTAGCAATATTAAATCGTATGAAACTGTTGTTGAAGAAGGTGAAGTAAAAATAGAGGTCTAGCCCTAGATCTAGCACCCATCCAGGTGTTTTCTCTCCATAAATCTGTCCATCATGCCGTGATTTCGTGTAGCACTTGGCTGAGTTCGGCCAGACGAAAAGGTTTGGCGACTACCCCATGAAATCCAAAGGTTGAGTAGCGTGAGAGGACCGGATCATTCGAGTATCCGCTAGCCACAATAGCTTTAACTTGTGGGTCGAATTGCCGTAGTTGTTGAACGGTATCCTTTCCGCCTAAGCCGCCTGTGACGGTAAGATCTAAAATGACTGCCCTAAATGGTTGGTGAGTATGAAAGGCTTCTTGGTAACGTTCTAGCGCTTCCCTCCCTTCAGATACACATTGCACATCGTATCCTAAGTGCTTGAGCATTTCGCCTAAGAGGAGGCGAATGGATTCTTCATCATCCATCACCAGGACTCGTCCTTCTCCAGTCATAGTAGAAGTTGAAGTCAGTGGGGCGATGGCAGTGACCGGAGACGCTGGAAGATGAATAACAAAGGTTGCTCCTTGGCCTTGGGTCGAGACAGCGGCAATTCTCCCATGGTGATTATGAATAATAGAGTAGGCGGTACTAAGCCCGAGTCCAGCTCTAGACTCTTTCGTCGAATAGTAGGGATCAAAAATTTTGTGGAAAGCATAAGGAGGAATGCCATTTCCATTATCTTGAATAGTCAGTTTGACGTAATTTCCTGCATCGGGGAGTCCGGTCTGTGTGGCCTGTGAGGAGTTCTTGATCACATTCTCTGCTTTAATGGTGAGGGTGCCACCAGTTGGCATGGCCTGGCTCGCGTTGACGGCGAGATTATGCACAACCTGGCCGATTTGTCCTTCATCTGCTTCAATAGTCCAAAGGTCATCAGGGATCTCACAATGGCAGTGAATCGATGATCCGGAGAGGGCGAACGCGGCAGACTCAGGAATAACATGTTGCAAGGTTAGAGGTTTTTTGAGAGGAGTGCCCCCTTTGGCAAAGGTAAGGAGTTGTTGTGTGAGTTTTTTAGCACGGAGGGAGGCATTCTCCGCTTCAGTGAGAAAAGAAAATAAATGATCCCGGGAATTGACCCACGCTTTCGTCATAGAAAGGTTGCCCAAGATGGTCGTGAGGAGATTATTGAAGTCATGGGCAATGCCACCCGCTAGTAGTCCCAAGGAATCGAGTTTACTGGTTTTTAGTCGTTCTTCATCTAATTTTATTCGCTCGGTCATATCACGCAGAATCAAGACAGCTCCTAATAAATTTCCATTGGATCGACGTAGCGGAGATACGCTATAAACCACTGGCCGCTCACCGTGGGTTGGATCGAATAGTGGAAAATGATCAAGAGGGTGTAGTGGAATTCCCATCTCTAAAACATGAGTAACGGGATGGTCATCTTCTTTGTTCACTCCAGAATGCAGAAATCGAACAACTTCCTCAACCGATCGTCCTAGGGCTTCTCGCTGCTTCCATCCACTCAATTCTTCCGCCATGCGATTCATATAGGTAATACGTCCTCGGGTATCTGTGGTGAAGACCCCTTCGACGATTGAGGACAATGTAATGGCCATGCGCTCACGTTCTTCACGTAAGGTTTCCTCGGTGAGGGTCAAACGCTGTTCCTGTTGAATTTGTTCAAACGTTTGCGTGACGATGGAGGGGAGAAGTTCGATAAGGCTGCTGTCTTTAATGAAGTAATCGCGCGCACCACGTTTCATCATCTTAACCGCGAGACGTTCGTCTCCTTGACCCGTGACGACGATAAATGGGAGCGTGAGGTTACGTTGGTTGAGCTGGTGAATGAGATCTTCACCTGACATATCGGTGAGCTGCAAATCTAGAAGAAGAAGGTCAGCATGGTGGTGGGAGAGCCACTTGATGGCCTCTTCTCCACTATGAGCAAATGCGGTAAGAAAACCTTCTCGGGAAAGGCACCGTTGGATAAGGGATATGAGACCTTGGTGGTCGTCAACAATTAAAACGGTGCGTGAGTGAGACCAATCCTCCATGAACAACCCTCCTTCAAGACACGATTGGGGAAAGAGCGCACTGTGTGTCGAACGTCACATTGGGGAAAAAATAAAGACGAATAGGACACAGGGCTCATCCAGAATTGATGAGAGAAGGGAAGCAATTGTAAAGATGGTAAAGTGGGCATGAGTTGTGGATAGAGAAGATCGTGCTATTGAGAAAAGCTGTTAAGGGATCATGATGGCCGCACCTAGGCAATTGAGATCTGTCAAAAAAAAGGAACGCGGAGTCTAGCGAAATAAAAAAAAGACTGCAAGAAAAAAATCACTGGCCTGGAAGACTCCTTCGTAATGAGTTGTGGAAAAAAATAATCAACAGGCTGTGGATAAAGGTATTCAGTCATGGCTTCATCTAAAAGTTCTTGATACTATTGAAATAATTTTGCGTTGCATGGTCTATCCGTATAGATAATGATTGTTAAACGACTCCTGCTCTTCATTCCCCTGGTACTGGTCCTCTTCCTTCTTCAATCATATTTCTGGGTTCCCACCTACGAAAATCAAGCAGCCGGAAATCCGAATCGCTTGGTGACATACATTGAGGGGTCGAGTGGGGATGCCAAAATTCTTAATCCCGCGTTGAATGCCGATTCAGCCAGTTCCAGTATTGTGAGTCAGGTGTTTGAAGGACTCTTAGATTTAGATGAGAACCTGGACTTACGGGGACGGTTGGCGACGGATTGGGAGATTACCGAACGGGCCTACCTTTTGGTAAATCCCTATCATCGTTTTCCCGATGGGACTGAGGTGACTGGAGCGGCGCTCTTTCACCACATCCAAAAAGCCTGGAAAACGGGAACAGACGAAGGGCTCAAAAATTATGTTCAGTCGCTGGAACTCTTGCCATCGACTCAACGAGAAGAAACTATTCCTTTATTACTGCCCAATGCGGAAGGCAAGCCGCAGCTGAAAGATATACAGGTGAAGGTTAGGGTTCCGGCGAGAGTTGCGTTTACTCTTTCTCAGGTGGACCAAGATCTCTTTGATCGTTTGAAACCAATTCTGGGCGAACAGTATTTCGACCACTTTCCTTTTGATGAAATGATTCGCTATCCGAAAGAAATCGGAAAGGAGGCCGAAGAAGCTCTCCGTGAAAAATTTCCTGAAATTCTTCCAGTTGGGGAACATAATCCCACCATCGTGTTTTATCTACGGAAGGGTGTGAATTTTCAAGATGGCCATGAATTCGATGCGGGGGATGTGAAGTTTACGTATGAAGCCATCATGAATCCGAAAAATCTCTCGCCACGGACGCCGGATTTCGAACCAATCAAAACAGTGGAAATCCTAGATCCCTATAGGGTGAAAATTATTTATAAGCGGCTCTATTCTCCGGCAATCAATGCTTGGACAATGGGTATCCTGCCTGAGCACTTGCTCAATGCCGCAGCAATAAATCGTGAAAAACAAGAACGAAATTTGTCAGAAGAAGCCCAAAAAACATTTGGGATGCGAGATAGCCAATTTAATCGGCATCCAATCGGCAGCGGCCGTTTTCAATTTGTGGAATGGCAGGGAGATGAATTTATTCATCTCAAACGGTTTGATGACTATTGGGAAGGGCCCGCTCAATATCAAGACTATTACATGCGAATTATTCCAGAACTCTTCACGCAAGAAGTCGAGTTTCGAACAGGAGCCATCGACTATTATAGTGCCCAACCACATCAAGTTGATCGTTATAAAAACGATCCCAGGTATCAATGGTTTTCGAGCTTGGGCTTTGCCTACACCTACATCGGCTACAACAATCGGAAACCCTTGTTTGCTGATGGGGACATTCGGAAAGCGTTGGGGATGGCCATTAATGTGGGTGAGATTATTCAATATCTGATGTATGGGGAAGGCGAACGGACCACCGGTCCGTATCCGAAAAATACTGAATGGTATGACCCAGCTATTCAACCTCTTCCCTATGATCCTGAAGGAGCCCAGGCGATTTTCCAGCAACATGGGTGGCACGTCAATGGGGATGGGTGGTTAGAAAAGAATGGGAAAATTTTCGAATTTAATTTGATTACGAATAATGGCAACCCTATTCGAAAAAATCTCATGACGATTGCCCAGAATGCCTGGAAAAAAATTGGTGTGAAAGTGAATACTCAAGTGTTTGAGTGGGCCGTGTTCTTAGGGGATTTTGTGAATACAGGAGACTTCGATGCGGTGGTATTGGGATGGAGCATGGGCATTGATCCAGATCTCTATCAGATTTGGCATTCCAGTCAAGCCGGGCCTCAACAATTGAATTTTGTGGGCTATAAGAGTCAGCGAGCGGATGAACTCATCGTTCGCATTCGGCAAGAGTATAATCGAGATCGGCAACGTGAACTCACACATGAACTGCATCGTTTGATCCATGAGGATCAACCCTATACATTCTTATATGCACCATTAAGTACCAGAGTATTGGATAAAAAGATTGTCTTAGTGAATGAAGCCGATGATGGGGAAGAGGACTATCAAAAAATTTATCCAATCAAGAGTGGCGATATTACGTATCATTTTCACAAATGGCGCAAACTGGAGTTCACGCCAGACTTTTAATAATTGAAACTGATCTAACAACCTGTTTGTGACGTTCTGACGATGTGGAATTTTATTCTTCGAAATATTGGGCAACGATTGATTCTCTTGATCATCGTGTCTTTTGTGGCCCATTCATTTATTCATCTGGCGCCTGGAGAGCCAAGCGAAGTAGATCCCATGAATCCCCGGATGAAACCGGAAGATATCGCGAAGATTCGTGCCGCGTTTCACTTGGATGATCCCCTGCATGTGCAATATGCCTATTGGATTCGGGATTTGGCGTCTGGGGAATTAAAATCCTTTAAAGATAGTCAGCCGGTCCTTCCAAAAATTTGGGATCGTTTTCTCAATTCGTTACCTCTGTTTATCTTAGCCACCATTTTAGTCTGGACATGGGCGTTTCCGGCCGGAATTTATGGGGCGGTGTTTCGAGGTGGGGCGTATGATCGGGGTACCGTCTTTTTGTCCTATGCCCTGATTTCCGTCCCAGGATTTTTCTTGTCCTATTTAGCCATTTTATGGGTGGTGGGCTGGTTTGGAGTGCCCGTGATTAGTATCAAGACATTTGGCATGGAGCATGCTGAGCCTGCCTATAAAGTCATGGATCGAGTCTGGCATTTGGTCATTCCATCGGTGATGGCGGCTATTGGAGGCATTGCGGTGTTGTCTCGCTATGTCCGATCTCAAATGTTAGAGGTGTTAAGTCAGGATTATGTACGGACAGCCAGAGCGAAAGGTCTCGAAGAAGATACGGTGATCTATGGCCATGCGCTTGGCAATGCCTTACTCCCTTTTGTCACAATGTTTGGCTTGTTGCTCCCAGGACTCATTGGCGGGTCTGTCATCTTTGAACAAATTTTTGCCTGGCCAGGGTTGGGCCGGCTTGCGTACGAAGCCATATTATCAAGGGATTTTCCGGTGATTATGACCTTAAATTTTATTGCGGCCGTCTTAACGTTGGCCGGCACGTTACTCTCGGATATTCTCTATGCGGTGGTGGATCCTAGAATCCGTTTGCATTAACTGGATGACGCTGAAAACCATCTCTTTATGAATGAACCGAAAACATCGGCTTTGAGTCAGGCGACGACGATGTCGTTAGATCCTGAAGCGATGGCTCCACCCGAAACGCCTTGGCAAGAATTTCTTCGTATCTTCAAAAAGGATTACCAAGCCCTCTTTGGATTTTGGGTGTTAATGATATTGCTTGTGACCGCGCTAGCAGGAAAAGCCCTCACGGAATGGTGGGTAGTGTTTGATCCTGAAGTCGTCCGACTGACTGACAAATTTCTTCCCCCCTTCTCGATTCCCTCTTCAGATAGCTTGTCAATTGATAGACCATTTGGTGGTGTGTATTTCATGGGGACGGACGAATTAGGACGGGATGTCTTTGCTCGAATGTTTCAAGGCTCGTTTGTGTCCTTATCCATTGGATTTGTGGCTGTTGGGATTTCATTGGGCATTGGAATTCTCCTGGGAGGACTGGCCGGTTTTTACGGACATGTCAAATTAGGGTTTATCACCATCGATACGCTTATCATGCGATTTACCGATGCCATGATGTGTTTCCCAACATTTTTTCTTATTCTGACGGCCGTAGCTCTGCTACCCCCGAGTATTTACACCATCATGATCATCATTGGTTTGTTCAGTTGGATGGGGACGACGCGTTTTGTGCGCGCAGAATTTTTATCAATTCGAGAATTGGACTACGTGACAGCCGCGAAGGCGCTAGGTATCCCAGAAGCTCGGATTATTTTTCGTCATATGGTGCCGAATGCCTTAGCGCCGGTGTTTGTATCAGCCACCATTGGCGTGGCCTCGGCCATCTTGACGGAATCGGGTTTGAGTTTTTTGGGGTTCGGAGTCCCTCCTCCAGACGCCACCTGGGGAAATATTCTCTCTGATGGTAAAGGATTCATTTTTGATGCGCCTTGGCTCTTTTTTATTCCCGGCATGGCCATTTTTATCGTCGTATTGGCCTTTAATCTCGTAGGAGAGGGTTTACGCGAAGCCCTCAATCCAAAATTGAGAAGTCGTTAAATGGCATCTAGCGTCCATCCTCTCTTGCAAGTGTCCAATCTCCAAACGTCGTTTTTTACCGACAAGGGCGAAATAAAAGCGGTGGATGATGTGAGCTTTACCTTGTATGGAGGCCAAACTCTGGCCCTGGTGGGCGAGTCAGGTTGTGGGAAGTCGGTCACAGCTTTATCGATCATGCAATTATTGTCTTCGCCTGGGCGTGTGGTTGGCGGGACGATTATGTTCAAAGGCCAAGATCTCTTGGCTCTACCCGAAAAGGCCATGCGTAAGGTAAGAGGAAAATCAATTGCTATGGTCTTTCAGGAACCCATGACTTCCTTGAATCCCGTGATGCGGATTGGTGATCAAATTGGGGAGGTGTTGCAGATTCATACGGATCTTTCGAAGCAAGCGGTTCGTCAAGAAGTCCTTGGTCTGTTGCAAAAGGTCAGAATTGCGTCACCCGAACAACGCATCGATCAATATCCCCATGAAATGTCCGGGGGCATGAAACAACGGGTCATGATTGCCATGGCTTTAGCATGCAAACCGGACTTGCTCATTGCTGATGAACCGACCACGGCGTTGGATGTCACCATTCAAGCGCAGATTCTGGATCTGTTATCTGATCTTCAAAAAGATTTGGGAATGGCCATTTTGCTTATCACCCATAATCTCGGCGTGGTCGCGCAATTCGCTCAAGATGTCATTGTGATGTATGCCAGTAAAATTGCGGAACGGGCGGAGGTCAAGACACTCTTTCAACGTCCCAGTCATCCCTATACCCGCGCGCTGTTGAAATCGTTACCGCGTCCCGGAGAACGGCAGGTTCGGTTGGAAGCGATTCCAGGGACGGTGCCCTCGCCTTTGCAATATCCCACAGGATGTCATTTTGCCTCACGATGCGCCGATGTGCTGGCCCACTGTCCCACGCAACCTCCCCCAATCATTCAAGTGGGAGAATCCCATGAAGCTGTGTGCTGGCTTCATGGGTCGTCAAGCTCCTGATGAGGGCATTGCTAAGAAGCAGAGGATATGTCTCTTTGATGTCGTGTTAATTTCCTCCCCTTTGTAAGGGGAGGACTAAGGTGGGGTAGAATTCAAAGGATGAAGCTCAAGATGTTCGCTTGTGCTCTAAGAAATGTCGGTGACGAGCTGGTATTTCTACCTCCCCTCAACCCCTCCTTACAAAGGAGGGGGAAATACAAAAAGACAACGCCAAATTCCAATGACAGTAAATTGTCAATGAATTGCTGATGCCAGAAAATAACTCACCACCACTCCTTCAAGTCACCGGGCTCAAGAAATACTTTCCTGTGCGCAGCGGGATATTTTCGCGTGTATCGGCATGGGTCAAGGCTGTCGATGATATTACGCTGCATGTGAATCACGGCGAAACGCTTGGGCTAGTGGGGGAATCGGGCTGTGGCAAAACAACCGTGGGCCGATCCATTCTCCGACTCATGGAACCGACGGCTGGTGAAATAAAATTTGAGGGGGAGGACTTACTCGCCCTCAAGCCTCGTGAGTTGCGACAGGCCCGCCGACGGATGCAAATCATTTTCCAAGATCCCTATAGCTCGCTGAATCCACGTATGACGATTGGCTCCATTGTGTCGGAGCCGCTCAAAATTCATAAAATCGCCAAGGGCCAGGAATTGCAGGATCGAGTCAACCAATTGTTTGTGAAGGTGGGGCTTAGGCCAGAGCATCAGTCACGCTATCCCCATGAGTTTTCTGGGGGTCAACGGCAACGGGTAGGCATTGCTCGCGCACTCGCGCTCAATCCCAAATTTATTGTCTGCGATGAAGCGGTGTCTGCGCTCGATGTTTCGATTCAAGCGCAAATCTTAAATTTGCTTCGTGATCTCCAACAAGAATTTCATCTGTCTTATCTTTTTATTACGCATGATTTGAATGTGGTGCAATATCTGGCCGATCGAATAGCCGTCATGTATTTAGGACAATTGGCTGAAGTGGCCCCAACCGAAGATCTCTTTACTACGCCCAAGCATCCCTACACGCAAGCGCTCCTGTCCGCGAATCCGGTGCCCGATCCCATGGCGGTTTCCAAACGGACGATTCTTGCCGGCGATGTCCCCTCGCCATTAAACCCGCCAAGTGGATGTCGATTCCACCCCCGGTGTCCAGAAGTGATGGATGTCTGCAAAACTACGGATCCTCCACTGATCACCATTGGCTCCTCTGACAAGGGCCATCAAGTTTGGTGTCATTTACATACCTGAGTCTTCTTTTCCGAAATCCAGATTCTGATTTGGTTGCGGGCCTGTGCAATGCACCCGTATAATGAATGTTTTTGAGGCATAATCCCTTTAAAATCAAGATAGGATTTCTTATGAGTACCGAAGCTGTAGAAAAAGATTCGAAAAATTACCCGCTCCTTCGGAATTTACAATATTCGCCCCTGAAGCAGGGGGAGGAGCAATACATTGTGTTGTGGGATCCCACTGGCTTGTCGTCGGAAAAGCTGGTGTTGCCGCTCAATTATTTCTGGCTGTTTCAGTTTTTTGATGGTGAGCATTCGTTAGAGCAGCTGGGTGGGGAATATCTGAAAAAGTATGGGGAATTCATGATGCCGGATCAGCTCACCAAATTAGTGGCCGATCTGGAAGAAAAATTATTTTTAGAAGGTGATCGACTGAAGCAAGTCCAACAGCAAGCCTTTGAGGCCTATCGCAAGCTTGAGGTGAGGCCGATGGCCTTTGCTGGCAAGCAATATGAAGCTGATCCCGTTAAATTGCGTGAACAGATTGATGGCTTTTATGCCTCGCAGGAAGGACCGGAAAAGGGCAAAGCTGAATGTGCGGGACAAGTGATCAAAGGCTTGGTTGCTCCGAATTTTGACATCAAGGATGCTGGGCCCATATATGCCTGGGGGTATCAGGAGTTACAGGAAGGTCAGGTTCCGGATGTGTTTGTGTTGATCGGCACTTGTCATGCCGGTCTCGAAGGAGGCATTGCCTTGACGGATAAAGATTTTGAAACGCCGTTTGGGACCGTGCCGGTGAATCGAGGGATTATCGAGGCCATCCGCAAAGAAGCGGGAGAGACGTTTTTTGCCGAAGATATTGCTCACCTTGGTGAGCACAGTTTGGAATTGCAATTGCCGTTTCTCCAGCATGCGCTAGGCGAAGACCGTGCGATTTCCATTGTTCCGGTTCTGGTTGATTTCCCCCCGGACACCTTGACTGGTGGAGAGTATCAACAGCTCTTTCATCGAATTGATCAAT
Organism: Nitrospirales bacterium; assembly: GCA_029261295.1. GTDB lineage: Bacteria > Nitrospirota > Nitrospiria > Nitrospirales > UBA8639 > Nitrospira_E. Next base: position 259,720 of record JAJDBP010000017.1, on the reverse strand, counting down.
TTTTGACGATTACGAAACGTGCGATTCAAGCTAGTGGCCAAAAGGTGTGCGTGATTGGCAGTGCCGATCTGGCGCATATCGGCATTCGGTATGGTGATCAAAAGCCCCCTACCGATTTTTCCTTCCATCGATGTATGCAGATTGATTTGGAAATGTTGAAGAAGGTGGAAGAGGCTGATCCGGAAGGCTTCGCCGAGTTTATTCTGAAGGAAGGCAATCAGCGGAGGATACTAGGGTTTTCGGTGATCTTTACGTTGATGAAACTACTGCAGCGCGATAGTGAGCCACTTAAGGGGCAAGTGCTTCGTTATGATCGGGGAATCACGGATCAGTTTAATTCGACGGTGACGTATGCCAGTATTGCCTTTGTCTAGTTAAGAATGTTGAAAAAACCTACCAGCTTTGTTCTCGCTTCACTCAAAGGCTCAATGTACTAATTATATGTTTTACTTTTTCCTTTGCTGCGGTCCCGCTGGGTGGATTTTTTAAGAGAGAGGACTCACAAATTCCCAATGCATAATTGGGAACAATGAATTTTTTATGCTTGGCAGGAACTTCTTAACTTTTCTCTTCCAACACGTTTCTTTTAACCATACGCTATTCTTCAGCTCGAATCGTCATCCTGACCGGATCTAAGGGATTGTCTCGGTCATCGGTTGGGCCTGCGACAATCTGATCGACGACATCCATTCCTTTTACTACCTTTCCAAACACCGAATACCGCCGGTCAAGACTGCCCTGGTCTTCTACACAAATAAAAAACTGTGAGCCGCTATCCGCGATGTCTCGAGTGGAATCCTCGTTTCGTGGCACTTTGGCCATGGAAAGGGTGCCTCGGCGGTGAGGCCGATCACTAGTTTCTGGCGGAAGGCTAAATCCTGGGCCGCCTGTGCCATGTAAGCTGCGGTCTGGGTTTTTACTCAGCGGGTCTCCGCCTTGGATCAGAAATCCAGGGAGGATACGATGGAACGACAGGCCGTCAAAGAATTTCAAATTGGTCAGATTGAGAAAGCTTTCCACGTGACGTGGGGCATCATCCGTAAAAAAACGGATTTCAATGTCCCCCAATGGTGTGGAGATCACGGCCTTAGGGTTTTTCTTTTGAAATTGTAAGGGAGGTGATGTAGACACAGTCACACACTTTACCAAGGGCCTGCAAAGGTCATCAACCCTGAAAGAGATTTAACGGGAAACAGTGCGAAAGGTATTGACAGGGAGAGATATGGTAGTTCGGATATGAGTGGTCATGCCCTAAGAAATCGCCTGCCTAATTGCTCAATCAATAGACAACCCTCTTCGAGTGGGTGGGTTTCTTTGAAGGATTTTTTGATGGTGTGGCAGGCAGTGGTTATGGCAGTGGACGTAAGAAGTTCTTGTAGATGTTGAGCAATGACTGGCGAACGAAATTTGCGTTTGGATATTGAGTGCCCTGCCCATAATTTTTCAATGCGCGTACCGTTATCAAACTGATCAAAAGCATATGGTTGAATGAGTTGGGGGATACCAGCTCGTAAAGCCTGTGAGCAGGTGCCGATGCCTCCATGATGAATGAGAACTGCAGAATGTGGCAGAAGTTGGCTGAGTGGAGCATAGGAAGCCTGCATGATCTGAGGTGGAAGGGGGTGGGGTAATTGTTCAGGGTACCGGGTTAGGAAAATTCCTGATTTATTCATAGCTTGGCAAGTCTTAGCTGCTTCCGTGAAAAACGCCTTCCCATGTTTATTGGCTGATCCTGGTGTAAAGACTAATGGTTGTGGGTGAGTCTCTAGAAAAGTTTGTATGGGTATAGGTAGGTCGGTATTGCCAGTGTCGTCATATAACGGAAAGCTGGTCAAGACGGTTGTGGGCGGCCAGTCTGGTTGAGGATGAGCAAACCATTCTGGAAATAAGCCGAGTACTAAGTCAGGGGAATGTAACCAATGATGAAAGATCCGCGATACAGGAGGGAGCCTAAGTGCTTGCCGAAACCGATTGAGCTTAGGCTTGAGAATGGGATCAATGAGGAGGTGATCTAAAACCGACCATACACCTTGCTTGAGTGGTACTGGTAGCCAATCTGGAAGTGGAAGGCCGGGCATGTGTGGGGCGTGATAGGCTGAGTGAAAGACGCCGGGAGAAAAGTGGACAGTTACGTTAGGAATTTGATGTGTTTCTTGTACGAGGCGTGCGACGAACCCAAGAGTAGAACTGATGAGTAGAGTCTCGCTTGGTATAAGGTGGGAGCAGAGAAGTTGATAGGCCTCTTCCAAATAGGTTCCTGCCATCATCCGTTTCATAATGACCCGCCAACCTTTATGTGGGTGCCATAAATCTGGATGGTTGGCGACGGCATCATATTCTTCAGCCGTGCCCATGGGAATAAAGTCTATTCCTGCTTGTTGCACCAGATTGGCAAAATGACCGTTCGTGAACAATGTGACGGCATGCCCCCGAGAACGAAGTTCCCTGCCCAATCCAACCAACGGTAGTACATCACCGTAACTTCCTACTGCCACTATTAAGGTGTTCATTAGATTTTTGTGTAGTGCTAACCTTGGTTCGCCATATTGGCAAAAGACAAATTATTGGTTTGCCATCGTTTCAAACGACAAAATCCCCAGGGCATATAGATCCCAAAGGTGATAATGGTGAGGACCATGATGAGAAGCCAATTCCAAAAGAATCCGAATCCCGTTCCATGAAAAGACAATTGATGGTTATCAATAAAGGTGTATTCGGAAATCCATCGTTGCTGTGCAGAATACGCCCAGGGGAAAAAGAGACCGAAGGTGATAAGAGTAAGAACCCAGGTCCAGAGAAACAGCCATAAACAACTCAATCCGGTTCCGCGAAATTCAAATCGACTTTGATCCATGGTGCACCTCAATAAATGGAAATGTCAGAATTCAGTGAATGGCCTTGTCATTTAAGTAACTGTTGGTTGACCTATCAAATGGCACCATACTAGCGTACCAGAAGTTCCTTATACTTTGGATCGTCGACAATCGAGCCATTTTCCCTACTATTCATTTTTTAAAAAAAAAGGAGGCGATCATGAAAAACGTGGCAGTTATTTTGTCAGGATGTGGATTTTTAGATGGAGCGGAGATTACCGAAGCGATCAGTACCCTCATTGCCATTGGGCAACAGGGCGCTCAGTATAAAGTCTTTGCGCCTAATAAAGATGTGGATGAGACCAATCATCTGACGCAAAAGTCTACGGGGCAACAGCGTAATGCCTTACAGGAAGCGGCTCGTATCGCACGCGGAGACATCCAAGCCTTAGAGGACCTGAAGGCGCAAGACTTTGACGCCTTGGCGTTTCCTGGAGGGTTTGGAGCGGCGCTCCATTTGTGTAATTTTGGGGAAAAAGGAAGTGGAGGCGAAATTGATCCTCAGGTGGTTAGGATCGTGAAAGAATTTAGCGAGGCTCGCAAACCGATTGCGGCCATTTGTATTGCTCCGGCCATTATGGCGTTAGCATTTGGAGAGAAGGGCGTCAATGTGACGATTGGTGACGATGCCGGGACGGCTGCTGAAATTGAAAAGACCGGGGCGAAACATCAAAATTGTGCGGTGGAGAAATTTGTGGTGGATCAGGGGAATCGAATCATTACGACGCCGGCCTATATGTATGGATTAGCTCAGCCGCACCAAATCTTCGCGGGCGTGAGCGGGGCCATTGCCGAACTCATCAGGATGGCGTAGGGGTAAGGGACGTGTCCAGATAAACCCCAACACTCCCGCGCCGATACCAATCAACACACATTTCAGGAGGAAGGCTAGATCGAGAAATAAAAGGGAGAAAGAAAAAAGTCCAATCATGAGAACGGTGGCCGTCACTTTTGCGCTTTGGCTAATACTGCCTTGTTCTTCCCAGTTCCGAATCATGGGTCCCAAGCGTGGTTGATTGACTAACCAGTGATGGAGACGAGGCGAACTCTTGGAAAAGCAATAGGCCGCGAGCAGCACAAATGGTGTGGTAGGCAACAAGGGAAGAAAGATCCCAAGAATTCCCAGCATCAGGCTGATCCAGCCAGATACCATTATGCAACATCTGAGAACCGAGGAATGAGTCATGGTGTATGGTCTCCGCATTCCCATAAAGGAGAGAATACTGAAGAAACTTATCGGTCATGTGCTGTTGAAGATTGAATGATTCTACGGCGTCCTTCCGCGCTCATTTGACTTTTTTATAGGGAAGGCATACCTTATTTCTCTAATAGAGGAGGTGCCCTATGGGGTAAGTCCTTGTTCGAGAAGTTCTCCACAGAGTTTTAATCATCGAGCCTTTCTGGACATGTCATGTCCGAAGGGCTTTTGTGTTTCTAAGGGCTAGACTAAAGACAGGTAGCCAAAGAAAGGGGATGGTAAAAAGTACGGAGAAATTGAACAGTGTGCTACGTTATTACAGAACTCAGCACAAGGTCCTTTGATGCAGGAATTGGAGGAAAATAGCCAAGTTGCGCAGAATAAGTGCAAAAGCATCAGAAAAGAATCATGGTCTATGTGGTGTGAAGTTCCCTCTCCAAAAATCGAGGCTTTTTTGATCATGGCGTTTATAAGGTAGGAATAGGCCATGAGTGCAGGGATTGAACAGGATTGAATCAGAGGTGGTAATTTTCGCAATAGATGATACTCGCATGGAACCCTCTGAGATAGGTTATCCCGGAGGATTTTCATATTTCCTGAGCCTTTTCACGCGTCACAAACTAAACTGCCAGCCCATTTCTCCTAGATCAGTCTTATTGCAGGTAGGCTCCTCGCAGTTCAATTATGGCCTGTATCCAATTAATCCAATATGTATATGGATGGATACCTCGATTGAAATTATGCATAAAGAGAAGGATGAGTGGTTAGGTCATGAAAATCTCATGTTTTTCAATGAGTACAAGAAGGTTTCTCTCGGAAGATTTAAATGGACTAACTTTTGCGTATATACAGAGGGTATGAACACTTCCTTTACCATAAAGCCTTTGTCTTCCATTCTCATCCTAGAGGCGAGTCCACAACTCGTTCCAGATACCATTGGTCTTCTGCGACGCGATGGGTATTCTGTTGACGCTGTGAAGACGGGAGGGGAGGCCATAAACAGGGTCAAACAAAAGCGCTACAGTGCTGTCCTCTTGGATGTCGATCTGCAGAAACGGACTCTCCTATCGGTTTTCCATTCCTTAAAGCAGTTAGACCCATTCCTTCCGATCGTGATCCTCGTTCCCGAGATTCAATCTGCAAGAAAAGCCGAATTAATTAAGCGAGGAGCTGTGGATTTTCTCAGAAAACCTTTTAAGGAATATGAACTCAAAAATACTCTTCGAAGGGTAGGGGATGTACAGGCGCTCAGAAGAGTAGCAGAGAATACCGCGAGCGGTTTAATGGCTAGTGCAGAACGATATCGATCTATTGTGGAGACGACTCAGGATGCGATTATTTTAGGTGATCTGAATGGAAACATACTGTCATGGAACAAAGCTGCAGAACACATGTTCGGCTATCCCGCTCAAGACATCGTTGGCAAACCGCTTACTCTTCTCATGCCTATTCGGTATCGTCAAGCACATGAAAATGGGCTGAAACGTGTTCGGGCAACTCACGAGAGGCGGGTCATTGATAACACCGTAGAGCTTCATGGCCTGAGAAAAAGCGGAGAAGAGTTTCCTATTGAGCTGTCACTCTCTCGCTCAGTCGAGTTAAATGAACAGTTTTTTTGTGGCATCATTCGCGATATTACCGATCGAAAGCGCGCAGAAAATGAACTGCTAGAGCGTAATGGTCTGTTAGCGTTGGATGCAGATATAGGGCAGGAGCTTCTACAGAATCAAGCTACCCGAGGACTTTTGCAGGGTTGTACAGATGCCTTGGTCAGAAATCTCGATGCGGCTTTTGCCAGAATCTGGACGCTTAATGACACTGATCAGATATTAGAACTGCAAGCGAGCTCCGGGCTGTATACCCACTTGAACGGAGAGCATGCCCGCATACCAGTGGGTCACCTCAAAATCGGTAAGATTGCCGCTGAGAAACAACCCCATCTGACAAATTCGGTGATCGGAGATCCTTGTGTTCCCGAACAGGAGTGGGCCAAACACAATGGATTAATCGCTTTTGCGGGCTATCCACTACTGAGAAACCAAAAGGTCGTTGGTGTGATGGGTATTTTTTCTCGACACAAATTGACAAGCTTTACGTTAAATAGCCTCGGTATGGTAGCAGACCGCATTACCACAGCTATTGAACGGGAAATGGCCAATGAAGCACACCTGAAGTCAGCAAGGCATTGTGAACAAATTTTGGTATCAGCTGGTGAGGGTATTTATGGGTTGGATCTGGAATGCAAGGTGACTTTTGTCAATCCAGCCGGGGCCAAGATGCTGGGATATAAAGAGGAGGAGCTTATTGGGGTCTCAGCACACACGGCTATTCATCGCTCAAATACTGCTGGGTCATTGAAGAAGGAACTGTGCCCCATGTGCGCGACATTGAAAAATGGAACGATCAATCACGTCGATAGCGAAATGTTATGGGAAAAGGACGGCACCAGTTTTCCTGCAGAGTATACGATCACGCCCATTGAAGAGGATAGGCAATTGACGGGAGCTGTGGTGACATTCCAAGACATTACAGAACGCCAACGAATGGCCACACAATTGTTGGAGGAAGCCAAGCTTGCTGAAGTGGCCAGGGTTCTTGGGGATATTGCCCACGATATCAAGAACATGCTGATGCCTGTTCTTAGCGGTGCCACATTGCTAGAGGAAGAGCTACGAGATCATTTTGCAAATTTATCCGACGTAAATTCTAGTCAAGTGGAAGCCACTAGGAGATTTGCCACGGAAGCCATACAAATGGTCATCGCGAACAGTCGCCGCGTCAATAATCGAGTGCGGGAAATTGCGGATACGGTAAAAGGGAAAACGAGCAATCCGCGTTTTGCGCCTTGCAAGATATCCACAGTTGTAAAAGGGGTATTAGAATCCCTACGTCTCTATAGCATGGAAAAAGGAGTTGGTTTACATACCCAAGCACTTGACGCTCTTCCTCTTATTCACGCTGACGAGAATCGTTTATTCAATGCGCTGTACAATCTCGTCAATAATGCCATTCCTGAAACCCCTCATGGCGGTTCAGTCACTATTGGTGGACGAGTGGGATTAGATCAGACGACAGTGATGATATCGGTAGCCGATACGGGCAAGGGTATGCCTTCTGAGATCTGTGACAGTTTATTCACCAATGAGGCCATTAGCCAAAAAGTTGGTGGAACGGGGCTGGGCACTAAGATTGTCAAGGATGTTGTCAATGTCCATGGAGGAACGATCACCGTAGATAGTGAGCAAGGACGTGGCACCACCTTTACGATCCAACTTCCTGTTAACCCTCCCTGCGAACTATAGGAAGTCTTCGCGTATTTGAACTGATGACCGGTAATAATATTATTGGGTACAAAGAACAAAAAAATGAGAATTGCCGTGAAGGAACAGCAGCTTAGTTTTCATTCACCATATGTCTCTGTCTTCCTTCAAGCAAAGAAAACAGAAAATGATGATAACTTAGAGACATGGGATTCAGTAGATGAGCAATGACTTACTCACTTGCAACTATGCATTGATTTGGACATCATATGTTCAAACGCATTAATTGGCGAGCCTAAGGACGAAAGATGAAACATGAGAATCCATTCTACTTTTTACCTTAACTGAGGAGGGACCAACTATGAGTGAATCAAAAACAGCTGGTATGTTTAGCGGTCGAGAGTCTGAAGGCCTTGTACTTGTTGTTGATGACGAGCCCGATGTCAGAAAAGTGGTTCGCATGACGCTAGAAAAAGCTGGCTATGATGTGGTTGAAGCTGAAGATGGAGCAAGAGGAATTGAAGAAATTCAAAAAGGCGAAAACTCGATACTGTTAAATCTTATTATTACGGACATTCGTATGCCAAATATGAATGGAATTGATGTCATTAATTATTACAAAAAAGAATGGCCCAGTGTTCCCATCATTGTCCTGACGGGATTTCCCGATCTTGAGATGGCCACAACCATGTTACAGCATGGGATTTCGGATTATCTTGTCAAGCCTGTGGAATCTGAGAAGCTGAGAGCCTCAGTGGCTAAAGCCTTAGAGCAACGGGAAGTCCGTGGTTTTTAGGTCATGGTCATAGGAAATGATCGAATTCTCTTTACGAATTGGAGGATGGCCTACCCAAGACAAGGCGTTGGTTCTTGCATGAGTAGGGCGGTTCCAGAAATCTTGGTCCAGCTCTCCTGGTTAGGGAGAGCTGGACTACAGGGTAAGGCAACGACTATTCCTTTTGGCACACCACATACGCTTTTTTTTTAATCGTCTCATAGTCTTACCCTGTTTCATTCCGAAGGTCGAATGCCTCCGTTTGCCCAAGGTAGGATGATGAGCAACCGAGATCGAACAACGGTCGTCATCCTCGGAGCAGGAAAAGGGGGAATGGCCGTCCTAGAGCTCCTTACCCTCCTCCCAGGAGTTGAAATCGCAGGGATTGCAGATCAGGATGCCTCTGCTCCTGCCCTTCAGTACGCTAGCCAACTTGGCATTCCCATTACACAGGACCTCGTGAGTCTCATAAGTCTTTCGGGCATTAACCTCATTGTTAATGTGACAGGAGATTCTCACCTTGACTTACTGATTGCGGTACACAAACAGCCTGAGACCGAAGTCTTGGGAGGATCTGCGTCGAAAGTTTTGTGGGATTTTGTCCAGCATGCGTCTCAGATTCAATCGCAATTGTTTCAAACCGAAAAGCTAGCCGGTATGGGCACCTTTGCTTCGGGGATCGCTCATGACATCAATAACCCTCTGTATATCTTATTGGCGTTTGCAGAGAATGTTCTTGAAGAAACTGATGTCCCCACGATCCACGAACAGGCCAGAAGCATCATCGAAGCCGGCAAGCGGATCCAAGGAATTTGTCAAAAGATTACACAATACGCGAGATCCTCAAAAGCAGACTATATTGCGGCAGTCGAAGTGAATGAGAAAATCGAGGAGGCATTAAATATTGCACGATATGCCACGACTCTTCAAGATCTCTCTATCGTCAGACGTTTTGGTGAGAAGGTAGAGGTACTAGTTAACCCTGGGGAACTGTTCCAAGTCTTGGTCAACCTCATGACTAACGCCATTCATGCCATGGAACGAAGGGGAACCTTGACCCTCTCAACGTGCTACGAAAACGGAGTTGGAAAGATTTCAATCGCCGATACTGGTTCCGGCATTCCCATAGAAAATCTTGAAAAAATCTTTGATCCATTTTTCACCACCAAACCACCTGGGGAAGGAACGGGACTTGGCCTGTATAACGTGAAAGCCATCATTAAAAAATATCGAGGGGAACTCAAGGTGGAGAGTGAAGTTGGGAAAGGGACCACGTTTATTATTGAGTTGCCTAGGAGTCTGATGTAACAGGATCTATCATGGCCAACACACCAATAGTGACGAACAAAGGAAAAAAAGGCCTCAGGCAAAAACTGATTGTCTCTATGCTGCTTGTTGGCGCCGTGCCACTCGCCATTGGCCTAGTCATGGCGTTTTTCCAGGGAACGAAGGAGATTCGCGAGGTCAGCGGGACGAGCTTTGAGGCACTTGCGACTGAGAGCGCACGAAAAATAGACCTGATCTTGAACGACGAGCTTGCGAATACTTCTCAAATTACCACCGACGTCAATATCATCAAGGCACTAGAAATTCGTCGAGATCAACTTGACGATTATGGCGATAAGGCTTTGCAAACACTAATTGCCCAAGAGGCACAGGCATGGCTGGAGGAGGATCCTGAGTTAGTACAACGCCTCATGCAAAACGATCTGGTTGTCACACTCCGACAGTATTATGGCGGATCCTATGTCGATCCGGGTCACCCCATTCCTGTGATCACTCGTTCTGCCACTCGTGGGCTGTTTATCACAGATGAAGCCGGACGTCTCACGGCGACACTTAACGCCAAAGTGCCTTATGCCCATTCTCAAGAACCATGGTGGCAAGGTGCTTTTAAAAACGGAGTAGGCCAACCCTATATTACCAACGTGGCCTTTGATGAACGATTGAAGGTCTATACGTTTACCCTTTCTTTGCCGATCATGGATAGTCTTCGGTATCAGGTTGTTGGCGTATTACATCGAATTTATGATGCGAAAGAGTTTTTTTCTTCACACATCGATACCATTCGATTTGGAGAAACTGGGCATGTCATGCTGATTGATGGGAATGGCACGGTTCTTAGCTGCCCTGTTTTGCCTACAGGTACTCGCCTAAGCGACCCTCAGATCATTCCTTTAGTGACACCCATGCAGAATGGTTGGACTCCGGCGCCGAGCGATGGACATGGTGGTGTGCGTTCTTCCATTATAGGTTTTGCTCCCCTCCCCAAGACAAGCCGAATCACCCAAGAATCAACCGGAATGGGATGGCATATGTTCGTTTGGCAATCGTCGGACGAGCTTTTTGCACCGATTGAACATCTCTTTACCTGGGTCGCAGTCTTCGGACTGCTGTCGATCATACTCCTGGCCACGCTTGGATATTTTGCCGCTAGTCGTATTGTGATACCCATTCGTCGCCTTCAAGAAACGGCCAAGCTCATTGGCCATGGTGATTGGCAAGAACCGATCAATATAAAAACTGGTGACGAAATTGAAGAGCTTGCCGACGAGATCAATCGGATGAATAGACAGTTAGCCTCTGCGTTCGCCGGGCTTGAAAGTGAGGTAGAAACTAAATCTCAAGAGGTTCAATATCTTCAAGAGTCCACAGCTCAAATTCTTGATAGCGTCCCGGATCCCGTGGTTATGCTGGATCAGGAGCAACAAATCGTTTATCTCAATCGTGCCTTCAAAGCGGCCTTTCATCTTAGCGATGGACCGGTTGAAGGCACATCTCTCTTTACAATCCTCGAAGCCGATTCAGGCACAGAACAGAAAATTGAAAAAGAGTTTCAATCTATGGGCGCGTATTTCACTGGAGAGCCCCCTGAGTCTTCAGCCCCGAGTCTTAACACCGAGGGTCTGAGAGACCCACTTCAGCAAGCCGTATATCGAACAGCGGCGTCGGATCGTCAAGAAATACATGTCAATGGCCAGATCTACCGTTACCAATGGTTTGGCGTTCGAGCCCGGCCTGGCAAAAATCAGCAGGTTGGATTGGTGTTTCGAGATGTCACTGAAGAAAGTCGATTACAAGACCGTCTGATCAAGGAAGAAAAACTTGCCAGCCTAGGTGTTCTGAGCTCAGGAATTGGCCATGAGCTGAATAATCCTCTCGTCGGAGTCATTGGCCTCGGTGAAGCAATACAGGATGAGGAAAACCCGAGTCAGATTAAGGAGTATGCCCTTAGTATCGTGCAACATGGACGACGTATGGCGACGATTATTCGAGACTTAACCGGTCAGGCGACTTCTCAATTCAAGGAGCAGTTGTCAGAAGTGAATGTGAATGAGCAATTAGAGCACGCACTGAATGGGGTAAAAGAGACCTATGATACATTGTTTATGGATATCCAGATAGACTATCAAGATCTCCCAGGCCTTATGGCCAATCCGCAGGAGTTAAGGCAAGCGTTTGCGAATATAATCGCCAATGCTGTTCAGGCCATGGGAGATCAGGGTATGTTAAAGATTGCCACTGTTGTACGTGACCACCAGATTCAGGTCACAATTGAAGAAAATGGTTGCGGCATTCCTCACCATTTGCTCCCAAAAATCTTCGATCCTTTTTTTACGACAAAACAACAGGGGGAAGGTGCTGGCCTTGGGCTAACTATCGCACGCCGAATCATTCAGAAATATTCAGGCCAGATCCAGGTCACGAGCAAAGAAGGTGAGGGAACAACTTGTCAGATCACGTTCCCTCTCAGTCATCATCGATCATCGGACAAAAAAGAGGGGGCATCATGAAGGCATTCGTGATTGGAAGGGTGTGGATGGTCACGCTTTGCATGGGTGTGATGATCATGGCTGGATGGGCAACTATTGCCTTGAGTGGCTCAAAGAATTCCGCTCTGAAGGGTATCTCTCCAGAGAAAGTTGCCGACTATGTTCATTCGATTATTGAGGCGGATCGCACGGTCTATACCACCCACGTGGTGAACCGCATGAAAGAAAAAAATATCGTTCCGACGGATGAACATTGGGAGCAAAACAATGCCTTACCATTACCGGCCCAGTTCCTTCAACGGGCTGGACGTTTAGTGGCAGAACGTGGCAGTGGTATCCGTTACCGTCTGATCAGTCTCTGGCCCATTTATCGACGAAATGGCCCGGCAACTGAGTTCGAACGTGATGGGTTGAAAGCGGTGGCTTCCAACCCAGCTAAGCCTCATAGTGGTATTGTGAAGAGCGGAAAAAAACAATATTTTCAAGCGATATATCCTGACCGTGCGGTTGTCCAAGCCTGCGTCGATTGTCATAACTCTCATCCACTTAGTCCTAAACGTGATTTCGCCTTGGATGATGTCATGGGTGGCATTGTGATTACGATTCCTCTTGAGTAATTCAATGGGCCCAACTAATGAATTTTTTGGAGTGAGGTAAATTTCAGGCTTTTCAAAAAAGATGCCTCGAAGGATCCACCAACAAGTCATTTCACTAAATTTCCCTATATGCTATAAGGCCTATCGTTTAAATTTTTTCTGCGGCTTCCGGTTCTAATCACCTGGGAACTTTTCCGGTTGCTGACGGCATAGATTCTTTTTGCGACTTTTGCGTCCTCAGATGAGATTTGGTGAAATGTTATCTCGTGACAAATGCATTCTAGGTAAGTGGGATAAACTTCCTTCCTCCCCCATTTCACCAAATTTTTTATTTCCCTTGATGAGCATAAAACCCCAAGATGACATAGAGAGATTTGAGGAGCTCCACTATTGAATTGTTGAGAAAACTCATTTCCTTCCCACCTCGACGGTCTTTTTCACAATAACCCCAATTGCAATTCATTTCCTCCCCAACCAAAGAAATGGGAGGACGAAATGTGATAAGAATTGGTATAAATATTGTGCTATGTGTGAGACTGTGTTTGAGAGACTCTTTCAGTGACTACTTCCTATTCATATGATGTGTTAGTCCTTGGAGCTGGCCTTGCTGGTATGCGTGCCGCATTGGCCGCGCATGAGCAAGGTGTGTCTGTGGCCATGCTCTCCAAGGTCCATCCCGTCCGTAGTCATTCCAATGCCGCCCAGGGAGGAATCAATGCCGCGCTTACTGATCGAGGGGACAAGTGGGAAGATCATGCGTTTGATACCGTCAAGGGGAGCGATTATTTAGGAGATCAAGATGCCATTGCGATTTTGGCAGAGGAGTCTGGGCAAGATATTTTGTCGCTTGAACATATGGGAGTCATATTTAATCGAAACGAGGAGGGCCGATTAGGGACGAGACGATTTGGGGGTCAAAAAAAAGCACGGACTTTTTTCGTATCGGACTTCACTGGCCAGGCTATGCTGCATGTGCTGTATGAGCAGATCCTTAAGTTCCAACTTCCCGTATTTGAAGAATGGTTTGTCACGTCACTCGTTCAAGATGATGAGGGTCGCTGTGCAGGGGTTGTCGCCTTTGATATTCATACAAGTCAGTTTGCACACTTCAAGGCTAAGGCGGTGATCATTGCAGCGGGTGGATTGGGCCGGCTGTTTGAGCCGAGTACGAATGCGATGATTTGTACGGGTGATGGAATGGCTATTGCGTATCGAGCTGGCGCTCCCTTAATGGACATGGAAATGGTGCAATATCACCCTACGACTCTCAAGGGGAAAGGGCTTCTCATCAGTGAAGCCGCTCGTGGAGAAGGTGCTTACCTTCTCAATAAACATGGAGAACGGTTTATGGAGAAATACGCTCCGAATATGATGGAGCTGGCCTCTCGAGATGTGGTCTCTAGAGCAGAACAAATTGAGATTAATGAAGGTCGGGGAATCGATGGATGTGTTCTATTGGATTGTCGACATTTGGGTCAATCGTTTATTCAAGATCGTTTACGGCAAATATCCGAAGAAGCCAAGACTTTTGCGAACATTGATTTAACGAAAGACCCAATTCCCATTCGCCCAGGGATGCACTACCAAATGGGTGGAATTAAGACCGATGTCGAAGGGCGATGCTGGGATACTGCTGATAAATGGTCAGGGGTCCAGGGGTTATTTGCAGCGGGTGAAGTCGCGTGTCTGAGTCTTCATGGGGGAAACCGTTTGGGAGCTAACTCTCTTTTAGATACGATAGTATTCGGACGACGGGCAGGTTCTGAAGCGGCCACCTATACAAAGATGTTAGAGGAGCTGCACGTGGGAGATTCTCATCTCGTTGATGATGAAGCCATGGTGAAAGAACTTCTCAATCAAAAGCCAACCGGAGATTCCATCGCTAAAATCCGAATGGATCTTGGTGTGACCATGAATAAAAACCTAGGTGTGTTCCGAGATGAAGAAGGTATATTGATAGCTCAGGAGTCACTAAGGGAATTGAGGGATCGTTGGGGGAGAGTCGGTGTTCAAAATAACAGTCGTGTGTTTAACACGAGCCTGATTCAAGCATTAGAATTAGGGATGATGTTGGATTGCGCAGAAACGATTATTCTTGGGGCCTTAACAAGAACCGAAAGTCGCGGCGCACATTTCCGTACGGACTATATTGCACGTGACGATGAGGATTGGCTTAAGCATATTTTAATTAATCGCGATTCAGATGGGACGCCTCGAATCACGTACGTGCCAGTCCGAATCACGCAGTGGACTCCACAAGCTCGAGTCTATTAATGCAGACAACATTTCGCATACGACGATTTAATCCTGAAAGCCCATCACTTGCGGCGTACGATCAAGAATATATTTTAGAGACAGAACCTTCAGATACTGTGTTAGATGGACTGATAAAAATTCGAGAGACGATTGATGAATCCCTGACGCTACGATGTTCCTGTCGAGGTTCCATTTGCGGATCGTGTGGTATGCGGATAAATGGGCAAGCTACTCTTGCCTGTAAGACCAAAGTCATTTCCATGGTGTCTGAGGGTGGAACCATTCAGATAGAGCCCATGAAGAACATGCCAATCATCAAAGATTTAGTAACGGATATGGATGGATTCTGGAAGAAAATTCGAGAAGTTCAACCATGGCTACAACCCAAAGGACCACATCCCAAGGGAGAATATGTGGCTTCTTCGGAGTCCATGGATCATCTGACCGGCGTGATGGGATGTATTATGTGTGGGGTTTGCGTCTCTGACTGTACGGTCTTAGAAGTCGACCGACAATTTTTGGGCCCTGCTGCTTTGGCTAAAGCCTATCGGTTTGTCGCAGATCCACGTGATGGACAGGCGAAAACCCGGCTATTCGAATTGAATAAACTAGGTGGCATGTGGGACTGCACGCGATGCATGGAATGTGTTGAGGTCTGTCCCAAGGGTGTAGGAGCCATGGATCGCATTATGGCACTTCGGGCCAAAGGGATGGAGAAACACGTTCCGTCTACGTGCGGGTCCCGGCATGCGGAAGTCTTTGAGGATTTAATACGTCAAAAAGGTGTATTGGACGAACCCATGCTGGCCCTTCGTACGTTTGGTCTCCGGAATATTCCCACGTTAATGTCGTATATCCCGATGATGCTTCGAGCTTTCATTCGTGGGAAGGTGCCAAAAACGGGATTCTTCCATCACGCCATTCCAGGTATTCGTGATATTCAACGACTCTTTCATAAAATGAGGGAATCCAAATGAGATATGCGTTCTTTCCAGGGTGTGTGTCAAAGGGAGGGTGTCCTGAACTCTACCAGTCGGTTATGCACGTGTATCCCAAGTTGGGCATTGAACTTGAGGAGATGACGACCGCATCTTGCACCGGTGCCGGGGTGCTGCAAGAAAAAGATCAAAAATTAGGAGATGTGTTAAACGCCAGAACCTTTGCTCTCGCAGAACAACGGGGTTTACCCATCATGACAATTTGTAGCACATGTCAGGGAGTCATGAGTCAGGCCAATCTCCGTTTAAGATCGGATCCTGAGTATTTAGCCGAGGTCAATGGTCTATTAGCCGAAGAGGGATTGACCTACCGGGGAACCACGAACATCCGTCATTTCGTATGGATTCTTTTGGAGGATGTAGGGGAACAAGGTATTCAGAAAGCGGTGACGCGTCCCTTAACTGGATTACGAGCTGCACCATTTTATGGCTGCTATCTGCAACGTCCTACTGAGGCATTAGGTTTTGATGAACAACCATCACGGGCACAGTCATTAGAGACTGTTATTCAATTGTTAGGTGCTGAAGTTGTCGATTTCCCGGGAAAGTCTCAATGTTGTGGATTGCCTATCTTAACCATTAATGAAAAAAATTCACTCATGATGGTAGCCAATCATACATCAGAGGCCAAAACCCACGGTGCTGATGTGATGGTCACTCCCTGTCCCCTCTGTCACTTGAATCTGGATGGGATGCAAGCCAAGGCAGCGCATCAACAATCCGCGTCAATTAACCTCCCTGTTCTCCATCTGCCACAACTACTTGGATTAGCCATGGGATTAGATTCCAAGTCTCTGGGCCTACATCGAAATCTGGTATCGCCGGGGTCAGTTTTGGGAAAGGTCGGGATGGAGTTCTAAAAAGGATACCTTGTTATCCTATTGAAGATTTCCCTTGGTAGGTAAAGGTTCAATCTCAAATCGGCATCAATAGCCGCCGGGGAATGTTCAAAAAAGTCGTCCAACAAGGCCGCAGCCGTTTTGGCGCGCGGAGCGTACTGGTATTACGTGAGCACGGAAAAATGGCGACCTGCCTGCGCGAAGCCGCTCCGGCGAAGGCAGGGAACGCCGTTGGTGGCTTTTTTCAACATTCACCTTATTCGACTTCTTTGGAGACTGTTTTAAAGTAGGCGAGAAGGTCACGTGCAGAAACAACTCCCACGATAGTTCCCGTCTCTGTTACGGCTAAATGTCTGATGTGTTTGCCACCCATGATATCGCGAGCATAGTGAGGGGAGAGGTTCTTTTCGATCGTCAAGATTGGACTCGACATCACTTCTTCAACCGTGGTCAAGGTGACATCCATCTGTTGGGCCACCGCCCGAACAATGTCTGCTTCGGTAATAATACCGGAATAGTTTTCTCCCTCTTTGACTAATAATGATCCAATGCTCTGGTCATGCATCTGCCCTGCCGCCTCACAAATAGTGGTGGCTTTGCTCACTACACTTAGCTCACGAGTCATAATTTGCCCGATGGTGGCCATAAGCTACCTTCTAATAAGACGTAATTGTTTTTTATGTTGCGTATCTAGCCAAAAATTATAGTGCGATCTTCCAAAAGGTGCAATGAGCCATGCGTGACCCCATTACACTGTCACGATGATTTTGCCTTTTTGTTGGTTAGATGCCATGTAGCGATGGGCGTCGGCAATATCTGATAGAGGGAAAGTTCGATCGATGATGGGTTTGAGTGCTCCGGATTCCAGCCCTGAATATATATATTCTTTTCCTCGTGTGAGCATTTTAGGGTTTTTGACGATTTCAAAGAGCGTATAGCCTCGTATGGTTAACCCTTTTGCTAAGGCGGGGAATAAAGGAAACGGGGTAGGGTGTGGCGCTAAGGCTCCATATTCAAAAATAATTCCACCATGTGCTGTCACCCCAGCTAGATGTTCTAAAAACGGACCTGCGACGGGGTCGAATACTAAACGCACTCCTTTTCCCGACGTGAGTTGCATGCCTCGTTCAACCAAATCTTCCTCATCGGTGACGATGACATGATCAGCTCCCGCTTCAAGAAGGAAAGGTTTTTTATCTGCTCCTCTGGTCGTGGCGATAGCGACGCCTCCGGCTGCTTTAACCAACTGGATGGCGGCTATCCCGACACTGCTGCTCGCTGCCGTAATGAGGACTGTGTCATTTTTTTGAAGCTGGCCGTATTCGATGAGAGCTCCATAGGCCGTCATGTACTGCATCCAAATTGCGGCACCTTCAATTGCTGATAAGGTGGCTGGGTATTTTGCAGCGGCATAGGCGGGGACGATAGCACTTTCTCCATAGACGCCATATTGGCCCATAGGAAATGACGGAATCGTACTCACACGGTCACCAATTTTGAAATCAGTAATATCTGGTCCGACTGCGTCGATGATGCCAGCGGCTTCATACCCCAAGCGGGACGGTAGTTGAGGAGTCTCCAGATATTGGCCTTTTCGAAACATAATCTCAGCACGGTTGAGCCCGAGGGCCTCTACCTTGAGGCGGATTTCTCCATTGGCCGGTTCGACCAAAGGCAAGTCTTCAAGCTTTAGGACATCCGCCCCACCAGTTTCATGAAAGCGTACAATTTTCGGCATCAGTTACCCTCCGACAACTTTTAAGAAGATTATTGTTGAAATCGGTCAGTGACGAATTTCACAATGTGTTCCACATCATCCCCTGCTTCCCGGACTACTTGGAGAAATTCATCCGGCTTTACCTTAACCTTTTTCAGGAATCGGCGGTCTCCTCCACAGCTATACATCAAATCAGGAGGCAAGTCTCCGTAAAGTTTGGCTTTGGCTTTTTCAATGATGCGGGGAAACCATTCCAGTCCAGCAAGTTTAGCTTCCCTTGGCGGAAACAAATCGGTGATTTTCACAAACTTTGCATGTTGACCCTGTTGATCGTTCAAAAAAAAGTCCCTCCGAATCTGTGTGATCGCAAGGATCATATCAGGGTCTGGTTCTCCGTCGTCAGTCCAGTCCTCCACAAAGTCGAATATTTCTTGAGGGGTGGCTCCGATTGATCGAAGGAAATCTTCTTCTTCTTTTGAAAACATGGCCTCCACCTTTTGAATGCCGTTTTTATAGTTTGCGACCTTATTGTCAAAGAGACTCCTGAAGCTTTCAATCCAATCTTCTGATTCAACATTCATGATTCGGTTTTCCTCGATAGTTTCGTGTGTATTCTTTAATTGTACGGTGGTTGGCATTTCCTTGTCTCCGGTTTC
This sequence comes from Nitrospirales bacterium, assembly GCA_029261295.1. Classification (GTDB taxonomy): domain Bacteria; phylum Nitrospirota; class Nitrospiria; order Nitrospirales; family UBA8639; genus Nitrospira_E. The sequence goes on along the minus strand of JAJDBP010000017.1, from coordinate 240,779 downwards.
AGGCTAAATTATATAAAATTTTGTCCTGTCGATTGTGTTACACGATCATGGGCAATGGACTTTTCAGTTGAATATTTTCGGCTTCAAGTTGCTCTAGGCGCTTGATGAGTGGTCGGACGATGTTGTCTACCTCTTGTTGAGAGTATTTAAGAGGAATGTGTTGACGACAATTGGCATCCCAGGCCTGCACATGAAACCGAATGACTCGTTCAGGCTTTCCCTTGTACTGGGAATCAGTGAGTTGTGTAAGTAATTCAGAATCATTCTCAATCACCTCTGCCGTTCCCCAAACCTTGATCCGGGTTTGAGTGGCATAATCCATCAGAAACAAAAAGGCTTGATTATTTTCGGCCAAGTTCCCTAGTGAGATGTATTGCCGATTGCCGGAAAAATCCGCAAAGGCCAGAGTACGAACATCCAATACTTTGAGAAACCCCTTGGGGCCTCCACGATGCTGAATATACGGCCTTCCGTCTGCATTGGCTGTGGCCAAATAGAGAGAGTCTACCTCACTCAAAAAATTCGTAAGCTCCGGGGTGATGGTGTCGGACCATCCGTTTCCTTCTTCCATTCGGGCATATTGCTTACGGGATCCCATGTGTTCTTGAATGGCCTTCACGGATGGGGTGAATGCGATATCGCTAATTGGAGGTTTCATTGTCTTTTCTCCTTTTTCCAAGGGACTATTCAGGCCGCTCTTAGGCGTGCCTGACAAGTCTTTCCTTCTGGACCGACGCGGATTGAAGTATGAGCTCTGCCAATTTTTCCGGTTGTGAAAACGCAGGGAAGTGTCCAGACTCCAGATCAAGAACGGATTGGACTTCCCAGTTTGCAATCATGGTGTCTTGCAGTGTGGGTGAGACCATTTTGTCTATGCCAGTACGTATGTACGTTTTTGGTACAGACCCGAATTTTTGAGCACTTAATGCAACTTTTGCCATAAAGGGCTCGGTGGCCTGCCATTCCGCCATCAATGGCAAAAACCGGTTAATGGCCGATTCGTTGATATCGTGAAATCCTATTCTTCGCAAAGCCGGTTCGGGAAGCGTCGCGAAGGCTTGATCCTCCGAAAACACGACTTCTGGAAGAGCCCCGCCCTCGGGATCGCTTTGCATAGCTTCCAACACAGATCCTCCGTTTTTCAATAAGAAAGCGGTGACGTAGATCAGTCGTTCAATCTTCTCGGGTAGTTGTTCAGCCACGAGAGAGATCAGTGCGCCGTTCATGCTGTGACCTACCAAAATGACTTGATGGTCAAGTGGCTTAATCACATCGACAACGGCTTCCGTATAGGCTGCCATTGTGACCGGCAATAGGGCTTGCTTATTGTCGCCATGTCCTGGCAAATCAATCGCTGTTACCGTATGACCGTTTTGCTGGAGAATTGGTGAAACGTCGTCCCACATTCGGGATTCTTCCCAGGCACCGTGAAGTAAGATGTAGTGGCTCATTTCTGTATCCTCCTATTTTGACTCTATGGTGAATTACGCGGCTTCTTCATTGAGCGTGAGATAATCGGTATATCCCTTCGTCTCTCCCCCATAAAATGTGGCGCGATCATAGGGAGTGAGAGGAGAATCCTGACGAATACGTTCTGGGAGGTCCGGGTTGGAAATAAAGTGCCTTCCAAACGCGACGGCATCAGCCAAATTATTTTCCATCGCTTCATTGGCTGAATCAGGAGTATGACCCCCGGCTGAAATCAGCACAGTCTTTACGATATTGCGAAACAAGGAGGCGGCTTGTGGTGCATTTTCAAGGCTATCCTCTTTCATACCTGCGAATGATGAACGTGGTTCAATTAAATCGACAAAGGCCACGCCTCGTGCATCCAATTCACCAAGCACGTAGGTGAACAGCTTGATGGGATCACTATCCTTCATGCCGTTAAACGCGTTATAGGGAGATAACCGTACGCCGACACGATCGTTCCCCCAGACTTCGATCACCGCCTCAACGACCTCCAACAACAGGCGGGCACGATTCTCAATAGATCCCCCATAGTGGTCAGTGCGTACGTTGGAACTATCTTGAAGGAACTGATCCAGCAAATATCCGTTTGCGCCATGCACTTCTACGCCATCAAACCCCGCGGCTTTGGCGTTTTCAGCACCCGCTTTGTAATCAGCAACAATTCCAGGTATTTCATCTATTTCAAGCGCACGAGGAACCAAAATAGGCGTTTCCTGCCAATCCGCCGTAAACGTTCCACTGTTTTCCGGAGCAAGAGCAGAAGGGGCAACCGGCAACGCACCATTGGGTTGATGAGAAGGGTGAGAAATACGCCCAACATGCCAGAGCTGAAGAAAGATGCGGCCCCCAGCTTGATGGACGGCATCGGTCACAAGTTTCCAACCCTCGACCTGCTCAGAGGAATGAATGCCAGGGGTTCCTGGATAACCTTGCCCCTGTTGGGAAACTTGCGTGGCTTCAGAAATAATCAACCCGGCAGAAGCCCGCTGCGCATAATATTCCGCATTGAGCTCGTGAGGAACATTTCCTGGCTGCTTTGATCGCATCCGCGTTAACGGTGCCATGATGATGCGGTTTGGCAACGTCAAAGAACCTATTTGTAAGGGCTCAAAAAGCTTGGTCATGGTCAGTTTCCTTTTTCATGAAATTAAAATTTATGCTTGACGCTTTCGAAGTCTTCATGGCTCCGATCACTGTGCATGACGTAGCTGAAACGTGATCAGCTTGGCTGGAACTTCAGCCGACACATTCACGATCGTTGCCTGGGAATTTGCTGTAGGCAGAGAGAAACTTCCACCAGCGACAAAACGTTGCGTGGCTTTCCCTTTGATTTGAAGTTCAATGATACCTTCAGCGACAAGACCAAGGGTTGGCTCTTGGGTATTTATATTCATGGTTTCACGATGCCCTAGATGGCTGGTGTAGATATCGACTTGATCAACACGTTTGCCACCAAGGTCTATTGTTGGCAGTGTACGACGATCAATGGCTTCCGTTGGCGGTTGTTCGAACACGATAAAAGGTTCGCCGACTTGTTCCAGATTAAAATCAAGAAAGATCGCTTCTTCTGTGGAAGAGGCGTTGTCGAAGCGCATAATGCGTGGGCCTGCAGGTTCGTAAAACGCATCACCTTTCCGCAAAATCTGTGGTTCTTTCCCTTCAATCTGATAGATAATTTCCCCCTTGGCGACATACCCAACAGCTGGGGCAGTGTGAGTGTGAATTGGGGCAATCTGACCCGGCATAAAATGAAAATCTCCAACTTCTATCTGCACAACCTGACGGGATTCAAAATTTGCAGTGAGAAGCTTGACTGAATTTTCCAGTGGAGCTGCGCTTGCTAGGCTTGTTAACGCAGCGATAGTGAATGTTGAGGAAAGTACGAATGTTCCAAAATGTGTCAAAGCCGTGTTCATGGTTAATCTCCTTTAGTATGAGCGATGATTAATTTCACGATAGACAAGATTTCTGATCGGTTGCTGTCTTTTACTTGGTGCCAGCTAATTGAGTATCGAAGAATCCTCGAATATACTCGGCGATAACTTGGCCATCCTCTTCGAGGGCAAAGTGCCCTGTGTCGAGTAAATGAAACTCTAAATTTTTCAGGTCACGTTTATACGGATGGGCCCCTTCCGCCGGAAAGATCTCATCCTTCTTGCCCCACACAATCAACGTGGGTGGTTGATGCTCTCGAAGATACGCTTGCCACTTGGGATACAGCGGTGGATTTGAGCCGTAGCTATAGAACAATTGCAGTTGAATCGCTTCATTGCCTGGCCGATCTAATAGTCTCTGCGTGACATGCCAATTGTCAGGGCTGATCATCTCCTTGTTGCGAACGCCGTTGGTGTACTGCCATTGGGTCGCACCTAAGGTCACCAGGAAGCGGAGAGCATCCTCATTCGACATATTGGGCTGTTTGTACGCGGACTTCACGTTCTTCCAGAATGCGTTGTCGAGGCCCTTGTTCACGGCTTTCCTATCTTTCCAGTATTCTTTGATCGGCTCCCAGAAATTATTGTCGATGCCTTCGATGTAGGCGTTGCCGTTCTGGATAATGAGGCCATCGACACGCTCAGGATGTTTCACCGCTATCCGAAATCCGACTGGTGCTCCGTAATCCATGAGGTACAGGCTATACGTTGTTAAGCCCACCTTTTGAATGAAATGTTCCATCACGTTCGCGAGGTTGTCGAAGGTGTAGTCAAAGGTATCAACCGTTGGCATGGAGCTGTTCCCATAGCCTGGGTAGTCCGGCGCGACGACATGAAACCGATCTGACAATTGCGGAATCAAGTTGCGAAACATGTGTGAGGAAGTGGGAAACCCATGGAGCAACAAGATCGTTGGCGCACCCTTGGGCCCCGCTTCCCGATAAAAGATCGTTTGCCCATCCACCTCAATGGTCTTGTGAAGGGTCGGGTAACTCTTTGCCTCTGAAGTCTTTGGCACCTGAGTAGCTTCAGCGTTTGCCGGTTGTGGAGAGACCATGCCCATGGCGATGGTCCCAATGAGGCTCAACGGTACGAGGGCCGTTATTTTCAGAAATGTTTTGACTGTTGAATTGAAGTATTTCATGGTTCTACCCTCCGTTCTTTATGAATGTTGAAGTTGTTTATTAATTTCGACCCGCCAGTACACCACCATCAACATCCCAATTGGCGCCGGTCACCCAGCTGGCTTTCTCTGACAGTAAAAAGGCAATCACTTCTGCAACTTCCTTTGGCCTGCCAACTCTCCCGATTGGATGGAATCCGTTAAAGCCTTGTAAGGTCTCTTCTATCTTGTCTGGTTCAATGAATGAACCATAAATAGGGGTCACGACAACCGCAGGAGACACGGCGTTGACTCGAATACCATCGTCAGCGAGTTCCATCGCGAGATGTTGGGTGAGTGAGTGGAGTCCCGCCTTAGCCATGGAATAGGCCGAGGAAGGCGTGGCTTTGACGGCTTGTTTTCCCCACATGGAGCCAATATTAACGATGGATCCTCCACCGTGGGCCTTCATGTTCTTGGCCACCGCTTGAGTAATCAAGAAGAAGGCTTTATTGAGATCCATATACTGGTCGTAGTCTTTTCCTGTCATTTCCAGAAAGGGCTTGGGAGAAAATGTTCCTGCAGCATTGACCAAATATTTAATGTGCCGCGGTTCCTTTTCAATATTGCCAATAAAGTCCTGAACATCCCCGACAACCGAAAGATCCAGCGGTGTGCCTTCGGTTTCCTGCCCCAATTCATTTTTTGCCGTTTCTACATTTTTAAAGCCTCGGCCAGTCACCCAGACCGGAATGTGTTGATCCACTAAGAGTCGAGCGGTTTCTTTTCCCATTCCACTGGTTCCACCAATAATGAGTGCGAGTTCAGATGTGTTGTTCATGAAATTGTTCCTTTAATAAAGTTTGATGGATGAATGTGTGTATGTAAGTCTTTGACCATTTGGTGTTACACGCGCGTTTCAAGTTTCGAGACAGCTGGAAAATCTACTTCTGTTTTGGCCACGTGATTGAAATAATTGGTGAATAAGGTCAGCGAAATATTGGCAATGAGTTCCACGATGTCACTTTGCGAGAAGCCAACTTTGCGGAGTTTGGCGACGTCTCCATCAGCGACCCATCCACGGTTTTCTATGACTTTACGGGCGAAGGCCAAGACGACCGCTTCTTTGGGATTGATCGAATCACCCTTCCGACTATCTTCGATCGCTTCTGCACTCAGGCCCAATGATCGGCCGATGGCGGAATGAGCTGCCAGGCAATACTCGCAGTCACTCACTTCCGAAACCGCTAAGGCCACTTGTTGACGAAATTTTGGGGAGAGATTCCCTTCAGATAAGGCATTAGAAAATGCGAGATAACCCCGAAGGATGGCGGGGGAGTGCACCATGGTCCGCATGATGTTGGGGACAAACCCAAGATTGCTCTCCACCCCCTCAAGTAATGGCTTCGCTGGCCCAGTGGCATTTTCTGTATGAATGGCTGGTATTCGTGGCATCATGTGATCCTTCCTCTCGATTGTTCTGTCGAATATGTGAATCATAGTTCCGTGGTATTACAATGAATGTGCCAAACAACGAAAATTCGTAACTTATTGTTTTTAAATAATATTATTAAATTCAATGGAATTTCTATTGCAGCGAGATTTCGTGTTTAACGAAAATTAATTGCACATACACGAAATTTCGTTTATCGTTTTACCTATGAGCACAACCTTCAGCCATACTGCACCGGAGTGCGAAACACCTAACACCTTAGATTCCCTCAAATGCCTCGTGTTGGACATTGCGCAACAACGCTCGCTCAATGATTTGTTATGGTTGATTGTGCGGCGGCTCGCAGACAGACCCACGGTTGTGCTCGCACGAATTTGGTTGACGCGACCCGGCGATATCTGTGCCACCTGCCGTTTTAAAGACGAATGTCCCGATCAAACGGAGTGTCTCCATTTGGTAGCCAGTGCAGGGCGGTCGAGTGGGGAAGACAAAACTGAATGGTCCAACACGAATGGCTACTTTGCACGATTCCCGTTAGGCGTTTGTAAAGTGGGAAGGATTGGAAAAACCGGCGAGCAACTCGTCATCAATGAGTTGGAAAATAATCTGGAATGGATCGCCAAACCGGAGTGGGCCAAGCAAGAAGGCATTCGCGGATTTCACGGTCAGCCAATTATCTACAAAGGAGAAGTCTTGGGCACGTTGGCCGTGTTCGATCGGGAACCCGTCAGTCATGAAGCCACGCTCTGGTTTCGTATGATCGCGGATCATGTGGGTGTGGCCATCGCCAACGCACGCGCGTTCGAAGAAATCGAACAGCTGAAAGCCCAATTGGAATTAGAAAATACCTTCCTCAAAGAAGAAGTGTTAGAAGCCCAGAACTTTGGTGAGATTGTCGGCCAGAGCCCAGCCATTGCCAATTTAGTGGAGCAAATTGAATTGGTGGCGCCGACCGATGCCACGGCACTCATCTCCGGTGAGTCGGGAACGGGAAAAGAGCTGGTTGCCCGGGAAATTCATCGCAGAAGCAAGCGCAAAGACCATCCGCTGGTACGCGTCAACTGCGCCTCGATTCCAAGAGAACTCTATGAAAGCGAATTTTTTGGTCATGCCAAAGGCGCGTTCACAGGCGCTTTGAAAGATCGCGCTGGACGGTTTCAAGCCGCCGATGGTGGCACCCTGTTTCTGGATGAAGTCGGAGAGATCCCCCTGGAGATGCAAAGTAAGTTATTACGTGTTATTCAAGAAGGCGAATACGAACGGGTAGGGGAAGAAGCGACTCGAAAGGTCAACGTTCGCATCATCGCGGCCACCAATCGGAAGCTTGCGCAAGAAGTCGAAGCCAAGCGATTTCGGCAAGACCTCTATTACCGGTTGAATGTCTTTCCCATTGAAGTGGCGCCGCTGCGCAATCGCAAAGAAGACATCCCGCTACTGGCCACCACCTTCATGGCGCAAGTCCGGAAGAAACTTAACTGCACTGGAAGAGATTTGGTTCAGGCCGAAGTCTTGAAATTGCAAAACTATCATTGGCCGGGCAACGTGCGGGAATTGCAAAACATCATCGAGCGCGCCGTCATCTCATCTCGATGCGGCTCGGTGAAATTCGATTTGCCCGTTCCACAAGCCAGCGGTGCGTCATTAAAAACCCCCATCAAAAAAAATGGAGACAATCCCAACGACGTGCTCACTGAAGAAGATATGCGCCTCCGCGAACGAGCCAATATTGAATCCGCCTTACAAGCCACCGACTGGAAAATCTACGGCACCGGCGGCGCAGCCGAACTCCTCGGCCTCAAACCCACCACCCTCCTCTCCCGCATAAAAAAAATGGGGATTGTGAAGGTCGGGTAATATCAGAAGAAGAGTGCTCTCTATAATAGAAAAAATGTGTTTTAGGCCAAAGCCCTTACCCATCTTTTTAATTAATCTTTCTTTGCCATTTCGCTTTTCGAAAATATGAAAAAGTAGGTATATGAGAATAAAAAAACTTTCAACAAATTCTGGAAAAGAGTTTGTACCAGGTAAACTCACTATAATCATTGGTGCAAATGATACTGGGAAATCAACTTTCTTGCGTGAGGTCTATAGCAGAATAGGGGACGTTAAAATTAACCCAACATACAGATTCAGGTGGGTTAAAGACCTCGAATTTTCGGTCCAAGATATACACACTTGCAAAAAACTCTTGCTAGATTCAGTAATGGAGCAGGGTGAAGGCCAGAATCGAAAATTCTACCTTTCATCCCATCGGAATTTAAAGGGGGATCCAGCTAAGGCACAAGAATCAGAAATTTCTAAGGAGGATCTCGCGAAGCTCGATAATATGGATGAGGGGAGTTTTTTGTCGACCGCTGCATTTCGAAAGCCATTCTCGATCTACGCGAGTTGTGAGGATAGGTTAACTGTTACAAGCCACCATGGATTAACCAATTATAATTCGCCAGCGACCGACATAATCAACTTGCTTCACAGAAGTCCCTTGGTTTTTGAAGAAATTCGAAAAGCGATTCGCACCAGATTCGGATATTCCCTAGTGCTCCTCAATCATATGGGTATTGGCCTTGAGTTAGGTGTAGCTGTCGATGATCCACCTATTTTTTCGGACTCTGAAAGTAAGACAAAAGTTTACAAAGAAATCGAAGATTGGAAAAGCAGCTCTTTTACCACGATTCAAGAGGCTGGTCATGGACTTAGAGCGATGTTTCGTATTCTGGAGACCCTCTTGAATGAGACTTCCTATATAAAGTTGATTGATGAGCCAGAAATGCATCTTTACCCTGCACAGAAGATTTGGTTAGGCGGTATGATCGCGAGCCACTCACAGCGAGATGAAAATCAGACAATTGTGGTAACTCATGATACACATCTGCTTCAGGGGATATTGGACAAAAGACCGGAAGCCAAAGTGCTACGGTTTGCCAAAGAAAATGGAGAAAGAGTTATTTTTGAATGGGAATTAAAAAGGAAAGCCTTCGTAGCGTCCAATACCTTACGTGCAGATTTTCTCTCTGGATTGTTTCATGATTATATAATTGCCGTTGAAGGGGAAACGGATCGGTTGTTTTATCAAGAAATGCAGAGCGACACGGTCAAATTAAAGGATCTTGATGTAGCTTTTGTTCCTTGCCGTGGTGAGGGAGCTGCAATTAATGTCGTGGAACTTTCGAAGGCCATGAATCAAAAAATAGCGGTAGTCTTTGATTTAGATGTGGTTTTTGAGAAACCTGAGGTTATTAAGAGGATTGTTTCGCTGACGGTAGGTCAAAGAGATCTCCCATGCCTTAGTAAATTTATGGATGAAATAGAAAAGTTAAAAACAGAAAGTCCCAGCATGAAATGGAAGGCCCTTGTGGGTTACTCACCTCGGACTGGTCCAGATTCCCAATTTCGCGGAAATCATGGAGAGCTTCTTTATTCAGTTATGGAAGAATTAAAGAAATATGGAGTCTTTTTAGTGGACAATGGCACTCTGGAAAGTTGGGCCCCAGATTTGGAAGATAAAGTTAGATTCCCAGAAACAGCTCCTGAATATCTCCGCAACAAACCCGATTTAAAATTAAAAGTCGTGAGTTTTCTAGATAATATTTCTGATTTCTTTATGAAAGAGTGATTGGTGATTAGAATTTATGGCAAAATACTTTATTTTTATCGTTTCTAAATTAGGAGTCAAATCTGTTGTTTGATGTTATAATTTTGCCCGTTCCCCTTCCTGAATTGGGGTAGACCTTTTCTATTGCAGCCACCCCATTAATTTCCTGTCCTATTTGGATTCTTTTTGGTCTTCCCAAAAATAATGTGCCAAGATTCAGTTTCTTAAAGAGTGTCATAAGGAATCCAAGGGTAGCTTTGTTCATTGTTTGTAGCGTCTCTGGACCGCGCAGCCGAACTCCTTGGCCTCAAACCTACTACTCTCCTCCCTCGCATAAAAAAATGAGGATAGAGGAGGCGAATTGAATTCAATTTTTTAGCTACCTGCCATTGAAATCGAGATAGTTGAGCTAGAATTGATTTGCCATTGAAAAGAAGTTGCTTTTGGAAGATCTCACAAAAGTACCTACCGTTAAATACTCCAATGTTTTGTCTCACAGAAACAGGCTTGGCTGCTTTGTTTCGCCATATTTCGTTTTGGTACCTTTTTACTTTCAGGTGTTAGCAGCTGTGACTAATTAACTAGTTACTTTTAATTTTCATATCTCGAGCCTTCTGTGCGCTTAATATACAACAAACCAATCAGTCTCAAAGAACCCAGAGCGAGTTTCCCAGGTAGGTGGTCCTTCGTATTAGGGTTTGCAGTTGCCTTGGCGCCTTTCATTTTGGAAGGTTTTTTATGGTTCGAGTTGATCTCTCATTTTGATCGGTTCTTTTTCTATTTAATTTGGACTGCTTGTCTTGTGGAGTATTTGGAAATAAGCAAGAAAGTTCCAGCCCTTTATTTACGCCGATTTGGGCTTTCTATTGCTAATGAATCGGTCATTGCTGCTTTGGAAAGGACTCTCGGTGTTCGTTACAGAGTGATAGCCTTAGACGATTCAAACTTTACTGAAATAGGCGTACCCAAAGTCACTAGGAAAATAATAAAAGTTTTGGGTATAGCTATTTTAAGCATCGGTATAATTTTATGGGCCCACTATTCTGCTAAATGGTTTGCATCATACACCGATCCAAGCGCTTGGACACGTTCAGCAGCGATGTTTCTACGGACGGGTGGCATGTCTTTTTATTTTGAAAGATTATCCGTCATGTTTTCATTTTTATTTGGTCTAATGACATTCTTTCTCTTATTAATATTTTTGGTTCTTATTCACAAAACTTCAGGGCAGAAGGTATTCCGAAAAAGTGATCTTTCTAAACTTAAAGACCGGATCGAGATGCTTTCATCTTTAATGTTGAGGCCAGGAATTTTTGCACCCCAAACCACAGTGGTTTTGGCCAAAGACAAATATTGGAAATTGACAGTTGAAATGCTCAGCAGGCAGGTCGGAGCAATAATTCTTGATATTTCCGTTCCTACCGAGAATCTCATTTGGGAACTTGAACAGTGCACCAAAATTTCTTCAAGTAAAATTATCCTCATTGGGGAAAAAAGACTATTGATGGAATGGAGTTCAAGTGATGAAGGTTGGGCAAGCGAGCTTCTAGCAAGGGAAGAAAAGACTAAGGCAAAGATGATGCAACTCATCAAAGATCGTACAATTCTAGTCTATAATCCTGGTGATCAGAAGACATCTTTGTTTTTTGCACAAAACCTTCACCGATTATTAGATTATAAGACGGGTCATTGGTTTTGGTCCAACCCAGATTTTTTCCAACGTTTACGAATAAGTGGAAAAGCGCTGGGGTTGGTAGTCCTACAATTGTTTTCTTCAGCTTTTTTGGGTTTCGGATTAATGCTTGTCTTTGTAAAACTGATAGGCTGGGTGGGCGCATGACAGCCTGATTGCTAAGTTGAGGGGAATAAAGGTCAGCAGGTTGTGATCGTTTCTGTGTTTCTTTTCTTGATACATCATGATCAAAAATGCGAACGGCCCCCCAGCGGATTATCTCTCGACTCGCCAAACGTCTCTCGGTAAAATCTATATGATGGATAGGGCCATGACGAGCCTATGAGGCGAAATTCAACCCCATTGCTGCCATCAGTGGTATTTTCGCCGTAGCCAGAATCTTAAGGATCAACAAAAGGAGATCGAATGACATGACGGTTCAAGCTGAAACGCATACTTTTCAAGCGGATACCAAGAGACTTTTACACTTAATGGTACATTCGCTGTACACGGACAAGGAAATCTTTTTACGTGAGCTGATTTCTAACGCGTCTGATGCGCTGGATAAAATGCGCATCGAAGCCCTCAGGGAGACTTCGTTACTCAAAGACGGTGAACCCTTAGAAATTCGAATCGATACCGATCCCCAAGCTCGTACGCTGAGTATCCACGACAACGGGATTGGGATGAGCCGGGACGAGGTGGTGTCGCATATCGGTACCATTGCTAAGTCTGGCACACGTGAGTTGATGGAGAAACTCAAAGACAATGCGGATGGCGACTCGGCCACCGAATTGATCGGACAATTTGGTGTGGGTTTTTATGCTGCCTTTATGGTGGCCAGTAAGGTTACGGTGATTACCCGCCGGGCCGGCGAAGACACGGCGACCCGCTGGGAATCGACAGGCGAGGGTGAATATACGCTTGAAGACACGCAACGTGACAGCTATGGCACCACGGTAACCTTGGATTTATTACCTGCTGACAGCGAGGGCGGCATCGAGGATTTTACGGATCAATGGGTGTTGTCTCGCACCGTGAAGCGCTATTCCGACTTCGTCACGTTCCCAATCATTCTCAAGGTGATACGGGAAGAAGTGGAAAAAGACGAACAGGGCCAGCCGAAACCTGACGGAAAAACCTCAACCGTCGTGGAAGATAAAACGCTGAATTCGATGAAGCCGATCTGGACGCGCAGCGACGTCACCGATGAAGAATATGCCGAGTTTTATAAACACGTTTCGCATGATTGGTCCGAACCGATGAAAACGTTACGTTTTCACGCTGAAGGTCAGATTGAATACCAAACCCTGTTGTTTATTCCTTCGCACGCTCAGAGCGATTTGCACTACAACTCATCGGAGTTTGGCCTACAACTCTATGTGCGACGGGTGATGATCATGGAACGCTGTGAGGAACTTCTCCCCCGGTATCTGCGATTCATGAAGGGCATTGTGGATTCCGCTGATTTGCCCTTGAATATTTCCAGGCAGCGTTTGCAGGAAGATCGGTATATCAACCAAATCCGTAAATGGATTACCCGAAAAGTTCTCGAGACGCTCGAAAAAATGCAACGTGATGATGCCGAGCAATATCTGAAATTTTGGGAATCTTTTGGTAATGCTTTGAAAGAAGGCGTTGCTGATACTGACTACAAAGACAAAATTCTTGGCTTGTTGATGTTTGCCTCGTCGCACGATCCCGAAAAATTGACCACGCTTGCCGACTATGTCCTACGAATGAAGCCCGACCAAAAAGAAATTTTTTACATCACTGGGGAATCCCGAAGCGTGGTGGAACATTCACCGCATCTTGAAGCCTTCAAAGCCAAAGAGTATGAAGTGCTGTATCTGGTATCTCCCGTAGACGAGTTCTTGGTGCAATATGTGTTCGAGTTCCAAGACAAACAACTGAAGTCTGTGGGAAAAGGCGCTGTTGATCTGGGTGACGAGAGCGAGCAGAAAGAAACCACGGAAAAATTGCACACCCTTCAAGAACAATACAAAGATGTGTTCGCACTGTTGAAGGAAAAATTGGACGATCACATCAAAGAGGTTCGGTTAACCAACCGCCTCACGTCCTCGCCGGTGTGTTTGGTGGGCGCCGAAAATGATTATAGCCCTCAGCTCGAGCGCTTGCTCCAGAAAAGTGGCGGACCTAAACAAAAACGGATCATGGAGCTGAATCCGGATCATGTGATTGTCACGAAGCTCAAAGAACGTTTCGAGAAAGATCCGACGGACACCTTGTTATCCGATTACGCCGAATTACTTCTTGGCTACGGTTTATTGGCCGAAGGGTCTCCAATCCCCGATCCGGTTCGCTATAATCAGGTCTTGGGTGATCTGATGACCCGCACATTGTAGATGTCACGCAGATGATCGAATCTGCACCTCCCTGCTTCTGGTGTGGACATCTAGCTGGGCGAATAGATGAGTAATGAAAAAACCTTACTAAACACCTACTTGAAAATACATAACACAGGGGGTCTTAGTAGAACTCCTTGGCCTCAAGCCTGTCACCCGCCTCTCTCGCATTAATAGTTAGATTAGACCAGACCACTCTATCAGAGTGGTCTGGTGGCCATTTTTTGACAAAAAAATACATGATTTCAATAACTTTAAATGAAATTGATTATTGTAAACAGTTAATAAAAACATTTAATTATACTTCAAACAGTAAAATATTATATTGAAAATATATCGTTTGCAATATATTATATAGAAATGAAGAAACGATCTACTACTATTGTTGATGACATAATCTTATCGAAGCTTCGGGTTGAATCATCATCAAAGGACCAGGATCTCAAACCGAGTGATTGGATCCGGCTTCTGCGAAATCACTTACGGATGACGCAAGCGGAATTGGCGAAACGAGCCAATATAACGCAAGCCAACCTTGTCGCGATTGAATCAGGAAAAACGGATCCGCGTGTCAGTACTCTTCAGCGAATCTATGAGGGGCTCTTCTGCAGCCTTAGTCTAGAACCGCGTCCTAAAAAATCATTGGAAGAAATTCTGCGTGGCCGGGCTCGAGCCGTTGCGCTTAAACGATTGAAGAAGACGATGGGGACAATGGCGCTGGAAGACCAAGCGCCTGAGGCAGAGGTGTTCAGAAAACTTCTGGAAAAACGAACAGACGAAATCCTTCGCGATCCGCGCGAAAAGTTATGGCGTAAAGACCATGACGGATGATTCTCAGCCACTCGGTGCGACACCAGGTGGGGATATCTCAGGGCTTCTCCTTGGACATTTGTCGACACAAGCATCGCGCAACGCTGCTGAAGCCGAGGCCATCGATCGAGCCTATGTTAAGCATCTGTTTCGGGCGCACAGAAAGAAACGGGGAACCGAATGGTTGACGGATGAGTTCATTCGCAAGGTGCATGCGGACATGTTCGGGACTATCTGGGAGTGGGGAGGTCAATACCGCCAGACCAAACTGAATATTGGCGTTGATCCACACTTGATTCGAGAACAGATAAAACTCTTAGCAGGAGATTTTTTTTCTTGGAACGAGGCGACGTCAATCATGTCGGTTGGGGAAATCGCTGCACGACTTCAACATCGCCTGACCCAGATTCATCCTTTTCTTAATGGGAATGGACGTCATGCGAGGCTTTTGACTGATATTTTTTTTCATTCTCGCCACCATAGCATACCGCAGTGGCCGCAAATCCAATTGATGTCTCAAGGGAACGAAATTCGTGGTCAATATATCAGGGCCATGAAGACAGCTGATGAAGGCGATCTCACCAAATTGATCCGGTTTGTAGAAAATTGCCTGGAAGACTCCAACTAGACTCCCTCCCGGTGTTTATGCTGTCTACAAGTAGTACGGCAGAAATTTTCGCATCAACCTCAACACTCTCCCCCTCACGCATCCATAAAAAGAAGATTGAAAAATCAGCTTGAACCTAGAGGTGGAATGCAATAATGTCTCAAAGGTGATTCTGGTGGTGAATTCTTCTGGGGAATTTAAGGAATGACGTTACTTGTTTTGCAAACTGTTGGCTGGTTCATTTTCTCGGCCATTCTGATGTCCTTTATCGAGCACCAGGTGCATAGTAAGCTTATGCACAGAAGGAGCTTCGAAAAATTTAAGCGCACTTTCGAGGCGCATGCGATTGTGCATCATAAGAAACACTATTCCAAGATATTCAGCGATGAGCCTGTTGCTCCTGGTGAGGATAAGGAAATCCGTCTGACTGTGCATAAAGCACCGATCAAGGCATTACCCTTTGCTGCCATTATTGCTCTATTCTCCTGGTTTGGGGCGATAGCGTTCGTGGTGACTGTGGTGTTTCACCACTGGGCCTGGAATAAAATTCATTTGGAAATGCACAAGCCCGAGCAGCGGGTCTTCAGCAACTGGCGGATTTATCGGTTTTTGGCTCGATATCACTGGCTACATCATAAATACACAGATAAGAATTTCAATGTGGTTTTTCCTCTGGCGGACTATGTTCTTGGAACCAGTGCACGAGTCACCGAAGTTGATCGCATGGGCATGCAGGAGGAATTTGGAACGTAGAAATCTGAAATGTGGGGCCAGTGCTTGACCTAAGAGCGCAGGCTTATTTGAAGTTCAAGTTTGTTAGTTTGACCATACCTATTGCTCCCCCTGAAGGTGGTGCGTACCTTTTCTTCGTTCAGTCACCTCCATAATTTTCAGTCCATTTCTTACTCTTTTAAATCTTTCAGAAACATTTTGGTGTTTTTCTTTCCGTATTCAGTCGCACTTCCCGTTTGTAGTTGAGCCTTACAGAAATTGTTTTGCTGCTATAAATTCGCTACAAGTGTCCGTTTGCGCGGAGGAGGGAGGATCACGCTGCTTATGCAGCGAAGCGGGGAAAACATTTTCTAACGGTGTTGATCGAGATGATACAAAGAATGAAGCTCATGAGAGATGGCCGAGAATGCTGGCCAATGACCACCATGGTATGTCTTGTGATCCTTGTATTGAGCTTTGTCGGCTCTGTCAGTAGTTGGGCATTACGGGAAGCCGAGGCTTCAGCGGAATTTCGGCCATTCGTTGAATCGATAGGTGATCGAGTTCGAGCTGCATCGACGACGCCTGTGCCCGAGACGGCTGATGCGGTCCTCGTGCGAACAAGGGAATGGAAGTGGAATCGGTATTTGAAGAGCGCCTTGAATCTTCCTGATTGGTTAGACCTTGGTATTGAGCATCGCACTCGCTTTGGGGTGTATGACCATCCCTGGCGATCCAACCAACCGCTAGGAAGAACGGATCCGCAAATTGAGCAGCGTTCGCGACTTCGATTTGGACTCAACGGGACCAGTGTCAAATTTTTGTTTGAGGGGCAGGATTCTCGAACGCACTTGGATGATCCTGGAGATTTTGTCAATGACACAATCGTGAATGAATGGGATATTCTTCAGCTTTTGGTCTCGGCCACCGCCACAAACGTGTTGGGAACGGGCCTTCGTGCAGACCTGCATGTTGGTCGGCTTACTATGGATTTTGGCCGACGTTGGTTAATCGCTCGTAATGGCATGCGCAATACCACTAATGCCTTTGATGGGATTCATGCACAGGTAGCCCATGCCCATGACTGGCGGGTTCGCGCCTTTCTTGTCGAACCGGTTATCCGAGACGATGTTCAGCTGGATGAACAATCCGCGCGAAACGTATTTTGGGGGATATATTGGGAATCAAATCAAGTGCCCTGGTTGCGGACGAACCTCTATTATTTCGGATTGAATGATCAGCGAACCTCAATCGTTTCCAGACAACGTACCTTTTCCACGTTTGGCCTGAGATTGTATGAACCTCCGAAAAAAAGCTGGTTGGACTATAGCCTGGAAAATATCTGGCAGATCGGGAAACGAGGCAATGTCGATCATTTCGCACATTTTCAACATATCCACATCGGGTATACCTTCAATCTCCCATGGTCGCCGCGATTTCTGATTCATTATGACTATGCTAGTGGAGATAGTAATCCGACCGACAGTCAAGATTCAGCGTTTGATACCCTTTTTGGGGCGAGGCACCCGCAATTTAATCCCATTGGAAATTTTGGACCTTTTTTCTCCCACAATTTAAGCTCTCCTGGCTGGCGTATTCTTGCGGTTCCACATAAGGGTTGGAAGGTGATGTTCAAGCATCGGGTGTGGTACCTCGCCACTTCGCGCGGCACATTTGGCAACGGACCTTTCGTGACAAACACCAATGGGGGGCTTCGTGATGCCTCTGGAGGGTCGGGGAATTTTCTCGGTCATGATATCGAGACACGTGTTCAGTGGAAGATTAATGACAATTGGAATTTTGATGGAGGTTATACCCATTGGTTTAAGGGGAGCTATTTCGATCGTCTTCCCGCCTCAGCCGGGCTGCCGTCAGGGGGCGAAAAGGATTCCGATTATTTCTACATCGAAACCACCTTCAGATTTTGATCTTCCAAATCCTAAATTTAGGTATCAGACACCTTTTAGTAAATAAGTGGGATTTTCAGGTGGGGAGTATTCAGCACTCCCCACCTGAGCACGCCTTGAGCGTTAGGGTACGAAGGCCAGCCCGAAGGGATTCAATCCAACGGTGATCGTGCCAGTGGAATCTGGGACACGATCTATTTTTGTGGTCGTGTAGACGGATACGGTATCTGCAGTGGCACCCGAATGGGTCACGTAGATCTTTTGTCCATTTGGGGTGAGTGCAATGTTGTGAGGTACGGGATTTGGAGTATCGGTAGGATTGCCGAGCACAGTGGTCGTCTTTGTATCAATAGTGAATAAACCATTAATCCCCCCGCCCGAGATATTCGTCGTGTAGAAGGTTTTACCGTTTCGTGCCATGCCTGCCCCGTGCGCTCCCGGCACTGGGATGGATGTGACCTCTTCCAACGTGCGGCGATTCAACACCAGGACCTCATTGGCATTTTGTGTCGGTACGTACAAAAATTGGTTTCTGAGAGTCAAAGAGACATGTGGGTCTTTCCCCACTTGCTTGCGATCGACTTCCAGAAAGGTTCTACGACTAAATTTCACCACATAGTCGTTTCCATTGGGGAATCCCACCATGCTGACATAGGCAAATCGGGTATCAAGGGTCACATCATGAGGCTTGCCGCCATCAGTGACTAAGTCTGATGGCATGGGGACGGTTGTGATGACTTGCATGGTCGTGGGATCAATAACCGTCGCTGTAATATCTACATCGTTATTCACCCAGAGCTGGCCATTTTGTGGATCGGCCCACATATGGAACACACCACTTCCTGCAGGGATGGTCCCTTCCACTGAGAAATCATCAGCATCAAAGGCGACCACCTGATTATTGCTTCGATCCCCAACAAACACACGATGGGTAACGTGGGTGTAGACGACGTACATAGGTTCGGGGGATGGCCCTGGTAGGGAAATGGTGTCGACCACTTGGTCGGTACTCGTATTGATGATTGAAATAGTTCCAGCGGCTCGATTGGCTACTACGATCTTGCCGGTGAGGAAGGGGTTGCCGTTGGCCCACGTGATACTTAAAGGGAGGATTCCCACTAGAACCAATGTCATGCTTATCATGCCTGTAAGAATACGTTTCATAAAAAACCTCCTTATGATGGAATATTTTTATATAAAACAATTAAGTGAGAAGTGTACCACTGGAGGTCAGGTCAGGGTCAAAGAAAATCTTCAGACCTCAAAGGCCGGACCCCGGGGGGTATCACGCACAAGCCATATTGATCTTTAATGAATCCAATGAGGTCATAAACAAAAAGTGACTCAACCAGGAGAATGAGCCATAATTATCATATTGCTGGGTAGGTGCTGGAAGTTACTCACTAAATCCCCGATTTCGAGATAACGCCCACTGCATTTCGACTACATCTAACTTTTGTCAACACGTGGAAGAAGAAACGGGCGTACAAGAATTTCAAGGATTAGTGTCGGGTGTTGCTGAACCCATTTCATTTGTGGGTGCTCTTTTCGTCGCGGCGTCAGTCACCGTGCTTGCCCGACTGTCAGCCGGCAATGATTCTCATCCTCTCACCAACTATGTGATTGGTACCTTCCTGTTCTCCACTTGTACTTTTCTCATATTGGTGGTGTATGCCAGTGCCTGACAAATGGTTCCGGTCCTTCTGAAATTTGCTGAGAGTTCGGAGGTTCTCGATTTTGATTTTTCGATCAGTGTCATTGAGTGGACCATGTCCATCGGAATTCTTTCCTTCCTTTTGGGTGTTGGCCAATTGGGTTGGTTGAAATCTCACCACTTAGGAGTTTTTTCGACCCTTGTGGCGATTGTTGCCGCCATTTTTATTATCTATGGATTCTTATGGATTGGCGTTTAAACGTCTGCCAAGGTGTTAGCCTGTCCCCCTGCAAGATAAATCTATAGGAATCATTGATTGAGTTCTCCATCTTCACCAGACAAACTCCCGGAAACTCCTAAACAACGATCGGCACATGCTCATTGGCATGAGAACCTTCGTTTGATGGCGGTGCTGCTTTTGATCTGGTTTGTGGTTTCCTATCTTCTGGGTATTGTGTTTGTGGAACCGTTGAATCAATTCCATCTTGGTGGGTTTCCCTTGGGTTTCTGGTTTGCTCAACAAGGTTCCATCTTTGTCTTTATTATTCTGACCCTTGTCTACGCGTTTGGGATGGATCGAATCGACCGACGTCATGGGGTAGAGTCCGCCCCAGCTTCTTCTGATTCCACAGGTTTTTCGGAGACGTCTGAGTGACTATTCAGGAATGGACGTACTTGCTCGTCGGCATTACTTTTTCCCTGTACATTGGGATTGCCATTTGGAGTCGCGTAGGGTCGACCTCTGGGTTTTACGTCGCGGGACGGGGAGTCCCTCCACTCGCGAATGGCATGGCCACCGCTGCCGACTGGATGAGTGCCGCTTCGTTTATCTCTATGGCTGGCCTGATCTCGTTCATGGGATATACGGGCACCATCTACCTTATGGGTTGGACCGGTGGGTATGTGCTCTTGGCCTTGCTGCTTGCCCCGTATCTTCGAAAATACGGTCGCTATACGATCCCTGAGTTTGTCGGTGATCGTTACTATTCTCAAACTGCTCGTGTCATTGCCGTCTTCTGTGCGATTTTTGTGTCGTTCACCTATGTGGCTGGCCAGATGCGCGGAGTTGGTGTGGTTTTCTCACGCTTTCTCGAAGTCGACGTGACCATTGGTGTCTTGATCGGCGTGGGCATCGTGTTTTTTTACGCTGTGGTCGGTGGAATGCGAGGCATTACCTATACGCAAGTTGCCCAATTCTGTGTATTAATTGTGGCGTATTTGATTCCGGCCGTGGCGATTTCATGGAAGATGACTGGCTGGGCTATTCCACAAATCGGGTTTGGCTCAACCATGCTTGAAGGGCAGTATGCCGGGATGGCCCTTCTTGAAACTCTAGACACCATCCATCGTGATTTAGGTCTTCCCGAATATACCGGAGCGTGGGTTAACGGGAAGAAGAGCATGGTGGATGTCCTGGCCATCACCATGGCGTTGATGGTCGGTACAGCCGGTCTGCCGCATGTGCTGATTCGCTTCTACACCGTTCCTAATGCGCGTGCGGCTCGGTGGAGCGCCATGTGGGCGTTGATCTTTATTGGACTCCTCTACACCACGGCGCCGGCTGTGAGTGCCTTTGCTCGTGTGAACATGATTGAGACGCTCAATGAGAAATCGTATGCTGATGCGCCTGAATGGTTTAAGAGCTGGGAGGGGACAGGGCTGATTGTGTTCAATGATCGTAATGGGGATGGGATGATTCAATACAGTGGCAACGCTGCCACAAATGAACTCACCGTGGATCGAGATATTATGGTCCTTGCTAATCCTGAAATTGCCAAACTCCCTGCTTGGGTCGTGGCACTCGTGGCTGCTGGTGGCCTGGCTGCCGCTCTTTCGACTGCGGCAGGTCTTTTGCTCGTGATTTCTGCTTCGGTCTCCCATGATCTCTTGAAATCTGTCATGTGGAAAAGCATGCCTCAACATGTGGAATTGCGTATGGCGCGTATTGCGGCAGCGTTTGCGGTGATTGTGGCTGGGTTTCTTGGGATTTATCCTCCTGGATTTGTGGCGCAAGTCGTGGCCTTTGCCTTTGGCCTGGCGGCAGCAAGTTTTTTCCCGATCTTGTTGCTTGGGATATTTGATAAACGCACAACGAAAGAAGGGGCGATTGCAGGGATGCTTCTTGGAATCGGATTTACCTCGGCGTATATCATTTGGTTCCGTTTTATCGATCCGACCGCGACTGCCGATCAATGGTTGTTTGGCATCAGCCCTGAAGGAATTGGGACTATTGGCATGGTCCTAAACTTTATGGTGGCGATCACCGTGAGTCGATTCACTCCACCACCACCACTTGAGGTTCAGAACATGATTGAGGATATTCGTTCCCCGAGTGGAACATGCCATGTTCCGATTCAGCACTAATTTTGCTGATTTCTCATGGCCTCCGATTTTTCATTTTTTCTTACACATCTGCATTTTTATTGGGTGGAAAGGGGACTGTTCTCAAAATTTTGGTTGATTGAGCGGGTTTGTTAGATTAAGCTATAAGATAACTGTTCCGCATTAATCAGGGTGTCCATTCTTCATCATCATTTCTATAGATTCAAGACCCAATGATAGTAAGGAAAAGCATTGATTGTTGGGGACAGCCTCGATTTATTCTATGTTCTCCAATAGAAGATTTTTTTTCAATATCTGTGGATATGTATGAAAATTAATAGTTGCAAGAGGGGATCCATCCAGTTTATCTTTTGAGGTTTGAAAATTCCCCCTTAATTCTTAAGGGAGGAATACAAAAATCCCTACTTTATAATTTCATGAAAAGTATGGAGGAATGTTGCGCGACCTCCTCCTGCCCAAAACGAGGAATTGCCCAGTATGAAAAATGATACTGAAACCATTTCAGGATTACGCCGAATGTTTTTGTGCTTTTGGAAGGGGATGCGGCGCTGCATCGACGGCGATCACGGGGTCGGATTGTCTTTCGATAACAATAGCAAGGAAATGGATCGAGTCCGGACCATCCCGTTTTTTCTCTTACATCTTGCCGTCCTCTCTGTGTTTTTAGTTGGCTGGAGCCCGGTGGCCGTTGGGACGGCGGTGTTCTTGTATGTCTTGCGTATGTTTGCGATCACTGGATTTTATCATCGTTATTTTTCCCATCGAACGTTTAAGACCTCACGAGGGATGCAGTTGGTGTTAGCCATAATTGGAGCATCGGCAGCTCAGCGTGGTCCCTTATGGTGGGCGGCGAATCATCGTGTTCATCATGCTCAACCAGACCAACCGACAGATGTTCACTCTCCTGTGCATCACGGACTGTGGTGGAGTCATATGGGTTGGTTTTTAGCGCAAAATCAGCTTGCGACGAAGTTCAACCGCATTAAGGATTTTGCGTGCTACCCCGAATTACGTTTTCTCAATCGGTATGATGTGTTGGTTCCTATTGCCTTGGGGGTCAGTTTGTTTCTGTTTGGAGCAGGGCTGGGGAATTTTTATCCTCAATTAGGCACAGATGGATGGCAAATGTTTGTTTGGGGATTTGTTGTTTCCACGGTAGCGCTATGGCATGGCACTTTCACTATTAACTCGCTGTCTCATCGATTCGGGACTCGACGATATGCCACTTCTGATAACAGTCGAAATAATGCCCTTCTTGCCCTGATCACATTGGGGGAGGGCTGGCACAACAATCATCATCAATATTCAAGCTCAGCTCGGCAAGGTTTTCGGTGGTGGGAAATAGACCTCACGTATTATGGCTTACTGGGGCTTCAAGCCTGCGGCCTCATTTGGGATATCCGTCCAGTGCCGGCATGGGTCATGAACCAATCTTCGCCAAACGAATCGAAAGAAGGCGCCGACTCCGAAAAACTAGCTGTATAAGACCCACTGCCATAGCCATTAATTCGCCTCTGCTTACCTTATAGGCATCAATGCCTGTCTCGTTAATCAAACTAATGTAGTTTTATTTCCTAGTCGTTGAAAAAATGACCTCTGAGGGATATCATCGCCTAGGGCTTCTCACGATATTCCAGGGCGCTGTGTATTTTTAAAATAAGTTCCTGGAAATCATAGGGTTTTTTGAAAATAGCAAATACTTTGGCTCTCCTGGCTTCTTTATAGACCTCTAGTGACGGGTGGCCCGTTAGAAGAATAATGGTTGGTTGTTGGTCTTTTGGTTGTTGGGTAAGAGCTTGAATTAATTCTAAACCCGTCATCTTGGGCATTTTGTTGTCCGTGATGACAAGATCAAATGTCTTAGCCTGTAATGTTTCTAGGGCCTCTAGCCCATTCTCCACTTCTTGGCAGGCATATCCCTCCAGTTCCAGCCTTTCTCGGAGTACTAATCGTCCTGATTCAAAATCATCAACAATGAGAATTCTTTTCATTCCTACACCTGGCTGATATCCGGTGACGCACGTGTAGAGCCTTATGGTGAGTCTTGCAATCCTTTTTGCTGTACCCTTTCTGAAAAAATTAGAGAACATTTTTTGAATAGGAGATCGACATTGATGGGTTTGAGTAAATAGTCCTTGGCACCAAGTTCGATTGCTTGAATTAATTTTTCTTTGTTTGTTTCGGTGCTCATGGCCATAACGGGTACAAGAGGGTATCGATCATGGATTTGGCGTAACATCGTCAACCCGTCCATCACGGGCATGTGAATATCTAAGAGAATTCCGTCGATGGCCATTCTCTCGAGTATGGAGATTCCTTCGGTCCCGTTCATTGCTAATGTCACATAATATCCAAAAAAAGACAGGCGATCTTGTAACATGCAACTGATGTCTGGTTCATCTTCGACGACTAAGAGGGAAAGTGCCATGTGGGGGACCTTGAGCACGGGAAACAGCAAATCTTTCTACGCTTAAAGAATACCTCCGATCGGTATAAAGGGACTATGTTTACTCTGCACAGAAGTTATAAAGATTCCATAAAGATTTAGTGTTGATCATGGTTTTTAATGGTAGTCCAACTGGCGGCATCGTGATTTGATTGAGAAACTTCACGATGGAGAAAGCGAAGTACTTTGTGAACGAGAAGAGAGATGGAGAGTTGAAAAAGGGTTAGGAAAGAGAATAAAAATTCTCTTAGAAAAAAAACCAATACAGAAATGGTTTTTTGGGAAGGTATCTCAGAAATTTTCTTCTTGACACTCATTGGCAAAACGATAGCCAACTCCGGGGTCAGTCAGAATGTATTTCGGCCGTGCGGTATTTCGTTCGAGCTTTTTCCTGAGTTGTCCAATGAAGACCCGAAGATATTGGGCTTGATTGGCATACGCCTCGCCCCAAATGGCGGTCAAAAGTGTTCGGTGTGTGAGTACTTTCCCGGCATTCTGAATCATATATTTTAAGAGGTCATATTCAGTCGGGGTGAGCTTAACGAGTTCGTCCTCTAGTCGCACCTCGCGTCGTTCAAAGTTGACGGAGAGAGCCGTACTTCTAAAAACCGGCTCTACGCCAGATAACATGACCGTTCTTCGTAGAGCTGATCGGACTCTGGCTAGTAATTCCTCCATCCCAAAGGGTTTTGTGACATAATCGTCCGCCCCACATTCAAGAGCCTCCACCTTTTTGTGTTCATCCCCGAGGGCAGAAAGAATAATGATGGGGACTGATGATTCCAAGCGTATAATACGAGTGAGTTCAATGCCGTCCATGGAAGGTAGAAGGAGATCAATGATGACAAGATCTGGTTTCCATCGGGTTGCGGTTGCTAAGGCCTCTTCGCCGGAAGCTACCGATCGCACGGCGTAGTTCTTCATTTCAAAATTGACTTGTAGTGAACGGCGGATTTGTGGTTCGTCATCTACGACGAGTATGCGTGCCCCTTGATGGATCATTGTTGATGGTCTTTGCAAAGCCCTTCAAGGGAAAAGCTTTCCATGGATTCTGTCACTGGAAGGTGAATCGTGATAGTGACTTTTGAGTCGCTAGAGTGAGCAAGAATCTGTCCCCCATGTGCCTCGATGATTCCTTTGCAAATGGCTAAGCCTAAACCAGTGCCACGGACAGGTTGGCGGCGTTGTGGTTGACAACGATAGAAGCGATCGAAGATTCGGTCTATTTCCTGTGTTGGGATTGGTTCGCCCTCATTAGATATTTGTATGATAATTTGTTGGGTTTTTTGGTAGACCTCGAGTTGAATTGAGGACTCTGGCGAAGAGTATTTAGCCGCATTATCTAACAGGTTGATAAGGACTTGTTGAATGCCTAAGGCATCGACATACACGGGAGGAACATTTTCTGGAAAAAGTATTTTGATATTCTTTTGTGTGAATGTTTGTTCGGTATGGCGAAGCGCGCCTTCTACCAGATCCTCAAGAGGATGCCATTCTTGATGAGGCACAAGAGTGCCAGCTTCAATTTGAGACATGTCCAAAAGATTATCCACAAGTCGACTCATATAATTGATTTCTAGGTCAATGCCATTGAGAAACTCTTGTTGCATGATACTCATGCCGCTAGGCGTATGCCCTAATATGCTTGATACTGATGCCTTTATCGCCGTAAGAGGTGTGCGTAATTCATGGGATACTGAAGAGAGTAAGGCTGACTTGAGTTCATCACTCTGGCGAAGGGCATCAATTCGTTTGGCTTCGCTTTCGCGAAATCGTTCTTCTGCTCGCTTTCGTTCAGTAATATCCTCAGAAATTCCTACGATTTTCGAAACGGTTCCGTCATTCCCTCGAATAGGGATAAAACTCTTTGTGAAAAAGTTTACATTGCCGTGTGTTGTCACATTGAATTCGCAGGCCACAGGCTGGCCTTGGATAGCTTGCGTAAAATACCTCCTGATTCGCTCGTGATCG
Source organism: Nitrospirales bacterium (assembly GCA_029261295.1). Taxonomy (GTDB): domain Bacteria; phylum Nitrospirota; class Nitrospiria; order Nitrospirales; family UBA8639; genus Nitrospira_E. Next base: position 214,738 of record JAJDBP010000017.1, on the reverse strand, counting down.
CGTTCCTCGGCTAATTCCAGGTACGAACGACCGATTACTTGAGATTCATTTTTGATTTCTATCATTTTTTGCCCAGCCTGATTCATTGAACTAATTTTTCCGTTTAACTCAATTTCGTGTATACAGAACGGAACGTGATTTACCAAGGTTCGGAAGCGGGATTCGCTAGCACGAAGATTTTCTTCGTTTTCTTTATGCTCGGTAATATCAACATTTAACCCATCAAGATGCAGAAGTTTTCCTGTCTCATCGAAAATAAACCGGCCACGGGCTAGGATCCATTTCATTTTTCCGTCACGAGTGATGATCCGATGTTCATTCTCGTAAGGAATGCGTTTGGCGAGCGCGTCCTGGACTATAGGCCAGACTCGTTCATTTTCTCCGGGGGCCATTAGGGTATCGTAGGTAATCGATCCACTTAGAAGCGCCGAAACCGGAAACCCCGTAACTTCTTCTATTCCCTCGCTTATGTAGATGATTGACCAATTTTTGTCATTGAGACAACGATAGGCAAATCCCTTTGGTAATTGTCCTAACATACTGTCAGTCAATGCTTTCCATTCTTGTAAGGCTTTTTCTGCTTCCTTGCGGGTGGAAATATCTTCCGAAATTCCTAAAAGGTATTGAGGATGCCCCTGCTCATCGCAAAGAGGTATTTTCTTTGTATGCAAATAGCGCAACCCGTTTGATTTCGTTTGAATCGGCTCCTCGCAAATGTCTACTAGTTTTTTCCCAGCTAAGACTTCTTGATCTTTAGTTGAAAAGAAATCAGCCTGCTCTTTGGGAAACATGTCATAGTCCGTCTTGTTCAAAAGCTCGAATCTAGAGCGTTCGAGGAGTGTCTCTCCTGCCTTATTCAGTCTGACAAAACGAAGATCCTGTGCGGACTTGACGAAAATCATATGAGGAATGTTTTCAACGATGGAGTTTAAAAATAATTCACTATCTCGCAACGCGGTTTCTACGCGATTCCGTTCCTCAATTTCCTTTTCTAGTTTTTGACCATCTCTAATCCCTTTGTTCGTGCCAAGCAGTCCCAATAATCCAACGAAAAAAGCAATAAGGAATTCCCATTTAACCATTGTGCTTATCGTGTTCTCAGAGTATTTATCCAATTGTTTAACCGCTTCGTCCGCGATCTGAATGGCTAAAGAATGTTCTGCCCGAAGGTTCTCGAGTTGTTTGAGGAAATCTGAGTGGGTTGGTCCTAGTAACAGAAACTCATCCGAAAGCAGGAAGAGATGATTTATGTGTCTTCGCTGTTCCTTAAGTTTTTCAGAAATTTCTTGGGTGGAAGGAATGGGGATGTGTTGGCGTTCCCCTGTCTCGGAATTGAGTAGCACCGTTCCGCCTTCTATCAGTCCCTTGAGTGTTGATTGGAGGAGTCGTCTGGTTGACTGGTAGTCAGCAGATAGTCCTTCCGTGGTGAGAAAAACCTCATTGAGATGTTTTTGGAGGAGCATTCGTTGACGGCCGGCTATATCAATGAGTAAGGCCGTTGACTTATCTTTTTGAAGAGTCATCACTGTGTAGGTCAACAGACCGAGCAGGACACCGGAAAACATGAAGGTGATGATGAAAAATCGGCGACTGAGGGGCGATTTCTTCAAAACCGGATCAGGTGTGATGGAAATCATGGGTGGCGCCTCACGATGGCTGACAGGATAATTTTGAATCGTTTCGAAATTTTGGAGATTCTCTTCATCATAGTATGGAGAGGGAGGGGTTCGGCAACTGAACTCAATAATGGCCTAAAGAAGTTTAAGGAAATAGCCTGTGTATGTAAGAGGACAAGAGAAAAAGAAGATAATTGAAAGAAATTTGGTCTTTTGAATGAGGTGAAAGGGTTCCTCGAGTATCTCAGATGCGAGGATTCGCCGATTCTCCCCAAGCCATAAGCCAGCAGGTTTTCCTGAATTAGATTTCCTGGGAAATTTTTTTATTGCTCATTTGTCATATTAATTTTTCCACCTGATGGCCGATAAAGATTGAAAAGCGTGAGGATATGGAGGTTGCCTGCTTTGGGTCAATCAAAGTAGGGCAGCAAACATGGGATTTGGGCTGAGAGGGTGCAAAGCCATTGGGATGGGGGTTGCCTACTTTTAGACAATCAAAGTAGGGCGGCAAACATGGGAAATAGTCATACCCTACCCGTTGATGATCATCATCCAATTCACAGGGATTATCGAAAAGCGCACTGTCTAGAATCGTCGACTTCGAAGCGCCGATTTCCCCATCTCAAAGTTCGAAACCTCCAACAAATTGGCCTCTATTCGATACTACTGATGTGGAATTGAAGAGTGATTCTTAAAAGGAAAGGGGGCAATTTGAAAGTCCACGAAAAGAGGGTGAAGGATATGCGTAAGGAGTACTGGGAATTATGACCATCACTTCCATCTCCGGAACTGGAACAACAAAGTTAACGCTTGCAGGTGCATTTGATTTTCAAGCGCGGCGCAAGTTTCAAACCGTGATGAAAGAGGCCGAACGTCTTGATCCGCAGCATATCTCCATCGATATGAATGACGTGACTTTCATGGATTGCGATGGAGTGGCTTTGATCAAACAATTTATTCAACAATCTACCATTTCAAAATGGACTGTCACATTTCCGCCATCTTATGGAAAGCTGTGGGGTCTTCACACTAGCTAGCGTGAACCGCAGGTTATGCCATCCGCCGATAGTTTTATCGAGTAAGATCCAATCCCCTGTTTCAGTATTCCCTTATTTTGGGGGAACCATATATATATATATAACGACGAATGTTTGCCCTACTTGCTGCTTGAATAGAAACATTTTTATCAGGAAGATTTGGAGAATGAAGGGGTCGGGTGTACTTCGATAGGGTTGTGGCGTCATTTAGCACTAGAAATGTTTTGAGAAATATCAGGCATCTGTTTTTTCGTCATGAAATTTCAGACGAAAATAATGCCTGAAAATGTTCAATGACTTCGAGAAAAAGATCTTCTCCATTCCTGAAGGGAAAGAGGTATAATGTGGAAGGTGAATAGCGTGTTGTCATGTTCCATGACAGGAGCCTTATGTGCCAGATATGGTTTTTCTCTAAAAGGGTAGTGTTCTCTACTGTCCTGGCCATTTGTATTATGGGCTTCACCCAGGAGAGCTGGGCTTTTTCAATTCGTGAGCCACAACCAGCTAGTATCCACCGAGCTGGAGATCGTATTCCTGTTGAGATGGAATTGGGGGATCTTCCCGGTGTCACCAAGGTGAACTATTATTGGTATGGGGAAGAGGAAGATATGCTCAAGGCATTAGTCGAAGAGAAATTGGCCCTTGTTTCCACAGTTAAACACACGCCCCCCTTTGGTGGGAATCTCTTGGTTCCCGAAGAAGCCATCGGAACCTATCGACTTCTTGCGGTGGCTGAACAAGGAGGGCGGCAATCGAAAGTCGCACTCGAGGCCATCTTCGATGAAGTTCTCATTCAAATCGAACCAAATGCCGAACTTCTGGACATTGAATTTCAAACCAACAAACCGCTTCGATTTGGGCGCGCCGGCGGAGTAAGAGTTTATGACCAGTTGGATGCGTTGGGAACAACATTTGAATTGCCGGTAAGTGGATTTTTCTCTGATGGAATCACGCGTGCCCTTCGTCGCCATTCCACCGGAACAACCTATGTGTCTGACGACGAATCGGTTGTTAGCATTAGTCAAGACGGAGTCCTGCGGTTGACAGGAAATGGAACATCAGTACTCACCGTAAAAAACCGAGATAAAATTGCTACCCTTGAGATTATTGTTGAGGTCAACGATACCTCTAACCAACCACCGGTGGCGGATGCCGGGAATTCGCAATCGGTTTCGGCAGGAGAACGAGTGACCTTACGGGGTTTGAAGAGTTATGATCCAGAAGGCGGGTCACTGCAGTACCGCTGGTCCCAAATTCGTGGAAGCAAGGTTCCTCTCCTCGATCCGTATTCAGCCCAACCAAAATTCTTGGCCCCCCTGGTGGCTGAATCCCGTTCATTTCGTTTTAAGCTCCGCGCGACAGATACCCAAGGTGCTGACAGTCTTCCCGTCTATGTTGATGTCATTGTCAGCCCCTAGGGTAAGCAACGCCATGAGTAGAATAGAATCCACGATCCATTCTGGTTCCTGACTAGTAGGCGAATCGTAGATAGACTTTATTCTTTTTTTCTATTGCAGGTTCTAGAGAGATGACCTTCCTGTGCCTGGTTCCCTCAGCGACGCGTCTAGGCTGTCTTTATATGGCTTCCGTTATGGGGGAGTAATGCTTTCAAGCCGACGAGGTTTTTCTCTAGCTACAATCACCCATTGAGTAGAAAAATTCTTCTTTCGAAATTTTCCCATTCTCGATGGTGAAGAGGCCCATTTCCTCCATAGTCATACGTTTGCCCGTATGTTTGGGTGTGACATCGAACGTGAAATGGACAATAAACTGATTGCCATTGGGATAGGGTCCTTTCACTTCTCCTCCATGAATCTCATGGTTATCGGCCCACCAGGCATTTTTCGCTTTAATCGCGTCAATTCCCGTTTGTGTTTGACTCATGTTTGGCATGGCCATCGCCTCTACACTGACGATGTTGGGACTATAGAGCGCATCGATGGCCTCTTGGTTTTTCCCTTGCTGACAAAGAGCGACGAGTTTTTCACCAATTTCCATGGCTGACATTGTGTTATCTCCTTTAATGAAAGATTGACAGGGGTGCAAGGATGAATTGTCCCCAACATTATGGATGGAGTTAATTCAGCATGCCCCTTGTCTTTTAAGAAGAGAGTAAGAAGGGGGTCTTCAGTGCGATAAGACAATACACAGATAAATCCTAATCTTCATTCAACGACTTGAGCAAGCCACAGTTTAAAAAACTATAGCCGGATGGAAATGGTACCGATTAATCAAATGTTCAATTGAACTTCGGTGCTACCTCATCCTCTTACTAGATGGAATTTGGCTGGGTATGGTAAGAACAGACCCTACTCAGAATATATACGTACGAACAGGATATGCGTTATGACCCTCGTAAAGGTACGGCAGACTTCGGGACAGAGAATGTTTTTAGGATATCTGGTGGGAGTGATGTTCTTGAATGCTTGTGTAGGGACCATGGAGACCAAGCCAGAGCTAACAGCCGACTGTCACATCAATTGGCAACAACAGGCCGGCATTGGGGAAGGGGCTCGTTCAGATACCGACAAGGGTGATGGGTTGCAGGTCTTGGTATGGAATATTCATGATCGCTTGCTGCAAGGCTCGATCTTCTCAAGCAAGGGGCATTCGGAAGAAGAAATTTCGTGCATCAGCGACGTTGTGTCTCAGTATGATCTGGTGCTGTTACAAGAAGCCTTTGTGCGCCCCACGCAAATTGCGCGCTACACGCAACATGCGTGGTCCAATCATCCACTATTTACCGAGGGCGGGGGCGGGGATTGGTGGCCGTTGAGATGGACGTGTGAGATTTGTTTGAGTCCGGGTTTGCTTATCCTGGCACAAGAACAACCCATGTCCGTTCATTCCGAACCTTATGAGGCCTTCGCTGGATGGAATACCGACCTGAACAAAGCGGATGACTTCTTCTCTAAAGGATTTCACCTTGTACAATTTCCAAAGTTTTGGGTCTTGAATAGCCACATGGACGCGGGTCGTGGTCAGGACAGTATTAACGCTCGAACATTGCAGCTTCGTCAGATTACGGTCGCACTGAAGCAGCTTGTCCCCAGCGATGCCCCGCTTCTGATTGGAATGGATTCGAATTTACGCCCTAAAAAAGAAGAGCAAGATAAGGAAATATTGGAAGAATTTCTTAATGCCAATCAGTTAATATTGATTCAGCAAAATGGTCCAGACCTAATCGCAGCCAGAAATTTGCGAACGGAACATCCCCAATTTCTTCCGTTAAAAGACGTACTGAGTGATCACGATGCACTATCGGTCAAAATTTATCCGACAGAAGTTATAGGACAATGACCTTAAATTTTCAGGTCCGATCCTGAAATTACATGGGAGAGGATTGGATTGGCCAGCGGCGTTGAATAAGCTGTTCGACAGCTGATTTCATGGCATGATAAGGCAAATGAATGCGTTCTCCATGTCCTGGTAAGACCCACTCAAAAGGGTCATCACAGAGTGTTCTGATCGATTGTTCTAAGAGTCCATCATCCCACACCAAGTTTTTTGGGGTTCCCAGTTGTTGATCAGTACGGTTCCACCAAAGATGATCGCCGGAAAACAGAAATCGTTTCTTGTAGAGTAAGGCCATGCTGCCTGCTGTATGCCCTGGAACGGGGATACACACATACTCTGGTTCCACTTCAACGCGATCTCTGCCCTCAATGATTCGTTCCGCATCAGGCATGGCATGAGAATCAGCACGATGAATAATTCGTGTGGCGTTAAAGATTTTGGCATACCGGGTAGCCTCCGCAACGTCATCCTCATGACTCAGAAAGATGTACCGAATACCCCCGAGCGCTTCAAACGCATGTTCAAGCTGCTTGAGATAACGAGGAGAATCGATTAACCAGTTTCCTTCAGGATGCTGGATAAAATAGCTATGGGCTCCAAAGGATTTCTCCGAATTAAACCCCACATAATACACACCGTCTTCTATGGATAATGGAAAAGAGGTTTGAGCTTTTGAGAAAATATTGGAATCTTTCTTAACCGTGCCGATAGATCCAACCGGACAAGCTATGAGGGCTTGGTAGGCAGAGAGTTCTTCCTCTACAGATTGGGGCTGTTCGAAAACGGCAGAATAGTCCCCATTTTCGACAAACGTCGACGGAGCTAATTGTCGACAGGTATCGCAGTCGATACAGGTCGAATCAACAAAAAAATTCCCTTCGACGTTGGTATCTAATCGCTTGGAAAGTTTGGCCATGACGCATCTTGTGGGCAGACTACCTTAGTGGCAGCAACCGTTTTTTTTCTGTGCATCTTCGTATTTGTCATGATGCCGCACCCATTCCATTGGCCATGAGAGGTGGTCTTCATCCCTGCCCTTTGGAACTAAATCTAAGAAGTTGTAGGCACCAATCAAGATGTCCAATCCTCGTGCATAGGTGGAGTAGGTATGGTAGATGATTCCGGTTTCATCTTTAAAAAATACGCTGGCACCAGGCATTTCCTGGCTGGATTGTGGCCCCTTCTGGTAGTTGTAATAGACGTCCTTCTTTGCAATTTCTTCCGAGGTAAATGACACATGAAAGTCTGGATTAAAATCATTGCCCAAGGAGGATACCCAGGGAAAGGTCCAGCTCATTCGAGCTTGATAGGCTTCAAGCTTGGCTAAAGGAGCTTGAGAAATAGCCAGGAAGGTCACATCACGGTGGTTGAGATGTATATCAATGCCATTAAAATTGTCAGCTAAAAACGAGCAACTTGGGCAGCCTTCCTCCCAATCCTGGCCAAACATAAAATGATACACCAGGAGTTGGCTTCGATGGTCAAACAGGTCGGATAAGGTCGTTTTCCCTTTCGGCGTATCAAATACATAATCTTTTTCCATTTTGACCCATGGTAATTCACGCCGGTCCTGACTTAACTGATCGCGCTGTTGAGTAAAGGCCTTTTCTTTACGCAAGAGCTCCTGGCGAGCCACGAGCCATTTCTCTCTTGAAACGACAGGGTGTTTGACCATATTGGGTTCTCCTCATAAAAATGGCGTATGACTCTACCTTACCAGATAAGCTAATATTTTGATCAACTAGAAATATTCTTGAAGTTTTTCAGATTAACCAGGGAGGGATGTATGCAAAAGATTCTAGCGGTTGTCGCCACAGCAGCATTGGTTGTTGGGCTGAGTGGGTGCAGTTATGTCTTCTATCCACGTGCGGATGACTATGCTGCGAAAGCCAAAGGAGCCAGCAGCGTTGAAACGGTGATTAATCTCACGAAGATGATGGAAGCCAGTGCGGACGCGTCAAAAGGTGGGGCAGGCTATGATCAGCCTTTAGATGATCTGCATAACCAATTTCATGCGTTCGACAATTCGTTGTGCTGTGTGGATGAAGCCAAACGGGCGACACCTGCCTACGATTTAGCGGTGACCCATAACAAAGAACTGTGGGCAATTTTTAAGCGGCTTTGGTCCTTCAAAGATACGCAGCCTCAACGGGATGAACATCTCACCTTATTTAAAACAGAGGTTCAGGAGCTCAGAACAACCCTTGAAGCTTTGCAATAAACTGCAAAGGCCTACTTCTAGGGATGCCTGTTCTTTTGAGATAGGCCTTTACGTATAGCGGGAAAAACTGGCCTGTGGCTTGGGGCGTTTTTTAAGGACAAGTCCAAATATCAAGCCGATAAGGACTAGAGCCCCACCGTACAGAAGCCATTTGAGTTGGACGTTAGATTCCAATTGTCTGTTTTTAGAGGATAACTCCTCCACTTGGCCAACTAAGAGAGTGTTCTGTTTGGTCAGTTCGACGTTGCGAGCATGTTCTTTGACAGGATTTGCAGATACAACCTTCAATTCCGTGAGTTCTTTGGTCAGGGCTTCTACCTGAGCATTCAGAGTTTTGTTGGTGCCCTCGCTATCTTTGTGCTTAGACTGAATATTCGTCAGTGCTTGGCGTTCTTTCTCGATTTTAGCCTTAAGGTTTTGAAGCCGTTTTTCGGCAGTAGCGAGTTTGACGCGTGCGATGGGTTGGACGATGAGATACTGAGACCTCACCCAACCTTCCAGGCCTTTCAGGGTTTTAACTTGGGTGAACCCGGCCGCCTCATCTAGAGCCATAATCGTCAAGTGTGTCCCACTAGGAAGGCCTTGGTGAATAATTCGATGCCCACTGGATGGCCCACTACGCATTGGTACTTTTAGGACATCCGAGATGTAGTTGACGTCACCAACCGCGGCCCCCAATTGGCCAGGCAAGGCGACAAAGGAAAATGATAACAAGACAAGGGGAATCAAAAATTTCAAAGCCTGTAGCCTCCTAATAGGTCGTGCATCCTAAGAAAGGGGTTCTGCGTACAAAAGGTAAGCAGCGTAATCACGGGGGAGGAAAAATGCAACAGCTACGTAGAACAAAATGATAAGTAGCAAAGGCGCTACGAAGTGTCAATGGCGTGGAACAATCGGCTCAAGTTAAAGGGATTCGTCTAAGGGCGAAGAAAGTTGGTAATTTTTAATAAATTTCTTGTTTCTTGGGGTTCCCCTAGGTTGAAACGTCACCATAGTTGACGAATTCTCATCCTGAGGACTCCCTAAAAAAAGAAGAATAAACGGATACCCATAACGACAGACCTGCTCCCAGCCTTTTTTATCGAGTCGGTTCTTTCATCCTAAGGGGACTGATTAGTTTATGATCGTGGGGTTTTCAAGAAAGTAGTTAGGGGAGATTTGGTTGAAAAATTGCCCGTGGGAGTAAACCCACGGACAATTTTCCTTTTCTTTATAAGTCTGCTGGGGCTTTGTTTTTAATCTCTTTCCAGTTGGCCTCAGATTTTTTGATATAGCCCGGGACATCCTTGAGCCATTTGCTCTGGATACCCTTATCCAGATTCAAATACAGCGTGCCGTTGACGACTTTCCAGGCTTCGGGATCGGATACAAACTTTTTGCCAACTGCCACGCCATAAGCGCAGTACCCTCCGTATGCCGGCACATACTTTTCGGGGTTTCCCTGGAACAATTCTTTGTGATCTCTAGAGGCAAAAGTGTAAGTCACACCATTGTATTCGGTTACATGATAGCCACTTCCTTTCATGGCTTTCCCATCGGTGAAGTAGGCCACAGGATCATAGCCACTGATTCCTGGAGTGCTGTGGGTCACGTCCTGTCCGAAAACCGGTGTGGCTACGACAGACACCAATAAGACAATTGCTGGTAACAAAACTTTTGAGATGTTCATGATGAATCTCCCTAGTTAATGTGAATGTTGTTGTGATCTTAGTAGACAGATCTGTTTACCTATAAGGCTTAGTATGACGGGAGGAGCTTTTGTTACAGACCAGTGAATTTTTTTTTAGGAACCTAGGATTGTTTGACGGGGTGAGATATTCACATCACAAACAGGACGAACAAGCCGGGGGCAAACCCTTAGCGGCATCTGAAACGAAACAGGTAGTGTAAGGAAGTCGGCTGGAGGGTTGGACGGTTCTGTGGGAATTTCCGGATGTAGAGACCTTACAAATCTGGTATAGAAATTAAACTATCAACTAAAACATTTCAGATCCCCCTCACCGGGTTGAACCTTTTGTTTGAGGATGCTTCCCCCAGTTAGTGGTTACTTACGTCTTGCTGCTATCCGATTTTTTCAGGGAAAAGTAGGGCAAAGGGCTTGAGAAGAGCGTTTACAATGGGCATTAACAATAATCCGAGTAAAAACCCAACCACTGCATCACAAAAGGCCGTGATGAGCCACACCACAGGACCCGACGCAGCACGGCCTGAACCTGCGTCGGCAATGGCTTGAATCGTGTCATAGGGCCAAGACCAACCAACTTCGTGCAGGCCGTGGACCACAATACTTCCGCCCACCCACAGCATGGCCGCCGTCCCAATAATCGAGATGACTTTCAAGACCGTTGGCATCGAAGTCACAAGGCCGCGTCCGAAGGCTCGTACCATCTCCATTTCACTCGATTCGCTGAGGCGTAGCCCCGCATCATCAATCTTGACGAGAAGGGCAACCGCACCATAGACCAGAACTGTCATCATGACGGCGACCACCGCAAGAACGCCTGCCATTTCCCAAAGACTGCCATTGCTGATAGACGCCAGCGCAATGGTCATGATTTCCGAGGACAGAATAAAGTCGGTCTTAATCGCGCCTTTCACACGCTGTTCTTCGAGATGTGCGGCATCGAGGGTTGTAGCATGTTGCGGACCTTTGTCATGATGATGTGTGAGGGCGTGCCAAATTTTTTCCGCACCTTCAAAACACAAGTAGGCCCCACCTAAGATGAGAAGCGGAGCGATCATCCATGGGGCGAAAACATGTAACAACATGAGCGCTGGCAGAAGAATGACGAGCTTGTTGAAGAGTGAGCCACTGGCGATTTTTCCCACGATAGGGATTTCACGGGCGGCTGGAAGCCCGGTCACAAACTTTGGAGTGACGGCTGCATCGTCAATCACAACACCTGCCGTCTTGCTCCCGGCCTTCGCTGCCTGTGATGCCATGTCGTCGAGTTGCGCAGCCGTCAGTTTGACAATCGCGGCAACGTCATCGAGAAGGGCAAGTAAGCCGCTCATACTTTTTCGTTATCCCTCTATGCTTTGAGAAATTTCCAGGAGCGACCCACTGGTGATCGATCCGCAAAGAGATCTGAAATGTTCTCCATTATAGGCTGAGGCAAACTCGCTCTAAAGGGCTTAACCGATTTGGGGTCAAGTCTAACTATGCTACATCTCTAAAGGGGGAGGATTTGTGAGTGCAAAACCCGCCCTCACCCTTTGGGCAACTCGAGGCTGTCGAGCGGGGAGCTATCTCAGCTGAGAAAAAACATGATCCCACATACGCAGGCCTATCACCTAGACCTGCCCCCTACACACGACAAGGAGAAGGTCGATCAAGTCTACTGTCCTGCTATGACTCTGTTTTTGTGACCGTAATGGCGATGCCGCCGACGGCGTTCGGCGCCCCCTCAATATTGGGGACAGGAAACTTGTGATCAAAAATGGTTTGTTGTCCATCTGCAAAATCCGCCATCATTGTAAAATTCATAGGAACACCGGCTTCGGTTACCTGATGGTCATTTACCCTCAACCGATCGGCTTCTTCTTTTGGAAAAAAGTCATAGTCGGTTTTGCCAATAATTTCTTCTTTGCTGGCCTTAAGCTGCACCGTCATTCGGCGATTGACCATGAGAAAACGTCCCTCGTCATCTTTTAGATACATCCCTGCATTGGCACTATCAATAAATTGTTGCATGATGTCCGCTTGATTCATCCGTATCCTCCTCTGTGCTTGAAGAAAATAGAAAGTATGCGAGCCCCCTTCACTTGGCGGTTGAGTCAAAAAAATCTTTGGAAATTCCTATTCAGCAGCAGCCGATCACCCTAGGAGGCGAGATAAGAACTGCAAGGGATGCGCTATCTTGGTCCCCTCAAAACGCTTCACTTGAGATCGACAAGAGGCGCCAGTCGCCACGATTGGACGGTTGGAGTCGGCCAGTTTTAATTTCCAGGACTGTTCGTAAATGCCCTTCGATTCGTCGTAATGCGCGGTCTCGTGCCCAAACGCACCCGCCATCCCGCAACACCCCGCTTTCACAATCTCTAAGTCAAGACCAAACGCCTTAAAGACCGCTTGCCACTGCCTACCCGACGCCTGAATCGAGGTTTTCTCGCCGCAGTGCCCCATTAACGCGACCGCGGGTGATGTGAGCTGAGTCAGTGATGCGGCGAGATGGGGCAGCGCGTTGGCCAGCCATTCCTGCGGCAACCAGACATCGACGTCTTGTCGGTCGAGATAGATGCGATATTCTTCCCGGTAGGTCAGGGTCATCGCCGGATCGATCCCAATGATCGGACGCCCCATCGACACGAGCTTTTCAAGCTGCTGGGTAGCTTGACGGGCGGTTTGCTGAAAGTCTTGCAAAAAGCCTTTCACGTGCTGCCCTTTGCCATTTTCGATAAACGGTGTCACGATGGGCTCGAAACCGATTTTTTTGAAAAACGCCACGCAATCAACAAAGGTCCCGGCTTCATAAAAGGCGGTAATCGCATCCGGCAAGATAAAGACGGTGTTGGAGAGATCGCGGTGCTGTAGAAACGCTGGCTCAATCTGATGCAGCACGTGAATCCCAGCCTTGTCCAGCAATGCCGTATACGTGGGTGAACTGAGCTGCGGCGTATCCACGAGCCCGACCCAATCTCGCATGAGCGGCTCAAAAAAGGGTAACTTCACGCCCGCGTTGTAGAGAAACGGGGCCGCGAGAAGCCGGTGATGGGTACGCTCGCCAAACGCAATCAGCGTATCTTTAAGCGGGCGTTGATAGCGCGTATACAACCGGTTGAGAAATTTGGCTTTGAGATCGGGAACATCCACTTTAATGGGACACATCGAAGTGCAGGCTTTACAGGAGAGACAGCCGTCCATCGCCTTGTGGACTTCGAGGGAAAAGTCAGAGTCCGTCGACAGAGGAAGGGCCAAGTGCCCGCACGACGCATCTTCGGCCTGAAGATCATAGCCGGTGCGCGACAGTTGCCGCAGCCACTCGCGCATCATCCCAGCTCGTCCTTTCGGGGAATGAATACGGTCCCGGGTAAATTTGTACGACGGGCACATCACGTCATCGAGATCAAAATTAAAGCACGCGCCGTTCCCATTACAGTGAATCGAGACATGAAATTCATTCCGTACGGCTTCCGGGATTTGCCGATCCCGGTGTCCTCGCAGCGGCACCCCATCAAGTTTTTTCACGCTTGCGGGATGATCGATCGGCGTGACGAGTTTTCCGGGGTTCAGCTTATTGGTTGGATCGAACAGCTGTTTAATGCGTCGCAGGTCGTCGTATAACTCCTGGCCGAAAAACTCGGGCATATACTCGCCGCGCAGCCCTTTGCCGTGCTCGCCCCACACCACACCGCCATATTTCAACACCAGGTCTTTCACCTGATCGCTGAGCACCCGAATGAGCTGTTCATCGGCTTCGTCTTTCAAATCGAGGGCTGGCCGCACGTGCAAACAGCCGACATCAACGTGTCCAAACATGCCGTATTCAAGCCCGTAGGTATCGAGCACCTGACGAAACTCCTGAATATACGCAGCCAGATGCTCAGGTGGCACCACGGTATCCTCAACAAAGGGAATCGGACGGCGATTGCCCGCTGTATTGCCGAGCAGCCCCACCCCTTTGGCGCGCAGCTCCCACAACGAGGCGATATCAGCATCGGTTGTGGCCAATTGATAGTCCACCGCTTCGTGCTCTTGCCCGAGCAAAGCCTCGAGTTGGTCACAGAGCGCCTGGGTGTCAGCATTCACCACCTCGGCATCAGTCCCGGCAAATTCAATGAGGTTGATCGCTTGCACGCGGTCATCGCCCGGTTGGGAAAAAAACTTCCCCACCCGGTCCCAGATCACATCCTGCCGCGCCAGGGTCACGATCGTATCGTCCACCGATTCAATCGCGGCCGGATCCGCTTGTACCAATATAGTGGCGGCGCGCAAGCTGTCATCAAAACTCAGATATTTAGCAACGATCAAGCGCTTGACAGTCGGCAGCGGGGTCAGTTTGACCTTGATACCGGTGACAACTGCCAGCGTGCCCTCGGAACCGGCAATCAAGGCATTCAGATTGAACTGCCCGTCCTCGGTGTAGACATGCGCGAGATTGTACCCGGTCAAAAAGCGCGTTAACGTCGGGAAGTGCTGTTTGATTAGCTCATTTTTGCTCGTCACGATGCGGTCCACGCCCTGATAAATTTGATTGACCAGATCATCGCCCGACTTGAGATCTTGTAATGCCGCCGCGTCGAGGGGCACACTCTGCCAGGCCGACCCGTCTGAGAACACCACATCCAATGCCAGAACATGGTTGCTGGTTTTGCCATAGAGGCGAGAGCCTTTCCCTGACGCATCGGTACTGACCATGCCGCCAATCGTCGCGCGATTACTCGGCGCGAGCTCCGGAGCAAAAAAGACACCATAGGGCTTCACCTTGGCATTGAGTTGATCAAGGACAACCCCAGGTTCAACCCACGCCCAACCCTCCGCCGCATTCACCTCGACAATCCGGTTCATATGCCGGGAGAGATCGACCACCACCCCTTCGGTCAACGACTGGCCGTTCGTCCCCGTCCCGCCACCACGGGCAGTAAACGTCACGTCGGCAAATTCATCCTGAGTGGCAAGCTGTAAGATGCCCTGGACGTCCGCTTGCGAGCGGGGAAACAACACGGCCTGAGGCGTTACTTGATAGATGGAGTTGTCGGTAGCCGCACTGAGTCGACCGCCATAATGGGTATCGACATCACCCGTGAACGCACGGCGTTTGAGGGCGTCGACAAAGGCCAAGACAACCGGACTCAGTGCTTCTTTCTCAGTTAATTGCGGAATCATCGCCACTCCATTCCTGAGTCATCACACGGGAACTGGGTGTCACTATGATAGTGGAGAAGACGGGAAAATCAACCCCGTATAGCCGAGGAGAATAAGAGGGCGCAATCCTATAATAGAGTCACCCATTACATTCGAGAGGTGGCTGTCTATTTTTTGTTGCGACGCGTGCACGTATAGTCCGCATATTGGAAAGATTGAAGTCGCCTAGAGGAAGAGGGAGGGGATAATACTCCAGCTGAGAAAATACATTTCTACACTTACGCAGGCCTGACCCCAATACATTTTCTCTTACAACTAATATTTTGCTCTTTCACTAATGGTAAGGCCTTTCAGGTTCCCAAAAGCTCGGCTTCCAGAAGGGAAAATTTTCGAAGTCACCATGACCTTGTGGGCTGAGATTGTTAGAGTCCCCTCCAACTCCAAAAGCCTTAGCGTGTATTCTGCCTCGCAAACCGGCAGGAGTCATAGAAAGTGCCGGCAGTAGATTATCTTCCCGACCGGCTGTTCTATCCAGAGGTGTATTAACATTGGCTAAGAAATCGTCTAGCCAAACCAAAAGTGATCCACGAATAGTTGGATCTAACTGTCCAATTAAGGAATATTTCTCACGGAGCTCTGCTTCACGATGTAGAAATACATGGTAGATGTGGGTTTTGGTATTCTTATTCATGAAAGAGAAAGCACTATCTTGATAGTCTCCAACTGAGCATGCAGCGGCCAGGTAAACTATATTTTTGAACGGTAAAGAGAATTTTCGGAGTAATTGATTTATGATTATTGTTCCCATGCTGTGCCCTATCAGTGTGATTTCCCATTGTCCCGGACTATCATTTACCTCTTTTTGAAATCGGCGCAAGAAATCTGAAAGTGCTCCTTTGCCCTCCATGTCCATTACTCCAGTACTAAGAAACTCCCTTGATGCTTTAAGGCCAAAATTGTCTGGGGTATAAAAAAGCAGCTGAGTGCGTCGAACCATATTTTCCCAAGCACTCCTTCCCATTCCGTCGATAAAAGGCTTGGTGACTAGTTTCGTCGGTAAAGTAATCAAATATGACGTAAAGGCAGTTAACCTCTCTGCCCAAGTTATGCGATCTATGCCTGTCGATATGGCGATCTCCTGAGAATACGCACGGTTGTTAGGTTTAAGTGCCCTAGAATCTCTATTCTGAAAAGCTTCCCTGAAATTATTTGTTATTTCCCGCTGTTTTGAACCATAAACTTGTTCAAAATCACTAACAAAGCTTTCAAACCAGGATTCCGGTGCACGAGCTAAGCCACGGAATAGGTCCATGACCAAGTAAAATGGTGCGAATGGCACACCTATTATTCCTTGATCTTGGTCTCTTCGAATAAAGAAAAGATGATCTACATAACTCGACGTCAAAGAAGAATCCCAATTTAAGAAAATTGGAAAGGACCCCTTGTAATTGTCTAATATTTTTCCAGAAAATTTAGTCGCTCGTTTAATTCCATCAATGTGGCTATTGAGACCGCCGTGTATAAACAGTAATACCTTTCGTTTTCCATTTATTTTATACTGCACATCTGTGTAACTTTTCATTGCGGAAATAATTTTATCAGCCTGATCTCTGAATTCACCTTTTGACAACTCGGCAAAGCGTTTAAAGTTTGTATATTGGCCATTACAGGGGTAAGCTTCTGAAGTACAACCGGTATTACCAGTGGGATCTACCGCATGCCCAGTCCCGTTAAACATAATGACGTGATTGCCAACAAAATCCATTGCCCTTGTTGGTGCATCGATTCCCTTCATGCAGCCAGAAATCGAGAATGAACTCAGGCACAACAACAAGAAAATGGTCTTTGATATGTTGGGCCCTCCAATGCTTATGCTAGATCTAGTTTGGTTTTGAACTTCACTAATGATTCGTACCAGTGCATTCGCGATCATATCTGCTTTTCTCCTTTAAACGGAACGAATACCGGTCAGAATACGGGTCAAATCTGTTGTTGACGATTAAATCATCCATGCATACTTGCGGAGCAAAATAAGAGATCAAGTTGCTTGCTTTATGACGTAATGAGTAATTCGCTGTATCGTCTTGGCAAGTGGGGCTGCTCGTTGATACGTTTCCGCATCTGGATCGTAATAAAACTGACGGAGCCTACATACGACAAACCAAAGATGTGCATAATGTCCGTCAAGCGATGTCCCCCGAGTTGTTGACAGAGATACATCGCCACTTTGCGGGCAAGCAACCCTCTCTTGGGCCCTTTCACCACCTGCGTTAATCGCCTAGCATCCAGTTTGTTTTATGCGGTCACTAAGGGGCCCAGGGTATCCATGGTCAAGCGGACAGGAAGGACCTGTGCTACGAAGCCTTTGTCGTCCAACTTCTGCCATTCCTTCTCCCGTACCCAGGTCACAAAATCTTCGTCGCCTATCACGGTGGCGGTGCGGCCTCGATCATAAAAGGCCTTGATTTCATCGTCGAGACCAGCTTCTACGTATCGTCGATCCCTTGATATTTCTGCCGATGGCCCACCAGGTCATAGACGAATTCCCGCTGTAACCCTGTCGGGCTTGTGGTCTGATTGATATACGCCGGATAGCTGGACCACCTCTAGCTTCAATAGGAGTACAGAAAAATGTTTCTAAAAAAAAGAAACTCTAAGGGTTATTTTCTAATTGTGTGCTATGGATGGAGAAGTTAACACAATACACAAGTCGTGTGTCATTTTGTGGAGTCTAACCCTAATTTTCATGCTGGCTCCCCAAGAGGGCCACTTGAGGTCTCCAGCCCCAGTGACATTAAAATTTTTATGGGTCAACATTATTGGGAGACTTGAGGGCATTCTATCATTTGGGGATTTTGCGCAACGAAATCTCTTGGATTAGCCAAAAATCTTCTAATGTCTTTCCTGCGAATTTCAGTAGGATGACCTTTGATACTTTTCCATTCTCTAATAAGTGTGGAATGAGCCTCTAGCTGAATACCTGACTTTTTGTATTCAGAATATCGAATTTCTCCGTCAATATACGAAGCTTTACCCTTTCCGCAGTTAAAGACCTTCTTCATGTGTTGATGCTTTTTCCTATCAGCTCTTTTATCCTTCTCAAATCTTACTCCATAAACAAATGGGCCGCCCTCAGATTTGGCCCGAGAAACTGCTGTTTCCCACTCTTTACGAGAAAGATCAAGAGAATTTGCTTCATCTTCTGATCTCTCCCAAAGTGGAAGAGAAGGTTGAGCAGTCACCACGGCATGGATATTTTCATTATCGAGCAAGGCTAAAGGGAGGGATCCGGTAAGACACATTCCAATAATACCAATTTTTTGACCGTGATGTTTCTCGGCAATATTCTGAGTCACAAGTCGCAACCATTTGATGATCTCTCGACTTCCATTAAGACTATCTCGCTTCCACCATTCGCCATTGAATCCATACGCCAACATCCCATTGAGAACTGAATCCTGCTTGCGTGACCCAAAAAGAAGAGGCACATACACTGTGAAGTTTCCTGCTAATGAGATCGCATAATTAATTGTTTTTTGATTTAAACCTGGGAGCTCATGTAATAAGAGAATAGGAGGGTAGCTCCGCTCTCTAGACCTTGAGAAGATCAGTACAGTGTGGGCAACAGAGTTATCGGGAAGGCTAACTTCTGTAGTTGTCTCATATATCCCATTGACTCTCTCATGTGTACTATGAAACTGAGAACACCCTAGAGATACTGCTAAGAGAAAGAACGTAGAGAAACATTGGATTACTAATGATTGAAAATTCTGCATTTTGATTCTTTTATTGAAATTTTCTTGAGAAACAAGTTATGTGTGTTCTTTCTGACCAAAACTATAAGCTTCAAAGAACTAACTGAAACTTTTTTAACATTCCACTTTCTGAAAATTTCATTAACGAAGCCTCGTCGTATTCTTGGTTTTGGTTTTTTCTTTTCACTCCATCAAATTTTTGAATGCAAAGGCTCTACGGATACACACATGGATCTTCATTAGTTTGATTAAATTCAGGAAACCAACAGGCCTCGTCCCAAAATCTAAAGCGAGTGGTAAACTCACCGTGTTTCATAGGATTATTAAATTTGACCTTTTCCCCGTTACTAAATACTCGAAGAGAAATTTGACTTTGTATTTCTTTTTGGATGGAATGGAAGTCTAGAAAAAAGTTTTCATACCTACCTGCTGTTCGTTCCTTATGTGTAAGAGGATTGGAGAGGAACTGATCGATCCAAACCAAGAGCGAGCCTCTTGGAATGAGGTCAACCCAAGGGATTTCGCCCTCTTCTGCCCTTTTATGTAGCATTAAATGGAAAAAACTATGATCGGAATTATTTTGTAAATATGGGTACACGCTGGTTTCAATATCGCGAAGAGTTGCTGCAGCTGCCATATATACAATGTTGTTAAATGGCAATGTTATTTCGCGTTCTTTTGGTAATCCAAAGCGCCGAATTGCCTCATTAATAATGAGGGTTCCGGCACTATGTCCCACCCAAGTGATTTCCCATTTTAATTCTTTTTTAACGCTTTGCTTGGAGCCTGATTTATTTTCGTGAATCTTATTAAGCAATTCATTGAGGAATAAGTGAAGTCCTCCGCTGGATGTTCTCTTCGAGGGTTGAAGTATATCTTCCTGGTATAGCTTGGCATAATGAAATTCTTCATCAACCTGAAAAAGTAGCTGAATGCTTCGAAGCATGTTGTCCCACGCACTTTTTCCGAAAGCATCAAAGAATGGACTAGTGACAATTTTGGCAGGGAAAGTTATGAGATATTTAAGGAAGTTCCAAGCCATTTCAGTGCACCGACGTTCATCAACACCTATAATGAGTTTTACCCCAGGATTTGCCTTGGGATTTACCCTTCTCAGAGCTTGTCTTATGTTTTCATTCTGCCCTCTACATTTGGAAAACGATGATGATTTGCTGGCCTTAAATTGCTGAAAACAGTCTTCCTGAGAAGAAGCATTCTGACACAACAAGTCCTGCACCACTTCATCTGGCAAGTTTTTCTCAGGACCAAACATCTCGTCGATATCGGGTGCTGTTTTCCCATCATTAGAAATCATACTCCCCCAAACCAGAGGGGCACGAAGAAGGCTTCGTCCGATATCGACTGCCAATACTATTGGAGCGGTGGGCCAGCCTATACTCCATGGCTGTTTTTCTCCCTGTCGGATATTGACGAGGTGATCTCCATAACTGGATGTTAAAAAAGACTGCCAATTAATAAAGATGGGATAAAACTTTTTATCCTTCATTATGAGGTCACGTAATGTTTTATTTTCTTGATTAGGATCTGGTCCCTTACCCACGACTCGTTCCAGAGACTCCTTTTGGGTATTGAGTCCCCCATGAACAAAAAAGAGTAGTTGAATTTTTTCCATCTTATAGGTTTCCGCATGTTCTTTTGCTTTCTCTAAGATGTTGAAAATATGTTTCTTGAAATCCTCTTCTTCCAATTCTGGGTAATCTGAGACAATGTCAAATTTCCCTTCGCAATACGTATATGATTTATCCCTTGATTTTTCTTCTCGACACCCATGATTGCCTGTAGGGTCCACTGGATGTCCGTCCAGATTAAACATAATCACATGATTTTTCAGAACATCATAATCAGCCCCTTCTCCTTTTTTGTTCTCAAATGTTGGCCCTAAGGATATACATCCTGTGAGTAAACCAAAGAGGGGAAGTAGTCGTAAAATTTTTATTAAGTGTGAAAATGTGAAATTCAACGATTAACTCCTTATAAGAAATGCTAGAGAGGTACTAGTCAAGTCTGTTCTTGACTAATACTTTTCTTTGCTAATTGGCGGAGATAAAGAACGTTCCAGAATTCATCATGTTATTTGTAGAAATTTCCAACTGATAATCTTACCCCACCCCATTCGCTTGTGTTGGGGGCAAGAGGTACGAACCTGGTTCATCAACAAACCCAAGGCTATGCTACCCAACCCATTGAATAAAATCTAGCATCATAGTTCATGAAATTTTGTGAGTGTGGGAGGGGCAATAGAGCCGGATTTCGGCCGGGCAGCCGAGGTTTTACTTAGCGTATTCCGTAGGGGTCCACTATAATCCCCTTGTAATTTAAAATAGTACCGGTTTGCGTTGCTGCCTATCTTGACGCTAGTCCTGTTTAGCGTTACTATATGGTATGATTAAGACCTTCGGGGACAAGAAAACGGGATCTATTTGGAATAGAACCTACGTTAAGAAGCTTCCAGGGGCCTTGCAAAACAAAGTCTTCAGAAAATTACGAATGATCGACGCGGCCAGGAATATCACGGATTTAAAGATGCCGCCCAGCAACAGGTTGGAAAAAATGAAAGGCAAGTGGGGTAAATATCATTCCATTCGGGTAACAGAACAATACCGGATATGGTTTATCTGGGAGAATGGGAACGCTTTGAATGTTGAATTTGGCGATTATCATGACAAGCTCTAGGAGGAGAATATGAGAAAAATACCAGTAGAACACCCTGGCATTATCCTACAAGAGGAATTTCTTGATGAGATGGCCATTTCACAATATGCCCTTGCGAAGGCAACGGACATTCCTAAGACCCGCATAAATGCCATTGTCAGCGGTGACAGGTCTATTACGGCTGATACCGCTTTGAGGCTGTCCCTGTTCTTTGGAAACAGTGCGGAGTTTTGGCTGAACCTACAAAAGCAGTACGACCTTGCACAGGTGACAGATAGCTTTACTCCACCCAAAAACTTCATGACGGCGAAAGAACTTTTATCAGCGCGGCAATAAAAAAAGGAGATGGTTTTGAGAACAGAGGGTCAGGCCTTGCATTGACACATACCTCGTCGCCCTTTTCTAGGTAATCCAGCCCTTTCAGGAAGAACTACAGGCTTTCTCGATTCTCCCGAACCAACCCAGCAGTAATCTTGCCCATCACCTATTAAGGGTGTCAGGAACCTTTAAATATGGTCAAGTTGCTTACTTTAGAATTTAGCCTTTCAAAAAGTGTAGCCATGAACACCCAGCTTTCGCTAAAGCCATTCAGAGACTCAAACCCTATATCATCAAACACGCAACCTGACCCTCTATTCTTCCAATTCGACCAGCTCAAAGCCAAAGTCCTCCGCAATTTCGCAAAACACCTGCTCAAGGCGTCGTCGGATATCCTCCCGAATGATCCACCTCCGATATTTCGGTGCCCAGACCAGATGATATTTCGTGTCGTCAACCTCCCGGCTCGTTCGATTCAGTGGCATGCGCCCATGGTATCGCAACCTGGGCCGGCCTCCGGCCGGCTGAACATTTCCTTCCCGATCAACAAGCGGGGCTTTCACCTTCGTTTTAGTGGAGACTGAAGACGGCATCAGATAGACTAGGCCTTAACAGCCGATTTCAATGCCCCTATGTGGAAAGGAGTGTGATGATGAGAGTGCTGCTGGCGCTGGAGCAAACCCATATTTCTAAAGGAGCTATTCAGATACTCACTAAGTTAAGACTCCCCACTGGGTCAGATCTTTTTCTTCTCCATGTCAATCCTGTCCCCCAAAAGATTACAGGTCTGGCGAAGGAACGGATTTTAAAGATTTCTCAGCAGGTTCATGCGGTTCAAAAAGAGGTACTTGATCAGGCGCGTCAATTTCTGGAGAAGGTTGAGAAAGGCCTGAGTCGACAGGATATTTCTGTTCATTCGATTGTGAAACGGGGCTTTCCTGGAGAGGAAATTTTGAAGACTATTCAACTGAAAGACATCGATCTGGTGGTCCTTGGCACACGGGGCTACGGCAAAGCGACCGGAATGTTGCTTGGGAGTGTGAGCCAATGGGTCTTACAGGAAGCGCCATGCTCGGTCTTAATTGCGCGGAATATGCCTCGCGAGAAAAAGGTTGATCGAGGGATGAAAGTGATTCTGGCCACCGATGGGTCTCCCGATTCGCAGGCGGCCGTCAATTTTCTTAAAGCGATGGGATTGCCGGATTCTTCGAAAATCACGATTCTCCATGTCGTCAAAAAACATGTGTACGAAACTGAACAGGCCTTGACGACCGACAGCAAAGACGAGGCCAAATTTGCAAAATTGGCCGAAGAATTTCTTAAGGCTCGAGGACGAGAAGGGGCGAAGCTTCTTGAATCTACTCGAAAGGCCTTTTCTTCTCACGACATAACCATTCAAGAGCGGTTGGTGTTTGGCAATCCTGCGACCGAAATTCTTAAAACCTCGCGCTATTTGCGGCCTGATCTTATTGTGATGGGGTCACGAGGCTCCACGGGGATCAAGCGGGTGTTCTTGGGCAGTGTGTCGAACAAAGTTGTCCACAGTGCCATATGTCCGGTGGCGGTCATTCGAAAAAAGAAGAAGAGGTGATGTGCTAAAACCGAGGGTAGGGGAAGGAGTCAAATCTTTTGTTGGCTAATACTTCCTGCCTCGCTCCTTTACCAAAGCATAAACGCCCATCACCAGCGGCATCAGAATCATCTGAAGATCTTATACAGGAAGCCCCACAGGCTTTCTCGATTCCCGCGAATCACCCCCATAATCTTGTCCATCACCTATTGTCAAATGGTGTCAGGAACCTCTAAGTATGGTCACGTTGCTTGCTTTAGAATTTAGCCTTTCAAAAAGTGTAGTCATGAACACCCAGCATTCGCTCAAGCCATTCAGCGACTCAATCTCTATATCATCAAACACGCAACCCGGCACCTTTGGCTTGCAAATTACTACTCAGTTGTTCATTCATTTCGCGTGATCTGGCAATTGATGTCCGTAAGCACCATAGAGCCATTTGATGGCAAATGGTGGAAAGATCGTGGTAAGGGCAATCACGATGACCATTCCCGCGTAAATTTCGTTCGTCAATATTTCGCTCACCCTGCCTAATTCCGCAAAGATCAATCCCACTTCTCCTCGGGGAATCATGGCTATCCCGATGATGATTCGAGCCACCCACTGTTCGTTGAGGAACAGGGCTCCGACAAGTTTCCCGACTATGGCTACCAGAAACAGCGATAAGGAAAAGGTCCAAATAAACGGCGAGCTCCAATTCACTTCTTGCAGGTTCAACGACAGGCCGACCATGACGAAAAAGATTGGCGTAAATAAGAAGATTATTGGGCTCATCTGTGATTCAATGCGTTCTGCAAATGTTGGGTCATTGTGAAGCGCGACTCCGAACGGAAGAAAGAATCGTCGAGATAGCGCCAGCCCTGCGGCAAAGCCCCCAAGCAACTCTGGCGCTCCGACCTCATGTGCTAACCATGCAAAAAACAGCACGAGAGACACCACCGAGGTCGGAATCAGTCCCGCAATCGTGGTGATTTGTTCGAAATGTTTGATGAGCTGTGAAATTAGTTTGGCCGCAATTGGAGCTAGCACGAAAAAGGTCGCTAAGAAGACCAGGACCTTGCTGGCATTTAACACGTTAATCCCTCCGCCAATTGAGAATTCATACAAGAGGGCGAGTAAGACCACACCCAAGATGTCGTCCAATACTGCAGCGCCTACTATGATCTGCCCCTCTCGTACCTGGTGTCGTTTCAGATCCATGAGCACTCGAACGGTGATCCCTATGCTCGTGGCGGTGAGCGTTCCTCCAATGAACAATGACACCAGAAGAGATAGCCCAAATCCCCAATATCCCAGCGCGAACCCCAGAATGAAGGGCACCACAAATCCTCCGGCCGCCACCAAAAATGACGACAGACCTGTTCGCACGAGTCGTTTGACATCGGTTCCCAGCCCTACTTCGAATAACAACAGGATGATGCCGATCTCGGCGAGTAATTTGATGACCCCTGTCGGTTCTATCCAACCCAGCAGACTTGGCCCCAAAACCACCCCGGCGCATAATTCTCCCATCACCCGTGGAGCCTGGAATCGTTCGGCAATTTCCGCAAAAATCCTGGCTGCCAGGAGAATAATCAGAAGGTGGAGAAAAAAGGTATGAACTTCCACTGCCGCCTCTACGAGGTTGATTAATGCTCGTTGCGAGGATTCCGAGTCTTCTATAGGCAATATGCCTAAGGGTCTCACGAAAAGCTACAGAAAAATGCTTCAAAAATATTTTTCGTCCTACAACCTAAAGGCCGTGTGTTTTTCAAACGATATGAAGAAGAAGGGGTTGGATGATTACTTTAGGAAAGCCGTTTGGCACAATCGAATTTGGAAGAAAAGAAGATAGAATTAGTAGGGGAGGTCAGATTTTTTGCTGATGGGTGTGGAGCATTTCTGGCTACTGATTACATACCCAAAGACTTGGCTAAGAAAGAGGTCAAGTTGCTTGCTTTAGAATTTAGTCTTTAGGAAACCAACGTCAAGAACGTCGAGCACTCACGAAAACCAATCAGCATCTCAATCTCTATATCATAAAACACGTAACCAGACCCCTATTATAATCATGAGATAACCCATACTTACCGCACGCCCCAGGTGAGGGTGTAGTCAATGTCGTAGCCTGATCCTGCTGGACTTTTTCCCAGAACTGTGCCATCCCAGTCCAGTCGGTACCATCCGCTTTTCTCCACCTCGAAGATGGCTGAGCCTTTTTCTGTAGACTCCACTTTATGCCGAAGCCAGGCATCTGCATCCAGCATGGAAGTGAGGTTGTAAAACTTGATCCATAAAGATCCGGCCTTCACTTCTGCATCGTAGTCCACAAAGACGGTCTGCCCTTTAAAAAAGTACATGGTTGTTACACCTAACGACATTCCTGACTTGGTGCTGGTAAATCCGCCACCTTTTATGGACTTGGATTCGTACCCGAGGGTTTCGAACATGCCTGTCTGATAGCCAAGCGGTACCCCAAGCAGCAGAAGAGGCACCAGGATGAAGAGAAGCCATGTTGGGCCGTTTATCCGTTGGCCGACCTTGATGGTGTTTTCATCCCGATCAGACAGGAGAACTCCGGTTTCAATGCCTTCTTCAGATTCAGGATTTGTGCGTTTGGGTGTCCATTCTGTGGTTTTGTTCATGTGATCCCCCTAGCCCAACTGAAAGCGAGATTTGCCTCACTGTTCTTCAGTGCAGACTCTTTAACATTCTCATGTGTAAAAAAGACCTTATGTGTTTCCATCGGGTGTTTCTGCATACCCTTGAAAGGGTGGTTGATGAATCCCAGAAATGATCCTGTTGATCAAACGATCTGAACGAGCCATAACCGACACCAAGATTCGGTGATTAGTCCCAACATGAGGAAATCATCTTGTGTCCATGAGGAAAAGGGGACCATATATGACCCCTTAATCCAGCAGATTAATCACGTTTGAACATTTTATTGATATATAATCTAATCATAGGATGTCCTTACAAGACGGAGAATGGTTTGAAATTCGTCTTGTATCCAGGTGGTCAAGAATCTTTGTGTTGTGATTGTGTGAGGATATGAAGGCTAAGTTGCCCAAACTCTCAAAGCGAGATCAGCTGATTCAGACTGCGGTCGAACTCTTTGCGAAAAATGGAATCCATGCCACAGGCGTGGATTCCATCGCCGAACAATCAGGCGTCACCAAAAAAACCCTGTACGCGTATTTTCGAACGAAGGAGGAATTGGTGCTGGCCGTCCTCCGTCATTACGATGGAATGGCTCGGAAGGAAATTATCCGAAAGGTGGAACGTGGTAGAAGGACCCCACGAGCCAAACTTTTGGCTATCTTTGACGTTGCGCAGGATTGGTTTCAGCAGAGTAATTTCTATGGCTGTTTGTTTATTAATACGATTGGAGAATATTCGGACAAAGACACGCCCATTCGTCAAATTTGCAAAGATTATAAAAAATTAGTGAAAGGCTACATTCTTTCGCTCTGTGAACAGAGTGGTGTCGACAATCCCCAGGCACTTGCAGAGGAACTCTCGTTATTGTTGGAAGGTGCGACGGTGACGGCGCAAGTGTCTCAAAACCCCAAGGCAGCAAAAATCGCGCAGCGCGCAGCCAAAGTGTTAATTGATCAAGCTCTCTTCAAAGCCAGGTGACAGGACTGGGTTTTCCCTTTCCTGTGAAAAGGGCGTGGATTTCTCATCCGGTTGTTCACTGCGTATTCGCAAAAATACAGGAAAGCGTGGGATGCCGTTTTTTGTGAAGCCTTGATGGCGAAATGTGATCTGCCTGTTTATTGGAGGGGGGTGATCCCGTTGGGCATCACTCAGGCCTGTGCCGATATAAAAAACAATTCCTTCCTCGGTTTGGACTTTGAGGGATCCTATCTTTCCCTCGTATTTCCCTTTACCAGGCCGGTATCCAATAACAGTGGCCTCCGCATCACTAAAGGGTTTGAACTTGAGCAAATCATGGCTCCGGCCTCTCGCATAGAGGGCTGCTTTCCGGTGTAGCATGAGGCCTTCACCACCTTGTGCCAATACGGTTTCCAAGTGTTCTCGTAAGGTGGTTTCATTCAGGAATGTGTGCTGATCGATCATGGCGAGATAAGGAGAGTTCACCAGTGTGGTTAATCGGCTCATCTCTTTCACTCGTTCGGAAAAGGGCCCACCGTGCTCGGGTACATCAAAAATCATTAAGCGGATGTTTTCCCACCCTTCATGTGGATCGTTCTTCCGAACAATTGATGAGGTTGCCTCATAGTGACCTCTTCCCATCCATAATTCCCCATCAAGAGGAGTGCTGGGAAAGTCTTTGATAAACCAAACGGGGGCTGCAAACATGTGACCGCCTCGTGAAATCAGTTGTTTTCCATCCCACCGAGCGCGTATGCCGTCGAGCTTTTCACTGACCAAGTAGTCGCTCGTGTTGAGCCCTTGCCTGTAAGTTTCTGCCAGCATGAGTTTCGGAGGTTCGGTTGCCAACGCCAACGGGGCCGACAGAGCCAAGAGAATCAAAAGGATTACATGCGGTCGGAATGGGGAACCCAAGCTTGCGAGTGTTTTGGACACACGGTGATGGGCCATTGATCTTCTCCGGTAAAAATTTGTAAAGATTTTGTGCGAGCGATTTGAAGGAGGGATAGTTGATGCCTATGCTGACTTATGAGATAGAGAGTGTGGAGGTCGAATTTTTTTCAACCCTGATCGCGTTCAGAGAAGAAGCTTTTTCTAATGTAACACGAAAGGTTGAAGAGAAGTATCCTGGTATGACGAATCTTCAAAGAGCTGGGAGGTGCTGTGGTCAGGTCTTCTTGGGTTGGGTATAGAGTGTTTCGCCGGAATATAATCCTGCACAACTGTTTAAGATTTGTGCTTAAATGAGGTTGCCAGGTTGGTGACTAAATCTCGCAGGAGTTTATGGTAGAGCGCGTTTTGTTGATCCTTTGCGCTTTTTTGCTTAGAGATTGCTTCGCTGCCTCCGGAAAGGAATCGGTCTTTGTCAGCCGGGTCCTTGGCTTTAGCGGAAGCCTCTCGACATTTTCCGTCATCACAGATGGCCAGTAATTGCATGGCTGTATCTTGTCCCCTGGCTTCTGCATGGGTCCATTCGTAAAACCAGATCGTTTCTCCGGTTTTGACAAGTGAGGCGCTGGCATTAATGGTGACACTTAATCGTTCTTGGTGGGTCAGTGCGGCTTCTTTATTTTTTATTTCCTGAATTAATCCTTCCCCTTCTTTAACATGAAGGGAGGCCGGGTTGAGTTGTTCTCCTTTATCATTCGATTGAAAAAAACGACGTTCCCATCTCGCATCCTGTCCGGCCTGGACGAGTGATCTCTCTAAAGAATTAATTTGAAACAAGACTTCCGCCCCAAGGTCTTGGGATGCCGCTTGTGGGGTGATTTCTTCTTTGACCACTTTATTGTGTAAGACATTCCAGGAAATGACTCTAAATCCTGCCTTGGTGAGAGCTCGTTCTAATTCGGCCATTTCAATGCCGCATGTCGTTTTTAATAATACCCCCTGTCCTGTGGCCTCTCCTGAACTTTCCGTTGCCGTTTCATTCGCACATCCTTCCGGAGCTTTGACGGCTAATGATTTAATGTCGGCAATCATGGAAAGGTAGGTTGGGCTTTCCACGATTTCTGGAGGGGCTTCTCGACCATCGGCCACCATGAAGTCGGAGGTGACGAGATAGTAGCGTGGCCCACAGGCTGCGAGAAGGCTAGCGGTTGCTACGCAAAACAATATCCGAAGGATTAGTTGAATCTCAGACTTCATGTCGCGGACTCCAGATAGTTAATACACATCCCAACGCAATGGGGGGGGAAGGCGTAATTTATATTGCGTCGCCATGGGTTCTCCATTTTCATCCAACGCATCTGCGTCAAAGCATCCGGGATATAGCCGGATAAGGGTGGTTGAACCTGGCTTCAGGTCTTTGCCCATTTCTTCAAATTCATCGTAGGTTTTAGTACAGGGTTTGACCAGGAGGGAATGGATGGGCTTTGTACCATGATTGTTAAGGATGATGGTTTCTTGATTTTCCAAGACGATCTTCTGGCTACAACCCATCGACAGAAAAATTCCAATGAAGAGTCCTAGGAAGATCCGGTGGAAAATCGGGAATGAAAACGGCATGGAAAAATCACTCAGCATTTAGCCCACCCTTGGCTTGTATAATATGGCAAGGGGGTTATAAAGAGTCATACCATACTATAATTTGTAACCTTGTCAACATGAAGGCTGGAGCCTACAGTGGTGGTCAAACGCCAGGAAACAACATGAATTTCCGAAGTGAATAGGGCAGATTCAGGAGTCGAAATGTCGGAATGAATAGGATCAGAAATAAATTTTCTTCATACAGAGGTGGTGTTTCAGCTGAATTCTTTCTATCCAGGGTAAGAACCAATGTGCTAAAAAATATCTTTGATCTTTCACCTTGAAAACGACAACCCAACCGCTTTATTGGAGGGCATGTGAATGGCAACGATTGCACCGTTTCGCGCTGTGAGACCAAAACCTGAATTAGCCGATCAAGTCGCCGCTCCACCTTATGATGTGGTCTCGTTGAAAGAGGCGCGGGATTTAGCAGAGGGAAATCCGCATTGCTTCCTTCGCATTGGGCGAGCAGAGCTTGAGTTGGGTGATGGGGTGGATCCCTATTCCCCTGAAGTCTATCAACGAGGCGCTGATAATCTTCGGAAGCTCATGAATGAAGGGGTCTTGGTGCAGGAAGCCCAGCCTCTTTTAGGTGTCTATCGACAAAAGTGGGGGAAGCATGAGCAGACTGGAATCGTGGCCCTGGCTTCGGTGGACGAGTATGACCGAGGAATTATCAAAAAACATGAATTTACTAGGCCGGTGAAGGAAAACGATCGAGTGCGGATTATTGAAACACATGAGTCACAGTCTGGACCGGTCCTTCTTTTTTTTCGACAGACTGAGAATATTGATCAGTGGCTCAACAGCGTAACCAGTACCAATCCTGGCGCACATTTTGTTGCATCCGATAATGTTGAGCACACAGTGTGGAGCGTGCGGGATGATTCCACCATTCAACAAGTCCTCAAGGATTTTCAGAATCTCCCCGCGCTCTATATTGCTGACGGGCATCATCGATCAGCGGCGGCGAGTCGCGTCCGGTCTTCTCGTGGAGGTGGCAGCGCTCTCCCTTCCGGGGGGCATGAAGAAGGGTTTCTTTCCGTCATTTTTCCTCATAACCAATTACAAATCCTTCCGTATAATCGCGTCGTTCGAGATTTGAACGGGCTGACTCCAAAGGGATTGCTAGAGAAATTAACAGAACACTTTAAACTGCAAGAAACCGCACAGCCTGGCGAGGCCCCAGAGGCCGGATTCGATATGTATCTAGAAGGGAAATGGCATCGAGGAACACCAAAACACAATCCGTCGTTGAACAGTCAGCAAGACCCTGTTCGTGCGTTAGCCATATCGGAATTAACTGAACGTGTGTTGGATCCGCTTTTAGGAATCAAAGATCAGCGGACAGATTCGCGGATAGATTTTATTGGAGGTATCCGTGGGACGCAGCAACTGGTGGCGCTAGTAGATAGTGGAGACTGGGCCGTGGCATTCTGGTTGTATCCAACCACGGTTGAAGAACTCATGGCCGTGGCCGATGCCGATCGTGTGATGCCCCCTAAAAGCACCTGGTTCGAACCCAAACTCCGCGACGGCCTCTTTGTGCACATGCTCCGGGATGAATCGTGATGTTGAGGGTGTTGGCAGAGTGTCTTAGGGGATCAAATGAGACTAAGGGTTGATTGATGGTAAATGGAGGCCGCCGCATCGTTATTCGATCCTAATTGCACTAAATTCATTAGGCAGTTCTTCAAAAAGAATCTGATCAATGGTGTAGGCTTCCGGACAGTTTCGGTGCGGGACACGAGGGAACATCCGATCGTTGACCCAATGCGGTGACCATCCTATGGTGGTCCGAATAAAAGATCTGGTAAATGGCCAATCAGTCGTTTCTAGGGTGCGGTCGACTGCAAGGGTTCCTGTAAGACAAATATCGACATAGGACTGGACGATAGGGTATTGAGCAGATGGAAGCAGCTGGCTTTCGAAACAAAACACGAGAATGGACTCTGGGATATTACTAGGTTTTTGGGTTAACCATGTAATACAGGAACTGGGTAAGTGTTTTTGATCATACTTTCGCTCTCTTCGAATTAGTGCTTCTACTTCCTGGTCATTGGCCAAAAAGGCCACACCATTACAGGAGAAATTTTTATCCTCACGCACACCTAAGTAGGTGGTAGAAAATCCTGCCACCCCGGTTTGAGCATTCCAATGTCTGACCAACCCTTGAACTTCAACGGGCCAAGCCTCATGTGCTGATGGCACCGTATGGAGTCGAGAAGAGTCTTGTATGAGGGACCCATATCCAAACACCAGTGTCAAAGGGTTTCTCCTTTTTCGAGAAGTTCCCAATTAGGATCGACATCTATCATCAGAACATCACCGGCTTTCAAGTCTTTTTCTTTAATGACATATATTCCTGGACGGTATGTTCTCAGTGAAATGCTCTGCTCGGTTCCATTAGCTCGTCGAAGAATACCTTTTGGTGCGGATTTCCATAGATTTTCGATATTTGGAATAGTGGAGTAGTCAGCAACCAGAATGACTTCCTCCGTGTCCTCATTAACCATGGAGGCGGTATCTTCATGCCCAGGTTGGAGTCCATTAAATCCGTAGGATGCGGCAGAAAATAATGTTGAGGGACCCTCTCGAAGCTGAGTGATCAAGCCTGGATTAAGACCAGCATCTCGATCCGGAAAAACTAATTCATCTTTGAAGGGGTAAATCATGGTGGCATCACCAACCCCAGAGGTTCGAAATTGAAAGTTATAATTATCTAAAGGTTTATCGAATAAGACATATCCATGGTACAGGGTCATGTCAAAGACAGGAACCTTGGATTTCGGTCCGTCTTTTAGTCTTGGGACCGTTGCCCAAAAAATGGGTTTGTGTTGGTCATTTTGAATGCGCCAATGCACGAGTTTGGTGTACTGGACTTTAAGAAGGCATTTTGCCGGTGTTTTTGAAGCTTTTTGGGCTTTTCTCACCTCCAACCAGTGGGTAAGTATAACCGCCGCTAATGTGGTGAGTGCTCCAACGATGGCAACAACGATTGTCTCTGTCATGAACGACTCTCTGAGCAAAAGTTAAATTGAAAAGCAGGAATAGATACTACCATGCGAATATATGCCAATATACCAAAAATAAAGAAAAACAATAGAGTCACGGAGATGAGGTTGGTACTATTTCAATGGGGTTACTCTGAGCCATGGATATGGTCCAATGGAAAACCAACACGTTTTCTCAATTAGCAATTGAGCAGTTGTTTGATTTGCTGAAATTGCGAGTTGATGTTTTTGTGGTGGAGCAGCAATGTGCGTATGCGGAATTAGATGACTTTGATCGCCATGCAGAGACTAGACATCTTTCTGGGAGAAATAAGGCAGGGGAACTGATCGCCTATACCAGACTTCTTCCTCCGGGCCTTCGCTATCCGGAGGTAAATTTTGGGCGGTTTGTCGTGAAGGTGGATTTTCGCAGGCAGGGGATTGGGCAACAATTGTTACTGACTGCTTTGCAGGAAATATCCCAATGTTGGCCGAAGATGCCTATTAAAATTTCTGCGCAAACCTATTTGCAGGTCTTCTATGAGCAGTATGGATTTAGTCGAGTATCTGATGGCTATTTAGAAGATGGCATTCCTCATGTTGCGATGGTGAAAGAATCTAGTTGAAAATACTGACTGTTTGGCATATCTAGAAACCCTGTACATTTTTGACTCAAGCACATTTCGTGTGGGTAAGACAGCTGAAAACAAGGACCAGCAGTTCCCCTCCTTTGTAAGGAGGGGCTAGGGGAGGTAGAAGCACAAGCTGGCACGTGTGATTGCAGCCTGCCATAAACGCTATTCGTACGACTCTACCCCACCTGTTTGGTCCCTCTTCGGGCCCAAGCCCCTTACAAAGGGGAGGAATGCAGGTCAAAGAGAATAAGCACTGATGAATAAATTACCTCTAGGCGACATCTCCCTCGAAACGTTTCTGGCTGAGTATTGGCAGAAGAAACCGTTATTGATTCGGCAGGCGTTGCCTGGCATCAAGTCGCCGATTGCTGCTGATGAATTAGCAGGCTTAGCTTGTGAAGAGGAGGTTGAATCGAGGCTGATTATTCACGATGCTGAGAACGATCAATGGGATCTCACCCATGGGCCCTTTGCGGAGGCCAAATTTTCAGATTTGCCAAAGACGCATTGGACCTTATTGGTGCAGGCCGTGGATCATTGGGTGCCTGCCACCGCAGACTTTCTAGCGCAATTCTATTTTATTCCGAGTTGGCGTGTCGATGATCTGATGATTAGCTATTCCAGCGATAAAGGTGGAGTCGGACCACACTATGATAATTATGATGTCTTTTTGGTGCAGGTCAGCGGGAGCCGGAAATGGGAAGTGGGAGGACTTTATGATGAGAGCTCACCTCGTCGGCCTGATGCTCCGGTAAAAATTTTAACTGAATGGGAACCGGAACAAAGTTGGATGCTGGAGCCTGGTGACATGCTGTATGTGCCGCCGCGTGTTGGGCATAGTGGGATTGCGGTGGGAGACGATTGTATGACTTACTCCGTCGGATTTCGTGCGCCATCTCATCGAGATATTTTGCTCGATTACCCTGAGTACATTGGAGAGCAGCTCAGCGAAGACACTCGTTATGCTGATCCCAATCTTGTTCCTCAAGCCAATCCTGGGCAAATCACTCCTGATGCAGTCCAGAATGTTCAAAAGATTTTAAAGCAGTATGTCGAAGATCAAGATCGTTTAACGCAATGGTTTGGACGGTACATGACGTCTCCCAAATACCAAGATGAAGAGACACCGTTGGAAGATCATCGTTTGTACGATGTTCGTCAACATCTTGTCGCGGGAGGAACCTTGATCAGGAATGAAGGCTCCCGATTTGCATTTCAGGAAAATGGAAAGAACCTATGGTTGTTTGTTGATGGGCGTCAGTATACCTGTAGAGAGACTGTCGGTGATCTGGTCAAAGCGTTATGCGCAGAGCGGACGCTCTCAAATTTTCGCGGACAATCAGAAGAACATGATGCGTTGATTCTCGATTTGCTGAATCATGCCAGTCTCTATCTTTCTGATTAATTCCTCAATTAGAGCGGGATTTTTCGAGGCTGAGAAAGATCTTGATACGAAAGAATTCGTCGATGGCCTTCCGGGTCAAGTTGAATCACCATTTCAATGGGTGTTCCCTTCTCAATGGGCTTTAACTCTTCATATTGATTAGCGTCCTGCGGATACACTAAAAGTGTCGTCCCTTCTGGTACCAATTTCCAGCCAGCGTCAAAACGTGGACGATCATCCGATCGTTGCTCCCAATCTAGCCAAATATTCTTTTCTGCTTTATCAATATATCTGACCGTCCCTCGTATTCCAGTTGGCTCACGAAAATTGAGGATGTTGGTGAGAAAGGTATCTAGCGGGTGAGGTGCAGGTTCAAGAGCTAGGGAAAAGACTGGGGTAGACATGAGCCCAAGAAGAACCACCATTCCAAAAAAATGAGAATGCGACCATTCTATTTTTCTCATGAAATATTCTCCTTTCTCCTATCATTCCTATAACTGGGTCATGCCTCCATCCACTGGTAGATCAATGCCCGTGATATACGATGAATCATCTGAAGCAAGAAATAAGGCGGCTTGGGCAATTTCATTGGAACTACCCATTCGTTTCATAGGGTTTTGCTCCGCAAAGCTCCCTTTCATATCTGGGACGGCTTCAGCTGGCATACCAAGTTTATCAAAGATAGGTGTCTCAATGGGGCCAGGGGCTAGAGAATTGACTCGGATTTTTCTTTCGAGTAATTCGGTCGATAACGTTCTGGCTAAACTCCGAACCGCCGCTTTTGTGGCTGCATAAATATTCGTGTTGGGGAAACCTTTTTGATCTGCGATGGAAGAGTTAAGAATGACGGAAGCCCCCTCATTCAGAAGTGGAGCTGCTTTTTGAATATTGAAGAAGAGACCTTTGAAATTGATATTCACCATCTTATCAAAGGTGGCTTCGTCTATGGTGTCAAAGGGCCCAAACGTAGCAATTCCGGCGTTAAGGAATAAAACGTCGATTCTAAACCCTGATTGTTGAATTTGTTGATAGAGATTCACGATGTCATTGAGGTTTCCAGTGTCGGATACGATTCCCTTACAGGCCCCACCGATTTCTTTCACAGCAGTTTCTACTGCTTCCTCCCGACGTCCTGTGATAATGACCCTTGCCCCATCAGCCTGAAACAACTTAGCGGTGGCTAACCCGATTCCACTATTCCCACCGGTAATCACCGCGACTTTGTCTTTGAGTCTTGAAGCCATGACCTGTTTCCTTTCGTCGTATGAGACCTCATAGATTCTATTTTATAATTTTCCGTGATTTGTGCCACTCTACCCCACCTGAACCTCCCCTTACAAAGGGGAGGACTCGAAGACTAAGAATATTGAAAAGGTGTGAGATGTGATCGGTTTGAGCCTATCGCTCATACATCCCAATCATCTTCTCTCCATTGTTGTTTGATGGCCGCGGATCGATTCCGTTGTTTCTTCCAGACCCAAAAAGCTAGAAAGGTGATGGTGAGCCAAACCATTCCTGAACTGGTTGCTACCGGGATCCAACGGTTCCAGAGGGTTTGCCGACTCCAAAAGGTTTCTTCTGCTTGAGCGAGAGTCATGAAGGTGCTTTGGGCAAAGGCTTCAGAAAAAGATGCCCCATTTTTTACCTTTGCGAGTATTCGCTTTGGAACCTCGCGATCGGTGTGTTCTAACAGATCGAGAGTAAAGGCATGGGCGAGAACATAGGCCCGTCTGACGGATGCGGCGTCCTTGAGAAAAAGGGTATTCAATTCTTTCAGTGGAATTTCTGTGGCTGAGACCATTGCCCAGACTAATCGCGCGCGGTCTTCTAACCCCCAGTTTTGGACTGCCACCATTGCCAACCCTTCATCAAACCATCGTGGAAGAGGCTGTCCACCTGCTGCTCGGTGAGCCAGGATATGCCCGATCTCGTGCAGGAAAACCTCGTTTAACGAATCATTCGGATAGGTCAGGCTCCGGTCTGTGAACAGGACAATGATTGATTCCTCGCTTAGCGCATAGCCCGACATCCATTCAGGGGAATTCTGTGCAGGGAAAGAATCGTTTGGCGCTAAGATTACTTTAATAGGTGGGCCTGGGCGTTGGAGACCCATAAAATTCATAAGGTGTTGTATTGAACCGGGGTGTATTTTTTTCAAGTGGTCGGCTAGGGGGTGTAAGGATTCCGGCGCTTCAAAAATGAATTCTGGTGCATTGGCTCCAAGGAGTTGCGGAGGTTGAGAGAATAGGAAGATACAAGTGAGGAAGATTAACGTAAATCGCATCATTTTAATTGCCCAGAGAGCGTAAGAATTGCTGCTTGAACGTTTCCCAAGACCATAAGACAAAAGCGGGGATCGCCCATTCTAAATAAAATTAGAAACCCCTAGGTGGCTTAGCAATTAGAAGGTTCAAAAATTTGAATTCAAATGGTCAATAATGATGCGGGCATCGGAGATGGGATTTGTTGTCATAGGTAACTTGGTTTGTTCGGTAACTTTAGTAATAAGTCGTTGAGCGGCTTTTCTTACCTCCATGGGAAAGGTATTTTCTTCCTGAATCCGACGAAGCTGATGCAAGGTATCTCCTTGCCAATCTGATTTTCCAGAGCGAGTAATCCAATGTTTTGTGGCAATGGCAACAGCTCGTCGAGCACACACGCGGGCCAATCCATTATTCCCATTTTTGATTCCTTCAGTAGCCTTACCTAGCTCTTGAGCAATCTGTTCTTGCCACAACATCAGTCTTTAGTCAGGGGCGTCCGGCGATATAAATAATGTCGGGTACAGATACGATGAATAGCCACTTCATGATCTTCTCGATCGATAGAATACAAAATGCGCCAGTCAGCTACGGCATATTGAATGAGGCCAGGGAGGTCAGGGTGCATGGAATCGTGTCGAAGGTTGACCGCATTAGAAGCCAGCCACTTGGTCTTATCCAATAGTCGCTGGGCTATGGATGGTTCAGTGGCTCTCAGGTCGGAGAGAACAGCAGGTAAATAGGCAACGCGGTACCAGGGCATGGTGGATTACCAGCGAAGGTCAAGTTGTTTAGCGACCTCATCCCCTGTCATGCGTTCTGATGAGGCTAAGGATTCTTTCAGTCGGGCTCGAACGGTTTCGTCTAAAGGGAGCCCTAAATCGGGATCACCTAATAACTCG
This sequence comes from Nitrospirales bacterium, assembly GCA_029261295.1. GTDB lineage: Bacteria > Nitrospirota > Nitrospiria > Nitrospirales > UBA8639 > Nitrospira_E. Next base: position 177,142 of record JAJDBP010000017.1, on the reverse strand, counting down.
CAGAGACGATCATCAACAACAGCCGTGACGAGTTTGGTGAACTGTTCCTTGGAAAGATCTGAAACATTCATGATGAAAGTTCCTTATTGAGTTGAAGGGATGAACGTGTGAGAAGAAAAAGGTCGAATGTCAGAAGTTTCCAGCCTGTACGACATCATCGAAGTTATTGATGTCCAACCAATGTCCGACGGTGTAGAGCACGCGAATCGGTTGTTGGTTTTTGAGTAGTTCTTGAAACAGGGTGGCCATGCCAGCTTTTTGATTAGATGGGGCGGCAAGTAACTTGGGCAGCACTGTTTGCAGTTGTTTCGCACCTGACGGGGAAATTTTGAGAAATCCCATCCATACACCGTGAATGTTGTCTTGAGAGATATCTGTTCCCAATTGCTTAAGGTGGATGGCCGTATGAAACGCTTTACGGGTATTAGGAGTCGTGCATTCAGCAAAGCCGCCCAATCGGGAGTAACTAGTTTTTTCTTGCCAATCACTATCTACAAAAATGACAAAGTCGTCTTTTTCTTGAAGGAGCGCTTGTGGAATATACGAATTAAACAACACATCACCATAGGAAATAATGATGTCTTGATCAAGATGAGTTTTTGCCTGTAGTGCCTTTAATAGCGAGTCTAATTCTCCTGTTTTAGAAAAGTCATCGTTATCCACATAGGTCAAATGAGGCAGATTCACGGCTTCCTTTTTGTAGCCTCGGACCACGCTTATATCTTTGATCCCGACGGTGTTATAGGCATCCATGATATGTGCGAGGATAGGCAGACCTCGAATGGGGACCATGGTTTTGGGTTTATCATTGGTCAGTTCGCCCAACTCATCTCCACGAGATGCGGCTAACACAATGGCTGATGCGCGCTCTGCACTTTTTGGAAGATAGCGTTGTTCAGCTTCTTGAAGGTCTGCGGCCCCTTGCAAGCGAAAGACTTCGGATACAGGAATAATTTTATCTTCAATAGAGAGAAGATTTTCTTGTTCTTTCAGAGTGCGGGCCGTCGTTTGCATGGTTGCGACTGCGGCTCGGAGCATGTGATTGGCCCAAATAACCATGGAAATTCCATGCTGTCGAAAGACATCGGTGGGGGTGGAATAATATTTAGTTGGAACAATGACGACGGGACAATGATCTGCCCATTCCTGTTTGAAGGCCAAGATTTCATCAGGTACCGCTAATGCACTGTGTATCAATATTCCATCGGCTCCAGCTTGCTGATAGGCTTCAGCTCGACGCATGGCTTCGGCTAATCCCCATCCACAAATAAAGGCTTCCACTCGTGCAATGATGCAAAAGTCAGGGTCGGTCTGAGCATCTTTCCCAGCCTTTATTTTCCCGCAAAATTCATCCATGTCGGCGAGAGGTTGTGCCTCCCCTTTGAGGAAACTATTTGTTTTGGGAAATAATTTGTCTTCAATGCAGACGGCCGCAATATGGCGTTGTTCTAATTTCCGTATGAGACGTTGCATGTTATTGAAATTGCCATAGCCGGTGTCGCCATCCAACAAGATCGGAATCTGCGTGGCATCGGACATAAATTCTAGATTGTCGAGGACTTGCGTCCAACTAGCTTCGTTGTTGTCGCGTACCCCAAATTGTGCAGAAATGGAGAGTCCACTAGCCCAAATTCCCTGAAACCCAGCCTCTTCCACGATCTTTGCACTCAGTCCATTATGCGCCTCACAAATAAATTCCAGCTGAGGAGACAGCAGTAATTTTTTGAATTGAGAGGCTTTGTGCGGTGTAGGAATGATACTCATGGATCAAGAGTTTGTTTAAGTAAAAAATGCCCCTTCAGTCTACACGAAGGCGAATCCGAGTGCCAAATTCGTGCTCTCAATGTGCCAGGTATGGACGGACAAAAGGTAGGCAACTGAAGGAGGACGGTGTGGGGAAGGGATTGAATCGGGGAGGGCATCATTTAAGAGAATGATGCCCTCGCCTTGAAACCCTAATACGATTATGGAGTGCGGCTGGTAATCTCGAGAAGATGATAGCCGAACTGTGTTTTGACAGGTCCGTGAACTTTCCCAAGTTCCCCGCTGAATACGACAGCATCAAATTCTTTGACCATTTGCCCTGGACCAAATTCGCCCAAATCTCCACCTGATTTGCCAGATGGGCAGGTGGAATGTTCTTTGGCAGCGGCAGCAAAATCCCCGCCTCCTTCAATTTGTGTTTTCAAGTTGTTGCAGGCTTCTTCTGTGGGAACCAAAATGTGCCGGGCACGTGCTTTTGCCATGAGTGTTCTCCCTTTAGGCTAGATGTATGAACAAAAGTCTTTTTCCCATGATTGGCGTATCTACGTCAAATCTTCATGAGAATAACAATGGGTAGCCGGGCGATTTGGTCCCCATTTATTTCCAGAGCAACTCTTATTGGAGAAATAGGTTCAGGAATGTATTGATGGATGATTAGTCAAGTTGTCGTGCATAGAACAGGAGAAAACTGTGGGAGAGAAACTAAATGGAATAGAACCTGATTTCCATCAAAGATTAAATGGCAAGTTATGGTTGGCCTGAGAGGCTACCCCTCAGGATTCATTGCCAAATAATCACAAATAAAATCGAAGACGAGTTGGTCGACATTGTCAAGAATAGTTTTGATGCCACCGGTAGTCACCACGCCTTGTTCCCATGTGCTGGCATGTCCACTGGCGGAATGGTGTACTAGGGCCACCAGTTGGTGAATTTCAAGGTCGATTCGACAGGCATAGCGTTTGGGACCTAATGGAAGAGCCGCTAAATTTACATATAAATATGGCTCACCAGGCAATTTGGCAGCTTCGAGTTTCTTGATGAGGCGAATTCCAGCAGTCAGAAGTTGCATCTCTACTCGTTTTCGTAGCACGCTTCGGGTCAAAACCCCCTTCAGTTCCGGTCCCAAATCTTCAACGACTACATAGATGCCCTGCATTCCAATAAGTGATTTTTTTCTCAACATACAATCATTCGTCTCCCCATACCTGCGATGAGTTTAAATGTTGGCCCCTGTTCCGCTGAGAGATTGTAGCCAGGTTTCCTAAGCCTTGTCTTCTTTGGCCTTCTGCAAATAATCGCCCAGGATTCCTCGGCTATGTTCATCATCATGGCAGTAGGTACATAGGTTTTCCCAGTTTGATCCGTCCGGGGGATTGTTGTGGTGATTCCCGTCTTTGTGGTGCACGGTGAGCAGGTGTCTCGTTTTGAGATCAAACTCTCGAGCGCACTTGGCACAGATGAGTCCGTGAATTTTTAGTGATTGTTCCCGGTACGTATTCTTACTGGAAGGGGATTGCGTAGGCTGATGTTGTTTTAAAATCTCATTAACAGGTTTGTCGATCGCGGGTTTTTGGAGCCTTCGTAATTTGTGCCGACCTCGGTAGGAACTTCCCATGAGATGTGTACCTTAAAAAAAGTAGTTGCGAGGATTTTCGAAGGTTTGTCCGTACTTGTCAATGTGATAGAAAGCAATCAGGCTAGCTGAAGCCTGTCCGGCTACATTCAAGCTGTATGAGTTTTTATGATAATTCAGGACGAAAATTGAGATCTAAAGATCAGGCTCTTCTAGCTTGGAAAGCACAGAGCAAAGGGCTTGAGAAACTTTAAAGAGCCTTTGATGCGAATTTTCCGTGTGAGTAAGGCCCACAGCAGATGACGTTCCTTGGCTAAAAAGGCTAACCAGGTTTGACTGTCAGCGGTCAGACGAAAATTTGCCTCTCCATGATGGCCTTTCGATATCTGAAGTGTTTGATTCTTGATGATGACGGTCGCCTCTTCTGTCTCTTGCCCTGTAAATGTGAAATGATAGGTCGCTTCAACCCCAGCTGATTTTTTTCGTTGAAAGACAAGGGGTAGGCCATCTAAAAACCCTTGAATGGAACGCGGCCGTAAGCTGTTCCCCACATGTTTGATGGGTTTATGCGGATATCGTTTTTCTGCATAGGTCTCTGCATCTGATCCGGGAATGACATAAAGGATTTCTTTCTTGTGTTGCAGTGGTTTGACTACGTCCCCGACAAACTCTTTTCGATTCGTGGTAAAGGGTTGGATGACATCTTCGCCAGCAGGGCAAACCGCCATGCAGTAGGCGGCCTTGTAATTGGCTCCAAACGAGAGACTTTGCCACATCGAGGATGATTCCGCGTCGGTGACTTTCTGCCGATACTGTTTCGCTGAACCGCTATCAGCGATATTTCCGACCCAATCCGAAAAGCCTCCCATAAATTCTCGGTAATTGTGCGTGTAGCAGGCCGAAAAATTGAAATGGCCATCCGGGGCAATAGCCCCAACGGGGCAAGCTGCGACACAGAGCTTGCATTCTAAACAGGGGTTATAGTCGATGGGTATGCTGGTATCTGTCACTTCAGCATCTATGAGAACCGTTCCCAGTAAAATAAAGTTGCCAAACTTGGGATGGATGACGTTCCGATGTATCCCCATCTGTCCTAAGCCGGCCGCCACGGCCACAGTTTTGTGAGAGACGACCCAAATTTTCCCTGGGAAGTGGTCCATTTCCATAGGAAATCCCATGGCAGGATTGAGTGCGCGAATTTCTTGGATTTCCAAACGCTTCACGATGGTCCGTGCGATATCGTTGACCTGGTCGCCTGTATGATGAAATTCCAAATTGGCCACGGAGCGTGCTGGACTTCTAATGGGTTCACGATTCATTCGAACCACAAAACTGATGAGAGTTTTTGTGTGAGGGAAAGCATTCAGAATATCCGGCAGGTCATTCTCTAAGTTAGGGCGACCAATTTCGACGAATCCCACGTCATCAGCGCCTGCCTCTAGACACAAATTACGAAGCCAAGCCTGATCAATTTCCCCCCTAACCTTGATAGAAGGTTTAGGAACAGAAGGATGTTGTAATTGAAGTGCTGGCTTGTGAGTAGCCATGGGAAGTTCGGTAAGTAAGGACATGGGTACCTCCGTTTAATTAAAAGTGTATATACACCTTTAACTGAAAAAATTATTCGACTTGAGCTAATTCAATGGTAACGGACAAATCTTTCAGGAGCCGAGTGACTCGACTTTGCCCAAGCGATTCGACGACTGACTGCTGAACGGTTTTCCATAAGGGAAGTGCCGTAGTAAGGATTTCCTGCCCGGCAAGAGTCAAGGTCACTTCTCGTTCCCGTCGATCTTCTTTCCCTGGCACAATTCGAATGAAACCTTGCTTTTCTAGGGGCTTCATGTTCCTGGTGAGCGTCGTTCGGTCCATCACTAATCCTTTGGCAAGGCCACTGATCGTGGCAGTCCCCATGACTCGAGTTGCCACCAAAAGGGTGAACTGGGTTGCTCGAAGCCCGGTCGGGCGTAGGGCTTCCTCATAGAGCTGCGTAATGGCTCGTGCGGATTTCCGAATATTGAAGCAGATACACCCTTGGGCCGGTTCAAGACATTCGGTGAGTTGTGTGCGCATAGACATTATAATAGGAGTATATACACGTATAGTGACTCTGTCAAATCCCTTTCTTCTCCCTTAGCGCCTTCTAGGGAAGGTGGAGCCCCAGGGATTTGAGTTGTTTCTCAGCTGCGGCTGCCCAGCCACGATTGGCAATGGGACTGGCTGGGCTTGGATGTAAAATAGTCTCAATGGAAGTATGACGTTCAACAATCGCAGCTTTTGCTCGGTCGGTGGCGAAACGTCCCACACCGATAATGAGGTTGGGCTGAAGGCGATCGACTATGCGGCTGAGAGCAAGGTCACAGATTGAAAAAAGGGCTTCACGTTCTTCTAGGGGAAGTTTATCTGGAGTGCGGTTCTTGCCGGACTCTTCCATGAAGACCAACGGGCAGTAATTAACGACGAAGAATCGATTGAAGAAAACTTCAGGTTCGCCGAACTTTTCTTTGAAAAATCCCCACAAACGTTGTCCGCTGATTTCACTGCGAGAGCAATCAAATCCCTGAATGGGTCGCTTGGGATGTTCCTCCTTGGGGCGACCAATGGGACCTTTGATTCCTAGCCAATCTCGGACATACGAAATTTCACCAAACGGTACGCCTGTCTGAGCCATCCCATAAGGACCGGGATTCATGCCCAAAAAAATGGCCTCTTTTCTTCCGGCCCCAAATTTCCGATTGAATTGATCGTGGGCGCGGCGAGCATACTCCAATGGATTATAAATATGGGTCACTGGAGGACTAAACGTGAGCTGGGCCAACTCAGCATTCAATTCATTGATGATTTTGTTCCAGGATGCGGACATGTTTTGTCTTCAAAGTTCAGAGTACTGGGGGTGTGGGAAAAAGCTTTCTTGGTATTTGGGCAATACCGCTTCTATTATAGAATAAGGAAACCTTTTCTTAATGTTGCATGAGTTCTTGGGTTTTATCTTGAGAGTAGCCCCGTTCTTGAGCTAAGCGTTGAAGGTTGTCGATGCGTTGTTGGAGTTCTGGATGAGTCGAAAAATAATGGGCAAAACCTAAATCAGATTCTCCTTCTTGAGATTGGAGAGATTCAAAAAGTTCGGTGGCTCCTCCGACATGGCCAAAATGGCATTGGAGAGCATTCAGGGCTGTTTGGTCGGCTTGGCTTTCGCGGGATTGGGAATAGTTCGCTGTGCGTTGGTTAATCGTCGCGGCTAGAAAGTCAGAGTCTCCACCAAAAATTAATAACGTCAGAATAGAGAGGACGATCCCTCTTCCCAACGCTCTCAGGTGATCGCGATTTTTAAAATGGCCAAGTTCATGAGCGAGAATAAACATCAAGCCATTTGTAGATTGGACGGCATCTAACAGCCCTGCGAACACAACCATTTTCCCTCCGGGGAAGGCCAAGGCATTGATCATATCTGGATTTTCACTGGGCCTGACGAGATTGACTGTAATGGGATAGGGCAGGGGAACACAGGGTTGGAGGGAATCGACCAAGCTTTGAAGCTTGGCTTGGGTTTCCGGCATAACGTCTTCTCCCCAATCCCAGTCAATATTAATTTTAGTTTGAAGTTGGGCTTCTTGTTCCGGCGAGAGATAGTCGACTGCGACGTCTACGAATAATCCCAAGGCCCAGTAGCCCATAAAGACAATGGCTAAGACCCCACTGACAAGAATGATAAATTCCCGTACCGGGTGTTGGTGCGAGACATTGTCATTGTGTTCGGGGAGGGAAGGTTGATAGTTCACAAGCCAGAGTGCTGGGATGAGACTTCTCGGTAGTAAATGGCTGTGCCATAGGCCAAGACTTCCACTGATCCGACACGATCGCCACTATTTCCCTTGGATATTGATGAAGTTTCAATGCGGAGGTTGAGTATTTCATTAGCAGTTGGGCAGCTTTCTTTTAATCGCAGCACGGCTTCACGTCTGGCTCGATCAAGGAGGGTTTCATAGGATTGGATGGTCCCGCCAAAAAAATTCCGTAAACTTGCCAGAAGTTGTTTGAAATAATCAACTGAGATGACCACGTGACCATGCACCAATTCAGCGTGACCCACCGGTAAGGTCTTGCCCATGGGTTTTTTACAGGAAGTAGCAGGAAGGCGAAGCAACATTTCCTCCCTGGCCAGTATGGAGCGGTAATGTCTTCCTTCAGCTAGTTTGCCAAAGACAAATCCCAGGGCGAGTAAAATAAGGAATATCGTGAGACTATCCACAGTTCATTACTCCACAGTGACGGCGGTGCCGTAGACATAAATTTCGGCAGCTCCAGCTGCGACAGAGGAAGTAGAAAAACGCACATTGACGATAGCATTGGCCCCGAGTTGTTGTGCTTGGGATTTCATCCGGTCAAGGGCTTCATCTCGAGATTCCCCTAAGAGTTCGGTATAGCCCTTTAATTCGCCGCCAAAAATATTTTTTACGCTGGCAAAAATATCGCGGCCAAGATGTTTAGCGCGGACGGTACTGCCGGACACGATGCCATAGCATGTCGTAATAGTTTTTCCTGGAATCTCTTCAATATTACTGACGAACATAGCTTCTCCTTTTTTATCTGAGAGAGTGCAGATTGGATGAGGGCAATCTCTTTACGTGAAAGTATAGCAATCCTGGTCGTGAACCTGAATCTTTCTGTTCTTTTATCTTTATCGGAATTATGAGCCTATTCTAGAGGGGGGGATCATAGATCGGTGTAGCCAAGCCTAATTTTAGGAGATCTATACGCAATTGATGGGTGCAAACTTGTCTGTATTTGCTTTGATTAGGCATAAGAGAGAATGTCGGTTACGATATTTGTACGTATGGAGGACTAGTGGGTACCTTAGATCTCTCCCTTAAAGCATTAGTTGTGGACGATATGATGAGTATGCGGGGTATTGTCAAAAGGGCGCTTGGAGCCATTGGGTATGAGGATATTCAAGATGCGGTGAATGGAAAAGAGGCTTTAGAAAAACTACGATCAGAAGAATTCGGGTTGGTGCTGTTAGATTGGAATATGCCAATCATGAGTGGGATTGAAGTGTTGCGGATCATCCGAGCCGACGCTGCCCTTCAAAAAATTCCCGTGCTGATGATTACGGCTGAAGCGAAAATGGATAATATCATGGAAGCGGTACAAGCGGGAGTGTCTGATTATTTGGTGAAGCCGTTTTCGGAACAGGCTCTCCAGGAAAAACTGGAAAAAATTTTTGATAAACAATCAAAGGAAATGGCCTGATAACAAATATCGTAATACCGTAAGAAGTACTGTCTCTCCTACCTACGCCCCTCTGTCGTCTCTACCTTTCCTTCTTTTTTTTGAATTTGTATTCTTCTGATTGTGGTGGGGCAAATGTATTTGGCTCAATGTCACACATCTCGTATTTACGGATTTTCAATTTTCCAACTGTAAAGCCAAGAAAACTTCTGTAGCTTCCGGTTCTTTTGGGCAGGAAGTCAGTAGACGTATGACTGCTTGGCTGGACATCCGATGATATAATAGGACCAGATAGAATGTTGCACGTTTATCTTTGAATACTATCTGACGGCCATTGCCGCAAAGCACAACCAGGAGGTGGTTATGTTTGGTCCTATTACCATTCCATTCGGGGCAAAAATGCTTTTGAATACCGTTAAACTCAAGCCAGGTGTCTCTTTTGATCAATTAGAAATTGCCGTTGGTGAAATGTGTATGGTTGTGAAGCAAACGTATGGCGACGATCAAGGCGGATTTATCGCGGGGCAAGTGTTCCGTTTCTCCGGATTCGTCTCAGAGAAAGGGTCGTTAAATAGCGCGCAGACGGCTGATGAACATTATGCGATTGTGACTTATTGGAAATCCTTTGAGGATCATGAAAAGTCTCATGCTGACGAAGTCTTTCACAAGACCTTTGCTGCCGTGGCCGCCATGTGTTCTGACGCGATGGAGTTAGGATACGAAATGCTCTGGCAGGGTGAAGCGAAGAAGGAATAGGTGTGTTGAGAGTTATCAAAGCCGGGCCATGTTGCCTGTTAGTACAGGATGAGTCTGTACTATTCTCAAACGATAGATGAAATAGTAGAGGCCGAGGAAGGCTACAAGCGGGAGAAACAAAAGCCAGAGCTTCCGTAGATTGGGATCGCTAAAGGAAAATCCGATAGCGGTGATACCGGAAATGGTCACCATATAGGCCAATAATTGATTTCGTAACCGTACCGGAACCACGGTATGGACCAAAAGAAATCCCAAAATGGGATAGGCCCCATGGAAGACCAATTGGCCTGATTGAAAAACGGCCGGTTTGTTCCAGGGAGAATTCCCCACCAGAAACCACTCCAGTAGTAGACCTGCAATGCTTCCAATAGCGATCCCTATTACCCAGAGAAATCGCTTCTCCTGGAATCTTCCGAAGATTTTATGTAGCCCACAGAGATAGAGGAAATAGAGAGGAATGGCAATAAAGAATCCTTTGGGGAAGTACTTCACTCCGAACTTATAGAAAAATTCCACCCACAAGGCCAAGAGTTCCGAAATCACCACACCTTTGAAAAATTGCATACGGACTCTCCTAAGTGGAAGAGACAGAATGGAGGATAAGGACAGAGACTTCAGGAGGCACAAGAAATCGAACGGGCAAAATGCTTGTCCCAATGCCAGGTGTGACAAACAGATGTCGCCCTTCCTCAATGATATGCCCGATGGCAAATCGTTCTCCATATTGAGAAGGCACGATCGGGCGCCCGATGAAGGGAAGATACACCTGTCCTCCATGTGTATGCCCGGCGATCGTCAAGGCAACATGAGAAGGAACTTCGGGGAATACATCGGGGTTATGGGTGAAGGCCAGGATAGCGGCATCTTTTGGTATTTGAGAAAGGGCCAGAGGGACATCGTGGGCCCCTTCCATAAAATCACTAATTCCTGCCAACCAAAATTCACAGGCTCCTGACTTGATAGGAATTGACGCATCTTCTAATACCTGAATGCCAACCTGTTGAAAGGCAGTCATGGTCCCAGGTCCGTCATGCCACCAATCATGATTGCCTAGAACGGCAAACACGCCTAATGGAGCAGTCAATCTGGCCAGATGTGCGGCCGACTCTTGTGGAGAGACGAACTCTCCTCCAGGGACTCCATGCACGACATAGTCGCCGGCTAACAAAATAAGATCTGGCTTGGCTTTGAGCGTCAGATCAATACTTGTATTCAAATGATCGAGATGATTAAAAGGCGAGCCGACGTGTAGATCTGAGAGGACGGCGACTTTGAGGCCTTCACAGGCAGAAGGCCATGAGGGGATTGATAATTCGTGCGTTTCATTATGCAGGCTTCCTGGTTCCCACCAGAACGCCCAAAGGCCTAAGGCCAAAACTGGAATCGACAAGAGGGTTAGCACACGGCTGAACGTCATATCCTGTAATCAGGATATGAAGGAAATGAAATTGTGTCAAAAAAGCGGAAGAACGTGGTTTTTGGGGGAGAGTAGAAAAAGAGAGTTATTTCTGTTTGGGAAAGATGGAAGTTATCGGCAGGTACCTGGGCTTCCTCAGCCGCAGCATTTTTTATATTTCTTGCCACTATTACAGGGGCAAGGATCATTGCGACCGACTTTGGGTTCACTCCGCACGATAGGTTTTTTGCTGGGATCACTGGCGTCTACGAAGTACCATTTCCCGTCCTGCTTTCGGAAGATACTGAGTTCCTCGTGGTCTTGAATGCCCTCGTCGGTCTCAAATTTGGCTTTGAAGGCAACGGTGCCAACCTCATCATCGACGCCACCCTGTTGAGTCTCCACGATCTCTAAGCCTGTCCACTTTGTCGACTCTGCCCATTTACGGTTGGACTCCATGTCGGTTTGGTCGCGCGTTTTAGGGTCGTGGGTTCTCTCGATATAATCCATCTCTACTTGGGTGTAGGCCGTATACCGGGACCGCATGAGTTGCTCCGCCGTCTCAGCTTCTTTCGCACCACTGATGAATGGCTCACAACACTTTTTGAAGGTTTTCCCACTTTCACACGGACATTGCATTCTTTGACTCCTTTGAGAAAAATTCGATAGCGTCGCTCTCTTGTACGGTTTCTGTGACAGAAAAGTCAAAATCCAACTGTAGTTTTATTCCTTTTCATTGTTCTGCTTGGCGATGGTGAGCAGATAGTGATCGAGATGTTTGGCAAATAATTGCCGATCACGTAGGTTTATCGCAGAAGGCCCGCCCGTTTCGACACCGCTGGCCCGGAGTGTTTCCATAAAATCCCGCATCGTCAGTTTGGCTTGAATCGTATCGGCCGAATGCATTTCACCGCGTGGATCAAGCGCATGCCCCCCCTTCTCGATGACCTCTGCGGCTAGCGGAATATCGGCTGTAATGACCAGGTCGCCAACTTCAAGTCTTTTCACGATTTCGGAATCAGCCACATCAAACCCATCAGCTACTTGGATGGCAGAAATATAGGGAGAAGCCGGAACATGTAACAGCCGATTCGCGACAAGCGTCACCTGCACTGCCGTTCGATCCGCGGCACGAAACAAAATTTCTTTTATTACCTTCGGACAGGAATCAGCATCAACCCAAATTTGCATGGGCAACTTTCATGGTTTATGGGTTGGGGAAAATTAGAAATGTCCAGTATGCACTGTCATTGATATAGCATTGGAAAATTGGGAGCAATGCTTTCACATATTTTGGGATTAAACTATTCGCATGATCAATGGAGTCGTATTTTTTTTCTCGTCTGAGAAAGGACATACCCTCTCGAATCATTTTCGATTATCAATAATACAGATCTTATCCTAACTAGAGTAGACGTTTCATGATCTCGTCATCTAGAGACTGATTGAGCGCACTTCCAGCAGCCTGGAGTAGAAGCCTTAAGGTACCATTTCCCTCTTCAACCTCTTTTATAGCGTGGAGCAGGGCGGGAACAGATGTGCGTGGGGTGGAAAACTGGAAGCGATTTTCCGCATGCACAAGCCAGGAAGAAGCGAAACGTTGCGCGACATGGATGTTAAAGATCTCTTGCCGAGAAAAGCTGACATCACCCATGAGTGCTGAAGTAAGGAGGGCCTGTAACTGCAGGGTCTTACTGGCAACTGGAAATTCCATCAGGAATTTCGCAGCTGCACCACAACGTACCGTAGGTGCATTTGCTGTAGTGATAACGGTTGCCTCAAGAATTTCAGTTGGACGTGAAGCCCCATCGATAACCAATCGTATTGCGTTTGTTAAAGCAGCATCGCCCCCGAGTTCCTTCTTGCTTTCTTCTAGCCATATTTCAAGGTGGGCCATCAGGTGAGAGCCACTGCAGATGATTCCGGCAACCAACAGACCAAACCAGCGTTCCGGTGCGATCACGAGATTAGTTGCTGGTCCATCGTCTGGCTCCAGGATGGTTAGGCTCTCCTCCCTGGTGGATATGTCGGCCCATGCTGTCTCAAAATTCACTAACGCCTGAATGAAGCCAAATCCACTGCCATTGGCATACGATAGTGCAAGGCGTGCCTCTGACGTGCGCCATCGGACATGGATATACCTTGAAGCAATTAAAGTCTCGAGCTCGTTGGTAATGGAAGATGGCCCTACCCCTAATGTCGTCGCAATAAATAGCACCTGTGCTTTGGTCTTTTCACAACGAACTGCTTGTCTAGGTGTGACACTAGAAACTTTTAAAATAGGAGAGCTTGCATCGCCAGGTTGAATTCGTGACCCAGCTTCACCCTGTTTCCATGTGGCTCTCTTTATAATTAAGCAAACTTCCACAGTTACTCGCAAAACGGCTTCCCAGTAGGGATTTCCATCGTTAGATGCTTCCGAAGGTAAGGCTAGAATAGCATTGGCTAATTTCCCAGCGGCTCTAGCCTGGTTGCCAGCAAAGGACGTGACGAGTGCTGCATCCACTTGCAGGCCAAACTTAAGGAGGTCTAGGGCCCTGGGAGTTAAGGAATCGGCCGTTGAAGTAAAGATCTGTTCTGCCTCATCCCACCGCTTGAGTCGAGCTGCGCTAACACCCGCGCGTCGGTGTGCGAACGGATCAAGTGAGGTCTTGCTCTCTGTGTCGGAGGTCATTTGATTCCAGATATTAAGAACTGTCTCATCGTCTTTCCGATAAAAAAGAACATTGGCTCGCTGTTCTAGTAGTATAGGCGAAGATCCGAAGGCAGTATCAGCCTGATCCAGCAGTAACAATGCATCCTCATCTCGTTCGAGATACTCCGTGAGAATAATTGCCTTGGCTTTGACCGCTTCCCTGCCAAGTCGAGGTGATACCCGCCGCTTTGCATACTCGATTATTCGCTCAAAGAGTGCCAGCCAAGGTTCCCAGTTCTGTGTTTCCTCGTGATTGGCAGCCCAGGCGCCCTGTACAAATGCACCTAGGTCTTGCACGGGCGGCCACTCCAACATCGAATCGAGCTGTTGGCGAAGATCCTCTGATGCCGTGTTATCTAACCACTGTAATAGATAGTCGAGGCCTCTCATGTCACGAATATTCAGAGTCGTTAAGAGAAGCATTTTTTGAGCTAATGTGGCATTTTTGAAAAACTTTTCTGTCGGATCAAGCTCCTCCAAGGTTTGTCTCATGCCAGCCGTTTGCTGCTCGAGTAGTTCACTCGGCATCATAGAAATGCCACGTATTGCCTTTAGGCGTGGTTTGAGCGAGACGTTAATGCTTTGAGAAAGGCCAATAGAGAAGAACATGGTCGCCAACATGAGCGATTTACCCTCAGTCGACTGTAACCTCTCGACGTCATCTGCCCATCGTTCGCAAATTTCAGGAAGGCTATCGGACTCCAGGGTCGAAGCTACTTGGAATTGCAGGCCTCGAAGAATTGCTCCAGTCATTCCATCTTCTACCAGGGTCTGTCCACTCTCGAGCGCGACGAGGGAGAGCCATTGGAGTTGTCGCTCAACCTCGCGTTTTGCTTGATGGTCCTTAATTAATTGTAATGTTATCGCTGTGCTTGCGAGCCGGTCGGATTCTCCTCCCAGGTATGCGTGGAAAAGAAGAGCAGCTGCCTCCGATGGCTCAAGGGGTTGTTTGGCTCGAATAGCGTCGTGAAGACGAATGTGGGCTTGTTTGCGTTTCTCTTGCGACCATACTTCGGTAGAAACTCCTTGAAGGAGTGCAGTAGCACGGAAATAGTTAACCGTTATCTGCTCAAGCCATTTCCCAACGAGTTTGTCCAAAACATCGCCAGCATTTGTCAGGCCCTCAACGGTTTCGGCCAATCGGATTAAAACTTCTCGATTCATAGGCACGGAGGATTCCGATACCAGATAAACGAACTCCACAGTGGGACTCGGCACCGTCTCACTGAGTAGCTGCCGAGCCATCTGCCGTGCTGTGGTCAAAGCAGAAGACTGTGTGGTCAAGTCAAGATAAGAGGGATTTGGCCAACCACGAGCGGCGAGTTCAGCAATCCGAACCTGGACCAGTTTGGGGTGTCCCCTTGTCCACATCGTCACCAACTTGCCCCAGTCTTGGGAGCAATTTTCTGGACACCCATGCTCTCGGCACAAATCTTTAGCCTCCGCGGTGCTCAATTCAGGCACATCAAGAAGTTCGATATTGATGAAGTCATCAACAACAGCCGAATTGCTAGAGGCACCTTGAGCAGTGAGAATAACTCCGCGCCCTGTTGTGTTGGCTCTGGCCAAAACTAACCGAAGCGAGTCTTTATATGCATGATGAGCTTTTGGATTGATATCCAGATCATCAATTATGATCAGATTGGGACAATCCCCACTTTCGATTTGGCTGGCTAGTGCAAGGAATAGATTGTCTACCTCGTTCAGTTTTCGTTCGGTTAAGTTAATCCACCATGCCGTGGGGCAAATCCTTGAAGCCACAAGCTGAGCGAGTGTCGTTTTACCTTTGTAAACTGAACCGGTTAGCAATATGACTCGACGTTGTTTAACCAACTCTTCCAGATGCCGTGTGAGCGTCGGTCTTTTGAGGAGTGGGTCAGGGGGTGTGGGACATTTCTGAATTAAGAGGGTGAGTAAATTCAAGCCAGGAGGTGTATTGCCAATAAGGCCTGGCAACTGATCAATTGGTACAGGAAGGTACGAAGTCGTGGCGGACTCGACTTGCCGTAACAAATCGCCTCGCGTCAAGCATCTATTGGAAGGTAGTGATTCAATTACTACTTCCCAAAAACGAGATTCCAGATATTTTCTAACATTCGAAGTGAGAGTCACAGAGCGTCGCTGACCCTCCAGGAGTATCGTGATACGGTTATCAACACTGAGTTTGATAACTTCAAGATCTGGTTGGTTTGTGAACCAGTAAAATCGTTGAATAAGACGTTCCTGGACAACAGCAGGCGTTGCGGTCTCAAGAAATGCTCGCAAAGGGCTATTAACCCCAAGCTTCGTTACGAGATACGCGCTGACTTGACTGGCTGTCTCAGGGTTTGTCCGGGCTACCCGCCAAGCTTCGATACCCTGAAGCCCATCGAAATTTGCGTCCTTCTCCATGGCAATAGTGCTGGTGGTCAGGTAGTGAAAATCAATCTGTCGTGAAGATTCGTTGCAGGACAGGGTCCAGAAGTTCTCCAGAGCCTCGTGAGCCTTCGCAGTGCCTAAGGAAATAGAGCCTGCGTTTTTTTTAACTTGCACAGTAGTAACGCTGTCGGATCTAGCAACATCGAAGTCTTCTGCTCCTTCCAAATAGATCGCCTCATTGGCATCAGTTAGCCGCAGCCAGGCGTCGATCGAACACCAAGCTTGATAGACGGTCCCTTGAATTGAGGGGACGGCTTGCCGTCTGGGATCACCCGGAAGATGCAGGGGAAGGCCAGCAGCGCGTCCCAGTGTCTCGTCAGCGCTAAATGTTGTAACAGCTGGTGAATCAGGTTCAGGCATTATTCAGACTCTCTCTACTTACTTGCCGATGTTTAATCCGTATCCGGGCCGAATCATAAGCCAACACAATCCACCAATTAAGGCAATGGCTGCGGCGAGACCGAGAGCGACGGGCCAGCCGTACGTGTCTGCTATCCAGGGGGTCAGTGTTGGTGAGAGTGTGCCACCTAGATTGGCGCCGGTGTTCATCAGGCCAGAGAGTGTCCCTGAATAAGGTTTGGAGAGATCGGTTGTAGCAGACCAAAATGGGCCAACCGTGAAGTAGAGCCAACCAGCGCCTAAGGATAAGAATCCGATGGCCACATAGGGCGCTTCGACATTGGCTCCAATAATGATGAAGAACGCGGCTAGGATCATCCCCGTTCCACCCACGCTCGCTCTTCCCCAATTGATACCATATTTTTCTGATAGCCTATCTGTGACCCAGCCGCCCAATGGACAAAAGATGGTCATCGCGATGAATGGGGCGGAGGCGAAGAAGGCACCTTGGAGGATGGCAAAGCCTCTGACGTTGACGAGATATAAATAGAACCAGGACATGTAGATGTAGGCCACATATCCCAAGCATGTGTAACTGAGGGTGAGCCACCAGACGGTGGGGGTGGTGAGGATGGCTCTCCAGGGGACGTGGTCTGATTTTTGAGGGTTCTCCTTCTTTTGGTCTTTCCCTTCAATGATGGCGGCTTCGGCTTCGTTGACGTGAGGATGTTGACGGGGAAGATCCGTGGCATACCAATACCAGAGAAGTGCGATCACGAGGCCTAGGAGTCCCGCAGCATAGAAGGCGGTTTGCCAGCCATAGTTCACCATGATCCAAGCTGTGACGGGTGGGGTGAGTGCTGAGCCGATGCCGATGCCGCCGATGGTGATGCCAATGCCTAAGCCGCGTTCTTGCGGAGGATGCCAATTGGCAATTGATCGATTGAAGTTGGGTAGGGCGGCGGCTTCACCAATTCCAATCAGGAATCGTACGACCATGAGTGACCCCATGATGCCGATGAGATTAACAAGGGGGAGCGTTGGAGCAATGGCGGTGAGGGCTGTGAAGATTGACCACCAGATAACCGCAAATGTCAGCACTCGCCGTGGTCCCCATCGATCGCCCATCCATCCACCGGGCACTTGAAAGAGCGCATATCCCAAGACGAATGCTGAAAAGATCCACCCCATTTGAATGTCGGTGAGTCCCAAGGAGGGCATCATCTGTCGGGCGGTGACGGAAATGTTCACCCGGTCGATGTAAGTGACGATGCTAATGAGGAGCAGGAGAAAGAGAATTCTCCAGCGAATGCCAGTGGGTTGGGTTGAAGGAATAGAGGAGGGGATGTGCATTGGCAAGCGAAGGAAGAAAAGGCTCTGAACTCCGGGGGAGTCTACCTCCCTTTGCCCCTCTTTACCAAGGAGGGGGATTTGGAACGGTTTGCTGAAGTCTTTTCTTTTTCGATGAGGGATTTGGCGAGGCGGTATTCGTCTTCTTCCGTGACGACCATTCCATCGAGCTTTGCTTTGAAGATCCCATCTAAGACACGGCTGTACGCTGGGCCCTTGGGGAGCCCTAAGTCGTCAAGGTCGTGGCCAGTCAGAGTAATTGAGCAATGCTGCCCTGTCGTGACGTATTCTCGAATCCGTTCCATGGCTTTCAGTGTGGTCGATTTGAGTTGGACTTTGGCCATAAGAAAGACAATGAGCTCGTTCGGCCAAGGTGACAGTAACGCGTGGGCTTCCGATGCCGCGAGGCTTTTTCGATTTAATGTTCGGATAAGAGTTGCTTGCGCGGCTAAATAATCTCCGGCAGATGTAATATGTCCTTGCGGGAAGCCCAGCCGTTTCCAGGTTTTCTTGAGCTCGGCGTTCCCTAACGATTCGAACCAGGCCAAGCCGTATACCAGCCATCGTTTGATTGGAGTCTCTGGATGTTCAATGGTGAACCAGGTGAGTATGGCTTCTACTGACTTAAATGTTTTCTCTATCGGTATCTTCGCGTGTAATTTCGGATGAATACATGGCAGCAGGCGAAATTCTTCCAATCGTCGAATGCCCTTGATTGGGGCAGGTTCCTCTAGCATATGAATCAGTTCATTGCCCAGACGTGATGCGGACAATCGTTGAAACAACTCCATGGTTTTGGCTTGTTGAATGAATTGTTCGGTTTCTTTGCTGATTCGAAACCCGAATCGTTGTTCGAACCGAATAGCCCGAAATACGCGGGTAGGATCTTCCACGAAACTTAAGCTGTGAAGAACACGAATCACCTTATCTTTGATGTCTCGCCGTCCTCCAAAGTAATCCAAGAGTTCGCCAGAGGTGCGATTGATGCGGATGGCTAGTGCGTTGATGGTGAAGTCTCGCCGATAGAGATCCTTTTTAATTGAACTGCGTTCGACGGTCGGCAGGGCAGTGGGGTATTCGTAATATTCCGTTCGGGCGGTGGCGACATCGAGATGATGCATCTGGGGGAGGTCAAGGGCTTTGGGTAGTTTAATGGAAACCGTGCCGAACCGTTCGTGAATGGTCCATTCTCCTGATAATTCTTTGGCCAGGGCTTTCCCAAATACTATGCCATCTCCTTCGATCATAAAATCCAAATCGAAGTTGGGAATATCCATTAACAGGTCTCGAACGAACCCGCCGACTAGAAATGCCGAGACGTCTTGTTGGTCAGCTAACAGTTCAACTTTCTCAAGTAAGGAGAGGAGTTGAGCGGATAGCCGACTTTTGAGGAGATGACCGACATTCCAGGTGTGCAATGGTGTTGAGGTCGACGGTGTAGCCTTGGTCGGTGTCGTTAATGTCGATACGTCCTGGGCTCCTCCATGATGGATTGCGCGCAAGAGGTCAGTTCGGCTGAAGATTCCGATGACCGTGCGCTGTTCAAGTATCGGAACGATTCGTTGATTTCGTTCCACCATTTGCTGTTGGACGTCTTCAAATGAGGTGTCGGACTGAGCCAGAAAGATATCCTGCACCATGATGTGGTCGATTGGGTTCCCAGATAATTTATGAAACAAGGCCTTTTGCACACCTTCACGTGTGACGAGGCCTATAAATTTTGCATGGGAATCGACAACAGGTAAAGCGTTGACTTCATATTGGGTCATCAGGCGTTCGGTCTGTTTAATTGTCGTGGTTTGTTCGACGGTTCGCACTGGGGCGGTCATGAGGCGGCGAATGGGAAGCCATGTTTTGGCCTGTTCCTGAAGCAATTCGTGTAATCGTTTCTCCACCTCGGCTAGGCCTTGCCCTTTGATACTGGCGGCTGCAGCCATGGTATGTCCGGCTCCTCCGAACGCTCCGGCAATCTGATTCATATCCATGTCTGCATGTCGACTACGTCCAATTAATTGAACTTTTCCCTTCATGGCGACCGCAGTAAGCACGGCATCTGCGTTAAAGAGTTGGCCGAGCTGTTGGGTGACAGGGGCGAGGTCCGCAACATATTCAGGCCAGGCGATAGTGGTTAGGGCTATCCGACGGCGTCCTAATATGAGAAGTTGCGTCGATTGCAAGAGGGCATTAAAGAGGGCGAGTTGAGGTTCGGTCCATTTGCGTTGGAGGACATCGGCAACGACCGTGAGATCTGCTCCTGTTTCAATTAATCGCGCGCCCACGAGTAAGTCTCGAGGTGTGGTATTGAGGTAGGTGAAGTGGCCGGTTTCTTCATAGAGGGCAATAGCAAACAAGGTCGCTTCTTCTGGTGTCCAACTGATGGATTGTTCTTGAAGTGCTTCGACAAATAAGGTAATAGTGGCTCCAACGGGTTCTAGCTTGAGGAATTCTGCTCTCTGGGCTAGAGGGTTGGTTGGTTCCAGTGGATGATGATCCCAAATATGTATGGAAACGGCCTGGTTTTTAAGCGCTTTCTCTAGCGGACCTAAGCGGTCCTGATGGCTGGCATCTACCAATATGATTCTGGAAATCTCTGATAAAGGCAGATCGGTGCTTGGAGTCAAAGCCAGAGGATGCTCATTTAAATAGGCACGTTCCCGAGATTGAGCGCCTCCCGGCAAAACTAAATAGGCCTCAGTGTACAATTTCCGGGCTGCCACCATGGAGGCGATACCGTCAAAATCGGCTTCTAAATGGGTGGTAATAATCTCCATGGCCGCAGGTATTTTAGCAAGGATAATGAACTCTCGGAAGCAATCCTTCGTGACAAGAATATTCTTTTTGTTATTCTTTTGTTGATTGCAAGGGCCTCTCCATGGTAGATGGGGAAATTCAGGAGGCGGTCCGTTTCTTACGGATCAGGTGACGATCATATTTTCAGGAGGGTGAGACATGGCTGCTAAGGCTAAGCCCAAGTCAAAGGCCAAGCCCAAACCTCAGACGAAGAAAAAGGTGGCAACGAAGTCAAAGTCTGTGTCAAAGAAGCCCGTAAAAGCCAAAGCGGCTGTGTCCAAAAAGGCCAAGCCCAAACCTAAAAAAGCCAAGGCTGGTGCGAAATCTCAATCCAAAGCTAAGCGAACGACGAAAGCTTCTGCAGGCTCCAAAGCGACGCCTAAAAAAGTAGTGAAAAGGAAAGTGAAAACATTGACCAACGTGACGAAAAAGACCAAACCCAAGCCGAATGTGAAAAAGACTAAGCCGGTTTCCAAGAAAACTCCAACGAAAAAAAAGGCTACACCTGTTAAAGCTACAGGTGTATCTGCGAAAAAAAAGACCAAGGTGAGTTCCCTACCCAAGGCCAAGCCGAGAGTGAAGGCCTCCAAAGTTTCTAAGCCTGCTAAGGTCACCAAAGTTGCCGCAAAGACGAAGAAGTCTGTAGGTGTCGTGAAAAAAGTCGTGGGGTCTGCCAAGAAGCCCGTTGAGAAGGCACCGGGGGAAAAAGGTGCTTCTAAATCTGCGGCAGAGGATTCAAAGACATTGGCCATTGCTCCTGGTAAAAAAGAGGTTGCCTCTACTTTGGTAGTTGGGGTGACGGAGGCGGTCCTTCCCGATGATATTGATGCTGAGTTGGGTATTGAAGTAGAAAGTAATGGAGATATTACTCTTGAGTCCTTAACATCTGACTTGGACGAAGATTCAGAAAGTTTGGCAGTAGAAAACCTTGATGATGATTTTGCAGATGATGATTTTGAGGAAGATTTAGCCGACGAAGCTGACGAAGATCTAGATCTAACGGAAGATTTATCGGAGGAGCTTGGACCAGGAAAGTTTATCCGGGATACCGAAGGAAATACCGGAGATGATGAAGATGAGATTCCTCGTTCCTGGTAAAGAGAGAGATTGATTCAGGCTTGTATTTAGAGTTCTCATCCTTTTGCCCACCGGTATCGTGTTTTTAGCCTCCATGGTGGGGGTTATTCTTGTTCCCTGGAGGTGCTTCCTGTTACAAAGAATGTGGAAATTCGACGTTATTGTGTGACTGACTAAAAGGAGACTGCATGTCAGAAGAATACGCATTGCCTCGCATTGGAGATCCTGCGCCAGATTTTTCTGGGGTGACAACTCATCATACAGAATTTAATTTTAGTGTTTGGCAGGAACAGGATTGGGTTGTTCTTTTTTCACACCCGGCTGACTTTACTCCGGTATGTACGACTGAGCTCATTGGGTTTGCCAGGCAAAACGAACTTTTCCGACAACGTAATGTGAAACTCATTGGACTGAGTGTCGATAGCATTCATTCCCATTTGGCATGGGTGCGTAATATTCAAGAAAAGATGAATGTCAGTATTCCGTTTCCCATGATTGCCGATTCTAATATGAAAATTGCGAAACTCTACGGGATGATCCATCCTAATGCCAGTTCGACGGCCACGGTGCGTGCGGTATTTATTATTGATCCCAAGCGAGTCATTCGAGCTCTTGTGTATTATCCCTTGAATGCGGGGAGAAATGTTGATGAAATTCTTCGGTTAGTGATTGCCCTGCAGACTACCCAGCGCTTTTCTTGTGCCACTCCCGTCAATTGGCAAGAAGGGGAGAAAGTTGTCGTGCCAGCACCAAAAACTTTGGAGGACGTTGAACGTACCATTGCCCATAAAGAATATGATTTTCAAGAGTTCTACTTAGCCTTGAAGGATATTTCCAAGCCACCGGAAGCTAGCGCTCCTGCTTCGGATGCGACCAAGTCCACGAAAAAGGAATCGCCTCCATCTGATGAACAACCAACCGCTAAGCCCGCCGATGGGAATGGGGCTTCCGCGACTGAATCTTCCCCTCCTGTATAATTTGCTCGCTTTCATACGGCCAAGCCTCTCCGGTTCATGCCTTCGTACGTCCAATGTCTGCGGTTGCCAAGACACCCTGGTCGTTCCAGTTTGAAATTCTGTGTATTCTTAGGTTGTTATCCCTGGTCATCTATGTTGGATGCGGGCACGCTCAAAGAGCAAAGGTGAATGGTGAATAAAATGCTCTGGGTCGGCCTGTTGTGGCTTGTGCTGATGAGTGGATGGCCTTCGAACGTCTGGGCGTGCAGTCTCCTTGAGCCTCCTGCCCAAGCAAGTCATATGCTTTGGGTTCATCTTGAGGGTCTTTGTTTTTCTGCTGATCAACGTGAATGGGCCGTTTCAGGTGCCGATATCCTTGCAGCCTTGGAATCTGGGAAGAGCCTAGATTTGCAGGGAGCACTGATTGTGGATGACGTGATGTTAGATCAATTGCCATTACAGCCTCTTGCTGAAATTCCCTTACTCCCCCCGCATCTCCAAGCGGCTGCTCAACGAGGGGGTGTTGAGAATGCTCGAGTAATTTCTGGTTCGATTACCATTCGTGATAGTCAATTTGAAAAAGTCCTGGCGACGAATTTAGTCAACGAGGTTCTGGTTATCTTGGGAGATGTCCATATTTCTAGTACTACATTTATGCAGTCGGTTGATTTTTCTAAAATAATATTTGTCAAACCATTTGTCTTTTCACACGTCAAGGTTGAACATGAAGGATTTTTTATTGGCGCACAATTTGAAGATAAAGTGGATTTTTCTCATACGTATTTTGGAACCCATGCTCGGTTTCATAAGGCAAAGTTTCAGGGGCCCGTCTCGTTTGCCGAAGCGGAATTCAAGGGGGTGGCAGAATTTCTTGAAGTCACATTTGAGCAGGAGGCGAATTTTTCTCAGGCGAATTTTTTGAGTGGGACTGGGTTCTCCGGGTCTGTCTATCAGGGTCCTGTGGATTTTTCAGGCGTGAGAATCAAACAGGAAATTTATTTTCGGTTTGCTGAGTTTAGGAACCGAGTGTCTTTTCGAGGGGGGCAGTTTCGAAGTGTGGTCGATTTTTCCAATTCCCGTTTTGAAGGAGAGTATGATTTTTCAGAAGGGGAGTTTGCTATCCAACCCCAATTTACTGACAGTAATATTTCTGTTGAAGTTCCCCTTTCGGGTCAGTCTAAGATCAACCAAACAGGCCAGTGGGTGCTTTTGGGAGGGCTGGCTCTTTTGATTGGACTCTACCTGTGGATATCTAAGAACCCGTCACCCACTAGGATTGGGTAAACCACTATATTTTGATAGGATGTTGCAGCTTCCCACAAAAGATGGTATACCACCATTATATACTGCCAATGTGGTTTTCGCAGAAAGGCTTGTGATTGGATTCTGCCCCTTCCCTTGATTTTCCTGAACTTTCCGATCTTGAAGACGATCAGGCTTATGAAGTAAAGCTCGAGGCTTTTACTGGGCCTATGGACCTGCTCCTCCATCTGATTCGAAAACAAAAGGTCAATATTTACGATATTCCAATTGCCTTGATTGCTCGTCAATATTTGGAATATCTGTCCTTAATGAAGACCCTTAACTTATCTTTGGCAGGTGAGTTTTTGGTCATGGCTTCTACGCTTTTATACATCAAGTCTCGGACCTTGCTTCCTAAGGAGGAGACTCCTGAATCCGAGGATGAGGAGGTTATTGATCCTCGAAGTGAATTGGTTCGTCAGCTTATTGAATATGAGCGTTTTAAAGATGCCGCAGGGAGTTTGGTTACTCGGGAGCGCGTGTGGAAGGATTCATTTACTCGTGATCCTCTTCCAGTGCCCAAGAAGGTTGAGGAGGAAGAAGATGATGTGTGGACAGAAGATTTACAAATGTTTGATCTTCTGAGTGCGTTACAAGGTGTGTTAGATCGAGCCCCGTCTGATACCTATGTTGAAGTTTCGAGAGAAAATTGGACCATTGAAGAGCGGATCCAAGTTGTGATGGAACGATTGGAAACTGAAGCCACCATCCCCTTTGAAGCCTTGTTTGAACAACAGTGGTCCCGCCCCCTTATTATTGTGACCTTTTTAGGGTTACTGGAGCTTGTGCGGATGAATTTGGTTCGGTTATTTCAAGGGGAGGGGTTTGGTCCGATTCATGTGACTCGACGATTTGTGCCTGCTGGTGAAGAAAATCCTCCTGATTCAGTCTTGCAGGAGGATGGTTAAAAAAGGGTGTCTGGCTTGACCTTAAATGAATCAGCTGAATCCACAGAGGGAGGAATCATGATGACACATGGAGTAACAAATGGACATGTCTCCTCAGAGGTGATGGACGTGGAATTATCTGAAAGTCAAGATTCTCTTGAAGGTGAGGTTCCTGGAAATGAGGTTGTTGAGTCTGAGGGGGCAGCTGAATCTCTTGAAGGCATTCAATGGGATTTGGAGGATATAAAAGCTACGTTTGAGGCTCTTCTCTTTGTTTCTCATGATCCGATCACCCTAGATAAGCTTGTGTCGGTGCTCGAGGGCGTTCCCAAGGCAACTCTCAAAACGACAATGCAGACTCTTCAGGCCGAATATGACCAACTAGGTCGAGGATTGCAGATTACTGAAGTGGCGGGTGGGTTTGTGATGGCGACACGACCTGAGCAGAGTGAGGCCATCAAACGGCTTTCCAAAGTTAAGCCCTCAACAAAACTCTCTCGTTCAGCTTTAGAGTCGCTAGCGATTATTAGTTACAAACAGCCCATTACACGTGTAGAGATTGAAAAGATTCGTGGTGTCGAAACCTCGGGTGTGTTGCGCACACTCTTGGACCAAAAACTCATTCGCATTGTTGGGCGGCAAGACGTTCCAGGTAGGCCTATGTTATATGGAACGGGCAAGCAATTCTTGCAACGCTTTGGCCTGCGGGATCTTCGAGATCTCCCACCGCTGAAGGAGTTGAAAGATTTAGGTGCTTCGGAAGCACTTTCAATGGAACTTCCCTTTGATTCTCAAGAGGTTCCAGAAGAATCTCATGTAGCCGATCTTTCCGCTTAATCGATGTAACTCACCTCGCCTGTTTAGTGTTACCTGCCTTAGTTTTGGTTCGCCATTGTGAAGTTTACTCTCCATGGGAAGAAGATAGGTACTGTTGTATAGAATGAGAGAAGAACGATGATAAAAATCCTGATGTTTGGGCACGCTCTTAAAGAAGTGGTGGAGGACCCTGAGGTTGAGATTTCTTTGGAAGAATCCCTTTCCCTTCGGAAATTATTAGAAACGTATCAAGAGCACTTTCGCGAAATTATGCCGTTTCTGGAAGCACAGGAACTCATGTTTACCATAAATCATAAAATTTCTACTCTAGATGGTTTAGTCAAAAATGGAGATACTGTGAAGATTACTCATCAGGGTGGAGATCAGTCTGCAGATGGAGCAAGATGGCATAATCCCTAGATTTTTTTCGAACTCTTACCTGCGTTCCCTGACCTATTGTGGCGGGTTCCCCTCTTCCTCGCATTTTTTACAATTCAGTATGGTTCCTAAATGTTGCTGCCTACCCTCTGAGGATTGAACCCAGGGTCGAGAACTGAGAGGAGGGTTATGTCGGACGTGTTGCCCATGTCCGCACCTAAGATCGGCTACCCAATCGTTTTGGTCATCTTTGTGAAATCCGACTATTGGTTGATTCACGTGGTTTTGGAATGTAGGAAAAATATTGAAGAGTGAAAAGAAAGAGACCAAGGAGGAAGTAAGAGGGGGGGAAGCAACCAAAGGCTTAGGTCATGGGACAAGCCGAGAAAAGGACCCACAAGAAGAGGGGAGCTTACGGCCTGAGATTATCCTGGGGAGGATAGACTTACAAAATAATTAGTCTGTGTATCCTCAGGGTGCAATTTCCTGCTCGTCCTTGTGGGTGTTCCAAAAAGCCATCTATTCACTGAGCCAGTCTCAGTTGATTAGGCAACTGGGCTACAGCTCATGCCTGCACTTTTACTTTTGGATGAGGCCAAAGGTCTGGACAGCAATGGGCGCGTTTTTTTCTTCATGGCCTCGCGTTCCGGATGTTGGCGATTTTCTAAAATAACAGGGTCAATCACCTCTCCACATTGCAAGCACCGCTTGGTGAGAATTTCCATACCACCGGCATCATAATTGACATTCATGCACCAATGAGAAACCAATAAGCCTCCGCAGCGTGTACAGGCGTCGGAGCTTACCGGTTTTTCTAGTTTCACAGGTGTTGCGTCTTTAATCGTGGGCACCGGCGCAGATTTGAGGGGGCGTTTGGTTGTTCCCCGTACTGTCGATGATTTTTTTTGTATGCCGTAGTGTCCCATGTTTGTCTCCTAACAAGTTCGAATTCCAAAAAAAAGATTGTAACTGCTACCTTTAGATATAGCTTTTTGTTCTTAAGTCAAGATTAACAAAATATTAAAAAATCCTCATAATTAAAGATAGTATTGAACACTAACGTAAAATAAGTGAATAAAATCAATAATAACCATCAAAAATTAAATAAAAAGTTTAATGGTAATTAAGTATATATATCTATAATACATCTATGATTTATGTAGGAATACTTCCAATTCCTATTCACCTAGTCGCCCAAAGGGTAACCAACTCTTCAGTAGAGGCCTGGGGAAAACATCATAGCCTCAATGAATTAGGGGGGATCAATGGTTAGGGAAAGCGGAGATGGATCTCAGTTGATTCGTCTGTCTTAATTCTAACAGTTTTCTCTATGGTTGTGCCATGGGAATCGGAACCTCGAACCAAATAGGTTCCAGTTGGAAGATTAATAAAGAGCCAAGGGCCCTCTACTTCCTCTCCTGGAATTTTAATGTACCGTGTTTTTTCTTTATTCTCAATGTCAACGGATACTCCCGCCAAATAGGCGCGTTCTCCTTGAACGAAGATTAATTTGAGGGGAAAGGGTGGGTAGGTGAGGCTTCGTTCTTCCTTCCCAAGGCCTGCGCTAAAATATTGTATTGATTCCTGTTCATACAGAGGAAATGTCAAAATTTTTGAGGTAATTCCAGTTGGGAAAGGAATTTCTAAGATTTTCACTTGAGGTGAGGAGGCTCCGACTTCAGTTTCCCAAAGGGTATCCAATAGGACACTGGCTGAAAAGCTGCTTGCGAGAGTAACTGCCAAAAATAAACCGTGCACTTTTCTCCACCCGGTCTGGGCAATGTTCAATTGAGCCAATAGACAAGCCATCGAATTTTTGGACTTGGTGTTCATAAGATGGTTTCTCCTTTCCTAGTACCCGTTTGAAGTACCTTGGATAGCTTTGCCATGAATACCTCTCAGCTTGGTTAAGAATAGCGTATTTATGGAAATGGTCAAGATCGGGTTCTCCTCAGAATTCAATTGAGATACTGTTCAACAACAATTTCTAATTGAGAGAAAATCACCGTGTATTTTAATAAGGTGTGATTCAGAGGAGAGGGGGAAGATCCTCAAGCGTGGGTGGAAGTCCCGAGGATGGTCGTGGACTTTGTTCAACTGGTTGCAGGTCAGGTATCTCTTTGCGTGTATTGACACCAAGTTGTTTGAATTTACGTGCAGAAGGCAAGATTCGATTCTCTAATGATGCCACGGTGGCATTATATGATTCGACTGCCCGACCTAAGGTTTGGCCGACTTTAGAAAAATGCTCCCCCATAGTGGCAATTCGTTCAGCCAACTCTTGTCCTAACTGGCTAATACGCTCGGCGCTTTCGGCAACCTGTTCTTGCCGCCAACCATAGGCAATAGCTCGTAACAATGCGATGAAGGTCGTGGGTGTGGCAAGGACAACTTTTTGCGATAACGCCGACTCAATGAGTGTTGGGTCCTGTTCAGCGGCAGCTGCCAAAAAAGAGTCGTTGGGAATGAACAACACCACAAATTCCGGTGCCTCAGAAAATTGATCCCAATATTCTTTAGAGGCCAGTTGACGAACATGTGTTTTGACGTGGCCAGCATGGCGTTTCAAGGCGAGATCACGGGATTCATCGGAATGGGCTTCCAAACTTTCTAAAAATGCGCTAAGCGGCACTTTGGAGTCGACGATAACCTCACGACCCGCGGGGAGTTTGACCACCATATCAGGGCGCAAGCGCCCGGTGTCTGTTGCGACACTTTGCTGCTCATGGAAATCACAATAGGCTGACATGCCAGCTAATTCGGCTGTCTTGCGCAAGGCAATTTCACCCCATCGTCCACGTACGTGAGGAGATCGTAACGCATTGACAAGTTTGGATGTCTCGGATTGAAGTGTGGACTGGGAGGTTGCCAAATGTTTTAACTGTTCGCTTACCGAACTGAATTCACGAAGCCGCTTGTCTTCCAGGGCTTTGGTTTCCTGTTGATAGGTACGAAGGGATTCGGAGAGCGGATTGACTAAGGCTTCCAATGATGTGTGGCGATGTTTCAGTTCACTGGCTGTTTCGTCTTTAAGGGCTTTGAATTTTTCCTCGGCTAATGCCAGGAATCCCTTATTGTTGCCGGCCAAGGCTTCGGAGGCTAAGGAGCGGAAGGTATCTGATAGCGTGAGCTTGGCCTCATCTAAAATGGTTCGTTGGGATTCGAAGTGTTGCTGGGCGTCCGCCAATTTTATTTCTGCCGATACTTTCGCCACTTCCATGAGGCGAAATTCCTTTTGAACCTCGGTGTATTCTTGATTAAGGGCTTTTAGTTGATTTTGCAGACCTGCTAATTGGACTGAATTAGCAGCGAGTTGAGATTCAAGAGCCTGGAGAGCTTCGAGCTTACGATTGCGATGAAAGAGTGAGGTCAGTACCCAGGTGAAGACTGTGCTAAGCAGGGCACTGGCTAAAATCCACCAAAGAAATTGAGGGTTTTGAAAAATACTCATGTGCGAAAAGGAATATTTTTTGTGACGCGTTATTCAAAAAATACTCTAGCCTGGCAAATTTCAGACAGTTTTTTCAACTATGGCCTCTCTATTCATGGGATGATTTCATGAGTGCTTATGGTGAAAAGCGAATTCTAGGATTTTTGCAAGGAAGCTTCGTGGACGAATTCCCTCTTCTTCGTTACAGTAACATGTAATCCCGTGGGTGTACGGTACTGGGAGAGTAGATAATTAGGGGAAGCATAAATGGAGAAAAAACATCGAGTCTCTCTGTGGTATTTCATTGTCGCATTTTGGGCGTTAATTATTCTGCAGGAAATGTATGTGGCCTCTCAACATTTGGATGAGGTTCCCTATAGCCAGTTTAAGGTCTGGGTCCAAGACGGTAAGGTGGCTGAAGTCTCTATTACCGATACCATTATTCATGGGAAATTAAAGCAGGATCGAGAGCAGGAAGACTCTCAATGGTTTCAAACAGTGCGGGTAGACGATCCTGATTTAGTTCGATTGCTTGAGGAAAAGCAAGTGGAATTTGCTGGAGTGGTCATTAGTACTCTTTGGAAAGATGTGGCCTCCTGGGTCGTCCCAATCTTAGTCTTTGCCGGAATTTGGTTTTGGCTCTTGCGAAAACTTGGGCAGGGAGCAGGAGGTGGATTTATGCGTATTGGAAAATCCAAAGCTAAAGTCTATATGGAAAAGGATATTCCCACTCGTATGAAGGATGTGGCCGGAGTTGATGAAGCGACGGAAGAGTTGTTGGAAGTCGTGGAGTTTTTACGGACACCGGAAAAATATACGCGAATAGGTGGAAAAATTCCTAAAGGCGTGCTTCTGGTGGGTCCTCCTGGTACTGGAAAAACATTACTGGCCAAGGCCATTGCGGGGGAAGCCGGTGTGCCGTTTTTCTCTATTAGCGGGTCAGAGTTTGTGGAAATGTTTGTGGGAGTTGGTGCTGCTCGCGTCAGGGACTTATTTGAACAAGCGCAAGCGAAGGCCCCCTGTATTATATTTATCGATGAACTGGACGCGATAGGAAAAGCCAGAGGATCAGGCCCGATGGCGCATGAGGAACGGGAGCAAACGCTGAATCAATTGTTGGTTGAAATGGATGGGTTCGATCCTCGTGTCGGGGTGATTCTTTTAGCAGCTACGAATCGACCAGAGATTTTAGATCAAGCCTTGCTCCGTGCCGGGAGGTTTGATCGGCAAATTTTGGTAGATCGCCCTGATCGGGTAGGACGAGCCGCTATTTTGGCCATTCATGCCAATGCGATTAAATTAGCTCCGGGTGTAGATTTAGAAAACATTGCAGCCATGACGCCAGGCATGGTTGGGGCCGATCTGGCAAATGTTGTGAATGAAGCGGCGTTGCTGGCTATTCGCCGTGGGCGGGATACTGTGGAAGAACAAGATTTCCAAGAAGCGGTTGAAAGGGTTATTGCGGGACTGGAGAAGAAGAACCGAGTGTTAACCAAAGAGGAACGTCGACGTGTGGCGCATCATGAAGTAGGCCATGCATTGATAGCGATGTCCTTGCCTGGTTCCGATCCGATCCATAAGATTTCCATCATTCCCCGAGGGATAGCTGCGTTGGGGTATACCCTTCAATTACCGATTGAAGATCGTTATTTGTTAACTCGAACAGAATTAGAAAATCGAATTGCCGTTCTTTTAGGTGGGCGAGCGGCGGAAGAGTTGGTCTTTGGAGAAGCATCAACTGGAGCAGCCGATGACTTGCAAAAAGCCACGAGCATTGCTAAGCGGATGATAAAAGATTACGGCATGAGTGAAACGTTAGGTACGGTCGCCTTAGATCAATCAGTTAAACCGACCTTTATGTCATCATCTGAAACGTATTCGGCGGCAACATACTCAGAGAAAACTGCACAAGAAATTGATTCAGAAGTGCGACGATTAATTGATGAACAAGGTCAACGCGTTCAAACCTTGCTTGCAAAATTACATCCGGTTTTGTTGTCTGCTGCCAAACAACTTCTCACGGCAGAAGTCATGACCGGCGATGAATTACAGGCTCTTCTTCTGCCAAAGCAAGAAGAACCCATTCTTCAGTAACCACATCTAAGTTAGGACCTGTTCTGCCTGGGTATTCTGGTGGTCTAGGTATTCTTTCATGGGCCGATGTTCCAGCGCCGATGTTGTCCATGGCTCTTTCTTTTCATTTCCTAATTCACCTTAAGGGAATCCGTTAAGATCCCTTCCTGCAACTGACTAGACCGTTCCTTCTCTGTGAACGATCAATGGTTTGAATGAGGGTCGGGGGACCCTCCATGCTGGTTGCTTTGGATGTCTTGAGTTTCATGCGTTGTTTGGATGTCGTAGACCGCTCCTTCTTTTTCCAGGACCTCGGTCCCATATCGATAATTAGGAGACATCGTATTATGGGCCATGCGCCGGTCTATCGGATCCTGAAACTCTATCTTGGTTTTCATGGTTTCGTTGGCGAGGACCACCACTTTCATATTTAAAAATCCTCCCATCCCTGCATGCCAGGCCACGAGCGAATAGGCCCCTTCCGGAATATCGGGAAGAGTGAAATTCCCCTCCTTATCAGTAATGGCGTAGTACGGGTTGTCTACTCTGACTCCCCAGCTTTGCATGTACGTGTGAAAGCCGCATTCCAAGTACAAAATCCTACGCCCCTGAGAGAACTGAACCGTGTCGAGCATCGCCTCCCCAGGTTTGTGTTGATGATCTTTGATTCGGTTCTTAGGATGGAATGGATTCAGCCGAAGTGGGCGATGAAGCATCACTTTTGAGCCAAATGGAGCAGTTTCATAAATTTGTACATCATGGATAATGGGATCCATATTCACGATGTGGAGTGGTTGTTGGTCTTTCACAACTGAGACCCAGGGAGCAAAGAGGCAATCCTCCACTGTGACTTTGACGGGACCTTTTTCGGTGAAAGGTTTGCCTTGAGAAATTCCCTCAAGGAAGACCACCGTATTTTGGAGCCCTCCTTCAGGCGACACTTGAAATTCATCCACCAGACGCCACCCTGTTCCTGTCGATATTCGGCCGCAAAAGTCTGTGTCGGGATTGGTAATGAGGCTGTATGCCAACGCCGGGGGTTCTTTCCCCGACAAGGTCACTTTGCCAGTGATGGTGCCACCGTTCGAAACGGTGATTTCTGTATAGGCCAATACTGGCGTAGCAAAGCTGATAATCAGTGCAATGGTGAAAAACCCAAACGCGAATCTCATGGATCAATCCTTTGGTAATGCGAAAAAGTCGCTGATTTTAAATAATTTCGAATTCTAAGGAATCCTTGCCCCCCATTTCTAGCCCCTTCTTACTTCGAAAAAGCTAGTTCTACCCATTTTTCAGATATTTGGTCCTTGAAACAGAGGAAACTTTGGCCTCCGAAATATGTTGAGGCATTCAGCCTCATTCATGCCAAATCCAACTGTGGCGCTTTTCCCCATAATCGAATCTTTCCCGTCCCTCAAATACCGGTATTGAGCCAATTTCGGCCCAAGTTTCCTTAAGTATGGATGATCTATTGGGAAAAGGCATATCTCTTGCCAAATCTCTATGACAGAAGGAATGGGCGCTAGAAAGACAAACCAATCATCTGTCAATCAATGATCGAAATACGAATTCATGGGCGAGGAGGGCAGGGAGTAGTCACAGCTGCAGAGTTGTTAGCGTCTGCTGCGTTTCGAGATGGGAAGGTGTCTCAAGCTTTTCCCAGTTTTGGATCTGAACGAACAGGAGCTCCAGTCACCTCTTTTTGCCGAATCAGCACCAATTCAATTCGCAGCAGGGAACCAGTGTCGCATCCCAATGTATTACTCATTCTGGACTCGACGCTGCTACATCAGGTGGATGTCTTTAGCGGGCTTTCTGCTCAAGGATTGGTCTTGATGAATTCGACGCGGAAGGTTGAAGAACTCGGCCTGAAAGATTGGATGCTTCAACATCCTGAAGTCGAGTTATATAGTTTCCCAGCATCTGATTTAGCAGAAAGACACTTAGGCCGGCCAATAGCTAATGTCGGCATGGTTTCGGGTTTTGCTTCCATAACAAGAGCACTTACTAAAGGATCGGTTGAGTATGCGATCAAAGAAAAATTTACGGGGAAAATGGGCGAATTGAACGCGAATGTTTCGGCTGATGTCTTTAATTATGTTTCAACTCACATTGTCCAGGTCTAATATGTTTTCCTTCTTCATGAGAAAGCAATGAAACAACAGATTGAAGGGTCTCAAGCGGTTGCTCAAGCTGTAGCGTTGTGCCGTCCCGAAGTGATGGCCTGTTATCCCATTTCTCCGCAAACGCATATTGTCGAAACCCTCTCCCGAAAAGTAAAAGCTGGAGAGGTTGGAAATTGCCAATTCCTCAATGTCGAATCTGAGTTTGGGGCGTTGAGTGTGCTCATTGGGGCTTCGGCTATGGGAGCGCGATCGTACACGGCCACGACCAGTCAAGGCCTCTTATTTATGGCTGAAGCTGTGTATAACGCGGCGGGATTAGGTTTGCCTATTGTGATGACGATTGCTAATCGGGCGATAGGTGCGCCGATCAATATTTGGAATGATCACTCGGATAGTATGGCCATGAGGGATGCCGGTTGGCTTCAGCTATTTGCCGAAGACAATCAAGAAGCCGTGGATCTGCACATTCAAGCCTTTCGCTTAGCTGAAGAGCTTAGTTGTCCGGTGATGGTATGCATGGATGGGTATATTCTTACGCATGCATTTGAAGAGGTCGATCTTCCTACACAAGAACAGGTGGATGAATTCTTACCGCCTTTTGAGCCTGTGCAAGTGTTAGATCCTCAGGATCCAGTATCCATTGGAGCCATGGTTGGCCCTGAGGCCTTCACAGAAGTGCGCTATCTCGCCCATCACAAACATTTGCAAGCCTTGGAAGCCATTCCACGAATCAGTCAAGCATTCCAGGATATCTTTCAGAGATCGTCCGGTGGGCTGTTGAAACTATATCACACGGATGAGGCTGAAACTCTTCTGCTGGCGTTAGGATCAGTGAATGGCACCATTAAAGATGCCGTAGATGATTTACGAGCAAAGGGCTGGCGCGTGGGTGCCATACAACTTTGCTCCTATCGGCCATTCCCCTTACATGCGCTTCGTCATGTTGTGCACAATGCTAAACGAGTAATTGTGATTGAAAAAGATTTGGCAGTGGGGAATGGGGGGATTGTGTCTAGTGAGGTAAAGCTTGCTCTTCAAGGATTACCGACTCTTGTGGATACCGTCATTGCCGGCCTTGGAGGACGTCCAATATCCAAGGCTGCCGTGATTGATACGGTCAAAGCGGCATGTTTGGAAGGATTAGAAGAGCCGCATTTTCTGGATCTGAATTGGGTTGCGATCAATCGAGAATTAACGAGGCAAGCCGAACAACGACGTTCTGGGCCCACCCCTGAAAATCTTCTTCGTGAGGTGGGTTCCGCGGACTGGAAGACTGGGTAAGGCAAAGAGGGAAACGCGATGTCTTATCAACGTATAAAGTTTTACCAAACGGGGACCTTCACGGTGGGTAATCGGTTATTGGAGGAAGGGGAGCGTACTGTACAAGCCCAAAAGGATCGCACCAATTCGTTAAATTCGGGACATCGTGCATGCCAGGGTTGTGGTGAAGCCTTAGGTGCGCGGTATGCCTTGGACGCCGTGATGCGTGCCACTCACAATCAATTGGTTGCGGTTAATGCCACGGGATGTTTGGAAGTGTTTTCTAGTCCCTATCCAGAAAGTGCATGGCAGATTCCTTGGTTACATTCTGTGTTTGGAAATGCGCCGGCAGTGGCCAGTGGTGTGGCTGCAGCCTTGCGCGCCAAAGGGAAGACCGATATCCGAGTGGTGGCTCAGGGTGGGGATGGTGCGACTGTGGATATTGGATTCGGGTGTTTGTCGGGAATGTTCGAACGCAATGATGATGTGTTGTATATCTGTTATGACAATGAGGCTTATATGAATACCGGGGTGCAACGATCAGGGGCGACGCCAGCGCGGGCCTGGACGAATACCACGCAAGCGGTGGGGACCGAACCGGGTAATCCCATGAATGTGGGAAAAAATCTTCCACGTATTGCCATGGCCCATGGTATTCCGCTTGTGGCCACGGCGTCTGTTGCAGATCTGCATGATCTGGAAACCAAAGTGACCAAAGCGATGTCCATACGCGGTGCCCGGTATATCCATATTCACGTACCCTGTCCACTAGGGTGGAAATCTGATCCAGCAGAAACGATAAAGGTTGCGCGATTGGCCGTGGAAAGTGGCCTGTTCCCATTGTTTGAAGCGGAAGGGGGGGTGGTGACTGATCGAACACCCATCAGGAAACAAGTTCCTGTTGAACAATATTTAGTCCTTCAAGGTCGGTTTGAGCACCTCTTTAGCCCGCGTGATGAGCAGGCGTTAGCGGCCATTCAGGCCATGGCAGATCGAAATATCCACCTGTACGCACTTTTGCCAACTGAACCAGCAATGGGGACCTGAGATGGAACGCAAGCCCTTTGCTATTACCTTAGACCCGACTTCGAGTTTAGCGAATCATACGGGCAATTGGCGGACGATGCGCCCCATCTACCTTGACCATCTGCCACCGTGTAATCAAGGTTGTCCAGCCGGTGAGAATATTCAGGGCTGGTTGTATGAAGCGGAAGAAGGAAAATACGAAGAGGCCTGGCGCAAGATTATGGAAGAGAATCCCTTTCCCGCGATTCATGGTCGTGTGTGTTATCACCCCTGTGAAACAGTCTGCAATCGTGGCCAGCTGGATGAAGCCGTGAGCATCCATTCAGTAGAACGTTTTTTAGGCGATCATGCCATTGAACAGGGCTGGCAGATTGAAGCAGGGAAGGCTACGGGAAAACGGGTATTAATCATTGGCGCTGGCCCCAGTGGCCTTTCGGCAGCCTATCATTTGTCTCGGATGGGACATGCCGTCACGATCTATGAGGCAGGGCCAAAGCTTGGAGGTATGATGCGATTCGGTATTCCACAGTACCGTCTGCCTCGAAACATCGTGGATGCCGAAATTGCCAGAATTGAAGCCATGGGTGTCTCGATTCATATGAATCGAAAAGTCGAGAATTTGGAGATGGCCATCAAAGAGGGAATATTCAACGCAGTGTTTCTGGCCATCGGGGCTCATTTAAGTAAGCGGGTCGACATTCCGAGTCCAGACACTGGCCGAATTGTGGATGCCTTAGGGTTGTTAAAAGGGATGGAGGGAAAAGAGGTTCCAAAGATTGGCCGACGAGTGGTGGTCTATGGTGGAGGGGATACCGCCATTGATGCTGCCCGAACGGCGAAGCGGTTGGGTGCAGAGGAGACGCTGCTCATTTATCGGCGCGATCGTGAACATATGCCCGCTCATGATTCTGAGGTGAAAGAGGCATTAGAGGAGGGGGTACTGACACGATGGTTGAGCATGATTCGGCAGGTAGATGAGAACGTCATAACTGTTGAGGAAATGAAATTGGATGAAAAAGGGTACCCCCAACCAACAGGTCGAATGGAAACCTTGGAAGCAGATACGGTGATTCTGGCTGTGGGGCAGGAAGTGGACACTCGGTTTTTACAAGATGTGCCAGGATTAGAAATTTCGACAGACGGAGTCATTCAAGTGGACGACACCATGATGACGGGGCGCTTGGGGGTGTTTGCAGGAGGCGATATGGTTCCGGCAGAACGTTCGGTGACGGTGGCGACCGGCCATGGCAAAAAGGCTGCCAGACACATTGATGCCTATTTGCAAGGATTCCACTATGCAAAACCACCATCAAACTCTGTCGCAATATTTGATCGTCTGAACACGTGGTATTACACAGATGCGGACCAAAGTCACCAGCCGTATTTGGATTTAGCCAGACGACGAGCAAGCTTTGAAGAAGTGGTTGGTGGGTTAGACGCGAGTACGGCCCTACTCGAAGCCAGACGCTGTCTCTCCTGTGGAAATTGTTTTGAATGCGACACCTGTTACGGAGTGTGTCCGGATAATGCGATTATCAAATTGGGCTCGGGAAAACGGTATGAAATCAATCTTGAATATTGCAAAGGATGTGGCATGTGTGCAGAAGAATGTCCTTCTGGAGCCATCGATATGATTAAAGAAATTAGGTAGGTGAAAAAAGTACTTTGGGAATCATGAAGGGAGACACACGATGAAATATCTATTGGCGGTTGATGGGTCGGACCAATCGTTGGATGCGACACGGGCGTTTGAGGCACTGAGCCCAGCTGAAAATTTGAAAATTTTAAATGTGGTCAATGTGCCAGGCATCCCGTATCCGGCCATGGGGGCCGGTGTCGCAAAAGATTTAGCGATGACTGTGGAACAGGCGATGAAGGAAGAAGGAGAGCGTGTGTTGGATCAAGCCGCCTCGCTCTTACCACTACACCCAGGTTCTGTTTTCAAGCAATTAGAAATGGGCAAACCCGGTGAGTTGATTCTCAGAATGGCTGAAGACGATAAAGTCGACTTGGTCGTCATGGGTGCTCGTGGATTAGGACGTATTAAAGAACAAATCTTTGGGAGCGTGTCTCATCGAGTGATGACCCATGCACATTGTTCGACGTTTCTGGTGAAGCAACCTATCCGGAAAATCAATAAGGTGCTCGTGCCTATTGAAGCCCAGGAGGATGCTGACGCCATCCTTAATTTTTTCAAGAAAGCCCCTTTTCGAGAACCCTGTACGATTACGGTTCTCCATGTCATGCCTCTGGTCGATCCGGTGTGGCCAGTGGGAGCCATGATCCCGCAAGAATTTCGAAAAGAGATGATGAGCTATGCCGAGAAGTTTACCCAGGTATTGTGTCTAGAATTGGAAAAGTTAGGTCACCAAGCTAAAGGAATGGCTCTTGAGGGAGCGCCATCATTTAAGATTGTCGATGAAGTCAACAAGACAAAACCAGACCTCTTGGTCATGCGACCGCAGAGTCATTCAGCAGTGGGGCGGTTCTTTCTAGGAAGTGTGACGCATTCAGTTGTGCACCATACAGACTGTTCACTCTTATTAGTCCGCGAATAACCTCGCATCGAGAGTGTGATGGCATACGGCATGTATTCAGAGAGGTCGAAGGGGGCACAGAGGTATTAAGGGAGTGCTGAATAATGTGGATGTCAACAGCCACGTTTTGGCGAGAAACCCTAGCATTCCAAATGCCAGGCGCTGTTCAAAAACGTTCATCCAGACCTACCCTGAGTGGAATCGAAGGGAAGTCCGCAGTCAGTTTTGCGCGCGGAACGTACCTTCTGTACGTGAGCGCTCACGGCCCGAAGAGGGCCAAGTCTGTGCGCCAGAAGGTCCGGAAAACTGACGAGAATGCTGCTGGCGGATTTTTTCAACAGCGCCATTAAGAAGGAATTTAAAAGGCAGGAAGTCTTTATGAACGCGAAATGGTATCTCATTGGTGCAATAACTTTTGGAGTCCTAGTCTTTTTCTATTTGTTCTTTTGGTGCGCCGACTCTTGTCATTAAATAGTGCCCGCTTCGACCCAGGCTGTGTAAAAAATCCGTATAAATTCTTGATCTAACAATTTTGCCTTTGAGGATCTTGTGTATGCGACGATCTCTGTATAGGCAAGAGGGCAGGTCACCTGAATCTAGAAACTTCCGAGTTTTCACACAGGCTCGACGACCCAAAGCGGACATAATTTTGAATTATCAAGATGCTGCCTAACTCGCAGATGCAGCGAACCAGAGAAAGTGGCAGCGGATCTGGAACATTAGAGAAAAATATTACCGGCTAGCCCATTCAGTTACATGGGGACGAAAAACAAGGGATTTAAAGGCAGGGTTATAAAATTATGGATGTGCTGCTTGAATGAAGTGCCCTTTGGTTTTATTGGCAAAAGCGACAAGCGACAGCATCACCGGCACCTCAACCAATACCCCCACCACCGTGGCCAAGGCTGCGCCAGAATGAAGACCAAATAAACTAATGGACACCGCCACGGCCAGTTCAAAGAAATTGGACGTTCCGATCAGAGCCGCAGGGGCAGCAATATTGTGCGGGACGTTCCACAGATAAGACCGCCCATAGGCCACAAAGAATATCCCGTAGCTCTGTATCAGCAAGGGAATGGCAATCAAGCCAATCACGAACGGATTATCCAGAATGGTCTGCGTCTGAAAACCGAAGAGCAATACAACAGTCGCCAGCAGACCAACAATTGAATACGGCTCAAGTTAGCTCGCAAAGCGTTTTAGCATCTCTCCGTTACCATCATTTTTTATGAGAAAATTGCGGGTTATATATCCGGCCACCAGTGGAATTACCACATACAGAACAACAGAAAGCACCAGTGTTTCTCACGGGACGACAATATCTGTGATGCCGAGTAAAAAGGCCGCGATCGGGGCAAAGGCCATGATCAGGTCGTTAATGGATACCTGAACGAGCGTATAGCTAGCATCGCCGCGCGTCAGCTGGCTCCAGACAAACACCATCGCTGTGCAGGGGGCTACACCCAACAGGATCATGCCTGCCATGTATTCCTTGGCTGTGTGAGGCTCTACGACACCAGCAAACACATGCTCAAAAAACAGAATGCTCAAGGCTGCCATCGTGAAGGGTTTAACTAACCAGTTGACCACCAGGGTAATACAGAGGCCCTGTGGCCTGCGTCCAAGGTCTTTCAAGCTGGAAAAATCCACTTGCGTCATCATCGGGTAAATCATTACCCAGATAAGAACCGCGACAACAAAATTGACGTTGGCATATTCAAGCCCAGCGACCAACTCGAAGAGTGAGGGAAAGCCATAGCCTAACCCAATACCGGTCAGGATACACAGTACAACCCACAGGCTTAAATAACGGCCAAATAGGCCTAGAGGCGATGGCTCACTCATGACAGCGGTTCTTTTCAATACGGGTTTTCAGTAAATAGAAGGCATGGTCAAAGGCCGTGTTGATTTCTTCTTCCGTACCTGTGGCTTGAGTTGGATCAGGTATGCAACGATATGAAGGACATTATGGTGCATGGCCAGAACGGAGCCTTGTCCTGGCCATTTTGGAACATGTTCCTGAATCTCTCTCTCTTTTTAGTGATGGGAATTTATGTTGGCTCATGATTGGATTTGAACAGGGATAAGAAGGACGAAATGAAAAGACTCTCGTTTTTGTTCTTGCTTATTGTATTTTTGGGAAGTGGCTCTTCCTCGGAAGGGGAGGCCGCTCAAGGCGATTTGAAAAAGGGCAAAGCATTGTATTTCACCCATTGCGTTGAATGTCATGGACCAGATGGCCAAGGCCATGGGTCCTGGCCCTTTAGTCCGTCCCCTGCGGATTTGACTGCCCCAAGTATACAGGAGAAATCGGATTATGCGCTCTGGAAAAGTGTGCATGAGGGTGTGCCAAATTCGGCTATGGGTAGCTGGAAGTGGGTTTTGTCTGATAGGGAAGAGGCGCATCTTCTCACCTACGTTCAATCCTTGGCTCCATAACTTGGAGCGACGAGAAGGGGTTCGGCAAGGCGTCAGAGGAAGGGAAAGGCTTGAGAGTGGCCGGGTTTAATCGTCGTCCTCGTTCTCATCTTCGTCGTCAATATCTAACTGCCCCCCCACGTGACATTTTAAACACTGGGCAAACCGTCCTGGTTGGTGTGCTCCTTCTCCTTCCTCGATAAGATCGTTCACCCTCCCATTTTGTAAAAGTATCGGTTTCGTCTTGTTCTTGTCGGTATTCATCGCGTGACAATCGGAGCAGGAGGACGCGTTCGTGGCCCGGAAGATGAATTCCCCATGCGGATTGTGCATCGCTCTGGTGGTAATGCTGGCCAAGGCTCCACGATGCTCGGTATGGCATTCAAGACAAGATTGCTTTCGACTTATCACTTCTTGATGAAAATGACTCACGGCGGCCTGTGCTCTAGTCTGCAACACTGCGGCCGTATGGCAAGCGAGACATTTGGAATTGGGTGTTTTTTTGAACGGCTGATGGCAACGTTCGCATTTCGTGATGTCAGTATGATGACGACTGAGATGACCTGGGGACCATAAGGTTTCTGGTGTGTTCACGGTGCCCCATACGATATACCCCACTAAGAAAACCGTAAGAATGCGGACGAGGGTCGATACCCATGGCCGTAGGCACCACATTAGCTACACGCCGCCATAGTAAAGGGCTCCTCCAATATGGATGAGTGTGAGCACTACGAACGTTAAGGTGAGAGGGCCATGGAGACATCGCCATGCTCGGAGGGTTTCTGCTTGCATGACGAGATCATGCAGGCGTGATTCCACGGCTTCTTCTGATAAGCCCTGCGCCGATAGTTCATGACGTTGTTGGTAGAGTGTTTGAAAGGCCAAATGGTGTATGGCCTGTCCTGTGATGCCACTAAACACCACGAGGGCCATGGCTGCGAGAGCCAATACCGGGACGAGAGCATGGAAGTGAAATCCAGAATGAACCAAGATCAATAACGGGCCAGCAATTCCTAGAACCTGATGGATTTCAAACCATTTCTTGGGCCAAACCTGATTAGGGTGCAGCCGTCGTTTGATGGGATAGACAAAGGCCAGGCCGATCATCACCAGGCCTACCCAACCGACGATGTGAGCCATCTGAGTATGACCGAATAGCTGGTCTGGGGATGTACTCAGCAGAATTTCAATCGTCCAGGCGCTGATCATCGAGAAGACGATCAGCCAAATCACGAGATGAATGCGGCGGGAAAGAGTGGCCATAATTCTAGTGGACTTGTTTATTGAAAATGGCCCCTGTCTTAAAGGCCTTGTGCACTCTTAATACGTGTTCCTAAACGCACGCGCGATAACCGCTTCAAACAAACAAGCAAAAATCCTATTTCCTTATCTCAAAGCTCTAGAATAACCAAAATCCTTCCGTTTGAGTAAGTGGGCTCTTGGCCCTCTCTTCTTTAAAACATGAAATTTTCTTCATTTTCCCTTCATGAGGATCTCATGTTGTCGGGATATAGTTTATTCAACAGTCAATTTAAACCCAATGAGTTTTAACAAGGAGGTCTTGCCATGAAACGTTCTCATTACATGATTGTTCCCATTCTAATTGGTGGGGTCTTGTTGATGTGGGGATGGGCTCAAAGTTCCGAGGGACTCCGTGCCCAAGAACATGGGATGACCACCGCCACGGTGTCTTTAGAGGAAGCGATCGGCAAAGCCAAAGCGAAGTTTCCAGGTCAGGTTCTTGAAACTGAGTTGGAAAGCGAAGAGGGCAAAGCCGTGTATGAAATTGAAATTGCCAGCGCGGCGAGTGTGGTGACCGAAGTCAAGGTTGACGCACAGTCTGGTGAAGTGCTGAGCAGTGAGATTGAAGATCAAGATGACACTGAACAGGAAAAATCCGAGGGAAAAGACACGGATTAACGTCATGCGGCACATCGGCTCAAGGAGCTGGTGTGCCGATTGGCTTTAGAGTATGGGAAAGAACGTGGATGACGGGTTCGTGGTTGGTGAAAAAATAACCATTTTGGCAAACATGGAATGACCCCGATGGTGAAAGCTATGGGGATTTGGAGGGATCACATGAACAACGAATTAAAACTGGTAAAGGTAGGATTGGGCCTCGTGGTGCTTGGGCTCTTATTTGGCATTGTCATGGGCATGACCTTTGGGATCAATGAAGATATCTTCAAAAATTATATAACAGAAGGGATTGCGGCGAACCCCACGGTCCATGATGCCAAAAGTCCAGATAAGATTTGGCGTTATGCTCAACGCGCGCATTTTCACGCCACAGGCATTGCCGCTTTTGCACTGGGGTTGGTTTTTCTCGTGATGTTTTCTGATCTCAAGCCGAAGATGAAGACGGTCTCTTCCATTTTTCTTGGTCTGAGTAGCTTCTATTCCTTGGCCTGGCTCACCATGTATATCTTAGCCCCTTCTCTTGGCCGGGGAGCCGCGCATTCCCATATCGTGACAGAGACGTTTGCTTCCATTGGCATGGGCGGTTTACTGCTCGGCTGCTTTCTGGTGCTCGGCAATGTCTTTTTGGGGGTATTCCGAAACGAAGCCTTATCATCTTCAGCGGGTATGTGCACAAAAGAGAAGCAACCAAATTTAATTTAGAGAAATTTCCGTAAGATATTGCGAAAAATTTCCCAGAAGCATAGATTCCTTGCCAAGTCATTATGAGAATTCTTGTCGTTGAAGATGATTCAGGCGTAGCAGGGTTTATTGTGAAGGGGTTAACCGAAGAGCGGTATGCCGTCGATCTGAGTGCAGATGGGGAAGAGGGGTATGTCATGGCCAACGCCATCCCCTACGACCTCATCATTTTGGATGTGATGTTGCCCACCTTGGATGGGATATCCATCTGTCGGCGGTTGCGAAGCCTGGGGAAATTGGTTCCCATTATTCTGTTAACCGCAAAGGATACCATTGAAGATCGAGTCACGGGGCTAGACATGGGTGCGGATGATTATCTCACCAAGCCCTTCGCCTTTCCTGAACTGCTGGCGCGTATTCGCTCACTACTCCGACGCGGAAGTGGGCAGGTAGCCACTCGATTGAAAGTGGCAGACTTGGAAATGGATCCCGTCACTCACCAGGTCTGGCGAGCAGGACAAGCACAGACACTCACGAATAAAGAATATGCGATCTTGGAGTATCTGATGCGCAACGAGAATCGAGTGCTGACTCGATCCGCGATCATTGAACATGTGTGGGATATTCAATATGACAACCTGACCAATATTGTGGATGTCCATATTCGTTCACTTCGTACAAAGATCGATAAAGATTTCTCGATTCCCCTCATTCATACTGTTCGTGGTGTAGGCTATGTCTTGAAAGTCCCAAACACGTAACCAATGACCTCCTTCCACAAACGCATTCGGTGGTCGAGCATCTCGCTCATCACCATTCTTCTCCTACTATTTAGTATTGCCTTATATAGCATCCTCTCCTTTCTCCTGCATCGGCATATCGATGCCCAGCTACTCGCCACAGTTCAACGCCAGGCCGATCAAGTCAAAAAAG
Organism: Nitrospirales bacterium; assembly: GCA_029261295.1. GTDB lineage: Bacteria > Nitrospirota > Nitrospiria > Nitrospirales > UBA8639 > Nitrospira_E. Next base: position 133,012 of record JAJDBP010000017.1, on the reverse strand, counting down.
AAACCGGGGAAATCGAAGAAATTCTTCAGAAGAATTCCCGAGATGATACGGATGATGACCATCTGGAAAAAGAAGACCATGAACTTCATGAGGCCATTCGCAACAGTGTGGTCTTAAGTCGCGAAGGCACTGTTCAATGGAAAGGAGAAGGGGTCGGAGTCATCGCTGACATTGATTCCATTCTCCTTAACCAAGTGTTAGAAGGGGGGACCATTTATGAAACCCTTCAACATGGGCCAGGTCCACCCCTTCGACGAATTTCGTTTCCTATTACCTCTCAAGGAACGGTTCACTATATCCTGCAGTCACAGACATCCCTGGATTTGGTGAATGAAACCTTGCAATGGCTGTTCATGACCCTAAGCGCGATGATCCTTGGAGTGTTTGTTTGTGCATGGGTGGGCAGTAATTGGATCGCTCGCATGGCGCTTTCCCCGATAAAAACCCTCGGCCAAACCGCCACAATGGTATCAGCGCAATCTCTGGATACTCGGGTGATTCTTGAGGCCCCCTACGAGGAATTTCAACAATTGGCCAAGAGTTTCAATAAGATGTTCGAACGTTTGCAGGGAGTATTTGAGTCGCAGCGTCGGTTTGTTGGAGATGCGGCCCATGAGTTGAAAACTCCCCTCACGGCCATGAAGGGAAATTTGGAAGTAGGGCTTCAACGGGATCGTTCGACCGAAGAATATCGAGACGTATTATCCACGACCTTGGGGCAGGTAGAACATCTCGCCCGGCTGGTCAAATCCCTTTTGACCCTTACCCAATTTGCCGGAGAACACCCTCCAAGTGATCTGAAACCTGTCCACCTGGAACCATTGCTCAAAGAACTTGTTTCGGAATTATCTGTTCTCGCAGAGGAACAAGGCTGTCTCCTCACAGCTCACCTCCAAGAAGTTCCGAAAATTCTAGGAGATGTAGGCCAATTGAAACAACTCGTGATTAACTTACTCGACAATGCCATACGTCATACATCTCGGGGTGGATCAGTGATCATATCCATGCAATCCTCAGTAGATACCGTACAAATCACAGTGGAAGATACCGGATCAGGAATTGCAGAAGAGCATCTTCCTCATATTTTTGAACGCTTCTTTCGAGCCGATCAGGCAAGAGATCGGGAGAGTGGTGGGACTGGATTAGGCTTGGCCATCGCCAAAGAAATTGCGTTAGCTCATAACGGAACGATCAATGTGCAAAGTGAAATAGGAAAAGGATCAGAATTTACAGTCAGTTTCCCTACCTGCTGAAGTTCTCTTATGCAAACCATTCTGAATTATCCGCGCACATTTCTTATACCCCTTCGCCTTGGATTCTGACATGAAGTGGTCAAAATTCTTGAACACCTCTTTACGTTTCTGGTTATCGATGCCCCTATTCGCCGAGAAGGAGACGTGCAACGATACAAGCCGTAGATGTTTCTGTCCTGGGGTAGATTTGTCTGCTTTTGGGCCGGAAGCGGACTATTTGGGACGTTCAAGGCAAAGGCAACTGCGTCCATTAAGAGCGTCTGATGAGCTTTCTTCTTTGCTACTTAAAGCTCATGCTCCTTCACAATGAAGGCCGAAGATTGAGCGTGATTGATAAAATTCCCCTCATCTTCTAAGAGCGCGGTACTGAGTTTCTGCCCCTCCGGTGAATTCATCGCCTCCATAAGATCTTCTTCTGATTCAAACCACACCTCTGCGATCCCATCAAATTCTGACAACATGCCTCTCGAATTCTTTAGTCCTTCGTTTAAAGGGGTATCGACAGTTAGAGATTGCACATATTTTTTGGCTCTCATTGTGCCAGAATTTTTCATAAAGAACGGGCCATGGTTATTTTTCCAATAATCTTGAAATTGTTCGCGAGTCATATCTGGGCGCCGCCGTAAACACATCACAAATTTGATCATGTCACTTTGCTCCTTTGATAGGTTCGGATTTTTCTGAAAACACCAACCATTAGTTACAACAAAGGCTTTAGAGCTTGTCGTTGTCGTATTTCCACCATTGTTGCATCTGAATATACATGAATGAGGCGGTCCAGGTGATGAGAAGAAGTCCGGTTAAGGCTTCCATTCCGGTTAAGAAACGAACAGGTCCTTTAGGAATAAGATCTCCAAACCCCAACGTGGTGTAGGTCACAAACGAGTAGTATCCGCAATCAGCTAGAGTATGAGTAAAGCCACCTTCAAGTGAACCGAATTGTCCTGACTGGGTTAAAAAATAATATCCGAATCCAAAGACCCATATTTCGATCACGTGAGCCACCATTGCTCCGAACATACAGACCAATAACGCTAGGCGGAAACGGCCATGAGTAGATCCCATGAAGGCTGATAACCAACGAAGCGCTTCAAAGTGAATAAGAACGGCCAGGGCAACGATAAATGCTGTGATGAGGAGAGTAATGAACATGGCTGTGGTAAGAGTTGTTAGGAATGCGTGATTCAGCGATAGAAAAATTCACACAAATGTTAACAGATCCTCGGAAGTTGCTCTCCTGAAAGAAGGTCGAGGATTCTGTGGGTGCCATATCTGGTTTCCAGGGTGACGAGTGACTGGTGTGGTGTGGATTCAGGTAATCGAATTTCTCCGATATCGGTGGCGTTTTTTGAGACGGCATGTTGATGCAGAAGAGAAAGGGCTCGGTCTACGTCCTCGGAGGGAAGAAACATCACGAACCGTCCTTCATTGGCGACATAAAGCGGATCGAGCCCGAGAATTTCACAGGCTCCACGGACCGGGTCACTAATCGGTATGCAAGATTCTTTAATTGTCATGGTAGACGGTCCAGCGGTTGCGAGTTCGTTGAGGGCGCTGGCCAATCCACCACGAGTCAAATCTCGAAGACAATGGATCGCAATATTATGTTTGAGTAAATCAGCAATTACGTCGGGGAGTGGCGCGGAATCACTTCGAAGATTTCCTGAAAATTCCAATCCTTCGCGCTGGCTTAATACGGCCATGCCATGTGCGCCCAGATCTCCGCTGACGATGATCCGATCCCCAGGGGTCAAACGATGCGGGCCGATATCGACAGATTGAGGAATCACACCAAGACCCGTCGTATTAATAAAAATCTGATCCCCTTTCCCGCGATCCACCACTTTCGTGTCACCACAGACAATGTGAACGCCACAGTCCTGTGCTGTCTTCGCCATAGACGACACGATCTGTTTAAGGGTGATAATCGGTAATCCCTCTTCCAGAATAAATCCGGCACTCAGGTAATGCGGGCTCGCTCCCATCATGGCCAGATCATTGATCGTGCCATGTATCGCTAGGCTGCCAATATCTCCCCCAGGGAAAAAGAGTGGTTGGACCACATAGGAATCGGTTGTCATGGCCAGGCGACCATCTTGTGTAGGCAGGACCGCACTGTCTTGTAACGCGTTCAAATATGAATTGGAAAAAGCCTCTAGGAAAATTTCATGAATCAGTTGTTGCATCAGACGTCCACCGCCGCCATGGGCGAGGCGTATGGTATCATCCGACGCGAGCGGTAAGGGACATTGAGGTTCGAGAGAAGAATTCTGAGACATAAATTACAATTGAGCAACCCTTGAAGGACGGTACTGAAAATACGCGGCGCAAGCTCCTTCACTCGACACCATTGGGGCACCAAGGGGATGGTCGGGTGTACACCGGGTCCCAAATGCGGGGCAGTCTGAAGGTTTCATGAGGCCCTGAAGAATGCGACCGCTTTGACATTCGGATGGAGGAGAAGTTGTGACATCAGTCAAGTGAATGCGATCGTGAAATTGTTGGAGAGCATCAAATTGGGTAAAGGCCAGACGAAGTTGCAGGCCGCTTTTGGGGATATTCCCAATCCCTCGCCAGATACGCGAAGAGGGTTCAAAGACCTCATTAATAACTTTTTGTGCTTCCAGATTTCCCGAGCGGTGAACCGATCGAGCATATTGGTTTTCCACGGCAGAGCGCCCTTCCTCTAATTGATCCACGACCATCTTCACACCTTCCAGAATATCTACTGGCTCAAATCCGGTTACCACAATGGGCACTTGAAATTTTTCACTGATGGGTTCGTACATGTCATAGCCCATTATTGTGCACACATGCCCAGCGGCAAGAAATCCCTGTATGCGATTTTCAGGTGAAGAAAGGAGTGCTTCCATGGCGGGAGGGACGAGCACATGAGCCACGAGGACGAAAAAGTTTTCAAGCTCCATCCGTTGCGCCTGAAGAATGGCCATGGCCTGAGCTGGGGCCGTGGTTTCAAAGCCCACAGCAAAGATGACGATCTGGCGCGAGGGATTCGCTTTGGCGATGGCGACGGCGTCGAGAGGAGAATAGATGATGCGAACATCTCCTCCTTGGGCTTTGATCTTGAGTAAGTCCTCATTGGTTCCTGGGACACGGAGCATGTCTCCGAAGGAACACAAAATGACCTTGGGAATCTTAGCGAGTTCGCAAGCCGTGTTAATCAATTCAATGGGCGTGACACAGACCGGACAGCCCGGGCCATGGATAAGGCTGATCTCAGGGGGCAGCAGACGATCCAGCCCATATCTGACGATAGAATGGGTTTGTCCGCCGCAGACTTCCATAATGGTCCAGGAATGCCGAGTGATTTGATGGATTTCCCTGGAAAGCGCTTCCACCGCTTTCGGGTTTCTGAATTCATCCACGTATTTCATGAAGAAAGACTCTCATTGTTTTGACCAGAACTCAGTTGTTCAATCAACGTTAACGATTCTTGAGCCGCTTGCTCGTCCACTTTGCTGATAGCAAAACCCACATGAACGATCACGTAATCGCCAACGGCAGCCTCCGGAACCAACGCCAAACAGACTTCTTTCGTCACTCCAGCAAACGACACGGTTCCCGTGCTAAGTTCATTATCTTCAATGCGTTGAATTTGTCCTGGAACGGCAAGGCACATGGTTGTGTAGAATAATTGTTTATGCCGAGTGGGTGTGTTGTGCAAACTGGTGCATGGTCATGAAAGCTTGTCCTAAGCATAGGCCCTCATCGTTGGGGCTAAACCGTTGTGGTGTAAAGACGGCAAATCTGCGTTTTGTGAGTTCTGCTTCGGAAAGCTTGAGGAGAAGAGCATTTTGAAAGACGCCTCCAGAGAGAACGATCTGATGGCACTGGATGCGTTGGGCAACATCAGCAATCAACATGGCGAGCGCCTGATGAAATCCGAATGCAATTTCTGATGGCCGTTTGTGTTCTAAGATGTCCCGGACGATGGCCGAGATCAATGGTCGCCAATCGGCCACCCATGGCCTTTTCGACTCAGTCTGCGACTCTATCGGAATAGGATAGAGTTGGGGATTCGATTCCTCCAATTCGTTCTCTGCAAGAAATTCAAGGGCCATGGCCGCTTCCCCTTCAAAACTCGTGACTTGTAAGAGACCTAACAACGCACTCACTCCATCAAAAAGACGACCGATACTGGTTGTGATTGCACAATTTACATCTTTGTCCAATATGGCAACCAACGATCTAGCCATATGTTGTCCTAAAGATTGGATTGGTGGAAGATCTAGCTCAAACACGCGCTCACCAAAAACTTCATACAATAAGGCCAGCGCGATACGACGTGGTTCTCGCATGCATACCTCTCCACCCGGAAGTCGAAACGGTCTTACATGAGCCATTCGTGTGAATTCGGTATCTTCACACAGAAGAAACTCGCCGCCCCACATCGTTTCGTCTGACCCAAATCCTGCTCCATCCCATGCCACCCCAAGGAGGGGGCCTTGTAATCCATGTTCAGCTTGGCATGCGGCGATGTGGGCATGGTGATGCTGGATGGGAATCACAGGAATATTGTGTTGCTTTCCAAACTGATGAGCAAATCTTGTTGAGCAATAATCCGGGTGACTGTCGCAGCTAATGGCTTGAGGGGTGAGATGAAACAAGGTCAGCATATCAGCAATGGTTCGTTCAAATTGAGTCGAGGCTTCCAATGTCGACAGATCTCCGATGTGTTGACTGACGATAATCTGATTGCCAGTGGTCACGGCAACCGTATTTTTAAGATGACCGCCGACAGCCAAGATTTGAGGCTGCCTGTCCTCAGCGCCAAAACCTGGGTTCACCGTTAGGGGAGTGGGCACATACCCACGGGCGCGACGACGTATCACACATTTGTCGTTGACGACTTGAACCACTGAATCATCAACGGGTCTCACGATGTGGCGATTATGCACCAGAAAAGCATTGGCGATTCCTTGAAGACGATGGACCGCATCCAGTTCATCAATGACGAGAGGCTCTTCCGAACGGTTCCCACTCGTAGCGATAACTGGCATGAGAAGATCATTCATCAAAAGATGATGGAGAGGTGTATGGGGAAGCATGGCTCCTACGTAGGGATTATTGGGTGAAACGTCCCATGCCAAGGTGGATGTGGTTCTTTTTCTTACTAATACGATAGGGGCAGCAGGGGAGGTTAAAAGAGTAGTCTCAACTGTTGAGGCCAAACAATGTTGTTGGAGGTATGACAGTGAGGGAAACAGCACCGCAAAGGGTTTAGTGGGTCGGTGCTTACGTTGACGTAAGCGTTGAACGGCTTCTGATGATTCAGCTTTCACCCATAGCTGAAATCCTCCCAACCCTTTTACAGCCAATATGCGGTCGTGTCGGACGATCTCTGAGGCGGCCTGAAGCCCCTCTTCTCGTTGGGCTAGAAGATTTCCTTCGTGATCCCATAATTCAACCTGAGGCCCACATGAAGGACAGGTGATTGTTTCCGCATGGAACCGGCGGTCGGAAGGATTGTCATATTCTCGTTGGCACTCATCGCAGAAGAGAAACTGATGCATTGTCGTATTGCCACGATCATATGGCAGGCGAAGCGCAATACTGAATCGTGGCCCGCATTGAGCACAGGTGGTGAAGGGATAGCGGTACCGGCGAGACTGGAGGTTCTTCATGTCTTGAAGGCATTCTTCGCAGGTCGCGAGATCTGGTGAAATAACTGATTGCGTTTGATCGTCCCCTTGGCTGGGGTGAATAACAAAAGACCGTTGGCCGCTGACGGGAATAGGGATTGACGTCATGGCCTGGATTTTTCCAATCAGAGGAAGTTCGGCCGTAATCCGTTTCTGGAAAGCGTGAAGATTCTTTTGAATCCCTTCCAATTCAAGCAACGTTCCCTGTGGGGTATTCGCGATCCACCCGCCTAGCGATAAGGCTTGAGCCAACCGAAACACAAAGGGGCGGAAGCCTATCCCTTGAACCGTTCCGTGAATCGTCAGTTGAATCCGCTCACGCTGCTCGGATCCGATATGTGCTTGAACGCCAGAGTTCATGGTGTGTTCTCCACGAATTCAATGTCTTTAATGATCAGTTCTGGGTGGTCTTTCCACGCAATGTCTCCTGATAAACAGTGAGGGCAGCCGTAGGTTTCTGGGGTACGATCAAAAATCGCTTCGCATGATTGGCATGTCCCGGTCGAAACCCGTACGTGAATGTCTAAGTCGGCGGAATTGACCGTAGTGCCCTGAGCAGCAAAATGAAAGGTGGCTCGTAATTCTTCCGGGGTATGACTGGCTAAATGGGAATGGCTATCAATTTCTAGTCGAATGCGTAACAGGCTGGTCCCTGGCCGAATCTGGCATTGTTGTTCGACTTGCTTCACCACTTGTCGAAGTAATTGCAATTCATGCATGGGAAAAGCTCAACTCTTCGAGCCTAATCTGGTTGACCACGCCCGTCATGGCCTTGGATACTGCGGGTGATAAGACATGTCCTTTTTGAATATGGCCCAACTCGATGCCAAAGAGCACAACGTGTGTAGGTAAGGCTTCCAGCGTATGAGCCAGAGTTAGCGCTTCTGCCAGACCAAAGGCATGGGTAGAAGAAGCTGATGTGCCCCAGGCAAGTTTTCCAATTTCCTCAAGATCTTGTGGAATGGTGAAACGAAGAATTGTTCCTACTTTGGAGTGGCTATGAACGGCATCAATCAGAATGAGTGTATCTGTCCCTTCCATATCATGCAGTAAGCTAAGCCCTGATAACCCACCTTCTAAAACGGAAATGTGAGCAGACGCATAGGTATGAAGCTGACGGGCCACTAACACGCCAACCGCATCATCCCCCATAAAAGGGTTCCCCAATCCGATAATTTTCATTTTGACCATCGGTCAGGAAATCTCTTCTCTTGTAAATTTTAAAAAGTGTGTGGCGCAAGAGATGCACGGGTCATAACTTCGAATATGTCGTTCGCACTTGGCGGCGGCTTCTGTATCGTTCAGATGTAAAAAGTTTGGTAGCATGTTTCGCAAATCGTCTTCGATCTGTCGCTGATTTTGAGAGGTAGGTGGGACGATTTTCGCCACATGAATGGTTCCGTCATCGTTGACTTGAAAGCGATGATAGAGCACCCCACGAGGTGCTTCGGTGGCGGCGACGCCAGTGCCAGCTTTAATAATCACCGGGACCGATGGAAATGGAGGTGGTTCGTATTTTTCAATAATGCGAAGGGCTTCATCAAAGGCATAGAGCACCTCCACCGACCTGGCGACGATGCCCATAGACGCTCGTTTGAAAGGAAGAGAAAAACCGGTCTCTGCAAAGATTTCTTTGGTGAAAGGCGAGAGTTGATCATGGTTAAGAGCCATGCGAGCCAGGGGACCTGTCAAATAGGACTTTCCCTGAAACGTACAATGCAGGGCAGTGGAGTACGGCACTTGTTCTTCATGGAAATGCTCTTCAAATTCTGACACATTCAGATGATGGCCCTCATTGGTGACGAGCGGGCCGGTATTCATGGGGTATTCCGAAGGCCCACGAAGAGCCAAGAACGTATAGTCTTGCTCCGGGTCTTCAAACTCAAAACCGCTCACCCATTGAAGGGTTTTCACGGCCGCATCTCTGGCCCAAAGCAATTCGTCTTTTAGCGCACGAAGCTTGTCCTTGGTGGGTACTTGAGAAAATCCGCCGATCTTGACTGATACGGGGTGAACGGAGCGTCCACCCAGCAAAGTGATTAACTGATTGCCAGCCTTCTTGAGTCGCAGGCCTTGTTTAACCAGATCAGGATGAACTCGAGCCATTTCAAGTCCACTGGGGAATCCTAAAAAATCCGGGGCCTGAAGCATGTAGATGTGCAGGACATGACTTTCAATCCATTCCCCGCAATAGAGCAATCGACGAAGATCGCGAATGGCTGGTGGGATCTCCACGCCGAAAATCGGTTCCAACGCATGCACGGCGCTCATCTGATAGGCGACGGGGCAGATGCCGCAAATACGCGCAACAATATCGGGGACTTCGTTGACGTGGCGACCTTGGAGAAAGGCTTCAAAGAATCGGGGCGGTTCAAAAATACGAAGTTGCACATCCTGAACCTGTCCATCCTTCACCGTCACGGTAAGCGCGCCTTCGCCTTCCACGCGGGCCATCATGTCGATCTTAATGGTTCGGGTGTTACTGGGATTGGTTAATGGGTCATTCATTTTTTTATGTCGATGGTGGCCTTTTAAAACATTTCCTATTTGGATTCCCAGGCATGACTTTCTTCTTGAAACGGCTGAACCGACCCGTTGATTCCTCGAAATCGGCGAACCATCTCGACGGGGATGAGTTGCAGATGTTGATGGAACTGTTGGGCGAGAGAGGCCGTATTGGGTGGCACACCAGGTGGACGTGCGGAATCATGCTCTGCCGGGCCAAAACATCCATAACAATCCCGACCCATGCTTGGGCAAATGGCGCCACAGCCCGTGCGAGTGACGGGTCCAAGGCAGGGAAGGCCTTTGGCAACCAACACACAAACATGACCCTGCCGTTTACAGTCCAAGCAGACACTGTGCCTGGGAATATGAGGTTTCACACCTTGCAGTAAGTCTGTTAAGACTCCTAGAAGTTGTTGCTTATCGATCGGACAGCCCCAGAGTTCATAGTCCACGGTGACATGTTCGGAGATAGGAGTAGACGTGCTCAAACTCTGGATATATTCGGGGTTGGGATACACCGCACGTTTGAAGGCTTCGATGTCCGACCAATTCCGCAGAGCTTGGATTCCGCCGGATGTGGCACATGCGCCAATGGTAATCAAGGTCGTGGTCTGTTGGCGAAGTTCAAGTACTCGGGGCAAATCTTCTGGACACGTAATCGAGCCTTCCACAAAGGCAATGTCATAGGGGCCTGCCTGCATATCGCTGGAGGCTTCCGGGAAGTAGGCAATATCGATAGCGGCTCCCAATGCCAGGAGATCATCTTCCAAATTTAAAATACTCAGTTGGCAACCATCACAGGACGCAAACTTCACCACCGCCACTCGCGGCCGTTTTCTGATTGGAGATTTGTTAGATTCTGACATAGGCGAATTCTTTTATAGCTTTTCTGTATTTTATGGTCATTCTCGACATTCTTATTCGGGAAACCATCTTTTTTCGTTCCCCTCCTTTGTAAGGTGGGGTTAGGGGAGGTAGAAATTCTATTCTTTTTACACTCCAACTTTTCCCATAAAAGGCATGACCCGGTCTAACCGCATCACTGGCCCATCTTTGCACAGGAAAAATGGACCAAGCTGACAATGGCCACACAGGCCAATGCCACATTCCATATGCCGTTCGAGAGACACGTACATCGAATCAGGGCGCAGGCCTTGATGAGTTAATACATTGCATGCGACTCGCATCATGATTTCGGGTCCACACATCATGACAAGAGTATTGTCGGGTTCCAACTCGAGGTCGTCAAAAAGTTCTGTGACTACGCCCACATGACTATGCCACGTTTTCCCAGGTTCGTCGCTGGTAAGCAGGACTTTTGTATTTGGTTGGTGTCGCCAGGCATCGTAGCGCTCGCGATATAACAAGTCATGCGGAGTCTTCACTCCGTGGAGAATGGTCATAGCCCCATACTCTCCGCGCCTTTGAAATATATATTCAATGGCCCCAACTACCGGCGCGCATCCTAACCCGCCAGTGACAATTAGAACATCTTTCCCTTTCGCTTCCTTCATCGGCCATCCCTGCCCGAACGGGCCACGAACTCCCACGCTTTCGCCAATCTGCATATGGCCGAGGATCTGAGTAACTCGTCCAACAATTCGTATGGTGTGGTCCAGGAATCCAGGTTCATCTGGATCAGACACGATAGAAATTGCGACTTCCCCCACACCAAAGACATAGAGCATGTTGAATTGCCCCGCTTCAAACCGAAACGACTCTTGGAGCGCAGGATCGGTAAGCTGAAGCCGAAATGTCACAATATCGGTGGATTCTTGCTTCCGCTCCACAATCGTGGCCGGATGAATGAGATAGGGATTGAGTGTCATTCTATTAAGCGGAGAGCTAGAGAGGTGGTTGGGAGAGGGCTTGGACTTCTTCTGTGAGGTCGATGCCCACGGGGCACCAGGCAATGCAACGACCGCAGCCGACACATCCGGATGTGCCGAATTGATCGATCCATGCGGCCAGTTTATGCGTCAACCACATACGATAGCGGTCTTTAGTCGTGGGCCTGAAATTCTTTCCATGAATGTAGCCATGGTCAGGCGTAAAGCAGGAATCCCACACTCGGGTATGTTCGGATTGTTGAAAGTCCAGGGAAGGTGTTTCCTCTACACCGTGGCAGAAGCACGTGGGGCAGACCATTGTACAGTTGGTGCAAGACAAACAGCGGGCGGCCACATGATCCCATCTTGGATGATCGTGGGCTTCATACAAAGCAGCCGGTAAGTTGGCCTTGGGCAGACTGCGAGTTTGGCTTGCTGCACATGCCCCGATCCGTTCCTCATCTTCCTTGATTCTTTCCTCTGATGCGATGGAGCTAGTGAGTTGGTCTAAAACTTTCAAGCCTTTTACACTGCCTGCTTCAATTAGGAAGTCTTCATCGGCTTCCGTTAAGCTAAGATCGAATCCTTGTTGAGCTTTTGGGCCTGTTTCCATGGACGCGCAAAAGCAGGTTGCATGGGCTCTGGTGCAATTAACCGCGATCAGAAATAAGTTTTCTCGTCGTTGTTGATAGTATGGATCGGGATAGGTGCCATGCAGGAAAATTTGATCTTGAATGCCGAGACCGGCGAGGTCACAGGCTCGCACACCTAAAATAGCGGTCGGTGTCGTATCAGGCTGAATGTCTTTAGCTGAAAACGTGTTGTTTTGATGGTCAAGAACTAGCAAGGTTTCCCGCGGAGCAAAGGTCAGCGGCTTTAATGATTCGGGCCCATGCACGATATTGAAATAACGGGGGCTAGGGTCCGGCTCGAGGCGATAGCTACCGGGCTCTTGTTGATCTTTCCAATCGATGGGAAAGTCTTCTGGGGTGGTGATCGCTTTCCATTGAATAGCGCCTTGAGACAAGACGGGACCTAACGTTTGATAGCCCAACTGCTTGAGTGTTTGAAGGAGCTGCGGAAAATCTTCACGCAGAAATAATTGGAGGGGTAGCGTTTGAACAGAGCCTGAAGACATCGACGGACCTCTTCCTATAACCCGCTGTGTGCTCGGAGAATAAAATAATCGTAGGTCGGTTGTCCCGTACATTGGAGGCCTGCATCATTGCAGTCCATTTGTTCGATCAATTTGGCGACCTCAGTCATGCTTCCAGTTCATTCCCTGATGCGGTAGATGCCGAAGTTGGTGTATTTATCGCCTCTGGGTGGTGCCCTCCCTCAAACTTTGGACTTTTGACCGTGAGGATGGGGTAGGCACTATGCTGTAAGACCTTGGCCGTGGTGCTACCTAAAATGAGTCGAGGTAGACCTTTTCGGCCATGTGTCCCCATGACGACCAAATCGGCTTCCTGTGAGGCACTGGCTTTTAATATGGCGTCCATCGACGGCTTATCGACTAACTCATATCGTGCGGTTAAGCCTTGCTCGATGAGCACGGTGGTCAATCCCTTTAAGCGTTGTTCAATTTTTTTTCTGGTGGCTTTGTCTTCCAGGGGATGGGTTAGGGAAAAATCTAAACTATAGGACAGTGGCTCAATGGCGTACACCAAGGTCAATGAGGCATCAAACCATTTGGCTATTTGAACTGCATATTCATACGCATCCATCGAGCAATCCGAGAAATCCATCGGCAAGACGATCTGCCGTGGTTGTAATGATAAGGTATGCAGATCGGTAGTTTCGCCAGGGCTTCGATCTGGAATCGAGAGGACCGGGCATGGAGCCCGCTGAATAACCCGTTCCGCGATGCTGCCAAATATGACACGATTAAAGCCGGTCCATCCATGTGTGCCGGTGATAATCAGATCGGCATTGTGCTCTTGGGCCACCTCGCAAATTTGTGCAGAGGCAAGGCCGGTGCGCATTTCAAGTGCTGCGTGAGGGATCTTTTGATGAGCCTTATTAAGCAGTTGTTTTAAATGTTCTTCCGCCACATTGCGTTGCTCATCTAAATAGCGTTGAGCGATGCCCGCGTCGATATCCACTCCCGGTTGTAGGGAAATTCCATGAAATAGCGTTAATTGGGCATCGAAGACTTTGGCCCATTCTACGGCATAACGAAAAGCTGGAGCCGAGCAGGGAGAAAAATCCGTGGCAAAAAGAATATGGGTCACGATCTTAACCATGAGGACTCCTTCTGGTGTTTCAGGTTTTGCTTCTCACTCACCCATCACACTGCATCCACGATTAACAACAAGATCTCACCTTTCATGTCTGGATGAATGGAACACTGAAATTGAAAACGGCCAACTTGATCAAGCATTAATCTGAACGTTGCTTCTTTCCCAGAATTTACATAGGCACCTTCTACTCCCTTTCCGTATGTGACGACACCATCGCTCTCCACATGGGTCAGTGTATTCAAGAACATCTGTGATCCGAAGTCATGTCGAACATTATCCAGATTCTTCACTCGGATAATGGTGTCTGCATGCAGCTGAAGGGGCATTTGTGATGTTTGAAATTTATATCCTTCAATTGTCACATTCACTTCCTGTTGAGATTGAGCATTGGATAGCAGGGTACCTCCGATCAGAATAATCGCTATAATCAGAATTCCTATCCTTTTAACCTGGATTCCCCAATAGTTCTGCATAGTTCGATCCTCCCTTTCATTCTTGTTATGTGGTGTAGTGGTTTTTCTCATAATCTTTTGATGTAGCAATGGATATGCCAGGAAGAGTCAATGTAGTCCTCAAAAGAGTTAGCCAAAACTTTTCAGAAAAATATGAGATTCTAGGAATGCTAAAATGGGGGAGATTGAAGAAATCTCCAGTTGTAGCAGATGTCCGCAATGGAGTCAGAAGTAAGGAATTAGACGTAAAGAGTCATGAATTGGTCTCATGAATGAAAGAATGAAAAATAGAGAGGAAGGAGGAAAATCCTTTAAATTCCCCCTTTGCAAATAGGAAGAGGGGAGATTTATCTCTTGGCTAACGAACAATAAGTACAGGACAATCAGCGTGATGAAGAACAGTATGAGAGACGCTACCTATAAGAAACCTGGCCAGGCCTCCCCGGCCATGTGTGCCCATGAGGATCAGGTCTGCTTGAGAGGCTTTGGCTTGTTCAAGAATGGCATAGGCGGGATCCCCCATTCCCACTTTGGCCTCTGCAGAATAGTTCATGCGAATGAGTTTGTCGGTCACAGGTTTCATGCGATCTTGCGCCTCTTCAATGGCATGCAATTCAAGAAGTTTCGATTGCCCTAGGGTCACGGGCCATGCGAGTTGAGGTTGAGGCCAGACTGCGAAGACGTCTATGAACACGGCTTCCCGAAACGGTTGGAGTGCTAAAAATTGTAAGGCAGTATCCGTGTCTTCTTGTCCTTCGATTGCCAAAAGGATTTTTTTTAGGCGAGGAAGAGGCTTTTTGATGATCATAGTTGAACAGGGAGCATGCATGAGGACACGATGGGAGGTGCTTCCCATGATCACTTCCTTAACCTGTCCAAGCCCTCTGGCTCCCAGCAAAATCAAATGAGATTTGGCCGATTGTGCCGTTTCAAGAATCGCATTCACCGGGTGTCCCACTTGATGGACGGTTTGAGCTTTAGGAAAATCAGAAGGAAGTTCTTCTTGGGCCTGGGTAAGAATTCCTTCTCCCTCCTTTCGTAATTTTTCTTCCATTTCGGCCTGAACTTCAGCGCGAAGTTCTGGGGTAATCATGGCGTAATTAAAATCAGGAAGGTTCATGGCATGAACCAGGGTTAATTCTTCAGGAGGCGCGAGATGTGCAAGGGCTTTAATTGCATGTTTGGAGCAGGATGAGCCGTCAACAGCAACAATAATTTTCATTTACTAATCCCTTCTGGAGTCAATAGGATTCGACATGAGATGTTTAACTCAGCAAGAGAAATGCCACTCCAAAGAAGATTCTCTTTTAAACGTTGCTCTTACTGACAAAAAACATCATGAGATCCTATTGTCTACCGTGAATGGGAAATCTTTACAAGATTGATTATTCTTGAAAGGTCCAGTCATGATGGAGAGGATCACTCAATATCGCTTCGCTTTCCAGAAATGGCGTAAATCGCTACATTTTATCATTTGCTAATTGGGGTAAATTGCCACAGATTGATGGGTTTATTCAATATGGCTAAGAATTTCCTAGATATTAGGTTTAAGAAGATTCCCTGTTCGGAGCCAATATGTTTGTGTTCAAACGCCTCTAATTGCGAATGCTTAACCCCAGTCAGCGAAGGAATGTTTCAATGAAACAAGACGCCTCTTCCATTTTAGTGGTTGATGATGAACCGGAAATGCGGCAACTATTACAGGACACGTTAGAAGAAGACCACTATCGGGTTGTGGTGGCCTCAGACGGTCGAGAGGCGCTGACTCGTATGGAATCCGAAAAATTCCCTGTTGTCGTGACAGATTTACGAATGAAAGGGATAGATGGACTGGGATTATTAGAACAAGTGGTACAAAAATATCCTGAATCCAATTTGATCATGATGACGGCCTTTGGAACCGTGGAATCTGCGGTAGAGGCCATGAAGCAAGGAGCTTTTGATTATCTCACCAAACCGGTGAAGACGGATGAGTTGTTGGTGACCGTACAAAAGGCGCTACGGGAAGCCCTTCTTCGCCAGGAAGTTCAGCAATTACGACAACAGGTCAATCGGGAGTTTGCTTTTGATCAAATTCTTGGAAAAAGCAAGCCCATGCGAGAAATCTTTGATCTCATTCGTCGAGTGGCTGACTCCCAGACCAATATCC
This sequence comes from Nitrospirales bacterium, assembly GCA_029261295.1. Taxonomy (GTDB): domain Bacteria; phylum Nitrospirota; class Nitrospiria; order Nitrospirales; family UBA8639; genus Nitrospira_E. The sequence goes on along the minus strand of JAJDBP010000017.1, from coordinate 116,915 downwards.
TTATCACAGGGGAGAGTGGGACAGGAAAAGAACTGGTGGCTAAAGCGCTTCACTTTAATAGCCAACGGAAATCGAAGCCATTTGTCCCAGTGAATTGTGCGGCCATCCCTGAGTTGTTATTGGAGAGCGAACTGTTTGGCCACGTCCGGGGGTCGTTTACGGATGCCAAATCTGATAAGCGAGGTTTATTTGAAGAAGCGCATGAGGGAACCTTATTTCTTGATGAGATCAGCGAATTGCCTATGATGTTACAGGCCAAGTTGTTACGGGCGGTACAGGAGCGGGAGATTCGACGGGTGGGAGCCACGAGGTCAACATCCGTGAACGTTCGCTTGATTGCGGCCACTAATGTCCTGTTGGCGGAAGAAGTGAAGGCAAAACGGTTTCGAGAAGATTTGTACTATCGATTAAATGTGATTGAGATACATCTTCCGCCTCTTCGTGACCGAAAAGAAGATATTCCCTTGTTGACTCATGGGTTGTTACAAAAATGTTTGACCGCTCAGCAAAAACACGTTGAGGGTATTGCGGATTCGGCTATGGCTCGGTTGATCGATTATTCATGGCCTGGAAATGTCCGGGAATTAGAAAATATTGTTGAGCGTGCCGCCACGTTAACGCAGGGATCGAAAATCTCTTTGGAGGATTTGCCTCTCAGTCTTCAGGATATCCAAGGGGAAGGACAATTCATGGAAGATGCAGTGGAGCAAACCCTTTCCCTCGAACAAGTGGAATGGAATTACATCCGTCGGGTCTTGGAAAAATTGGGAGGAAATAAATATCAAACGGCCCAAGTGCTGGGTATTGATCGAAAAACATTGTATCGAAAGCTGTCTGAAATGGGGGAAGGAAAAAATGGTAAGTAAGGAGTGAATAGTAAAGTCGCCACGAGTGAATTTTCTAGAGACAGCTCTAGGGACATGTGCCGGCTTCATTCTCCCTCCCAACGAATTCTTTGGAAAGAGGCATTTCAATGAACAGTAAACCCTCCTCAACCAACCAAAGTCTAGAGCAAGAACTCTTACAGCTTCGGCAAGAAGTGACAGAGTTGCGTGCCGTCCAAACGATGCATCTTGACACACAAGAAGGGTTGGATGTCTTGGAGCGGCAATTTGCCAGCATCATTCATTCAGCAATGGATGGCATTATTACGATTGATGACGAACACAACATTGTCCTCTTTAATGCCGCTGCCGAAGAAATTTTTCATTGTTCCGCTTCCGATGTCCTGGGGCAACCGTTAGACATGTTTATTCCCGAGTCCATGAGGAAGGCTCATCGCGACCATCTTCGGCATTTTGCCGATAGTGGGGAAACCTATCGCCGAATGGGGATGTTTCGGGAAATTTCTGGTCGCCGCTACACGGGAGAAGCCTTTCCCTTGGAAGCTTCGATTTCAAAAGTGGAACGAGTAGGAAAAAGATGGATGACCGTGATTCTTCGGGACATCACCGAACGTAAGCTTAGCGAAGAGCGAGTTGACTATCTTGGGCAGATACTGGACGAGTCCTTAAATGAGCTCTATGTGTTCGATGAAAAAACATTCATGTTTTTGCAAGTGAATAAAGGGGCATTGAAAAACTTAGGCTATACCATGGCTGAAATGTCCACCATGACGCCTCTCAACTTAAAACCTGATTTTACCAAAGATTCCTTTCGCCAACTTCTGGAACCTCTTCGAAAAGGGACGAGCCAAAAGGTGGACTTTCGAACCATTCATCGAAGGAAAAATGGTACGACCTATCCTGTTGAGGTGCATCTTCAGCATCGGCTGCATGCGGGCCAGGAGGTATTCGTGGCAATAATTTTAAATCTCAGTGAGCAGGTCGAAACAGAAAAGGAATTACAGGAGGCACAACGAACGTTATCCACCTTGCTGACCAATTTACCTGGCATGGCCTATCGGTGCCAAAATGATCAAGGTTGGACGATGGAGTTTATTAGCCAAAATTGTAAAGACTTAACCGGATATCCTCCTGGAAAATTTGTCAATACTCGACAGGTATCGTATGGACGGCAAGTGATCCTTTCTGAAGATCACAAGCGGGTGTGGTCTGAAGTACAGGCCGCAGTCAAAGATCGTCAGCCGTTTCAACTCTCTTACCGGATTCGAACCGCAGAGGGAATGGTCAAATGGGTGTGGGAACAGGGGTGTGGGGTCTTTTCAAAAACAGGGGAAGTTGTGGGAATTGAAGGGTACGTAGTGGATATGACCCAACAGCGGGCCTTGGAGGATCAATTGCGAAAGACGGAACGGTTGGCGGAGCTGGGGACATTGGCATCCGGTATGGCCCATGAAATTGGGACGCCTATGAATGTGATTCTGGGACGGGCTGAATTATTGATGCGCAAAGCCAAGGATCAATCAACGAAGCAGGGATTGGAAACCATTGTGACCCAGGTGGAGCGCATTACAAAAATTATGAATCAATTGTTAAGTTTTGCTCGGAAACGTCCCTCGGAACAACGCGGAATTGATTTAGAGAATGTCATTGAGATTGTGCTGGAGATGCTCTTAGAAAAATTTAAAAATTACCGTATTCATGTGGTCAAAGATTATGCGACCGATCTCCCTCAGGTGTTAGCTGACCCTGACCATATTAGTCAGGTACTTTTGAATTTGATGTTGAATGCCTGCCAAGCTATGCCAGAAGGAGGGACGCTTACTCTCACCCTTCGCTCAAAGGGAAATATGATTGAACTTGGTTTGCAGGATACTGGGTTGGGAATTCCTCAAGATCAGATAACCAAAATCTTCGATCCCTTTTTTACTACCAAGCCGGTGGGTGAAGGCACTGGTCTTGGCTTAACCGTGGTTCATGGGATTATTCAGGAACATAACGGCACCATTCGAGTGAATAGTCTTCCCAATCAAGGTACGACATTTACAATTTCCCTACCCGTATAGTCCAAATAGTCCGTTCGGGTTTCCTGATCAAGGAACTCAGTGTCCTTCCGGTTCGATATGGACTAAGACATCTTCCACTGATTCAAAATGGGACAACAGGCACCTTTCCACTTCAGTGGCGAGAACATGTGCTTGTTCGACGGACCAGGTGGGCTCCAAATGAATAGAAAGGTCTACGAATACATGATGAGCCAAACCGCGTGTTCGGATGTTGTGACAATCTAAAATGCCAGGTATCCTCATGACGGCTGTTCGAATGTCTTGTGGGTCTATTCGGGTCTGATCTGTTAATGAAGACAACACGTCTTTTAGAACTATAATCGCGGTCCAAGCGATAACGCCGGCGATGATTACGGCTACCAATGGGTCAACCCATGGATAACCAGCGCGAATGGCGATGAATCCGGCCAAAACTGACAAGGATGTGAGGACATCACTGGCCGTGTGATATGAATCAGCGGTCAGAATATCACTTTTTAGTTCTTTTCCTTTTTCTCCTTCCCATTTTGTGACAAAGATATTGATGCCCATTGTGGTGAGCATAACCAAAAAACTGATTGTGGTGACCTCAGGGTGTAAATCCATCGACCAAGCTCGGTAGGCCTTCCATAGGAGGTAGAGACAGGTCATGACGAGAAAACCACCAATGGCGCCAGCGGCTAGGGCCTCAAATTTTTTATGACCATAGGGATGATCGGCATCAGGTTGAGGTGAAGCTAGCCAGAGACCTAACAATCCCACGACATTGGATAGGCCATCAAAAAATGAATGCAACCCATCAGCCTGCATCCCCAGTGATTGAGTGATGAGCCCATAGGACCACTTCGCTGTGGCTACGAACAGATTGAGCAACAGGACCCACAAGAGAATTCGTCTGATTTCCTGAAGTTTTGTCATACGATCATGAAGGAAAGAAGTGAAGTAAAATCTAAGATACTACCACAGGTGAAATGGCCTTCTAAGTTAATCAAGGTGACGGTTTGTTTCGTGTAAGCCTACTGAATTAGAGTTGGGCGTCGCCCGCCTTAATAAGAGCGGCACGAGTCATCAACGGTCCAATCAATTCAAAAATAATAGTGGACCCAATCGCAATTGGTAAAATGACATCTTTTAAGGTGGGGAAATGTTGACTGGCTAGCAGAGCCATGCCCAATGCCACTCCAGCTTGAGGCCAAAGTGCCATCCCCATCCACCGTTGTAAGACAGGGTTCGCGCAACAAATGGCTCCACCTCCCCACGCCCCGATGGTTCGACCAAGAAGTCGCAAGAGGATATAGGCGAGGCCCAAGAGACTGGTTGCTTCTAATGCCCGTAAGTCGAGCGATGCCCCAGCTAAAATAAAAAAGAGAATCATGAATGGCCATTCAATGCCTTCAATAGCTGAGAAAGGTCGACGATGATGCGTGGCCCAATTGGCTACAGTTGCTCCTAAAACCATACTGGCCAAAATAAAGGATACCTGTAACCATTCAGCAAGTCCTCCACAGAGAAGGACGAGACCTAAAGCTTCAGCTTGAGTGGGTTCTCCTGATTTAAGTCGTCCAGTGAGGTAGGCCATGGGAATCCCTAGTATCAAGCCTAGGAAGATAGCACCCCCAACTTCATAACCTCCTAACATAAGGGTATGTAACCCATCTCCATTGCCAGAGAGTGCTTGAGCAAAGGCCAACAACACACTGAAGAGAATGAGCCCCCACGCGTCATCGATGGCTACGACATTTTCAAGGATTTTAGAGAATTCTCCTTTGGAATGAGTTTGATGAATTACGTCAATGGTTGCAGCTGGATCGGTTGTCAGGGCAATACCCGCGAGGATGAGCGCGGTTTCAGGCTGGAAGCCAAGGAGCAAGAGTCCAATACCAACGATGAGAGCTGTACCAACGGCTGCGCCAATAGAAATCCATAACACACACTTTCCATGTTGTTGCAAGGACGAAACAGTTAAGGCATGACCTAACAAAAACCCCACCATTGATAAGGCGATATTGGTGATGACTGGGAACCAGTCTTCTTGGAAAGCAGGGAGGACATCTATTCCTGATGGGCCAATGGCAAAGCCGGCCAAAAGTAATAAGGTCACTCTGGGTAACGGTGTGCGTCGTCCTAGAAGGTCGGTTAAAAGACCTAAAAGAAAAAGGAGCCCTAGGGTGATTAAAATTTTAGGAACAATTTCCATAAAAACCGAGGAGTGTTATCGAAACCAGAGCTCTAAAAATCTGAATTCTTGATTCGACTGGAGGGAACCATAGAACGAAAACCTATCCCGTATATGAAGTCCCCGGCCCTGCTAAACCCCACTTTGATTGGATAGAATGACAAAATCTATTTGAGAGGGATCTTCTTTAACCGTAGTCTTAAAGTGGCAAAACGCGACATTTAGCAAGAAGTTAAGGGTTCCAAAAAGGGTCAGACCAAAGAACGATTCCTGGAAAACAGAAAAATGAAATAACATTTTGGTTCATTATATGGGAAAGAAAGGGTACATAAAGTTCATACTTGGCAAGATTTGTGCGTAAACATAAATATGGGCTAATTAGAGCCAGAGAGATTCCAAGAGATTATTTCATGAAATTGGAGTTTTTTTAACATGAAAATTTTATGCCCTGTTGATGGATCAGATTTTTCTCGTTTTTTAATTCAAGGGGTCGGAACAATTTTTCGGAGCAGAGCCAAAGAGATTGTCTTATTGCATGTGTTACCTAAGGGGTCCTATGGAAACCAGCAGCCCCGAAAAACTGGAAAGTCGGATTCATTTTCCACCATGTCTGAAAAGATGACTGAAGCGAGCCATAAGTTGTTACGTGGGCATGCAGAACGACTCAAAGTCGTGCTCAATCAAGCGGGAACCAGTCGGCAGGTTTCTCTCAAATCAATGATCATGAAAGGCGATGTCTCGGAGGCCATCCTAAGGGCGGGTGAGAACGTGAAAGCTGATTGCATTGCGGTTGGTTCTAGAGGGATGAGCGATGTCCCGGGATATTTGTTGGGAAGTGTCTCGAGGAAAGTCGTTATCCATGCATTTTGTTCCGTCTTTATGGTCAAAGGAGAATTTGCAGTGCCTCTGTCGGCGTTAATCGCGTTGGATGGATCTAAAGCAACTTCACGGGCCATAAGAAAAATCACAAGCTGGCTAGACCCTACTGAAATTGCCGTACATGCGGTTTCAGTGGTACCTGAAAAATTAACCGATCTGGGTTTAGAAATGTTGGGAAAGAGGCAAGCCAAGGCGCTTATGGCACCTGTACGAAAGCAGACCCGAGTGCTGTTGACTGATTCAAGAAAAAAACTTCTCAAGGTGGGCTTTCAAGTGGATACGGAATTTCTGGAAGGGAATCCTGCTGTGAAAATTGTTGAGGCTGCCCAACGACTGAAGACTGAGATGATCTGTGTCGGATCAAAAGGCCTTTCAGGTATTGACCGTTTTATGTTGGGAAGTGTCTCTGAGTGGGTGAGCACTCATTCGCCAGTGTCGGTATTGGTGATACGATAATCAATCATTGGTTCTCAAGAAAGTGAGGTTGAAATTGCAGAAAACCCTGCGTGGTAAGCAAATATGGGCATTCCCGAGTGGGCCAATAATCGGGGTGATGGCCATCCTCGTGTGCAGTGCCCTCTACCTTGTTCCCCATGCCCATGCGGCCCATGTTCAACAGGAAGCGCCACCAAGTATGGAGGCGCAAGGGTGTGTGGGGAAGTATGCTGGTCGTTCTGTGAGCGAAGAAGCCTTACGGACTATTTTGATGGAACATGCAAAGTGGTTACAACATCATCATGATTCCGGTGGCAAGCCAGCCGATCTATGCGGCGCTGATTTGGCTGGATCTGACTTTCGTGAGCAAGACCTAAGTGGCGCCAATTTTCAGGGCGCCAACCTTTCTCGTGCTGATTTTACTGCTGCGACTCTCGTTCATGTGAACTTTCACAAAGCCAATGTGAGCGAAGCCTCCCTGTATGCCGCAGATATGCGAGGGGCCAATGCGTCCGGTGCCATGTTTCGTCTCTCGAATTTTCGGAAAGCCGATTTGAGTCGGGTCAACTTTTCCGGGGCGGACTTACGAGAGGCCAATTTGGCTGAGACTCAATTAAATTCAAGTATTTTGCGTGGGGCCGATTTAGAGGAATCCTACTTGGTGGGTGCCGATTTAGAAATGGCGAATGGTGAAGATGCTTATCTTGTGCGTGCGGATCTCCGAGAGGCGAATCTTCGACGGGCGTTGTTTGCCAATGCCAAATTTATTGAAGCAGATCTGAGTCGTAGCAATCTACAAGAAGCTGATTTTCGTTCGGCCGATTTATCTGGAGCCGATTTGGGGTCTGCCAATCTCAATGAGGCGATACTTGAACAAGCCGATCTCCGTGAAGCGGTCTTGGAGAGAGCGATTCTCTATCATGTTAATCTTCACCAAGCCAATTGTGCGGGGGCCAATTTTCAAGAGGCTGATTTATTAGGAGCGAACTTAAGCGAAAGTAATCTCCTACGGGCTGAAATGGATGAAGCGTTTTTATCAAAAGCCAATTTGCAAGGTGCGAATATGGAAGGCGTGGATCTATCTTGGGCCAACTTGGTAGAAGCCAATCTTTCAGAGGCCACATTAGAGTTTGCCATCATGTTCAAAACCAATCTGCAAGAAGCAATCCTAGACCGTGCAAAACTCTATAGAGCGGATGTGCGAGGAGCCAATGTGGTGAAGGCATCATTTCGTGGGACTGGCCTACAGGGAGTCGCAATCCGATATGCACATGGGTTTACTCAAGAACAATTAGATGAAGCCTGTGTGGATGTTCGGACGCGTCTGCCAAAGGGAATGAAGGCTCCAACACTCTGTCAGCGAAGGTAAAGGTGGCAGGTCTTCATTATGTATGGTCATAAATAATTCGATTTCCCATTTGAAACAGAGGGATCGGGGGATTTGAAACTAGTATTGGTTCTAATGGAGATCTATATGAAACCAATTTTGGGCTTATTCATCGTCCTAGCTGTGGTGGTGTTTCTTCTTCCGGATAGGTCACTTGCGGAGGAGGGAGATTCTAACAAGGGAAGGGCTCTTTATCTAAAGCATTGTGAGATCTGCCATGGTCCAGAGGGGAAGGGCGATGGCTATACTCATTTTAATCCACCAGTTGCGGATTTGACGGTGTCTCGTATCCAAAACAAAACGGATGAAGAATTGGGAGAAAGCATTCATATGGGAGTTGCCAATACGGCTATGGGGATGTGGAGGTTTGTGTTATCCGATGAAGAAATCATAGCGATTCTAGTGCATGTTCGTTCTCTAGCCGCAGGATCTTAGCTTTCATGAGGTATAGGAAAATTTCTCAGCCCTCCAACAATCACGAGGTGTTTTAGCGCTAGCCAACGAGGTTATGCATATGTTGTATGTGGGTATCCAGGGCGTTTCTCATTTGAGCGATTCTTGACGGAGTACCTTCACGAATCCTATGCATTCGAAAATTAATAAAATACTTTGAGGTAACTCGGCCGAGATTGATGCGTTCATCCTTTAGAATGACTCTCCCGTGCATGTTTTTTCTCTGCCCTCCAGCGCCAAATACATTGCCCCTAACCCGGCTCCACCGAAAATGAGGATCTCTGATATGAGAGAAGAGAATGGGTAGTCTGGGTAACCAATGAATAGGAAATGCAATAGTCCATGGATCACAAGAAAGGCGCTAACCTCCAAACGAGACAGGGCACGGATCCGTGGGTTAAGGCTGGCAACCAGAGCCACCAGACCCCCGAAAATCGGCCTATGGATAGCGACGAATACCAGCATTCTAATGTCATCCGGAAGCGCACGAACCAATGGAAGCACACGCCACTCGTGATTGGACATTGCGTCAAGTTCATGTGTGAGTAGCATACTGAAACTCAGATAGAACATGAACTTCTTCATACGAAATTAGTGGAAATGGTCTAACCAACATAGATTTTTCCGTTTTGACAAGTTCTTTGCATTTGTCCGGGCTCAGTATGATCAGATCGGTCCTCATTATTTAGCAATCGCTATACTGTTCCGAGACACGAATGGAATAGCCTAATGTCACAGGACAAGCAAGCCACCCATGAGCCACGTGATGAAGCGGCGGTGTTTCATGTCCATGGCGTCACAAAAGTTTATCAGATGGGTGAGGTACAGGTGCACGCTCTGCGCGGAGTGGATCTGGATCTGTATAGAGGGGAATTCACGGTATTGCTGGGTGCTTCGGGCAGCGGCAAATCCACGCTATTGAATATTCTCGGTGGGCTGGACACCCCGACAGACGGGCACGTGTTTTATGGTGGGCGTGATCTGACTCGCGCCACTGAGGGTGAGCTGACCGAATACCGACGTGACCATGTCGGCTTTGTCTTTCAATTCTACAATTTGATTCCCAGTCTCACAGCACAGGAAAACGTAGCTGTGGTCACCGAAATTGCCAAAGCTCCCATGCAACCGGCAGAAGCCTTGCAACTCGTTGGTCTGGGCGAGCGCCTGGATCATTTTCCCGCACAGCTTTCCGGTGGCGAACAACAACGGGTAGCCATTGCCCGTGCGATTGCCAAGAACCCTGATGTCTTGTTGTGCGACGAACCGACCGGTGCCCTTGATTCCAAAACTGGCATCGTGGTACTCGAAGCCTTGCAGCGCGTCAACCAAGAATTAGACACCACCACCGCCGTCATTACCCATAATGCCGGCATTGCACAAATGGCGGATCGGGTGATTTATCTGGCCGACGGTAGTATCAGTGACGTGCGCATGAACCTAACGAAACTCGCACCCCGTGAATTGAGTTGGTGAGAGGTTGAGTGGGAATGAAAGCCCTCGACATAAAACTCTGGCGCGAACTGTGGGGCATGCGCATGCAGGCATTGGCCATTGCCATGGTCATTGTCGGTGGTGTGAGTATTTTCATCATGTCCTTAAGTACGCTCGACTCCTTATATGAAACCCGTGAAACCTATTACCGCGATCATCACTTCGCGCAGGTATTTGCCTCACTCAAACGCGCGCCGCTGCCACTGGTACAGCGCATCGAAACCATTCCCGGCGTTGATAAGGTTGAAACGCGGGTGGTGGCCTACGTCAATCTCGGCGTGACTGGCTTTGCCGATCCAGTCAGCGCTCACCTAGTTTCGTTACCTGATCGCAGTCGCGGCCTGTTAAACCAGATCTATCTGCGTAAAGGGCGACTGGTGGAACCGGGTCGCGATCATGAAGTGATTCTGAGCGAAGAGTTTGCCCAGGTCCATAAACTAGAGGCCGGGGACACGTTGCGCGCCACCATCAACGGCCGACGCAAAACACTGACCGTGGTCGGGCATGCCCTGTCCCCGGAATACATCTATCAAATCGCGCCCGGTGCCATGTTCCCTGATTATCAGCGTTACGGCGTGATGTGGATGGCACGAAAACCATTGGCCAGCGCCTATGACATGGACGGCGCATTTAATGATGTCACGCTCACCTTGAGCAAGGACAGCAATGAACAGGATGTCATTGATCGCCTAGATGAATTGTTAAAACCCTATGGTGGGATCGGTGCCTATGTGCGCAAGGATCAACTCTCCAATCGCTTTTTAACCGAAGAACTGAGACAACAGGAAACCATTGCCACAGTGTTTCCGATAATTTTTCTAGGCGTGGCCGCATTTCTCCTCAATGTGGTGGCAAGCCGACTGATCAGTCTAGAGCGCGAACAAATCGCCGGCCTTAAGGCGTTTGGCTATAGTAACTTCGCCGTGGGTCTGCATTACCTCAAACTGGTGTTGATGATCGTGGGGCTCGGTATCCTGGGCGGTATCGCGGCCGGCATTTGGATGGGCAAGGGCATGAGCAACATTTACATGGAGATGTATAGCTTGCCATTTATGATTTATGTGCTTAAACCCAAGGTGATTGTCGCTGCCGCAGTGTTCAGCATGCTCGTTGCCATCCTTGGTACGTTGTATGCCGTACGCCAAGCCGCCAAGTTGCCGCCTGCCCAGGCCATGCGTCCGGAACCGCCAGCCCTCTATCATGCCACACTGGTTGAACGCCTAGGTCTGCAACGTTGGTTTTCCCAGCCCACGCGCATGATACTGCGGCACATTGAACGCCGTCCCTTGAAGTCGCTTTTGACGACTCTTGGTATTGCAATGGCCTGTGGGGTGATGATGATTGGTGGTTTTCAGGAAGGTGCCATCGATCATATGGTTGAGGTGCAATACAGCATGAGCCAGCGTGAGGATCTCATTGCCATTTATACTGAGCCAACCTCGTTGCGTTCATTGTATTCCCTCCTCAGTTTACAGGGGGTGGAACATGTCGAAGGCTTTCGTGAGGTATCGGCAAAGTTGCAATTTGAACATCGTTTTTATCGCACGTCTCTGCAAGGCCTTCAGCCAGACGGTGAGTTGAAACGCCTGCTTGATACTGATCTAAAGGTCGTCGACTTGCCGCAACAGGGTGTCATCCTTACGGACCATCTGACTGAACTGCTGCACATCAAGCCTGGTGACATGCTGACCATCGAAGTGCTGGAAGGTAATCGCCCCACGGTGCAGGTGCCGCTAATTGGTACCACCAAAGAATTTATTGGACTGAATGCCTATATGCAGCGTGAAGCGCTGAACCGTTTGTTAAAAGAGGGCAATGCCATTTCTGGTGCGCTACTAACAGTGGATGAGCGTTACCAGCGTGAGGTGTATGGGGACCTTAAGGACATGCCGCGCATTGCAGGCGTGGTTGAGCACAAATCGGCTATTCAGGCCTTCTATGATACGCTAGCCGAGACCGTGTTGTATTTTACGTTTGTCACGACATTGCTCGGAGGCAGCATCGCCTTTGGTGTTGTCTACAACAACATGCGCATCGCGCTGTCCGAACGCAACCGCGAATTGGCCAGTCTGCGAGTGTTGGGTTTTGAGCGTCGTGAGGTAGCCTACATTCTGCTGGGCGAACTAGGCATTCTTATCATGGTGGCCATCCCATTGGGTCTGTTCATTGGCTATGGTCTGTGTGCCTACTTGGCCTTTCAGTTTAATAACGATTTGTATCGCATTCCGCTGGTGCTGGGCATGAATGTGTATGCTTTTGCCGCACTGGTGGTAATTATTTCATCCCTTATTTCTGCTCTGATGATCTGGCGTAATTTGGCTCATCTGGATATGGTGGCCGTACTCAAGACCAAGGAGTAATTCGATGCGCATCCCGTTGCAGCAACATCCGGTTATTGCGCTCATCTCTGTGTTGATTCTCGGTTTGCTGGTATGGGGATTTTGGCCGCAACCGGTACTGGTGGAAGCTGTCGAGGTCAGGTTGGCACCCCTGACCGTGACTATTGAAGAGGAAGGCCGCACTCGGGTGATCGATCGCTATATCATCTCGGCTCCAGTGGATGGAGTTGCCTGTCGCGTGCAACTGGATGTTGGCGATCCGGTAGAACAGGGTCAGGTGTTGTTGAGCATTACCCCGCTGGAATCGCAGGTGCTGGATCCACGCAGTCGCGCCCAGGCGGAGGCGAAGGTTGCCGCTGCCAAGGCAGCCTTTCGGGCCGCCGAAGAACAGGCCCGGGCCGCCGCCGCCGCAGAACAGCTTGCCGTCACTGAGCTCAAACGAAAACGCCCACTGATGGACAAAGAGCTGATTGCACGAGATGTCTACGATAAGGCTGTGACAGAAGTGAAGTCGACGATAGCTGCACGGCGCTCCGACGAGTTTAATGTCAAAGTAGCCACGCATGAACTGCGATCAGCACGAATGGTACTGGACTATACGGCTAGCACTACCCGAAAACCGGCTGAACGGCTGCCTATCCGTTCCCCTATTACCGGCAGGATTTTGAAAGTCCCCCACGAATGCGAAGGCCCGGTGCGCACTAGTGATCCACTGCTCGAAGTGGGTGATCCCTCGATACTGGAAATTGAAGTCGATGTGCTTTCCTCCGATGCCGTGAAGATCAAACCGGGCATGAACGTGTTGTTTGATCGTTGGGGCGGGGAGCAACCGCTGGAAGGTGTTGTGCGTATTGTCGAGCCCGTTGGTTTTACCAAAGTTTCCGCCCTGGGGGTGGAAGAACAACGAGTGTTGATCATCTCAGATTTTACCTCACCCGCTGAACAATGGCAGCGGCTAGGTGATGGATATCGCGTGGAGGCGCGGTTCATACTGTGGCATGAAGAAAATGTTCTGCAGGTACCAGCCAGCAGTCTATTCCGTTTTGACAATGGCTGGGCCCTGTTTGTCATTGAAGGCCAGCATGCCAAACGCCACGAAGTTAAAGTCGGCCAACGTAACGGCCTGTCTGCCCAGATACTGGATGGTGTGAAGGAGGGGGACAAAGTGATTAATCATCCGAGTGACGAGGTTGAAGATGGGAGGAGTGTGAAGGAGCGTTAGAGTTTGTTCCCAGAAAAAAGAAAATGGGATCACCACATGCCAGAGCCACGTACGACATGCGACTTGCTTGAACCCTCATCGTTATGCGCCTCCATACAATATTGAGGACGCCAAATACTTCTCACTTGAGAGCTTCTTGACGGAGCACCTTCACTAATCCTATGCATCCGAAAATCAGTAAAATACTTTGAGGTAACCCGGCCGAGATTGATGCGGCCTGAAGCGCTTTCAGCCCTCCCGCCAACAATAGCACGGCAGCGGCAGCTCCCTCTGATACCCCCCAAAACACACGATTGGCAACGGGTGGATTGGGGTTGCCACCAGAGGTCACCATATCATCAACAAACGATCCTGAGTCTGATGAAGTAATAAAGAACATGACCATGAGTAGGAGACCAACCCATTGTAATAACTCTGTCCATGGGAGATGCTCTAGCAACAGTGGGAGAGACATGGCGACATTCTTCAATATGGGTTCTGCTAACCCTCCCTCACCAAATCGCTCCACATACAATGCGGTCCCTCCGAAGACGGCAAACCAGACGAAGTTCACCAACGTTGGCACCAACAAGACAAACACGACAAACTCCCGAATCGTTCGACCGCGTGAGATTCGTGCGATGAAGATCCCCACAAAGGGACTCCAGGAAATCCACCAGCCCCAATAAAAAAGCGTCCAGTTCGTTTGCCAGTCAGATGGTGAGGCCCAGTCGACCCATAGGCTGATTTGCACTAAGTTGAGAACATAGTCGCTAACACCAAGAGCGAGAGTTTTCATTTGGTAGATGGTGGGGCCGGTAAGGAAGACAAAGCCTAACACCACACACATGATAGCTACATTTGCCATACTTAAATATTTGATGCCTCGTGACACACCACTCACGGTAGAGGTGGTGGCTACGGCGGTGATTAAGGCCACAATCCAAATTTGGTTCGAGGTGATATACACAATGTTCGTCAATTGGCTTAAGGCGGCATTGATTTGCATGGCCCCCAATCCGAGGGAGGTCGCCACACCTAACAATGTTCCCACGGTACAAAAAGCATCAGTCCCATGGCCTAACCAGCCATTTATGCGATTTCCAAATACGGGATGCAAGAGGGAGCGAGGAGCCAATGGTAAACCCTGTCGATAATGAAGTAGAGCTATGCCTAGACCGAAAATGACATACATCGCCCAGGGATGTAGTCCCCAATGAAAGTAGCTGAAATAGATGGCCTCGCGTGCAGCTTCGTCCGTCAGAGGGTTGGCACTTGGTGGGGCATGGAAATGATTCAGGGGCTCGGCGACTCCCCAGAATACGAGGCCCATTCCCATTCCGGCTGCAAATAACATGGCCAACCATGCGACTCGACTATATTGCGGCGGTTCATCTTGCTTGCCAAGTCTGATCTTTCCATAGCGACTGCTCACCAACCACAACACGAAAACAAGAAAGCCCGCTGTTGCCAGAATGTAGTACCAGCCAAAGGTCTGTGTGATAAACGTCAACGTGGCTTGGAAGACACTTCTCGCCGTCTCCGTCCAGAGGCCGGCAAATAGGATGAGAGTGACGTTGAACGCTGCTGCGAGAAAGAAGACTGGGGGACTAATACCATCACGCCATTCAATGAGGGAAGCTTTGATGGAATGGAACACGTTCATGGGTTTTATTCGGATGGGTTATTGGTGAAATCTAAGGCATCCGGTGTCAATAGCAGTAAACAGCTCAATATGACCATTTTTGACAACGACATGTTTGTAGCAGATGGGGACATTTTCCAAAAGGACATCCAAATAAAAACTGTCCTATTTATCCCCATTGGAAATCGTGCGAACCGGAATCGGAAACGCGCGGCATCGGTAATCTATTGAGAATATGGATAATGTTCCGGTTGACTCCTTCTGCGCACAGGCTTTGCATAATTAACTTTTCTGTAAGGGTTTAAAGAGAAAATGTTGGGTGGGAAGACCTTCTTGGCTGGAAGCGGGAAACGTATTTTTTATTATTCTCTGGAGATCATGATGAAATTACGAATAATATTATTCACTTTTATGGGAAGCCTGGTCTTGCCGCTTGGAATGATAGGGTCAACGTAGGCAACGTTGATGGATCAGGGGCTAGTTGACGATGGCTTTGGTGGCTTGATGAACCTGATTTACGATGATGAATTGAACATCACGTGGTTAGGGGATACCAACTTTGGGGCGGGTTCGGCAATTGATGATGGGTTTTCGCCCACAGATGGTAAAATGACCTGGCAAAATGCACTCAATTGGGCGGGCAGCCTGACCGTGGGGGGCTTTACGGATTGGAGACTCCCCAGTGCGGACCTCAATGGAGATGGGACGGTCGTCAATTGTTTTGGCGGCGGAGTCGCAGGGTGTGCCGACAATGAAATGGGTTTCCTATACTGGGAAGAAGGCATTACGTCAGTGGCGCCGGGACCGTTCAGTAACCTGCAGCCCACCCTCTATTGGTCTGGTACAGTGTTTTCTCCTAATACTATCTTTGCTTGGGCCGTCGGCTTCAGCCAAGGTATCCAGAACCCGGTCTTCAAGGACGACATCTTCATCGGTCGCTTTGCCTGGGCCGTCCGTGATGGTGATGTTGGTCTCAACTCCATTCCCGAACCCTCGACCATGCTGCTTTTTTGTTCAGGGCTAGCTGGGCTCGTTGCCTGGCGCTATCGAAAGCATTCGAGGTCGTAGGCAAGACGAATCATTACATAAGTGACGCTAAAGATCCTGATTTCTCAGAGATTCGGGCGACTTGGTTTTTTGAATTGGAATAGGTGAAAAAGGACAATTATATCAGTGGCTGAAAAAGATCATTGAAGACGATTTTTTTTGATTTCCTTTTCATGAGAGCCAGACCAACACTCTCCCGTAACTTACCTCGTATTCTTCTTACAGGAATTCTCTTTCTGCTTGTGGGATGTATCCCAGCGATAGGGGATGCGCTAATAAGTGAGGCTATTAAATCGGCTTTTCCTAAGAGGTACGATCCATATACTACTCACAATATATACACACAAAGTATTCGAAGCCAATTAGGCTTGGTAGGGGTCAGGGTTGCTAGGGCACATGCCGGTATAATGGAGGAAATTCCAAATAATCTTTTAGGACAAATCATTCACCCAGCTCAGGTTCAAGCTGACCGCCAGCTTGTTGTCCTAGGTGATGCTAATGCGATCGATACAATCTTAGAGGTCATAGTGCAAAGGGTTGATCTACAAGACAATCGAGCCTTCTTCAGCCGGATTTGGAACACAGAAAGATATTCCATCAGGATGTTTGTGGATGTGAGGCTACTTTATCCGAAGGTGCATAAGGCAATTTTTTCTTTTCCAACTTTTATCTGCCAACGAGGCAATGATTCGTTGGAATTTGTGGAAAATAATTATCTGAATGCGATAAGGGAGTGCGAAGCTATGTTGGCGGAAAAAATCATTGACGAAATATTCCTAGTTGACCCTGAAATCCTTAAGGTTTCCTATAGTGTTGGGTTAATGGTTTCATCATATGACAATACAAGCCTCATGCCCAAGGCCCCTCTAAATGGTGCCCTCGTTCCATCGCTAAATCCAGTTTTGCAATGGGAGCCCTTTCTCCAGACAGAAAATGTCACCTATGATCTGCGAATTTGGAACGCGAGGAATGATGTTCCTGACCTCCTCATGTATAGCAAAAAAGGATTGGATTCTCCTTCTCATCACATTGCCCAGTTGCTGCTACCAGATACAGCCTATTTTTGGGCGGTCAGAGGACGATATTGGAAAAACAGTCAACGGCGGGTCACCCCGTGGAGTCACCTATCTGGAATTGGCATGAGGAAAACTCCGGACGAAACTGTGCCTCATCGTAACATGTATCGATTTCGTACACCCTAGAGAATTGCGGAGATGGTGCGGGGCTAGATTTACTGGGTATGGAAATACGAGTCCGGCCGGGCTCGGGCTGCCGACAAGGTTGTCCTGTACGATAACACCTGGCAGCATGAGAGGAAGTCGTAGGTATTCGACCAATGGGCAGCTAATGAAATGCAGTTTTTTTTAGGAGAATTTTAGAGGAGGTACGGTAGGTTTGTAGGCCAAATTGTGGCTACCATATTCTAAAGTCTTTTTATTAAAACTGGTCATCGGGGGTTTTTACTAGGAAATGAGTCGCCATTCCTATCAATGTCTCTCTTAATATTTTTAGATAAATTGGTTGCTTATATCAAATTCCAACAATAGGAGTTTGCTATGAAAAAGCAAATCCCTAACAAAATACATGGATTGTCCCGAGCAACAATCATTTTAATCCTACTTCTACTGGTGGGGTGTGAGTCTATTTCTATTAGTACCCCTGACTTGCTTAAGCCTGCATCAATGAGTCCAACGGTTGGAGTCAGTCCAAATCAAAATTATCAAGAGGTTATGAAATTTTCTGCAACGGCTTCTCCCCGAATGCCATCGTCTCAAAAATCAAATCTTGTCCAAGACCAAATGATCGAAGTGGTGAAGGGCTCAAAGAGGCATGCCATCCAAGGCATTGAAATAAATGTAGAGGGTTATATCGTCGGGAGCTTTTTCCCCATTCCTTGGGGATATAATGAGACAAGAGTCTCGTTAAAAGGTTTTGTTGTAAAAGTCAATTAAATGCGTATTCTTGTAATTCGTCTTTTAGTGGTAAGTGGGCTATCTTTCATATTGATTTTGCAGGGATGTTCTGCGGCTAAACTTACTCTTACGGCTCAAAACAATTCATTTCCAATATCCTTTTCAGAAGGGATTTTTGGTTATAATAATGAATTGATTTTAAGAGAAAATTACGAGATTGTTCATCATTTTAAAATGGAAAAGAGCCACTTCACCTGGAATGCGTGGAATGCTTTGCAAGATAAACCAAAGAGGGTTGACCTTAGCAACGAATTTGATGAGTTATTAAGCTCATACAATGGAGAAGCGATTGTTAATCTACGGATAAAAACAGAAGATAACCTGGGTGTTGGGATTGTTTCTCTTTTAACTAGTTTCCCAACTCTTGGCTTGCTTGCACCACACTATCTGGAAACTAGCATTGAAGGTGACGTAATTCGGCTCACATCAACCATGACGCCGAGGCATAATGATTAAATTCCAAACTATTTGCAATTAGGGTGTTAGAGCAGATGGTTGTCTGGCAACTGCGCCAGTGGTTGTTTCCTTTAGGCTAGAGGAGGAATCGACTACCTAGATTAAGGGAGGAGGCCTTCATCACCCAAAATGCTATTTTCCCACGGTAATTGTTATCGGGTACACTCTTTCCCCAAATTTTATTTGTCTCTACCTTTCCCCCAACCTAAACGACATTCTCTCTTTTCCGTTTTCTTCCTCGGAGTTCGAACTTGTCGATGAATGGTTTTACTTTGGGGCGAATTTCACTTTCGTCGTTGTTCCCACAGGCGTTCTAATTCCCGCTCGCCCAAAGGAATTGGTTGCTTAATTCGCAGACTCTCTGCCCATTCTCGGGCGAAGTCTCGTTGAAGGTACATATTCAACATTGCTGTGGAGCTCATGGCAATGAACGCACCAAGACTTGCTAATGCCATATCTTTGTGGGCATCCCATTCATCGCCTTGGGTCCCAAGGTACGCTATTCCTAGGTCACCACCAAAGACTGTGGCGGCCCCCCATTCTAAGAGTTCAAACGTCATGGATGTAGCCATGATGAAACTAAGTGGGAAGACATAACCCCAAAAACCCCAAACGCCAGCAATTCGCAAGTACACTTCTCGAATCGGATAGGCTAGCAAGAGACCATATAAAAAATGAACGAGACGGTCGAAATTATTTCGTTCCCAGCTGAGCAGATCATTGAAGGAATAGCCAGTGACAGATTCCCACCAGGAATCATATGGAACCTCGGCATACGTATAATGGGAACCGACGACATGTAGGCACCCAAAGATAAAAAGCAAAGTGTAAGAAACTTTCGAGAAAGGGAAGCGGTGATAGGTCATGACAAGAATCGGGACAACAAGAAAAAGCAGTATATTTTCAAGAAACCAGTCCTGCCGGTGTAGTGGGTGAATGGCTAGCGCAATCCATTCCACCAAAAATAGCGTCGCCAGGATGGGCACATAATGTTTATGAGAATGAATCATATGGCAAAAAACAGTCAGGGGTTTTCCTATTCCTTTTATGACCCGATGATCTACATGATTTTAATGCAAGATGCTCCTCAATCCAAAATTTGGATGAGATTGATCCTATAAAGGATTCATGTATAGTAAAAGTAGACATATTGCATTTGTTGTTTTAGGTAGTTTGTTAGGGGTTAAGTAAACATGTTGTCATGAGAATCCGTGTTACTTTCAAGCCATTCGAGACGTGAAACTCAAACTTTTCAGGCTAGAATCCCACTCCTACTGGTTGAACAACGGTGCGTCTGGTATAGAGGCTGGTTAGTAAGTTGTTAGCCATTCCCTCCGTACAACAATTTAGGAAGTACTCTCTATGCAATTGTGAGGGACGCGATGTTTGCAGTCGTTGACGTAGGTGGCTTTCGGTCGCCTTATGTGGCCGGGGTATTTAGAGACCGGAAGGTGACTAAAGTTCTCAAGACACCTGCTATCCAATCAGTTGGTTATGAAAGCCAGGCACCTGAACAGCAACCACACCAAGAATCTTCCTCATTCCAAACTCGTCTCTATGAGCAAGTACAGGCCTTTTCGCAAGTCAGCCCGTCTACTCTGTTGGCTCGAGACATCATGTCCACACCGGTTTTGACTCTTCCTTTAAGTGCGTCACTGGCTCAAGCGTGGGACTTGGTGAAGAACAAGCGATTTCGGCATATTCCGATTCAGGCTCAGACTGGGACGCTGGTCGGTATATTGTCTGATCGAGATCTCTCTCGTGGTACGGTCGGTTCAGATTTTACTGGTACGAAAGGATTGGCCGATCTGGCTAAAATAACCATTGAATCGTATGTCAGTCATCCAGTGCTAGTGGCTGCCCCCGACGCAACCTTATTGGCTATTGCACGTGTGTTATTAGAGGAACGAATAGGTGCTATCCCTATAGTTTCACAGGAAAAGGGATTATTGGGCATGATCACCCGTACCGATATTTTGCGGGTGATTGTCTCTCATCCCAATTTTGAACAATGGGGCTAGTGCGAACCCCGACATCTCTATTGCTTCAGTAATGGTTTCAGGTCGTATCGAAAAAAGAGACCGGGGTTGATATCTTGCAGAAGAGGAGGAACTATGCTGGAACAGGGAGAGAAACTTTTAATTGTCCATCGACGATTGTTTGAAAAAGATACGCCACGATTTTTTGTCGGAGAGGTGCAAGCCTATGAAGCTGGGATTGCTAAGGTTAAAGGCTATACGTTTGTCAAAGATCTGTTTAGCGGAAATATGAAGAAGAAGTCTGCTTCTCGCATAAAAATCATGCCTATCGTCTCAGGGACGTTCATTGTGTATCAATTGCCTGTGACCGTTCTCTTGGATTCAGTGCGGTTTGATTTAGATCAAGATGGTGCTTTGATATTAAAGGACGATGGAGGGTTTTCGATGGATGTGGCGGAATCGGTGCACCAACACGAAACTCACCAATAGAAAACCATTAGGCCACGGTCACTTTTTCTGAGAGATACACATCCTGAATGGCGTTCAATAAGGCAATGCCGTCCTTCATTGGTTTCTGGAAAGATTTTCGTCCGCTGATGACTCCCATCCCTCCAGCGCGCTTGTTGATCACCGCCGTTCGAACGGCTTGGTGTAAATCGTCCTTGCCCGATGGCCCACCTGAGTTGATCATGCCGACTCGACCCATGAAGCAGTTGGCAACCTGATAGCGAACTAAATCGATAGGGTGTTCAGTAGTCAGTTCCCGGTAGACTCTATCATCGGTGCGGCCGAATTTAATGGCGGGATACCCACCGTTTTTTTCTGCCTGTTTTTGCTTGATGATGTCTGCCTCAATGGTTGCACCCAAGTAGTTTCCCTGGCCTGTCAGGTCCGCAGCATTGTGATAGTCTTTTCCGTCTTTTTTAAATGCACTGTTTCGCAGATACGCCCACAGTACGGTGGCCATACCCAGTTCATGGGCATGAGCAAAGGCTTCGCTGATTTCTTCTATTTGGCGACGGGATTCTGGAGAACCAAAATAGACGGTGGCGCCGACGGCCATGGCACCAAGGTCAAAGGCCTGATTCACACTCGCGAATAGGGTTTGGTCATGAATGGGAGGATAGGTTAACAGTTCGTTATGGTTGATTTTCGCAAGAAAAGGAATTTTATGGGCATATTTGCGCCCTACCGAACCCAGGATGCCGACGGTGGAAGCTACGGCGTTGCAACCCCCTTCCATGGCTAAACGAATAATGTTCTCTGGGTCGAAGTACATGGGATTGGGGGCGAATGAGGCACCTGCCGCGTGTTCCACGCCTTGGTCTACTGGAAGGATGGAAAGATAGCCCGTGCCAGCCAGTCGACCATGATTGAAGAAGGTTTGCAGGCTACGCAAGGTGCGCGGTCTGCGGTCACTCAGTGCGACCACCCGATCGACGAAATCTGGGCCCGGTAAGTTCAGGCTGTCCTTGGGGATCGTTGTGCAATGATGCTGAAGAAGGCTTTCCGACTCATCAGCCAATACGATTTCAATGTTGGTCATCACGTAGTCTCCTATTCTTTTTGTCTGAAGATGACTGAATCATGATTTTTTAGGAAGAAAGGTCTTGGAAATGTTGAAAGAATAAAAAAACGAAAGAGTTAGAGTGAATAATGGTCATTTAGTAACGTGTTTTCTTTCTGAGTGGTCTAGCTCATCCATTCCGGAATACCCTCTCTCATTCAAATGTTTCAGTAGGATTTTCATATAATCTTCCTGGCTGGTGTCGACGGTGAACGTCAGGATTCGTTCATCATTTCGCAAAGACTGTTCTTTGTCTCGCTGTGCTTCCAACACTGGTAGCGTTGCATCAGAGGGATCCTGGCCGACCTTTTCGCGTACGGCAATACGTTGTTCGATGATCGCGTTGGGTGCAACGCAGTGTAAAATGAAAAAGGGGATCTGGAGTGTGTTGGCAAGTTTCCTCATGATGTCGCGGTGCTTTTCCTTGAGAAACGTCGCATCCAGCAATACTGAGAAGCCGGCTTCAATGACACAAGCCGCTAGCTCCGCCAATCGCTGGTAGGTATCCTCCGTCTGTTGGCTAGAATAAAGCCCGGTTTCAACCTCGAACCTGCTCCGTTCGCTAATCTTCAAGCCTCCAAGTCTTTTCCTTTCGATATCCGACCGAATCTGGATGATTCCCTTTGCTTGGTTTAATCCCTTACCCAGTGTGGATTTTCCGGAGCCAGATAATCCATGAGCGATGAACAAGACCGGTGGAGCTTTGTTCATGTGTTGGTGGGCAAACTGCATATAGTGTCGGTAGTCGGCTGAAGATTCCTGGTAATCCTGTGACTGAGGGGAGACTTGCTCTCTGCGTAGGATGGCAACCTTAGCCCTCACCAGTGCGCGATACACAAGATAGTAGGGCAACAACATGAGGCCTTCGTAATCGCCGGTGAGCTGGAGATAGCCATTCAAAAATTGGTGACCGAAGTGGGGATAGCCACGTTCCTCAAGGTCCATGACCAGAAAAGCCACTTCACTCATCACGTCGATCCAGCGCAATTCAGGATTAAATTCAATGCAATCAAAAAGGGTGATATTCCCGTCAATGAGGGTTAAGTTGCGCAAGTGTAAATCGCCGTGGCATTCCCGAATAAAGCCCTTCTGTCTTCTATGAGTGAAGTGTTGTTCCAATTGCTGCAGATGTTCATGTGCCCAGTGCTGAATACGCTCCAACTGTGCGCGTTCTTCAACCGTGTTCATGTGGAGAAGGATGTATCGAAAATTTTCGTCGACCCAGTGATGAATCCGACCGGACTGACCATAATTGGAGTCCGGCGCAGCTTGATCGGTGGTCTGATGAAACGCAGCAATCTTTTCACTCAACTGATCGATATGTGAGGCCTTCAGCTGCTTGTGTTCGGCCAGTTCACTTAATAGCTGCCCGTCCGGAAACTGGCGCATGTGTACGGCGTATTCGAGGACTGGCCCAGAGCCCCCAGTATGTGGTTGTTTGAGGGTTCCCCGGAACTCGGTCACTCCCAAATAGATATCGGGTGCAAAGCGCCGATTGAGACGCACCTCTTCCTCACACCAGTGCCGACGCTTTTCCAATGTCGAAAAGTCAAGAAAACCGAAGTCAACCGGCTTTTTAATCTTGTAGGCATATTTGCCCGTGAGTAATACCCAAGCCGTATGGGTTTGGATTTCGTGAACGGCTGTAACTGGATGCACATAAGCTTGCGGATTGTGGAGGGCTTCGATAAGACGTTCTCCCTTTTGCATAGCCGTCATGGTCATATTGGAATGGTCCGTGGCCAGGTATAGAGGGAAATCCGTGAAGCACTTTTCCTTTGGAACGGGTTCGGTACTCTCATCATTGTTTTCCTCTTCTTCTCCTTTCCTTACAATGTGAGGTAAAGCAATGATGAAGCCAAACAGCCCATTTCTTTCGGAAGATGTGAGAGGTTTCAATCTCTGTGACAAGGCAGGGACGCTCTAGGGGTTGGGATATCCGTACTGTGGCCTTTGGCCCCATTGCTTCCAAGAATTACTGTAGATAAAAGTCACAATTTTTGGAATTAATACATTCGAGGCAGCAGCTCAAACCTTTCCGTTCAAAATCTTCTTTGTTTTGAGAGGCCTATTTAACGGCAAGAGCTTTGCTAATGATTGTCTTCTAGTCCTTCCAGTCAGGCGGAGGGAGTCGATGTGGGGAAAGAATGGGACATCCTCAAGATTGGAAGTAAATCAGCAAACAAGATTACGGAAGATTTTCCCGCACTGGCTATGGATCGGTACTCAAAGAATCATTGCAAGAAATCTAAGACCGTACGCGTCGTTACAACAGAAGTTTAAAAATGGTTTCTTGTAGATAAGGAGAATAAGATGAAACGTGTAGCGATCAACGGACTCGGGCGGATTGGACGATTATTATTACGACAGTACTGTGAGGGAACACACAAAGAATTGGAGATCGTGGCGGTCAATGATTTGGTTTCACCGGAGAATTTGGTTTATCTCGTTCGGTATGATTCGGTGCATGGGCGTACGCCTTACCCAGTGACTTGTCAGGGTGACAAACTGCATCTGAAAGAGCATCGGATTCCAATCTATGCTGAAAAGGATCCGGCTCAGCTGCCATGGAAAGAATTGGACGTGGATGTGGTGCTTGAATGTACCGGGTTATTTACCAAACGCGACCTAGCCGCCAAGCATTTGGATGCCGGTGCGAAGCGAGTCATTATCAGTGCCCCATCAGCAACAGCTGATGTCACCATTGTCCCAGGGGTTAACGACCATCAGTTTGATCCGACAAAACATCACATAATTTCGTTGGCTTCTTGTACAACCAATTCCTTGGCGCCACCATTGAAAGTGTTGCATGACCATTTTGAAATTGACTATGCCATGGTCACCACTGTGCATGCCTATACGATCTCGCAAGCGCTGGTTGATGGTCCGGCCAAGAAACTACGGCGAGGTCGAGCTGCGGCAATCTCGCTGATCCCTACGACCACGGGGGCGGCCGTGGCTACCACACAAGTGCTCCCGGAACTTGAGGGGCGCATGGACGCCATTTGCATTCGCGTGCCAGTCGTCGATGGCGCGATCACTGACATTGTTGTGCACCTTCGTCAAGAATGTACAGTGGCGCTGGTAAATGAGGCCTTTAAAGTGGCGGCCGAAGGTTCAATGCATGGCATTCTAGGCTATAGTGAGGAGGAGTTAGTCTCGGCGGACATCCTTGGGGACTCCCATTCCGGTATTGTGGATGCGCTTTCGACACGGGTCCTGCAAGGACATGTGGTCAAGGTTCTTGTTTGGTACGACAACGAATTTGGCTATGCTCGACGCTTGATGGACGTATTTGACCGGTTAGCACTCTGAGGCAGGTTCAATGAAATGGTTCTTGTTCTTTAACAGGTGTTCCCAAATCGTTTAGATTGTAGGAACTTCAGATTTCCCTCTGAGTAACAGCACCGAACAAGGAGCATGGTGAATTGTCGTATGGGAAATACTTCCATGAGCTAGTCGGTCCCATGTGGGTCTATTGTAGGTACACATGAGCACGAGTTGGGGTTGAAGTTGAGCAATCTGTTCTTGAATGATGAAAGACGGAGCCCCTGGCTGGACAATGCCGTCAGCTTGATAGCCTAATTTATTCAATGTGTTTGTGACATCTTGTGTGAATTGAGCACTTTCTGCCTGTAGTTCATTTTTCCAAGCTCCAGGTAATAAGAGGCCCATAGGAGGAACTGGTTGCGTAAATGGGATGACGTGCAACACCGAAAGATGGGGGAAAGGTTGAAAAGGCTTCTGAGCTAACCATTCGACCACCCATTCCATATCCCGAGGATGTTCAATGGGAAGTAGAATGGTATTGAGTGGCATCAAGGGAGATTTAACGAGGAGTGTTGGGCAGGGCGCGTGGGTGGTCACTCGGTGCGACACGCTTCCGAGAACGTGTTCCTTAATTATTCCCAGTCCGCGTGAACCCATGATGATCAAATCTGCAGATTCTTTTTGGGCCATAGACAGAATGACTGATGCGGTGTCGCCCACTTCGAGGTGTTGGGAAACCTCTCCACACACCGCTGGTAGGTTCGCAGCCGATTTTTTGAGAATTCGTGCACCTTCTTTTCGCAACTCCTGCTCGGCGACTTCCGAAAATTCTCGACCCACACTCATGCCTGTTCCCGGATACGCCAGTTGGGGAATGGAAAAACAATGAAGCAGAAGTATGCGATTGGGTTGAGAGAAGGCTTGGAGGCTTCGAACCGCTTCGTCAGCCTGTGGTGACCCATCCACAGGAATTAAGATAGTTTTGAGGTTGCGATTCGTGTTTTCGTTGGCTCGTTTCATGATGTTTCTTGTGGTGTTCGTCCACCAGGTTCTTGGAGTGCTTCAGCGGAATGCAGGGATGGATTCACAATGGCTTCCTCCCATGCGTCGAAGCCTCCAACGAGATCCACAATGTTGTTAAAATCATGGTGCTCCAAGATGCTTGCCGCAATGGATGATCGATAGCCGCTCGAACAGTACACCGCGATGGTATGATCCCGTGGGATTTCTTCAAGACGCGTTGAAAGATGTTGCAGGGGAATATTGCGGCTATCATCAATGTGACGGGTTTCCCACTCATGGGTACCTCGGACGTCTAACAAGTGGGGCCGATCGGCCTGCATCAGGTGTTCTTCAAGATGCGTCACCGTCATGCGGTTGGTGTGTCGGATCAGCTCTGGGGTCGAGGCGAGTGCGTGCATGCCATGATTCAAAAAGCCTTTGATCTGATCTAACCCGACACGAGCCAATCGGATGATGGCCCCCCGTTCTTGTCCTGGATCACAAATGAGGATAATCGGGGTTTCACGGTCAAGCAGGATTCCCGCCCACATTTCAAACTTTCCTGATAGGCCGATATTCACACTTCCACAGAGATGCCCCATACTAAAATCCTTGGGAGAACGCACATCAAGAATTTGCGCGCCGCCACTTTTTTCATGTAGGACCTGGTCGACGGTGAAAGGCTGATAAGCTTTTGTGAGAACGTGTTCCAGAATGGGATGTTCTCGGCGGTTCAAGAATGCCACATGTGAAAAATAGGCGGGGGCTTCTAGTTGATCTGCCGTCACGACATCAATAAACGTCTGTTTGCTCATCTGTTTTAGGGCATAATTCGTGAGTTGTTCATCTTCCAGCGTCGAGGATAATTGATCACTCAGATGTTTCCCGCACAGGCTTCCGGCGCCATGTGCTGGGAAGATTTTTGTTTGTGGAGGTTGAGCGAGAATGTGATGATGGAGTGAATCATAGAGTTGGCCGGCAAGTGTGCGACTATTCACGCCGAATGAGGCCATTAAATCTGGCCGCCCCACGTCGCCGACAAACAACGTATCTCCGGTTAAGATTGCACTTGGTTGTTCGGGATCTTCTTGTAAATCATACACGACGATGGAAATGCTTTCCGGCGTATGCCCTGGTGTCTCAAGTATTTTCAACCGCGTTGATCCAAATTCTATTTCATAGCCATGATGAAGAGGATGAAACGCATAATTGGCTTTTGCATGTGAGCCAAGAAATATGCCCGCCCCAGTATGGTGGTGGAGTTCAAGGTGTCCAGCTAAAAAATCAGCGTGAAAGTGTGTGAGAAAAATGTACCGGAGATGTAATTGATGTGAGTCTAGGTCCGTCAAATATTGATCAATATCTCGTTGTGGATCAACGATTGCTGCGATATGACTTTCCTTGTCCCCAACCATATAGGAAGCGTGTGACAAACTCTGGAGATAATATTGCTTGAAAATCATGGGCTACTCCATTTTTTATGGGAATAGAAGACGATCTGCTGCTTGAATTTTGATTGTTGCTCTTATCATTTTTTGCCAAGATTGGAGTAAATCGAAGATTCGATCCCTCCTTTATCTCACGATTGCTGTCTGGTAGAGACGCTGTGCTCATGGAGTCCTTCTTTTGGGTTTGAGCTAGAATGCTGCTGGTCGAATTTGCAGGTGTTGATACCCACTGCCTTCCAGGCGGGGCAGTAGCCAATAATGCCGGTCAACAACGCAATGAGCCCGACTGTCATAAGTAAGAAATCCCCCCATACTGGAAAAGCAGAAAATCCCGATAAGGCTAGTAGGGCGAGGCCGATTCCGACACGGATAATTCGTTCATGATGTCCTAGATTCCGTAAGGCTTTCATGATTTACCTCCTTATCATGTTTTATCTGGGTCTCTTGGTATTAAAGATCTACCTCTTCAATGAGTTGTGCCTGCTGCTCCTAAGACTTGGCCTGCATTGAATGGACGCCCAACAATTTGCCATGCGCCTAACCGGGTTGCTTCAGGCGCTAACGATTGACTGGATTGTCCCCCTAGCATGACGATTTTCCCCTTATAGCCTTCTGTGCGAAGTTGCCGTAGAGTTTCTATCCCACTGGGGTGGGTTAAATATAAGTCCAGAATTACTAAAGATGGGTGATGGCGGAATACAGAATCTACAATGTTCTCTCCCTCCTTGAGCAAAAGAAAAAGATCGCCTTTATCAGTCAGACTTTGCTGCAAGTCGATCCGTAGGGTTGAGTCGATTGTCGCAATCACCACCATGGGAATTGATTCCTCAAATTGTTGTCTTGTATTCAAGGTAGATCAAGAGTTGTGCCATAGCCTTTTAGCCTCGATATTCTGAGTTTTCAAATAGATGGCATTGAGGAAGGATGGGTATTGTCGCAATATTCCTCAGATATTTTTGGAGGATGTGGCCCTTAGCCTCAGAAAATCCGTCAAACAATGTTCTCTCTAACCTGAAAAAAGAACGATGAGAAGAAGGGATTTAAATAATGACTGGGTAATTCAAATCAAGCTTGATGGGGAGAACAGACGCATACATACAGAAATACCTAACTCAATTTAGGAATTGGGGAAACAACTTCGTCTTCCGTTACTAAAGCGTGCGGACCATTACTGATTTTATCGATTAAAGGGTGACACTTACATCTACCATCTTGCCGTTGCCCCGTTGCATTTCCTCGAAAAGAAAAATAGGAGAATCAGAAAGAGAAATGCAGAAAATAGGTATTTAATTTCGCTTTTTTTCTGACAGTAGAGCAAGTTGTATTCTTAAAATTTAAATTTCTGGTTCCTATAAATCCTAACCGCACGAATTATTGCCATAAGGTTCTAGTTTGATTTTTTGATCTTAACGAGGAAGAGCACATTTGAGGTAGAAATCTACAGACCCAATATTCGTTAGTGAGGCGAGGGGGGGCAAGAAAAGGAGTGGATAAATTTTAGGGATATTTTGCATTGAACATGTTCGCTTTGTTTTTCCTATTTGTTGGAGACGCCCATCTTGTGGTTAGAAGCGGACAAGATGTTTCAAGTGGATCCTGCTGCCTGAAAGCATTCTAGTGTTTATAGATCACTGAGAGATTTTTAAGATCTGGACTTACATTTGCATTGTTCCATTAACAGGAAGAAACGAAGAAGTAAGTGATTAATGAACAATTACATTTTTTTTAAAAAAGGAGGAGAACATGAAGCAGACAGGTAAAAACGGGAGACATCTTTACTGGTGCCTCATGTTTATTCTGAGTGTATTAGCAGT
This sequence comes from Nitrospirales bacterium, assembly GCA_029261295.1. Lineage (GTDB taxonomy): Bacteria > Nitrospirota > Nitrospiria > Nitrospirales > UBA8639 > Nitrospira_E. Next base: position 87,466 of record JAJDBP010000017.1, on the reverse strand, counting down.
TCCGCTAGTGCTGAGTAGTGAAGCCCAAGCAGAGAATTCATTGGTGAAATGGGAACGAATTGAAGGGGTCACGGTTCCCGGAAATGTTTTTAATAATCTTAATGTGGTTGCTGGCGTGAATAGTGTGGGAGTTTCCTGGTCGACCAGCAGGGGAAAGGCAACGCTCAATCTCTTAGACGAGCAGGTTAAGTTTTGGGTCAAAGGATTAGTTCTGGGCAGTCAAAGTATTCCCCCGGGTGGTTTGGTTATTGGAACCCCAAGTCCGGGAGTCACAGCGGTAAAGGGCACCGTCGTATGTAATGCGGCTTCTCCAGCTCCTTTCGGTGGAGTGGTGCTTGTCGACACGGATTCAGTGCCTCTCTCACGGCAAGGTGATGCGCGGTTTGAGGGAACGGTGAACCTTCCGATCGTGTGTGATGATATGGCGTTCCTCATTCGTGTGGCCAATCCGGGCATGTTGTTGAATCAATGGATCGCCTATGGCGCAGTTCGTACACCATAAGAAGAGGTCTAGGGAAATTCTCATTAACCGATTTTCAATATATGAAAGAATTTTTTTGTTTACCCCAACTGAAAGGAGTCGGTTATGTCCTCCATGAGCTGGTTTAGAGCGGTGGCCTTGGGTGCACTATTACTTTCACCATTAGGGGTATCTGCAGAAGTGCCTTGGCAGTTTGCAGATAATACTCGGTATATGGCCATGGGCGATAGTCTTGCTGCTGGGTATGGAGCAGTTCCTGCCACGCAGGGGTATGCTTATTTACTCTATAAAGAAGGCGTGTTTGACAAGATTCCGAATACACTCTTGAGTAATGTGGGGTTGATTGGAGCGACAAGCCAGGATGTGTTGGAAAAGCAGGTACCTTTAGCCATTGATCCCTTTGTTCCAACAGTGATTACCCTCACGGTCGGAGGTAATGATTTGGCCAGCATTCTGACCGGAGAAGATCCTGCAACCGTGCTGGGAAACTTTCAAGCCAATTTAACTAATATCCTTTTTCAATTACGAACAGAACTCCCAGAAGCCGAAATCTATGTCAGTAATTTATATGATATTCCTGAAATTCCAATGGCGACAAATGTTGTACTCCTCTTCAACAGTATTGTTGATGGTGTCGCCGGAGCGTTTGGTGTCCCGGTAGCGGATGTGTTTTCGGCATTTGAAGGGAAAAAGGGGTTGAGATTGATTCAACGAAATGGCGCAGATCAGTTTGAAGTACATCCTTCAAACGCTGGACATCGAGCCATGGCCAAAGCCTTCAAAGCCGTTATTGAAAACAATTAAGAAAAACGAGATTAATTTGGTGGATGATCTGCCAAGAATTCTCGACGAATGTTGATAAGAAAAGAGTTAATGTTAGTCAGATTTTTTGTGTGAGAAGAGGCGGCTCGAAGTTTTTGTGCTTTTAATAATAAGGTTTCCCCCATGTCAATCACTTCGCCCGTACGATAGTTTCCTTGCTTAATATCAAAAATTTTCTTTCCCAACTCTGTCTGTGGGATGTGAATCGTAAAATTACCCGTTTCTAAGAGCTCACATAAATTTTGTAGGACTCGCAAATAGGCTGCGGCATATTTCTCCGGGCGCCCATCTTTTTTCTCTAGGAATTTCTGCCGTTGATTATGTGCGTAGTTCACGAAGGCATCAATAGCTTTTTCCGAAGACCACACATCTGGGAAAAGTGAACGCAGGCGCTGTCCCCATCCATCAGACTGCTCGACGGGGGCCAAAAACGTTTCTAGGACAAGTGGATGGCCTTGAGTGGCCAATGTAAGAAAGGCTCCCACTTCCCACGCGGTTTCATCCGTCTGTCCCTTGGTCCATTGGGTGCTGGGTTGCTTAAACCCCAATTTGAACATGTCTTCAGTGGGAATGACGAATACGCTTCGATAATCATGATCGGAGTCTTGAGTTGCCAGTCCATGAGCATGAGACCCGACCAAGACTTTTAATATGGTATGAGAAGCAACGGACATGGCGATTGGCAATTCTATGGGAATGCGACCGTTGAAATAAGCGAGAAACCATACAGTTCTTTTGAAGTTTAGCAAATTGCGTTCTCTGCATAAAAACAATTGAGAACGGCATGGAGCTTGCTTTAATTTCAATCGGAAATCTCCAGATGTTGAGGGAAGATATTCGAAAGCTCTGAATAGCAGGGTCAACCTGAGCCTAATAAGGTAGTGAAGAGGAGTACTTGCATGAAAAAACCAATGATAAGAATTTTTTTGGTGATTGTCATCGTATTGGTGGGCATCCAATTTGTCCCCGTGACCATGACCAATCCTCCAATTCAAGAAGAAATCTCGGTATCCCCTGAAGTGAAAGCGATTTTGAAACGCGCCTGCTACGACTGTCATTCACATGAGACGATCTGGCCTGAGTATAGTCGAGTGGCACCTGTTTCCTGGCTGTTAGCCTGGGATGTGCGAAAGGGTCGAGAAGAACTCAACTTCTCAACCTGGAATCGGTACGGCCAAAAGAAACGCCACAAAATTATCAAGGAAATCTGGGAAGAGGTTGAGGAGGGTGAAATGCCGCCATGGTTCTACCTCCCTCTACACCCAGAAGCACAGCTTTCAGATCAGGATCATGGCTTATTGCGCGCCTGGGCAGGAAGTGTTCCGTCTGTTTCAGAAGAGGGAAATGACCATTAAGCATTGGTCTAAGATCGAGGGAAACATTGTTAGATATTCTCATCACCGTAACAAGGAGGAGAGTTCATGATTCAAGAAGTGGAAGGTGACATTCTGTTAACCAAAGCCGGAGCTGTGGCACATGGAGTTGCACCACATGACAATTTTGCCAATGGGTTGGCCCTTGCGCTGCGGGAGCGGTGGCCCGCAATGTATAAAGACTTCAAGCACGCCTGTCAGGTGTCTGAACCGAAATCCGGTGGGTTGTGGACCTGGGGTGGGCCAGGGGGTGTCCGTATTATCAATCTCCTGACACAGGAACCACCACCTAACCAAGGAAGTCGACCAGGGAAAGCTTCTGTTGAGAACGTTAATCATTGCCTTAAGGCATTGCGAAAAACCATTGAAGCCGAAAAATTCACCAGTGTGGCGCTGCCGAAATTAGCCACAGGGGTTGGTGGGTTGGATTGGAAAGATGTCAAACCGCTCATTGAAAAACATCTGGGCGATCTGTCTGTTCCTATCGTGATCTATTCAACTTACCATCCTGGAGTCCAGGCGATAGAGAAACTGTAAAGAGGAATTCGTTCAAAATAAGAAAGGGCAGGGTTCAACCATTCGCTAAGCAACAGTGCTTATATTTTTTCCGGCTTCCACAGGGGCAGGGTGTATTGCGGCCTAGACGTCTAGCTGCTGGTTTGACCATGGCCCCCAAAGCTTTTTTGACGCGCCCCTGTGGATTTTGCTGGAAGATTTTTTCAAGCATAGCGTATAATTCCTGGTGCTTCCGCTTCATTTTGTCAGGGTTTTCGAAAAAGTATTCAGAAACCACCGCAAAAAATTCGGCTTCATTTTTCAATCCATACGGATTGATATCCGAATGACCGGCCTGAATGTTTCCCATTTCATGATGTAGCAGCTTCAGCCATGGGGTGACGACAGACCGTGGGAGTCCCACGGAAGGTACGCCATCGACCGCGCCGTCGGACTTATCGAGTAAATGTGTGAATTCATGAATGCCCACGTTTTTTCGATCATGGGCCGCGCGAAACCCCTGTAGGAGCTCTGGCTTGGAGAGAATCATCATGCGATTCATCGCTCCGCGCCCGACCATGCCCAGCACATCTTGATCTCCCTCCCTCCCGATCTCGAATTGTTCATTGAAGGTGGTGGGGTAAATGAGGACCTCACTAATTTGGTCCCATTCCCATCCAGGAAATCCGAAAATTGGTATGATGGCACTGGCGGCAACGAACACTTTTACCGTGTCGTCAACAGAGGTCTTAATCCCGGTGATCCGTTTTTCGTTCAGAAAGATCGCGACCTCTTCTCGAAAACGACCTTGTTCTGATTTATCAAGCGTTTGGAAATACGAAACCTCACGCTGGAGGATGGTTTCCCACGCAGTGGGAAAGGGTTCCTGACGAAGGCGTGCCCGGCGTCGTATTTTCCGAGTCAGAAAACGGTACAGAAATGTGCCTACAAGAAACGCCACAATGATGCAGGTGACCATTCCTGTAGGAGAGGGCCTTCCCGACAACAGAATGGTCAAGCCGAACAAAAAAACGATGCTAGAAAGAAAGAAGGATAAACGCCGAGTTAATTGTTCTTGGTGGTGACAAGTAATCATGGAACGTATCGGGGGTTTGGCCATCAATTACCCTGATACATTCTGAATATTTCAGGAGAAATGTTTACGGAATTTGAATCGATTCGAGAAATGACAATAGTTGCCAAATCCGTCCCCTAACCTGATCGGCCCATTCTGTTTCAATCGAGACCTCATCATCAGGTATTCGGAACCATATCCCAAAGACCGGCATGTCGCGTGGGCCATGGCTGGAGAGATGTTTGCGACCATCAATCATGCCATAGGCTCGCCAGAAGGGAAATGTGCCTCCATTGCGTTCTTGGAGGGTTGTTAAGTTTGCCGGCTTCGGAACAAGGTTCTTGGCTTTGGGGCCATCACCCGTGGCCCGTTGGCCATGACAGGGGCTGCAAAATTTTTGAAATAAATACCCGCCGCCAGCTACGACTTCCTGTTCTTGCCCCCAAGATGAGTTCACAATTACCGCTATAGTCATCATGATTGCACATATCGTCCATCCTAAAGAGTGGATGATTTTTTGTATTCTTCTCATCGTAGTCCTGAGTAATTAAACGGGAAAGGTTTCATATTTGCACAACCAGCCTCTGACGGTCATAGAAGATCAAGCTTCATGCCACGCATATTTTGTTTGTATGAAGATCTTTGGAAGAACATGATGATGAGAGAAAAGGAACCTGGATGCTCATTGAAAATAGAGAGGGCGAGGGTAATTGACGATATGTAAAAAAAGAAAATATCAGAAGAGTTCCTTCTGAATATCATACGAATATCGACTGCGGGAAGGGATGAGTTCGGAGCTTACTCGTTGAAATGATGCATATTGCCCCACATGCCTTTATCGTGGAGTCCCAGATAACCTCAGCAACAGCCGTTGAGATTGAAAAATGGGTTAATGTTCTGCGCCTACGTTTATGAAGTAAATGATATGTTCGTTTGTTATTAAGAAGAAATTTTTAAGATATAACGGTATGGGTTATCGCAGTCTGAATTGAACCATTTCATGTCTATCCTTCGGCAAGATCCAACGACTAAAGATTGGGTGATAATTGCGACGGATCGAGGCAAGCGTCCTGATGACTTTCAAAAAACTGCCACAGAATTCGCTTTGCTGCCCCATGATCCGTTGTGCCCTTTTTGTCCTGGACAAGAAAATTTGACCCCTCCAGAGATTCTTCGCTATCCCCACGACTCCCTTCTCGATTGGGGTGTGCGAGTTGTTCCGAATAAATATGCAGCAGTTGGGCTAAAAGGGGAACTCTATCGAAAAGAAACAGATCATTTTTTTCGAGAAATGGGTGGGGTAGGGCATCATGAAGTGATTATTGAAACACCGCAACATGATCAGAGTCTTTCTCGGATGACCACGAATGAGGTTGAAATGGTGTTGGCAGCATATCATGACCGCTATTGCGCATTGAGGCAGGATCCTCAAGTAAAAAGTATTGTGTTATTTAAAAATCATGGTGAGCGAGCTGGAACATCACTCATTCATCCACATTCCCAAATCGTTGGAACGCCAGTGGCTCCCTTATTGGTTCGAAAAAAGTATGAAGTGGCTATCAGTCATTTCGATGATACTGGGCGATGCCTTTATCGTGATTTAGTGGACGAGGAACGTTTGGCCAAGGTTCGTGTGTTGTTTGAATCACCAAGCTTTGTGGTCTTTCATCCATTTGCTTCCCGTGTTCCCTTTGAAACATGGATTGCACCCAAGAATGAAGAAGCTACCTTTGGGCATGTAACCCCCAGGCATCTTGCTGAACTGGCCGATGTGCTCAGGAGAACACTCAAGGCCTTCGATGATGCACTCGGCAATCCTGATTTCAATTACATCCTTCATTCGGCTCCACCCGAGGATGACACGAAGCATTACTTCCTATGGCATATTCAAATTTTGCCGCGAGTGTCGACCATCGCGGGGTTTGAATTGGGATCTGGAATTTTCATCAACACGATCCTTCCCGAGGACGCAGCCCTGTATCTAAAGGAATATTTATAGTGAGCAGGTCAAGAACATGAGGATTTTAGTCGTCAATTGTGGAAGCTCATCCTTGAAATTTTCAGTCCATGACATCTGTGGTTCTGGGGGAAATGTTGAGGCATCGGATTGTCAAACATTGCTCAACGGAAAAATCACTAGGGTCTGGGGCAAGGCTGAGTGCGTCCTGATTGACTGCCAGGGTTTAGCTCATACTTTTTCACGGGCAATATCCGATGACAGTGCCGCGATTCAATGGATGTGTGATTTTTTGCAAGATGCTGAACAATCGTATGGGTATTGGGAAGGTATCGAAGTTGTGGGACATCGGATTGTGCATGGAGGAGAAGCCTTCACTCAAGCGGTGCGCATTAACGACGATGTGCTTCAGCAGATTGAACAAATGAATGACTTAGCGCCCCTTCATAATGCTTCCGGTGTGACGGGCATCCGAATGTTGCAACACGTGTTAGGCGATGCTCCCCCAATGGTGGCTGTGTTCGATACAAGTTTTCACGCCACTCTTCCTGAACAAGCCAGAAATTATGCCCTGCCTTGGGAGTTAGTACTGAAAACAGGAATTCGACGCTATGGGTTTCATGGTATTGCCCATGCGTCCTTGGCAGAGGGTTATGCAAAGTTTACGGAGCAGCCACTCCAGCAAGTACGCCTCATCACGTTGCAATTAGGGAATGGGTGCTCTATGGCTGCGATTGCACAAGGACAATCAGTTGAGACATCCATGGGATTTACTCCCTTGGAAGGGTTGGTGATGGGCACTCGCGCAGGAAATGTCGATCCTGCCGTTGTTGGCTACCTGATGAAGCATCATGCCATGAGTTTTGGAGAAATTGAACAACTGTTGAATGAACAATCAGGTCTGTTAGGGGTGTCAGGGCGATCCTCGGATATGCAAGTCCTGTTAGAATCGGTAACCAAGGAGCAGGATAGGCGGGCTCAATTGGCCATCGACATGTTTTGCTATCGCATTCGGCAATATCTTGGAGGGTATTTGGCTGTCTTACATGGGGCAAATGCCGTCGTATTTGGGGGAGGAATTGGGGAGAATTCCCCTGAGATACGGTCCAAGGTGTGTGCTGGTATGGCGTGGTGTGGGCTGCATCTGAATTCTGTTCGAAATGAACAGGCTATCAACGTGAGACCAGGGGATGGGGCCAAAATAAGTTCCGATGATTCCGCCATCGCCGCTTATGTGGTAGGGACTGCTGAAGGCACACTCATTGCTCGGGAAGCTGTGCGTTGTCTTGAACAATAAAATGCGTAGAAATCGTCTTTTTCATTTCTCTTCTTACTTTTTGTTATTCAAGGAGGACACCGATGCTTCAAGAGGTGAATATTGGAAGGCGATCAGGTTTTCAGTCCGCTCACATTGAACATTATCGTTGGCTGGTTGGTGATGAACTGATTGATGAAATTCTCGACCTTGCGAAAGCCTTGAAAGGAGTAAGGATCTGTCAGATTAATTCCACGGCTTACGGAGGTGGGGTAGCGGAACTTCTTCCCCGGATTATTCCCATTCTGAGTGCGTTGGGTATTGATTGCGACTGGCGGTTGCTTCATGCGCCTGCAGATTTTTTTACTGTGACAAAAGCTTTTCATAATGCCTTGCAAGGTAAACCGCATGCATTGACTCAGACCGAGAAAGATCTCTATGCCCAAGTGAATGAGCAGAGCGCAAAGCTGCTCGAAACCTCCTATGATGTCTTCATTGTTCATGATCCTCAACCGGCGGCTCTACGGGCTTTTGCGGGACCACAGAATGCCAAATGGATCTGGCGGTGCCATATTGATAGTTCACAACCTGATGAGCAGGTGAGTGGATTTTTACGTCCTTTTTTAGAGGAATACGATGCCATGGTCTTTACCATGCCCCAATTTGTGTTGCCTAACCTTCGGACGAAACGTGTCGCGTTTATCGCTCCCGCCATTGATCCGCTGGCCACAAAAAATATGGAGTTGCCTTTAGAGATTTGTCAGCGAGCCATGGCAGACTCGGGCATTGATCCTCAACGACCGGTTTTATTGCAAGTGTCTCGATTTGACCCCTGGAAGAATCCACTTGGTGTGGTCCGCGCCTATAAATTGGTCAAGAAAGTGATACCAGACGTTCAATTGGTGTTTATAGGAGCCATGGCTGGGGATGATCCAGAGGGGTGGGTGCTTATGGATCAGGTTGAGGAAGAGTCGGTGAACGATCCGAACATTTTTGTGTTCACAAATTTGGGTGGAGTGGGGAATGCCGAAGTGAATATGTTTCAACGCGGGTGCGATGTCGTGGTTCAAAATTCGATTCGAGAAGGATTTGGACTAGTGGTCTCGGAAGCCTTTTGGAAAGAAAAACCGGTGGTGGCAGGAAAAGCCGGAGGCATTCCCATGCAATTTCCAGAGGAGTACCATCAGTATTTGGTTCAAGATAATGAAGAAGAATGCGCCGAAAAAATTCTCCATCTTCTGAAGCATCCCGGTGAGCGGGGCTCATTTGCTCGGGCTGCCAGGGAACATGTACGAAAACATTTCTTGACGCCTCGATTGGTACGAGATGAATTAGAGCTGATCAAAGAGCTGATCAAAGAGCTGGTGAATTAAATAGGGAGCGATGTATGACGACCATACTTTCCGAGCAGGAACTGGCTGCGATCAATGCATACTGGCGAGCGGCAAACTATTTGTCGGTCGGCCAAATTTACTTGCTTGATAACCCTTTGCTAACAAAGCCGCTCACTCTTGACCATGTGAAACGGCGTTTGTTGGGTCATTGGGGGACGACTCCCGGTTTAAATTTTATTTACGTGCATTTGAATCGTCTTATTAACAAGCATGACTTGAATATGATGTACATTGCGGGCCCTGGGCATGGAGGGCCAGGATTGGTCGCGAATACCTATCTCGAAGGAACCTACAGTGAAGTGTATCCCAACATTTCTCAAGATGTGGAAGGGCTAAAAAAGCTGTTTAAACAGTTTTCCTTCCCTGGTGGCATTCCGAGTCATGTGGCGCCTGAAACTCCAGGTTCCATTCACGAAGGCGGGGAGCTGGGGTATTCGGTTGCCCATGCTTTTGGGGCGGTATTTGATAATCCTGGTTTAATTGCAGCTTGCGTGGTCGGTGATGGTGAAGCGGAAACCGGACCCTTGGCGACAGCCTGGCATTCCAATAAATTTCTGAATCCTATAACCGATGGGGCCGTTCTCCCAGTTCTTCACCTCAATGGGTACAAGATTGCAAATCCTACATTGCTGGCGCGTATTAGCCATGAGGAATTGAATAGTTTGTTTTTGGGATATGGCTATCAACCCCATTTTGTCGAAGGGGAAGATCCCGACATGATGCATCAACTGATGGCTCAAACAGTAGAAGATGCGATCAACGAGATTCGAGCCATTCAACAGCATGCACGAAACACAGGAGATGTCACGCGTCCACGCTGGCCTCTAATTATTTTAAGAACTCCAAAGGGGTGGACGGGTCCAAAAGAAGTGGATGGCAAAAAGACCGAGGATTCCTGGCGATCACACCAAGTCCCATTTTCGGACATGGCGACTAATAAGAAACATCTCAAGCTATTGGAAGATTGGTTGAAAAGTTATCGACCAGATGAACTGTTCGATGAGCAGGGGCAGTTTGATCCACGTTTAGCTGCGCTGGCTCCAAAGGGAAACAGGCGCATGGGAGCGAATCCACATACGAACGGCGGCCTTCTTTTGAAAGAGCTGAAGATGCCGGCCTTTCAAGATTATGCCGTGGATGTTCCGAAACCAGGCACTGTTGTGGCTGAGGCCACTCGCGTGATGGGGCGGTTTCTTCGAGATGTGATGAAACGCAATTTGGAAAATCGAAATTTTCTGGTGTTTGGACCAGATGAAACAGCCTCGAATCGTTTGAGTGCTTTGTTTGAGGTAACCAAGCGGCGGTGGATGGCCGAGACTCTTCCGGAAGATGACAATCTCTCAACAGACGGTCGTGTGTTTGAAATGCTGAGTGAGCATACCTGTCAGGGTTGGTTAGAAGGGTACCTTTTGACTGGACGCCACGGATTTTTTTCTTGCTATGAGGCGTTCATCCATCTTGTGGATTCCATGTTTAACCAACATGCAAAATGGCTCAAGGTGACACGAGAGGGTATTCCTTGGCGAAGACCCATTGCGTCGTTAAACTATTTGTTGACCTCACATGTCTGGCGACAAGATCACAATGGATTTTCTCATCAAGATCCGGGCTTTATTGATCATGTGGTAAACAAAAAAGCTGAAATCATTCGTATTTATTTGCCTCCTGATGCCAATAGTTTGTTGTGCATCACGGATAAATGTCTGCGCAGTCGACACCTCGTAAATGTGATCGTCGCGGGCAAGCAGCCTGGGTTGCAGTATCTCAGTATGGATGCGGCGATCAAGCATTGCACCGCTGGAATTGGGATCTGGGAATGGGCCAGTAACGACAAAGGGGAAGAGCCGGATGTAGTGATGGCCTGTGCGGGCGATATACCAACATTAGAGACATTAGCGGCGGTGGACCTGCTGCGCCAACAAGTCCCAGATTTGAAAGTGCGTGTGGTGAATATTGTGAATCTAATGAAGCTTCAACCACAAAATGAACATCCGCATGGTTTAACAGATCAAGAGTTTGACACCTTGTTCACGACAGACAAGCCCGTTATTTTTGCCTTTCATGGGTATCCGTGGTTAATCCATCGGCTGACATATCGTCGGACGAATCATATGAATCTTCATGTGCGGGGGTATAAAGAAGAAGGAACGACCACCACGCCTTTTGACATGGTCGTACAAAACGACCTGGATCGGTTCCATCTTGTAGCGGATGTGATTGATCGCGTTCCGAAGCTGGGATATCTCGCTGCCTATGCCAAACAAGCCATTCGTGATAAACGTGTTGATCATAAGACCTACATTTCGACGCATGGCGATGATATGCCGGAAATCCGTGATTGGAAGTGGCCCGCCTCGTAGGAATGATTTGTTCAGCTAGTTTGAAAACGTTTCCGAGGATGCTTTTGGTTAAATTCGTGGTTGATAGGGCGCAAGTTCTCGAATATAACTGATGAGACTTCGAATTTCCTCTGGAGTGAGTCGGTGACCCCAACCATGCATAGGACTAAATACCAATCCCCAAATAATGATTGAACGCAATTCATACGCATTTTTTGCACTTGATTTAGATGTATGAAAATCTCCGGGAGGTACAGTGAGCGTTGCCGCGTCAGGTCCTTTGCCGTCACCAAGAAGACCATGACATCGTAAGCAATGGGTCTGATAGAGAACCTTTCCGGCAAAGGGATTATTTATCAAATCTTGGGCTCTGGTGTTGCCGACAAATATTATAAGGATTGTGATGATTCCTAAAAGCGATAGTCTCAAGTTCTTTAGGATTTTTTCAATGGGACTAGTATTTTTTTTGTTAACAATGGGATGACTCATATCTTCACACCGTGGTTTCTTATTCTGGTGACGTTATTGCAGAATGAGGAAAAACGAATTTCTTACCCGAGTATAGAAGGCTTTGAATAGATAAAAATAGAGCAAGACCTATGCCTTAATGCTGCCAAAAATGTTCGGAAAGGGCACAAGAACTAATATTCTGATGATTGATGATATTAGGGGAAGAAAATGGCTCCTCGGTATTAGCTATGATTAAAACGATATTGTTACAGATTCTACTATGCCAGCTTTTGTTGTGGTGTAATGTCCTGGGAATAGCCGGTACCAACGAGATTCCTGATCCTACGAGTGTGGTAAAAAAGACTATTGATGAAGTGATTGAAATTGTGACGGATAAGGAACTAAGAACATCTGAAAATCATTCTCGCCGAAGAATCTTGCTTGAAGAGACTATTAGTGCCTATTTTTCTTTTACAGAAATGGCGAAGCGATCTTTAGCCTCACATTGGAAAAACCGTAGCGAGGAAGAGCATCAGGAATTTGTCCGATTATTCCAGTCGCTGCTCTCCAAGACGTATGCTGGTAAAATTGAAGACTATTCAGGCGAAGAAGTGCAGTATCTTAAGGAGCGGCGTAAGGATCCCTATGCAGAAGTTCAAACCAAGATACTTTCCCCTAAAACGGAAATATTCCTAGACTATCGATTGCTTCAAAAAAATAATCGATGGTTGGTGTATGACGTGGTAGTGAATGGCGTGAGTTTAGTGAAAAACTATAGAAGTCAGTTTGCTCGGATTATCCATCGTTCCTCTTATGAGGAACTGGTGACGACCTTACGGGAAAAGTCCAATGAGATTACGGCTCCTTAAGGAAAAATGTTGAAACTGAGCTGGCCGGATAGAGGTTTGATGAAGGAAGGTGGGAGTGAGGAGTTCAATGTTGAAGGTCAAAATATCTGTCCTCATCCTTGTAGCATGTGCAACGTGGGTTGCCATGGGGATATTTGAGGAAGGGCGCTCAAGAATGAAACAGTTTCACGATCAGTCACGACAAAGCGAACGGGATTGGATGGTCGATACACAAATTGTGGCGGAGGGAATTATTGACCCGGTCGTCATATCGGCTATGCGCCGGGTGCCGAGACATCGGTTTATCCCTGCTCAGGAATCTGAAGAGGCGTATGGTAATTTCCCTCTTCCTATAGGGTATGAACAAACAATCTCTCAACCTTATATTGTCGCATTCATGACAGAAGTTTTGAGCGTAAAACCTGGTGAGAAAGTCTTAGAGATTGGAACGGGATCAGGGTATCAGGCTGCGATTCTCGCCGAAATGGGCGCGAACGTATTTACTATTGAAATTGTGGAGCCCCTTGCGAGTCAGGCCAAAGAAATTTTGGCCGAATTAGGTTATGACACCGTTGTGGTACGAGCTGGTGATGGATATCAGGGTTGGCCAGAAGAAAGCCCCTTTGATGCGGTGATTCTTACCGCCGCGCCAGAACGTATTCCTTCTCCTCTCCTAGACCAGCTAGCCGTAGGCGGGCGTCTCATTTCTCCTGTCGGGGATCATTCTCAAAATCTGGTTGTTATTCGACGAACCGAAGAGGGTTACCAGAGCACCGAATTGTTGTCAGTACGGTTTGTTCCCATGACGGGTGAAACTCAACAAGATTCCGTACAATGATAATCTTTGAATGAAATCTATGGTAACAGACCGCTTTGCCCGATACCGTCAAATACAAATTGCACGGCCAAAGCACACAGAAGCACACCGAATACCCGACTGAAAACATGTTGACCTGAAACACCGAGTCTCTTCTGAATGTATGTAGCCCCAAAGAGACACAAGAGGGTGATTAGTAATACGGCGATGAGTGAGGCGATAACGATGAGCTGAGTTGCCAAATCCCCTTGGGCATTGGCAATGAGCAGAATGATGGCTCCCATCGCTCCAGGTCCGGCAATGAGCGGTGTGGCTAAAGGAAAGACTGAAATATCTTGCTTGTGTTCGGCTTCTTGAGTTTCCGCATTCGTCGTGGTTGTTCCCCCTGACGCACGCGCAAACACCATATCAATTCCAATCAGCAACAGCAGTATGCCACCCGCAGTTTGTAGGGCCGCCAAAGAAATTCCTAGAAGACCTAACAACGAATCTCCAAGTACAGCGAATGTTAAGAGAATTCCGGTGGCGACAAGGGTGGCACGAATCGCCATCAATCGGCGATGTTGGGCCGTTCGGTTTTGTGTTAAGGCCGCAAACATTGCGGCTGCCTCAATTGGACCAAGGGTCACAAAGAACGTCGTAAAGGCAACAGCAGCAGTTTCTAGCATCTGATTTATCCTGGTTGACTATCCGGCTTAATATTTTGTGTAGGAAAGTAATTCATTATAACCCTTTTTGCCAGACTTCGAATAAATTTCAAATATAATTCCCTATCTCGAAGATTTGGTGAGTGCGCTATCCTTTCTGTCTCTCATGAATGGACATTCTTCAAAAATTTTTCTCCTCACACGTGTTCAGTGCCAGCCATAAAAATTTCGCTCCCCCTCATGGTCCTGTAGCAAGTTGCAACATTGTCCTTTTGTACGATGAGGCATTTTCCATCATCGGTGGAGCTGTCTCTCCTGGTTGTGGCCACAAATTGTTATAGAAAGCCTTGCTTCTAAAACAGGAGGATGCCTGCTTGGGTTATCTGGCATGGACATAGCAAAGGTTCGTTTAGTGATGAATTAAGACAAGGATAATATTGATAACAGGGGAGGAATGTATGTTCTGGAGGTCGGTTTTTGCACTGAATGTGATGTTTGGCAGCTTTTTGGTGAGTTCATTATTTGCGATGGAGCGACATATCATGGAGCCACGTGTTCCGGAAGCTAACATTGAAGAGGCACGAAGATTGGTGAGTCCTTTGTCAGATTCTCTAAAAAATGTTGAGAAGGGGAAAGCGATTTATGAAGGGAAAGGTACCTGTTTTAATTGTCATGGGCCATCGGGTCGTGGTGATGGCCCGGGAGGACTCTCTCTCAATCCCTCTCCCAGGAATTTTTGGCACCATGGGATGTGGTGGCATCGGTCGGAGGGAGAAATCTTTTGGGTCATCAAGCATGGTTCCCCAGGGACTGGGATGATTCCGTTTGGAGGCCTCTTATCAGATGAGGAAATTTGGACGGTTATGCAATATGAACGGTCATTTGCGAAAGGCCGTGGCCCTGGAGGTATAGGACGTCATCGGGGAATGGGGCCAAGGAGTGGAGGAAGTCAGCCTGGGCCACAAGGGATGGGTGGGCCTCATGGAAGACACGGGAGTCAGGGCGAATGTTGCCAGGAATAGATTTGAGTATCGAAATTAGTAGGTCATTATTAAGGGCTGTCTAAGTGAGGGGGTAGTTTCGCAGCACAATTTTTAACTTTTCATTCACAATGGAGGTGACATCATGAGTCTTTTAACACGCTGGGATCCAATGCAGGACATTCAGGAATTTGAAAAACGGTTATCGTCTTGGATGGGACGGCCTTCGCTTCCCAAGGATCGTGACAAAGAATCTATGCGAGTGATGGAGTGGGCTCCATTAGTCGATATTACGGAAGATGACAAAGAATACTTGATTAAAGCGGATCTTCCAGAGATCAAAAGGGAAGACGTGAAAATTTCCGTTGAGGATGGGGTGTTAGCCATCTCAGGCGAACGAAAGTATGAAAAAGAGGAAAAAGGGAAAAAGTATCATCGAGTGGAACGTTCCTATGGGAGTTTCGAGCGAAGTTTTTCGGTTCCTGCCGATGCTGAAGAAGAGAAAGTTTCGGCCCAATTCAAGGACGGTGTCCTAATGATTCATTTGCCAAAAGGAGAAACTGCGAAGCCCAAACGTCTGCAAATCAAAGTCTCGTAATTTGAAAAGAGTTGGGTAGGTTCTGACAGGTACAATTGGTCTGAAAGGAATCTTTTCGAATGGAGATGACTGCTCAAACGTCATGGCCATCATCTCGGCTGCCCTGTTTGGGGCTAAAAAGAAGCCTGCTATACAGTCCTGTTTCTGAGTTGTTCATGGCAAAATTGCAAATCGAAATTTCCGCGTCGAGGTAGGAAAAGAGAAATGTTTGGGCAGAAGTCGTTGGAATGAGGCGAGAAAGTTAGTGGGTTGCATCTGGAAAGATCGTTCCACATTCTTTGCAGACCAATTTCCCTGTGGATTGTCCTTCGGGGACATTCAGATGATCCACAACACGAGAATGCATGCAGGGTAGGTCGCCATTTTTGGCTTTCCATGCCTTTTGTAGACGACCGGCCTCGTCAAAATTCATGAAAATTGGTTTCCTAAAGACTGTATTTACTTTACCGGACCATTGTAGGAATTCTCATTAGTAAAGGAAAGATAATTATGAGTCTTTCTTCATTCCTCTCCTTCTAGCTCGAAGCTCAAATAGGTTCTCAAGAGAAGCTTAAGATCGTTCCTCCAGTCCTTCCAAAGTGAATTTTCTGGGAACCTCTTTACTTCATTGGACCGAAAATTTCACTACCGTCTGATTCCCTGTGTTGCGAAATGCCCCAAAGATGCTATTCCCTAAAGTTGGTAGTTCACTGAAAAACCTAAGAAATCATGTCGGTCAGAGATGGTATTAAACTTGTAGCCTAGATTAGGAAACAACATCAAAAGGAAGCTTGAGTGCATGGTTTGGCCTTCTTTAAGGAGGTCAGGTATGTGCACTTTTCAAACTCTGTAGCATGTATGAATTGTTTAGTGGTGCGAGAAAGAGAAGGACGGCCGTGATCGTGCAACAAAGGAATCCCATTCATCGGTGGTCAATCGTCTTGGCTGGGGGAGAAGGCGAACGGACTCGACCGTTTATCGAAAAATGGCTGGGGTATCATAAGCCTAAGCAATTTTGCTCATTTGTCGGATCCCGTTCGATGTTGCAACATACCTGGGATCGAGCGGATCAATTGACTGTGCCCGAACAGAAAGTGACTGTGGTGGCTGCTCATCATGCTGCAGAAATGTCATGGCAATTAAGAGGGAATCCACGTGGTGGGGTAATTCATCAGCCCAAAAATTGTGGTACGGTTGCGGGTATTTTTCTTCCTTTGGCATATATTCGTCATCGTGATCCCCAGGCGACGGTCATTGTGTATCCTTCGGATCACTTTGTGTTTCCTGAATATCGATTTGTCCAAATGGCCGGAAAACTCATTCGGGCAGCCGAATTGTTTTCTGAGCGTCTCATGCTGCTTGGAGTTTCTCCGACCGGAACCGAATTAGACTATGGGTGGATTGAGCCAACGCAGTCTCTTGGGTGGATTCGTGGCTCTCAAGTCCGTCAAGTTGGAGCATTTTTTGAGAAACCTGATTCTTCCCGCGCGATGGCGGCTATGAATGCTGGAGGGCTCTGGAATACGTTTGTCATGGCGGCTAACGTTGAAATGCTTTGGCAGCTTGGGTGGCAGTGCTTGCCTGAAGTGATGCAGCATTTTGAAGCGTTTGGAAATACTATTGGGACTGCATTAGAGACACAAACTCTTCGGATGATATATGAAGATATGCCGCACAAAAATTTTTCATCGGATGTTCTACAAAAAGTTTCCGAACAAGTCGGGGTGCTTGAAATGCAGGATGTTATGTGGAGTGATTGGGGGCATCCCACACGTATTCAGGATACGCTGGATTCTATCGGTACAGAACCTGCCTTTGCTGTCAGAGGTGAAAGGAGTACTTCATTTTCAGGGAGAGACAAACAGTTAATGAATATAGGAATTTAATGATAGCTTTGCCTTGAATCATGCGGCATTTTTCTGCAGAACACACACGAATAACATGAGTGGTCAAGATGAATTTGAACGGATAGTATGGGAAGCTTATCCTTCGTGGGGTCAGTTCAGTTGGCTGTATTTTTTGAGCCTCTGGACGGCCTCGCGAGGGTTAATTTTTCTGTATGCCGATGTCTCAGGTTGGATGCTGTGGATAGTAGGAGCGTGTTTCTTGCTTGGAGTGGCGGCGGTACTCCGATATTGGGCAAAATATGTTATCACCTCACGGCAAGTCATGATTCGGAATGGATATTCTGGGAAAACGATCAGATGCGCCAGCCATGAGAGAATCCATGCCGTTGAAATCATGCAAGGGCCTCTCGCCAAGTTCTTAGGAATAGGTACCGTGGTCATTCGGTCTCATGATTCGAATCGGACCCTGCGATTTCGTGGGGTCAAGAATCCAGAAATTGTCGGAACAAAGTTGCGGGCTCTTCTTCCAGCCTCTTCTCCCGTCTTTACTCAGGCTCTTTGACTCGACGATGTGCGTATAGTCATAAGATCCAGTGATCATTCAACATCATGCCGACTCTTTCCCGTTGCACGGCTTTAGTTTTTGGCCTTGTGTGCTTGGCCATCATCAGCACCTTCCTTCTTGAATATTTCTTGAGTACGACTCCAAGTCGGCCATTCGGTCATACGCAAATGGCACACCTGGTTGGGTGGATTGGTATGGGCTTCATTGGATTAACCTTTGTGTATCCATTGAAATGGTGGTGGCGTCCGAACCAGGTTTGGCCAAAACGTTGGTTCCACGTTCATATAGGGGCTGGTGTTCTAGGCCCTTCGATTATCTTTGTTCATTCGGGTGCACATTTTCATGCCTGGGTGCCGATTCTCGCGCTAGGCGCCATGGTGTTGGTAGTAATAAGTGGGATTGTTGGCCAAGCATTGCATCACTGGGCGTTTCAACAGTTATATGACCGTCGTCATCAATTGGCGTTCAAGGGGATGCCGGAAGAAACCGTGGAAGCACAGTTGCATGATTTGGCCTTACAAGAAGAATCGTTGCGATGGTGGAAGTGCCTTCATGGTCCTATGGCCTGGTCGTTTGTAGTGTTGGCTTTGCTTCATATTGGTGGTGCATTATTTTTCGGAGGGGTATGAATGATCGGATGCTTACGATCATGGGTCGCTCCGCTTGTATGGGGGATCACGGCTGTAATCATTGGAGTCGTGATGTGGTTCTCACCGGACTACACGGAGGCTTTATGGGCGCCAGGGCATCTCAGTCGGTACCATACAGATGTGAAGTCTTGCCTTTCCTGCCACCAACCGTTTCAAGGACCGATTCCTCAGAAATGTCTTTCTTGTCATTCAAAAGAAATCTTTGCGACACGTGCTGAACCTGCTGTGGCTCGCTTTCATGCAGACATTATTGCCAAGGCCCAACCCTGCTGGACGTGTCATGTGGAGCATCAAGGTGTCTTAGCTTCGATAACCACGCGTGCATTGAGAAATCCTCATGGAGAAATTATTTTTAGAGCCACGGGTGCGACATCCTGCTCTAATTGTCATCTGCTGGAATCAGGGGAGGAGGGGAATAAGATGACTGTGCTTTCCAATGCGCGGGTTAGCCATATTATAGAAGAAGGGGAAGGTGCGCATCGCCTTGGGCATTTTGCAAATTGTCTGAAGTGTCATCATGGCGGGCTATTGGATGTTGAGGATGATTAACTTTCCCCAATATTGAGAAAAGTATGCTTGAAACCTTGTTAGAAAAACACTGGCATCACCTTTCTCTCAACGAGGTCCTGACTCTATTGGAGACCGATGCTGAGCAAGGCTTAGATGATTTTGAGGTTTCTCATCGACAGAAACAGTTCGGTCCGAATAGCTTGAGCCTTTATGAGGGAACCAGCTCTGTCCTCCTTTTCTTACTTCAATTTCATCAACCCTTGGTGTATATCCTTCTTGCAGCCACACTGATCACCGCTGTTCTTCAAGAGTGGGTGGATTCTGGTGTGATCTTTGGGGTGGTACTCATCAATGCCGTGATTGGCTATATCCAAGAATCCAAGGCGTTGCACGCTATTGCAGCTCTAGCGCAAACCATGGATGGCATGACCATGGTGATTCGTGGTGGGAAAAAGCAACGGCTGTCCTTTGCGGCGCTGGTGCCAGGAGATATAGTGGTCTTGCAAGCTGGCGATAAAGTTCCAGCTGATCTTCGACTGGTGAATGAGCGCAATCTGCAGATTGATGAATCGGCTCTCACGGGAGAATCCATCCCCGTTTCGAAACAGGTTCAAGTGCTTCCCAAGTATACGGTATTAGCCGATCGAGCCAACATGGCTTTTTCCTCTTCGTTGGTGACGGCGGGTCGAGGTCTGGGTGTGGTCGTGGCAAGCGGGGATACGACTGAGATAGGACGAATCAAAGAGCTGATCGAATCGGCGGAGGTGTTGGACACCCCGCTTACCAAAAAAATTAGAAATTTCAGTGGTGTGTTGCTGTGGGTCATTCTTGTGTTGGCAGGGTTAACCTTTTTGGTTGGATGGCTTAGGGGTGAATCGGCTTTCGATATGTTTATGGCCGCTGTCGCCTTAGCTGTCGGGGCTATTCCCGAAGCGTTACCAGCCGCCATGACCATTATGCTGGCAATTGGTGTATCACGTATGGCACGTCGTCATGCCATCGTGCGAAAACTTCCTGCGGTGGAAATATTAGGCAGTACGACGGTGATTTGTTCTGATAAAACCGGAACTCTGACTCAGAATCAAATGACCGTGCAAGAAATTTTTGTGTGTCACAAGTCTTTTTCCGTTTCAGGATTAGGATATTCCCCGGTTGGGGAAGTTCAGTTTCATGGGACTTCTATCGACCCTGCTTCGTATCCGCCTTTGCTTGAATGCGCAAAGGCCGGACTTCTGTGTAATGAATCAAGCCTCGTTCAAAAGAATGGAGGTTGGGGAGTGGAAGGAGACCCAACAGAAGGGGCTCTGTTGTCAGTAGCAGAGAAAGTTGGGCTCTCATGCAGGTTGATGACACAAAATTTTCCTCGCTTAGATACCCTTCCCTTTGAGTCACAGGATCAATTGATGGCGACGTTGCATAGTCAACCCGATGAAGCCGTATCCAAGGTGATGTATGTCAAAGGTGCTGTGGAGCGAATTGTCATGGGTTGCGACAAAGCATTGGATCTCACGGGTCAATTAGTGCATTTAGATGCCCAGGCCATTCAGTATGCAGTTCAAAAGATGGCAAATAAAGGTTTGCGTGTTCTGGCGTTTGCATCAAAAACTTTGTCATCCGATCAGTGTTCAATATCGCATCATGATGTGAGGGAGCTGGTGTTTTTAGGGTTGCAGGGCATGATGGATCCGCCTCGATCAGAAGCGATTCGAGCTGTGCAGACCTGCCATCGTGCGGGCATTCAAGTCAAAATGATTACTGGGGATCATGTGGGTACTGCTGTGGCTATTGCCAAGCAGATGAAGTTAGCTCGGCCGGCGCACGGTCTGCCAGTCTTAAGTGGCCATGAGGTTGCCAGGTTGAGTGATGTTGAACTGGTCAAGCAAGTAGAACAGATTTCTGTATTTGCTCGTGTCGCACCCGAACAAAAACTCCGGTTGGTTGATGCTTTGCAAGCTCTTGGGCATATTGTAGCGATGACTGGAGACGGCGTGAATGATGCCCCGGCCTTGAGACAAGCAAATATTGGGATTGCGATGGGGAAAATGGGAACTGAAGTTGCCAAGGAAGCGGCGGACATGGTGCTGACAGACGACAATTTTTCGACGATTGAGGCTGCCGTAGAGGAGGGACGTGGGGTATTCGATAATCTCGTAAAGTTTATAACCTGGACGCTTCCCACAAATATTGGTGAAGGTCTGGTCATTATGGTTGCAGTGTTTGCTGGGGTCACCCTGCCCATTCTTCCAGTTCAAATCCTTTGGATAAATATGACGACCGCTGTGTTGTTGGGGTTAATGCTCGTTTTCGAACCAAAAGAGCCGGGCCTGATGGCCCGACCGCCTCGCGATCCACAAACCTCCATATTAACGAGTACGCTGGTCTACCGAATTGGGATGGTCGGTACTCTGTTATTGGTTGGATCATTTGGGTTATTTGAATGGGTACTCGCTCAAGGGCAACCCATTGAAGTTGCCCGAACGGCTGCGGTGAATATGTTTGTGTTTGGAGAAATGTTCTATGTCTTTAATTGTCGTTCTCTTGAGTTTTCGATGTGGCGTATTGGGTGTTTTTCCAACCGATCGCTATTGATCGGCGTGACGATCATGATTGGGCTACAACTAGTATTTACCTATTGGCCGTGGATGAATCAAATCTTTCGATCAGCACCGTTGGCTTTCAGTGAGTGGCGGTTTATTATTGGCTGGGGATTTCTCATCTATGGGATTGTTGGTTTTGAAAAAACGCTTCGATTCTGGATCTCACAAAAACCAAAGGAATGATTTCATGCGAATATTAATAGCGATTGATCACTCAAAAGATTCAAAATTTGTGATAAGTTTGCTCCAAAAAATGAAGTGGCCACCTGGGTCAACCTTGATTATTCTCCATGTCACGACTCTGGACGACGAGATGTCTGGAGAAAGTTTAAGTCGTTTGCAAAAAAAGAAATTAGATGATTTGAGAAATCCGCCACTGCCAGTTCATGCAGAATTTCGGCGCCTGGAAAAGCAGTTTGCGTCGGAAACGTTGCAGGTGCAATCGATCGTGGTGAACGGTGTTCCTGGCCAAGAAATTTTAAGCCTCATTCAGAAGAAAAAAATTGATCTGGTGGTTCTTGGTTCTAGAGGCTTGTCTCGCATGTCAGGCCTTTTGCTGGGAAGTGTCAGTGAATGGGTTTTGAATGATGCCCCATGTTCCGTCCTCATTGGACGACCAACTGCTCGAAAGACGAAAGCGTCATCGAACTTCAAGGTACTTCTTGCCACTGATGGGTCCGACGATTCCTGGAAAGCTGTAGAATTTCTCAAAGAGGTCGTCAGGGTTCCTGCTGACTCTACCGTTATGTTACTTCATGTGAAGAGAAAACATATGTATGAAACTGACCAGTTTGTGGATCGTGCCGGAAAGAGTCAGGCTGAATTTACTAAGTTGGCTAAGAATTTGTGCCGGGATAAAGGTGCTGTTGGTGTAAGTCTGTTGAAAGACACGCGCAATACACTGGCTTCTCTCCCTCTAAATATTAATGAGCGGATAGCCTCGGGACATGAAGCACCGGAAATATTAAAAACAGCACGACAACAGAAGGTGGATTTAGTGCTCATGGGCTCAAAGGGGTTGACTGGGTTGAGACGGTTGTTGATGGGAAGTGTGGCCAAATCGGTTAGTCAACATGCTCCTTGTTCTGTGCTAGTTGTGCGATCTAGGAAGAAAGGGTAGAAAAAATTTGAGGAGATTTCCTGCAAGGGGATCTGTTGTTCCTGCCTTCATGTTCCTTGATGACGTAAAGATGGTACGTCTTGAAGGTGTGCATTCCTCCGAATAGACTTTCTGTGGAAAAACTCCACACTACTTTCCTAAAAGTACCTTTCAATTTTCCAAAAGTGCGACACTTTTTAGATAATCTGGCCAAAATTTTCAGGCCTAGATTTTGCTCAATTCCAAAGTAGCGTTTTAATTGACTTACTTAGGGAAGCCGTTGCTCGGGCTTAGTGGTGAGGTGATGGGGTCTGTTCCAGTTCATAATCATAGGATGGGTAAAGAATGTACCATTCTAGTGGTTGATGAGGATGAGGCCATGCGAGCGGTGTTGGTCGACGCTCTTCAGGAAAAGGGCTGTCGGGTCGTTGAAGCTTCTGATGGAAAGGGGGCGTTCAAAACGCTTCAAACGGTCATCCCGAAGGTTATTGTCACGGATTTAAGAATTCCTGATGGAGGCTATCCCTATCTACGGTTACTACAGGCATCGGCTCCTCAGAGTTCCATCGTGGTGATGACTGCTCATGGTGATAGTCAGTCGAAAGCCAAAGCGTTGGAGTGTGGTGCTCAAGGATATTTTGAAAAGCCGCTTCATCTGAACGATTTGAAAGGATGGATTGCACAAGTGTGCCTCGGGAATCCATGTGGGAATATTCTGTGATGGAAAGTAAAGAGAGGAGTCAATACGATGGCCGGATCGTATTCGCCAACGGGAGCTGATCTTCCTGAACATGTTTGTGCCCGCATTGAGGGTTTAAAATTATTAGCGCATCATTTAGAAGAGCCTATTGTCATTTTTAATCCAAAAATGGAAATGGTGTATGCCAATCCTGCCTCCGAAAAAATTTCGAAGGACTGTCCCTTAATTCTCAGATCAAAAACAAACGGTTCTCATTCCATAAATTCTCAAGTATCTCCCTGTGAGTCTTGTCCTGCCACCAGCCTATTTCCGGACAGAAACCAACATTCTGGAGTCGTGCCTGCGTCTCCTTTGAGTATTGAGTTCTCTTCAAGGTGTCCCCTGCCTAACGCTGTGCCGTTACAAAGTGAAGCGGGGCAGACGCATTTAGCAGTCATGATGGGTGTTCGGGGTACTGAAAGTCTTGTCACCCCTCAGTCAGAGACGAAAAATGAAGGACGCCTGGATTCCAGACATGAAGCGTCATCAGATGCAAAGGGGCCAATTCGATCAATTATTGGTGACAGTGAACCCATCCAATCTTTAGTAGAAATGATTCAATTGGTGGCTGCGAGTGAGGCCACCGTATTGATTCAGGGCGAAAGTGGGACCGGCAAGGAACTTGTGGCGAAAACTATTCATGCGTTGAGCCGTCGACGGACGCAGCCTTTTGTTGTCGTGGAATGCAGTGCTTTGCCCGAAACCTTGTTGGAAAGTGAACTCTTTGGCCATAAACGTGGGGCGTTTACGGGAGCGGTATCTGACAGAAAGGGGCTTTTCGAGGAAGCTGAAGGAGGAACAATTTTTTTAGATGAAATTGCCGATACCACACACGCGTTTCAAGCCCGACTGCTTCGGGTATTACAAGAAGGAGAAATTAAACCTGTCGGGAGTAATCAGTCTATTAAGGTGAATGTGCGAGTGCTTTCCGCTGGGAATAAACCTCTTGAGGGATTAGTCAAGGCCAAAACATTTCGGGCTGATTTGTATTATCGGCTGGCTGTCCTACCTTTAACGGTCCCTTCCCTACGAGAACGCAAAAAAGATATTCCATTATTGGTTGAGTATTTCTTGCGAGAGGCAGCACAAAAAAATGGCCGTGCTCCAATCAGTGTGAGTCCAAATGCTCAGTTGGCGCTCGTTCAACATCATTGGCCCGGGAATGTTCGCGAACTGGAAAATGTCATTGAACGAGGTGTCGTGACTTGCCCACATTCTATCCTTCAACCTGGGGATTTATTTCATGGGCAGAGCACTCAGCCTTTCAAAAATGATTTGAATAGAATTGGGAAAGTTGCACGGCAGGAAGCTGAGCGAAGCCAGATTCTCCAAGCTCTACTTAATGCCAAGGGAGATAAAACTCGTGCGGCGAGGCTTCTAAAAATTAGTCGTTCAAGCCTTTACAATAAATTGCGAGATAACAACATTTCATAATATTTTCGTATCCCTGCCCCTAAATGCTACACCTCACGTTTTTTGCTGTCTGAGTATTCGGACACGCAAGTTCATGAAAAATTGATGTCTTAAATGTTCCCTTACTATTTGTCCAAAAGTGTGGAAATTTAAACTTCAATAGTTCTTCCTTCTCCATGTGGTTATTCCCACGGTAAGTGCTTCTTTAGTGGTCCTTCTCACATTTTTGATGAAAATATCTTAATGGCACTCTTGTTGCTGTTTTGAAGCATGACAAGTCTCGCAAGGATGCGTTGGGTCCTCATGGGAGTTGTGCCATGTTCCATTTTTCTTTTTGGAGTCATGCCATTCTGAGCTGATGCGATTTTTATTGGTGGCTCTCGGGCTTCGGTTATACCTCGCGACACGAATACTTTCATCATTGCTGGTGAATATTTTTTGAGCCCGCGGTCCTAGTCTAACAGATTATAAAGCGACGCTTATATATGGGTATGGCTAAGCGGTTCTAATAATTTTGCCATTCCAGCAAACAGAGAATGATGAAACGAAAGTCAGCGCAATGGTCTCCTCATAACATTGACAAGGTAGGGAACTTTGTCAGAGGCCCGGCGTCATTTAAAAGGCGATTTTTAGGCCACAGAGTATTTTTAAAAATTTCATGAAGGGGTGGTGGGATGACTCGACATCGGAAATTTAGGTGCGAAGGTTATGGCTTGTTGGTTGGCAGTGCTTTGTTGTTTGTTCTTTGTGGCATAAGCGTAGTTCACGCTGCGACAGTTGAAGAACGGTTAGAACGATTAGAACAAAAAACACTCTCTACCTCACCCGGGGCGGAGCAAGAAACCGGGAATATGGTGTTTTTCCGTGGCGGGGGAGCTTGGGCGACGAATGATCGATCAAATGAAGTCTTTACTGATGTGTTTGGCTTTCAGGGAAACAATAGTGGGGATTCTGGATATTACGTTGGTGCTGGACTGGATTTGGTCCTCACTCGGGATATTTGGGATTTGTTCCCAGGCACGTGGGTGTTAGGGGAAATTGGCGTGGAATTCAAACGATTTGATTCTAAGAGGGTCACACAGGCTGTGCCGTCTACTTGTGGGGCTGCTGCGGTTCCTACCTGTTCGGTCAGGAAAGAGAAAGTTCAAATTACCATGCTTACCGTCAATGTCGCGCCAAAAATTATGTTCATGGAAGGAAGCAGGTTTCGACCATGGATTATCCCGGCTGGCTTAGATTTCCATGTCATCAGTCCTCCCTCTAATGATACGACAGTGTTGGATATTGGGGTGCAATTTGCCGTTGGAGTACAAGTCCGCGTGTGGAAAGCTCTACATTTGGGTGTTGATGGGCGTTTTCATTTAGCGACCGGGCAAACTGATACTACCAATAATTTTGGGACAGCGGGCGCTTATTTCGGCATCGCTTTCTGAGTGGTCATATTTGTAAGAGGGTGATCAAATGTTTTTTGAAGCGGCTTCCCCAGAAGGAAATCATGATGTCGTGCCCTATTTTCCTACAGAATTGATCTCAGTCTGTCCAAAAAATTGGACGCGTAAGTTGTTGATTCTATGCACGGCAAACGTAGTATTCGTCGTTAGGTGTTTAGCACTGTGGAATACTGGTTTCTCGGTTATTCGAAAGTGAGGGGGTGATGAAAATTTTTTCCCCTTATGGACATTGGCTGAATGTTGCATAGATGGGCAGGAATATCTTTATGGCATTTATGTTGCTTTATTCCTTCATTGCCGACATTGGGCGGGGTGTGATGGACCGGCCTCCGGAATCCCCAACCTCCGGATCAAAAAGAGGATAGCCAATGTCGGCACTAAATCTTGATGGAAATACGTGATGAATCAGGACAGAGAATATGTGGCCAACAGATAGCAGTATCCAATTTTGATTTTTTATTCACCAACCGCCTTATGTAAAGGAGGCCGGCGCATGTATCACCGTAAACGGACTTTATTCACGGTTTCGGCATTCTTAGCGCTATTTGGGGGAGCGACTTTATGTGGGATCCCATCATTTGTTAGCGCTGAAGATGCTTCCTCTCAACATCTGCATCCAGTTGGGATGACTGCCAAATCCCCAGGATGGGCTGAAGAACTCAAAGGACAAACCATTGTAGAAGATGCCATGGAAGGTCGCGCTGAGCGCGCTGCACTCGTTGAGCTGCAACACCAACGGATGATGCAGCAAATGCAGAAGGACATGGACCACAAGGGTGCCGACACTGGTGCGTTCAATTCGATGTCGATGATTCATCAATATGGAGGTGGGCCAGAGAATGGCTTGCTGGCAAGTAATTCTAATGTGGAACCCGTTTCGATGAAAGGGGGTTTGTGTCCTAAGACGGCCCCAGTGCGGAATTATGATATATCGGCCGTCAATGTTGAAATTACCTTGAATCAATGGCTGGATTATTATCCAGGGTATATGTATGCCTTGACAGAAAATATGGACAAAGTTCGTGCGGAAGAAGCCAAAAATGCGGCTGCTCGTGAAACGGAAGGGCACAACGACCCGGGCGGTGTGAAAAATGGCATCCAAGATCAATGGATTCAACCGTTGGTCATTCGAGGCAACCAAGGGGATTGCGTCAAAATTACACTTCGCAACAAATTAGAGTTTGGAGAAGAAGTGAGTTTACATATCAATGGCTCGGATATGGTGATGAGCAAGACGGGCCAACCCGCAACGACCACCAATCCCGATTCAATCGCTGTAGGTGTCAGTGATGATGATGAGGAGGCACCTGCCGGATCTCCTGTCATTAAAATGGAATGGTATATCCATCCTGATACGCAGGAAGGTGGTCGCCAATTTCATACATTTAGCAATGATCGGGAATTAACGGTCATGGGGATGTTTGGGGTGTTCGTGGTGGAACCCCGGGGATCGAATTACTATGAACCTTTAGGAACCGGAGCCGCGACAGAAGCTAGCAGTGGTTGGCAAGTCATGATTGATAATGGGGATGGTCCAGATTTTCGTGAATTTGTCCTCATCTATCATGAAGTTGGGGATGAAGCTTTCCGTCCGGTCAACAAGCATGGGGATTTCTTGCCTCAACGCGATCCATTAACGGATGCCTACCGTCCAGGTGCTCGGGCGCTCAACTATCGTAGTGAGCCGTTCGGCATCAACAATATGCATGTGCAACATGAATACTTTGGTTTTGAAGATGAATCGATGGCCTATAGTTCCTATACCTTTGGGGATGCGGCTCCAACGATTCCTCGCAGCTATTTAGGGGATCCTGCTAAGTTCCGCATTGTGCATGGCGGATCGGAAGTCTTCCATTCCCATCATCCTCATGGTGGTGCCATTCGGTGGCAACGTAGTCCAAGAGCCACACAAATGCCCGTGTGGAATACCGGTCAGACAGGCCCCGTGAAATATCCGGTGATTCGTACAAAATCTGATCGCGTTGACGTAGAAGTCATCGGACCATCTGAGGCATTAGATTTAGAAACGGAATGCGGATCGGGTCTGTGCCAATGGTTGGCTGGAGATTTTCTGTTCCATTGCCATGTGGCGCATCACTATGTCGCAGGAATGTGGGGGTACTGGCGTGTGTATAACACGATGCAAGTGCCGGGCATGCAAAATGATGTGATGCCCCCCTTGCGTGAGTTGCCGGATCGATTAGATCGCATTCACAAACCAGTGTCATCCGATAAGCTGGTGGGCAAGACCGTGAATTGGTTTGGCAAACAATTCAAAATTGTCGGCGATGGCAAGAGTAACTGGAAGGTTGAGCCAGCCGTCGTTAATATCAAAGACTGGGTAGAAATGCAGCTGAGCAATCAAGGTAAGCCTGGTCATAAAGATGATCAGTTGGGTCAGATGAAAGCCTATGATGCGACCGTGATTGATTGGGTATGGGACGGCGCAAAGGCTATGAGCGAGAAAGAACCGACGATTGGGGAAAATCCCAAATACCGTCCGGAGTGGCAAGGATATAAGGCGGGTGAGCGTCGGGCCATTAGGTTTGAACCTTCAACTGGAAAAGTGGCCTGGCCATGGTTGACACCGCATTTTGGAAAGCGGGTTCCATTCTCTAATGATCATAATCCTGCTCCATGGTTGGAAATGGTCCGGTTAAATCCAGATGGGACTCGGTCGGTCGAACCGGCGAAACCAGGGGAAAACGGCCCTTGGAGTTTGTGCCCAGATCGTGCTGGTTCTCAAGATTACAATGTGCATTTCATTAAGTTACCTATTGAATTATCTGCGGCGCAGGGTAGTGAGCCTGCCATTGTTGATCCTAATGGGTTGCTGTATGTCGTGCATGAAGAAGAAGAAGCGGTACGAGCTGACAACGATAAGAAGTTCCCGTTGGTGGTTCGAGCCAATGTGTATGATTGTATTGATTGGACGTTGACCAGTGAGTGGTTGGACGATGATATCACCAATTTCCAATCGTCAAAAATCAATACACATTTCCATTTCTTTCAATTTGATAATCAAGCGTCAGACGGAGTGATTTCTGGATTCTCCTATGAGCAATCCATGCGTCCGTTTACACAATTTGATAAGCCAACCAAAAAAGGGTTGCCGATTCCCATGAATGCCAAGGTCTCCAAGGCAGCGAAAGCGGGATCGAAAATTCTCGAAGTGACCAATGCCGCACAATATCATGTGGGTATTCCGATTTTGATCGGTGCGGATAATGTCAAAGAAAAAGAAGTGCGACGCATTGTCAAGATTGATGGCAAGACTCTGACGTTCGCTTATCCACTGAAATTCAAGCATCCGGTTGATGAGATTGTGACAGTGGAATATGTGCGGCAGCGGTTCTGGGTTGATGCAGATGTCGGGAGTGTGTTCTGGCATGACCATGCCTTTGGTGGCACCACCTGGCCACATGGTGCGGTGGGAACGATGATTGCCGAACCCTTCGGCTCTACATGGCATGATCCGAAAACGGGTGAACGGATTCGGACCGGTCCTGTGGCCGATATTCATGCCGTGGAGCGCGTTGGCCATGATGTGGCTGGTAGCTTCCGTGAATTGATGGTGCATATCATGGATACAGTGCCGCATACCGTGAATGTCGTCACGGCAGGAAACCCTCCGGGGCAACCAATTGATGTGGCCTTGGAAGCCGGTCGGACGGTGTCATTTATTATGCCGCCAAACGATCAAATAAAAATGACGCCCATGCCGTTCTTGAATGGGGGAACCCATACGACAGGTGGGGCGTTGAATTTCCGAGCTGAACCATTCGCGCAACGATTGGTGAATAATCCTGATCCATCGAAGATCTTCAGCAGTGCGGTGCATGGCGATCCCAGCACGGCCATGATCCGGGCCTACTTGGGCGATGCCATCGTGTTTCGACTGTTGGACGTGACGATGAATGAGAGTAATGTGTTTACGATATCCGGCCATACATTCTTGTCTGAACGATATGCGCAGGAAGCCAATCGTAAGCATTCGCTGCATATTGGGATTGCCGAGCGGTATGACTTAGTCATTCCAGAGGCCGGTGGCCCACGTCACCAGGCCGGCGATTATATGTTCTTTAATGGCCGGAGCTCTAAGTTCTCAGAAGGGTCCTGGGGGCTTATTCGAGTCCTCGATAAACCAGTGGGTGATCTTCAACCATTGCCAAACAAGGCGTATGGTAAAGAGGGGATTCCGGAACGATTACCGGTGTGTCCAAAAGATGCCCCAGTGAAAGCCTTTAATGTCGTGGCCATCGATCATCCGGGGATGAGCTTTAATTCGAATGCTCCGGACGCGATCGAAGTAGACTTTGAACGGACAATCGAATTGCGCAATCCAGAGGCCAAAATTTATGTCCTCGAGGATGAAGTGAAAAAAGTCTCGGGTGACGCGCAACCCATGCCGTTAACCATTCGGGCCAACGTGGGAGATTGTCTTAAAGTCAAATTGACAAACAAACTCAAAGAAGGACAAGCGTCGTTCTCAGCGTTTGGGTTGGCGTTTGATCCCAAAGATTCGCAAGGCGTGAATCTAGGGAATAACGCGGGCGAGCAAACGGTGGCTCCAGGGAAATCCAAAACCTACACCTACTATGCGGATCCTTTTAATGGTGAAACGCAAACGTTGGTATGGGATTGGGGAAATGTGTCTGTGAATCCTCGCAACGGATTATTCGGTGGAGTCATCATCGGTCCTAAGGGATCAACCTACCGCGATCCGAAAACGGGGGAAGATGTGTCTCTGAAAAATAGTTGGAATGTCGATGTGATTGTGGATCGGACCATTCAAGGGAATGAAGGCCGAGCCAACTATCGTGATGTGGCCTTGTATTTCCAAGACGAGGACAACATCATTGGTACCAGCTTTATGCCGTATGTCCAAAATGTAGCAGGGTTAACCGGCGTGAATTATCGAGCAGAACCCTACTTGCATCGGGAAGAAACGGGTTGTTCGTTGGGTCGGATGTTCCAACCCTGTGAAGTGGACAATCCTCAGGATCCCGTCACGCCGACCATTGAGGCCCATGCCGGTGACAAAGTCCGTATTCATGTCTTTGGTGCCAGCAGCGAGCAGAATGGCATGTTTACGGTGGAAAAACATGAATGGCCGATCGAACCATTCCTGCCGGGTGCGGATATGATTAGCACTGTGGAATTCTCGGGTTCAGAAGGTTTAGATGTGTTCCTGCCTTCGGCGGGAGGAACATGGTCAATGGCTGGAGACTATGTGTGGAGCAATGGACGGTTGCCTTATTCCCAATCGGGACAATGGGGGTATCTCCGGGTATTGCCGAGCACGGATCAACGGATTTTGCCGTTGTCAGGTTCCGCGCCTTCAAATAAGCAAGCCAAGCTTGATGATCTGGGTACGCCCAAGATCATTCCTACCGTCGCAAAATAGCCCGCAACGGGTGAATAGGTGAATGAGAAGGCGGGGAAGTCTACAGACTTCCCCGCCTTTTTTATGGGGGCATATTTCTATAGAATGTTATTGAGGATTCATATCAATACATGTTGGGGAGGGAAGCAATGAAGGGCCGAATGTTATGGAAAGGGATATTAGGGGTTGGGCTGGCTGCTCTTTTCGCGCAAACGGCTTGGTCCTATGACGAAATCAAGGTAACCAATGGGGGAAGCATTCAGGGTATTGTGACTATTGAAGGTGGAAAACCTCGACCCATGGCTTTTAATCTTGTGACGATTCCAGACCCAGTGTTTTGTGGGACCATTTCCACTGGGACGGGGTGGCGGCTTGTTGAGGATTTTATCATTGGGCCGAATAACACCCTCAAGGATGTGGTGGTGATGCTCAAGGGAGTATCCAAAGGCAAATCGTTTGCGTTGCCGAAGGTCCGGATTGAGTCCATCGACTGTGATTTTATTCCGTTTGTGAATGTCATCAAAGACAAAGATAAAATTGAAGTGGTGAATATGGATCCCGTGGAACATGATATTCAAGGCTATGAAACGGCCAGAGAACGGGGCGCACGGATTCTCTTTAATCGGCCGTTGCCTATGAATCCCTTTCTGGAGGTTGCGGGCATGTTTGGGAAGAAATATATGGCGGGCAAACCCATGGTGGAGCGCATTCACTTGCGCAAGGGCCGGAATGTGTTTGTGATGCAATGTGGGTTTCATCCCTATATGTTTTCCTGGGGGCTAGTGGCGGAGAATCCCTATTTTTCCATAACCAAAGAAGATGGAAAATTTCAGATCACGGATATCCCGCCAGGGGAGTATGTGCTGGCAGCCTGGCATCCAGGTGTGAAGAAGTTTGTGGAACAAAGGGTCATGGTGAAACCCAACCAGGCGACGTCGGCAGAGTTTACCTTTCAGTCTCCCCAAGGTCGACGGAGCGCGCACGAGATAGAGGACAATCCTCGATTTGGGTTGGAGTTACTGTTAGAGGGGCAGGAAATTATCCCTTCGAAAAGGCTTCAAATTCCGTAGAAGAGATATGGACCTTGTTTCCCTTTGAGGTTCATGAGGTTTATGTGGAAATTGTGGTTCCAGCAGGAGATTCTCAAATCTGATTCGATCGGGCTCGAGGTCTTTGCACAGGTTCTGAAGTAGCGAAAGGAGGGGCGGTCATGAATACAAAGCATGTCATTGTCAGGTCAGTCTTGAGTGCCGTAATTTTCTTTGGGTGTATAGGGATAGCCTTTGCTGCTGATGAAGAGGAGTTGGAGGTGGATTTCTCACCTCAAGTTGTGGCCGATTATATTCATGCGGTTATTTCAGCGGACCGGGCTATTTATGCTACTCATGTCGTAGACCGATTGCAGGAAGAGCGCGTTGTGGTGGCGACCGAATCCTGGAAACAACGAAAGGCCCTTCCCCTCCCGGCTCAGATGCTCTTAATGGCAGGACGAGTGGTCGAAATGGGTGGGTCTGGACTCAGGTATCGTCTGGCGAGTCTGTGGCCCATTTTTGAGGAGAATGGACCGAGTAACGTTTTTGAAGAAGCAGGGTTGAAAGTAGTGGCTGAGGATCCCGATGATGTCTATAGCGGGATTATGACCAGAGGGGACAAACGGTTCTTTAAAGCCATTTATGCGGATCGAGCGGTTTCTAAGGCCTGTGTGAATTGTCACAATGGACATATTCTGAGTGGAAAACGAGACTTTAAATTGGGGGATGTCATGGGTGGAATCATCATCTCCTTTCCACTGCCTATTGAAAAAAAAGAATCCCCTGAATCGCCTGGGTAATGTTGCAGGGGTTGTTTGAATTTGGTTTATCGAACATGCTCGTCAAGTGAGACAAAAAAAGGCGGTTGCGAACTCCATTGTTGCAATCGCCTTTTTTTGTGCAACAGAGAACTGATATTGGAATCTTTGCGATTGAAAAGATCATTAAGGCCCTATGAATCGGTAAGATAGATTGTTTGCGGGATTTCGAACTTGAAGCACCCCCAAGAAAACCACGACGTCCAATGTCAAATTTGATGCGCTCCAAGGCCGTCTCTATGCCAATGAAATTGAAGAGAATCCTCGTTTTGGCTTGGAATTGCTCGGCGACGTGACAATCGATCCCATCGTTGAAAGGCAAGTGCCATAAATTCCAGAATGAGGGAATGTAATATTCATGAAGTAGGCGAGATGGCAACTACGCCTATTCGCCGGCCTCTTTTTTTGTTCAACTACATAAGAAGTCTAAAGAAAACCGTTCACAAAGTGGCTACTGACTCCTTTGGTTCGCATAAATTGACTTGAATCTTAGGTGCGTGTTCTGCTTGATTGCACGACCAAGGGTCGTTCATTCATCCTGGTTCCTTCGCAAACTATAAATAGATTCCTGGCTTTTTCTCTTTTTGTTTAAATTTTAACCTCCTTCCTGGGTCGGGGCTATAACTTCGTTTCATATTTTTTCCTCGCGAGTGGTATTGGCCAAGGAAGCCATCATTGGGCCAACTATATGGGTGATGCCACTTTTAGGTTATTTGCAGAGATCGTAGCTTGCATTCGTTAGTAGAGCTGTTGAATAATGATTAAAATTGCTTTCTTTTAATTGGCAATTCTTTTAACTCAACGGCATTCAATTTTTTTTAAGTAAGAAATTGGCTTGTCCCCCCCATGTTTTTTAGCTAGGTCCGCCTAAACAACAATAATGAGGCATTTATGACCCCCCCTCCAACAAGTTTCGCAGTTGTTATTCCTTTATTTGTGCTGTCTTTAAGTTTTGGGTGCGCCGGGCAAGGTGCTGAAAGTTTTAAACAAGGGCAGGCTATGTTGACCCAGAAGAGCTGGGAGGAATCATTGGCCCATTATGAGAAAGCGGTAAGCCTGGAGCCCGAAAATGAAGAATATAAAACTGCTTTGAATGATCTGAGGAAACGCGCATCTGCCGATTATGAAAATCAAGCTAAATCTACAGTTAATTCCACGAATCTTCTAACTTTTCCAACGCTTAACATCGCAATAGCGCAGATAGGCAAAGCACTCGAATTTAATGAAAATAATGAAACAGCGAAATCCTACATGGATGAACTATCGAAGAAAAAGGAGAAAATCTCTCAAGAGGTTGAGGATCTATATGTGAATGGCACCACCGCCGTTGGACAGTTGGACTGGGAGACAGCCCAAACCCATTTTAAACAAATCGTGACCTTAGCTCCGGACTATAAGGATTCCCAACAACAGTTTTTAATGGTTCAAGAGAATAGAGCAGAACAATTGTATCAGGGTGGAAAAACATTTATGGAATCAGAAGATTGGAGAGAAGCTACTGGAAGCTTTATGTCTTTGCTCAAAAGTTATCCTGCCTATAAAGATGCTGAAGCCTTACTCAAGAAGAGCCAAGACAATAATTCTCCTCAATATTTTGAAGCCGAAGCTAAAGCTGCTGAGGCTTCAGGAGACTGGGATCGAGTCGTCATGCTGTATACCAAAGCTCTTACCTTTCCGAATCAAAGCTTGAACCTGCAAGTTCGCCTCAAAAACGCTAAGAAAGAAGCCGCATATGGGCATATTCGAAAATGCGAACAAGCCTTAGAACAGAAGCGTTGGTTCACAGCTTTCCAAGAATTTATTATAGCTCAGAATTATAAGGCTATTCCCCCTGATTCTGATTTATATAAAGAAACGATTGATCGACTATCGGATGAGCTATTCTTGCAAGCTGGTTTATACGAAAAAGATGAAAAATTTGGGAATTCCTTATTTGTGTATCAACGCCTTAAAGAAATTCGCCCAGACTATCCGAATTTGTTTTTTAGGGAACAGAAGGCCACGGATGAAATAATAGGTCGAGTAAAAACTCTTGTGGGAATATTCGACTTTATCCCCACTAATGAAGCCCCGGATTCTGGGCGCAATATTGCGAACAATCTTGTGACCTCGTTATTTGCTCACGCCACTCCGGATATCAAGATTGTGGAACGATCATCCTTAGGCAAAATATTAAGAGAAATTGAGCTAGGTCAGTCTGGGATATTGGATACAGATACGGTGAAACAAGTTGGGAAAATTGCTGGGATCGATATTTTTGTAACAGGGAACATTCTTCTGTGGGCGGTAGAAAGCGATATACAAGAGGGCAAAAAAACCGTCAATCTGGTGGTTTCCGAAAAGAAAATTCCTAATCCTGCCTATCAAATTTGGTTAAAAAATAATCCTAACTCTATTCCCGACGAGGTCAATGAAGAAGACGAGGTCGATACTTATAAAGATGAAGATTCAGGGAAATCTAGAGGAAACGCGCCTCCCATCATGATTGCAGATCCCGTTCATGAGCTGTTTTCTTACAAAGTTGCCAGTCACAAAAAGGTGGCTTTCGTCAATTTTTCTTATAAAATTATTGATGCCAGGTCTGGAGAAATCATTAAAACCGATACGGTTAAAAAGAAGAAAGAAGTGAAAGATAATTATTCGGAAGGCCTTGATTTAGCGAATGTTTCATTTGACCCAGTTGAACTTCCAACTGATATAGAGCTTTTAGAGGGAGTGTCTGCAAAAATTGCGGATGAGTTGGTGACATTGGCTCTCGCCCCGGTCAAAGATAATCCCCAAAAACATTATGAACAGGGGATTTTGGAAGAAAAAAGACGAAACTTCGCCGTAGGTGTTGAACGTTGCACGGATGCGATATTTCTTGAAAAAATAAGAAAACAGGTCACCGAAATTACGACAAAGTCCACTGAATGTGTTGAGCGGATTATACAAAGCACATTGTAGACGGAAGTTGCCGCTTTTCTCATTGAGAAGGTATGGCATCAGGTATTTCTGGTATTTTCAGCAAAATATTTTAAGTCATAAATAAGGTTTTATCTCTCCGGTGGGGTAGGTCAACCGCTTTGACAAGCATGATACCTTCCAATGAACTGGGCTAGTTCCCCTTGATTATGCCGATAGGAGATTACATGGTATGTAGGCACCTCGGGGTTGTATTATTTCTTTTGAAGTAAATTAAGTTCTTTGGTTACATCTGTTCTGAGGTAATGAAGGGCTTCGCTAATTTTTAGCAACATCCAATTCAAACTTTCCCGTTCTTGCAACCTTCTGAGTTCTTCCTTTGTCCAACGAATTTCTTCTTCATTGCCCGCTTGCGCGGGTTCTTTTAAGCCAGATGCTTTTTGGAGATTCTCAAGTACTTCCAATAATTGATATTGGCTGAGTAATCCCTCCAATATTCGCTCTACAACAAACTGCCTTTCTGAAATAATTTTTCGATGTTCGAGCATGAGAGTGTTTTCCACTGGGTTTACCGATAACGCCATATCTGCAGATTTGAGCCCTCGTAAAACAACCTGCATCTTTTCTAAATTCAGTGAAAGACTGACATATTTTTTGACCAAGGCTTGTTTCCGATGTTCAAAAGAATCTAAATGCTTTACTTTATCAAAAAATTCTAATGACAATTCTTTCTCTCGTTGGTTTACTTGATCCTTGGAGCTTTGCTCGGAATTTTGCATTGCCAATTGGATCTCCCCTGACACCTCTTCAACCATCGTGAGAGTACTGAAGCTCCCTGTCATCGCGATCACAAACAATCCATAAAACCCCAGTTTAAATTTCAAATAACGGAACATGTTGATTCCCCCACTCCTTGAATAAAAAACTCTCGAACGCTAATTAGCTCTCAATACAAATGTAGAAAGATATACACAACTATTTTATAGTTCTGATTTTATTTGACCATTGTTGCACGTCTTTCTGCATTGGTTCTTCTCTCACACTAGGATTCGTAGATTTCACCAAATTCAAATTAACCTGAAAGAGTTCACTTCTTATCTAAATAAGGACCCTTCATAAGTTGAAATTGGGTATTGTTCAACAAATGAAGCTTCTCCACTATTATGAATAACTAACAAAGAACCGTCAAAGAATAATCGAGTATCTTTGAAGGGGAGTAAGGGGGAGGGGGTTTAAAACTCTAACCAACCGCTAATAATATGTCATTAAAATTGGATAGTTTTTAGAACAAGTTGATTCCTAGAAGTTTCCAAGACTTCAACCTTCAAAGTGGAATCAAGGGTGGAAGAACTTAGTTCATTGGCAAGGGCCATAGCATCGCCTTTGAATTCAATATCTACTTTTCCCACCTTGGCGGCATAGGATCGACGAAATAGATTTTGGATTCCCTGCACATTTCTTCTGAGTGAGGATTCAAGCTGTAGCAGTTGTAAAAAGTCCTTGACGTGGATTTTCATATGAACCATTTTCGGTGATTGAGAAAATTGAGCCACATTAGAAAAGACCAAATCGGCAAATGTGGGGACAAGGTTCTCGCTCACCGCTTTTATTGCTTCTGAAGCTCCTGCCATTGCACTAATATGGGGGACAGTTTTTTGGTCATTCACCTCACAGATAAACTTCCCACCATCAATGTGAACTGCCCGTAAGAATAGACTGGCATGAATTGGTTTCATAATGGTCCCTTGGATAGCTCCTCCACTCGAGGCGATGACTTCTCCCGAAATAAGAATGTCGGCTTGCGGATGAGCGTCCCTATCCTGGTGCTGGTAGCCCCCACGGGATTCCCCTTGGGCTTGAATCGATGGCTGGACGAATTGAAATCCTTTTCTTCGAAGTTCATTCATGACTAAGGATCCAACTTGGGAAGACATAGGAAAAGAGGATTGTCCAGACATTCCGTTAAGCCCAACAAAATTTTCGTTGATTTTAACCATGATCCTCGGTTGACCTTGTTGCGTGACAAGGGTGCTTTTTTCAGCAGGTGATAAAAGGGCGGCGATTTCCTGATCCAGTTGTCCCATGGAGATGGTCGCTTCAATAGCTACGATGTAAGTATTGAGTTCTTTCGAAATATTTTCTGAAGTTATGGCATATTTTTTTATAAACCCACTACTTCTTGTGAAGACATCTTCTCGGATAAGCTCAAAATCTTGGACCTGCGTCTTCGTCGAAACAAAGAGTCCTAATGATTGCTCCACGACTTTCCGCAGGGCATCTTGAATGGCTTGGTCTCTTGCAATCACGGTATCGGTTTCTACTAAAGTGGCCATACCTTTGCCTGTTACCCGTTGATCTTCCCCCCAAACCGATGCAGAAAATGAAAAAATAACCAAAAAGCCAATTGTACAGATAAGTGCTTGTCTCAAGTTGACGTCTCCTATAAATCCAATTCGTATTCCCTATTCCTGTTTAATGACGATATTCTAATCCATTGAATTTCCAAGAAACAATGAATATTCTATTGCAATATTTCTGGTTATGACGAGTTTCATGCTATTTTTTTCTAGTTTATTACATGGGGGGTAACACTATGAGGTTTCTCATTTACATTTTTATCCTTTTTCCGGTCGTCATTTTTGCTCAGGATCATCCAAGGGTGTCTCCTAATATGCCGCTGGATATGGAGCAGATGCAGAGAAATATGCAGCAGATGGACATGGGGAAGATGCAGAAGGCCATGGCCTGTATGAAAAATATTGACCGGTCAGCGCTGGAAGGATTGGAGGAAGAAGGGGAAAAAATGGAAGCCGAGATTACAGCCATGTGCAGAAGCGGGAACCGCGATGCGGCTCAGGACAAAGCCATGGGGTACGGCAGGGAAATGATGAGTCGTCCTGAAATAAAGAAAATGCGGGAATGTAGTAAATTAGCTGCCGGCATGCTCCCCAAAATGCCCTTTGAAGACTTTGAAGAAAAGACCCAAAATCAGCATGTCTGTGATGACTCCTCATCTGTAGAGGATGAATTTAAATGAAAAAGACTTGTGAAATTAAACAGCTATTAGTTATTGCGATTCCCCTTTGTTTTCTGATCTGTCCCATTGAGGGGGCTCAAGCTCAAAGAGGTGACGGGGCCTCACAACAGCAAGAATTGCAAAAGGCCTTAGAAATGTTGAAGCGCCAGGGGATGGATGAGAAGACACAGAAGCAAATGGAACAGATGTTTAAGGGTATGTCACAAAAAGCAGACAAGCAAAAGGCTGATACATTGAAACGGGAGCAAGATAAGTTTGCAGCAGAGACCAAAGGTCATGGGTCGGCCACGGTGGAGGTCAAAGGCAAGCGATACGACCTCACGATGATCACCTGCGAAATTACCGATCGTACTACTGGGCAATTCCATATGAATGCTCGCCAGGCGCCAGGCAGGGATAATGTCAACTTAGGCATCAGTTCGGGCGGCGGCCATTCACGAAACCACATGCAATTATCACTGGGGAAGAATGATCCCTATGAAGAAGTCGGGTCTCCGACCTTTCAGTTAAAAGGGAAGACCTTAGCGTGGGAGGGGCTGGTGGGCATGGGCAGTCGCAAACAAGTGCCCTTGAAATTTCAAATGACTTGCGGAGCGGAAATGAAAGACTATGCGGTGGCGTCGAAGCCAAAACCGAAGTCTGCCGCGAATGTTGTGACCTTCCAATTGGGGCAAGAGTCATTTACGTTTCAAGCTGGGCATTGCACAACCAAAGAATACCGCACCGGTAATTTAATTGTGCAGTTCGAAGCCACAGCCATCGGGAAGTTTCGTGGGCGTTCCGCCATCCTCTTGATGTCCAAAAGTCATCCTTTTGAATCACAACAAATCTTTCAGAATATGGACTTACTGTTGGGAGAGCTCACGCCGGAAGAACATATATTACCCCCGCTTGAAGTTGCGGAACTGCTCAGAAAGAAAATTGGAGACTTCGCAAATAGGAAAAATGCGGCCATCAAGAAAAAGTACGATCCCAAAATTGCCACCTATCAAGAAAAATTCGATATGGAGATGCCCGTCCTGAGGGAAAAATATGGCAAACAGATACCTCAAGATAAAATGAAAGCGTTGATGGAGCCCTTTAATAAGCTGTTGGATGCTCAGGGCAAAGAGTCGAGCCAGGTGTCGAAAGAAGTCAAAACCATGCGGTA
This sequence comes from Nitrospirales bacterium, assembly GCA_029261295.1. GTDB lineage: Bacteria > Nitrospirota > Nitrospiria > Nitrospirales > UBA8639 > Nitrospira_E. The sequence goes on along the minus strand of JAJDBP010000017.1, from coordinate 46,759 downwards.
TCCATCAGCACGGAGCAATGGCCCCTTCACCGTGACTGGGCAAGCCGTCCATTACGGGGGCTCGAAGCTGCGTACGCAGGATGGGCAGCGCGCCAAGGAGTTTCGGAATCTCACCGCTGATCCAGAAATATGGGTCACCTGCGGGAAGTAGCGAGGCCAGCACAGACCTTCTTAGTAGGGCTCTCAAAATGTCGGACGGTCTAGAAGGAATGAATATTTGATGTCAGATGTCATGAAACGACTCAAGATTCTTAGCCTCCTGCTTGGGGTTGTGTGGCTCTGGTTACCATTATCTGCGGGAGCAGAAACCTGGCCGATTAAGGAATTTAAAGTCTTTCAAAAAAAGCCAGGAGATCTGACTTCCACGAAGGTGATTTCAAGTCAGGTGGCTACGGAAATCGAACGCTGGCTGAAAAGAGTCGCCCAAGAATATGAATCGATGGGATTTAAGAAGCCAACCTATGGCAAGAAAAAAGAAAGCATTTTAAGTAGCAAGGACGTATTTCCGGTTTATGTCTACCCCTATAGTACCGGGGCGCAAGCTGCAATGGGAGATGTTTGTAATACTAGTAGAAATAATCAAACTGGAAAAGTGACGCTGTACAAAGATTTCAATCCCATTATGATAGCCGACTCGGGCCGAATCATTAAGAATGGAAAACTTACATCAGAAGCTTACCAGGACTTTGCGCATGAATTGTTTCATGCCGTACAAAATTCCTATTCGTTGTTTAACCAAGACTGTAATGCTCAGCCAGGAGGTTGGATTTCGGAAGGCACTGCTGAGGCTGTCGGGATTGAAATGGCAAGAAAACTAAAGGGGATACCGCCAAACCATATTTGTCAGATGGGGGTTCGATCCTTCTCCGAAAGGCTGTACGTTCAACCCAAAAGAAGTCCCATCATTTCATTTTGTAGCCCGGCTTCTCGACCCTATCAAACCCAATCTTTTTGGCAGTACCTGGGAGAATATATCACTCGTAAACATGTGAAGAAAAAACTCGAAGCGGAAGAGTTTGTTACCCCGGATTTTCGTTACCTGCATAGATTTTTTAATACCACTCATCCCATGGGTTCTCAATCCAAGGAGTACGCCTGGCTGGATAAGGTCCTGTATTTTAGTAAACGCTATGGGAAAAACCAATTTGGCAGTACGCTTCATACCGTCTATTCTCGATTTGTTGGGACCTTTTCTTCATATTGGAAGCCCAAAAGACGAAATCGCTATCCCGCGGTAGGGAGTGGAACTGCAGCACTGAAAGAAAAACGGTGGAACAAATTGATTTTTGGCACCTGTATGGAGGTGCAGATAAAGAAAGGCAAGGCTGTACCTCCCATAGCATTACCCATTGGACCCGTTGCAGCTCGTTGCATCAAGGTCAACTTTAACGTTCGGGAACGGGTTAAGTTGACCTTTAATGTATCGGGAGGTAATCAAAGTCTCGCTCTTGAGTCACTGGCAATTAGCACAGCCGGAGGAAAAAAAATCGTTCGGCGTCATCCTGGGGAACAACACCCAAATAAGTTGGGCCATTTCATCGTTTCACCTGCACCTAATAGAATGGTGCCAGAGGTGTATTTCATTGTCTCCAACGTCGCCCAGGATGCAGGCCAAACGGTCTCATTGAGTCCCAGTATTCGAATTGTGCCGGAAATTGTGTCCTCCAGTATGGCGAAGGCCAAAAAAAAGCCTGGCCCTATCCCGACGCCTAAAGAAGAATTAGAAAATTCGCTCGAGTCACATAGCTGGATGGGTCAGGCTTATCAGAAGCAGAGACCACCCTGTTCGGCCTGGTCGTTTGAAGCTCGGCCCTGTGGTCCTGTCACGAGATTGGAACTTGCACTTGAATCTGATTTGGCGAAAAATCTTGCAGAGAGCATTCAACCTCCTATGTCATTGGATCGTCCGCGGAGTGTTTTTGGTGCCATCGCTCAGAAAGGCGGAGATCAAGTCGTAACAGATTTGACTGCGCAGCAAATGGAAATCCTTCAACAAGATGGCGCGATGATTAGTATGACCTTGCCACAAATACAGCTTGGGTTTACTGGCACGATCTCGAATGCACATATGTCAGTCAGTAAAGCCGTCAACCCTGATGGTTCAGATAATGGTGGTTACCGCGCCGTTGGTGCGTATGTTGGGGATTGTGGGAAAGGATATTACCCTGCCAATGGAACGGTCACCATTAAAGAATTCTCGAAATATGTAATGCGAGGCACGTTCTCAGCACATCTCAAGGACGCCAAGGTGCTTAATAGTGTCCAGTATTGTGGATCGGTACCCGTTGCCCGGCCGATCAGTGGTGATTTCACGATTACCGACATTGATTGGGGAAAGAATCAATCAACTCCCAAGGTGGGTGATGATGCCATTATTGACCGGACTGTTGAAGATATTAATGAGGTTCTGCCTGGACTGATTACAGAGGATCTACGTCAACAGGCGAAGGACAGAGCGAAAGCGCAAAAGAAAAAAAACAAACAGCAAAAAAAATCAAAAGGTGGTCGCATAAAACAATGTAACAATTGTCAATGTCATTTGGAGCCGGTTTTTTGCCAGAGTAACCCCCAGTCTCCTTGTTGCCAGTTTTGTGATCCCATTTTCAACATGTGTAAGGGCAACCAGCCCAGTCCCAAGTCAGCCCATAGCCCATCTGCCCAGGCCAAAGAGGCTGCAAAAATTCAAGTCATGCGAAAAAAATATGAGGCCTATGTGGATTCGATTGTGCCGAATCCAGCCATCAAAAAAATGATGATGGATACCTTTGATCGTGCAAAAACAATCAACGAGAAAAAAATATTCATGATGGCCATTCCTTAATGACCGTGTCGCTCGGATTCAATTTTTTGAGCGCAGGCTCATGCTGAAAGTGGCATGATCATTTTATGAAGGGCGTTTTGTGGATTCTTTGACATCCAACCAATCACGGAGCCAGTCTCCGAGGAGATTGGCAGCCAGGACAACAGCCATGAGGGTGAGTCCTGGAATGATGACCAAGTGGGGTGCGACGAGCATATAGCGCGTCCCATCCCGAATCATGCTCCCCCAGGAAGCCTGAGGTGGTTGAACCCCCAACCCTAAAAATGATAATCCGGCCTCGGCAATGATGGCGCTGGCAATACCAAAGCTGGCTTCAATGATGAGAGGAGCCATGATAAGAGGGAGCAGATGCCAACCCATGATGCGCCATGATGATGCGCCGATGGCCTGGGCGGCGACAATGTGATCGGTATGTTTAAGAGCTAAGACCTGCCCACGCGCTAATCTTGCGTATCCCACCCACCCCACGATCACTAAGGCAAGAATGACGTTTTCGATTCCTGGTCCCAAAGCTCCAGCGAGCGCAATGGCTAAGAGTAGCCCTGGGAAGGCCAGCATGATGTCGACAATTCGGACAAAAAGTTGATCCACCCATCCACTGAAGTAGCCGCTTGAAATCCCTACGATCCCTCCCATAAGAATTCCCAACCCCACAACGCTGAGTGCGACGAAAAATGATGTGCTTGCGCCTGTAATAAGACGGTCGGCAATTGAACGTCCGAGCTCATCAAAGCCTAGCCAAACATGTTTGTTAGGTCCGTTCAGAATTTGAGTGAGGTCAATGGCATTGGGGGAAAGGGGAAGAACGTAACTGACAATTGCCATGACTCCCCACATCATGATCACGCCTAAAGGAAGCCAAAGCCTGATCATGATGGGTCCTGCCAATCAATGCGAGGGTCTAGCCAAGCGTAGAGAAGGTCGGTGAAGAGATTCACGAAAATGTAGGTTATGCTGATACAAAGGACGGCTGCCTGCACCACTTGATAATCACGTTGTTGAATCGCTTCAATCATGAGGAGTCCTAAGCCAGGCCAGGCAAACACGGTTTCGGTAATGACTGCTCCCCCTAGTAAGCCCCCGAGTTGAAGGCCCACAAGGGTTAATACCGGTAACAAGGCATTGGGGAATGCATGGGTAAGAATGGCTTGAAAAGGTGAAAGCCCTTTGGCGTGAGCGGTTCTCAGGAAGTCTTCATCCAATATTTCTAAAAGACTACTCCGAACCATTCTAGCCAGGATGGCTGCCATGGCTGTGCCCAATGTTAGCGCTGGCAGAATGACTGCATTCCAGCCTTCTCGTCCGCTTACGGGAAACCATTCTAGCCAAAGGGCTCCTATTAAAATTAATAAAGGGCCCATCCAGAAATTAGGGATGGACATGCCGAATAAGGCAAAGCCCATGCTGCCGTAGTCGTAAATCGAATGTTGGCGTGTGGCGGCTAACAGACCAAGGGGCACTCCTATGAGGATCGCAACTCCTAGGGCGGTAAGGCTGAGATGGAGCGTGGCTGGTATACGCTCAAGTAGAAGCTCCACGATGGGGCGACCGGAAAAAATAGAATGGCCCAAGTCTGCTTGGGCAAGCGAAGAAAGATAATTCCACCATTGTTCGTGAAGTGGTAGATGTAGTCCTAACCCTTGGCGGAGGGCTTCTCGATCAGCGGCAAGTGCTGTTTCGCCTAGCATGACATCAACGGGGTCACCAGGAATCATATGAATGAGGAAAAATACGAGACTGATGACACCAAGTACCCCAACCAATGCACTCATGAGTCTCTTCAAAATGAAATGTTGCATAAAGATTTAAAAGTCCTGAACTGTGGTGAGGGCCACAGGTGTAAAGAAATTACTTTGGTTCCCAAACCTCATAATCCAGATCGTGTTTCTTTGGTGAGCTGTGGTTGAGTGGATGGAGATTGTGTCCACTGCACGTCGACTAACCCATCGAAGTTCCCATCAGTTCTGAGTGTATATCCCCGTATGGCGGTCGTGGCTAAAGCCACGTTGTCTTCATACCACAGAGGAATATAGGGAAGGGTTTCCAAGAGCCGTTGTTGTAACGATGCATAGATCTGCTGTTGTGTCTGGTTTTGAGAGGCACCTTCCGCCTGTTCAATGAGATCATCGGTTACTGGATCAGTGTACTGTCCTCGATTGACACCCTGAGGTGGGACGGAGTGACTATGAAAGGCCTGTCGGAAAATGTCCGGTGTTTTGAGGCCAACCCATGACAGGCTATACATTTGAAAATGGCCAGCCTTGATATCTCCGTAAAATGTCCCCCAGTCATGGCTATGAATGGACACTGTTATTCCGACTTGTTGCAGTTGCTCTTGGAGAATTGTCGCTAATCGTAATCGAAAGGAGTCTGTCGACGTTTTATAAATGAGTACGGGGGATCGGTTCCCAGAGAAACCGGCCTGGTCCAATAACGCTTTGGCTTGAGGAGGATCGTAGGCATACCCTTCTAATTGAGAAGACCCCAACCAATGGTTGGGGGGAAAAAGGGCATGTGCTGGTCGAGCTCGACCGCCAAGAACGAATCGAATGATCTGTTCTCGGTTGATGGCATGGGCGATAGCTTTTCTGATGAGGTTTTGACCAACAACAGGATCAAGATGGTTAAAGCCGAGATAGGTAAATTTTGACCCTTGCTTGTGTTGCAAGGAAATCGAAGGAGATTCTGCAAGGTAGGCCACTAATTCTGGAGGAAGATCATTTTGAAGAAGATGAATTTCCCCAGCTAGCAATTTTAGACTACGCACTGTGGGGTCAGAAACTCTAATAAATTCAACCAATTGGGCATCTTTTCGCCGTTTGAGAATAAGACGAGTGTCATCGGGTCTTTGGTGAAAGGTGAAAGGCCCACTGCCAACCGGATCCTCATGAAAGGGATGAGCGATCTTAATAAGGTTTGCCGGCAGAATGCCGATAACTAAATAGCTAGGAAATAACGAATCTGGGTGTAACAAGAAGAAGTCTAGTGTGGATTCTGAGAGTACTTCGATGTGTTGGATATTTTGATATATCCCACGATGGGGTGAAGCGGTCTTAGGATCCTGTACAGATCGATATGTTTCCTGGACATCTTTTGCGGTGATGCGGTCGCCATTCGGAAATGTGGGACGGGGTTCAAGAAGATGAAAGCGATACTGGGTTGGAGTAACAGCTTCCCATCTGGCAAGGGCTGGAAGGGGAGTGGCATTCTCGGCGAAATCGACAAGCGTGGAATACAAGAGTCGATTGACTCGTGCCGAGGGGGCATCGGTCGCCATACGGGGATCGAGGTTGGTCGGCGCAATGCTTAACCCAATTCGGATGGTGCTCTCTGGCGGGGATTCAGTACAGCCCAAACTGATGGAAATGAATAATATGAACAACCAGACAATTGTCACAATTTCATTATCAATTCATCGTGAAATTGGTGTCTTAATACAAAAATGAAAAAATCTGTTGAGAGTTGCGAGAGGCCGTCTTGTTAATTTTACAGGTATTTCAGATTTCATGAAAGAGAAAACCTTCAGGTGAGGAAAATGACAATTTTTTCGTCCCACCGAACGAATCAAGGAGAGTGCGCATGAGCGGAACGATTACCATTCCAAACTATGGAAAATCCATTGAAGAGGAAATCTCTGTCCAAGAGACTCCCCCCAAGGCTACTGGGCCACGATTAATTCCTGCCCCGACGACAATTGCAGAAACAGGTGTTCCAGAAGAAATGCTAGTGCAATTGTTGGTGCGGACATTGTTTACGCAAGGAGAACTGACGGAGAGATCCGCCGGGGAGATCATGAAGTTGCCGTACGGAGTCATGAAGGAATTATTCACGCTCATTCAAAAAGAAAAATATTGTGAAGTCAAAGGGCATGGAGAATCCCTCGGTGTGTTGCTCCGGTATGTGTTAACCGAAGCGGGGCGTGAACGAGCAAAAGCATATTTGGACCTCTGTCGGTATGTCGGGCCTGCGCCTGTGAGCTTACAACAATATATCGATATGGTGAAAAGTCAGCCAGTCAATGGATTAACGATTGATCGTCGGACGGTCACTGCTGCCACGGAACATTTGGTTTTGACTCCTGGCACAATTGATCAGCTTGGAGAAGCCGTCAATTCTGGCTGGGCCGTCTTTTTATATGGACCTCCAGGAAATGGAAAAACGGTATTGGCGGAAGCTATTGGGAAAATGTTGGAAGCCGTGGGAGGCGGAGAAGTCTATATCCCCTATGCGATGGAGGTAGATGGACAAATCATTCAAGTATTTGATGCGATCACACATGTCAAGGTGGAGGTTCCACAAGAAGCCACACGCTCCTTGATTGAAAGCAAAAAAGAATATGATACCCGTTGGGTCTTGTGTAAACGTCCCATTGAGTTTGCGGGTGGTGAGTTAACTATGGCGACATTAGATTTGTCCTTTAATGCTTCCGCCAAATACTACAAGGCCCCTCCTCATATCAAAGCCAATGGGGGAGTCTTTCTGATCGACGATTTTGGGCGACAGTTGGTACGTCCGCGAGACTTATTAAATCGTTGGATTGTGCCTTTGGAAAAACGGGTAGATTACCTGACGTTGCATACCGGAAAAGTCTTTCAACTGCCGTTCGACACAATTGTACTGTTTGCGACAAATTTAGAGCCGGCAAAGCTCGCGGACGAAGCGTTCCTTCGTCGTATCCGTAATAAAATTTACATTGCTGACCCGACACCTGAGCGGTTCAAGCAGATCTTTGAAGAGGTCTGTTCGAAGAAAGGTGTGCCGTTTGATTCTGATGCGGTCGATTATCTCTTAAAGGATGTGTATGAAAAGTATCAACTCAATATGCGGAGTTGTCATCCTCGAGATTTATTAGAGCAAATCATCAGTATTGCCAAATTTAATAGTGTTCCCCCCACATTGTCTAAAAAGTTCATTGATCGTGCCTGCCATACTTACTTCTTTGTCGAGGCTGCCGAATACGACCAAAATATGAGCTAAAGGCGGTTTACCATTTCTCTGCCTTTCGATATGATGGAAGCCCTTCCAAGGAACAAAGGGGACCTTCTTCTTCCTTTTTCCTAACCTGGCGATAACAACGAGATATCTATCCAAAATAATTTCTGGCGTATTTGAGTCTACCTTGAGGAGAAGGCATGTCTGAGACGACAGCTATATTATTAATTGCCTGTCAGGATCAAAAGGGGTTGGTGGCCAGGATATCAGGATTTATCCACGAGTATGGAGGGAATATTCTAGACTCGGACCACCACACTGATCGCGAGACAGGAGATTTCCTCATGCGGACAGTGTTTGATTTGTCAGGGTTTCAACTGGCGCGTACGGAAATAGACGATGCGTTTCGACCTCTTGCCAAAATTCACAAGATGCAGGTTCAATGGTATTTTTCTGATCAAAAGCCTAAAGTCGGGATACTCGTGTCGCAATATGACCATTGCTTGGCGGATGTCTTACAACGTCACCGACGAGGTGAATTATTGATTGATATTCCTGTTATTATTTCTAATCATCAAACTGCCGCATGGTGGGCCGATCTTTTTCATATTCCCTTTCATCATTTACCGGTGACCCCAGAAACAAAACCACAACAGGAAGAACATGTCCGTTCAATTTTTCACGAGCAAAAGGTAGACCTCGTAGTCTTGGCCCGCTATATGCAAATTGTCAGTGAGAAGTTTTTGCGGGAAGTGCGTTGTCCTGTGATCAATATCCATCATTCATTTTTGCCAGCATTTATAGGGGCCAAGCCCTATCACCAGGCCTATGAACGTGGGGTCAAAATTATCGGGGCAACTGCCCATTATGCGACGGCTGAGTTAGATGAAGGCCCTATCATTGCCCAGGATGTCGTGGGTGTTGGTCATCGAGACACAGTGCAAGATCTCATTCGTAAAGGCCGAGATTTGGAGGAACTAGTTTTCTCCCGGGCCATTCGCTTACATATTGAACGGCGTGTCTTGGTCTACGGCCGGAAAACCGTGGTGTTCGATTAAATCTGCTGTCTTGGCCGTCTTGGTATAATCCCATCTTCTCATAACAGAGTTTCTGGTTTTTCCTTCCTTATTTTGGCTGTGCTAGGCTGTTCCTATTAGCCTGGATTTTTTTCGAATTGGCCCGCTGAATTTATGCGTGGGCTTTCTCCATAAGACAGAGGACCTTCCACTAAGTGTATGGCCAAGCATAGCATCACCGCTCAAGACCTCTATAACTATACGAAGTGTTTACATCGCGTGTATTTGGACTCCAATGGCGAGCCTTCGGAGAAATCCGAGGTTAGCTCATTTGTGAAGTTGTTATGGGAAGTGGGTTTACAAACGGAGCGGGAGTATATTGCGTCGCTTGGCGATCAAGACGTGGTGGATATACAAGATTTGGCTGTTGAGCCTGCATTCCAAGAAACGCTTTTAGCGATGGAGCAGGGGGTTGATGTGATCTATCAAGGTTGTTTGATTCATGAGAATTTTGTGGGTCGACCAGATTTAATCGTCAAACGAAACGATGGCTCATCCCGCTTTGGCGCATTTCTCTATGAACCGATCGATATTAAAGCGGGAAAAGGGTGGGAAGAGGTCAATGGCAAAAAAGGAAAGTTTAAGGAACATTATGCTTTTCAGATTTTATTTTATCGATTGTTGCTTGAGAAGATTCAGGGAGCGGTTCCGCCGGGAGGACGGATTATTAATGTCGACAAAGACCTTGAAGAATTTGAGCCGGCTCTATTTGAAGATCGATTTTATATGGCCATGCAGGAAGTGCAGCAATTAGTAGCTGGGGAAGAATCGTCAGAACCCGTTCTGGGGAGCCATTGTACGATGTGTGGGTGGTTTGGCAGGTGTTATCGATGGGTGAAGGAAGAGTCTGATCCCACTGGTTTGTTCTTTGTGGGCAAACAAAAGTTTGCTCTGCGGGAGCAGGGGCTCAGGACGATTGAAGATATTGCCAAAATGGACGTGTCACTGTATCTCAAGCCTCCTCATAAGATTCCCCGAATGGGGAAAGTTTCTCTGTCTCGGATGAAAGAACGAGCAAGGGTTTTGTTGGAGGGGAAGCCGGTGATTCGGCCGGGCTATGCGTTTCCGGATGTCGATCAAGAGATCTATTTCGATATTGAGGATGACCCAACCCGCGGAGTGACCTATTTGTTCGGATTGGTGATACAGATCAAAGGTGCTCCCTCTCATTTTACGTATTTTTGGGCGAAAACCCCTGAAGATGAAGAGCAGACCGTGAGGGATTTTTGGGAATTTATTCAATCGACGGATCGAGCTGTGTATTATGTGTATTCACACAAGGAACGGTCGACCCTGAAGCATCTCATGGAAAAGTATGCATTAGATCCTGAAACGTTTGAAAAGTACAAAGCCTGTGAATTTGATTTGTATCAAGATCTGATTGTGGAATATTCTGACTGGCCGACCTTTTCCTATGGCATTAAACACATCGCGAAGTTCATTGGATTTCATTGGCGAGATCTCGATCCGTCAGGAGCCAACTCCATTGCCTGGTATAACGATTATTTAACGAATCCGAACAATGAGACAGTCATGAATCGAATATTAGAATATAACGAAGATGATTGCTATGCCATGGCAGCCATAAAACGGTATTTCGAACGGCAGCCAGGCAAGTAATATGGTCCTGAAGATCGCTAGAGTGGTATTGCGTAATTGTAAGGAGACATGGTGATGCCTGCAACGGTATTAGTCGTAGATGATGAAAAAGATCTGGTTGAGCTTGTTCGGTATCATCTTGAAAAAGATGGTCTGCAATGTTTGGAAGCTCGAGATGGGGAAACGGCTCTTCAAATAGCACGAGAACGAATGCCAGACTTAATGGTGCTCGATCTCATGCTTCCAGGCGTGGATGGATTAGAGGTGTGTCGTGCAATTCGAAAAGATCCTAAAACAGCTTCGGTGGCCATTATTATGTTAACCGCGAAAGCGGAAGAAGTGGATCGCATCGTCGGATTGGAAATGGGAGCGGATGATTATATGGTGAAACCCTTTAGCCCAAGGGAGCTTGTGGCTAGGGTCAAGGCCGTGTTGCGGCGTGGACAGGCTCAAGAACTACCCTCGGTCACTCAAATCGGATCCTTGGTGGTGGATGAGGCGAAACATCAGGTTTTGGTTGCCGGAAAAGGAGTAGATCTGACTGTTAAAGAATTTGATTTATTGTGTGGTCTGATGAAGGCCAATGGGCGTGTGCTCAATCGGGAGCAAATTATGGAAAGAGTGTGGGGCTATTCCAATGCTGTAGATATTGAATCTCGCACGGTAGATGTTCATATCCGGCGACTTCGAGAAAAATTAGGAGACGAGCAGAAACGGGTCGTCACCGTGAAAGGTGTGGGATACCGGTTTGATGCTGAAATTGCTTGATACTCAAATGTATCTGTATGTGAGAGCCAGTGATGGTTAATTCTCCGGTCATGCTTGTCGGTTGGATGGTTGTTGCGATGTTCGTGGTTGGGGTTGGTCTGATCTTCGGATGGTCATTGTGGGCAGTAGGGGTACTGGGGATTGTCTTGCTGAGCGCGGCGTATAGGATCACTCAGAAGGCTTGGGATCAAACGTGTGACCAGGAAGACGAGATTCGCACCAGCCTTATCGAATTACAGCAAATTGCCGATGGCTCACAGAGTCGTTCCTCTCTTTCCTCCCCACCGAGGTCATTGAGTTCTGATCTCCAGCAAACGGTCCAACACATACAAACACGGATTGGCAATCTTGAAGAAGAACGAGCCAAAATTTCCGCCATTGTCCAAAATTTGGTGGAAGGGGTCGTGGCATTTGATCCTCAAGGATATGTTCTTTTTAGCAATGCCAGTGCCTGCCGAATTCTTGGTTTAAATGAGCAACAGTTGCAAGGGCAGTCCGTGTGGGAAGTCATTCGCAATAAGGAATTAGGGGAATTGGTCGAAGGATGTCGAGATCTGTCGCCCAATGAACAGCAACGTGTTGAAGTGGTGATCCATGCACCAGCACGAATGACCATTGAAGTCTACGGATTACCCTTTCCCTTGGCTAACCAGAAAAAGGGGAGCGTGATTGTCTTGCATGACGTGACACAATTGCGTCGCTTAGAACAAGTGCGGGCAGAGTTTATTGATAACGTGTCGCATGAATTGCGGACACCGTTAGCCGCGATCATTGGGTATTTAGAAACATTGATTGATGAGCCGACGCTAGACACCCCCCAAAATCGAAAGTTTGTCCAGGTAGCCCATCAACATGCAGAACGACTGAATCGCCTTGTGGACGATCTACGAAGTCTTTCAGAAATTGAATCGAGACAGGTAGTAGTCCAGTGGGAAATCGTCGGTTTGAAGGATATGGTTGATGAGGTTTCCGAGATGTTCCAGCCGCAACTCCAGAAAAGAGATCTTCGCCTTAAGAATCAAATCGATGAAAAAGATGTGGTATGGACAGATCGTGATCGTGTGGTACAAATTCTCCTCAATCTTGTGGACAATGCCATTAAATATTCATTCGATGGAGGGAGTATTTCTTTCTTGGTGCAGCGAGCAGAGAAGTCACTTATCCTACAAGTGAAAGATACCGGTCAAGGAATACCTTCAACCGATTTGCCTCGAATTACTGAACGGTTTTACCGTGTGGACCGAGCTCGATCGCGTGAAGAAGGGGGAACCGGGTTGGGATTGTCTATCGTCAAACATTTAGTGCAATTATTAGGAGGGGAACTTCGGATTGACAGTGAACTGGGAAAAGGAGTCACCGTTGAATTGGAGTTGCCTGTGCCTTCTCAAGAAAGGCTCTCTGTCGAGACAAAATAACCTGATGAAAGAAATTATAACTTCGCGTCGGTGAGTTTGAGGAGGGAGAGTTGGGATGTGTCTTGTGTAAACCGCTGGAGGATGGTCGAAAGCGCTTGGTTGTATGCCGCGATAGAAGACGCAACCTCAAGGTCCGTAGTGGGTTGTTCTTCATGATACGTGCGTAATAACACGGTTCGGCGATTTTTCATCGACGTGATTCCTAATTCAAGTTCTAAGATCACGCGAGGGGATTGATCGAGTACACGTTCGAGCCTGGCAATACGGCAAGATAAGGTAAATTCGGCTTTTGTCCGCATTTCAGGGGTCACGACTTGTTCCGCCAGTCCCACCTTTCTCAAATACTGAGTCATTTCTTGTTGTAAGAGGAGCGTTGGAGAGTCTACCCATCGATGATAGGCATGATGGTTGAGCTCGGAAATCTTTCCCTCTTTGCGGTAGACCAAGTGGCGTTCACTTGTGAGGGCATCCGCCCAAGGTCGAGTAACTTGGAGTGTTCCATCCAAGGGTGGCGTATCTAATCGTGTTGTTGGGTCAGGTAAGTTTAATCGATAAAAATAATCGGGTGAGGGTTGTCCTCCCAGACACCCGCTTAGGAGGAGGACTCCAACCACGACCTGACCAATCAAGCATATTCTATAAGAAATTCTCATACGTATCTGTCCCTTTAGGGTTCGTGGAAATCTCGTCCTCGTACGATAAGGCCAGGATTCCGTCGTAAATCAGACGTGAGTTCATTCATATTTCTCGTCGTGGCTTCCAAGTTCGAGCTAATCTCTTGAACGTGGCTGGCGACCACTTCTAAGGCATGGTGTAGATCAGCAATGGAATGATCGATTTCTCCACTATTATTGCTCACGATTTTTCGCATAGAGTGCAATAAGGCATCTAATTGTTTGCGGGTGTGGTGAAAATCTGTTGTCAGAGTCGAGATGTTGCCAGAAGCGAGTTCGGTCTTTCCTAAAATCGTCTCGATTTTCCCTCCGCTTTTATCCAAAATACCATTGAGTCGAGTTGAAGCCGTCGTCAGTTGGTGGGTGAAGGTTTTGACATTATTGAGAATAATGGGAGCATCGTGAGAAAGCGTCGTGAGGGAGTCTGTGCCCCCGGAAAGATTGTCCAGGAAAGGTTTCAAGCTCGTATCCGCCAGGTTCCCTAGCTTAGCGGCTACGGAGGCCATGGCTGTCATAATATTGGTCGATCCCAAACTAGGAATACGTTCACCTGGCGCGAGTTGGCGAGTCGATGTCCCAGCTTGAATGTCGACGACCATCGCGGATAGCAAGCTCGCTTGTGTCATGACGGCAAGACTGTCTTCAGGAATATCCCATCCTTCACGGATCGTAATAGTGAGCCGATAGACGGCTCCTTCCGGTCGCCGTATGAAGACGATATCCTCAATTTCTCCCACGGGATAACCTTCAAAGAGAATTTGTCCGCCTGGGGAAAGGCCAATAACATTTTCGAAGTCAATGTAATAGGATGTGGTGGTTTGGATGCTACCAGAAAGCACAGCCAACCAAACCAGAAGTGTACTGAGCATCGTGAGGACAAACGTTCCGACAATGAGATAGTTTTTTCTCGAATCTCGCATATGACTTAATTCGTTTGATTGGAGTGAGTGGATAAATGATTACACATGGGTAAAGGCTTCTTGCGGCTCTCCCGTGAGGCGGGCCATATATTCATCAGGATCAAGAATCTCTTCTTCAAAATGTCGATTCAACAAGTCTTGGATTCGTTGATTGCTGGAGGCACGAACTTCATCCACCGTCCCAATGGTTAGAATATCGCCTTTATCTAACACGGTAATCCGGTCCGCAATGCGAAATGCACTTTCCAGTTCATGTGTCACGACGACGATAGTCATGTCGAGAGCATCCCTGAGCCTGAGAATCAGTTCGTCCAAAGATGAAGATACCACTGGGTCGAGGCCCGCTGAAGGTTCGTCGCAAAACAGGAGAACCGGGTCCATAATCACGGCGCGAGCAAACGCGGCTCGTTTGAGCATGCCTCCTGAAAGCTCGGAAGGCATTAGATTTTCAAATCCGGCTAAATTGACGACTTCGAGTTTGAGCCGGGCCATGATTTCCATCGTCTTTTGATCCAGTTTTGTGTGCTCTCGAAGAGGGAGCATAATGTTCTCCCCTACGGTCATTGAACTGAATAATGCGCCACTTTGAAAGGCGACACCTAATTTTCGATAAAACTGTGTCATGTGTTGTTCGTTCATCAGTCCGATATCTTGGCCTAAGAGTTTGATGCACCCATCGCTTGGATGTTCGAGGCCAATTAAATGCCGCAATAACGTGCTTTTTCCTGACCCGCTTCCACCCATGATCACCATAATTTCGCCCTTGTTGACGGTGAGGGAAATCTTGTTCAAAATTTTTCGGGAACCATAGTGAGTGGTCAGATCGACTACTTCAATGATGGGAGAGGTATCAGGAAAATTAGAGGTCATGGTTCATCTATCTCGTCAGCATGAAAACGATAAGGAGATCAGCCAAAATGATAGCCAAAATGGAATGAACGACCGCGCGAGTGGTCACCTGTCCCACGCCTTCTGCACCTCCCTTCACGGATGAACCATTGATCACTCCCACAAGCGTGATCAGGGCCCCAAACACCAAGCTTTTGCCCAGCCCGTGCAAGACATCTTCAGTGCCGAGAAAGGTGATTGTTTGTGCGATATACGTTCCCATTGATATGCCGAGTTCGGTCGAGATATAGAGTCCTGCTCCAAATAGAGCAAGGACGTCTGCCAAAAGGGTGAGCGAAGGGACCATGATCATCATGGCCACCAAACTTGGCACGACGAGGAATCGGACAGGGTTGATGCCCATCACACGTAGAGAATCAACTTCATTGTTGATGATCATGGTACTGAGGCGCGCGGCAAAAGCAGAGCCTGATCGGCCGGCAACGAGAATTCCAGTTATCAATGGAGCAAATTCACGAACAACAGATAACGCCACTCCAAAGGTCACCTGATGCTCCGCGCCAAAGTCTTTCAACGCATCGATGCCTTGAATGGCTAACATGAGCCCGATGGTCATCGAAACCAGCGAAATCATGGGCACGGCGAGAATCCCAACTTCCATCATTTGTGACACGATGGGAGCCAGGCGAACTGGTTGTTTCCGACGACCGCCCCAGCAAACCCAAAAGACTGAGTCGTAAAGTAAGGATGCACCAAAACCTACGGTGTCCACCCATTGAGTGGTGACACGTCCTACGGTTTCGATTTTGTGAAGAAGTGGTGAAAGAGGACGGTCAGGGTTGAGCATGAATGGCGCTTTCCATGTCGGCATGGATGGAAAATACCTTGTCGAGTCTCGCAAGAGATAACACTCGGACCACGGCTGGGTTTAAAGAAATAAAGGCCACCTGGCCGCCTTTTTTCTTGGCTCGTTGGAAGGCTTCCACGAGGATGGCGATCCCTGAGCTATCAATATAAGTGACTGAGGCCATATCGATGAGAAGTTTGGTGCTGGTATCGACGGTATCAAGTAGAATTTTTCTAGCGGCAGGCGAAGTTTCTAGATCAATCTCACCGGTGAGACTGACAATGTGATGACCCTGTTGTTCGAATACCTGGTGTTCCATAAAATGTAACTTGGTGGTTGTAGGGTTAGCCCACGCTTTTGACCATTCGGAGACAATTGCCTTGTCCCGTTGACGATGGTTCGAATGAAACTGTGTTCATGACTTGCCGCATGAAATGACACCCCAGTCCACCAGGGCGAATATCATCAAAGGCTCGAGGGTTCATACAATCAGGACTAACCGTTGGGGCGTGGTCCTCAAGGACCACCACCAAGTTATGGTCATGGAGCTCGATGGAGAGAGTGATCGGCTCATCACATTCCCCGCCGTAGGCATGACGAATGATATTCTGGCATGCTTCATCTATAGCCAGCACGATGTCTTCTACTATATCGGAGTGCCACCCATGATTATTAAGGGCTGTTCGGGTCATCGTTCGGGCGGGGCTTAGATCGGTGGCTCTCGCAGAGAATCGGTGCGAAAGAATGACCTGCGTGTCCAATTTTGTTGGGGTCTCTGTGTTCACGGCTGGCGTCCACTCAAAGGCAAGGATGGATAAGTCATCTTGTGCCTGTTGAGTCCCGGTCCAATCCAACGCCGACTTTACGATGCCATCCACACTAGCTTGCAAGGGGCCCCGTTGGGTGGCTTCTAGGATTTTTTGTAATCGGTCTTCACCAAAAATTTCCTTTGATTCATTTTTGGCTTCGAGCACCCCATCCGAATACAAAAACAAACGCCCACCAGGTTCGAGTTGAATGATGCCCTCATCAAACTGGCTATCTTCAAAAAGACCGATGGGCACATTCCCGATTTCACAGGAACGCAATTCCTGATTGGGAGAAAGGTATAAGGGTGGAGGATGGCCAGCGCAGGTATATCGAAACTCTCCGGTGCGAATATTTAGAATTCCATAAATCAAGGTGAAATATTGTCGCCCATCTTCGCTCATGGGAAACATACGATTTAAGCGCGTGGCAATTTCTGCAGGAGAGGCCAATGTTTCTGTGTCTGGAGAGCCAGTGGACTGTATGAAAAGGCAGGATGGGTCACGCCGGGGAATGAGCACTCGACTAAGGGTCACTGACAGAAGAGACGCAGAGACGCCATGTCCGCTGACATCAAGCACATAGAGTCCAACGTGGTCATCATTGAGCGGAAAGACGTTTAACGAATCCCCACCTAACTCAGAGCAAGGGCGGTAGGTCCACGCAAAGCCCACACCTGGAAACGTGGGTAAGATATCCGGAAGCAGTGCTTGCTGCACTCGTGCCGCTGCCGCGAGGTCATTTTTCATTCGATCATTGGCTTCTTGCACCATTCGCATCGTTTCTTGTAGTGCTTCTTCCGCACGCTGGCGTTCCGCGACTTCAGTCTGAAGATTGGCGATAATTTCTTCCAATAACACCTGAAGATTGCGAATTTTTAAATGAGTGGTGATGCGTGCAATGACTTCCTCTATTTGAAATGGTTTGGTGACGTAATCAACTGCGCCGACTGAGAATCCTTTAACCGTACTGACCGTATCTGTTGGTGTCGTGACAAAAATGACGGGAATATGTTTCGTCTCATCCTGTTCTTTTAACTGCAGACAGGTATCAAAGCCGCTGAGGCCAGGTTGCGTCACGTCTAAGAAAATGAGGTCAGGCTTGAGCGTTGGAATTGAAGAAAGGGCGGTTTCACCATCTGATACCAGATGCAATTCAAAGCCGTAGGCAGAGAAACTGTGCATGAGGATTTGAACATCAGGAGAATCAGAGGCGGCCATTAAAATAAGGCCTAAATGCATGGGATTATTCGTCATGATCAGTAATGAGGCGCTAGGATTGGTGTTGCTGAATCCTGAAAAAGTTGAAAGGAAATTTTACAGTGTGAACGTATTGTGCCAATGCATTGAATTGAGGTTCGTCCCTCAGTAGCGAGTTGACCTTTCTCTTCATGTATCGACAGAAAATCCAAGAGACCTAAGGCTCCTGGCAGGCTGCATTTCGTATGGAGTCCGTATTGACATCACCTCCCCTTTCTTTCCTCCTGAAAGCCCGTGCCCAGCAGAAACCTAGCTAAATGTGAAAAACGTTACACAGCTGTAACCCGATGCCAACTAGATAGCAATATGGTGTGGGTAGGATGGGACTCAGGAAGGTGGTAAATCGTGTGAATTCATTTTGGACCTCTTTCTATTAACTCTGGAGGTGGAAAATGGTGTCAATTAAGGAAAGAGCATGGACCAAACCGATTGTTCAAGGGCAAGCGGAACAAAAGGTATTAAATTGTCTTGTTGAGGAAAAAGGCGTCACGCTTGAGATGCTCATGGAAAGATTTCCATGGATTCAATGGGGTGATCTCTTTTCAATTTTGGGAAAGTTTCGACGGGAAGGTTTGATATCCGTACATCAAATTGGCTCTCTGTTAGAAATCCGCATGAAGGAGCAGGCGTAGAAGTTGATCGCAAATTCAGGAAAAGCTATGTGCTGGCATGTAACACGTTCGTAACATACTCGTTACAGAAGAGAAATTTACCAAATGTACAATGCCTTACTTATTTGAGGGGGAATATAGTCATGAAGGAAGCACCAAAAAGAAGAGCCAAATGGATGTGCACCGTATTTGTCGGTCTATTCTTAGGCTGGTCTGGAGTCAATGGGTTTGATTCGTCGATAGCTTGGGCCAAAGAATCAATGGATGACCCAAATTGGAAAGGCTATACACGGGTAAGCGGAGTCTCTGGCAATATCAATAGTATTGGATCAGATACGTTAAATAATTTGATGACACTTTGGGCTGAAGGCTTTCGCAAACAATACCCGAACGTCAAGGTTCAAATTGAAGGGAAGGGGTCAAGTACGGCTCCACCAGCTCTCATTGAAGGGACAGCTCAATTAGGTCCAATGTCTCGCAAAATGAAGGGCAAGGAAATGGATGCCTTCGAAGCAAAGTTTGGGTATAAACCTACTCCGTTTCCAGTGGCTATTGATGCGTTAGCTGTCTACGTCAACAAGGATAATCCAATTGCTGGGATGAGTGTGGCCCAAGTGGATGCGGCTTTCTCTAAGACACGTCGGCAAGGGTTGAAGAAAGACATTATCTCATGGGGCGATTTGGGGTTGAATGGGGCATTTACCAAGATGCCGATTAGTTTATATGGACGAAATTCAGCCTCGGGTACCTATGGGTTTTTTAAAAAGAAAGTGCTGCAAAATGGAGATTACCGCGATCAGGTGAAGGAGCAGCCCGGGTCAGCGTCTGTAGTTCAAGGTGTGACGGAAGATCGTGCGGGTATGGGGTACAGTGGGATTGGATATCGAACCTCTGGAGTCCGGGCCATTCCGTTGGCGGTGAAGAATGGAGGAGCATTTGTTGAACCGACGTTTGCGAATGCCTCCAAAGGGGCCTATCCCTTGGCTCGTTTTTTATTGGTGTACGTGAACAAAGCTCCCAATAAACCGTTGTCACCCATTGTCAAAGAGTTCTTGAAATATGTGTATAGTCGACAAGGTCAAAAAGTGGTCATGAAAGACGGATATTTTCCGTTAAGTGCTGATCTTATTACCAAGCAACAAAGACATTTTGAATAAATTAGTGAAAAACTCCTCTCTGCCACCTCTAGGTCTTGGAACTTGGAGGTGGCTTTTTTTGTGTAGATCGAAATCCATGTTTTGTCGCGCGAAATGAAAACAGGTCATCCTATTTCTGATTCGAATTTTTCCCTATCTTCAGGGACTGGGCCACTGGTGAAACAACCTAGGCGGACTGCTCATCGACGTTTTCGACATGCCGTGGACCGTTCTGCGGGTGTCGTGGTGTGGGTAGGGGGTATTACGACGATTGTCAGTATCATGGGGATTTTTTTGTATTTGATGTGGGAAGTGGTTCCGTTATTTCAGCCCACAAATGGTGATTTTGTGGCCTCGATTCAAGTCCATGAAGAGGAAGGTTTTGCTGCCAACCCCACAGTTATTGGTTCGGATGAATATCAAGAGGTCGTATTTGCGCTGACGGGAAAACGATTGAAATTTTGGCGAATGCCTCAGGGCACGCCTATTCCTGAAGTTGGTGGTGATCTGAAGATTCAAGGAGCCGTGAAGTCGTCAGTTCTCATCGGACAAAAGGGGAATCGAATGAGCGTGGCCACTCAGGAAGGGTTAGTTGTGCCGGTCACTATACATTTTCAACCGGTTTTTAAAGAGGCTACACGCACGATTGTCCCAACCATGGTCGTCAAGGAATCCATTCGTGTGACACCGGAAGGTGAGGAATTGGTTCATCATGCGCATTCACAGCAAGATGAGCGACAGATGATTGCCGCTGTGACACGAAGTGGTGAGTTATGGTTGACCCTCGTTAAAGAGCCAGGGGAATTTTCTTTCTCTGATGAGGTGACGATTTCGCAACGACAGTTGGTGCTTCCTGCAGAGACCACGATTACGCATATGGTATTGGATAGTTTTGGGAGACGGTTAGTGGCTGGGACAGCGCAGGGCGAGCTTGTAGAGTGGTTAGTCGGGGAGGAAGAAGAATCGATTGTTCGCCGAGTTCAGATTGGGCAAGGTGGAGATCCCATTACGGCCTTAACCTATTTGCTTGGTGAGCGAACCTTTCTTGTCGGGACACACGCTGGGCAGGTGATGGCGTGGGTTCCCTCCAATGAACGGAAGGCGCCTTCACTCGTCCCATTTCGTCAAGTGAGAACCTTTCAGTCGCACAAGGGAGCGGTGACAGCCATAATGCCGTCTCAGCGGGATAAAGGATTTTTGAGTGCCGATAGTCAAGGTCAGGTGGTCCTGCACCATGCCACAACAGGGCAGACCGTCATTGAATTTCCTCCGTTATTCATTGAGACCAAGGCTCTTCGTTTTGCCCCCAAGGCCAATGGCGGGGCTTGGTTAGGAACCGATGGGAACCTGCGAACTTTTTCTATCGACAATCCTCATCCGGAAGTCACCTTTCGATCGTTATTTTTCCCGGTGACCTATGAAGGCTATGAGGCCCCCGAACTGATCTGGCAATCATCAAGTGGATCTGATGAATTTGAACCCAAGTTTGGAATGATGCCACTCATATTTGGAACCTTGAAGGGAACCATTTATGCCATGATTCTAGCCGTTCCCCTGGCCGTTATGGGCGCTGTGTATACCGCGATGTTCATGAATCCTCAGCTGAGGGCGATTGTGAAACCTAGCGTGGAAATTATGGCCGCGCTTCCGTCTGTGGTCTTAGGGTTTTTGGCCGGTCTGTGGTTTGCGCCGCTCTTAGAGAAAATTTTCCCCGCAGTGGTCGCTGGAACACTTCTGTTGCCCGTCGTCATTGGAGTGGTCTGTCTCCTCTGGCAATTTCTACCTCGGTCCCTGTCTGGATCCCATAAGTATGGCATAGATTTGTTGGTCATTATGATGGCGGTGGTGGGAACGGTGGGAATGTGCCTGACATTCAATTCCTCTATTGAAGCGGTCGTGTTTGGGGGAAATTATAAACAATGGGTCACGGATCATTTCGGGCTTGTCTATGATCAACGTAATGCCATTGTGATTAGTTTTGCGATGGGGTTTGCCGTGATTCCAATAATTTTTAGTATTGCAGAAGACTCTCTTTCCAATGTGCCCCGTCATCTTGTCGCTGGCTCACTCGCCCTTGGGGCCACGCAATGGCAAACCCTCACGCGACTTGTCTTGGTTTCGGCGAGCCCTGGAATTTTCTCGGCATTGATGATTGGGTTTGGCCGTGCAGTAGGGGAAACCATGATTGTGTTGATGGCGACAGGGAATACCCCCATTTTAGATTGGAGTGTCTTCAATGGATTTCGCACATTGTCCGCAAATATTGCGGTTGAAATGCCAGAAGCGCCACATGGCGGAACCCTCTATCGCGTATTATTTCTTTCTGGATTGATCCTCTTTACGTTTACCTTTTGTATTAACACAGTGGCCGAGTTAGTTCGCCAGCGTCTTCGAGAGAAGTATTCACAATTTTGAGCCTGACATGAAAAACGTCAAGAGATTCTCTCTGAAGAAATTTCTGGATTCGGGATCCCTGTTTATTTGGCTGTGCGGGGGAGCTCTTGGAATTTCCTTGCTCATGATTGGCGGGTTGCTCATGTTAATCATGGTCAATGGGATGGGATATTTTTGGCCGAAAGACCTCATTCAATTCACCTTGAATGACGGCACGATTGTGCTTGGGGAATGGGTTGGTTCAGAAACGATCCCAGAGTCTGAATCGGTCGACAAACCCAAAGGGCATCAACGCATTCAGCTTAAAATTGGGAATCGCGACCTCTACGGACTCGATTTTCGATGGGTGGATCAAGCGGACATTGTGGATGAATCTTTCCCTGCGGATGTCATGGCGTTTGAGCGTCGGGAGTGGGGGAATTTTTACGGACGAATTAAGCAGATCCAAGAAGGCGAATCCATATTAGCCTCTGATCATGAACAGGGCCTGACGGTATTATTTCCCTTGCTGGAGCGAACGAATGACATTCAACAACACATTCATGCCATTGAGCATGATGAAATTGGGGAATTGAATCACGCCATTGAACAGGCACGTTTGCAGTTGCGTTCTCTGGAATTAGGCAAAGAGGAAGGCGGGGACGAACGAGTGTCGATTGAGGAGCATGTTCAAAAGCTTCAAGGGTTATACGAGATTCAAAGTGCCGCGTTGATAGCCTTATATGAAAAACTTGAACACTTTCGAATAACCGTTGTCGATGTTGCTGGTGAAGAAAAAACCCTATCGCTTGGCACGTTGGTCAAAGTCTGGTCGCCCAATCGTATGGGAATTGGGGAAAAGCTCGTCATGTATGGGGAGAACTTCTGGACCGTACTGAGTGAGGAGCCGCGAGAAGCCAATACCGAAGGGGGCATATTCCCCGCCATTTTTGGCACCGTGTTAATGGTTGTGATTATGAGTATTGCCGTGGTCCCTTTTGGGGTGTTGGCAGCAATTTATTTGAAAGAATATGCAAAGCAGGGGGTAGTGACGCGGATGATTCGCATTGCCGTGAATAACCTGGCCGGAGTACCCTCGATTGTCTTTGGGGTCTTTGGATTGGGGTTTTTCGTATATGCCGTCGGGGGAACTCTCGATTCCCTATTTTTTGCTGAATCGTTGCCCAACCCGACTTTTGGGACAGGGGGCATGTTGTGGGCATCCTTAACTCTCGCTCTCATGACCGTTCCTGTCGTCATTGTGGCGACCGAGGAGGGGTTGTCTGCCGTTCCGCGTGAATATCGTGAAGGGTCTTTAGGTCTTGGCGCAACAAAATTAGAAGCCTTATGGCGAGTGGTGCTGCCATGTGCCATGCCAGGTATTTTGACGGGGTTGATCTTAGCCGTCTCCCGGGCGACAGGGGAGGTGGCTCCCCTCATGCTCACAGGGGTGGTCAAGCTAGCTCCGTCACTTCCCGTCGATGGATTTTTCCCATTCCTTCATTTAGATCGAAAATTCATGCATTTAGGATTTCATATTTATGATGTCGGATTTCAATCTCCCAATGTGGAAGCCGCAAAACCCATGGTCTATGTGACCACGTTTATCCTGGTGCTCGTCGTTATTCTCTTAAATATGGCGGCTATTGCACTGCGCACACGTATGCGAAAGCGCTATGCTGGCTCTTCAGTCTAAATGAGGTACAATCATGCAAACAGCTTCCAATCAGGTCATTCCCAAAAAACCTTTGGGGAAACAATCGGAATTACACCCACCAAAATTGGTGGTGAAGAGACAAACAGATAATCCGAAACGGATAGCGCACGAACATATGGATAGGACCATCCCCCCGTTATCAGCCAGCCATCCAAAAATTGTGATTCAAGATATGAACTTTTTTTACGGGAGTGTTCAGGCGCTCACCAATGTCAGTATGCCGATTCCAGCGAACCGAGTTACCGCCTTTATCGGGCCATCGGGATGTGGGAAATCCACCTTGCTGCGGTGCTTGAATCGACTGAATGATTTGGTCGATGGCACACGAATCGAAGGGAAGATTCTTTTAGAAGGCAACGATATTTATGATCCTGAAGTCGATGTGACGGATCTGCGGACTCGTATCGGGATGGTGTTTCAAAAAGTGAACCCTTTTCCTAAGTCCATTTGGCAAAATGTGGCGTTTGGGCCTCAACTCCAAAATGTGAAAAAGCGAGCCACACTGGATGAAGTGGTGGAGACGAGTTTGAAGGGGGCGGGGCTGTGGGAAGAAGTGAAAGATCGTTTGCACACGAGTGCGTTGAGTCTTTCTGGCGGCCAACAGCAGCGGTTATGTATCGCTCGTGCCTTAGCGGTGAATCCGGATGTGCTGTTGATGGATGAGCCTTGTTCGGCGCTTGATCCCATTTCGACAGGACGGATTGAAGAGTTACTGCATGGACTCAAAGAACGATTGACCATTGTGATTGTGACGCATAACATGCAACAAGCGTCACGTGTCTCTGATCTCACGGGTTTCTTTTTGTTGGGAGAGCTCATAGAATTTGATGACACAAAAACCATCTTTACCAATCCTTCCGAGCGAAGAACAGAGGACTATATCACCGGTCGATTTGGTTGATGGTGTAGAAAGAGGAATCCACTATGTCTATTCAGCGACGATTTGATGAAGAATTAGCCGAGCTGAAGCAACAAATTTTACGAATGGGTTCCCTGGTGGAAGGGCAAATCCGGCAGGCGCTTAAAGCGTTGATTGAACGCGATGATGCTCTTGCTGCACAAGTGATTGAAAATGATCGCCAAGTCAATACCATGGATGTGAGTGTCGATGAGGCTTGCCTTGAATTGTTAGCTCTACAGCAACCGGCGGCCCGAGATCTTCGGTTTATCACCACGGCCATGAAAATTTCTTCAGATTTGGAACGGATGAGCGATTTGGCTGAAAATATTTGTGAGCGAGCGATTGAATTAAATGAAGAGCCTCAATTGAAACCGTATATCGACATTCCGCTAATGGCAGATCATGCGATTAAGATGGTTGGAGAAGCGTTGGATGCTTTTGTCCGTGGAGATTCGGTCCTTGCCCGAAAAGTGCTTGATGATGATGATAAAGTTGATGCGTTAAACGAGCAAATTTTTCGCGAGCTTCTGTCGTATATGATGGAAAACCCTCAAGCCATCTCACGTGCCATCCGTCTCTCCTTTATCTCGAAATATATTGAACGTATTGCCGATCATGCGACGAATGTCGCCGAATTGGTCGTCTACATGGTTGAAGGCAAAATCATCCGCCATATGACCTCTCCGTAACTTCTTTGGTGCTCCATCGGGTTTTCTTTTCCTAGCAGTATTTCCCGGATAAGATGGAAGAGATAGTTACAACATTTTCCTCGTATGCCGAAATGAAATTAAAAAAAGCTCCACAGACATCTTCCGGCCCTGGCGTGTGTGCCAGCGTGACGCCGGATACCGCCATGCACATGCTGTCCCAGCAGGAAGTTGAAAAGCTTCGTGAGACCAGTGAAGGCGGCTTACATGAACTCTTCCGGAACAGTGCATTGGCGGTTCTCACCAGTGGCAATGACACAGACGACACCAAGGCGTTTTTCTTGAGGTACGTGGATTTTGACATTGCCTTAGTGCAACGAGATCGCGGAGTGAAACTGGAGCTCACCAATGCACCCAATAGAGCCTTCGTCGATGGGAAACTGATCCAGGGAATTAAAGAGCACCTTTTTTCCGTGTTGCGCGACATTATTTATGTCCACAACGAAATTCAGCACAATGAAAAATTTGATTTGACCACATCGAGCGGAATCACCAATGCGGTTTTCCATATTTTACGCAATGCTGAAATCATTCATTCAGTGGAAGATCCGCATTTGGTGGTGTGTTGGGGCGGACATTCTATTGGAGAAATTGAGTATCGGTATTCCAAAGAAGTGGGCCACCAATTGGGGTTGCGCGGGATGGATATTTGCACAGGCTGTGGCCCGGGAGCCATGAAGGGTCCGATGAAAGGGGCCGCGCTGGCGCATGCCAAACAACGAATAAAAAATGGGCGATATTTAGGGTTAACGGAACCCGGGATTATTACCGCTGAAGCGCCCAATCCTATTGTGAATGAATTAGTCATCATGCCCGACATCGAAAAACGTCTGGAAGCATTTGTCAGGGTTGGCCATGGATTTATTGTCTTTCCTGGTGGGGCGGGGACGTTGGAAGAGATTCTCTACTTGCTCGGTATCCTGCTGCATCCCGACAATGCGGATGTCCCATTTCCACTTATTTTCATGGGGCCGAAAGAGAGTGCAACGTATTTTGAAGCAATCGATGCATTTATCAAACAAACACTTGGGGAAAAAGCGGCGCAGCGGTATTCCATCATCATTGATGCTCCCCAAGGTGGAGCACATGAAATGACGAAAGGCATTCAGGAGGTTAGGGAATTTCGAAAACGAACCCATGATGCCTTTTATTATAACTGGCGTCTGACCATTGATCATGAATTTCAAAAACCGTTTTCGCCAACACACGAGTCGATGGCGCAACTGGACCTTCATGCCGATCAACCGATACATATGCTCGCTGCGAACTTGCGCCGAGCCTTCTCCGGGATTGTCGCAGGACATGTCAAACCCCATGCCCTCAATGCCATTGAACAGAATGGCCCGTTCAAAATTCATGGTGATTCGACAATTATGAAATTACTGGACGGCCTCCTCCAATCATTCGTCAATCAACGCCGCATGAAAATCGACCAAGAGAATTTCACGCCCTGTTATGAAATCATTGGCTGAAGTCTATGTTTTCGTCTTGCTCAGTCGCCAGACCTTCTTTTGGTCATCTTTCCCATCACGGTCTAGTCGTTCTACCAGGCCTTCCCGATTGAGGAACTTTAGGATCTCGCCACAGGTATGATCTAACTCCACACATTCCATACTGTGTAACCCGGCTCGGCGCGCCACTTCCTCTTGGAGAACGCCATTCCCCTCAGGTCCTGCGTCCGGATGACTGCGCAGGACCTCTAACACATGTTCCTTTAATTGTGTAATGAGATCTGAACCTCGTTGATGAAGATTCATCGCACCTCCTCTCATCAAATCATTGGACTTAGAAGCCTATGCTGTGGCCATAGAATGTATCCTCATTGACGGTTGCGCGTTATCCACCCACATGGGCTTTGAGAATGCCAGAATCTTTGATACGTGAATCCTCTGGAGCCAAATTCAAGGCCATTTTGAAATGTTTCGTGGCCTCACCATGATTCCCGAGTTTATCCAATGTGAGCGCCAGGTTATATTGGGCTTCGGGAAGATTGGCATTTGCGGCTAAGGCCTTCGTGAAGTGCTCTAAGGCCACATCCCAATGACCTTGCTGAAAATGATTCACCCCTTCAGCATTGTCTCCAGCACCAGCAGCCTCTTGGGCGGCCAACAGCGCCCCTTCCACCGTTGAAGGTTCTCCTGAGCTTGGAGTCTCGGTCGTGAGCATAAGAGCACTTTCAGTTTTAGGCTCTGTCGTGGTGGATTCCCCATACTGACCTGAATCACATCCATTCGATAGTAACCCCATTAGAAGCAGTGCTCCGAGACCTAACGATTGTGCGTTCATTATGTTCTCCTCGATTACATGGTAAAGGGCATGAAGAAATAGAAAGATTGATATTGGCTCTTCATAAGAAAAGGCATGAAAGAAAATATTCCGGTGAAAGGGGAAAGGACTTCAAGCAACGCGGGCCCTCTTTCCTACGAAAGAGGGCCCGCACTCGACCCGGCACATCATGCGCCGAAAATTCTCATTGTTCTGTTAACCCGCTGGCTGCGGAACTTCCTCTTCGAAAAGTTCTTTGAAGAATCAGTTGCCGTAGAGTAGATTCTTGTGGGTGGTTTCCTATCTGATCGTGTTTCCTTTTTTTTACGTTATCTTCTGATGGACTGTGTGATCCACCCGTTTCTTGCTCTTACTGGATGTCTTTGGAACGTGAGGAGGTCTCTGTGACCTTTTGCATGCCTAGGGCATGGACGGTGTTTCAGGGAGACATCCGTTCCAGCAATTGTTCTTCACCCGCCTGGACGAGAAGTTCATGCCGGCGCTCGCCACGGGCCTTACTTTTTTGGTGGACTGAGGTCGTTCATACGTAACCTCCTCTTGTTTGAATCTGGGACTGCGGATACTGACGTATTTCGGAAGTCCCAGGACAGTACATTTGCCTCACGTGAAATGGTATGCCTCTACTTTGAAGATGTCAATTGATTTGTCTCTTGTGGCAAATAAGCGGGGGTCATTGGTTGCGTTCTACTCTTTGAAATTAGCCTCTGGTGCGATTTATGCCATCGCTATTGTCGTACCTATCCCCTCCAAAAAATGTGTTCTGTAATTTATGTCAGCGGCATATCCCATCTAAGTAGCGAGTTTCCTTGGTGTTTTCAAAATCCTGCATCACCACTCTCAGGCCCCATGACTCATTTCAAAAGGGAGCAGGAGTTGGAGGATCGAAAGAGGTCACCCGAAATGGTGTTCTTGCTCACTAGTGAGCCTTATGAAGTAGGAGCAAATCCTCGACGGAGGGTGTTTTCCGTCATGATCTTTTCCACCATGAATTGTTCAAGGTACCCATGCCCGCCAGCTTTCTTGCCGATTCCAGACAGCCGATGCCCTCCAAACGGCTGTCGCCCCACCAATGACCCTGAAAT
Source organism: Nitrospirales bacterium (assembly GCA_029261295.1). Classification (GTDB taxonomy): domain Bacteria; phylum Nitrospirota; class Nitrospiria; order Nitrospirales; family UBA8639; genus Nitrospira_E. The sequence continues at coordinate 17,979 of JAJDBP010000017.1, read as the reverse complement.
GGGTCGGTTGATGTAGAGATTGCCGACCTCAAATTCTTCGCGAGCCAATTGAATATTGGTTGGGCTGCGGGAATAGATTCCTCCCGTGAGGGCAAACGGCGAATCATTCGCGAGCCTTAAAGCTTCATGGATCGTTGGGACTTGGAAGACCACCATGACTGGGCCAAAAATTTCTTCTTGAACCACTGGGTGGGAAGGTGGCAGATCTGTCAGGATGACCGGTCCCTGGAAATAGCCGGGTCCCATGATTTGTCTATCCAAGAGACAGGTCCCATCTTTTTTCCCGAGTTCCACATACTGGCGTACTCTCTCGAGCGCACGAGCATCGATGAGTGGTCCCATGCGGTTCTTGGCCTGGATCGGGGGACCGATAGGAATACTAGAAGCCGCTTGTCTCAAGCGTTCAAGAAATAGTGGATAGACACTTTCCAGCACAATCACCCGAGAGCACGCCGAACATTTTTGGCCTTGATAGCCGGTGGCACTGTCTAAGACTCCTGTGATGGCCTCATCCAAATCGGCCGTCTCATCCACGATGATGGCATTCTTTCCGCCCATTTCAGCAATGACATGTTTGATATGCCGCTGTTCTGGAGCAATCTGCGTGGCTTCTTGCAGGATGTTCACTCCCACCGCTTGCGAGCCGGTAAAGGCGATGACCTGGATGGCGGGATGTTGAACTAATCTTTTGCCGAGTTCAGGCCCACCAGGAAGAAAATGTAACACCCCTTCAGGAAGACCAGCTTCTACAAACAGCCGGTACAGCTGATATCCCATCATCGTCGCACGTTCCGAGGGTTTAAACAGCACGATGTTGCCACTGACTAAGGCGGCAGACACGAGTCCAGTCGGGATGGCTAAGGAAAAATTCCAGGGTGGAAGTACAAGTGCCAGTCCTCGGGGAAGAAAGACCCGGTGATTGAGTTCCCCAGGTTCGGTCCCAAGGCGTAGGGGTTGGCCCAGGCGGCACATGTCCCGACCATAAAACTCGAGAAAGTCGATGGCTTCTGCGACATCTACATCGGCCTCACGCCGGGGTTTGCCGGTCTCCAGAATTTCCCATGCGGTCAACTCAGCGCGTTGGTTTCGCATGAGTGTGGCTGTGCGAAATAAAAAGCTTGCACGAGTTTGTGCCTGAACACGACGCCAAGATGCCATGTGTGCTTGGGCCTCTTGAACAAGAGGATCGATATCGTCTGGGAGTACTGTTGGAAAGGTGGCGATAACTTGTTCCGGTTGGCTGGGATTCTTAGACACCAATTCGGGGCCATGACAGGGGACGCTTCCAGCAACGGGAAAGGTTTTAGTTTGTCCCAGAAGTGGCATAATTTGAGCGAGTGCTTGGGTAATGGGGAGGTGAGTGGCCTCAGATGAAAAATCGGTATGCGGCTCATTAGAAAAACGCTCTTTGGTCGCTGGTATGGTTGTGGACACAACAGTTGTAGCTAAGGAGTCGTCGGGTTTCTCTTGTTCGGTGGGAGTCGGGAACACCAGGGCGTCAGATTGAGAATCGGATGTTTCGTATTGACCGTGGATGACACTTTCATTCGCCGTGTTTTCCAATAAGCGGCGTACCAAATAGGACATGCCGGGAATGAGTTCTCCAATTGGGGTGTAGACTCTGAAGCGGAACCCTTGCTCGACGACCGAATCTCGTATTGGTTCAGCCATCCCATAGAGCATTTGATATTCACAGGTCTCGTGCGGCAACTGGAGCTGGGTGCTCAATGCTTGGACATACGCAAGGGTCGGAATATGGTGGGAACCAAATGCTGGTCGAATGAAAGAATGATGCTCCAAGATAGTCTTCGCGAGGGCTTCATAGTTCGCATCGGTCTCATGTTTGTTGAGATAAACGGGAACAGGCCACCCTCGTTGTCGATAGCGAATGACTTCGGAATCCCAATACGCGCCTTTTACCAATCGAATACCAAAAGGGACTTCTCGTGTTTTGCCCCAATCCACCAATGTGTCGAGCATATGCGTGGATTGTGTGAGATAGGCTTGGAGCGCAATGCTGGCATGAGGGTAGTTTCGGAACGATGGTTCTGAAAACAGGCGTGTGAACACGTAGAGAATAAGTGGTCCTACTTCGGCCTGTTCCATATCAAAGGTAATGGCCGCAGGGATGGATTGGGCTTTCTTCACAATTGATCGTACCCGAGAGGCGATGCCTTCGTAGCTGGCTGGGAAGTCAATGGGATCCAGTTGAGAGTAGAGGGCTGTGAGTTTGATGGAGAGTTGGATGCGAGGGAGAGTACCCAGGTGGTCTTTTTCTAAAATGGGTTGAGGCGTCCATGGCACTGTGGCTTGCTTCAGATAGGTGAGGGTTTGAAGGCAGCGTTGATGATAATGATCGGCTTCGGTTTCGCTCACCGTGGCTTCTCCCAACAAATCGATGGAACAGGCACAGCGATGGTCCCACAAATGCGTGAGGGTGGGGAGGGCATGTTCAACGGATGTCCCGGCCATAAAGGTATAGGCCATTTTTAGAAATTGGTATCGCAACACCCGAGTGCCGACTCGAGCCATGATGGGGTTCTTTAGCCCGCGAGTGAGGAGCCAGCGTAGAGTTGTCGGGAGTGAGCGCACATCGTGAAAATACTCATGCAGGAGACGGATAAATTGTTCATCAGTCTGTAGTGCGGGGAGAACATCAATAAAGCGAAATAATTGAATTTTGAACTGTTCATCGCGAGTGCCCCAATCCAACAGAAGCCGCGTCCACCAGCGATGGCCCCACATGCGCGGGGCATGGTCTTGCGCTTGTTTCGCAAGTGCGTGTTCTACCAGTCGAATTGATGGATCTAAAAGGTCATGAGAGGCCATAAGCCACCTTCCCTTTCATCTCTATTCTACACCTTTTCGGCTAATCAGGAAGATGGATCAAGCTTAAAAACCATTGGAGATGGGTAGTGGAACCCAATTGTGGAAAATACTGTCCGTCACGCGTCGAACGTAAAAAAGCAGGCCCTTTACTTTTTATTCAGAAAGGAGCACAGTATGTTTTTAGATCAAACATACTGAGGTAGCCATGGGGTAGGACGCTGGTTTGTAGAGCCACATGGACATATCGATGGGGAAGGCCTTTCGGGCAATTATTTGCCTGAGAGGCTTTTGTGTTTTTGGGGCAAACAAAGGGGAACAATTCCGAAAATTTGTTGCCGAGTATCCAATTGAAGTTCCCCTCTGCTTTTAAAAGGAAGATCAGGGATTTGAAATGTAGGTACATTAAAGAAGTCGCTCTGAACTAAGAGAAAGAGCCGTAATGACCAAACGGAAGGAGGGAAAGCCATGCAAAAAGAGCACAATGAATTTATGCGATTAAAAGCCTGGCTAGTCAGACACCAGGCGCCAATTTGGGAAGAGGGAGTGGCCGAGTGTGTATTTTTCAGCCTTATGGCCTGGGTTGCGTGGAGAGGTTCTTGGGGATAAAGGCCAGAAGGAGGAATCGATTATTCTTTGAAAGAGGAAATAATCCATCAGAGAACCTTCTAGCAGAAGGAGATTCAAGCCATGCGACGTGTAGATTATATTGTTGGGGCGAGGGATTTTAAAACTCTAATAGCTGAACAATTCATGGAAGATAATGTGTTTGCCTATCGACCAGAGGATGATGGAGAAAGGTTGGCTCAAGCGATGACTGAAGGGGGATTTGGTAGTGTGCCGATTGTTGACCACAACCGCCATCTCCTTGGAATTGTCAGTGAGTTTGATTTACTCAAAGCGTTAAATGAGGAAAAGCCTCTTGCCTCCGTCAAGGCCGGTGACCTCATGACACCGAATCCAATCACTGTGTCGCCAGAGACTCCAACGATGGACATCTTGCAATCGTTGGAATCAAAGCATTTGATTCGGATGCCTGTGGTCAATGAAGAGGGGAAGCTGATTGGGGTCGTGGCTAGGCGGGATGTACTCCAAGGCTATCTCAACGCCATCAGAGTGACACGGATATTTAATTAGTCTATCAGTCTACCTGTAATGAGGTGAGGAAGGTCGTTAATGGCTACAATCAGGTCTGAGCGTTCCATACTGAAAGAGATTTCATCAAACTTGAAAAAATAGGGAGTCGATTGTTTTATTTTGATTTTAAGAAAGGCTGGCCCACAGGCATAGTTTGGTAAGGATGCTCAAATCGAATTCGCATGGAACAGGTACAAAGCAATTTTCTGTTCGATTGAGAACATCCTTTCCTTAGGCTGATGGGAGTTTTATCGGTTTGTGTTTTGGTTGGGAGGTAAACCAATCTTGGATATGGAAGGGGTGGTCTCCATTCTTGGGGGTGATTCGTGTGTAGGAGCCATCTGATTCCAACCGTCGTCCTTGAGTGTTGTCTTTGAGATAGGGCATTAAGATATTGTCCACAATATGTCTTCGGAGCTCTGGGTTCTCGATGGGGAATAAGAGTTCTACGCGGCGGTCTAAGTTTCTTGTCATGAGGTCGGCGCTCCCGATGAACAGTTCATCATTGCCCCCATTCCTGAAATAGAAACAGCGGGAATGTTCAAGAAAACGTCCAACATGTGAGGTGACAGAAATTGTCTCGCTCAAGCCGGGAATTCCAGGGCGGAGTCCGCACATGCCTCTTATGAATAAATCAATTTTCACGCCTGCTTGGGAGGCTCGATAGAGGGCTTGAATGCAGGCCTTGTCTACCATGGAATTCATTTTAAAAACCAGATATCCGTCGTGGTGCTCTTGCTGCCTGGCCATTTCGCGGTCGATTCGTGCGAGTAGTTGCTCGCGAATACCTCCTGGTGCCACGAGTAATTTGGCGTAGGTGTCTTTTTTGGAATATCCAGTTAGGGCGTTAAAGAGATCAGTGACATCCTCTCCCATGACTTTATCGCAAGTAAAAAAACTGAAATCCGTATAGATTCGGCTGGTGGTAGGATTATAATTTCCGGTGCCGAGATGCAGATATCGATAGATGCCCTCTGTTTCCCTTCGGACGACCATGCAGACTTTCGCATGGGTTTTCAGGCCAAGAACGCCGTAGACCACGTGGACACCTTCATCCTCTAATTTTCTTGCCCATTCAATATTGTTTTCTTCATCGAAGCGTGCTTTGAGTTCAAGGAGGACGGCGACTTGTTTGCCGTTCTGCCGCGCTTCCATTAAGGCCGAGACGACGGGCGAATTCGAGCCGACACGATATAACGTTTGTTTGATGGCTAAGACTTTTGGGTCTAGCGCGGCTTGCCGGATGAAGTCCACCACTGGTGTAAAGCTGTCATAGGGGTGATGAAGGAGAATGTCTTCTTTTTTGATGAGCGAAAATAATGATTCCTTGGACCCGGGTTCTCCTAGACCTGACGGATAGAGGGGCGGGTATTTCAAGTCGCTCCGTTCAATGCTGGCTAATTCCATAAGATTGGAGAGGCCCAGACGAAAGTCATAGGTATAGACTTGATACGGAGCGAGGGTAAGATTGCGGACGAGAATATCTTTGATGAAGTCCGGGGTATCTTGCGCTAGCTCAAGCCGGACGACCGACCCGTATTGCCGCAGATCAATTTGTTCTTCAATAGCTGCTAGCAGGTCTCCGGCTTCGTCTTCTTCGATTTCAAAGTCGGCGTCGCGGGTAATTCTAAAAAAGTAGGCGGCTTGAACCGCCACGCCTGGAAAGAGCAGATCAAGATTGGCTGCAATAATGTCTTCGAGCCAGACGAAATTTGTGGCCTCTTGTTCATTCTCTCGTCCCAATACCTGATCTTCTTCCACTTGATGTTCATGAGGAATTGGGATCAGGCGAGAAAAATTTGACGGCACTTTAATGCGCGCAAAACATTCTCCCCGATCCGGGTCGTTCGCGACGACCGCGAGATTAAGGGTTAAATTAGAGATGTGTGGAAAGGGGTGGCTGGGATCAAACGCTAGGGGTGTGAGTGCCGGGAAAATTTCTTTTCGAAAATATCGACGCAGTAAGCCTCGTTGTTTGGGCTTGATGTCTTCATAGGAAAGAATGTGGATGCCCGTTTCTTCAAGGTTCGGGAGTAATTCTTGTTGTAAGCATTGGGAGATTCGTCTAAAGCTGTTCAGCAACACTTCTCGAATTTTTCCCAATTGTTCAGACGGGCTGGTACCATCGAGGGAGGCTTCTTGGACTCCACTGGACAATTGTTCCCGAAGGCCGGAAATACGAATCATGAAAAATTCGTCGAGATTGTTGAAAAAAATGGCGAGAAATTTGATGCGTTCTAATAAGGGATTACTGTGGTCTTCGGCCTCTTCCAGTACACGCGTATTGAACTCCAGCCAACTCAGTTCCCGATTCAGATAAAGCTTGGGATCCTCTAAGTTCGTGATAGTGTTAAGGGACCCATTATGCGGAATGCGTATGTCTTGTTTCATGCGAGCGGGCGTTTCCTATCTTCAGCCAGAGGATCTCTGTGTTCTTATATTACCAGACGGTTCTTATTTTGCCGAGAGAAGGGGATGGACTTTATCTATGGTCAGAGGATGAGGCTTCTTATACAATTGTTAGCAGAATCAATGTTCGGTAGGGATAACGGCCGAGAAGTGGTGTTGTTTATATTGTGTCCTGATAGAAATATTGGAGGAACGAGCCTGTGAATAATGGATTGACCACGGAACAGTTCGATCAATTACGGACCACAGCGATCAACGCAGCTCAAGCTGCGGCTGTACCGATTCAAGCCTATTTTGGTGGGTCGCAACTTGAGGTGAAGCAGAAGGGCGATGGGTCTCCAGTGACCTTGGCCGACCAGGAAGCCGAAGCGTTGATTCGAACGCACCTTCTTTCGGAATCCGTGCTTGGCCCCTTGGATATTTTAGGCGAAGAAGATGGCTTGCAAGGGGCTGGTACCCGATGGCGCTGGATTGTTGATCCTATTGATGGCACTCGGTCTTTTATTCATGGAATTCCTTTGTTTGGGACCATCATTGCGTTGTTAGATACTCAAGAAAACCGGCCTGTGGTGGGGGTGATTCATCTTCCCATGTTGGGCCAGACCTATGCGGCTGCCCAAGGATTGGGAGCCACCTTTCAGGGAGCCCGGATGGATGTCTCCGGGGCTCGTTCTTTGGATGAGGTCATCTTGGGTGTGGGGGATATTGCCCAGTTTTTTAGTGCGAATCGTTTGTCTGATTATGCCCGTTTGCAACAGCTATCTGGTTATGTGCGTGGATATACGGATTGCTTTGGACATAGCTTGGTCATGAGTGGATCTCTCGGAGCCATGCTGGATCCAGCCCTCAATCCATGGGATATTCTGGCCACGCAAGTGTTGATTGAAGAGGCCAATGGCAAGATGGTATGTCTTCCATCGTCAGTGCCTGATAAAGTTGATGCCCTTTTTGGGAATTCGACTGTGGTAGACCAACTTGTTCGAGAGCTCTCTTTTTCTTAAGGCAAAGCTTGAGGAAATCTCCCAACCATGTTCCGCATGAATCCTCAAGACATTTTTCACTAAGCACCTACGTGGCTAGCTGAGAGGGTAATTGTACGATGCAACGTTTGGCGGTCATTGATATTGGCACGAACTCCATTCATATGGTGTTGGCGGAAATCGGGAAAAAATTCTCCTATAAAATCGTGGATCGTATTAAGGAGATGGCCCGACTTGGAGATGGAACTTTTACGTCGCATCGACTGTCCCAAGATGCCATGGATCGTGGGCTAGCTGTGTTGAATCGGTTTTCCCTCTTAGCGAAGAATAAGGGATTCGACACGATTCTTCCTGTCGCGACGAGTGCGGTCCGAGAATCGAAAAATGGGGGAGATTTTATCAAGCTGGTTCGCAAGCAATTGGGCCTCAAGATTCGGGTCATCACCGGGGAGGAAGAAGCGCGACTTATTTACTTAGGCGTTCGACACAGTATGGATTTATCTGATTCCCCTGCCATGATTGTGGATATTGGTGGGGGGTCGGTCGAACTGATGGCCTGTACTCCGAAAAGGCTCAAGTTTGTCCGAACGCTCAAGTTAGGCGCGATTCGTTTGAAGGATCAGTATCTCAAGGTCGACCCGCCCGATAAAAAAATGATTCAACGGATGGAACAGGCTGTTTCGCAGTCCCTGAAAAAATCATTGACCAAGAAAAAACCTCTTTCCTTGGGGTCGCTTATTGCTACTTCCGGTATGGCGGGTAATTTGGCTGAAATCATTTATTTAAGTCGAACGGGCCGAGCCCTCTCGCAAATTGATATGGCTGAGATTGCTCTGCCAGAAATTAAAGAAGTCGAACAATTGTTACGGACCAAAGATGCCGAAGGCCGATTGAAAATTCCTGGGCTTGATCCTCGACGTGTCGATACTTTGTATCCAGGTGTTCTTGTGCTCCGCGTCTTAATGGAATGCCTTGGGGCCAAGAAGGTTCGAATTAGCGATAAAGCGGTCCGAGAAGGCGTGATTTATGATTTTATTCAGCAACATCACGAAGGTTTAGTGGCAGAGCAGGAAATTCCCAATGTGCGACGACGGCAAATCTTGTTGCTGGCTCGACGCTACCAATATCCGAAAGTGCATTCTCACCATACGGCTAAACTGGCGTTAAGTTTGTTTGATCAGACGCAGTCGATTCATGGAATGGATGAAGTTGAACGAGAATGGTTGGAGTATGCGGCCTTGCTTCACGATATTGGACATCATATCCAGGAGAATCAACATCATAAGCATACCTATTATTTGATGCGGCATGCCGATTTGCCAGGGTTTTCCTTTGATGAAATTGCTATTGTGGCCAATGTGGCGCGCTATCATCGTCGTGGCTTACCAAAAGTGAAGCACCGAGGCTTTAAACAATTGAATGCTGAACAACGAAAATCGGTGTTAGGGTTGAGTGCCATTCTTCGAATTGCCGACGGGTTAGATCGAACGCATTTTTCCGTCGTGAAAGCGGTGAGTGCGGATTTGGGGAAATCTCTTCGCCTCAAAGTGGCCTGTCGCTATGATCCAGAGTTAGAGCTGTGGACAACTGAACGCCGGAAAAGACTTTTTGAGAAAATTTTTCATTGTTCGGTAGAATTGCACCCGGCTCCCGTTCTGGCTAAAAGCGCTTCAGCGTGACTCATGGGAATTTTTCAAGGCCTATAGAAATTCCCCAGCGGTTTATGGAATACTTCTTCCAGCTATCTCATCCATGCAAAGTGTATAACAACTTCGTGCCTTACACCTTTCCTTAACTTACACGTTGCCCTCTGAATTGTCGGATCACAAGTACTTATGAATGTTGATTAATTCTGCGGCGTTGGATCGAGTGCTCGCAGTTTTTCAAGATAGTATGCGAAGAGAATTTTCCTTCATCCTTCTGGTTTAAGGAGACAGCGTATGTGGGGTTTTATGCCTACCGAAACGGCGTTTTTTGATTTATTTGAACAGGCCTCGGACAATGTCGTGGATGCGGGGCAATGTCTCAAAAATTTGATGAACAATTTTGAGGACTCAGAAAAGCAAATTAAGCATATTAAGGATCTCGAGCATAAAGGGGATGCGTTCACCCATGATCTCATTCTCAAACTCAATAAAACGTTTATCACTCCTTTGGACCGCGAAGATATTCATGCTCTCGCCAGTTCGCTAGATGATATTTTGGATGAAATCGATGCTGTGGCGATCTTATTTCGCGTCTTTAAAATTACTCGTCCCACTCCAACGGCTTGCCAGCTTGCTGGAATTCTTCATGAATCGGCTATTGAAGTGGGAAAAGGCATTTCCATGCTCCTAGAGAAAAATTGGGATATTAAAGATTGTGCAATCCGGGTGAATAGTTTAGAAAATGAAGCGGATGAAGTGAGTCGTGAAGCCATCTCTCAATTGTTTGAGGAAGAACCTGATCCAAAAATGGTGATGAAATGGAAAGAAATTTACGAAAAATTCGAGATTGGCACGGATTGCTGTGAAGATGCCGTTAATGTCCTTGAGCGAATTGCTTTGAAGCATGGCTAGACGATTGATGATTGTGCCTTATTTAGACCCCAAACCTAACCTTCAATCCACTCCATTTTCTTGCACCACTCGTGGCTGATTTTAGTATTTTATTGTTTTTAGTTATTGGCCTGGCGCTGCTGTTTGATTTTTCAAATGGTTGGCACGATAGCGCCAATGCGGTGGCCACCGTCATCTCCACCCGTGTACTCAGCCCTCTGACTGCAGTCATATTTGCTGGAGTGCTCAATGTTGTTGGGGCATTTATGTCCACTGCGGTGGCCAAAATGGTGGGGAAGGGTATTATCGATCCCGGGGCCGTGAATGATGTGGTGATTATCGCGGCGTTAGGGGGTGCTATTATTTGGAATTTTATTACGCTAAATATGGGTTTGCCGTCTAGTTCATCCCATGCCTTGATTGGTGGGATGGTGGGTGCGGGGTTTATTCATGGTGGGGTAGAGGTGTTACAGCTGGCTGGGCTGTTGAAGGTGCTGAAGGCCATGGTGTTCTCCCCGTTTTTTGGATTTCTTATTGCGTTCATTTTAATGGTGGGTTTGAGTTGGATGTTTTTCCGGACCCAACGTGGGGTTGCGATGGTGCTCTTTCGCAGGATGCAATTAGTCTCGGCAGGGTTTATGGCTTTGAGCCACGGCGCAAATGATGCGCAAAAAGCCATGGGAATAATTACCTTGGCGTTGCTGTCAGCTGGTCATATCCCCTCGGCCGAAGTCCCACAATGGGTGATTGTCTCCTGTGCCTTGGCCATGGGTTTGGGCACAGCGCTTGGTGGGTGGAAGATTATTCGCACGTTAGGGATGGGTATCGCCAAGCTCGAACCGGTTCATGGCTTTGCCGCTGAAACCGGGGCGGCAGCCGTATTAATGGCGACGGCTCATATAGGACTTCCTGTGAGTACCACGCATACGATTACGTCCTCAGTTATGGGAGTTGGCGCAGTCAATCGTCTGTCCGCGGTTCGTTGGGGGGTGACCCGTCGAATTGTCTATGCCTGGGTTTGTACGCTTCCTGGCGCAGCTCTTTTAGCTATTCTGCTGTATACCATTTTGACTGTGATCTTGTAGCCCTTCTCAATCTCTCTTATTTTCCCTCATTTCATCCTCAAATATCTGATTTGGGTTGCCCCCTCAAAAGGAGGGTAGAACCGCTTTGTCATCTTCCATAGCCTAAATATAACCATGATTCAGCAGGTTGGCACTTGGTTGGAGAAGAATTGTTCCCGCCTGATGACATGTCATATTTTATAGAACAGAGGAGGATATGATGGAAGATGTTCAAGCCCAGACCCCACTGACCCCTGCTACCGCCGTGTTAGCAGAGGAAGGGTATCAAATGTATTTAGGACAAAAATGCCGATTAACCGGTGTCCTCAAAGTGCAAGGTATGATGCGCATTGATGGATTTGTGGAAGGAGAAGTGTTTGGCAGTGATCTGATTCAGGTTGGCAAAGAGGGTATCATCGAGGCAACCGTAAAAGCGAAACACATTGTGGCTCAAGGTCCTCTGCGTGGGGATATCGTGGCTCGGGAAAAGGTTGAGCTGTTAGCCCCGGCGAAGGTTGAAGGGACGATTGATTCTCCGGTGTTTTTGCTTGAAGAGGGGGTCCTCGTTAATGGGACGTTGAAAATGTCATCCATGGAGCCAACCTTACAGTAGTATCCAGTATTTCCCTTCCTTTTATTCTTTACCCCTTGCGCAAGGCTTGAAGTTGCGCAGGGGGAATCCACCACTCTAGTGTTCCCCTCCCAATGGCGACGTTTTGGTGAAAAGCAATAAGGGCACTACCGGCTTTTTTGAATGAAAGGCTTGGAGAATGATCCCCATAGAGCATGAGTGCAGCTGTTTGCCCTAAATGTGGCTCGTGCCCTACACACATCACGAGAGCTGTAGGCGGAAGCGATTGAAGAATGGGGAAAAGAAGGGTGGGTGATTGGTCGTAGACGAGCTCTGGGGTTATGAGTATTTCCGAGGCTATGCTCAAAATGTTTTTGGCAATGGATGCCGTTTGTTGTGTTCGAGTCAAGGGACTGCAGAGTAAGTGTGTTGGCTCAACGCCAATTCTCTTGAGTCCTTCCACTGCGTGTTCGGTTTTGGTCTCACCTTCCTTGGTTAAGGGGCGGGAATTTTCATCTCCAGACCAGGTCCTTGGTTCTTCCGCAATTCCATGTCTGAAAAGGAGACAATGCATTATGGGTCCTCAATCCAAAAGCGAGTATAACAGAATGGAGTGCAGAAATTGTTTGGTTGACGAGACGTGAGTTGGTACTTTTTTTCGTGGTGCTCTCATTCCATGAGCAAACCTTTGCGTTAACCTGTCATTGTGGACTCGAGTTGTTGTTCTGCTTTTGTCGGAGACCATTGAACGGCCACGATGCGAATAATACCTAATACCATGATAATTCCGCCAAGCGTGAGCCATTGGGATGCCGGCGCTTCTGAAAACCACTTGGAAATAATTTCTGTCAACATGACGACCAATATCGTATCCACAATAAAGGTGACCTTGACTCTCCCTTCAGAAAAATAGGTCAGAGTTGTTTTGAAGACCTCTACGATAGCGAGAATGATGAGGGTGTCGACAATCAAGTGTCGCAAGACCTGCTCTATTGGATGGCTCATGATTGTTTGAAGATTGAGAAATATTCGAAACACGCCTCCTGTCAGTCCCAGTAGAATCGTAATAATAAGGAGACTGAGAACAATTTTAATGCCTTTCATCCACATGTGCGTCAGATCGGCGGTGAGAGCCTGGGTGATCCAAGAAGAAGATTCTTGCAAGGCCGGCTGAAATACATTTGGTGAGATTCGAGATGCGATGGTTTTCATCTTACAACTCATCTCGTGAAATGGGGGCCAAGAGATCACGGACGGACAACATGCCAAGGACCTGCTCTTCATTGCCGACTGCGAGATGTCGGGTTCCAGATGCTTTCATGATGCCAGCGGCTTCGAAAATTGATTCTGTTTCATCAATGCTCACGATGGGAGTGCTCATGATTTGTTGCACTTGCACAAATTCTGCCTGAAGATGAAACGCGACAACTTTACGGACGATATCGCTTTCCGTCACGATTCCAACCATTTCAGATCCTTGCATCACCAATAAGCTGCCAATGTTTTTGATGCGCAGCATGTTTGATGCCGCAGAGACGGACTGGGTTGCTTCAATACAGGCTAAATCTCGAGTCATGAGTTGTTCGACACGTACCATTTTTCTTTTCCTCCTTTTAATAATTATTCTTTATATGAATCATATGTTGGATATATGACTAATCAATCACAAGTAGATGTCATTTCTGTTAAATTTTTCAAGAGAAGGTGTGTCGGGTCATGATTTCCGGTACAATTTTTTGACTTGTCAAAAAGATGTCGTTGCTAAGATTTTTGAAGGAGGATGTTGATGCGTATGAAACGAACGGGATTGCCCCTGACATTTACGGTTCTATCTTTACTGCTTGGGGCATGCAGTGCCCCTCAATTTCAAACCCTCAAAATTTTTGATAGTCCAAATCGCGTGGTTGCGTTACGTGCCATGCCAGATGCGAATAACGGAAAAGGGTTTGATCATCCCATGTCATTGACCACAGAAGAGATGAGTCGTGTCTTAAAAGGTGTACGAGTTCGGCGTGGTCTGCTGTCTTCCACACAACATGCTGCCCTGAGTGAAACCGAGATTCGTCTCTTTGCGCCACATTTTGTGAATGCGTTAGAAAAAGCGACCGGAGAGGAAATGGTGACATTTTTTGAAACAGTCCAACTTGGGGAAGATCATCAACTCACGACTTCGGGCGGCTTGTTTGTCGCGGGGGGGAATCTACATTTTATATTGAGTAATTTTTCTGTGAAAACTTTGATTTGGCAAGATAATGAACAGTATGAAGCGTCGTATCGAAACCGCCCACTTGAACAAATGGATCCCCAGCCAGGCCGATTAACCTATGAACCGCAGGAATTCATGGTCGAATCTCCTGAAGGGGAGATTGGGAGTCGAATAAAAGGGAAACCGTGGCAGGTGGCGATTCGGTATCAGGATGCTCTAAAGACACAATAAAACAGAAGTCTCAAATAGTTACCCGTCTTGAAGGGCCTAACAATGGTGGAAAAATCAATGACTAAGGAAGGTTCCTGCGAACTCCAACCGTGGACATCTATTGGTGCTTTTGTAAAAAGCAATTATTGTAGGGGGGGCATTCGATAAGTGCGACTGTCCGCACCCGACCCAAAGCGGACCTTAGGAAGTCTATAGGTTGGTACAAGGAAAGACATCGGAGTGATGCTAATTTGAATGCCCTCGTTTGTGACATTTCACCCATTGGACAAATTAGAACCATGCTCGTACGCCCACTACAAATCGAATTTGACTGGTGTCTCCGTCTTCTTGGCGGACGAGGGTAGCGGTTTCTCCAAAACTTCTATCTAGGGAAACTCCCACGTATGGGGCAAGCTCACGCCGAATTTCATAGCGCAGACGTGCACCTCCTTCCACGTTATTGAGCCCAGAACCAGTTGTGAATTTTTTGACGCGTTGTATAGCGGCGTTGGCTTCAAAACGAAGTTGGAAGATCAGTCGCTGACTCAAGGAAAGGTCTTTGGTCGTCGTCAAGCGAGCGGACACGTTGCCGCGATGACTCATAAAAAGGGCTGGTTCAATTTCGTAGTTGTAAGGTACCAGTCCTTGTAGTCCGATTACCGCCAGCCCTCGCGTCACATTGCGATCCCGAAAGGACTGCGTTTCAAGACGGCCACCAACTTGAAAATCGTAATATTGTTGAAAGAAACGGCCATAGAGTAGTTGAGAATCTACATCGTAGTCGGCTTTAAATGCACTGTTCTGTTGCCCCTCAGTTTTAAACCAGAGGCGGTTATAGTCTCCGCCATACCAGCCTTCAACGTCCCACCGGTAATCGTTACCACTTCCTGATCCACCGATCTTCGGACGATATTCCAGGACGTCAGCAAGAAAAAAGAAGTGGGTTTTTTGGTCGTCTACCGGACTGGGCCAATCAGACTGGGAGGTAACATTTGGCATGGCCTTTCCATTTCCTGTGGATTCACTCGATGGAGTCTGCTGCCGTATCTCTGCATATACTCTGGGAGTCGAAAGAGTGGGCACACCCAGGGAGATCGTCTTGGCAGACGCCCCTTCTTCGACGAGTGTCGGGATCAGGAAACTTATCATGGCTAGAAAAAGAATGGTTCGACGAGCCACGGTCATGATTGTATCGCCTGCTCTTGGTCAGTGACCTCCACGATTCGAAACATCCCCGCCTTCATATGAAGAAGCAAATGGCAGTGAAACGCCCAACGTCCTGGTGCGTCAGCGGTGATGGCCACGGAGAGTCGTTCAGCCGGCTTGACCACCACCGTGTGCTTACGCGGCAGGTAGGCACCCGTGCCGTTCTCGAGGTGCATCCACATACCGTGCAGGTGTAGGGGATGCTCCATCATCGTGTCATTCACGAAGGTCAGGCGCAGACGCTCCCCAAAATGAAATTGAATGGGATCTTTGGCTTCAGTAAACTTCTTACCGTCGAATGACCACATATAGCGTTCCATGTGGCCGGTGAGGTGGAGTTCGATCTCACGCTCCGGCTCTCGCTGGTCAGGATAGGGCGCAAGGCTCTTTAAATCCGTGTAGACCAACACGCGTCTCTCCTTGTTTCCCAGTCCTCTCCCGGGTTCCCCACTACGATTCTGCGAATACTCCGGCACAGCTTGATTGCCGGTCCCGTGATGGTCAGGGCCATGCCGGACCGGCTCAATGCCCGGAATCGTTGAATGAGGTGGAGCATCTATCGGCATGTCTGACAGCTTGTCCATGTCTAATACATGTTGTGGGTCCTGGTTCCCGAGCATGTTCATTTCCTGGGGAGTCGAATGAGTTTGGTTCCCATGAGAAGACTCGTCCACAGCGGCCATGTTCATTCCTTCCATACCCATACCCATATCACTCATTGTGCGGAGTGGCCTCAGACGACGTTCGGGAAGCGGAGCACTCATTCCCGCGCGCGGTGCCAACGTGCCGCGGGCGTATCCGCTTCGATCCATCGTCTCAGCAAAAATGGTATAGGCACGGTCCTCGGTAGGATTGACGATGACGTCATAGGTTTCCGCCGGTCCGATGCGAAATTCGTCTACAACAACGGGTTGCACGTTTTGACCATCTGCCTGTACGACCGTCATCCTGAGACCAGGCAAGCGCACATCGAAGAAGGTCATCGCGCCCACATTGATGACTCGCAAACGGACCCTGTCACCTGGACGAAAGCGCCCAGTCCAATTGCTTTCGGGGGACAGCCCATTCATCAAATAGGTATAGGCGTAGCCGCTGACGTCTGCGAAGTCCGTTGGGTCCATCCGCATCCTGTCCCACATCAAATAACTCTGTAATGTAGGCCACAACCCCTTTCGTCCAATGTCGTGAAACAACTCGTGAGCAGTACGTTTCTGAAAGTTATAGTAGCTAGGTAATTTTTTGAGATTCGCGAAGACCGTCTCCGGCGAGTCGAAGGTCCAATCCGAGAGCACCACGACATATTCACGGGTATACTGAAACGGCTCCGGCGTCATCGGATCGATTATGAGTGGTCCGTAGACTCCTAATTGCTCCTGCCCTCCAGAGTGGCTGTGGTACCAGTAGGTGCCGCTTTGCCGAACCGGGTAGCGGTAGGTAAAGGTTGAGGCTGGCTTGATGCCAGCGAAGCTAACGCCCGGCACGCCATCCATATTTGGAGGAAGAATTAATCCATGCCAATGAATCGAGGTATCTTCCTTCAAACGGTTGATGACGTTGAAGGTGATGGTTTGGCCTTCCTGAAGGCGGATCAAAGGGCCGGGTACGGTGCCATTGATGGTCTTGGCCATTCCCAGTTGTTCTCCAATTCGAAACGGAGTCTCGGCAATCGTTAAATCAATGGAATTCCCTTGCAACGGTGAAGGAAATGTGGCTCCATTGATCACTGCGCTTGCCCGAACATAGGAAGGAATGAGAGGAGTTAGGGTCGCCATGAGCCCCATCGCTCCGAGGCGCTCTAGTAACACACGCCGCGTTATCTTGTGATTCTGACTATCCATGATTCTGTTCCTTTTGATGACGTTCTCTGAGTGATGACGTTTGACTCTCGGGTGATTTTTCTTACCTCCTCTTCCCTACGCTCCTTACCAGCGTGAACACTCGTGGATTTGAGGCGCCTACGAGCAGGGAGCTGATAGACATCTAACCCAATTACATCACTGCCAAATGACTAACGTTGAAGCTAAATACTTGCATGATGCCCCTCTAACATGATGAGGGGAACAGGTAACCTGAGCTCGGACACGCAGGTGGCGATCCGGAACCTTTGGCCGTCTAACTGTTCGGGAAGCTCAATTCAGAAAAACAGAGAAGAGAAGAAACAGAAGAGGATAGGTGGTGGAGCTGGGTGTCCTTGCATCCCAGGGAAACTTGAATTGACTGAAGCTAGGGATGTCGTGGAACCAGGAAACACTTGCTGCGGGAAGAATGCCAACGGAGACATTCTCCTTTTCGAAAAATCCTGCAGACGTGATGAATTGATCGGGACAATCTCCTGTTGTTTGGGAAGAAGAGGAATGATGAGAAGTTGGTTGCGAGTGATGTATATCGGTGGCGGAGGCTGACATGGGGCAATACCAACTGCCTACTCCGCAAAGCACAAAGGCCAAAAGGATGAGAGGCACACAGCCTTTCATTGTTGATAGATCTTGTACATTCATATGTGAAACGATACCCTTCCTCCTCTTCTATTAGCCTAAACCTCTTTTGTAGAAAAATCCAGCAAACGGGATTCCACCATCTTTAAGGAATGGCTCTAATTACGCTAAGGGTGTCGGCTCCAGCAATGGAATCAGAAATGGAGAAGCATTACCCAGGCGAAGGCTTCTTGCGCCTTTACCTAAATGCCCGCTTTGGCTGTGAGTTCAATTGATCAACGCAACACTTTATTCTACCTAGTAGAAATGGAGTGTGACGATGAAACACCGAACCCGCATCTACTTTAGTGCTGAACAACGAGCGGACATATGGGATCGCTGGCAGCGTGGCGAATCCA
>JAJDBP010000016.1 GCA_029261295.1 Nitrospirales bacterium | reverse complement strand
AGATCGAAGATATCGCACGGACCCCGGAAAATTCTCCTGCACAGAAAATTCTATTTGATCAAGCGGAACCGTTGGAAAAAACCATCGTGGCTACCGTTTCTAAAATGATCAAGCAGAACATGAAAGGCAAAAGCACTCCCCAAAATAGGCGACTGGTAGAAATTCTCGCTACGATAGAGACGACAACCAGTTTGGCTTTGGAAAGAGCCGACGAGTTTTTGTTATCTGGCAAACAAGAATTTAAAAAGGAAGCTCTTGAAAACTGGGGAAAAAGTTCTACGTCTCTGGAAGCCTTAAAGGACAATGCAAACAATCTAAGTAAAGAGCAGTTAAAGAACTTTGAATCCCTGCAAAGCGGACTCAATCAGTTCGATCCTTTACTGAAAGAAATTATCCGCATTCGATCAGGAGAAGAATGGAATCGGGCTAATTATTGGGTGAAAACTGAGGCTGCCCCTTTAGCCTTTCGAATCAAGGAACTCTTGAATGAAATGGCTGCGGTTCAGGAACAATTGCTGGAAAATGATGTTGAGACGATTTCCAGCAAAACCCATTTTTTAATTGTTCTTTTAGTGGCATTGTTTGTGACGGCGGCACTAATCAGCGGTCTGTTGGGAGCAAACATCACTCGCTCAATCAGCGAACCCATCCTGGATGTATGCAATTTGGTAGATGAGCTGGCGCATGGAAATGACACAAGAAAACGTCTCCCAGTTCATTCCCGAAATGAATTGGGCACCCTGAGCCAAAGTTTCAACCAACTTTTGGATCGACTGCAGGAAGAAAAATCAACAGATAAAGACTGACTGGTAGCAAACAATTACATGGCCGCCTGCACGCAAGGAAAGATGTCTTTTGTAGTTGGAATTCCAAAATCACTCCCCTCCCATGAGGGTGGCTTTATCACGCCTACGCACTACGATATGAGAATCACTCATTGATTGATGCCTTTCTGGCTCGCACGGATAACTCAAGACCGTTTTCTCTAAATTTCCTTACCCGCTCATCAATCTTAGACCTGACCCTACGGTCCACAAATTTCGTTTCTGTCAGATCCAAGGTGACCCGCTTCCCTTCCAGAAAGAAACGATCAAGTTGTTTTCTCAGAGGAATCCATGAACTGAAAATGATGGAACCCCGTAATAAAATCCTGACAGACTGATCCCTTTCATGAATGATCTTGGCATTCAATCTGAGCATGGACCCCCCGCGAATAAAACGGATGACCAACATGACTCCAATTCCAATGGCTAACCCTTTTAAGAGATCAGTCGCAAGTACACCTAATATGGTAGAGACAAAAATAATAAACTGGTCTGTTCCCTCACGATACACAGCCACAAACTCCTTAGGAGAAGCCAGGCGAAATCCTGTGATGACCAATAACGCGGCCAAGGCAGCTAGAGGAATTTGATTAATGACTCCTGGAATCAATGCCACACATAAAAGTAAAAACATTCCGTGGTAAAAATTAGCAAACCGGGTTCTTGCCCCATTATCAATATTGGCTTTACTTCGAACAATTTCAGAAATCATGGGCAACCCACCAATGAAAGCCGACAAGGTGTTAGCTATTCCGGTGGCCAACAAGTCTCGATCCAGATTGGTTTTTCGACCCCACGGATCGATCCCATCAATAGCCTTTGCACTGAGAATGCCCTCCAAACTTCCAATGATCGCAAAAAGAACCGTATATTTAATTCCAGTCTCCGTGGTTATGCCTGAAAAATCCGGAAAGGTTATGGCATTCAACAAATTACCTGGAACATTGACTAAAAACTTTTCGCCGAGTTCGTAGATTTGATTATTAAATGTATAAGACCCCTTCTCCCCAATTCCTAAAAATATTGCTATTGGAACAGTGATCATTAACATCAACATAGGTGCGGGAATGACCTTCAATGTGGGATTTTTTATAAAGTTATAGACCACCACAATGGCAAGACCCATCATTCCAATTAACGCAACTTTCGGGTTCATGTTCATGACAAAGGAAGGGATACCAGCAAGTAACTCGAGAGGCGCCCCCTTTGGATTCAGCCCCATCAATACAGGAAATTGTTTTGCGATTATGATAGCTCCAATGGAAGCCAGCAAACCGTGGATCGCCGCTTTTGGAAAAAGCTTTACAAGGATTCCTACACGAAAAAGTCCGAGTACAATTTGGTACACACCTGCCACAACCCCAACACCCAGCGCCAAACGATAAGCCTGGAAATCCTTCACAGGGTCCTCCCCGCCCGTAAACCCAAAATCCTGAACGCAACCTATTGCGATAACAATCAAACCAGCAGCAGGTCCCTTAATCGTAAGTTCTGAATTGCTAAGGAAGGTGGCAACTAAACCGCCAACAATTGCCGTAAAGATGCCCGCCACCGCAGGATATCCTGAAGCCAGAGAAATTCCCAGGGACAGTGGCAAAGCAATAAGAAAAACTAAAAATCCAGAAAGGATATCGTTTTTAGCATAGGTTTTGAGCCCGTCAAGATTCCCTTTGGGAACTTCAGTTGAATCAGATGACATACTCATGAATATGAGTTTCCCCTATCGTAGGCTTTAAAACTAATCCGTACTGCTAATGCTTGATCTTCTCCAGGATATGCCACACCGAGTGACGAATTATATAATAATTTGATAGGAGATGTTGAATGAAGCGAACACGGGCACATCGAGAAAGCCTGTAATGCTTCCCGTGTGCAACCTTCATGTTTTTTTTGATGCAGCTGATATCGGAGGCGGGTTTTGGTGTGCTAAATACGAATACGGGTCATATCTGTTGTTAACTAAACGTTGGATCTCCACTTCTCTGAGAAAGCACAACCAAGAAAGAACCTGTCTCGGCACTCTCAATCTCATTTAAAACATGGTATTGTCGTGAGCTGAGGTTTCTGGAATGATTTGTAGCACATCCCAATGTTCAACAATTTTCCCCTGGTTATCAAAACGGAATATGTCCATACTGGCGTAATCATCATCTCCAGGCCATTCTTGATGACAATGCAACACCACATAATTCCCTTCCGCTAAAGCACGTTTCACCATGACGCACTTCTCAGGATAATCTCGTGCGCTTTTTTCAAAGAACTTGATGAACGCATCCTTCCCATCGCCCACCATCGGGTTATGTTGAATATACGTATCGCCCACATATTGCTTAATCGCTTCGGCCGGTTGCCCTTGGTTAAACATTAACTCATAGAAGGCTTTCGCGTTCTTCTTATTCTGTTCTAGTTGATCAGTCATAGCCGTCGTTCTCCTGTTTTTGACATTGATTATCTGAGGGATAATAGAGAAGATTGTATTCAGGCAGTCTGGGAATGGCCATACTGGGGAGAGAATACATGACGAATCGCGATATCGTTCTCGAATACCTGACATGTTTTTGCAAAGGGGATATCAGCGGTGTAGAGGCGGTCTTGGCGTCGGATTTTCAATTAACCGGCCCTTTATACACGTTCAAATCTCGTGACGAATATATTCAGTCCCTTCGGGATAACCCTCCCAAGCCAAGCCGATACGAAATACTGGAGATAGCGGAAAGTGAGGTCGGTATTTCAATTTTCTATGAATACCATAAACCATCAGGACGTCTGACGATCGCCCAGTTCTTCAAACTACGAAAAGGGAAGATTGGCGAAATACTTTTGGTCTTTGATACCAAGAGCATCTCCTAGCAAGTTATCCGAGGCAATGTCAGGGAAAAACTAACTACTCAGAAACAGGTCCATAACAGGTTTTGCTCAACCACCTACTTTCGCAAAGCCTTCACCGGCAAGGAGTTTTCTCCCACACGCCCACCGACTATAAAACAGCTGCTCTGATTCTTAGTGAACTTTACATAGTTCATTGGGATTCAATCCTCATTTTCGAGCAGTCCCACAACAATGTCCACCGCAAGTGGGCCTGCCATTATTCTTTGCCACATTCCCTTCTTCTCCACAATTTTGTATGGTGTTAGTGGATCTGGATCACTCAGAGCAACGCTGTGAAGGAAATTTTCGCAATAATACTAAAAGGGATTGGAATATTCCTGGGAGCTTTATTGCTCGTGATTGGAGGTGGGATTGGATTAGAGAACCTGCAAGCTCCGGGGACCATTAATATCCCCATCATGCTTTTTTCATTGGCTGCAATCCTCGTGGGTTCAATCATTCTGTGGATGACATTCAGGAAGAACAAGAACAGGTATACTAAATGAGAGGTTAATATCTGGGTGTTCTATTGAGGTCCCACTCTAACGTGCATCGAGAAATTTGACTTGGTGCAATTACAGTTTGTATGGAAAGCAGACATTCAAGTTTTTATGCTTACTGTCTCAAATCGACCCAGAGCGGACAAACGTAGTTAAGAAAGACTAACGGGAAATGTGTAGTGATGGAAACTTAGTGAATCCCAAATACTGATCTAAAGCAGGTTCCACTTGTAACCTAATTCGGCATGTGGGCCGACTATTCCTAGTGAGGCTGCATAACCACCCTATTCGTGAAGTGACTTGCCCGCCCGAGGAGTAAATTCGAAATATGATTTCACATCTCAGGATACTCAGAGTGCGAACCTCTTTACAGCAAGGGACTGCGTTGTTAGCAACTCGCGGAACATTGTTCCTAATTTGCTGCGCATGCCTTGCGACGGCATTGCTCCTGATGATGGCCGCCTTAGGTCCGTCGGTTTATGCCACAGACGGAGGTCAGACGAAGTTTCAGCGCGTTTCGACGCAGTACATCGCCGCATTGGGTTCTCCAGGTGCAACCTCTGGAAATGGCGCACAGTTGTGGGGTCTCTGGCCTTTGGATCCTGGCCCTCGGGGAGTGCGGTTGAACAACTTTGAGCAATTGGAGAAGGCGGGTGGAGTCGCCCCAGCACGCTGGACCTTCGACCACACAAACTGGTGGCTGGAGGAACACGGCCTCATCATGGAGCAGCCGAGTTTTCCGACTCCTCCTGGGAAATACCTGGTCACGGGTGACCGCGAGGTCACAACTATGCTGACTATTCATCCCGCTGACAAGGATGGAAATAGGCGCTGGGAGCTGGATGACCACGCGACGCTCTATGACGTGACGCACTTGGCGTGCCGCTCCGCGCGCTATACACCGACGACCGGTGATGGTTCGTGTTCTCCGACAAACGTGCAGAAGATTGCGTTTCCGGTCGCTCCAGGGGGAGCGATGCCTGAAGTCGAGGGCTGCAAGAAGCAAGACTATGCCGTTCTCTTCGTGGTCGGTGTGGCCGAGGAAGACGAAGGCCGATGACGCCCACAAGATTCTTAGCGAATGGTAAGATGTCGCCCAACAAGCACATGCCGTCGAGCAAACCACTCGCGACGCTTGCGGTCTGCTACTGATGCGTTGCGTGATGCCGCAAGATGGAACACGCAGAACACGACTGTGAGAAACGATGTGTGCGAGCGCTGTGCTTTCTGACAGCCGTCTATCGTCAACAAACCCGTGAAATTTCCTCTTACTTCATGAGTGCATGGTCAGCTTAATCAAAATTGGGTTCCGTCTACGTGTGGAGCCTGTAACCTTATCCCTGACACATCAGTGGATTATCTTCAGGCGAATTGTCTGTTCAGTGTGAAAATTTTCCCTCAGTCGACAATACCCATGAAAACTCCAACTTGGAATCCTTGCTGAAAGGAATGGTCGGTATGATTTTTCTTACGGAACAGGCTGTGACAAAGCTCAAGGTATTAATCCTCGAACACCCGGAAGACCCCTTTGTCCGATTGAAGGTGCGGGACCTCGACGAGACCCGATTGTCGTACAACATTACCCTTGAAGATAAGGTTCAGCCCGATGACGAGGTGCAAGAGGTGCAAGGATTGACCGTGGCGGTGGAAGGGCAGAGTGCCTCGCGCATGCAAGGAATTACCCTGGATTACCAGGAACCCAAGGGGTTTACATTCATTCATCCTGAACAAGAAGGGGAATCCAAATTAGATGTGTTCAATTTGAATTGATCGAGCCTCATTCAGGGTAGAGCTCCAGATCATATTGCCGCCGGGTTCTCTGGCGAATCCCTGGTTTACCTCTCGGCCTCGTCCCAGGTTGAGGGGGGAAACGGGCCATATATATTGTTGAAAGTCTTTCATAGATAGCACACCTTATATGATGCCATCTCCGGCATCATATGAGTGTCCACGATTGCTGCCTCTGCTCGTTCATCTGATTGCAAAACCAACCATGCCCAAGAATGCTGAATTTGAAAAGGGAGTTCATGCGTATAAAGAGGGGGACTACGCCACCGCCCTCCTTGAGTTCCGACAACTTGCTGACAAAGGATATGCCTCTGCCCAGAACGATCTTGGTGTGATGTACGCGAATGGCGTGGGAATACCTCAAGACTATCAGGAGGCCGCGCAATGGTTTCACCGTGCTGCCGGGCAGGGGCATGCCCCTGCCCAGTTTGCTCTGGGTATGATGTATAAAAAGGGAGAAGGGGTGTCCCAAGATGCTGAGGCAGCGGCGCGCTGGTGGCGATGTGCTGCTGAGCAGGGCCATGCTGATGCCCAGAGTAATCTGGGAGTGATGTACCACAGGGGAGAGGGCGTGCCTCATGACTCTCTGGAAGCGGTCAGATGGTATCACCGGGCTGCCGAGGCGGGACATACTGATGCCCAAAGCAATCTGGGGGTGATGTACCACAGGGGCGAGGAGGTGCCTCAGAACTATCTAGAAGCGATCAAGTGGTATCAGCGTGCTGCTGAGCAGGGACATGCCTTTGCTCAGAGCAACTTGGGTGTAATGTACGCCAAGGGAACAGGAGTTCCTCAAGACAATGTCCGGGCGCATATGTGGTTCAACATTGCTGCCTCATCAGGAAAAGTCTATGCGAGAGAGATACGAGCGGATGCGAGGAAGATAAGAGGTGAAGTTGAAAAGAACATGTCTTCCGCTGAAATCACCCTTGCAGAACAACTCGCTAGAGAATGTATTGAGAAGAACTGCAAAGGGTGCTACTGACTTTGAGAAGGGCTTGGAAGCTGTGCAGGGAATGCTCTCAGAGAGAGCAAAGAGTGCGTTTTGGCCAAGCTGTCTTTATGGTCGAATAACTCCTCTGGGCTTCTTATCATTTTAAACCTCATTTCCCCAGGTTGGGAAAATGAGGTTGGGAATGAATTCTTACCCTTTGAAGTATTTCAGAGAATGGAGTAGTGTAGTCTTTGGGTGAGAACGGAAGGAAATTCGGTCTGTATCAATTTCTCATTTGATCTGTCCAGTATCTTTCCCGGACGGCACCATTCTTTAACTCGGAGTAGCGGATATGAAAAATTTGTTGACGACTCTGTTGGTTTGCATCGTCATCAGCGGTTGTGCCCAAATCGGACCGTATCGAACTGGACAGATCTCATCAAGTAAGCAGCTCTGCGTCGAGCAGAATCGTCCCTCTGAGACCAGCCCCTCGGAATGTGGATCGGATGCGTATTTCCTTGTGCCCGATCCTAAGTTTCCCAACAGCCGCGACCATCACATTCCTATTGGAATCATTGAGTTTGACGACCAGGGAACTCTGCAGAATCGGAAATTTAAAGACGAGATCTTAGACAGAATCCGTGTGTTGACTCAAACGCAGGGCACGCTCACGGTCGTCTTCGCCCATGGGTGGCTGAACAACGCTGCACCTGAAAATCAAAATCTGTCGAACTTTCAAGCACTGTTGCAAAAAATTGCGAAGGGCGACCGGGAGGCTGGCAACACCCGGAAGGTCGTTGGAGTCTTTCTCGCATGGCGGGGGTTGTCGGCGACAATCCCGCTGTTTAGAGAAGCCTCGTTCTGGAACCGCAAGGACCGAGCAGAACATGTAGGTCAACATGGAGCGACAGAGGTTCTCACTGACCTAGGAAAAATCAAGGCAGGTGGCAGAAACAACAATAGCCGTCTAATCCTCATCGGACATAGCTTCGGTGGGGCCTTGATCTATAGCGCCACCCAACAGTTATTGATGAAAGACGCGGCCTACCAATCCATCAAGAAATCGACTGGAAAGCCTTCCAGCGTGCCTCGAACGGTAGGAGATCTCGTCATTCTCGTAAACCCAGCATTCGAGGCTGCACGTTTTACGGCACTCCACGATAAGGCCGCTGGCATGAATTTCCCAGAAAAGCAGAGCCCGATTCTAGCTATCTTTACTTCTAAGACCGACCTCGCCACGAAATGGGCCTTTCCAATTGGACGATATCTCTCAAGTATTTTTAACAAGTACAACACCGATATTTATCCCGAGCAACCTGACCTAGATCGGACTACAGTCGGACACTATACTGACTACCAGACCCACGAATTGAGTCTCAAGTCTGAAAGCAAGACTCAAACGTCTCAAGTCGATGCCGGGTGTGGGTGGAAGAAATTCCGGGAGGACCCGAGGGAACAATCCTGGCACGTCGAGGATGTGATTTTGAAGAGAAAAGAACTCCCGAAGAAACTCGAACTCATGCGGAATCGGCAGATGAATCCGTACTACAACGTCATTGTTGACGACGAAATCATCTCTGGGCACTCCGGAATCTGGGAACCAGAATTCTTCATGAAGTTCCTCTATGAGTTCGTTCGAGTCCAAGATACGAATCCCTGCAGGAACGCAGGGAGCGCATCGGGATAATTATCACCGACGCTTTACAATCATCGATTCATATCCGGGCCTTTTTCTTCTCACGCCCTACCTAGAAGAACTTTTCTCCCCAGACTCACTGTCTGAGAACCAGCTGCTCTGTTTCTTATTTTGCCCTACCCCAAAAGTCCTATATCCGTGCTGTCCTTGGGGACAATATACTGCAAACACGAACACACACTCTCATAGACATAAACCGGGAGGTGTATGATGAAGCAGGGATACTTCCAACATGGGTGGAGCTGGGCGACTTGCTTGATTACCTTGGCACTGGGAGCGATTCTGCTTCAGCTGGTGTTTCTTCCTCATTCCTCACTGTCACAAATCACATCCGAAGCTTTTCAATTTGGTTGGCCTGGAGGTCTCGGGTTTCTTGGGCTTCTTCTTTGGATTAGTTTTGCTAAGGGCACTCATGCTTCCAGGACACAGTGGATGACCAAAGGCCTGGTCGCGTTCTTGGCCTACTCTCTGCTCCTGTTTTCCATTGCGAACTATAAGATTCATTTCTTTGAAAAGACAGGGCTTCTTCCTCTCTCCCTTTTTCTCCTTGCCACACTTACGTTTCTGTTAGCCGGATACTTCGGAAAAGCTCGTCCTCTTCTGAGAGTCAGTGGAACAATGGTTCTCCTCACTGCCGTTTTGTCTGGCTTTGGAAACTGGCTCCCTCAAGTGGAAGGAGGCTTCCCAACTCCACACATTCCTCTCAACGCCTATAGCATGACACCTCAACAGTTAGCTGATGAAGGGGAAAAAATCATTTTCGGTGGACTAGGGAAAAGTGAAGTTCAAGGAGCCATTGGTAGAGGGCAATGCCCCTTGTGCCATGGTTTCAAACAAGGGTTTTATGCTGAACGAGCGCCGAATTTATGGGGGATAACCGCACGTAAACGACTTCATGAAACATCTGTTGAATATATTGCAGAATCACATGTTTGCCCTGATTGTTATATTGTGGCCGGATGGAATTGCCACTTCGGTGACGACATTGAACCGCATAGTTATATGCCTAGAATTCACAAGCCACCGATCAGTCTATCTATTGAAGAAATGATGGCCATTCAGACATGGTTATTTGTTCGAGAGGGAGAAATTCCTCCGTCTCCTGAAACAATTGAAGCCGCGTATCGAAAATTTATTCCCGAATCAGACATCGTCAAAAAGAAAACACCCTTTAATCCTCATGATGATGAACCTCCTACTAAAAACGCGATATCAAAAAAAGTCCTGGTAACAGGTGAAGAAACGATTGAGACGATGTTTGTGAAAACTCAGTGTATCAATTGTCATAGAATTCCAGGAATTCAATTAGGGCGAAGAAACGTTGGCCCACAATTAACAATGAAAACAAATGCCCCCAAACGACTGGAAGACCCGAACTATTCGGGAACAGCCACGACTGCCAAGGAATACATCCGAGAATCTATTCTAAGCCCCGGTGTCTATGTGGTTGGTGGGTATGAAGGAAATGTGATGCCCCATGATTACGGAACCAAAATGAGCGCTTCCGCATTGAACATCATGGTGAATTATTTAGCGGAATGGAAAGACGAAAAGAACAAATAAGCAACCCATGCAAATAGGATTTTCTAAACCTGGCACCAACCTAAAGTCTTCACCAGGTGTGACTTTCCTCACGTAGGCCCACTGACTGTGCCCCAGCTGCTTTGTCCTGTTTCCTTCGTTCCTGTTCATTGAAGGAGGCCGATCACATTCAATCATGCCTCTTTGTTGCGCCATAGGAGGCGATCAATTCCTTACTTGCCTCTGTGACTGAAAAAAAGTTGTTAGCTTTGCTAGAATTGGCGAATGGACGAATGTTGCAGGGTCAGGACCATTTCAGAACAGCAGCGTCGCGTGGTCCGGATCGTACTCTGGATAAATATGAGTATGTTTCTTCTGGAGGCCATTGCGGGCCTCCTGATCCATTCCACCTCCCTTCTTGCCGACTCAGTTGATATGTTAGGCGATGCCATTGTCTATGGATTTAGTCTTTATGTGATTGGACGAAGTTCAGTATGGCTTGGGCGTGCGGCCTTGCTTAAAGGTGTCATCATGGCCGTATTTGGCATAGGTGTCTTAGCTCACGTGGTCTTCAAAACTGTGCATGGCTTCCTACCCATTGCCGAGATGATGGGTGTGGTAGGAGTAATGGCGCTTGCTGCCAATCTCATCTGTCTTCTGCTCCTCCGGCAACACCAGCATGATGATATTAATATGCGATCTGCATGGATATGTTCTCGCAATGATGTCATTGGCAATACGGGCGTCCTTGTTGCAGCTCTTATGGTTTACCTCTTCAGTTCCCCATGGCCAGATATTGCAATCGGTCTCTTGATCGCCACTCTGTTCGTTTGGTCTGCTATTGTCATCATCCACGAAGCCTCTAGGGAGTTTTCATCTTCACAGTGAACTCCTCGCTTTTTTGAAAACGTTTCCTATGAATGATCGTCCGTTCTTGTAAGGGTTCTCTTACAAGGCTTCGCCAACGATGCGTGATCGCACTGAACCAGGGTCAGTGTCCAAACCAGGACCACCGATAAACAACTTGTCGTTGGGGCAACTAGCTCTTGATGCTGCCAAACCTTTAACACCCTCATGTTCTCTTGACGGCGAGATATCATATTGTTCATATTGTTCTTGGTTTCAATCCATTTCTAAAAGACGCATACAGTGAAATTTTTCAGAAAGCCTATCAGTTCATGAGTTCAATTATTCGACAGACGCCCCTTTTGATTTTGATCAGTATTGTCTGGGCAATGACGAGTTGCATGGCCGTTCCAAGAGTGAACACTCCTCTCTTTGAAGGACAACAAGGGACCATCTCATTACGAGTCTTTGCCGAGCCGATGCAAAGAGCTCAACACCCCGTTTCCCTGGAACCTCACATCATTCGGCAGGTACTCAAAGGGCTGCATGTTCAAGACACCCAAACCATTCTTGAATCAGCACTGATCAACAACAATCCTCCGGTTCAGGCCTTCACGGAAAACGAAGTTCATTTTTTAGCCCCACATGTCATTGCCGGATTAGAAAAAGCCACCCCAGAGGAAGAGATTATCTTTCAAGTGCATTCAACCCAATCGCACCATACGCGGTATACCACCGGTTCCCTGTATTGTTCGGATTCCACAGTCCATGTCACCATTCACGGGTATCATGAGGCCTCTAAACAACCTCCATTACTATCTAGACCGTCTACCTCATTTAGCCGACCCAAAATGTGGACAATGTCTTTTCAACCAAGTCGAGCGTTGATCAACAAGAACTCAGATATCGCTTCCCAGACATCCTTTCCCTTTCACTTTACAATCCATCTTCCTAGATTGACCC
This sequence comes from Nitrospirales bacterium, assembly GCA_029261295.1. Classification (GTDB taxonomy): domain Bacteria; phylum Nitrospirota; class Nitrospiria; order Nitrospirales; family UBA8639; genus Nitrospira_E. The sequence continues at coordinate 68,127 of JAJDBP010000016.1, read as the reverse complement.
AAACGATGAAGCAGAATGCCTCCCCCATTTCTTCTGAATCTCCGTCCATTCATAAGGAATTGGAAGGATTGCGTGAATCCCTTCAACAGCAACATCGGCAAATCGAACGCCTAGAGAACCAACTTCAAACAGACAGTCCTCCACCCCTCCAACAATGAACGTGCACAAGAGTCTTTACACGCACTTTTAGGCTCACCGTCCAGGTTCTACGTACGAACTCGCTCGACGACAAACCCTTATCTCGTAATAGGTCGAGATACCAACCGACGTAGCCATTGCCCCAAAGTAATGACGCCCAGGAGGAGACACGCCAACAAAGAATCAGTTGCACCGGTAGGCCAATCCATGAAAAACGACACAATAAATCCAATGAGAGCAATTCCTAGCCCAAACATTCCTCCAAGAAATGGGACAAGAAAAAACCTTTTGGCAAGTTGAATGGCCATCATGGTCGGGAGGAGAAGGAAAGCAAAGGTGAGTAAAGGTCCGACCATCAGGACTCCTAACGAAATGGCGAATCCCACCAGCCCATACAAAATGATATCCCATACCCAAAGCCTCTTCCCTAGAGACAAGGCTAAATCTCGATCGACCGAGACTAATAATAGCTCCCTGCGAAATAGTGTGATCAGCAAGACAATGCCTGTATAGGCCACTAGGAGAATGGCCATATCCATATCGGAAATGGTGATGATTTGTCCTCGCAACAGTGTGACGATACCTACCTCCGGAATTCGCTCCGAAGCCAGTAACAAAATGGTCACCGCTCCTGCGAACACGTACACGGTTCCTATCCGGCTTTCCACCATCTCATGGCCCCGCCGTTCAAGCGCTGCGAGGAGGAGCAACGTTCCCGTTGTCACAATCGTTGACCCTAAAAGGGCCAGAAGAAAATCACTATGATTTGGTTCTTGTTGATGATAGGTCAAATGCCAAAACACCGCTGCGGCGATGCCTCCAGTCGACAACTGAGGAAGGGTGACTCCTAAGAACACCATCCTTCGGCAATACATGAAGACCCCAATGAGAGGAAGCACGAGCCCCGTGACCATTCCTCCGTACAAGGCATTCCGTAACACATATGATGGATGAAGAATGGTGAAAAGTTCTTCCATACACCTTCGCTATCCGTTACTCATCTTCCTTTAACCACGTTGCATATACTGTTCTACTGTTTGTGTGTGCAGAGTCCGATACTCAATCTCAAGAACGTCCTGCACAACTTGGAGAAGTTCAGGAATAAAATGATCGGCCCATAATAAGGTCATCCCAGTATCCGATTTCAACTTGACCAATAACCGCAACATCGTTTGGACCGTCTTTTTGTCGAGGCTTGCCAACGGTTCATCCAAGACTAAGACCACGGGGGCGCTGGCCAAAGCTCTGGCGATTAATGTGCGTTGTTGTTGACCTCCGGATAATTCTGAATACCGTTTCTGTTCCAAGTCTTCAATTTCTACTTCCTGCTTAGCCCAATCGATTCGCTCCCGTTCCCCTTTTCCTAACCGTTGCCAGGGTTTAACGTTGCCATATGTTCCCATCTGAATCACCTCTCCAACGGTCAGCGGGAGCAGGCCATTTAACGCCGCTCGCTGCGGGACGTATCCCACCTGCACAGAATCACCCCCCTCTGATGCTTGACGATGCAACCTGCCTTCTATTGGAGCGAGGATCCCGGCAATCGTTTTCAGCAAAGCCGTTTTCCCCGAACCATTCGGGCCTAAAACAGCATATGAATCTCCCGAAACAATCTCCAGAGAAACCTTTTCCAAAATCGGAACGCCCGGATACCCGATCGTCACTTGGTCCAGAGAAATAAGAGGAAGCGTCATGAGAAAAATTGAGATGAGACTAGGGAATGCTGAGCGCATTTAGAATAGAGTGAAGATTGAATTCAATTAGTTTTTCATAGGTGTCAATCCCTGGATTTCCCCCGACCATAATGAGAAATTTCGCGATCTTGGCTCCCGTGTGTTCGGCTACCCAATTGGGGAGCCGTTCAGGATAATGCGGTTCGCGCAATACCAGGCGCACCTGCTGCTCTTTCATACGGTCCACTAACCAAACCAGATGGGCTTGAGTCGGTTCAATGCCGGGTTTAATTTCAATTTGACCGACTTCTTCTAATCCAAAGCGCTCTGCAAAATAAATGACATCTTGATGGTAGGAAACAAACTTGACCCCACGGAGTGGTGCGGCCAGTTGCTTCCACTCCATCAGCTTCTGATCCAAATGCGCATGAAGTGTTTTGACATTGGCCTGAAAATGAGGTTCCGCCGCAGGAAAGGCCTTTGAAAGTCCATCAGCAATCGTCTGCGTAATGACCTTGGCATAGACCGGGTCAAGGTTAAAATGTGGATTCCCGAGTGGATGCACATCACCTTCCCGCCGAAGCAATGACTTGGGAATCTGTTTGGGTGTGATGTTCAGCGCGCAATTGATCAATCCCGCATTTCCGGGAAGAATTTTTGGATTTCTGGCGACATCAACTAACGCCGGCAACCAGGAATGTTCGGCGTCCAATCCCAAGACCACCAGAACATCGGCTCGATTCAGTTTCGGGATAAAACTCGGTTTGATCGGGACACCGTGGGGATCTTCCATGCCCTTGGCCAAGCTTTCCACTGAAACAAAATCTCCCCCGATCCTGGCGGTAAAGTCCGCCAGATCGGGGATAGAGGTCACCACGTGAATTTTCCCTCCCTGCTCAAAAGTCGGGCGTTCAGCCATCCCTAGTGAACAGCCCAGGAGGAACAACAGAATGAGACTTTTGACTATATCTCTCATGATGTTCGGACCTCTTGACATTACTCTCTTTCCGTAAACCCGTGTTGATGACTTCCGATCACCACTTGCCATTGCAGCAACACTTGATTTTGCGGGTCGAACGTATTGCCGTATCGGCTATGATTATATTGCAACACAAAACGCTGAAACTCACTCGGATAGAACGTGATATAGGGAGAGTATGTCACGGCCGTCGTTCGACTTCCTGAGGTGTTGATCGTACTGCCTGGATTTCCAGTTTGAGGATTGGTGACCAGAGCAGGTTCACTCGGCAATTGATGATAATCAAATCGGAAACCTGGTCGCCATTGTTTGTTGACCCGGTATTCCGTGTACGCATAGCCCCCCCAAGCCCCACGAGATTTTGTCTTCCCAAAAATATCTCGGCGACCCTGTCCAAAGTCATAGAGGATTTCCCCATGCAATGAAAGGCTTTGCCTTAACCCTCTTCCTAAAGGATACCATCGATAATGAAAATCTACATTAAAGGTATGCCGATCGATTGGATCATTCTCGTCTACTGCTAGGAGCGCCAATTCACCGGCTTCAGGAACCCGTGATTGTGGGGTGTAGAGGAACGAGAATCCTAACTCTACATTGTGATCATCCGTGAGATCTTTATAGGTACGAACCGAGCCAAAAACGGTGCTTCCCTGAATCACCTGAGTGCGAATATTGCTCAATGGGCCTTCCCCTACGAATCCAAAACCATACCCATAGCCGGCAGTCAGTGCCAAATACGTATCCATGGGTGCCAACCATGATAGTTCTAGACCATCTGTTCGATTGCCATTCCCCATATACATCGCGAGCGACGGAGGAATATCAATTTGTGGTAAATCATGGGCATGCCGGCGACCTAAATACCCCCAATCTGCAAAAAACCGCCCTCCGCGCACGGACAGGTTATAGGGTAAAGCCGTGGTCTGTATAGCTGCTTCTTCGATCTCGAAGATGGCCTTTCCAAATTCCTCTGACCCGCGAGAATTGATTGCTTCCGCATGGCCTGAGGCAATCACGTAGGCCCTGGTAAATGGATCGACATCCGCAGCCGCAAATAATTCAATCGTCCGAAGGGCAGAAGAAAAACCGGCAGGTAGTTTTGTGCCAACTTCTCCACCGGCATCGGCTCCATCCCCGTCGACAAATCGCATGCGGCGTTGGGTATAGCCCCCTAGCGTTTCAATGACCAATCCCAAGGCCGGGTTAAAGCGATTTAATATTTGTTGTTGTCGGAGAATACCTTTTTCCCTTGGCGTTTCTCCAACATCAAGCACCGGCGGTACGTCCATCGGCATACCCCCCGTTCGATCAAGTAAATCCTTGGGCTTGGCCGAAGACTTCGCTCCAGGATATCGATTCTCTAACGCAGGCCCATGCGTGGAAGTTCCCGCTCCATCAGTCATGTCCTGGACGGGTGGAACGTCCATCGGCATACCCCCTGTTCGATCAAGTAAATCCTTGGGCTTGGCCGAAGACTTTGCTCCAGGATATCGATTCTCTAAGGAAGAATCCGGTGAGGAATTCCCAGGTGCATCTGTAGGCTTACAATTATCACACTTGTTGGAATTTTTTACAGACATCTGATTCGCGGTTGGGGATTTAGCAGATGCAAAGCGTAAATCCTGTGATCTTTGCATTCGATGAATTTCATCCCCGTGCCCATTTAGTTCTTTGCGATTCTCATTTATGCTTGCAGCCCATATTTCCATTGAGCCAAAGAATAGTATAGAAACGAGGGTGAGACAGAGCATCCGAACTCTTAGAAATAGGGAAAAAGTCTTTCTTGAATAAAACATAGTCATTCCTCCAAATTTTCCTAAATTTTTCCCTTTTTTGAATAATGTCGTGGAAGAGGTACAGGACTACTTCTTCCCCAAGCAGGTCAAAAAAGATATTGGTGAATAAATCAGATGAAGAAAAATTTAGGAGAGGGGAGGTGCTCGGGACTGATCAATACGTATATTTAAGGAATACACCCATTGGACATAACGCGGGGGAAGAAGATCGATGAGATCGGTAGAGATGCAACCCCGATAGCAATCCTGAACGTAGGATCCTCCTGCATGGTGCTCCACCCACGTACAGAGGTCGTGCTCGGCGTGTTCATGTCCATCATGGTCAACTTCAGAAAATACATGATGAACTTCAAGGGCCAACCCAAAGGGGACAGAGAAAAGGAGCACTCCACCGAGTAGGAGCAGGAGTGAAAAGGCTAGTTGAGTTCGGAGAGATCTGTTATCAGTCATAGCCTCGATTACTCTTTCAGGACTTGGGAATGGAATTTAACAAGGAGAGCAAGTGCAGTCAATGCCAATTGCAAATTATTTGCAATATTACGTTTTTTCTTTTTGCACCTATTTCCTTGCCCACTAACAAGGGAAACCCAAAAACCCATTTTGCTTGGCTTTCTTTGGAGGTGAGGCCAATATATAAAAACACAACCGATTCGTTAATGGTCCAGTCAAAGGCTACGAGAAAGACGTCGGCCCCTCACCATGTGGAAACCCTACTGCTAAGGATGAAGACCCGATCTAAGTAGGTTCTAAACAAATTTGATCCTTAATAGGGATAAACAAAACCCTTCCGAAAGTTGAAACTTTATCTAGTTGGCCCCCTGATTCTATAGCAGCTAGCCACAGGCCCGACCCTTGTAGGGCCCACCAATCCAATCAACGATTGAGGTGGTTAACGCCAGTACTCTGTTCTGGGCAAATTCTGCTATAAACCTGTTTCTAGAAATTGAGATTAACCTTTTCACTGGAGCTTCAAAATTGGGTAGGAATTTCCAACAATTGCCGCCATTTTTTACCTAAAGATAACGGAAAGGTGATTTTTCTCGATTTCTCTTTGGTAATTGAATATTCTTAATTGCATTGTATGTATCTAATTTATCCCGCATTCTATTCCAAATTTTGTGTTTCTCGAAATTGACAAAGACGAGTTTTTAATTCAACAACAGACGTGCCCCTGAATCAAGGAGAGTCTTAACCGCTTTTCCTTTTCGCTGGCCATGTAAACAACTGACTTCCATATCTACGAAACTGTTTTTTAGTGCTTCGTAGAGCAACAATGCCTGACCCTATAAAAGAAGATGACCAAATACTATGCATGAATTTATCCCTGGCCAGCGCTGGGTGAGCGACAATGATGCCACACTCGGTTTGGGCATCGTCCAATCTGTTGCCTTCCGAACAGTGGAAATGGAATTTCCCGCCGCCGATGAAACACGCACGTATGCAAAAGACACTGCTCCGCTGACCCGTGTTGAATTTGATATCGGTGATTCAATTACAAGTATCGATGGTTGGTGCCTGTCAATCACCAAAATAGAACATGTCAGCGGAACCGTGCGTTACCACGGCATGCGAGAAAATGGCGAGGCTGCCACCATGCATGAATGTGAACTGTCCGATGAGATGGCTTTTAATTTACCGCAAGACAAACTGTTTGCCGGGCAAGTTAACGACAATAAATGGTTTGAGTTGCGGGCGGAAACCCTGCGACACCTTTCTACGCAACACGCATCAGCAAGCTTTGGCTTGCACGGGCCACGTGTCAGCCTGATCCCACATCAAATGTATATTGCCCATGAAGTATCAAATCGAATAGCCCCGCGTGTTCTGCTCGCCGATGAAGTGGGCCTCGGTAAAACCATTGAAGCTGGCTTAATTCTGCACCGCCTGATACTGACCGGACAAATACACCGTGCATTAATTATCGTGCCAGAACCCCTACTGAATCAGTGGCTGGTCGAATTACTCCGGCGCTTTAATTTGCGCTTCACCATAATCGATGAAGGGTATTTTTCAAGTGCCGACGAGGCAGTCGACGACTTTGAAGAATCGGTACCTATTGAAAATTATTTCGATCAATTTTCCCTTGTTTTATGCGGATTGCACTTTGCCTGCCGCGATGACATCGCCCCGTTTATTGCCACGTGCGATTGGGATATATTGGTCGTCGATGAGGCGCACCATCTTGAGTGGACACCGAATGAGAGCAGTCGAGAGTATCGACAAATCGAAACCTTGGCTAATCAGACAGATTCCGTCTTGTTGCTAACAGCGACACCCGAGCAATTTGGTACTGCGGGGCATTTTGCCCGCTTGCGCCTACTCGACCCGCCCAGATTCCACTCGCTCGAAAGCTATTTTGCCGAAGAGGAACAACATGCCGGGACTGTCGAGCTAGTGAATCTCTTACTCGATAATCAGGCAATGGCTGAAGATGATCTGGCGCGATTACGTTCGCTCATTCATGATAGCGATGCCATCGACCTAACCCGCATCAATGCCGATAACGACGATGCCCATACGATTCGACGACACCTCATCAACCATTTAATTGATCAACACGGCACTGGCCGTATGCTGTTTAGGAATACGCGAGCGACGATCAAAGGGTTTCCCCAGCGTCATTTCCTGCCTGCTGTACTCGACAATGACAGAAACGAAACTCGTATTCACTGGCTTTCCGATACACTGCGAGAACTCTCGCCCCACAAAGTTCTATTAATTTGCGCGACAGCCGAGACCGCAGTGTCCACATCAACCATACTGCGGAAAAAGCATGGTGTGCATGCCGGCGTTTTTCACGAACAGATGAATCTCCTGGAGCGAGACCGCGCTGCCGCCTGGTTTGCTGATGCCGAGGAAGGTGCGCAAATATTGATTTGCTCAGAGATTGGTGGCGAAGGCCGAAACTTTCAATTTCTCCACAATATCGTCTTGTTTGACCTACCCGATAACCCCGATTTGCTGGAGCAGCGCATTGGCCGCCTGGATAGAATTGGCCAGCAACATGATATCAACATTCACGTACCTTTTGCGGCAGGTTCAAGAGAGGCACGGCTAAGCAACTGGTACCATCATGCACTTAATGCATTTGAATGTAGTTGCATAACCGGTCAATACATCAAGGCCGAGATGCATGAACAATTTTCCGCCTACCTAATCGGTGAACACTTCGATGAAGACCGGTTTATCAGCCAGTGCAAGCATCTGCACGAACAAAAAATCAGACAACTCGACCTTGGACGAAACCGGTTACTCGAACTCAGTAGTTGTCGTCCAGAAATTGCCGACCCGTTGATTGAAGAAATCAAGCAACATGAGCATGCGGGCGTGTTATCCAAATACCTCGAAAAGGCTTTTGACTGTTTTGGGGTTGAAATGGAAGATCATTCGATAAACAGTTGGATCGTACGACCTGGTGCTCATTTAGAGGTCGACCAATTTCCTGAGGTACCAGAAGACGGCATCACCGTAACCACCAATCGCGAGACCGCCTTGGCCAGAGAAGATATGCACTTTCTGAGCTGGGAGCACCCATTGGTGCGCGCGACAATCGACATGATTTTGAACGGAGAAAAAGGCCGAGTCAGCATTTGCACGTTACACATGCCACAAGTTTCACCTCGCAGTATTTTAATCGAAGCACTATTCGAACCAAACTGCCCGGCTCCCGCTTGGGTAGACATCGGTCGCTACCTTCCTTGCAATGCATTGCGCTTACTTATCAACCAGGAGGGAAGAAACTATGCCCAACGACTACCACCTGACACCTACGAAACTCTATTAGAAAAAATGGATCAGGACGTCGCTCGGCAAATGATCGATAGAACACGCGCGACATTAAAAAAGCAGGTGCAAGTCATTGAGGAAATTGCCTCGCAACAGCTCCCCATGTTTCGCAATACTGCCATCACGTCGATGCACACAGAATTAGATAGCGAGTTACAGCGTCTGCTTTCTCTGAAAAAACGCAACCCTACAATTCGCAATGAAGAAGTTCATTCCCTGAGCACTAAAATTTCCGATCTGGAAAAGCGCTTGCAAGGCAGTACCCTCAAACTGTCCGCCCTGCGTGTCATTTATACGCACTAACCCTTCGAAATACCCTGCGGCAAAATCGATTCTATTGCAAAGACTGCATTGAGACGATAATCCCTTAGGGATTGCCTTCACTATGCCGCCAGTGTTTATAACTGTTAGGTGAATGATTGCTCATTTCACGCCCGGGCTTTCTTTTACCCTTTCTTGATCATTGCCAAGACTCCCATTCCCCCTAACGTTCGTTGAGCCGCGTGAAAGTTTTTGAAGCTGAGCGCGGATCAAGTCAGTCTTTTACTGTAGCAGTGAATTTTTGCCCCAATTTCAAAAAGGAGGCCTGCCCCGAAATACCCCATCTCAAACACATAAAAACCATTCTGGGAAAAACAGCTCGGAAGGAGGGTTGGATTTTCTTGAGGTCAGGCAACAACTTACAATGATATGACCAGAAATAAATTATCGGCTGGCCTCACTTTTGCCTTCTTTCTCTTCTAGAGAACAGGCTAATATACTATAACGGGTAACCACCCAGAATAGGGCGAATGACGGCGAAAGGAGGGGATTCAATGTTGAGCAATCCATCACTCATTACCCGAATTACTATTGGCAAGAGCATGGGCTTGATCTTCGGCCTTCTAGGATTTGTGTCTTTTCCCTTCTTTCTGCCGGATGCCAGCTGGTTGCTACGCTGGGGGATCTTGTTTTGGTATACAACTGTTGGGGCGGTCATTGGGGTATTCGGAGTCTTCACATGGCACCCCATTCTCAAGTTGCCGTTACCATGGTGGATTCGATCCACGGTCATTGGCGCATGGATGAATTTCGTACTGACGTTCTTCGCCTACAACGACATGAAGGCCATTATGGTGCATACCTTCGGCACGAACGGAATATTGTCCTCGCCATTTTGGTTTATACTCGAAGGAGCCATTGTTGGAATCATCATCGGGTATTTCGCCACTCGATTTGGGGGCGAAGGAAAGGAGACGGTCGAAGAACGGGGTACGATTCCCGCAACCTCAAGTTGATTCACCCCTAGACCAACAGGTCACCTGCAATTGACACTGGGATGATGATTCCTAAAACACACAGCTGCGAGTTTTGTTTTCGCTCCATACTCATCAGTCACGCTGTGCAGTTCAATCCCAGGATGTACTGATCCCGGGCCCTCCAAGCCAATTCGAATACCGGTTTTCCTCACCCTGGTATTGACGTAAAGCCTTTACCGTAAAAGGCTAAGGCTGCTGACTGTTGATCCGTGGACCTCTCCCACCTCATTCCCCTCTTACGCCTTTTCTTTGAATAATAGCTTCGCCATTACCAACCGCACTTAGTTGTCGTGGCACCGAGTATCAGACTCCCTCATCTGCTCGCAAATCCGCCTGTTGCATCCGTCTGGTCAATGGATAGAATTATTTTCTTGACTTATTTCTAAATTATTTATATTCCATTACCCTCAAACGTTTATCATTCAGGGAGGCGCTTACCTTATTCAGAGATTCCGTGAGCTTCTGTTTTTTATAAAGAATCTTCATTCAAGGTTTGAGGCTTTTCTTTCATCCAAGGAGTGCACTATGGATTCAAATCACAAGACAAAAAACTCACTGCCAGAACAAATGATGCACCGTTTTTTGTTGGTCTTTTGTCTGTTGGCGTTCATATTGAGTTCGGGCTGTGCGTACATTCCGACCTTCCCGACGACCATTACATACCCAAGGGATAAACAAGCCAATGAGAATTTAGAAGAATCGGTGGAGCATAAAAACCTTTTTGTGTTTTTTGATGGAACCGCCAATGATCCTATTTTGGAAACCAATGTTCACCGCCTCTATACCGTCCTTGCTCATAGCAATGCTCCATTAACCCAAAGCATTTACATTGATGGAGTAGGGACAAAAAATAGTTTTTTAACCCTGACTGGAATGATTTTAGGGTTAGGTATGGAAGAGCGGATATTAATTGGATATCGATTTCTTGCCCAACATTATCGCGCTAAAGACAAGATCTTTATATTGGGATTTAGTCGAGGCGCCCACCAAGCTCGCATTCTTGCTGGGTTATTAGGCTATAGCGGTCTTCCCGAAAATTTTCCTGGGCCAGACCAAGAAAAAGAACAAATCAGGATTAGCAATAAGATTATTGAGTTGACGAAGGATGCGAGAACTAAAGGGGTATATGATCCTGACAATCCAGAAAATGATGGAAATTCTCAAACGGCTAAAGATTACGAAAAACAAACCTATTGGAAAAACTGGACTCCTCAGACTCCCCCACCTCTGGCTCAAGAAATTCACACTCAACACAAAATTGACGTCATACCAGTGGAAGTGACGTTTTTAGGACTTTGGGATACGGTGCCTGGTTCTTCGTTTATAGAATATGGCAACTGTGATGCGAGAAACAGTCATCGATACAAATTAGGTGCCTATCCGCCTTTTCAGCATATCGCGCATGCAGTTTCTATCGACGAAAAGCGGACAAATTTCCAACAAACTTTGATGTGTCAACCTATGAACCCTAGGACCAAAATTGATGAAGTCTGGTTTCCAGGCGCTCACGCCGATGTGGGAGGAGGCTACGCGGATTCGGATCAGCTCCCGGGCCTATCCTATAACTGGATGCTCGATTTATTAGATGATCACTATACCTTCAACAGTGGAGTCCTTCATCAAACGAATGCGAACGCAAAAGGATTAACTCATTGGTCATTTGGAGATTGGCCTGCCAATATCGGGAGCGATTGTGAGGACCGAAAACTTCCAAAGGAAGCCAATATCCATTCAAGTTATGAAGAGCGGAAGGATGCTGATTCTGTCCCTATCCGTTTTAAAGACGAAATAATAGGGGTGAATTACCCACTTCAACCGACATGTTCTGAGGAATAGGCGGCGCTAGCAGCGCATGTCTTGCATTTTTTCTTTCGACGGTATGTGTATTCGAAGACTCCTTCCCTGGTTTCTTTTGCTGATCACGTTACAAGGCTGTCAGTCTGTATCGCTGTGTAGTGAATCGTCAGGGGAGACGAAAGAGCAAGAAAATATTTCAAAGAAGCTGAAAAAGGAGATTGACCATATACAATCACAAAACGATAGAGCATCCACTTCCCATGACCCTGCCGAAGAGTTAAAGAAGGAAGATGGTGAAAAACGGTTTTTTGTTCTAGCCCATGAACGAAAAAATTATTCGGGTATCAAACTAGTGAAGGATATGCGATATCGGTTTCGTATAGAAAAATTTGCTCATGGCTGGTTTGATGCTGGGATTGATGCCCACCCCATACTGGGTTGGGGTAATCATGCTAATACGTTTTGGCGTAAGACGATAAGATTGTTTGGGCGCTTATTTAGTTCTTCTTGGGATGATGATCTTATGGTCCTTCAAGGTGTGGTAGAAGGGTCAGAGAAGAATGAAAATGGCCACTTTTCTTTCGCCACGAATATGGAAAATGTGGAAGAGTTAGCTCATATGGAAGTCGTGACTGGAACATTCACTGCACCAGGCACTGGGGAGTTGTATGTCTTTGCGAACGATACCCAACTCGATTATTTTTATAGCAATAATTGTGGGTATTTGATTCTGACGGTTGATCGGATTCCCTAACCCCTATTTCTTCTGAATTCAGAGGTATTCAGAATTTCCAACCAGGTCTTGTCATTCGACAGTATGAATGTCTAGACTGCCGCCATGGCGCGTGCACTGGTTCTTACAGTCATCGGCAAAGATCGGCCTGGGTTGGTCGAGACTCTGGCAGATTTAATTGCCAAACATGAGGGTAACTGGGACGAGAGCCGAATGGCTCGCCTAGCAGGGCATTTTGCTGGAGTTGTTCAGATTCACCTTCCTGAAAGTCAGGCGGAGGGTTTCATTGCGGCACTACCGACGCTAGCAGACAGAGGGCTGTCCGTCAGTGTGGTGGACAGTGACTGGTCACTGGCGCATATCGACCATCATAACTCGTTGCGCCTGGAACTGGTTGGACAAGACCGTCCAGGGATCATGCGTGAGATTTCAGGTAAATTGGCTGCCCTTGGAGTCAGCATGCAAGATCTTCGAACGGTTGTCGAAAGTGCCCCCATGTCAGGAGACCGGCTTTTTCGGGCCGAGGCCGAGCTTGTCCCACCTACCGAAACCGATTCTGAACAGATCCGCACCATTCTCGAACGCCTCGCCGACGAAATGATGATCGACATCACCTTGAAAAAAGGCCAATAGGCTTTATACGGAACAATAAAGTTTTAGAGACTTTATCTTTCCCATTTTTTCTTGTATTTCGTGGTCGTTGGAGAATAGGTCTCATGGCAGGAACACTGAAGGACTAGAAGGTTGTCATTGTAGGACATCTTCGATCCCAATGCCTTCCTTCTCGATATCATAAAGCCAGCCGGATATTCCCTATACTGCTGTACTAATAAAATGTTCAAAGCGATTCTGATTATTACCGTTCTTATTTCCCTCCTTATCGCTGCTCGATTTTATATGCTTGGCACGATGTCCAAGTCAGGGAAACCTCCTGGGTTAGTAGGGGGACGTCTCACTCCTTGCCCTGATTCACCCAACTGTGTCGTGAGTGAAATTGCTGAGGGTGATTCACATGCTATTCCCCCTATTCACTATCCAGCTGCCATGACCGGCTCCGCGATGAATGCGTTGAAACACACCATTCAGAAGGTTGGTGGCAAGATTAGCATTGAGGAAGAAGCTTATCTGGCTGCCACATTTGCTTCAAAGCTTTTTGGGTTTGTCGATGATTTGGAAGTCCGACATGATCGCTCGAATCACGCCATCCACATCCGTTCAGCCTCAAGGGTGGGGCATAGTGACTTTGGAGCTAACAGAAAACGAGTTGAATTAATTTCGAGTTTGTTTCAGGAACACGCCAAATCAGGTTCTGAAAAGATGATTCGGACAAACCCCAAACCTTCCGGCTATTCATAAATGTGCGGCCGCTTCACTCGAAAAGAAAACTTTAAAAATCTTGCCGCTCTGCTAGGCTTCCCTAATCCTCCGATCTTACCGCCACGCTACAACATTGCCCCGTCACAACCCATTGCTTGCGTGCGTTCTATTCCAGGATCTCATGAACGAGAATGGAGAGAATTCAAATGGGGCCTCGTTCCATCCTGGGCCAAAGATTCGAGCATCGGGAACAAGCTGATTAACGCCCGAGCCGAAACGGTGTCTGAGAAACCCTCCTTTCGGAAGGCGTTTAAACAACAACGCTGTGTGGTTTTAGCTGATGGATTCTTTGAATGGAAACGTGAAGGGAAGGCGAAGCAGCCCTACTATATTCGAATGAAGAATCAACGCTCTTTTTGCTTTGCAGGAATCTGGGAACAATGGAGGCCAGAAACCAATGATTCCGTGGAAACATGTGCCATGCTTACCATTGGCCCCAACTCAATCATGGAACCGATCCACCACCGAATGCCAGTTATCTTACAGCCACAAGATTATGACACGTGGCTAGATCCCCGAATTCAGGATCCGCAACACTTGGCACCCCTGCTACAATCATTTCCTCCAGAGGAAATGGAGGCATTTCCGGTCAGTACTCTGGTAAATAATCCAAAACATGATTCTGAGGCGTGTCTTCAGCCACTCAACTGATCACACTGCCTTGTTGGGGGAGGGGAATCTTCCCTGCTCTCACGTAAATTTTGGATAGCTCACTATTCTTTGGCATCCCAAATCTAACTGGAAATTCCGAACGGGTGTGGGCTTCCCCATTTGCTCCGATAAGGAATATGATCTTGCCGGACATTTCCAAGTAGGCAACCATTTCAACTGGGGTCATCTTTTCAAGTAATGTCTGTCTTTTCCAATCAACATACCCTCGCCTCGTCGCCAGAAGATGGATACGTGAATGGTGATATTCACCAACGGGTGGTGATTAAACCTGAAGAGTATTCTTGGACGGCTTCCTCAAGACTCGGAGTTGAACAGATGCCATTTGATCGGATAGGTAGTGACTCCGTCCGATCAACCAACATTGTTCGCTACACCTCTCATCACGAATTGGCTTTGAACCTTTATGATGGTGACACAGAAATTTTTATTCTCGAAGGAACCTTCACTGATGATCAGAGGGAATATCCCGTAGGAACCTATGTCAGAAATCCAATTGGAACCTTGCCTAGGGCAAGAGTAGGAACTCAAGGATGCATATTATTCATCAAAGCCTATCAATTCTCTCAGAACGATAAGCAACCCATGGCGATCAATACCCACCAGGCCACCTGGCGTCCTGGAATTGCAGATGGACTTCAGGTCATGCCGCTACACGAAAATGAACATGAACATGTGGCACTGGTTCGGTGGGCACCTCATACTCAGTTCACACAACACTCCCATCGAGGTGGAGAAGAAATCCTTGTCTTGGAAGGAATCTTTTATGACGAGCATGATCGCTATCCAACGGGCTCATGGATCCGCTCCCCCCATCTCAGTACACATACGCCCTTTACAAAAGAGGAAGGCGCCCTCATTTATGTGAAGGTCGGACACTTACTACCAACTCATATTTGAAAAAGGATGTACATGCCAATTGAATAGAGGTTGGAGGGAGGCGTACGGATGCTCACGAATCAGGTAACAACATCTTAATTTGAGATTGAAGAATTGGCAGGAGTTCTTTTTGAAACCACGGATTTCGTTTGAGCCAGAGATTATTCCGAGGACTGGGATGAGGCAGCGGTAACTGGGTGGGCCAAAACTTCTTCCATGCTTTGACGGTTTCGGTGACCATCTTGGGAGGAGAATTCGCAAGATGATAATCCTGTGCATATTGTCCGATCACGAGGGTGAGCTTAAGGTGGGGTATTTGCCTTAGCAACTGTTCCCGCCAAGTCGGGACACATTCCGGTCGGGGTGGAAGATCCCCAGATTTCCCGGTTCCCGGATAACAGAAACCCATTGGCAGAATCGCAATCTTTTTCGCGTCGTAGAAGGTTGCCCGATCAATACCCATCCAATCCCGTAAGCGTTCCCCACTTGGATCATCAAACGGAATTCCCGTTTCGTGCACTTTTCTTCCCGGTGCTTGTCCAACAATTAAGACTGAAGCTTTTGGATGAAGTTGGATGACCGGGCGCGGTCCCCTGGGTAAGAATGGCTTACATACTTCACAGCTCTTTACCTCATCAAGGAGTATTTTTAAGGCCACCTTCATTCGAAGATCTCGTTGTGAGGTAGAAAGATACCAATTATTCTTGCTTGGAAGAACTTATCTCTGATGTCGGAGACACAATAGTTTGTTTCCCGACGGGCTGCCAATAACCACCTGTCGTCCAACCTTTCCAACCCCAACGCACCCAGGTCACAACGGCCATGGCCAGCCACAATGCCCACAGCAACATTCCTATCCGATAGACCCACAATGGGAGCGACACCATCGTTCCTATTGGCAACTTCGCATCCGCACGGTCTTGAAACCATTGTAATTGCCATGGAGTGGAACCATTCCCCACAATACCCATGTCAGGTTGCCCCACTAAGCCTGTTTGTATGGCCCACAACAAACCAATACCAGCCAGAAAAGTTAGCAGTGCTAGCCCTATTTGCATCACATTGAATGATAACGGAGACCATACGTTGGATGAGATGGTTCGTCGCCACGCCATCGCTCCGAACCACCCAACAACAATGAGTGCCGCGACCATGGGAATTTGAGTAAGTCCTAATCCCAAAAACACCCAATGCCACGTGCGTAATGGCGAAAAAGAAAGGCGCCCTAACACAATAGCCACTCCCACCATCACGGCGAGAATTCCCCAAAGGAGAACGGCCGGGCCCAACCTCGGGCCATTCACCCAGAGAAGCCAGCGATTTGATGGGACGGAAAGAGTCACCTGCGCATTCACGCTCTCAACACCTAAATCCACGGTTGGTGTCGTAAACCACGCTTGTATTCCCTCTGGTACTCGCCATGCCACTTCCACTATCTGTTGCCCGGGACGTATGGGAAACGTCACGAGGGTGGCTTCTTGATGAATCGGCTGAGAGACATTATTCATCTTTACTGACTCCACTTGAGCCCCTTCCGGAACACGCACCGCATGCTGTCGGCCTTGACTACTTCGAAACGAAGCCACCAATGACCCATCCGTGGCCCTCTGGCCTGGTTTCCATGTCAGGTGACTGGATTCCACGGTAAAGGTCGCTCCTTCTACCCCGAGTGGTTGAATGACCTTCACTGTGAATTCTTCTCCCGGCCATGGCCTCCATTCAGGAATCGCTCCTTCAGCAGCTGACTGAGGATGAATAGCCGGAATCCCCTCAAACGTTGGATGCCATAACGGACTGATATTAAACCGATACGTTTCTACCCAAGCATCATCATGACTCGCCGTCAACTTTAAAACCTCTGTCGGCGTCAGCTGGGACGACCATTGTCGGCGACTCATGTTCGGTCCCATTTGAAGTTGCACCTGCTCTTCTTTCACCGTCAACCCTGCCTGCTTAACCACCTCTCCAGGAATCAGCGGAATCGATAGTGCTAACGCACTGCCGTGGGGAGACATCCGCTCAACAACCGTCTGCATCCTCCAATCTAACCCTACATGTATCGTCCGCGTAATACGTACCAGGGGTGGGATGGGTTTTGGTTGCCATGTGGAAGTGGAAGACACTTGTGAGCGAGAAGCTCCTTTCTCACGACGTAAGTGAAGTTGTTTCTGCGGCACCCCTTCTTCCCCAATTCCCTGAACGATCCATCCTTGAATGGTGGTCTTCACATGATGCGGAGTTAAGGGCAGGGCCAATACAAACGCCGGTTGATCCGGGACTCTGCCTTCCATGATCACTTGGTGTACGCCAGGTTGGAGCAACACGTATAATTGCCCGTGCTTTTCTTGCGTCAATCCCTTGGCTGGCTTCCCATCTACTAAAATTTGCTGTGGCCGCCATTGTTGAGGTGGACCTGGTAGCGGCACCGCCACCGATTCGTTGGCATGAATGGAAAGACGAAGCCGTAAGGTCTCGGTCGTGGATGTAAGATGGAGAGAGGGTATATCGGCACAAGCTGGCAAGCACGAAGGTGAAGCCATAAGTCGTTGCTCTAATTCGATCAGCATTTCCTTCGAGGGCATCTCTGCCTGGCTCCACGAGGGTGCCAACAACCCACTGGCCATCATAAACACAAGTCCTGCAGAAAGAACCGCTGCTGCAAGTTTCCCTTCACGTTCCCCTGAAATGGGCCATTGAGTCGATCGATAATCTAGAACCCGCCATATTAATAATCCAACCCCTCCCACTTGAAGTAAAAGCATCATGAATGTCATCGAAGGCGAAAGGTACCAAAGTGAGAGTTGTTGATCACGAGAGACAGGCCCGCTCCACTCCAACCGCACCTGATTCCATCCCCAAGTCGGCAGACCTGGACCAGTCTGCACAGCCATATCCGGCGCATAACTTTTGGAGTAAGAGGATCCAAACGAATCTGAAATTGAGCGATCTTGCATGGGAACTCTCGACTTCAATCGTCGAGTTTCAAGTAACTTATTAGTCGCCATATCCCCTTCATCCTCGACACGGGAAGACTCTTCCAGAGGCATAGCTTCATTTTCCGGCGTTGCCGGGAATTGCTTCACTTCCGATGTTACTTGCTGCCATGGATATTCTAATTGCGGATAGAGACCCACACGTACTTGCTGCACCATAAAAGGCAACGCGAAGGCCACAAGGACAAAAAGGCTCACTGCTCGATAGCCGAACACCATCATCTGCCATCGCCCGCTAGGTAACACACGCAAGAATGCCGCGGCCGCCAACACATGACCCCATACCCAAACCGGGGCCTCAGGCTCATGGTAAATCAGCGCGAGCGTCACCCCAGCAACCAAGCCCCACGGCCATGACCAGAGGCGCGCTACGACCGCGGCTGCGATCAACACCAAAAACATATCCAACAGTGTCCAGCGGGTGATCCAGGTGTACGTAGCCCGATCCACTCCACTTGCATGTAAGACGCGCCAACCTGGGGGCACATGCAGGGTCGAACCCATTGCATGGACATCCGTCTCCCACCCCACAGCAGGAAGTGTCCTAGCAGAGGCATTCATTCGACTTTCCCCTACCATCCTCATCTCTCCTAGTCGGACTTCGACTCCTGCATCCTCTTGTCCAGGTAAATGTGTCACAACGTGAGGACGCCCATTCAGCTCTACTCGTCCTAATTGCATTGGTGCCTGAACCGTCAACCGCCACGATTGCACCAAGGTGCCCGTTAGCTCATCTCGAACCGTATACCCTTGTCCATCAAAATCTAGCCACCATTCACGAGCGAGGTTCAGATGATCCATCCCTGGCTGTTCATGCCCTCGTCGTTGTTGAGTAAGCGTTATGGTCGTTTCAGGTGTCATGCGGTACGCCGGAAATACCCGCCACTCCTCCGGGAGGAGGGTTTGTTGAGGATCAACACTAGGTGCTCCAGTAATCTCGACCACACGTAAGGCAGGGCGGGTTTCTACTACCCAAATTTCTTCCTTGGGCCATGGCAGGGGCCGAGGGTGCATGGTGACAGCATTGATGGGATCTAGTGAATGCGTCGTCAACGTCACTGTCCACTCACCCGCACGAGCTTGCAGCCGCAACTGCCCATTTGTGTCAATCTGAGCGGGGAGCGGACTTTCAAGGACCAACGGCCGCATCCCAACATCCAACACCCCCGGCAACAGGACTTCCCGAGCCTGTCCGCCTATCACGAGTTGCCACTGCGTCATGACTTGAAATGGAAGTTCATCAATTAACTTTCGAAACACCCGAACTTCCAAGGTATCGGATGCCTCAGCCCCAACTGACGCAACGATTTGAGGACGAAACCAAAGTCGACCTTTGGAATCAACTTGAGGAAAAGACACCGACTTTCCATTCATGCTGACCGCAAGCAAGGCGGTCTCTTTTGGGAGTAACAATGATTCAGGAATTCGCGTCCACCTCCATGAACCCTTTACGATATGTTGCCCCTTCGGTAGTACCATCGTTGGGCGTCCTCGATTATCCCGAACAACAACTGACTGCCCATCGACTGAAACATCTTGAGGCCAAAAGGCGCGTTCTCCAGGAAGCCTGACCGTCGTCTCCCGAATCACTTCCCATTTTTGAGTAAACGAACCGCCTTCAGAGGTTACGGTTAGCGCTAAGCGAGAGGGCCAAGCACAGACCCGTTCTTTTGCATCGTTATACAACATCGGGCAAGCCCAATCGTCATGCGACTTGAGTACCCAGGACACCCATGGCTTTAAGGGAGCTGGAACATCTTCAGGCTTAAGGGGCGTCTTTGCTAAAGAAACGTGAATACCTCCAAGAAACAAAATCCCCAGAACTAGACCAATGAACATTTTTTGTCTATCGTGTCCGTTCATTTCTCTATCCTTTCTTCGCCATCTTGGCAAGATCCATTTCTCATGAGGATATGTCACACGTATCTCAATCCTTTCAAACCACTTCCTTTCGCATGCTTACAACAAATAGGGACTGCCTTAACCCTATCTTTTGGCATTGTCTCACACCTCTCCCAGATGACAAGCAAGCACCCAAGGCTTTATGGCGAACATTCTTCGGAAAGTTCTCTACCCACAATTTTCCTCCTTTGATTGGAAAGATCCCTTGCTCAAAACCCTTAGGCAGAATATGTTCAGCGTGAAGCCACAATCTTTGCAAAAGGATTTGGAATTTCGAACGGGGAATTCCATTCAAAGCCTCGTTTGGATCTTGGTCGCATGGAAGCATTAGAACATTTCCTGAATGCCACTAGTGGAGTCATCTGGGGGCCCATAATGCTGTCCTTATTGGTGGGAGTCGGCATGTATTTGACTGCGGGCTTGCGGGCCATTACCTGGCGAAAACTGATTTATAGTTTTCGTATCCTGTGGCATGGTCGCGCTTCATCTCAGGATGATCAGGGAGACATTACTCCCTTTCAAGCACTCATGACAGCCCTCTCTGCCACTGTTGGTAGTGGCAATATTGCAGGTGTGGCCACCGCGATATATTTGGGCGGACCAGGCGCGATTTTTTGGATGTGGGTCACAGCCTTATTAGGGATGGCAACCAAGTATGGCGAGGCAGTCCTTGCGGTCCATTTCCGCGAAGTCGATGAATTAGGAAATCACGTGGGAGGCCCCATGTATTATATTCAAAACGGTCTAGGGGCAGGCTGGCGTTGGCTCGCGGTCCTGTTTAGCATTTTTGGAATGTTGGCAGCTTTTGGAATTGGCAACACCGTTCAGGCCAATACTGTCGCAACGGCCGTAGAATCCTCACTTTATTTACCGGTGTGGGTTTCAGGACTGGTGATGGCCGTTTTCACGGGTGCGGTCATCATTGGCGGAGTTCGTCGGCTTGGTGCAGTCGCGGCAACATTAGTCCCCATCATGGCTCTTTCATATATTGCCGGAGCCCTAATCATCATTCTGCTTAATATAGAACAGGTCCCAACAGCATTCATGACGATTCTTCACCATGCGTTCACAGGAACCGCGGCAGCAGGAGGCTTTGCCGGAGCAACGGTGCTTATGGCCATCCATTTTGGAGTGGCCCGCGGCCTCTTTTCCAACGAAGCCGGACTGGGGAGCGCTCCCATTGCTCATGCAGCTGCGAAAACCAAGGACCCCGTTCATCAAGGGCTTATCGCTATGCTTGGCACGTTCATTGATACCATAGTCGTCTGCACCGTGACGGCCCTTGTCATCATTCTGACCGGGTCTTGGACCAGCGGCCAAACTGGAGCAGCCCTTACTTCTAACGCGTTTAATATCGGATTAGCTGAAGGTGGTGGAGTAATGGTTACACTCGCTTTGGTCCTGTTTGCCTTCACCACTCTCTTAGGATGGAGTTATTATGGCGAACGATGTGCAGAATATTTATTTGGCGTTCGAGGGATCCAACCGTTTAGAATCTTATGGATCATAATCATTCCTATCGGAGCCATGGGAAACTTGGGAGTGGTATGGACCATCGCTGATATTCTGAACGGACTCATGGCAATCCCTAACCTCATCGCACTCTTGGCGTTAAGCCCGATCATTTTTCAGCTGACCCGCCAGCACTCCATCATGAAAAAAACATAGACATCGCGCTCCTGCAAGTTAAGGATTCATTGTCCCTGCGGTGAATGTGTCATACAATATCCTCTGGTGAATGGAATTACCAAAAATGCTTACCCTTCAGGACAACCATTTTTCAACAATTACTCCCCTTACTGCATGCTCTTGGCCAAATTTGTAGGTTCCCTCCTACAGCCACCGCCGCCTGCCTGAACAGCTTTTCAAAGATCCCCACCATCAATATGGTTGATATTAGAACACATTTCTCTGTTCCATTTAATAGGTATTAATTTTGCTCTACACTTTCATACGCGTATTGCTCATGGAGCTCTGGGGCACTGTTCATTTTTTTTCTTTAAAATTGGAGGTTTGTGATGAAAAGATTCCTAAGCGTTCTGGCCATATTTTGTGCATTAGGATTGACGACTGCCACCTTTGTCCAAAGTGCACCAACTCCTAAGGCAAGTAGCCCCGTCGTGCAAGGCACTCTTATGGAAATTGATGGCTCTTTTTATGTCATTATGGACAGTTCAGGCAAAGAACAACGCATTCATGTCGATAAAAGCACATTGATCATCGGTAAGGTACAACCTGGATCTCAGGTCAAAGCTGAGGTGACCAAAGCTGGGCATGCTTCTGCCGTAAAAAATGTTGGAAGTTAAGCCCTAATTCCAAGGTCATGTGCATTCTCATCTAACAACGGCGAGCCAGCCCTACCTAAGGGCTGGCTCAGACTGTCATGATCCCGTCCCTGCCTATCCCCTCCTGCCTCACATGACCCAAAGGGGCCTACAGATTCCATACCAAGCACCACGAACTGAAGCTTCCCCCTACACCTTCCCCCATTTCTTGTAATTCTTCCTACAATCTACTGCAACTAAATGTGAATACACTCTAGGCAGACGAGAAAAAAAACAATACCCCCCTGACAAAAAGGGTACACAGGGGGGTATAATTAAAAGAAGGGAGCAAAAAAAATCCTGCCCTGAAGATCGAAAGGTCAAAGAGGTTTAATCGACTCTATGCGGCACAAAAGCAAAATACTTCTTTTTTTGATCGGCAGCTTTTTGGCTCTCATGTCTTTGGCTTTAGCCGCCCCATCCACGACCTTCCGCATTACAATTGGCACTTTCGCCCCCTATTACTCTCCAACATACGTTAGCGTTTACACAGGCACCCCTATTTCTTGGGACAACCCGACAGCTGCGCTTCATTCCATCACACACGACGATTGCCAGAATGGTACACAATGCGCATTTGATTCTGGTCCCCTTGGGCCTAACGGCTCGTTTACAATACATCGCCTTTCCCCGGGATCGTATTCTTATCATTGCACCTTCCATCCAATCATGCGCGGGGTTCTGGTTGTACAAGATACTGAGAGCCTAAACGAAACCTGAACCGTTCACAGGAAATCCCACACACCTTCTTTATCCTCTTATCTTTCACTCAACTACGTTCGTAGAGTTCGTCACACTCCTCATTTTCCGAATATTCTCGCGAAATTTTATTTGGAAATATTGACTCCTTTAAACATTACTGCTATTAATATTGAAAATAATAACGATTCTCAATTTCATTTAGATAAAAATACATTTCCACCTCTATCAACAAATGAACAGTTCCTATCTCATGATTTTCAGAAGGTCCTTTTCCTCAACTCCGTCTTTCAACCTACTTCATTCGACAAGCTACGCTTCCCGGACGAGGTCTCTCCTCGCCCGCTGGAGTGGGGTGCCTTTCTCTCCTGTTGGGCGCCCCATTCCTCTTTATTGATGGTCACTATCTTGAAAGGAGATCTCAGATATGAGAATTGGAATTTCTACAATACCAACCCTACGCGTCCCGGCCTTTCTCAAAGGGCAGCTAACTATATTCGACTTGGCCAGCCTACAAGGGCGATGGAGCATTGTTTCATTCTTGCCCACTTTTGGGTTTGCTGAAGCCATTTCCCTCAATCAATATCATCGGAAAACCAAAAAAGATGGAACACTCCTTTTGGGAATCTTGCCATTTGCAGACCCGTTTCTCGATCCTCGCCTTCAAAAAACTAAAATCCTTCGCATGCCCATTTTGGCTGACCCATTACAGCGATTGCGTCGAACATTTGGGTTAACTCAAAATTCCTCTACAAATTGCTGCGAAAGTTTTATCATTGATCCAGAAAGGGTCATAAGATATCACCTGATCCATCAATTGAACTGGAGAGGACTACCATTTCTCACCGAAATCCTGAAACATTGCCAAGACCAATATTCCCCATCGATCAAACCTCCCCATAGTTCTGACAAAATAGTCAATCTCCATACATTTTCGCGGTTTCAAAAAATTACGGCCTAGATCGGATTTATGAGAACATTCTGACGTGAGCATTCCGGAGAATCATTGTAGGCGCACAGCATGACTCCGTTTCACCAATGTGGGTTTTGACATCATCATATTCAGTAGACTGCCAAGTTCACACACGGTACCATCTGTAAGTTAGAGAGATGTCATAGAAAAACTTCAGCACGCCTACTTGCTGTTCTTCTCTAATAGAAGAACAGTTTTTGTTAACAATCAATCTGGTTTTTTTTGAAAGATCACGCTCCAATGAGACATCACCGTTCATCAATTCTTCGAATTCGGCTTGCGCAATTTGTAACCTTTTTTATTGTGGGCATTCTCTTGGTGATCCAACCCGTTACCGGGCAATCTGAGACTCCCCATCAGAAGATCTCAATTGTCCTCAACGACTTTAATGTCCACCCCAGCGTTTCCCAAACCACCGCCAGAACATTCATCTTTGATGCCGCCAATGAGGGAATAAACACCCATGAACTGGTCATTCTACGAACCGACCTAAAGCCGGACGCTTTACCACGGAAAAAATTCAAAAATGGCCAGGTTGCTCCTACGGAGTATCTCGTCAATGAAGACGATGCTCGACTTACAACTATTGATGAAATTGAAGAGTTCCCAGCTGGAACCAGGCAAAAGAAAACGATAAGCTTAAGCGCAGGGCACTATGTACTCTTTTGTAATATCCCGGGGCACTATGACAAGGGAATGTTTGCTTCCTTACAGATTATGCCCTAGTTAAGAAGGCCTTCGTCCATCGCCATCCTTTCAGAAAGAATTTAATTCGTATTATGGTTCGCATTTTAGAAATTGCTCAATTAGGAGATCCCGTCATACGGGAACGAGCTTCGGAGGTCACCGATGTACATGATCTTCAGCTACAGACTTTCATCGATGATTTATTAGCAACCGTGGCGAAGGAACAGGGAATGGGTATCGCGGCGCCACAAGTTTCTGTAGGCAAGCGGATTATTATCCTATCACCAAAACCCAACGCTCGCTATCCCTATGCTCCTACTATGGAACCCACGGTGATGATTAACCCTGAGTTGATCTGGGCTTCATCCAACACCGAAAAAGATTGGGAAGGCTGCCTCACGGTTCCTGGCATTCGTGGACTCGTACCACGACATGTCGGTATTCGAATTCGATATCACACCCGTGATGACCTCCTTGTCGAATCAGAATACAACGGTTTTCTAGCCCGCGTTTTTCAACATGAAGTCGATCATTTAGACGGCACAGTTTTTCTAGACCGAGTCGAAACGACACATGATCTCGTGACCGAACATGAATGGCAAAAAATCATCGCTCAACGTCCCCTGACTTGATGATGAAAACTCTTTACCCGCACTCATAGTCGCCTTCGACCCCTTCTTCTATTATCCTCTCTCCTTTTTCTCCTATCCACCATTTTCTGGTTTTTCACTTTTCCATAGAAATTTGCCAAGAGACATAAGGATTCCTTAATTATTTTTAATTGACATATAGTATCTTTAAAAATACAATTTTGGATCCTCGTCTTGAAAGGACTCTCTTCCGCTCCTGTCAGCGAATATGTCGTTAATAATGAAAAGAATGAAGACACTATGTAGATATGTTCTCCTTAGCAGCTTGAGCCTCCTCGCCTCTGGAGCCCTGGAAATCACGCATAGCACTCCTGATATTTCATTGAACGGTAACCTGACAGAAGCAGGTCGCTTCATCCATACACATGGGGTCATTGAAAGGATCAAGGCTGCTTCCACCACACCACTTCCAGAACCTGCCGATGCCGTGCTCATTCAGATGAAGGAATGGCATTGGCAACGCTATCTTAAGAATGCTCTGGATCTTCCAGATTGGTTGGACTTGGGGCTTGAGCACCGAACACGCTTTGAAACCTATGATCATCCATGGCGAACTAATCAGGCCTTAGGGCGTACTGACGCTCAAATTCAACAACGTTCCCGACTGCGAATTGGGTTGAGTGGCGGCCCCTTTAAAGTTTTATTTGAAGGGCAGGATTCTCGAGTACACCTTGATGATTTGAGTGACGTTGCCGGTCTCAACACCGGCACCAGGAATGAATATGACATTCTCCAAGTATTGGTCTCCGCGACAGCAAAGAATGTGCTTGGAACTAACCTCCGAACCGACTTGCATATTGGACGCCTCACCATGGACTTTGGCCTGCGGCGATTGATTGCCCGAAACGATTTTCGTAATACAACAAACGCATTCGATGGCGTACATTGGCAATTAGCCAAAGAGAAGACCTGGCGTATTCGCGCCTTTCTAGTTGAACCAGTTATACGCAACCAAGTTCAGCTCGATGAACAATCAAAACGTTTGGTTTTCTGGGGAACATCTGTCGAAACAGATCACATACCCTGGTTGAGACTCAATACGTATTATTTCGGGTTGAACGACCAGCGATTTTCGACGCTGAACTTACAACGGACATTTTCCACCTTTGGAGGACAGCTTTATACTCTTCCTCAAATAGGAAAAATTGACTATGAAGTGGAAAGTGCATGGCAAACAGGGAAACGTGGAAATACTGACCACTTTGCCCACTTTCAACATATTAATCTCGGCTATTCCTTCAACCTCCCATGGTCGCCACAATTCCTGATCCAGTACGACTATGCTAGCGGAGACCGCAACCCAAACGATAGCCAGTCTTCAGCTTTTGATACACTCTTTGGTGCACGGCGTTTTGAATATATGGCTACAGGCAACTTCGGACCGTTCTTCCGATCAAATATTAGTAGCCCAGGATGGCGAGTGATCCTCATCCCGATTCAGGGCTGGAAATTCCAGTTGAAGCAACGTTTCTGGTATCTCGCCACCTCACGTGGCCCATTTGCTGATAGCGGACTGCGTGATGCTACAGGGGAGTCTGGAAATTTTCTTGGGCATGATGTCGAAGTGAGAGTTCAATGGAAATTAAATGAGAATGTTGAGTTTGATGCCGGCTATGACCACTGGTTCAAAGGTAGTTATTTCGATCGGCTCCCTGCTAGCGCGGGATTGCCATCCAGAGGGAGAAAAGACACTGATTATTTTTACATTCTGACAAAAGTCAGATTTTAGAACCCTTAATACTGGATTACTTTTATGATGATCAGACCTTTTCTCATCGCCCTCCTTCTCTTTTTCCACATTCTTTTAATAAATGCGTCGGCCAAGGAAGTCCGGATCGCAGTGGCCACCAACTTCAAAACAACTCTACAAGAAATTGCCATTCATTTTGAGAGAAAGAGCGGACACACCACCTTGATCAGTTCTGGCTCGAGTGGGAAATTTTTTGCGCAGATTAAACATGGCGCCCCATTCGATGTGTTCTTTTCCGCTGATGTGAATCGGCCTCAATTGATCGAGAAAGAAGGACTCGCCGTGGCAGACAGCCGATTTACGTATGCCCTAGGACGTTTGACCTTGTGGAGTCCCGATCCTAATAGGCTCAAGAAGGATGGTCCTTCAGTCTTGGCCAGAGGCCGCTTTAACCATCTAGCCATGGCCAATCCTAAGACCGCTCCGTATGGCTTGGCTGCACAAGAAACGTTAGAAAGATTAGGTTTGTGGACTCATGTAAAGGATCGGATTGTACTAGGGGAGAATATTGGACAAACGTTCCATTTTGTTTTTTCCAACAATGCACAACTTGGCTTTGTGGCACGCGCTCAAGTGTTAGATCCAAAGATAAACGGATCCGGCAGTAGATGGGATGTTCCCGACACGTTACATGAGCCGCTACGCCAACAAGCTGTACTCCTGACCCACGGTCAAGATAATGAAGCTGCCAAAGCTTTCCTTGATTATGTGAAAGGGCCAGAGGCTCAAATCATTATTAAGCGTTTTGGATATGGGCTGGAATAAAACGGAGTCGCGATCACCTATCCGTGTAGAGGGAGACAAGAGCGGCCCACTTTTGCACACGGTTACTCTTTTTTTTGTTCGCCTCGCCTCAATGTGTCATATCGCCGATCATCTTCTTCATATTGAGGCAATCGATACATCTTATCTATTTGCACGACTCTCTCTAAGCACCGAAGGGCTGATATCTTATCGCCTCTCTCCACATACAGGTCAGCCAACAAACGTAAGGCTCCGGCCTCTCCCGGACCATTACTCAACTTCATGAAATGTTCCGTCGCATTATTCAAACAAGCCTCCGCCTTCCGATCATTTCCTACTAGAAGAAATGTTTTCCCGAGTTGCCCATAGGTCGCCGCTAAACCATCCTCATTACCCACCTTTCTATGAAACTCTAACGCCGCTTGGAAGGTCTCAATGGCCGCATCATTATTATGCAATTGAAATTCTTGAAGTGCCAGATTGCTATAAAGAATACCGAGGGCGCGGTCATTTTCTAGAGGCTTTAACGCATCCAACGCTTCAAGATAAAACGCACGCGCCATCTCGGGTTGACCAGCATCAGCTTTCAGATTTCCTAGATTGACCAGCGTTTCACCAATGACGTTGCCCTCTTTTAAGGTACGCTGAATATCCAGGACCTCTCGATAGCATGTTTCCGCAGAAGAATGATCCTCCAGCAAAGCAAATACATTGCCTAGGTTTCCTAATGCATCTGACAAGTCCTTCATGGAACCTGTTTCTCTTGCTTCCGAAACAGCTTGCTCGTACCAAAAACGAGCTTGAGTCACATCTCCACGATGCAGAAAGATTTCGCCCCGGTGAGATGCTGAACTGGACATTGGGATAACGGGGATGCTGAAGGCGTCAGAAACTACGAATGATCATTAGGAGGAAATTCTAGAAGCATTGCACTGAGAGTACAAGATGGGGTTGTGTGTCGATAACATACATTGCCCTACTAAGAAAGAGGTCAGGGGAGTTCAGGACCATAGATTTGAGAGGATTCCTCGATTTCTTCATGCAACAGACTTTCACCTTGTTCAATAAGTCGATTTTCCTTAACAAATCGAGTACGAAAGACGTTCGGCACATGATGCCTATTGTATGTTTGGCCAGTATCCTCTTTTTCATATTCACTGATGATCGCTCGACCTCGTGGAGTGCGTTTCCACTTTTCGAAATCTTTGCGACATTGCTCCAGGTCTAATTCACACCAGACAAAGTGCTTATCATCTAGAGTACTGAGATAAAGATCGACTTGCTCGTCATTATTCCCCCTATCTGGAGACACCGTTGCGCATCCAACAAGGATGAAAATGGAAATACCCACAAGCCCAAGCATACCGCGATTTCGCATTTCAACCTCCAATCTTTCATCCTATCGGTTAAATCCGAAATTCCTGGATGAAGGATCGTGGCACGAAATACGTTGTGTGAAAATGCCTCTTTTCCCTAAGACATTATTGCGGTTCTTTTCCGTTTCACTGAGGGGTGATTTTGAGGATCTTGCAACATCGCTTTTTATGCAACTTATTTCTCTGGTACACCTACATTCTCAAATCACACCTCCTCTACATGCCGCTTCTCCTTCTTTTGAGGGAATATACCTGTTTATGAATATGTTATACTCAGACAAGGGATTTCTGAGCTGAATTCCCTCAATTTTATCGTTTTGTATGCCTGTTACTTTTCTACAATAGTTGGCGATGCATTCTATCCGATCGACTTCTCTTTCACTTTCCCGTTTCACCGTCATGACCCTTATCCTCGGGGCCATAACCTACCTTCTCAGCACCCCTGTCCCACTGACTTGGGGACAAAATACTTCAATAGAATCTGAGGAGGTGATAGTTGATCAAGCCAATGAGGCTTGGATAAGTGGTGCACCCAGCCAGGCCTTAGATATTGTGGAAAATGGACTACGTGAATTTTCGCATTCTCTCCTTCTTAAGAAATTGCAAGGGGATATCCTGACCACGACTCGTCGTAATCAGGAAGCCTTGGAACATTATGAAACCATTCTCAAGAAAATCCCTGAATCCTTAGCTGTACGTTGGGCCAAATGGAGCGTGTTAACTCGAATGGGAAAAGGCAATTTGGCCATTAATGAGTTACAACGAATCGCTCAATCCGTACCCACTAATCCCTTAGTTCCATTACGTCTAGCTCAAGAACTTCGCAAGCTTGATCGACTCGAAGAATCCGTCGAATGGCATAAGAAGGCCGTTAAACTCGTCCCCGATATGTCTGGCTGGCGGTTGAATATGGCACGTGCCCTATTTGATGTCTTGCAATATGATGATGCACGTAAAGCGGTGCAATATGTCCTACGAAATGTGTCTCGCGGTTCCCCCGTGGAAATGGCAGCCAGAAATTTATTAATGATAACGTATGGGGCCACAAAAGAGCGCGGTCGACGCTATCAGCCCATTTTTAGCCCGGATGGGTCTGCGGAAAACCGAAAGCGATGGGGATTAATTCGGCATCAAGGCTGGGAACATTTTGCCAAGGGACGCTATAAGGAGGCGGAACCGATTCTTCGAGAACTACTCTCACTGAAACCCACCGATCACCGCGTTACGTATGAATTAGGATGCACCTTAATGGAGTTGGGCCAACATAAAGAAGCTGTTACCCTCCTTCAGAAAAGTATTGAACTCGGTCCCAGCAGTGGGAGTTTCAGTGAAATATTTTTAGATTCCATTTTTCGTATTGGCCAAAGCTTTGTCGCATTAGAACGATGGGAAGAAGCCTTACTCCATTTTGAGATTCTCCAAGAACTAACCACCGTCCCTCCTGAAATCCTCAATGTGGCATCACCTAAAGAGAATGAGCCACCCGCACTCGATCCAGGGTCAGGGGAAAACATCGATGCCCCTCTCACCACACCAAGTGGCAAGATTATCGATAAGGAAAAACTCGACTATTGGCTTGAAAAGATATGGCAACATGTTCCCAAGCCAGAAAAACCCTCTCAGGATGCCAATGAAACTTTACCGGCTGCCGATCCTACAGAGGTACCTCCCGATTACTATACAAATCTTGCGGCCAAAAAGTTTAAACCTGATGAATTGTTTCACACACGAGCTTCATTGATGGGACGGGATGCCGATTTTAGCTGGTTTCGTTTTGTGATCCCCTCAGAGCGAGTCATGCGCGATGACCTACAAGTTGGCAATCATGAGTTTATTCCCATTAATCCCCATGACACTTTTCTGACGAGCCAGCAAGAAATTTTTTTAGTTTTTGCGCTCGTCACGGCATCATATGATGCCATTCCACTCACTACGGAATGTTATCTTGAAACATCCCCGATAGTATGGGGGGATGCCCCCTTGGTTCAAGACCAAGTTGTCATGTCCACAAATGAACAATCAGGCTACTTTGTTCTGACTCCCCCGAAATCAGGATGGACCGCAGGACTCTATCGGTGTGGGTTATTTGTTGGTGACACGGTCTCCTCTTATACCCAATCGGACGAAATTCGGTTTCGTATCGTAGAGCCAAACCACACCTCTTAAAATCCCCAAGTGAGCTGAAGCGCAGTAAAGTGATGGGACTTTTGGATGTTGTCAAATCTATCCATTACAAATTTATTTTTATATCGACCATATAAATAATCCGCCGAAATAGTCATATTCTCCCATGGTGCCCATGTCCCCGACACACCATATTGCCATTCAGGATTTCCATCAAATTTTTCACTATGTTCCACTCGACCTGCGAATTGAAGAAAATTGAACGGGAAGTAAGCCAACTCGACATTATAGGCAAAAGGTTGATTGGCATTTTTGGGAAATTCTTTAAATGTGCGTGCTGCCCTGACGACCTCAGCTGTCAATTCAAAAGGAGGAAGGCCAACCAACGCATAGATATTCCAAGCTGGGACCCGACGAAGAAAGTTCTGATTGAAATCCAGGAGCAATTCATCCTGACTCTCACCCAAATCAGAAAGATACCCTGCCCCTAGACGAAAAGATTCACCTTCTGACACATATTCAAAGCTTACGCCCCAGTCGACTTCATTATGATTTTCCCGTCTATCCACTTTACTATCAAAGATATAGGCTGAAAATTCAAGCGAATCAAAGACTGTATAGTCCATCAGAATCGCATCACCGCGGGTTTGCCCAAACTCCAGCAATGGCCCAGAAACAAAGTGACTATAATAGACTCCAAACGGGACGTAGAGGCGCCCAATCTTTAATCCCCAATCTCCCAAACTTACCCCAATAAGACCTTCATCTAATTCTTGATAATGGCGACGACCATTTTCTTCAATAGCAAACAAGACCTCGGCCTCAAGCCAATCGTGATAATCAACTTCAAACCCTAATTCGATTGCAAGTTCAGGATCTGGGTTTTCGGTATTATCCTTTCCTCTAATAATATTTTTCTGCCATTCCTTTTCTAGTTCGACGACACCACCAAACTTCAACCAATCGGTGATCTGTTTTCCTAGACCAGCCTCTCTTCGTTCCTCCGGATTTCGATAAATTCTCACGGATGCGGGGGTAACCAATTCTTGATTACTGGAAGACTGTTCTTGGGCAATACTCTGAAGAAC
The DNA here is from genome assembly GCA_029261295.1 of Nitrospirales bacterium. GTDB lineage: Bacteria > Nitrospirota > Nitrospiria > Nitrospirales > UBA8639 > Nitrospira_E. Next base: position 35,692 of record JAJDBP010000016.1, on the reverse strand, counting down.
TCCTACGGGCAGGATGAAAAGGTTACAGATCAGCAGGCTTAACCAGAATCTCATATTGAAATGACAACCATCTTCACAAAAAAAATAATGTATAAATAATGTACGGATCCTGGATTATAGGGCAAGCCCACACCTGGCCAAACAACAATTTTAGGCAAAGTTCACCACATCGTAATGTCCTGACGTTGAACGATTGGGCTACAATATGTCATTTCAGATATCTACCCCAACGAACCTTTCGCATACTGACGGGAAGAGGGCAAGATCCTGACTTTTTGTCTTGCTCCTTGTGCAAGATATAATCGAGCTGCCGCTTGGTTATTCAGAAAAATTCTTTATGAGAATTGTCTTAATTGAAGATGATCAAATCATTGCTGATTTCATTCAGAAAGGGATGAAAGAGGCAGGGTATACCATAGACCATTTCGATGATGGATTCATGGGACTCCATGCCGCTCTCACTAACAACTATGATGTAGGCATCCTTGATCTGATGCTCCCTCAGTTAGATGGGCTATCAATCCTTGATCAATTGCGACAAGAAAAAAAAGACCTTCCCATAATCATTTTAAGTGCCAAACGATCGGTTGATGATCGCATTAAAGGACTACGACACGGAGGAGACGATTACCTCGTTAAACCCTTTTCATTTAGCGAACTTCTCGCTCGGGTTGACGCACTATTGCGAAGAGCTCAACACGTCGTAGAACCGACGAGTCTTACTTTTCATGATTTATCCTTGGACCTGTTGGCTCGTACCGTTGTCCGTGAAGGTAAAAAAGTTGACCTTCAGCCAAAAGAATTTGCTCTCTTAGAATACCTCATTCGCAACGCAGGACATGTGGTATCAAAAACCATGATCATGGAACGGGTTTGGGATTACAATTTTGACCCCGGCACTAATGTCGTGGAGGCGCGCATCAGCAAACTACGGGAGAAAATTGATAAGGACTTTGGGACTCCCCTCATTCATACAATACGAGGCCTGGGGTATGTCCTAAAGTAACATGATGATTAAACTTCCCAACACCCTGAGCTTTCGCCTCACCCTGTGGTATGCCTCCGCCTTTCTCGTGTGTTTGGGGGTCGCTTTTGTGGGGTTATACCTTTCACTAAATTCAACGTTCAATACTCGCATAGATGCAGATTTACAGGAAGACATCGAAGAATATCAGGAATTATTCAGAGAGCATGGGATCGAAAAAGTCATTGCTGAGATTGAGCGGGAAGTGAATTTGAGCGATGAAAGTGTAGAATTCTTACGAGTGTATGATGCGAAGAGGAACGTCCTCTATAGTTCGGATATGGCTGAATGGGAAGGCCTTGATTTCGCCAGGATGCTTCCGTCTCTCAACAGTCTCTCCTCGAATGGCCACCGGTTACAAACGGTTCAACTTTCCAAACAGGATTATCCCGCTAGAGTGATATCTGGGCTGATTAGTTCGTCCATCACGCTGCAGATAGGGGAAACCCTTGAGAAAAAAGAAGAAATCATGGAAGTACTGCTCACAGTATTTGGGGCCATGTTGTTATTTGGAATTCCTGTGGCATCTAGCGTAGGTTGGCTGATCGCGAGAAAAGCCGTGGGTGGTATTCAGGAAGTGAGTCGAGCCGCAAAAGCAATCGAACGAGGCGACCTTGATCATCGAGTCTCAGTCGGTGCACAAGGTGATGAGGTTCAAACCTTAGCTGACACGTTTAACGCCATGGCGACACGGATTAAACATGTCATCCAGGAAATGCGGGAAATGACGGATAATATTGCGCACGACCTTCGGAGCCCCCTCGCACGAATTCGTGCTTTGTCAGAAACGGTCCTTACCGAGAAGACTCTCAAAACCGACTGCACCAAGATGGCCACAGACACTCTCAAAGAATGTGACCGACTCATGCATCTTATAAATACTACATTAGATATGGCCGAATTTGATGCAGGGGTCACTAATGTGGACAAAGAGCCCATTCAACTTGATCAACTGCTGGCCGATCTCGTAGATTTATTTGAACCACTTGCAGAGGCTAAGCAGGTAAATTTGTCCGTGCAATTCGCCCAAAACTGTCAGATGATTGGCGATAAACATAATCTCCAACGCATGATTGCCAATCTGTTGGATAACGCCATTAAGTACACTCCCGATGGAGGTCAAGTCAGCATCGCTCTAGAGCAGACTTCTCACGAATTTCGGCTCACTGTCGCTGATACAGGTCTGGGCATTCCTCTTCCAGATCAACCTCGGGTCTTTGATCGCTTTTTTCGATGTGACCACAGCCGCTCACAAGAGGGATGCGGGCTCGGATTGAGTTTTGCTCGCTCGGTTGCTCGAGCACATGGTGGTGATATCACCCTCATGAGCGACGCCGCTAAAGGTACCATCTTCACCAGTATTCTCCCGTCCGCCCCTTCCACTTAGTTTCCCTCTATTTTCAACACTTCATCACCTCGTAATCATCGCACCAGTTTGGGGTGAGTTTCGCTCTATAGGCTTCATGATAAATCTTTTGGATTTATCACAGCCTTGAAAAACCACAAGCCCTTCACACCAGCAAAGTACCTCAAAAGGTATGCGACGATCGCTAACTTTCGGATGGTCATTGGTGGCATCATGTATTTTATGGCTCTATGGATTTTTGGTTCACCGATTATTGATCACACATTTTTTGGCGGTACAAATGGCGCAGCCTCCGGAAAGGAAAACCCACATCACTCCCATACCCATTTCTCTCCATTCGAAAAGGTTGAAGGAAAAGGGCAGATTCCCAATCCTGAAATACCCTTCTCCACAGCACAAATTGTTGGCAATTCCCAAACCACGATTTTGGCCGCTGGTGACATTGCCAAATGTGATAACGAAGATTCTTGGAAAGTTAAGTTCCTGAAACTCGTGAAACTCATCCCTGATGAGGGTCCGAGTGAACCTTTCCTCGAAAATTTTCTTGAGTTGCTTTCCATCAGCGAAGAGACCGACTATCCATCCAACGCTGCACTAACAGCTAATTTAATTCTCCATTTATCAGGAAGAGTACTTGCCCTCGGAGATTTGGTGTATCCAGCAGGAACCGACCAGCAATTTCAAGAATGCTATGAATCAACTTGGGGTCAATTCAAATCTAGAACTCATCCTGTTCCTGGCAATCACGAATATAGGGAAAAAGGCGCTGCACCCTATTTCGCCTATTGGGGCAGACAAGCTGGATCAGACAAAAGAGGGTTTTACAGTTTTGATCTAGGCGAGTGGCATATTATTGCCTTAAATAGCCCATCGGAAAGAAAAGAAGGGAAGGATACCATTTCAGCCCAACAGACTTGGCTCAAAAAAGATTTATCAGCGACAAACAACAGATGCATCCTTGCCTATTGGCATCATCCAGTATTTAGCTCTGGCCAGCATGGAGGAACAGAAAGAATGAAGCATATTTTAGAAATCCTCTATGAAGCAGGCGTCAGCGTGGTACTCACAGGCCATGACCATCATTATGAACGATTCGCCCCGCAGAATCCTTCTGGATCCATTGATCCCTTACGAGGCTTTCGAAATTTTGTCATAGGAACTGGAGGGCGCTCCTTGCGCCCCCTGAAAAAACGACATGAAAATAGCGAGGTCTTTCGAGCAGATACATTTGGGGTTCTAAGACTAGACCTGTATTCCAATTATTACACCTGGCAATTTTTACCGGTAAAAGAAGAAAAGCCTTCCGATATGGGCGCCGGAATATGCGTCAACACGTCTGGGCCTGAAACCCTTTAAAATAAGCTGCCTAACATTTATCCTATTGCTTAACTCGAAGAAAGGGTTACTTCAATAGACCTTTAAAGAAAAGACGGCTGGCTTGGAACATTACTTCGTGTTGTTACCACAGACCTGACCAACGAGATCAAGAAAATCCTGAAGAGGGAAGGGTTTTTCCAACACCGCGTTGACACCTACCTGAATCGCCTGATTTCTTAGCTGAGCAGTTATTTCCCCGCTATAAAATATAATGGGGATGGCTTTTGTGCCCTTTTGACTTTTTAACTTTTTAATAAGTTCCAATCCAGAAATTCTTGGCATTTGATGATCAATTACAATGAGATCAACCAATAGACTTCCCTTCATCCACTCTTTCGCCTCATAACCATCTTTTGCCTCATGGCATTGATAACCCACAGCCTCTAAACATACCCGCAGGGTGCTCCGAAGACTTGAGTCATCGTCAACAAGTAAAATTTGTTTGTTCGTGGGCATAAGATATTCATATTTATTGTACACCCTGACTCGAATCCCATGCGTTAGATAGCTATAAGCTGACAAGTCATCCTGATTGGGAATGCCTTTCAGGTCATCTTGTATTCGGTTACAATATTTTTCTAATGCCATGTCAATCATGACCAATTGGGGTGCACCCCCACATAACTTGTCGAATAACTTGGCGTCAGGTGCCGTGGATATTTGGCGAGTGCTATTAGATGATTCTCCGGATCGTGCCTCACGATTCCGAGCTCATCTCTCAGATATTGAACGCTCGAAAGCTGATCGATGTCCTGCCCCCCACCCCCAATATCAATTCGTGATCACCAGAGGTATTCTTCGAATACTGTTAAGTCGATATTTGGAAGTTTCACCAACCACAATCCATTTCGCTCTTCAGCCGCTGGGGAAACCCATGTTGGATACCCGGCTAGAAATGCCTATTCAATTTAATGTGTCACATACTCGAGGGATGGCATTGATCGCTGTAGCCTATCAACACCCTGTTGGCATAGATGTGGAACGGATTGATCGGAAAATACAGGAATGCGACATAGCCGAACGCTATTTTTCCAAACGGGAATCAGCCCATTTGGCATCGCTGCCATTGCCGGAACGTACCAACCAATTTCTTTCGTATTGGACTTGTAAGGAGGCGTATTTAAAGATGGAAGGAAAGGGAATTACGGAGGGGTTAGCCCAATGTGAGCTTTCTATTGACCTTGAAAAACCAGAGGTCAGAATTTCACATCCTGACCAACACGGGCAGAAAGAAAATTATTCTTTGTACCGAATAGGCGCTGGAGATGAACATGTCGGGGCTGTGGCTCTTGCCTGGCCCTCCGCTCAAATTTCCTTTTGGGACTGGGAGGATACATATCTAAATTAGCTCTCCACCATCCTTGAGGACTTTTCTATTCTAATGACCATGAGAGAAGATCTAAGATTACTTAGCCGTTGGAATCCCATTATTCTCTATACGAGCCTCATGAATCGAATCACTAAATGAGGGCTCTCCTTTAAACAAGATGGGTTCTTCCCCTTGTATATGCTCGGCCTTAAGCCAATAGGTTCCGCGTAAACTGGCATCCCAAATGGACTGAGCCGTTTTTTCATTGCCCGCCGTCACAAGATACGCGACCCCTCCCATCAAACCTCCCAACCCGGCATACACAATTTTGATAGGAGTATAGAGTACAGAAAGTGCTCCGCCAGCCACTTGAAGTCCCAAGGAAGGCTCTTCGTCCAATGGGTCCGATTCCCCAATCTCAAATTCGGGATCATGTGAAAGCGTCAGCTCTTCAGAGGAAGAGACCACGACACGTACCTTTTCTTGTTGGAACGTCGGCTCGACAACCTCATCAGGCAAAGGAGGCTCTTGGGTAAACGCATGAATATCCAACTGTGATTGTTCCGGCTCCACAATCAGTTCTTGGGGAGAAGCCGTCACCTCAACCATCTCTTCTTGCGGGAGCTTTGACTCGACAACCTTGTCCAGAGTTGAAAGAGTCTGATCGGGTTCATCCCAGGCTTTTTGCAAAGCTAGAGTCGTCAAATCCTGCACAATTTGCTCAGATTCGACGAGGGGTTCAGAATTCCATGCTTTCGCTCCAAAAACGACATCTCCGGATTCCGTTTTCATACCACGGATTTCTACCCCAAAAATTTTCAACCGTTGCTGACCAAAGCTCATGAGATCAAACTTCCGGCCTAACTGACTATCATCTACCTGGGCAAATAAAACAAGCGGAACTCCAAGAGATTTCGCTGCCGCTAACACTTGAGCCTTTTTCTCAGCTCTATTTCGATGTGCGAAACCTGGATCATGCAACTCTTTTTCAATCCAGGAAGAATCAACTGCAAGAATTTGGTGATCATTCAACCACACTAAGGTGCGCGAAACGGCTCCAGAATGATTCCCCCATACCACAACTCGGGTACCTGCCTCGGGTAGGGCTGACTGAAATCCTTCCCCCATAAAAATTTCTTTATCTATAGGGGTGCTGACGCACCCGTGTGCCAAACACAACACCCCCAAAATGGCCATCTTCATTATTAATCGACTTAGAATTCTGCATTCCATATCAAGCCCTCCCTTGCCCACAAATTATTCATTCGTGGGGAAAAAATGAAATACCGGAATGACTAGAATTTCAATGAAATATTTCCGAAAAAGTTGGCATCTCAATTTATTTTGACCAAGTCTTATCCCACTGGTATGACAACGATTGCCCCTGTGGGTGGGTGAGAAGGACCGGAGTAAGACGGATAATAGCCAAATAGGTTTATCCTCAAACTACATATATAGTAGAGCAGGAATAAAATTCTACCATATTTAGTATGGCACAATGAATCTACGTAATTTTTTATTTTGGCTCCTGTCTCAGATCGTATCCCAACTTGTCGATGTCGGCGTTCAGTCCTCTATGCCACGCGCCCTACTTCTGCATATGGAGGTTTCGGTCTTAACTGTTTGATAAGGATCGCCATTCCAGTTATGCTGACCCTCCAGTCCCCCATCATCCTCTGAATTTTGGGTGCCTCACCGACTTTCCAGCGTATGTCATTAAGCATCCTTTCCTTTTTCAATGAAGACGTGACCTGGCGGATCGCCAAAACCCCAAATGGCTATTTCCACAGAGAACCCTCAGGGATGCCAGATTGGCTGACGGGCCTTCCTATGGGAATAAACCTTGAAACTGTCGAAAGTACGTTTCAACAATTTGATTCGAAAGAACATTCCATCCAGCCAACAAACCTCTCGTTCAAATTGAACTACAGGGTAGGTCATTCAAATGTGGAATGCTTTATTTTTTCATCGCCTGAGGGGGACACCTTTTCTCTAAAAATTCCACACGAGACCTTCCAAGCGCTAAAAAAATTGCCCTCTGCCACCAACATTCCCCATATGAGAATAGCCCGGTTAGCCGTGGAGGCTGCCATTCGTTTTGGCTACCCCAGTGTTGAATTACATCCCGGAACTTCTCTGTATCAGGCAGTTCAATCTCGGATATCTGAATCACCTCAATCATAATTCCCTTCCTCGCTTGTCCTCCATATACATGCATTCTTCTATCACTTGCTTCTTCACCAGTTTGAAACATTGTAGACTCAGAAGTCCTGTTCATGAATACCATTTTGGTCTCTGAATCTGTTTGAAGAAGCTAATTGATAATCTATATTTATCAATGGTTTAGATCTAAAACAGTCAATCCCCCAATTCTGTGGATAATGTTGTGCGCAAACCACGGTGTTTTCCCTGGATTCAGTCATTCATAGACTAAACACCACTTTGCCTATTTTTTAAGCATTGTGCTAGGAGATGCCTAATCCCACAAAATATATGGTGAGGGTATTCCCCAAGGCGTATTACGTATGTACAATGCGTGCAATAACAAAGAGATTTGGACACTGGCCATCAGTTACCCCATTTCAGGAAAACTTTCTGACAGTATTTGTGATTTTTCAGAGGAATAATTTGAAATGGTGAATTCGAACTCCGAGTCAAAACGACATGTTCTCATAGTTGATGACGAACCGGCAGTACGTCATACCGTTCGTGGGGTATTGGAATCATCAGGATTTGAATGTGCGGAATCTGAAAATGGGGCGTCGGCTCTAGAATGGTTAAAGGACCATCATACAGATGTCATTATTGCCGATTATCATATGCCCATAATGAATGGACTGAGTCTTCTTGAAAAAGTTCAGTCTAGACTGAATGGACATACCCCTCGCGTGATCATGTTGAGTGGAATTATTGAAGAAAAAGAAAAATTCAAAGCCATTGACCTCGGCGCCTATGCCATTATTGATAAACCCTGCAATTTTCGAGAGCTTGTTGTAAAAGTTAACGAAGCCATTACCCCCTAGCCCCTTTACATAATCCCCCCTTCCACTCACTATCGATGTGATGATCAGGGAATCCGATAGATACCATATTCTAACCAGGTTTCTTTGTAGTATACGGTAAATAGATCCATGGTTGGTTCTTTATTCGCCCCAATTTTCCTTTAAAATTAAAGATGAGTTCCTCTCGCATGGAAGAGCCCCTTTTCCTTCCCAAAACCACATGAACAAACAGTTTCATCTCTCAAAAATTTCCATACGCCTTGTTTTGGTAGTCTTTTTATTTGGAAATTATGCCGTAAATCCATCTATATCCATGGGAGAAACTCCCGCTCCATTTATACATTGGGGTGCCCTCTCCTACCCTGATCAAGAGCCCTCTCTCGAAATGGGACTCTCCCTCTTTCGGTTTACTGAGTTTAACGGAGATGGAGAACGATTCAATGGAATCAGCGAAACAATTGGCCTCAATTTCATTACCCTTTCTTGGACAGAACATTTAACTAATCAATTCGAAAACTGGAGTACCAACTTTACTCTAGGAATAGGACCCACCAGGAACCAACCTACGGAATGGTTACAAAACGATCTCATTCATGACGGAGTTTGGGGTATTGAACCTGTTCCAGTGGGAGACAAACGAAAAGAAACGGATTTTGCCATTTCCGGATCCCTCACTCGCTGGTGGGAAATTCCTGGGCAGAAACGTGTTTTGTATTTGAGTGGAGGGGGTCAGACTGGAAGTTTATTCCATGAAATATTTGCGAGAACCGGATTTCGTCGCTGGTCTCCCCTCAAGACCATTGAGCATCTCAATGGGAAAACCGAAGGGGTAGTTGCGAACATTTTTCGGCCTCTGAGACTTTCAGCTATGGGGAGAGGCGCACGTATTTATACTGGGGCGGCTTTTCATGACTTGGCGAATGTCGCCTACACGGCCCAGGGATCTATTAGTTATGGGTGGTACGACGAGAAAACCCTACACCCGTGGTTTGAAGTGGAAATTGGAGCCACAATAGATTCTGGAATTTTCAATGGAGCACTCGGCGATTCATTAGAAGAACGGTTCTGGACCGTTGCCATCCGCGCGTATCCCTTTACAGCGGAAACATGGAACGACCAACTCAATAGTAAAGATTTTGGTCCAACTTATGGTGCGCGCCTGACAATGGATCTCTATTCCTTCCTCCCTCAATCCTGGACTGGCCAATAAGATACACCTCAATTTAGGGTTCAATTTAGAGGATTGGGAACTCTGGCCGTTTTTCGAAGTTTCTTTAACACCTTCCAGCGAGATAGGGCATAGATTAAAAGTCCTATTGCTACAAGCATTTCTCGATGTTCACTAATGCCCCAAAGAAAATCTTCGTAGATCTGCCCGGAGGGCAACAAGGATTGAAAAATACCTTTTGACTCTCGATAAAGAGACGCGACGACTATCGTGACCATCGATCCAAAATCAGGCATAGCAGGAGCAAGATTCAAGGATAATCCTAGTCGATCCTGGTAGACCCACACGATTGGAGCAACCACAAACATGACCAGAAGAAAAATCCCCCCCCACTGAGTCAATCGAAAATGGTTGGCTTGATCTGCTCGACTATTATGAAAATTTGTTTCACGACTAATATATTCCCCCCACCACTCGGGAGTTTCCCATGCTAAATAACTTTGCCCCCAACTAATTTCTTCTCCAGCAAAAAAGATCGTAGCCAAAGCCATTATCCCAACCCAAACTGCAGCCTCCCAGCGATGGATGACCCAAAACTGAAAAGCCACATAAACCAGGACCAATCCGGCTATGGCCCCAGCGACAAAGGTCAGGATTTCAATAATTTGATACTCTCGATTGTTCTCTTCAAGTAGAAACGTAAAATAAAAATTGGGCGAGATCCAAAACGATATCCATATGAGGGCGAGAAAGAGTAGAGGAATTAGTGCCGTGACCAACTCACCAAAGGGAATGGCCGGCTTCCCAGAAGAAGACCACCAGGACAATCCGCCAAGCGATTCAGGAAGAGGAGCGTTTCTGGTGGATTGTTGAGGAATGCCACTCATAGGTTACGGAACCCCCTGAGAGTCAATATTATAGAGTGAACGATGTGCCTGCATGACATCATCGCCATGAGATGCTTATAGAGAAGCTGTGATGGTTAAAGGTAAGCGCTTCCAGGATTCACCTCCATCAGTGCTGCGATAAAGCCCTCCACCGTTGGTACCGACATAGAGCACTTGCGGATTACTCGGACTTATCTTCAAGCTCCGAATGCTCGTCGCGTCTAACCCCTTGATTTTGGGTTGCCAGGTCGCTCCTGAATCTTCACTTTTTTGAACGCGATCACTGGTTGCCAAATACAATGTGGAGGGTTGAGAAGGGTCTAATTGAATAGCACTAACATAGGAATCTTGAACCGATCCCTCAAGCTTGGCCCAATGTTCCCCTTGATCCATGGATTTATATAAACCTTTCGTCGTTCCGGCATACACCACATCACTATTGGTCGGATCAACCGCGAGTCCATTGACACCCAATGCCATCGACGCCATTTTGGCATCAGCCGCAACCATCCCACTCGATTTCTTTTCCCAACGTTCCGTTCCATCCAATGTCCGATACACTCCACCCGTCGTTCCGGCATACAATACATTCGGGCGCTGTGGGTCTAAGGCCAACGAAACAACAAAATTTACTTCATTCATGCCCACCATTCGCTCGACCCACTGACGACCTCCATTTAAACTGCGAAACACCCCAACCGTCGTTGCGGCATACACCATCTCGGTTCCACGAGGATTAAAGACAACCTGATTCACAATTGCTGAGATCGTACCCTTTTGAATACCTGCATTAAATTGATGCCAGGTTCTTCCTCCATCCGGGCTTTTATATGTTCCATCACCCATTGTTCCAGCAAATACCGTCGCTGACAATTTCGGGTCAATGGCTAAACTAATCACACGCGTTCTGGTCAATTCTCCTGCAAACCTGGTCCACGTCTCGCCGGTATCGCTGGATTTATAGACCGCTTCATCAGTGGCCACATAGATAATATTGGATTTAGTCGGATGTAAGGCGATGGACACGATCGTATCACTGCGCTGCCCGCAAGCGACAAGTCCCAACAAGACAATCAAGGTCGACACCCAAAGAAGAGTTTTCAGAACCAGAGACCTCATCATAGCCCCCTCACTTAGGGCCAGAGGGACGATAGGGTTGCGCATAGCCCGTCAACTCCACATAACCTTGTCCATGAATATCATCACCCTTCCATGTTCCCGAAACATCAACGGAGCCTTCCCAATAGGTCACCCCAGTGCTACGAGTCGTCACCAATTCTTGGTTGGCCATTCGCGGGGCCAGGGTTAATTCAATGCCCTCATTTAGGAGGGTAAACGTCCAATAATGAGGATAGCGAGCCCCACTCACAGGGCTTGTCCAATGACGATTGACCAGGATCTGCAAATCCTGAAGTGCCAAGGACTGCGAAGATCCATTCGGCAACACCAAGGTCCCACTCGATGCAGGATCGAACGTGCCATCGGCTTGACGCAAGCCATACGCCATTATTTCATGGTTATTGTTAAGTTGAAGGCTAAACCAATCCCACCCGACCAAATGATCTGCCAACTCGCCAGACCCAAATTCATGATCCATCCAACTCACGCCCTCGACAGCCATCGTGTCATCACCAACTTGAAGTGACCCATGAGTACGAAGACGAGTGAGTGAATAGTAATGGGAGGTCTGCCCTGGTTGAGGCCCCTTATAACTCACCCCGGTAGGCCCATGAATCACGGGCGCCTTCTGTGATTCTACGATGAGGTCAATAGAAAATTCGTCTGTCTCTGCCTGAAGACGAAATTGTCGATGATCCGGGCTGACCGCCATGACACGCCATCGGTCGATCCAGACATCTAAGACATCTGCCTTTGCCCCAGCTTTACCAATACCCGCCCGACTAATTTTTTCTGCAACCAGAAATTGTGGAGCTTTCTCATCGGTCAAGGCAAAATGGGCCAGGTACACATGCCGCATAGCCCATTTCGATGGATTGGCCCGAACATCGGATGAATCAATTCCGCGCCGAAAAAAGGTCAGCTCGTACCCAAAACGTCGTCCATTCGATCCCAATAGATGCCCAGTAAAATACCACCATTCGGTCTGAAATTGGTCATGGCTCCCATGATCGCGGGGAAAAACATACGCGTATCCTGGCTTCGCAAGAGAAAACTTGGGCATAACGTGAGGGGAATCTGACGCAAAGATATCCGGACTCCCGATCAAACTCATCATCACGATACACAGCACCATTCTCATCCGCTCGTTTATACCACGATGCCTTAAAACGCACAATTCCCTTGTCCCACAAGCATTTTCTCATTTTGTCAATCAGCCAATTGCTTGGTCGCCACGTTGACTTTCAAGAAAATCCTCGGCTATCGTACCGCATGTCTTTGCATTTTTCGTCAGAGGAACCTGAGGTGTTTCCTTTACCGGATGTGGTTCCGATCTTTCCACTCCCGACGGTGGTATTTTTCCCTCAAACCTATTTACCCCTGCATATTTTTGAACCCCGGTATAGAGAAATGATTCAAGAGGCCTCCGCTCACGAACAATGTATAGGTATGGCCTTATTGAAAGATGGATGGGAAGACCAATATGACCAGGCGCCCCCAATTTACTCTAAGGGATGCGTCGGACGGATTATCAGTTCTCACCAATTATCCGATGGTCGCTATAATATTGTTTTGCAGGGTCTACAGCGGTGCACCTATCAAGAGCAGTCGGTGATGACCAATTATCGTCAAGCCCGGATTACTCCGCATGTGCCTGAAACTTCCGCTTCCTTGACTTCAGATATTCGACGCCATCTTGAACAAACGGCACAAGAATATCTCACGTCTAAGAAAGCCAACGAACTCTGTGACATTATTGGGTCCGCAATACTCACAGATCCCATTCTCGTCAATAATCTATCGGCTGGACTTGATTTGTCACCATTGGAAAAACAATTTTTGCTTGAGTCTGACAATCTCCCCCAACAAGCACGCCGACTCATTGATTTCATTCGCTTCAAACTCGCTGATCTCCAAACACAGGGCTAAAATATATGTCCACTTCTGTTGCCATTGAAGTCTCAAACCTCGGCAAAGTCTATGATACTGTCGAGGCCGTCAAAAATCTTTCCCTGAGTGTCCAGCACGGAGAAATCTTCGGGCTGTTAGGGCCAAACGGCGCAGGGAAAAGTACGACACTCAGAATCCTGATTACCACGCTCAGCCCCACAACCGGCACCGCCACCATACTCGGACACGATGTCGTCAAAGAAGCCGACACGGTTCGACGACTCATTGGCTATGTGGCACAAGAACGCGCCATTGATCGATTTCTGACTGGACGAGAACACCTTTTGCTCTTTGCCGAACTCTATCATATACCCAAACAAGAGGCGCTGAGCCGCATTGCCACTCTCTTAAAGCTTGTGAACCTAGAGAACGATGCCGACCGAGTCGCGAAAGGGTACTCGGGGGGCATGAAGCGGAAACTCGATATTGCCTGCGGATTGCTCCCGCATCCGAAAATACTCTTTCTCGATGAACCGACGCTTGGCTTAGATGTCCAAAGCCGTCTCAATATTTGGGAACATATTCGACAACTCAAGCAGCAGGGTATCACCATTGTCATCACCACAAACTATTTAGATGAAGCTGACCAGCTCTGTGATCGGATTGCGATCATTGATCGCGGAGAAATCCGAGCCATGGGCGCACCGAAAGACCTCAAGGCCAGCTTAGGGGGAGATGGGGTTTGGCTCACTCTCAGCGATGCCACCCCAGAAGCACTCGAACAATTGACGACCGCTCTACAGGGATTACCGTTTGTTCGTGGCATCCGTCCGAGGGAAAATGGCCTGGACATCCGGGTGGATGGCCCCGAAAAAGCCCTGCCGGCCATCATGGAAACAACCCATAAAGTCGGCTGCCTGTTGGATGGCATTGAATACCATCGGCCTCGATTGGATGATGTGTTTGTCGCCCATACCGGGCGTTCGCTGACAAACGAACCTGCTGCCCCCGAAGCCTAATCCTCTAGCCTTTTCTCTTTGGAACACTCGTTATGAATGAACAAATACAAGAAGTGCTCGCTCTCACAAATCGCTGGGGCAAGCGACTCAGCCGAGAAAAGTTCAGCATGCTCTTTACCCTTGCCCAGCCAATGATTTTCTGGCTCATTTTCTTTGGCAACTTATTCCAACGAGCCGCTGACATTCAAGTGCTACAAGCCCCAAACTACATGAGCTTTCTGGCTGCTGGAGTCGTAGTGATGACCGTGCTCAACAATGGATTAGCCGGAGGAATCGACTTACTCTTCGATAAAGAGAACGGATTTCTCGAACGCCTCATGTCCACGCCCATCAAACGCTCTTCGATCATTCTTAGTCGTTTTCTCTTTGTCATGGCCATTACTGGCATGCAAATTTTGGTCATCTTAGCCGTGGCGTTCCTCTTTGGTGTTGTCCCAGAAACGGGAATTTTGGGAATTACCGTCATTCTCCTCATTGGTATGCTATTTGGGGTGGGATTAACCGCCATTTCTATGGCCATGGCTTTTACCGTCAAAAGCCATGGCGATTTCTTTTCCATGTTAGGCTTCCTTTCACTACCCATGATTTTTCTCAGTTCGGCGTTAGTGCCATTAGCGGCTATGCCGGGCTGGATGCAAGCCTTGGCGTTTTTTAATCCCATGACGTGGGTGATTGATGCAGTACGTCCCCTTATTATCGCGGGTTGGAGTGAAGCACTTCCACAAGTGGGCATGGCACTTATAGTCCTGGCCGCATTTGATGCTCTGTGTCTCTACGGTGGGGCTAAAGCTTTTAAGCGTTCCGTCGGTTAACCCTCTACCCACTTGAAGACGTTCAAGAAAAGGCTCTCCTGTGTTACCTAAAGACGAATCTGTATCATCCGATACCATGGTAATGAGTCTTCCTCCAGAAAGCACCATCCACGCATTGCTCCGACTTCTTTCTGACCCAAACGAACAGGTAGCCTGTACCATCCAAGACCAATTAGCACGTCTTGGTGCAGCCGTCCTCCCCTTTCTTGAACAAGCGGGAACAGCAGATGCCACGTTGCAACCACGTGTGGCCTTCATTAAAGAAGAAATTCGCTTTGGCCAAATACAACAGGAATTCCAAAAATATGTTTCTCAAAGTGCACGGCAAGGAGATTGGGAACAGGGCGCTTTTTTAATAGCCAAATTGGCTTATCCCAATCTCGACATTCCACATTACACCGAATCTCTGGATCAGTTAGCCGAGGAATTTCGTACAAAATGGCATGCGGCAGAATCTCCTCCAGGAAAGGCTGCACGCCTACTCAGCAATTTCCTTTTTAAGGATAAAGGATATTCAGGAAACCGAGACGAGTATTATGAGCCCGATAACAGTTTCATGAATCGGGTCATTGAAACCCGACAAGGCATTCCGATTAGCTTATCCGCGCTGTATGTGTTTGTGGGAAACCGACTGGGCTTACCCTTAGCGGGCGTGGGAATTCCAGGGCACTTTCTCGTCAAAATTGAAGGGGAGACCCCGGCGCAATTCGTGGATTGCTTCAATGGAGGCACGATACTACGTGAGCAAGACTGCGAACAATTTATTAAGGCGTCTGGTTTGGATTTTGACCCGAAATTCTTGGAAAAAATTTCAACTCCAACCATCTTGGCGCGCATGCTTAGAAATTTGTTGAGTATTTATGAACAAGAGTCAGAAGACCAGATGGCCCGCCGAGTCCGTGCCTTCCTTGAGTTACTAGAAAACGAAGAACCTATTCCTAAATAACCTCGCTAACGTGTTCCCAATAGAGTGCCCTTCCATCAACAAGGACAACTCTAATCAAAAGATTTGCCCTATTTGCCATTTATTTTTTGCTCTCTCCAACAAACAACAAAAGATCTGACCCGTAATCGGTTTGCTAATAAGTGCCCTGCCACCAAATCAATAGGCGCAGGTCATTACCCTAGAAATATCAAACCAGATTGTTGAAAAATCCATGCGTGGCCACGTTGCCGCGGAGGAACATTCTTTTCCCAAATAGGAAGATGGCCGATGAGTCGGAATATTAAATTCATGGGTTTACCTTAAGAGAAATCCTTGCTAGAAGGAGTACAAGATTAAGGATTGAGAGAATGGGGAAGCGATTTCAGGAAGGGTTTAATGAGAGTTTTTTTTGTAAAGGTGTGATGAATTGATCTTCAAAAGCGGCACGGAACTCTTCAGGTGTAATAGTGCCGCAATCTGTCACATGGCTTAATGCAATATTGGAATCTGGATTGCCAGAGCCTGGGTATGTTTCTGTAATCGTAAAGGAAGCTAATATAGTTTTTGGGCAGCTATTGAGTAATATTTGTGTTTTTCCGTATGCATAAAATCTCCTTATTTCCCCACTTACAGACAAGGGTTCTGGTAGGGAAAGCTCTTTGTCAATAAACTTCGCTAGATTGTCCAGAGAAAGGTGAAATGAGTAAGGGTTATTGGCATGTAGCGTTTTGAAAAATGCCGCTTCTTCAGGGGTGAGTGCGCGAGTCGTTGCCATAAAGGCAAAAATGCACAGAGCGGAAACTAAAACGGGCCGAAAAGAAAAAGGAAGCGACAAAGCTGGCCTTTGATTACTAAAAACTAATGCAATAGGAAGTACGCCCAATGCCAATAGGTCGGTATAATCTATTACCCGTTGTATGGGAAACAGATTCCATGCATTCCACAAGTCAATAAATGGTTGTGAAGCAGGCGATTTCCAAAATACAAATCCCACCCCGGTCATGATGAAGATTGTTTTTTTGAATTTAGGAAAAAAGCTAGACAAAAAAAGTGGGAAAATGAAGAGACCAGAAAAATCGGAAAGTTTTCCTGTTACCCAATTATGAAAATAGGGCTTAAAGTAAAAATCATTTGCTAAGAGGATCGTTAAGCCAAGTAAAAAAGGATTCGAAATCAGAATTCCGAAATTATTAGGGAGGGAATGTCGCATTTTAGGATTTTTGAAATTTTCTCAGTGGCAGGTAGGTCGTTAGAAGATTTATTAATATTCCTTTTTTAGTGTTTTTTGATCCTACGAAAGTTTTGATTAAAATTAGGATATTGAATTTCCGGAAATAAGAAAAGGCTATATGAGAAATTCTTTCAATTTACTTCGCAATTAGGGCGAAACGTAGACAAGGTAGATCTTCAAGTACCGTTTAAACAGATTTTCTGTTCGATAATTAACCAAAAAGGTTATGTCTTTTTTTGTTAAGAGCTTCCTCAGCCTGATATTTTTCTTCTCCCGCATTTGTTGTGATTTGCCCTTGGCACTCTAAAGAGCTGGGGCTCCCAATTCCTTTTCTTTCGTTAAAAGAACAAAAACAATTTCCACCCCGGTCACCCACATCAAATAGGGCTGACGACAACCTTGGAGGGGCACACCAAATCGCCAGGCTTAGACAAGGTCCGCCTATGATTTGAGCCTCAGCCCAGTTGGCCGACCTGCAAGGGGTGGCGTGTGTCGCCATTAGTCCTAATCTGCAATGGTTGTCCTTCCAACATTTAAAGTCAGGAGGTCTTTGCCTTTCACAATTGGTCCTTTGAAAAATTGGCGGGCTTGAGTGACGACATTCGACCGATCTGCCTTCTCATAAAAATGTGACAGGACCAGCTTTTTGGTCTTGGCTTTTTTGGCCACTTTTCCACATTCTTGGGCATTCATATGTGATCCGCCAGGCTCATGAGATGAAAAAGAGCAATCTAAAATTGCCAGATCAACATTCTGGCAGAGGCTCACCAGATTCAACGACACCATCGCATCTCCTGAAAAGGCCGCAGACCGGCGCTCATACTCGACCCGATAGCCCAGACAGACTTGTTTTTCAGAATGGGTCATCGGCAATGGCATAATTATAGTCTTACCAATGACAAATGGCTTTTCTTTCACTTCCTTGAGAATCACTCGAAAGGGGGGATCTGAAAAATTGGGGAATGTCCGGAACATTGACCGAAAGATTCTCTTGGTCCCTGGAGGCCCATAAATAGTCAGGTCTGGACGAATACTGGTAAATTTTGAATGACAAATGGCATCGAAGAAGAAGGTCAGAAAATCAGAGAAATGATCGACATGGTAATGGGTAAACAGTAGGTGTTGAATAGTATGGCGATCCACACCAGTTTTCAGTAAATTAGAGAGCGTTCGTGGACCAAAATCCAGTAGAATAGGCTCGTCAGTCTGGATAAGATAGCCAGCGGCGGCCCGAGTGGGATGAAGATTAGTCCCGGATCCTAGGATGGTGACCTTCATGGGAATGGTCGTTTCCTGTTTTTCGACGACTGATAAAATATGGGGCTGGGTCCGCCCAATGAGTCTTTACCCTCACGCCAGCCCTCTCCTTGGCAGGGCGAGGGAGTTCTGAAGTCAAGAATTGAAAGTTAAAGTACTATAGACCATTGAAATTAATGCCAAGTCCTGCTCAAACACAACCGGAAACCAATCGGGCGATTAATCCATTTGTTGGCTTGCTAGGGCTTGGCGTCATCGTAGCAGGCATTTGGGGTTGGAACCATCTCAACTTCGACACACAAGATTATATCGTTGATGAAATCATTCCCATTATCGGTATTGTCTTCATACTCAGCATTGGGATCTTCGTTTCCTGGCGAAAATGGCGCACGCACAAGGACCGCCTTCAACTCCGAGACCGCCTCATCAAACGATTTCAAAAAGAACCGTCCCCACACAAACAACGGGATCTCGCCTTTACCCTCGTTGAAGTCAATCAATTTGAAGCCAAAGGGTTGGAAGACATCGCTGAATCCATGGCCAAACTCTTTATTTGGACGACAAAGACCGCCTTAGGGGACAAGCAACATCGTGTTCGGGGAATGGCCGTGAGTTACTTAGGCATTCTCAAATATACGGAATCCATTCCGTTACTTATTCGATACCTTGAAGATGATCATGCGCATGTGCGGGCTTGTGCCGCATTGTCTTTAGGACGAATGCGAGCCCAAGAAGCCAAAGAAAAGCTGGAAGAAAAAATGAAGGAAGATTGGGATCAAACCGTTCGCAGTCGCTCTCGTGAAGCCCTCGAACGCCTCGCGTAGAGGCGATCTCGTCGAACTATTCGAGCTCTCGATTCAAAGCCGCCTGATCCACCTTGGTAAATCGATACCCTTTATTCATGAGGGCTTGCATACTATTCATCAATGCAGGGAACTGCACTTCTGGCTGATTGTGATCAAACAACCCAATCAGTTGGCTCACATACTGATCAACTGATTGCCCGCTGCGGTAGGTTCGATCAAAAGCCTCTAACACATCTTGCATTTCTTGCGTGTTGTAGGCGTGATCATCGTCTTTATCACTGACGAGCGCCATTTGGAAAAACGTCAGACTAAACGAAAGTCGTTGCTGAGTCTCCCCAAAATCTGCCCGAGCTGCCTCTAAACCTTTTGGATATCGTGTGGCACAATCGGCAGTCGTGTTTGGTTGTGATATGGGCACAAAATGAATCTTCTCAATCGCGGCAGCTGGGGGTGGCTTCTTCCCCATTTTTTTATAAAACCAAGCCGTGCACGTATCAGCCTCGGCGAACGCCAGTTTATCTTTGCCAATTTGGTTACTGATATGTTGGGTAAAACCCTGAAAGACTTCTGTTCCCGGGGAAGCCCAGACAGGCAAAGCCAGTTGGCAGAACAGAAACGTTGCGACTACACCACTTGCGGCTGTCCAATGTAAGAGATATTTCTGTGTTCTCATCGCACCACCCTTCCCATAGATTTTCTTAGTATATCATCCAAACCCCGTGCATTTGAATCATCGGCTCCCCTTTCGCTGAATCTTCCTATTGGAAACATTCATTCCTTTCAGATAAGTTTTGCCAATATCTTCATGAAAGAAATTCTTTCAAAGATACACGACAAGGAGTAGAATCCTTCTTTATTTCAATACTCGGTAACCACAGCCCACGATTAATGACCACAGAAAACTTCTACGATCTCGGGGATCATGATACCGTTCAACGGCACATCAAACTTGAGCGAGATAAAGCCAAAAAACTTCGGAAATCTTCTTGGTGGGAAGCACACTTACAAAAAGGCCTCTGCCACTTCTGCCAACAATTGGTGGGAGCAGACAATCTCACTATGGACCATCTCGTGCCTCTCGCCCGAGGAGGCAAAAGCACCAAAGGGAATATCGTCCCTGCCTGTCCTACCTGTAACAAGAAAAAACAGTTGGACACGCCAGTCGAAACGTTGTTGGATCGCTTAAAAACCGCCCAGGACGATTTGAACTCTGATTGATTTTTGAGACTTTCGAAGAACTTTTACATCAGCAAAAATTATCGGCGGATGAGGCGAATCCATCGCCACATATTTACGAGGCTAAACAGCGAAGAAGCGACATAGGTTAACGCTGCCGCTTTAAGAATACGTCGAGCGCCTTCCATATCGGTGGGCGCTAGATAGCCACCTTCTTCAAGAATAGGCAAGGCCCGACGAAAACTGGCATTCCATTCCACAGGCAAGGTGATGAGATGAACCAAGGCCGACACACTCATTGTCCCAATAGCGACCACTAACACGGCGAGTCCTACTGCGGGAATTCGCGTAATTCCGGCCAAGATGGGCATTCCCAACATTAAGTATGACCCCACTTTTTCGGCTTTCTGGGCGACCTTGATTAACTGCGTCCGATCTTTCAAGAGTTGATACCCATCATGATCCTGTAATGCATGCCCCACTTCATGCGCCGCAATGACTGCTGCGGTTAAGGACTTCCCATTGTAATGCTGCGGTAGCAAGCCCACGAATTTTGTTTCAGGATTGTAATGATCCCCTATTGGCGTTGGTTCAACGCGCACCTCCTGCAGGCCAAATCGATTCAATAAATGGCGCGCCAGTTCACCACCCGTTCCAGGCCAATCTTCTCGCGGTTGCCTGTACTGTTTAAACACCCACCACACCCACAACTGCGGGCCTAGCACCAGCGCTATTAATATGATTGATAGAAAAATCAGACGCATATCTACAATCGCATTTCAAGTCTCCTCCCCTTTGTAAGGGGAGGACTAAGGTGGGGTAGAGTTTTCCAATTATTGCTAATCTATAGACAAGAACCTAATAGCCTGACCCCTGGCTTCTACCTCCCCTAACCCCGCCTTACAAAGGCGGGGGACAGAGGAATATTAAGCCCACTGTAAGGATGGTGAAACAGTCCTTCAGACAGGCTAAGAAGAGCAACTCACGATGATTTGAGGGCTATCATCTGGAGCCGGACAGGCATAGCCCTCCATCCCGGGCTGCTCGGTAAACGGATGACTGAGCAGTTCCAAAAGTCGGTCGATTTCTGAATAGTCTTTCTCTCGTGTGGCTAACTGAATTGCCCGTTCCGCCAAATGATTCCGCAGGACATATTTGGGATTCACTCGATCCATGCGAACCTTCCGTTCAGCATCCTGGCTTTTCTCAGCCAATAACCGTTCGCGATAACGACCAGCCCAATCATCAAAAACATCCCTATTGAGAAAGAAATCCCGAAGGGCTCCATTGGCAGAAGCAGATTCCTGCTGGAAAGCCCCCAATGTCCGGAAGAACGTGGTGTAATCCGTTCGGCTGGAATCCATCATATTCAGAAGGTCTGTCAGAAGTTTATCATCGCCCGCGTGGGTTTCAACTAATCCAAGTTTACCTCGCATCAATTCAGCATACTTCTCCAGCATGGCCTGTTCATACAGTTGCGGAGCCAATTTCAGTGCGTCCTCATCGATTAACACAGACAAGGCTTGCGCCAAAGCACGAATATTCCAATAGCCAATATCCGGCTGATGTTGAAAGGAATACCGACCCTGGTGATCAGAATGGTTACAAATAAACGTAGGATCGTATCGTTCCATAAATCCAAACGGACCATAATCCATCGTTAACCCTAAGATAGACATATTGTCGGTGTTGAGCACTCCATGCGCCCAACCCACAGCCTGCCATTGGGCCACCATATGACCAGTCCGCATGGCCACTTCATGCAACAGTCGGGCATAAGGATTCTCTGCTTCACGGACATGCGGATAATGATGATCAACCACATAGTCAGCTAAGAGTTTTAAGTACTCATGTTGGCGTCGATAATGAAAAACTTCGAACGAGCCAAACCGAACATGGGATGGAGCCATGCGCAAGAGCATCGCGCCTGGTTCAGGCAATTCTCGCAAGACGATTTCTTCACCCGCCACAATGCACAAACTACGAGTCGTGGGAATGCCTAACCCATGCATGGCTTCGCCACAGAGATACTCTCGTATCGTCGAGCGCAGGACGGCACGCCCGTCTCCATCGCGTGAAAACCGTGTAAGTCCTGCACCTTTAAGTTGCAGTTCCCACGGTTCGCCTTGGTCATTTTTGACCTCGCCCAGCATGATCGCACGCCCATCACCCAGCTGAGGCACATAATGGCCGAACTGATGGCCCGAATACAGCATCGCAATCGGATCGCTCCCCGACAGTAGTTTCGCACCACAAAAATATTCCGCGAAGTCAGACCGTGAGAATTCCCCAGGATCTAAATTCAGCAAATCCGCAGCACTGGGATTCACACTCACCACATATGGATTCGGAAACGGCGTCGGCTTCACTCGTTCCCAAAACACTTCGGGCAACTTCGCATAGGTATTGTCAAAGGAAAGGTCTTCAATTTTATTCATGGCAGTATTATCTGGTTAGGGGCATCCATTCAGCAACTTTTCAATTCAGACATCTCAATTCTCCAGAAAGTAATTCTTAAAAACCTCAAAGGAAGATAAAAATTTCTGTATCTCTTTCGATTCACTGGTGTATCGGTTTGTCCCATGGAACAGTCTTGAATGTAATGGGAATGTGGGAAACCCCTGTGTTTTTGGGAAATTTCATTGAGAGAACTTGCTGGCGTTGATCTTGCTTAGTCTTCTTATCATATCAACATGAGTACAGAGCCATTCATCCAAACCCTCGATGGAGCAGCGTATGATTCAGATTTGTGCATGGTGTGAGCAAGAAGGCCAACAAGATATTTATGAAAAGATGGCTGGACGTTTGCCTGGCCAAATATCTCATGGAATTTGTCGCAATCATGCGCTCCGTCTGCGTCATGGGTATCGTCGAACCCTTCTTCGTCGAACAGTCGCTCCCTTCCCCCATTCTTCGAAGTCTCCATCAAACCACAATATTCACTAAGCACCTTCTCAACCCCCATATCCCTACCCAACATGTCCCTCGTTCTTTGCGGGCATTGATCTTTAGAAAAATGCACGAATTGGGATTCCCCCCTTCCAGGGTAGAACCTAATTATACCTTGTGCTGTTCTTGGGTAAGATGTCAGGAAAAGGGGAGAGTCTTAGGAACTTCGAAGATATGAGGCCCCTTAATTAGAGCTCTTCAACCGATTTTTGACCATGACCATGCCCAAATGGGGTAAGCGGGAGGTCCGTCTATAATCAAACCAGGCAAAGATCAACACGCCCATAACGAGTACCACTCCCAAAATCATGGTTGGGGTATTATTGGCAATAAAAGCCGCAATTGGATTCATTCTTTCCCTTTTCTCCTTTCACGAGATTTTTCGGCTGGTTCGTCAATATCTTAAGGTTTTCTCCTCACATATTGAATACCATTTCAATAATAGTGCTTTTTACCTAGGCTTTTATTTCAAGATTTTGCCAGAAAACTACTCCACCCCCTTTCGCATATCTTTCGCCCCACAGAAGCTAGCCAGTATAATGTCCCATGACTATATTATTGTCTCAATTCCCATGCTTTTCCCGTCTCCGACTCGTCGCCACCTCTTTGTGCCTGACCAGTTTCCTATGTGTTTCACCCGTTTTTTCCGCATGGAGTGCCACACCCGCCCGACTTGATCCAAGTCCAAAGCTCGAGGTGCTCGAACAAATCATTCATATTCGCCATCGTGCGTTTCAGCCAGAATCATTGACGATCCCGGTTGGTCAACAAACACGATTGATCTTGAAAAATTTAGATACCGAACTACATGCCTTTGTGCCCGTGGGGTTACTCGCTGATTCCCATGTGGCCGTAAGTGGGAATGGGGCTCCGCAATTCGCCAAAGAAGGTTTTATCCGGGTGCTCCTACCGACCCGAGGACAAACAGAAATCGTCTTTACGCCAGTTCGTCCAGGGACATACCCCTATTTCTGCGATTTACCAGGGCATGTAATGCGCGGTACCATCGTAGTGCGTGAGAATCTTGGTATGGTACAGTGATTGCTTTGCCACCGAGGGTTTTTACCTCGGAAGATTACTAGATACTTTTCATTCAACATGTTTTTGAGGAGGAGTTCGGATCCATGAGTACAGCTTGTCACCCCTTAATTGAAAAAAATATCCCTGCAGACGGAGCTGATCGTCTTTCGGCTTCTTTTGGCTCCGGTTTCATCGGCAGATTTCAGATGGGACTTCTCTTAGGTACCGTGTTCTTATTTGGGACGATGACCCCTTGGGCCAGCGAGTCCCATGCGGCCAATCAAGACGCATTGCTCGCGACGATCAATGAATATGCGCAAGCCGTTGGCAAGAATGATCGTGTTGCAGCCGGACAACGGGATTTTGTCTGCTTGTTGAAAATGGCTCAACAACAATTGTTGGTCGACGGAAATTTTCCAGACGCGTTAAGCCCTGTCTATGAATGGTGTGCTCAGCGCCGTACCGCCGCCCATAGTCGACTCCTGAATGAACACGATGGAGGGTTAGATAATGTATGGCCTGGACCAGGTAAGTTAGTGGATTTTGTCGATTTTCAACGCTTTTATATTGCCGAAACATCGAGCAAGCAACTGGCCCCATCATTTTTTGTCATGCATGACATCGCCCGGCATGAGCCCGACCATCCTTTTACCATTGAAGCCGTTGAAGCAGGAACCTTGCCTCATGCCTCTTTTCCCTCGCCTGATGAGAGTACGGTTCATGCGGCTCCTACCAATTTTGTCATCACAACTATTTCCTATCCGAATCCGTTGACCGCCCCGATTTCAAATGGACCTGGATCTGCGGATTGGGTGGTGCCCTACAAAAAATTCCAGCGTGTCATTCAATCGGTGAAGGTAAAATGGGTCGTGCTTTCGGACCTCAAACGATTGGGGTTTCCCGTTGATCAAGCGGTCCTGGATCTTCCTCTTGAAGGTCCCCATGGCACCACAATTCCTTTTGTTGTTGATGCCGGTGGATTCGTCCAACATTCAACGAAATGGTTTGGACCTGACGATCAAATTCCAGCCGCGCTCGCTGGTGTGAAACAGGCACAAGCCGCTGGTAATCCATTAGATACCCTCATGCAGCTCAATCGTGTCTTAATGATTGCCCCAAACAATCAACAGGTATTGAGTGTCTTTGCCAATCAACTGTACCAAGGTCTGTTGAGCTTTGGGGGACGACTCAATGGCATTCCCATTGAGAATGTCAGATTAGCTGAGCGATTTAATGAATTGTATTGGACCGTGAAATCACAAACTGATCGTTTTGATTTAGGCTTAGGCATGGTGACAGGAGGAAAAGCGGAACCCACTCCTGCGGATTATCTCTATCGCATGATTCCAGTTATGGAGGCTTTAGCCTCAGTTGAGCCAGGAGATTTCAATAATCGCTTACATCTCATTTCTACGTATCGTTGGGTCAATGACCAAATGGCTGCTCTTTCTGCTCCACAAGAATTGCTCACGGCCGTACCAGTCGAACAAGTAGAAGTGCGTGCCGAAGTGTTATTGCAATTGGCTTGGGCTCGCATTGGGAAAGTCGCATGGAACCGGCATTTCGACGACCCTGATATCCACAAAGGGTATGAGTCGGCCAAAAAAGCATTTGATCTGACCAAAGATCCCTTGAATAAATTTACGGCCGCCTATGCCATGGCCTATAGCCTTGCTTTTCAGGTGCCACGTGACAATCCCGCCATGTTGGGCCTCTTGCATCAAGCAAAAGATTGGTACGAAAAAATTCCTGGCACGACTCCACAAGGTTGGGCCTATATGCTGGAGAACAATACGCTCAAGGGAATCGTCAAAACCGATCCAACCTTCCAATCGTTATTGGCAGCACGATAAGGCAAGAGATAGACGAAGACTGTTAGGGGACTGGCGTAAGGATAGGCAATTCGTCCTCATCCTTGCGTTAGGGTCCTTACGCACTGGTCTGACATTTCACCATTCATTATTCTCTCTCGCCTCCTATCATTTTCACGGCTCTCTTCATTGATCTGATGGAATTAGATTTCCGAAAAAATCCGGCCATCCTCAGTAACATGCTGGACGTGATGGCGGACGGCGTGTTTACCGTCGATGCCAAGGGCCATATCGTCGCCTGGAGCAGTGGCGCGGCACGGATCACCGGCTATTCCGGCAATGATGTCATTGGACAATCCTGCCACATTTTAGAAGGCCAGAACTGTAAGGGGTTTCGAGTTCTCACAGAATTTCTCGACAATCCCTCGCCCTATCCCTGGGGCATCTGTAATCAAGAATGTAAGGTTTTAGGCAAAGACGGGAGAGAACTCTACCTCTTTGGCAATGTCTCGATTCTGAGAGATGAGCAAGGACACGTCGCAGGCGCAGTAGGGACCTTTACCGATCTCACCTCCTTTATTCTCAGCAACCAAAAAATCGCGGTTCTTGAAGAGCAGGCAAAATCACGAGAAGCCTTTCAACAGCTCATTGGCAAAAGCCTGGCAATGCAGGAAGTCTTTCGTCGATTACGGCTGGCTGCCCAAAGCGATGTCACAGTGCTGCTCACTGGAGAATCCGGCACCGGCAAAGAATTGGCCGCACGAGCCATCCATGCCTTGAGTGCCCGAAAAGACAAACCTTTTTTTGCGATTAACTGTTCCGCCATTCCTGAAACCTTATTGGAAAGCGAATTGTTTGGTCACGTGAAGGGCGCATTCACTGGCGCCATCCGAGACAAGATCGGCGTGTTTCAAGCGGCGGACGGTGGCACGTTATTTTTGGATGAAATCGGGGACACCAATCCATTACTGCAACTCAAGCTACTTCGGGTATTGCAGGAAAGCGAGGTCCGCCGGGTCGGGGATGACCGCGCGATCAAGGTGAACGTCCGCTTGATTACGGCAACGAATCGCAATTTACAAACGCTAATGGCTGCAGGCACCTTGCGAGAAGATTTTTATTACCGTATTCATGTCTTTGAAATTACCCTGCCACCCCTCCGAGAACGGCGCGAAGATATCCCTCTTTTGGTTACTCATTTCATGAAAGACAATACCAAGACCTTCAATCGCGACATCAACGAAATCGCGCAAGATGCCTTGCAACGACTTCACGAACATCCTTGGCCAGGGAACGTCCGCGAACTTAAAAATGCGATTGAACATGCGTTTGTGACCGTCGCAGACAATTGCATTACGCTTTGGGATCTTCCACCAGAAATTCAACGCCCCTCCCTAAAGACCTCATTACCTTCCACCACTTCTTCCTCTCTGGACCCTGCCGAAGAAATTCGCATTCGAGAGGCCCTCCAGCAAGCTCGCGGAAACAAAACCGAAGCGGCCAAGCTTCTTGGTGTAAGCCGGGTCACCCTCTGGAAGAAACTTAAATTTCTTAAGCTGGAAACTCCCGCCTCCCCATAAACGTTAACTTGTTAAGTTAGCAGTTAACGCTTTGTGTTCATCATATCAATTAACACGTAAGCCTCCCATCGCGTTTAGAAACAACTAAAAATTTATAAGCATTTGTTTTTATTTAAGTTTTTAATGATTAATCTAAATAGCGTATCATGGCATAGGGGTTGCTTTTATATAAATAGCAGAAGAAACTCAAGAATTCGGACACGGGATAGAACCCAAAAGGAGTCATGCCATGGTAGTGAAACAATTCTACTTACAATGTTTAGCTCACGCTTCCTATATGATTGCCGACGAGGAGACTAAAACAGCTGTCGTCGTCGATCCCCAGCGCGATATCGATCAATATCTTCAGGAAGCTCAGACCCACGGATGGCATATTCCCTTCGTCTTCCTCACTCATTTCCATGCCGACTTTTTAGCTGGGCATCTGGAACTCCAGAAACAAACGGGTGCCGACATCGGCATGGGTTCCAAAGCCAAAACGGATTTTCCAATCACCTCCTACAAAGATGGAGACGTGCTGGAATTTGGAAAATTCAGGATCCAGGTCTTAGAAACCCCTGGCCATACACCGGAGAGCATTTCATTGGTGGTCTATGACCTCGCCACCAGTTCTGAGCATCCACATTGCGTCCTAACCGGTGACACCTTGTTCATCGGTGATGTGGGGCGTCCAGATCTGATGGCCTCGGTAGGAACCACAGCCGAAGAACTAGGCAGTCAATTGTTTGATTCACTTCGAAACAAATTGATGACCCTTCCCGATGACACCTTGGTCTATCCCGCGCATGGCGCAGGCTCTATGTGTGGAAAAAACCTGAGTAGTGAGACAGTCTCGACCTTAGGCAAACAGCGGTGGGAGAATTACGCGTTGCAACCCATGACGAAGCAAGAGTTTATCGGGTTGGTCACTGCCGATCAGCCAGAAACTCCGGCCTACTTTGGATATGACGCACAGATGAATCGTGAAGCCCACCAAACATTGGAAGAGGTGGTGAAGAACAGTTTAACGCCTCTCCCGTTGGAAGAGACGTTGGAGCTTCAACAAAACGGTGCCCAAATTCTTGATGTCCGGAAAGCCGTGGACTATGCCGGTGGCCACTTGAAAGACAGTCTCAATATTGGATTGTCTGGGAAGTTTGCCACATGGGCGGGCACGCTGTTGAACCCAAAACGCCCCGTGGTTTTGATCTCAGAGCCAGGAACGGAAAAAGAAGCGATTGAACGCCTAGGCCGAATTGGCTTTGATCAGGTTGTGGGCTATCTGGATGGCGGAATGCAGGCCATTCAGAACAGGCCTGATCTCCTTCAAAAAGGCCAACGGATTTCCGCACAAGGCCTAGCCGAATTGTTAACGACAACCAATCCGCCCACCGTCGTGGATGTGCGCGGAATAAAAGAATGGGAGGCGGGACATATTGATCAGAGTCTCAACATTCCTCTTCCACATCTCGCCGAACAGGTTCAGAGAATTCCTGCGGGCACTCCAGTGGTGGTCCATTGCGCGAGCGGATACCGATCTTCAGCCGCGCTTGGAGTTTTGGAGAAGGCCGGTCGAATGCAGCCCATGGATTTAATTGGAGGCTATGACGCCTGGCTCACCACCTGGGGGCATCCTAAACATCAGGTTCAAACAGCATGCGTCACAAGTTGCGCCTAAGAACGATTTGAAAGGGGAAAACTTATGAGCACCACCGTACTCGATCAAGAACACCAAGCAGAAAAAATACCTGGCACCGAGAAATTCGACTATACCTCGAACGACGCTGTCTATATCGATGTCAGGACGCCTCAAGAATTTGAGAGCGTACATATTTCTGGGGCTCGGAATATCCCCTTGCCTGATTTACATACCTATGTGGACGAACTGAAAACCCTCTCTCAGAAACGGCCTATCATGTTGGTGTGTCGCACGCAGAACCGGGTGAAGATCGCGTATGAATATCTAACGAACAATGGCCTGGAAAATTGTGCCATCCTAGAAGGTGGTATCACCGCTTGGGTTGATCGGGGAAAACCAATCATCAAAGGGCGACAGGGTATTTCGTTGGAAGGGCAAGTTCGAGCCATCGCAGGGGGACTCATTTTGTTAGGAGTCGCCTTGGGCTTCACGGTCCATAGTGGATTCTTTATCCTCCCTGCCATCGTCGGTGCAGGGCTTCTCCACGCCGGATTAACTGATTCGTGTTTGATGGGCATGCTGTTATCCAAACTTCCCATGAGCCGAATCACGAATTCCCAATCAGCAAACGGGAAGAAAGGAGATCCATCATGAATTGTCCACGATGCGAAGGCTTACTGATGAGTGATCAAGTCTATAACGCAGATGAAGCCATGCATGTGCTGGCCATATGGCGGTGTCTTAATTGTGGTGAAAATTTCGATTCCATGATTCTCCAAAATCGAATACAGCAAAAAGAGCAAGGGATGCCGCCACGCTCAAAATCAACAAGTTGGGTCGACCAAAGAAGTCCATTAGCTATCACACGATAGAAGGCCTATACTTTTCATTCATTCTTTAAATAGGGACTCAGATCAATCCATCACACATTTATCACCAGGAGGTCATTATGCAGCGTTCAGTTGTAAGAAAAAGCATTTATTGGATTTTTACCATGTTCCTTATTGTATTTGCTGGCACACCGGCCTTCGGTGAAACACAACATTGTTCTTTCTGCGCTGGAGTATCCTCAGATCAAGCTTCCATGCCGACCCTTGAAACTGCCCCCGCTACCCCTAGGATGAAAGGTCCGCTAGGGCCTGCCCACGGCTATGACATCCATGTGCAAGCGCCCCATTTGATGCCTGACGGTACCCCAGGTGGACCCTATCATCATTACTGTAAAGGGATTAATGACAAAATCTTACAATGCCTTTTGTTTGAAAGCACGGATGCCAATGCGCCACTCGTGGCTATAGAATATTTTGTGGCTAAAGAACTTTCCCGAACGTTACCGTTAATCCAATGGCATCGGTTTTTCCATGATCATAAACAAGAAATTGCCACTGGCCGCGTACAAATTTTAGACATCGACGATCCAGAAAAGGTCAAAGCCATTGCTGAAGTCGCTTCAGGGACCGACGGTGTGATTTTTCATCTCTGGCCAAAGGGTAAAGAGTTCCCTGATGGTACAGTAACGTTCCCCCAATCCCTCGGCCATATTTTCAATCAACCAGAATAATTTAAACCGCTGGAACGGGGGATCCATTTGATCCCCCGTTTACCTCAAGGAAATAGCTCATGTATCACCATCGTGGTATCCTCCAGAGGACAATCTGCGGAATTGCTTTATTTGGGATCTGCCACATAACCACCGCCTTTGCAGCAGACCAGTCCGTGTTAAAGCCAAGAGTCCCCGCTGATAAGATTGAAGAAGCTAGGACCTGGACTAACCCCTTCCCCTCGAATCCGAAAAATATTGAGAGAGGTAAAAAGATTTTTCATTCGAAAGCCTTTTGCGTAACCTGTCACGGAAGAGATGGAAAAGGCCTAGGAAATATTCCAGGTTTACGAGGAAAACTGCCCAGAAACTTCACGGACAAAACCTGGCAAGCGGCCAGAACGGATGGCGAGTTGTTTTGGATCTTGAAAAACGGAAGCCCAGGAACAGATATGGCCTCCTTTATCCCCCTTGTATTGACTGAAGAGGAGGCTTGGCATGTATTATTATATGTCAGATCATTTAGCAATTAGTTAGGAGGACGACACCATGTCAGGATTGACCCTTCTCGCTTTCTCAAGCTGGCTCATGTTCGCTTCAGTTCAGGTGTCCAACCCTTCTTTACCATCATTACCGCCAGAACCAGATGAGATCACACGCATCGACGAAATTTACGATCAAGAATCCCGCCTGTTTCTTTCCCTCTATTCCTTAAATGACGACGGAAAAGTCGACTACGTCACCGGTCGCACCGTTCAAGGCCATATTCGCAGCAACTATGGAAATCCCGTTTATTATTTACCAGAACATCCTATTTTTTATTGGTGGAACCATACGATGTTCAACGATCCTCAACTGGATGGGGTAAACGGGAATGAACTGGTCTATCAGGAAGACACCGAATTTGATGTGTCCCGCTACAAACCCTGTGTTTTCAATGGCCAACCGTGTTAAGACGTGAAGTCTTTCATGCCAAGAAGAACGAAGGGCCTTTCACAATTTTTCTTGCCCCTGCGATTGCCCTTTATGGCAGCTATGAAAACCCCTTACATGTTTCGATAGATCGGGCCATCATATTCGTTTTCCTTCTTCCCTACTTTTCCCCATAGGATTTTGATGCGCCAAGTCAAAATCGTCGCCACGATTGGCCCAGCCACTTCTTCACCAGAAAATTTGGAACGGCTCCTGGATGCAGGGATTAATGTCGCCAGATTTAATATGTCTCATGGGACTCACGATTGGCACCGAGCCACGATTCAACGCCTTCGACAGGTCTCTCAGAAGAAGCAGACTCCACTTGCCATCCTGGTAGATTTGTCTGGCCCAAAAATTCGCGTCGGAGATCTTCCTAAAGAAGGATCGCTCTTGGTTCGCGATCAGAAAGTCTCCTTGATTTCAAAACACCCTTCGCCTCCGGCATCTAGGCCCACACCCGCGATGGACCAAGAACTTCCGATTGACCTGGTATCTTTTCCCCAAGACATCAAGCCTGGACAAATCGTGTTGATCGATGATGGGAACCTTTCCCTTCAACTACAAACCATACAATCTGATCGACTGATCTGTACGGTTCTTATTGGGGGAACGGTGACTTCACGGAAGGGGGTCAATTTTCCAGGAGTGCCGCTGGAAATTCCAGGATTTACTCAAAAAGACGCTGAAGATCTGCAGATAGCCATTGAGGAACAGGTAGATTATGTAGCGCTGTCATTTGTGCGTAGTCAGCAAGATATCAGAACCGTCCAAACCGCGATTACTGAACGATCCGCCACTATTCCCGTCATTGCTAAAATTGAAAGACCCGAAGCCCTCACCTGTTTTGATGAGATTCTCGATATTGTGGATGGGGTCATGATCGCCAGAGGCGACTTGGCGTTAGAGCTTAGTCCTGAGGAAGTCCCGCTGTTGCAAAAGCGCATTATTGCCCAAGCCAATCGAAGAGGAAAGCCAGTTATCACAGCCACCCAAATGCTGGAATCCATGACACGACACCCCTCACCCACTCGTGCGGAAGCTTCAGATGTGGCGAACGCGGTGTTGGATGGCACCGATGCGGTCATGTTGTCTGCCGAAACCTCCACTGGAAGCTATCCGATCGAGACCGTCGAAGTCATGGATCGAATTATTCGACAGACGGAAAAAGAAGGTCTCACTCCAAGACACACACTCGACTCCGCAACGCCAACACTTCTCTCTACTCCGGAAGCCATCTGCGAGACAGCCGTTTCTCTTTCCCGCTTAGTTGGGGCCCAAGCCATTGTCGTGTTTACCGAGTCTGGTCATACCGCCATGTTATTGGCCCATCATCGTCCAACTGTTCCAATTCTGGCCCTCACGCCTTCCCCAGCCGTCACCCGCCAATTAGCCTTGGTGTGGGGCCTGGCCTCTTTTGTCTTTTCCCAAATTGATGATACCGACGAGCGGATCCACGACGCTCAAGATCGGCTCAAAGAGCTAGGGATGATTGTCGAAGGCCAGCTCATCGTCGTCGTGACCGGAGAACGACTGGGGCATGCGCTCGGAACCAATTTAATCAAAGTCCATTTGGTCATATGAATACAGACGAGGTGAAGGGGAATCCCGCCATTTGAGCTCTGACACGAGCTGATTTCTCCTAAAAAACCAGTATCGCCCCTCCCCGCTTCTACTTTTTGCCACAGAGCCTTCAGGATCTCAACCATTTTGCCGAATATATGGTGAGTCATAGCTGTCTAGGCTAAGAACATGATGGTTCTTACTCCAGGCAATCATCAACAAACTCGCAAACACATTCTTATGAACCTCACATACATTTGGGGACCTATCAATGGCAACTGAAAAATTTCGATTAGTGACTCGCAGTGATTTTGACGGACTGGTCTGTGCCGTTCTACTTAAGAAAGTGGGAATCATTGAGGACATCCTATTTGTTCACCCGAAAGATATGCAGGATGGCAAAATTGCCATCTCCGCCCACGATATCACCACTAATCTTCCTTTTGTTGAGGGAGTTCGCCTCGCATTTGATCATCACCTGAGTGAAACGATTCGAAATACGGGTGAGAGAAGTGATCATATCATCGATCCAAACGCACCTTCTGCAGCGCGGGTGGTCTATCAGTATTACGGTGGCGAAAAGACATTCCCTGCTGAATGGAATGAGATGATGGACGCGGTGGATAAAGGGGACTCGGCTCAATATGGTATTGGCGAAATTCTCAAACCGAGCGGCTGGTCATTGATGAATTTCATTATGGATGCGCGTACGGGTCTTGGGCGCTTCCGAGAATTCCGTATTTCTAATTACCAGTTAATGATGGAACTCATCGAAAAATGTATTAGCCTCAGCATTGACGAAATCATTGCCTTGCCCGATGTTCAAGAAAGAGTTCAGCTCTTCGTGGAACATTCCGAATTGGCCAAGCAACAGATTCAGCGATGCTCAACCGTCCATGGTGATTTGGTGGTATTGGATCTTCGTGACGAGGAGACCATCTATGCTGTCAACCGTTTTATGATTTATGCCCTGTATCCGAGCTGTAACATTTCCATCCATGTCATGTGGGGATTGAAAAAACAGAACACCGTGTTCGCGATTGGGAAGTCGATCGTGAACAGAAGTTCAACGGTCAATATCGGCGAGCTCTGCCTCACCTATGGCGGGGGAGGGCATCAGAATGCAGGCACCTGTCAGGTAGCAAATGAAGTGGCCAGCGAAAAGCTCAATGAAATAACCGAGACAATTCACATGCAAAGCCTCACCCCAGTTGGAGCTGGAGAGTCCGCATATACCTCGAACCGATAACAGGCAATAGAGGCTGGGTATGATAGTGTAGCTAGCTTCACAGCTTAGCCCTTTTCTTCGACAGAGATTCGTAATAAATCGTCTTTCATTTTTCATATTTCAACCAAACCGTTACTTCACCAAAGTTAACCCATTAACTGTTTAGGGTTAACGCTCCCTCTATTTCCTCTGTTCGTTTTTTTCTTTCTCTCATTTAACTCCTAATTTTTTGGTTTTTTAATCAGAAATTCATGCCCACGCATTATGGCTTTGATATTGCTGTAATAAGTTTTTAGATAGTTCACACGTCATATTTTGTGGCAAAAGACTACAGACAGCCATGTGCCGATGCGGGGAATAATTCTACACATGCTTTTGATGACAAAAAATACTCCCCCTATTAAGGTTTAAAAGGAGCTCTTACAATGAACAAGCTACTTCCATCTTTTGTTTATACCCAAACAAGAATCAGGGTTGTCCTCCTCCCCTTTTTACTGATTTTTTTTATGGTCTCCCCCTCAGCCATTAGAGCTGAAGGTCAAGAGACCGAAACATTGCTAAAAAACACCTGTGCAACCTGCCATAAATTTGAGGGGAAGGAAGAGAGCCGGTTCAACTTAAAAGCTCCGGACCTCATGTGGGGTGGGAGTAAGTATCAGCGAGATTGGCTCATCCGTTGGCTCACCGGGAAGGAACCGCTGTTGTATGCCAAGAACTATAGATGGGATCAGGGGCAGGAACCTGTAACCCACATG
This sequence comes from Nitrospirales bacterium, assembly GCA_029261295.1. Lineage (GTDB taxonomy): Bacteria > Nitrospirota > Nitrospiria > Nitrospirales > UBA8639 > Nitrospira_E. The sequence goes on along the minus strand of JAJDBP010000016.1, from coordinate 288 downwards.
ATGGTGACCGAGGAACAAGCCAATGCCATTGCCGATTTTTTTGAAAAGAAGCTGAAAGATTCACGCGTCACCGTTGGCGCTTTTGATGTGGCCAAGGTCACAAAGAAAGACGTGGGGGATGGGGCTTTCATATTTAAGGAACATGCCTGTATCGGCTGCCATACGATTGAAGAAAACGGGCAACTCGTCGGCGGACCGCAAAGCACGAATTTGGCTGATTCGGGAAATCGCTATAACGCCGATTGGCTCTTTCGTTTCGGCATGAACCCCCAGGACTTCACGCCACAT
>JAJDBP010000015.1 GCA_029261295.1 Nitrospirales bacterium | reverse complement strand
AAATAACCGCGTGGATATATTGAATTCCGTTTTCAGGCAAAGAAGGCCTGTATGCCGGGGATCCTGGCTAATGACTTTGAACAAGTGGTCAATGGCCTCTTCCTCGCCTTCAATTATTTGAAAGAAATGGCCGCCAATATTCACCAGTACGCCTGTAATGCCTTTGGCCTGATTGTTCGATGACGAGGTTTCCCCAATGGCTTGAATTTCTTTGTCGGATAGAGGGTAGCCATAGGTGCTCATATAGGTTACGCGTTTCATCTTCATTGAATCTCGCACTCTTGAAGGAGAAGGACTGCTTTCCTACGTCGAATTGATCTGTCTGTGTGTGGTGAGTCTAACCCCTCGATTTTTTTCCCCAGCATTATACCGATCTAGTTTCTTCGTTTGTGCTGCTATGAGTTGCCACACGTGGTCTATCTTTTGAATCATCGAATTGATTGGCCATGCTACCCAACCGCTCAAATAATGTACAGAGCGAAATTTGATGGGAGAAATCTAAGATGGATTCCCGCTACAAACTGGTGGGAATGACGAGGGAGATAGTCGGGAATGACGGAGTCATAGGAAAAGGGATGCCCTTACTCTTGACGAGCATGACGAATGGGCTAGTGAGGTTTGGGTGCGACCGGTGATTCTGCAAACCATCTCTTTCGGAACCAGAAGGCGACATTGACGAGCGCTAAGAGAACTGGCACTTCGACTAAGGGTCCGATGACGGTGGCAAAGGCGACGGATGATCCCAGGCCGAAGGCGGCGATGGCTACGGCAATGGCCAGCTCAAAATTGTTGCTGGCTGCGGTGAAGGATGTGGCCGTGGTCTTGCCATAATCGGCTCCGATGAGTTTGCCCATGCCAAAGCTGACGAGAAACATGATGATGAAGTAGAGGATGAGTGGCAGGGCAATGCGAAGAACATCGCCCGGCAGGCTGACGACCATGCCCCCTTTGAGGGTAAACATGGCGAAGATGGTGAAGAGCAGTGCGATGAGCGTGATTGGGGCAATCTTCGGGAGAAATCGCTGTTCATACCATTCTTGGCCCTTTTGTCTGATCCCGATCCATCGTGAAAGGAAGCCACAGACAAAGGGGATGCCGAGATAGATGAAGACGCTTTCGGCAATCGTCTGGAAACTGATGTTGACGATTTGCACAGCCAGTCCTAACAGCGACGGCAGGATTTCTAAATAGAACCAGGCCAATCCACTAAAGAAGATCAATTGAAAGAGACTGTTGAAGGCCACCAATGCCGCCACATATTGGTTGTCCCCTTCGGCGAGTTGATTCCAAACGAGGACCATGGCAATACACCGTGCCAGTCCGATGAGAATGAGCCCGGTCATGTATTCAGGGTAATCGTGGAGAAAGACCACGGCCAGGCCAAACATGAGCAGAGGGCCGATGACCCAGTTTTGAACGAGTGACAGGAGAAGAATGTTCCAATCGCGAAAGATGAAGGGCAGCTCTTCATATTTCACCCGGGCCAGCGGGGGATACATCATGAGCATGAGGCCGATGGCGATGGGAATGTTGGTTGTTCCCAGAGAAAGACTGTTCACGAATACCGGTGCCTCGGTGAAGACCGAGCCAATCATGACGCCGGCTGCCATTGCTAGGATGATCCAGGCTGTGAGGTAGCGGTCGAGGAACGATAAGCGAGGTGGGGCGCAGGCGGTCATTTGATCAACGCTTCAATTTTTTCTTTGAGCAGGAAGAAGGTCTGATCGAATGCCGCGTGTATCTCGATTTCGGTGCCTATGGTTTTTGCTGGATCGGTAATGCTCCAATGGAGTTTTCTCGGTTGACCTGGAAAGATTGGGCAGATTTCTCCTGCGGCTTGATTGCAGACGGTGATGAGGAGATCGAACGTGGTGTCGGTCATGTCATTCCAAGATTGGCTTCTTGGTTGGCCTGGATCGATTCCATGTTGTTGTAGGGTGGCATGGCGTGGGGATGCACTTCTCCAGTCGGGTGGCTTCCAGCGCTACAGGCTTGGTATTTCCCTTGTCCTAAATGATTGATGAGAGCTTCGGCCATGATGGAACGGCACGAGTTTCCCGTGCAGAGGACCAAGACTTTTGTTGGTTTAGCCTGCATTAGCTACAACAGCCGCTGGGTTCTTGTACTGCCATATTTGAATCCGGCTTGGCCAAGAGCACCGGTTCGCAACAAGCCGTATCTGTCCGTGTTGAATGAGTGGAAAAGACCTCGGCTTCTTCCATCGTGCGGTAGACTTCCCACGGTATTCCGGCAGGATCTAACACCCAAGATTTATCAGATTTCGCATAACAGCATAGGGTTTCGCCTTCTTGGGACATGGGGAGATCCCTGGCTGTGAGTTGTTGGTGGATTTCCTGCAGTTCCAGTTCCTCATCCACCTGAATGCCCAGGTGATCGACCCCTTTTGTGGTCGCTCGTGTCGAGATGGCTAAGTTGACGCAGGGATCGTTCAACATCCATTTGGCATAGTCCGGTTTGCGTTTGACCGGTTCCGCTCCCAACAGTTTGCTGTAAAACTGAATGGCTTCTTCCAACTGGCCGACTCCGATATGCATATGAAGACGTTTCATGTTTTGGCCTCCTGGTGAGTGGGTTGGCAACATTTCGAGAGTTCTATGATGCTGCAATTCTTTGTTTTATGGTCTCGGATACTGGCCATATCTTCTCGGCAGCAGTCTTCCACCATATAGCGGATCAGGTCGGTGAAAAATTCAAAGTTGGCGCTGTAGATGATAGATCGACCTTCCCGCCTTGAAAGGATCAGCCCTGCATTGCTCATATGAGAGAGGTGGAAGGACAGTGTGTTATGCGGGATGCCTAAACTGTCGCTTAATGTGCCGGCTGGTGTTCCGTCTGGGCCATGCTCGACGAGGAGGCGGAATACCTGAAGGCGGGTTTCTTGCGAGAGGGCCCCAAATGCGAGAATGGCTTTATTAATTTCCATATGTCCAGAGTAATAGACATAAATGGCTTTTGTCAAACAATTGTAGCGAATAGCCAAGGAACCAGGTATCGATTCTCCCTGTTTGCTGTTGGACGGGATTCAGGATTAACCGTTTCTCGGATCGAAAAGGGTAAGAAGGAATTTATCCTTATCTTACTGAGTGAGAAGCGTGTAAATTTTGATGAGTTGAATATTGCTGGCGAAGGACAACTTCTTCGCCAGCAGGGGTAGGTGAAACGAATAGGGAGTAGGATTATTTTTTAGATTTTTTGTCGGCGCGTTTTTCTTTCAGGGATTTGGTTGGCTTTTTTTTCGCTTCCTTTTTTGAGTCCTGGCTTTTTCCCATGGACACGCTCCTTGTGATTGGGTTGTTGAGAGTTTCACGATGAAGGCTTGGGTTTTATTGCGCTAATTTTTTGGCCTCGTCGGCAGCGGCTTTGGCAGCAGCAGCTTCGGCTTTGGCAGCGGCAGCAACATTGGCTTTGAAGGCTTTGTCTTGTTGTTCCCAATCCAAGCGGAGTCGTTCCGACATGGCTTTCGTATTGTTTTGTTTCTCTAGCATCATATCTGCGTTAAGGGCCGAGGCTTCAATGGCTTGGCCGACAGCTGGTGCTTGAAATTGATCATGGAGGACTCGGAGGGTGGCCACCATGGGCGACGAGTAGCCTCGTCGCTCACAATACTTGAGGCCAGCAGCTGTGAGTGTGGTTCCGTCTTCTTCTACGAGCGCCGTCGTGCCAGCGGGGGGAGTCTTCCCGGTGTATCCGTGTAGTTCGCCAGATTGTCCTTCAGCATATTGCTTGTGTTGTTCGGCCATGAGTACTGCGTCCTTTCTGAAATTGGAAGACTCAATTACGCTGTGTGATAGGTTGAGCCCGGGTTTACGGTTTCTTGGGGATCTAGTGTAGTCTGTTTGAGTCCCTTTTGCCTACTGATTTTTCCCATACTAACAGAAAGAATGAAAGGTATAGAAGAGGCGGAAGGCCTTGATACCCTAGGCTTGCTCTGCCGGACGGGAATATCTGGAAACTGCTGTCTCAGGCATGGTACAAGTTTGGGATATCCCGGTGGATTTCTCCTATCGTTGAGGAAAGGAGTGCAGGATGGCCGATCAATGGATGCTTCGTGGGGTCGAATATTCCAATTGCAATTGTAGCTATGGGTGTGGATGCCAGTTTCAAGCTCCTTCCACCCATGGGTTTTGCGAAGCCATGGGTGCCGGTCATATTGAAGAGGGGTATTTTAATGAGACCCGCTTGGAAGGTTTAAATTTTGTCATGTTGTTTCAATGGCCAGGGGAAGTGGCTGAAGGAAATGGATCTCAGCAGATGTTGATTGATTCGAGGGCGGATGCGCCCCAACGCCAGGCGCTTCGAAAAATTCTTCATGGGGAATCAACGGCTCCTGGAGCGACTCACTTTTTTGTGTTTAATAGTACGATGTCTAACGTGTTGGAGCCATTGTTTGTGCCGATTGACCTTTCTATTGATGTCGAGGCTCGGCAGGCAACCGTCAATGTGCCAGATCTGGTGCAATCAACCGGCACTCCTATCACCGATCCTTTTACTGGGGGAGACTATCGGGCCAGGATTGATTTGCCAGAGGGGTTTGAATTCACGGTGGCTGAAATTGGCAACGGGTCGACGAAAGCTAACGCCGGCATTTCGTTGAACCTCACGAATAGTTATGGCCAGTTTAATATTCTGCATATGAATCAGGATGGAGTCATTCGAACCTAGTCCTTTACTCGGTGTCTGCACAAAAGTCTTCATCTGATTCTTTCACCTGTATCGTTTTTTCGCTTTTCCTTGTGGCGGTAGTATCCGCCTAGATCCAGCCCCTTCTCATGCCCACTGCTCCATCTTCTTTGTTGCCTTATCGTGATCGGATTGCCATTCTCTTGGCACTCATTGGGGTGAGTGTTTTAGCCTGGGCCTATGTGATCTATCTCTGGGCCAAGATGCCCGCAATGGAGCCTGCGAGCCCGGGCATGATTATGCAGCTGCACCCGTGGACGCCGACGGACTTTATCTTCATGTTCCTGATGTGGGCCATCATGATGGTGGGAATGATGCTGCCGAGTGTGGCTCCCATGACCTTGCTCTATGCTGGGATGGTGCGCAAAGCCGAACGGCAGGGAACACCCATGGCCCCAACGGCCGCGTTTGTGTCTGGGTATGTCGCCATGTGGTGTGTCTTTAGTGTCGGGGCGACCTTGGCGCAATGGGGTCTTCATGAGGCCGCGATGCTTTCACCGATGATGAGGGCAACAAGTCAGACTCTTGGCGCAACGCTGTTGATAGGGGCAGGGGTGTATCAACTGAGTTCATGGAAGACGGTCTGCTTAGACCATTGCCGATCGCCAGCGCATTTTATAGTCAAGCATTGGCGACCAGGGGCAGGTGGGGCTTTTCGTCTAGGATTGCATCACGGTGCGTTTTGTTTAGGCTGTTGTTGGGCCTTGATGGGATTATTATTTGTTGGTGGGGTGATGAATATACTCTGGATTGCCGCGATTACGATTTTTGTGTTTCTGGAAAAGGTCTTGCCCGTTGGCCTTTGGGGGCATCGTGTCTCGGGATTTGCGGGGATTGGTTTGATTGTCGGTGGACTAGGGCTTTTGGTTTGGTGAGTGGTCCTGGCTCTATGCGATGCCATGCGATGAGGCCTCTTGTTTTTGGCGAATCATGATTTGACCTGGTTTATCAGCGAGATTCTGATCCTTTTGCTTGCAAGAATTCCTGACGAATTTTCCTTGCCCGTTTTTTGAAAAACCTTACAACGATTCGTGCGCGGATGTGAGAGTGACCACGACGACGCCGTTTTCTGTCACGGTATAGCGCCTTCGGTCGGCTTCCAGGTCGTAGCCGATGACTGTTCCCGGTGGAATAATGACACCCTTGTCGATAATAGCGTGACGAATTCGCGCACGTTCTCCAATTTCGACATTTTCCATGATGACCGATTCCAGGACATCGGCATGTTGATTCACCAGGACATCCGGCGACAAAATGCTCTTTTGGACCTTTCCTCCCGAAATGATACATCCCCCGGACACAATGGAATCTAAGGCGAGCCCGACACGACCTCCCGGGTATTGATCGGCAAAGACAAATTTGGCTGGCGGAAATTGTCCTTGGTAGGTGCGGATAGGCCAGGCCTCATCATAGAGGTTGAGGTGGGGGTCAACTCCGACGAGATCCATGTTGGCCTCGTAGTAGGCGTCCACAGTGCCAATGTCCCGCCAGTACTTCACCTGTTTTTTGTTTTCATCCTCAAAGTTATAGGCGAAAACTTTTTTGTTTGCTTGAATCATGTTGGGAATAATATTTTTCCCGAAGTCATGGGCCGTACCCATTTCGGCATCTTTACGCAGCTCGTCATAGAGTTGGTCGGTGCGGAAAAGGTAAATGCCCATGGAAACAAACGCATGTGTCGGATCATGTGGCAGGGGAAACGGGTTGGGCGGTTTTTCTTCAAATCGGGTGACACGGTTGGATTTATCCACCCCAAGGACTCCGAACGGTCGAGCTTCTTCGACTGGCCATTCCAGCGCGCCCACGACGGCATCGGCTTCCATCACCTGCATGTACCGGAACATGTCGGCATAGTTCATTTTGTAAATATGATCTCCAGACAGTACCAACAAATATGTCGGCCGTTCTTGTTCCAGCAGAAACAGGTTTTGATGCACGGCGTCGGCTGTGCCCCGGTACCACTCGGCGCTAATACGTTGTTGTGGTGGAATGGAAAAGATGAATTCGCCCAGCTCGGGGTTAAAAATTGACCAACCCCGCCGAATATGGCGATCTAACGAGTGGGACTTATATTGAATCAGGACGGCAATTTTTCGAAGCCCCGAATTGAGGCAATTGCTTAAGGTTACGTCGATGATGCGGTATTTGCCTGCAAAGGGGACCGCTGGCTTCGCACGGTGTTGGGTGAGCGGGAGGAGCCGTTCACCGCGACCACCGGCAAGAATCATGGTGTAAATATCGCGCATAGGGGACCCGCCTTTTCTGGAGACCGGCTTTGTGATGTGTGATGAGGAGAATCCTAATCCTAATTTAAGAGAAAGTATAGTTGGGGTCGTTGGGAGGTCAGCTTGGGTAGGTGATGCTTTGCCAAACTGGTTGGGCTTATTTGGTTAGCCGTGAGGGAACGAGGGCCAAAGGGGTGAATGGAACGAACCCATGATTCAAAAAAAACCGGTTCCTCCTCCATGAGGCGGAGGGGAACCGTTTTTTCAATCACTGATGCGTTCAATAATTAATGCTTTTCTGGCATGGCCTCCCAATGCCCTTTTGGATTTTTTTCACAATCTTCTTTCGACATTTTTGTCCAGCCTTTTCCTTTGCAGGCATTTTTGCCTTCGCATTCATTGGCCTTAGCGGAACAATCCCCTTTACCTTTACAGGCATTTACCCCATGGCATTGTCCGGCTTCCCCCATACCTTCTGCATGGGCAAAAGTCGTTGATCCAAATGCACCTGCCGCGAGCAGGCTCGTGAGTGCTGCGCCCACGAGTAATGATTTTTTGGTGTTCATGCAGTAAACCTCCTCTGTAATGTGATGGATAATGGGGACTGGGTTTCTCTCAAAGGTCTCCCCTTTCAGACTCTGCTGATTCGTGTGCAGTCTTTCCCTCGTGTGATTTGTTACAAATTTTTGTCCCTGAACGTTGTTTGTGATGTTACTTACACTCGAGGTGATGGCTGGAGGGTTCAGGGCGTGGTTTGTAAGAGTTTTTGAATGGCTGGTCCGATGTTTTCTGGTTTGGTGGTAGGGGCATACCGATCGATAATGTTTCCTGATTAATCCACAAGAAATTTAGTGAAGTTCCATTTAATCGCTTCTGAACCCATCAGGTCTGGCGCTTGGTTTTTGAGGTGTTGATAGAGGGGGTGCGTATTCGGGCCATTGACCTCGATCTTGGCAAACATCGGAAAGCTGACGTCGTAATTGGTTTGGCAAAATTCCTGGATGGCTGAATCGTTCCCTGGATCTTGGCTCCCAAATTGGTTGCAGAGAAATCCTAATACTTCGAAGCCTTGAGCCTGATACTGTTGATAGAGCGTTTCAAGTCCTTGGAATTGGGGCGTGAATCCGCATTGTGATGCGGTATTCACGATGAGTAAGACTTTGTTTTGATAGGTGGAGAGGGCCTGTTTTTCTGCCGAAATACGTTGACATGTAAGTCGTAGAAGTGGCTCATGTGGCGGTTCTTTTTGGTGTGTGAAAAGGAAAAAGCTTTTCCTTAGCTGTTTGTCACGATAATTGACAGTTTTTCAATTGTACTGTACTCTGTAGTACATTCATGCTGATTCGGTCCGACGGCGTGAATATTCAACATACTTCGGGCCTCGCGATCGTATCGCGACCAGATCCTGCTCGGAGCGGACTTCCCACCATTTTCTGCTTCACTCGGTTTTCTGAATACGTGTAGATACGATCCTTGTAACAAAAGGAATAGTGTTATGTCTGCAACTGCGTTGTCTCAGTTTGGTGCGCTTGGTGTGTCCGAGCGCTTAGTCGAAGCCTTAAGTAAGGCTGGGCTACATGAACCAACTCCCATTCAAACTCAAGCCATACCCCCAGCCCTGGAAGGGCATGATGTCTTGGGGTGTGCGCAAACCGGCACCGGTAAAACGGCAGCCTTTGTCATTCCGATGATTGAGCGTTTGTCGTCTGGCCCCAAAGGCCAACCTCGTGCGCTTATTTTAGCTCCTACTCGGGAATTAGCTTTTCAAATTCAAGGGACCGTCGATAAGTTGGGTCGCTCCAGAGGAATTTTTGGTACAACGGTGGTGGGGGGGGCCGATATGCAAGCCCAAGTGCGAGGTCTTCGCCAGCGTCCAGATATCATTATTGCCACACCGGGTCGGTTATTGGACCATATGTGGCAAGGAACAATCTTGTTTACTAAGCTCAGTATTGTGGTCTTAGATGAAGCAGATCGTATGTTAGATATGGGATTTGCCCCACAATTAAATCAAATCATTGAGGCCCTACCGGAAACTCGGCAGACCTTACTTTTCTCTGCCACGATGCCAGATAATTTAGATGATTTGGCCCGCATGTCCTTGAAGAATCCCGTCAAAGCCTTGGTCGCGAAATCTGCTACGGTCGCTGAAGGGGTCACCCATACGGTGCACCACATCAACAATTCAGAAAAAACGTCATTGTTGCTCTCAATCCTTAAGGAGACCGAGGGCTCCGTATTGGTCTTTACTCGAACGAAGCATCGAGCAGATCGAATCGGAGAAACGCTGGAAAAGGTCGGCTGTCGCGCGGGTGTCTTACATGCTGGTCGGCGACTTCCGCAACGTCGAGCGGCTCTTGAAGGATTTCGACGCGGGCGTTTTGAAGTCTTAGTGGCGACAGATATTGCTGCGCGTGGGTTGGATGTGGACAACATCCGTCACGTGATTAATTATGATTTGCCAAATGTGCCTGAAGATTATGTCCATCGTATTGGTCGTACTGCTCGCATGAAAGCCATCGGTTGGGCCACCAGTTTTGTGACAGGGGAAGATCATCGGTCTTTACGGATGATTGAAAAACTCTTAGGGAAGGCGGTCCCATGCGCACCGGGAAGTCGAGCGCCTGTCGCGAGTCATGCGGCCACTCGAGCTCCGCGTCCTGGTTACGGTAATGCGAACGGTCCAAGAGGACCACGACCCGGTTATGGAAATAGTAATGGTCCGAGAGGCTCGCAGTCTGATCGTCCAGGACGCAACCAATCAGGTGGTCGTCCACGGTCGTCGGCCTATACATTTTAACGTTTTCGCTTTCAATTATGACGGTGCATCCCTCAAGAGTTTTCTTAACTCTTGGGGGATTTTTTTGCTCAAATATGAACTTTTTTTTGTACATTTTCAAAAATCGGGAAGATAGAGCTAACAGGGCCTTTGTGTTTAAGCATCTTGAGTGAAAAAAAACGAATTTTTCTTAACCAGGACGCTCAATTAACTCGGCAAGTTATTACGTCTTTTTCTAGCATATGTGGGATAGGAGTGTAAGGAAATGGAACATAGCGCTGCTGCTCATATATGTTTAGGAAAAAGCCCACGGGTAGATTTCCTAATTCCTGATAATTGAATACTGGTTAAGTGCTGGGATCGGATTGCTCTTTTAATCAAAGCCAAGCCTCAATTCAAGTATTTACTGATAAATCTGTTATCTAGGAATTTCAATAACTAAATATGTCAAAGGCGGAGGCATGATCGTTTCTGACTATCCCAATGATTTTTCAAATTCTTCTGCCCTTGTCTCTGGAACTACTGAGTCTGGGTAATCAGAAAAATTGAAAGATTATCAGACCTTGTGTTCCATCTGGTGACGTCCTCTGGCCTATACCTATCAGTATCCTATTCTGAGAGCTTAGGGGGATCAATTTTCCTTTATGATCGGTATGTGCTGAAAGGGACTTTTTGTACTTATCCGAATCTTAAGAAATTCCCACTATTCCCGATATAATTATAGGAGATTACCGTATTGGCTTTATTGGGCAGTAGAGTAGATTCGCTATTGAAATTTAAATGCAGATTTTCAGAAGTAAATGAATGGCATCTTATCCTTCTGATAATCTTTGGATGCTTAAATTTATCAACTCGTAAAGTATTTCAGACGCTAATAGAAAATGTCTAATTTGTTCATGTCCAGTATCTTGGTTAATCTTTTTCAAGGGGCGTTATTTCATCGCGTAACCTTAAGTGCGATGATTTTATTGTTCATGAAGGAGGTAAAGACAGGCCATGCCCTCTCACTCCGTTATTCATGACTCAGGAATTGAAGCACTGATGATGGTGCTGATGGAGAAATTGGCAAGACAGGAACTTGAATTGCCCCCACTTCCTCAAATTGCGAACCAAGTACTCGCCCTTTCAGCTGATCCAAAGGCAGAGGCCTCAAAGCTGGCCACTCTGATTGAACAGGATCCCGTTCTGACGGCCAAAATCTTTCAAACTTCAAATTCAGTGGTGCAGGGTTCTACTCGTGAAATCGTCTCCCTAAAACAAGCGATTGCGTGGCTTGGACTCAATACCGTAGCAGGTGCTGCGTTTGTTTTGTCTGTACAGGAAGGGGTTTTTAAAGTCCAGGGCTACGAATGTGAAGTAAGAGCCCTATGGAGACATATGTTGACGACGGCCTTCTATGGCAAATCTATAGCAGGACTTATTGGATGCAGTCCCGATGCCGCTTTCCTCAGCGGGTTGCTCCATGCCATTGGTAAACCCCTGGTGGTTCATATGGTTAATCAGAATCAACAACATTCGACTTCATTGCTCCCGTGGACTGGTGTCATGGCCCTCATTGAAGACTCGTATGTGGAGGTGGGGAGGCAATTGGCGGAAGCATGGGGTTTCCCTGACTCCGTGAAGGAAGCCATCAGTCTTCATCAAGATCACGCCTACCATTTGGCGACATCACTGACCAAGAGTGCCGCCATCACTTGTTTAGCAAATCATTTCGCCTCCCATTGCATCGATCCAGAAGCTCTCTCCGAAGAAACACTCCGCGCACAATCGGTCGTCCATGCACTTAAAATAGAAGAAGATGTCATGGATGCACTGCTCCAGAATTACTCGATTGTTCAGGCCCAGGTAGAGGGCATGCTCACCTAACGGGGATGTCCTCTCCACCGCAAACTATTCCCATTCCTTTTGGCCTTTTTGATGTTTCTCAAGGATTTCAAGCGATAGGTGTATAGGCCAAGGTAAAACATTCTTTCAGTTGGATACCCTTAATCTTCGTCGATGTGACGATTGCCAAGGGGCTGAATAGGACGAGCGTTCTGTCCAATGATGTGAACGAATTGATCAACGTCTTGTTGGGTGACGTGCATGGGTTCTTGGAGCACGATCCATTGTACGCCTTCAGTGCAGGGTGGCGTGGTGAGGGAACCTGAATAGGCAAAATGATGGGTATTGGTTGGGAGAATATCGGTCAGACTGAATTCTAGAGGAATGGAGACTTTTTGCTTGGATTGCTCAGGAAGCCATTTCCAAAGTTTGGCGAGGACTGGTTGGGTGGCATCGGTTTTCATCATGACGGCTATCACTAATACATGGCCTGTTTCATCCTGGTGGACCAAGTGCATTTCCATGGGGAACGCTTTGCCCTCGATATGGTGCTCACTTGGTGAGTGGAAGTGGAATTGACGAAGTTTGTATTTGTGGTCATTCAGGTCCACCCGGCATCCGGAAACATGCGAAACCTGAATGGTATGGCCGTTGTTCATTTCATGGAGTTGTGAGGTTTGGTAATGGAACTCCAGTTTCTGTTGATGATCTCCATGATGGGTCATCGTGATGTTGATCGGGGATTGGCGGTTCCCAGTTTCACACGTCTTATATTCCTTCGAGAGCATGCCCCAATGGCTTGGATTTTCCACCCCTAAATATTCCCAGTGTGCGTGAAGGTCTTTCGTTGATGTCTCTTGTGTGTTGGCGTGTGGGCTAGGTTTTTCAGAAGCCAGGACGGGTAGAGCCAAGATGGCGCTTAGCATGAGAACGAACAATAGAATTCTCGGCAACAATAAACGGGATGATTGATAGGTTTTTGTCATTTCTACCCCACCTTTATCCTCCCCTTACAAAGGGGAGGAAATTTGCAAGTACATTTAAATGTAAGTCCGCGGAGCCTGACACTCATGGGAAACTTTGACGGGCCACTTTTATATCAACTCTGCGTCAGAATGGATTTCCACCAAACTTGGACCATCATGCGCGAGTGCTTTTGTGAGGGCTTCTTCTAGTTCCTCTTTTCGCTTCACGGAAATTCCCATAGCTCCACATAAGTTGGCATATTCTGCAAAATCAGGATTGTGCAAGGAAGTTTGCCACACCTCCCAGTTTCCTGCTCGTTGTTCTTTGCTGATTTTTCCGAGTTCATTATTTCGGAGTAGAATATGCGTGATGTTCATCCCATATTTTACCGCAGTGTTGACCTCACCCAAATATTGCCCGAACCCTCCATCACCGGAAACGGATACGACTTTTCGGCCTTGAAATTTTGGATCATCTTCCTGCGTGGCGGCCCATGCCCCCATGGCCGCGGGATAAGAAAAACCAATAGAGCCTAGATAGCCGGACATGAGAACGGCTTGTTGTGAACATTCAAAGTATCGCCCAAACGAATAGGTATTGTTGCCCACGTCCACAGCGATGATCGCATTCTCAGGAACTAGGCGAGTCAAGGCAGCAAAGATGGCCGAAGAGTTGACCCCTTGTCCACGATTATCATGTGCTCGTCGATGTTTTTCTTGCCGCCAGATTGCCCAGCGGTTTGCGATGTCTTTTCGTTGATTCGTCGTACTGAGTGTGTTTGCCAAGCGCTCGAGAAAGATTCGGCAGGTCACGCCGATTTCTCCCCAGACCGGAACATCGACGGCATGAAATTTCCCCAAGGCCATGGCATCACGATCAACCTGGATGGTAGGAATTTTCGGAGTGATGCCGGTGTGATTACTGAAGCTTGCGCCAAAAACTAGAAGACAGTCAGATTCATTCATGACCCAACTGGCAATGGGAGTACCACTGCGTCCCAAGACGCCCCCGCCGAGCGGGTGATGGTCTGAAATTAACCCTTTGGCCTTAAAGGTGGTTATGACAGGGCAGTTCATCATTTCTGCCAGTGTGATAATCCCTTCCATACTAAAACGTGCGCCATGGCCCACAATAATCACGGGACGTTTCGATCGAGACAGCAACGTCAGGGCCTGATCAATTGAGGAGTCTGGAGGTGTAATATCCAACGCTGGCATGCGGCCATCGGGTCTGCCCGCTTCCATTCCTTCAGCAGCGACGAGCTTCGGTACCTCATCCGGAAAGATGAGGTGTGAGACGCCGCGATTTAACATCGCACTCTTACAAGCCAAGTTCATGAGTTCAGCATGTTTGCTGGTATGGAGGGCGGTTTGTGCCCATTGCGCGACCTTGCCGAACGCGGCCATGAGATCAATTTCTTGAAAAGCCCCTGGTCCCAACACCTGTGTTTCCACTTGCCCGGTCAAGGCGAGAACTGGCGCGCGATCCACGTTCGCATCCCACAACCCCGTCAGGAGATTGGTCGCCCCAGGTCCGGCGATAGACAAACACGCAGCTGGTCGGCCCGTGAGTTTGCCATAGGCGGAACAGGCAAATGATGCCGCGCCTTCGTGACGGATGCCATAGAATTTTATGTGGTTGGCTTCTTCTTGAACACGTAACGCATCGGCGACACCCAGGTTGGAGTGACCGACCATTCCGAAGACATGCTTAATGCCCCAGTTGGACATGGTTTCCATCATGACATCCCCAACTGTCCGTACATGGGCAGATTCTTTGGGGAGTCCCACATAGATTCCGTCGGCTCGTGATTCGACAGGAAAGGTTTCGACTCCATCGTCATAGCCCGGAGATTTGCCGGATATCGGGTCGTAGTCCCAGCCATGCCAAGGACATCGTAAGAGGCCATTTTCAATGGAGCCTTCACCTAAGGGGCCACCTTGATGTGGGCATTTGTTATCAAGGGCTCCGTATTGACCTTTGTACCGAGTCAGACAGAGAGTTTTGTGTTCGCACGTCACGGATGTGACCCGACCTTCCGCCAGTTCATCGGGTTCGAGTACCTTCAGCCAGGTGAGCGGTTTTGTTGGTTTCGGAGTCCCAGATTTTTCCTGTGGGTCATCAAGAGAGGGCATGGGAGTTTTTCCTTTATCATGCATGCACAATGAATGATAGTGAAATTATGAGGGTGACGCTCCTAATGCGTCAAAAGCGAACTCGGAACTCTTTTTTAAAAATTGGTGAACGCGTTCGGCTTGCGTCTGTGTCTTTCCATTCGAAGGTAAATCTGATGCTGTCAACACGGCTGCCACAAAGCCATCGGTATGCCATTTTCCCACGGTCAGGTCAGGAAGTGTTTCTTTTTCCGGATACGGCCAGATCGTGACATAGAAATAAGGTTCAGCGTAGCTAGCATCTCCAGGACTCATTCCACATCCAACGGTTCCGGTGGACTCACTTTTTTGAGGAAGAGGTAATGACACTAGTGTGGCTATATCAAAATAATGTGGCCAACATCGAATGGGCGAGGCTTCTTTCCACTTCTCTGATGCAGTCCGAATGACCTGGTCGGCATTGCTGTACCAATGATGAAGTTCCTGAAAAGCGGTCTCATGATTTAATTGAAAGGGCGCATTTTCCCCTACCGGATGCGGGGGCATGTTGTACTCACGCAAGGCAAAGGGTTTTAGAGAATGTTCCCCTGAAAACTTAGGATACGTGATCGTCAACCATTCCAACGCCTGTTGTAGGGTTTTCCCATGCAAGCCGAATTCTGTCTGGATAGTATTTTGGGGAGTGAGAAAAAGTAGAGTGAGATCCTTAAGCCGAAGGCCCACGCTCCACCCATCCGAGGTGGGCTGGCTGCTTAGGGCGCCAAAGGAATTGACCCATCCTAGGTTCGATTGACTGTCGTCTGGCTGAGGTTGAAGAAGCGCATTGCCAAACGCGGACACAATTTGCGCCGCCCAGTGCAATTGCACTTTCGCATCAACCAGATCAGTTCCTGGAACAGTTCCAATCGTCTGCCAAAGAGTAGAGGAGGATTTCGCATGCATAAGGGGAAGTCTTCGAAAGCAAGAAATTGTTTCAATAATAAATCAACGGCACAAATGACAAAGCCACTACCAGTTCTAGCCGTCCCATCAAGGTTCCTTCCTCAATTGGAGGAAGGGGAGTTCTGTTACTGCACCCCACCAAATGGAACCCCTGTCAGGTCTGACATGGGCCGTTTATAAGTGGTCAGGTCATCCAGACAAAACTGATTGAGGTGAGTGTGCCCACAGGCTCGTGCCAAGATACTCATGAGATCAACTGAAGTTTCGAAAAAACGTGCTAACCGTTTGGCTGACTCTTCAACGATCAAACGTGCGCGAAGGTGGTCTTTTTGCGTAGCAATTCCCACAGGACAATTGTTGGTATGACAGGCGCGCATACCCAGACAGCCAATGGCCTGCATGGCCGAGTTGGACACGGCAATGGCATCGGCTCCTAAGGCAAGAGCTTTGGCAAAGTCAGCAGGCTTTCTTAAGCCGCCGGTAATGACTAATGTCACATCTTGTCGACTAAGGCGATCTAGGTGGCGACGAGCACGAGCTAAAGCAGGAATGGTTGGGACAGAAATATTGTCACGGAAAATGACTGGCGCGGCACCGGTTCCACCACCGCGGCCGTCCAAGATAATGTAGTCCACGCCAACTTCAAGGGCTGCATCAATGTCTTTTTCGATGTGTTGCGCCGAGAGTTTATAGCCAATAGGGATTCCGCCAGTTTCTTCCCGGACTTGCGAAGCAAAGTCTCGAATTTGGGAAATGTCAGTCCAGTCGGGAAAACGAGGAGGGGAAACTGCGGGCTCTCCTTCTTTCAGACCACGCACCTGAGCGATTTTGCCTTTGACTTTGGGTCCGGGCAGATGCCCCCCTGTTCCGGTCTTGGCCCCTTGCCCGCCTTTGAAATGAAAGGCCTGACACTTCTTCACCTTGTCCATGGAAAACCCAAACCGTCCTGACGCCAGTTCATAAAAGTAGCGTGAGTTCTCGGCTTGCTCTTCGGGCAACATGCCGCCTTCACCTGAACATATGCCGGTGCCGGCCAGTTCTGCCCCACGGGCCAACGCAGTTTTCGCTTCTTCGGACAGGGCGCCAAAACTCATATCCGAGACAAAAAGTGGCATCTTGAGTCGCAATGGTTGCTTGGCATTGGGACCAATGACCAATTCTGTGCCTATCGACACGTCATCAAGTTGAGGGGGTGTCGCTAATTGCGCCGTGACGAATTGAATGTCATCCCAGGTGGGGAGTTCAGTGCGTGACACTCCCATCGCTGTTACTAACCCATGATGGCCGGTCTTTTCTAATCCATATGCGGCATAGTTCTGGATCAATCCCACATGGGGTTCTTCTTCAGCCGGATGAGTATCGGCATAGGTACCCAAATACTCGTCACGTTGAAAGGGTTGAGGATTGGCCAACTCCCAGTCTCGCACCTCTTGTTCATCGACATAGACCGCATCATTTTTGAGGTCAATCCATACCGTGAATTTATGAAGTGCTTCGGCGTTGTTATATTCACTAATTCCTGAATCCAATCGGTAGTCCCACCCATGAAGACCGCAAATAAGATTTTCACCCTCAACGGATCCATCCGCCATGAGTGCCCCACGGTGTAAGCAGCGGCCATAGAGCACCGACACGTTTTCGTCATATCGAATAACGACAAGATCGACATTGGCAACCAGCGCGTAGGTGGGCGTTCGGTCTTGGAGGCCACTCCACGTTGCCACTTTCATTTTCTGAACAGATGTGTGCTGTGCTTCCGGCATGTCAAACTCCTATTTTTTAAGGTAATTCTGGGTTTAGCATGGGTTATAATTGCATTTGATTATCCCCAAGTTCCCCTCCTTTGTAAGGAGAGGCTAGGGGAGATAGCAACGTGGAGTGGGACGACGTCGGTTGCATCCTGGATCTTGTCTTCATTCGCACAACTCTACCCCACCATAATCCTCCCCTTACAAAGGGGAGGAATCACTCAATGACTCATTATTTACTCACTAAAAAACCGGAAGGGCCATTTTTACTGAGCTGTGGCGCTCTCCTTCACCGATCTAGGAATTTGTGTCACTTGACGATTTCGATCGTACGATCGAAGCTTGTCGACAAAGCGATCTGACACGCCATTGATGCCAAGGTATTCCAGGCGGAACAAGCCGCCGATATTGCCTGCATTTATTTCACTAATCTTCCAGGTGCCGCTGTTATCAAGCAACAAGTCGTAACCGAGCAGGCGAATGCCGGCTTGTTGATAGTACGAGGCAGTGGCTTCGACCATGCGGCAGTCTTCTTCCGTGACGGGCATTAAATCACATGTCGAACCGAAACTCACGTTTTGTACCCAATGGCCGCTTGTTGAGCGACGGATATAGGTGCCGAATATTTCACCATCCATGACGACAATGCGTCGATCGCCTTCCGTGACACGCGGGAGATAGGACATTAACAAAATGTGTTCTGATGAGCCTTTTGTCATATGGAGAAACATTTCTGAAAACCCATGAAAGGTGCGAGGGCCTTCCATGACATTGTCCGTGACGAAAGCTCCTTGGGTATCCGTCGAAACTTTATATACTCCGCGTCCGCCACAACTATTGGACTGTTTCACGACCATCGTCCCATGCTCAGTCAAAAAACCTCGAGCCATATCTTGTTCGTTCGTGACCAGAGCAGGTGGAGTATATTGGCTGGCTGCCTCCAATAGAAATCCCACATCCAACTGGCGAGCAATCCCACTTGGGTCGTTGACAAAAGGAACATCGTGGGACCATTGGGACAGTCGGCCTAAGTAGCCTATAGGAAAAGGTTTGAGTGTTCGGCAAAAGGCGATATCAAAATCATCGGCATTCATCCTGACTGATTCACGTGTGGGCAAGGCTCCAAATTCGTCAGGCATGAAGCCCGCATGTATAGGTATGACATTGAGGGAAGGCCCAGGTTCCATCATCGTTTCGGTCTCGACATGGTAGAGTTCCACGTCCGGATGGGCAGCGAGTCGCGCATAGCTTAATGGCACATCGGTGATCGCTTGTTGGTAGGCGTTGGGATTAGCAATACACAAGAGTTTCATCATGATGATGCAGCCACGCTGCCCTCCGCATTGTCCGAAACACCCTTTGGAAAGAATGAACCTATGTTCGAGACGATCAGCCCCAGGGTGATAAATGCTAAAGCCGAGATCTGGACCACCGAAGGCCGTTCCCCATTCAGAAAATAGGCAAAACCCACGGCTAAGATCGGCGTGAAGACGGTCCATTTTGCGATACTCGCCGGAGGTAAGGCTTCGATCGCTCGAAACCAGGCAAACTGCGAAGTGACAATGATGACCAGCGCGTACACCACCATGATGATCCACAAAGGACCATAAAAGGCATCGCCGAAATGGGCAGGTCCAAAGAGGACATTGGCGATGATAAAAAACACGATGGCGGAGAAGAAATTCCGTGCGAACAGCAAAGCCGGGAGCCCGGTTTCTGGTAGGAGTCGTTTACTCATAAGCGTGACCATGGCATAAATAATCGTGGACGCGAGAATAAGCCAGTCACCTTTGGAAAGGGAAAATCCGCTTCCCGCAAAAACCGTGGCAAGAACGCCCAAGGCAATCAATCCAAATCCAGCCCATTCTGATTTTCCGATGATCTGGCCTAACAAGACAGCGGACCCGATGACATAGAGCACCGGTCCCAGTCTCGCCAGTAACACGGCATTGGTGACGGTGGTCGTTTCCAAGGCGTTAAATATCACGGCGGAGAGTAAAGCTGCCAGCGAGGCAAACCCGAGGACTTCCAGGAATAGAGGGAGTCGTAATTGTTTCAGGTCATGCATAATAGTTTTTGGTCCAAAAGAGGCCAGGACCACGAGCGACGCACATAAATTCCCGACGAACAAGACATTGCAGAATGAAATCGCATCTTTCACTTCACCCCCCAACGTTGCGGCTGTGGTAATGAGCAAGGCCACGACAGGTGTGGCCAGAGCTTGCAGCCCGCGAGAGATGACCACTAACAATTGAGGTGGT
>JAJDBP010000014.1 GCA_029261295.1 Nitrospirales bacterium | reverse complement strand
CACGACCTCGCCCGTGCCGGCGAGCGTCTGAGAGCCGGGTTCGAATTGGAGATCCGTGAAGTTTCCCGTGCTGGCCAGCGTCAAGGTCGCATTGAGCGTGAGGCCATTGTCGATTCTCAATTTGTGGTTGTTGCCCAGGGTAGAATCAGCCTCTAAGGTCACGCCGTCAAGCCTACTGCTGTTGTTGGTGCTCGCGGATATTCCCTGTCCACCGGTGCCTTGAAGGATGGTCGCGTCTTTAAGCGTGCCACCGGCCATGGTGAAGGTGTTGTTCACCTGAACGGTTTCGGTGACCGTGAGTGTGCCTCCGGTGATCGTGAATGGATTGGCCGAAGATAAGCTGCGTATGGTGACGTTCCCGGATCGGAAGGTCACAGCCCCTCCTACAAAATCGAGTAAGACATCGTCCGTGGTTGTGGGCAATACCCCGCCATCCCAGTTTGCTGCGTCGTCCCAGAATCCGTTCCCTCCGGCGTTGGTGAATACTGCCGTGGCTTCGACGATGGTAAAGTTACTCGTAATTGTTCCCGTACCAATGGCGTTGCCCGCGCGGTCTGTGACCTGCGTGTTGTCGATGACGATCTGGTGGCTGCCGTCTGCCAATGTGTCGTACGTTAATTGAACAATCCTGCCGTCATTGCGGGTTTGGATATCCGTAGGGGTTACTGCGCCACCGGGGCCAATGAGTTGAATGTTGGTTGCCGTGAGTGTCGATTCGTCCATGGCTTCGGAGAAATTGATCACGACGGTGCGGAATGCCTGGCCGCGTTTGGAACCTTCTGTCGGACTGATATTATTGATGGTTGGGGCGAAGGTATCGGGGACTAGATCTAGGGAGAGTGGAGCAGAGATCGTGGTATTGCCACCGGTATCGGTGGCACGAACCTGAATTTCCACAGTGTCGCCAGGATTGACAATGTTGGGCGCGATGGCTGAAAAATCAAAGGGGAAGGACACGTCGTTGCGCACGACGACTCCATCTACTAACAATTCCGCGTTACGAATTTGCACGTCATCGGTAATGATGGCCAAGATTGGGATAGTCGAGCCTTCCAATACTTGGATGCCAGGTGTGACTAGATCCACGTCCGTCACCCCGGAGGTAATATCAACTGTGGGTGCTTGGCCCTGAGCATCGAATCCGAGGAAGTTGACCACCTGTAGCCCTGCGATGCCGTCAGCGACAAAAGCGATGCCACCACCCAGTGCCACGCTGAATGGGGCTGTAGGGAGATTAAATCGTGCGATGATATCGTCGGTATTGAGGGGATTGGAAAGGTCCACAACGTCTAATACTTCCACGCCAAATGCACCGCCAGGCTGCCCTACCGTTACACCCAGTCCCGATCCGTTTGCCACGATTGCCTTGCCAGCAATTGCGATATCATCTACGCCACTAAACGGCACGAGGTTATCGGGATTGGACACATCGACTGTTGCGAACCCACCGTTGAAGTTACCCTCACCTGCAACATATGCGAAGCCGTTGCCGACGAATAATTTACCTGGCGTAAAATTGTTATTTTCAGGTGGAGGAAGGGCAAAGGTGGTAGAGCCTCTTGCGGCCATCACGCCGGTGCTGATGTCAACGGCGCGCAATGTCCGTGCGGAATCCATGGTATACAGCATCGCGCCTTCGCGGGCGAGGCCTACGATGGTGTTGCCTCCGAGAAACAGCGTTTCATTTCGTTCGCCCGTCAACATGTCATAGGCGCGCAGTTCACCGCCGACTGCAGCATAGGCGATACCGTCCACGACTTCGACTTGATTGATGATGGAGTTAATCGTGTCGAGTAATACCGGGAATTGCGGATCCGACACATCAACCAAATGTAAGCCTCCGGACCCGGATGCCACGGCTGCGATTCCGATCTGTGAATCTACAGCCACGTCCACTGCATCGCCCGGTAAATCTAGTTCACTCAAAACCACGGGATTTTGGAACTGTGACGTGTTGACGATGGCCAATCCAAATGATCCGGTGGCGACATACGCGGTCTGAAGATTACTATTGTTGACCGAACCTGTGACGACGACTTCTTTGGCCACGCCTTGTAATGGCACATTAGCAATGACACCTGTTGGCAAGGATAGCCCGCCCAATGGATCTAAGCCCTGCTGAAGTTCGGCTAAATCACTAATCCCATCACCGTCTGTGTCAGGATTATCGGAGTTCGTTCCGATGATGAACTCACCGGTTTGATCCAAGCCGTCGCCATCGGGATCGAATCCGCTCCCCGGGCCCATGATGATCCAGGGCATGTTAAAATTCTGCCCGGAAGCGGGTGTGACAAAATTGGTGATTCCGACTTCAAGCGTGTCGATATTCAAGACCCATTGTCGATACGAGGTATTGGGGGCAAAGAAGATTCCATCGGGGCACAAGGGGCCGCCTTCGGTCAGTTCGTGAGACCCACGCAGGATAAAGCCATTGTCCAAGTTTTCCACGGCAAAGGCGAAGCGACCGGTCGCATCCACTGAAGGGGCGATATTACTAAAGTCACCCAACGCCACTTCTTCAATGACCAGTGCGTTGATGAGGGCACCACTGGTGCTAGTTATTTGTAAATTGAGCTGCCCATCGATGACGATGACCCGGTATCCGGTGGAGATAAACTCACCTGGCTGCGTACTCGTATTGCCGCGCATTTCCCCTTCGATGAACACTTCCATTTGATTCGTACTTAACTGACTGTCGCCCATGGTCAGCGTGACGTCATAGATGCCGTCGGCCAGATCGACGAGAAATGTTCCGTTGTTTGATTTATTAAAGTCACGCGTGAGATCGTTGTTGAATCCGATTGCTCCCCGATCATCTGCGCTGACAAAAAAGCCGGGCATCCAACCAAAGCCTTGTCCGGCGTCATATGTGGTTGTAGAGGTGATTTCGGTATATCCGCTGCCAACGGCAGAACCGGGAGTGCCGAAATCAAAGAGTAAGCCGTCAGGCACGACGACACCTGGAACGATGTCTTCGACATCACCACCACCGAAATTCAAGTTGAGCAAATCAGTTTCATCATGGTCATGGTCTGTGAGGGGTGAAGGAGAGGGCGATGGGGGTGATGGATAATCATCGGCGACAGAAAAGTTCACTGAATAGCCGTAGTCCTGTAATGAGGCAATGGTCACTCGGCTCATCGGATTTTCGCTATCGATAAATCCGGTCATCAGCTCATTCATAAACGTGGTCTCGAGCCAATGCACATTGGCGGTACCAGCACCACCGGTGTTTTCAACGGGAACAGATGAGGCGTTGAGGCCAAAGATCGCGTTGTACTCTGCAGTGGCGTCGGCCCCGGTGTATTGGGGGTTAGATGTTCCAGATCCGTCAATGAGATTCAAGCCTCCCCAGATCGACCCGATGCCTAAGAGATGGCCAAACTCATGCAAGACTGTGTCGAATAGGGTCCCATTGGCTTCTAAGGTCAAGATGTCGACCGTATCAATTCTAAAGGCTCCAACGGCTGGGAGATTTGTTGCGGAACGGATCACTCTGACTCCTGCGCTGGCCAGATTGTTTCCCGCGCCATCGGTGTTGTTAGCGGTCACGAAGACGGTCAGGTCGTCCACGTTCAGGTCCATGGTCAGCCCAAAGGTGTCGATATTAAAATCAACAAAATCCTCTTGTGCAATGGTCACACTAGGTAGT
This sequence comes from Nitrospirales bacterium, assembly GCA_029261295.1. Taxonomy (GTDB): domain Bacteria; phylum Nitrospirota; class Nitrospiria; order Nitrospirales; family UBA8639; genus Nitrospira_E. The sequence continues at coordinate 69,369 of JAJDBP010000014.1, read as the reverse complement.
CCGAGGACAATCACTTCTTCCCACCGCGCTGCCGCATCCAGAATGATCGTTTGTTGTGCAGCCGTGAGGCTCATATCAGGAAAGATCACTTCAATATCGTAAGGGTCAGAACCCCCTGGTGGAATGGTTCCATTCGGGCCGTTGGGGCCGTTGGGGCCATTCGGGCCATTCGGGCCATTCGGGCCATTGGGGCCTCTTGGTAAATCGCCTCCTCCTCCCGGTCCCGGCGGCGTCAAGCCGTGCCACCCTGGCTTCGTAATGCCTTGCCCGGGATCGGTCGTGACGGACAAGCCATCCGCCGACACCGTAGCCGTGCCTTCAATGACCAGCAACCCGGTGGTATGGTCGAACGATAAGAAGAAGAGTTGTGTGCCCGGTGCGGATTCAAAGATGTTCGGGAAGGTCAGTTCCAACGGCGTGTCGAAAACGGCGGTGTCGGGCGCTTGAATGGTGATATCGAATGTATGTTGCAGTAACCCGGGCGGCAACATGTCTCGCACTAACTCCGGCGGCACGGTGCTGATGCCCACCATGCCGGTGCCGCCTGGAAGGGTCTGCCCATCCATCCCGACCAGACTACCGGGCTGCACTTCCAAGGTTAAAAACTGCCGCTGCTCGTCGGTGAGGTTGGGCGCCGTCATGGCATCGACGCCCACCATGGTTGGGTCCGTGTCACTAATGGGTTGTAAACTTTGCGACAGAATACGCGGGAGGTAGACCACCTCCATCCCGGGCATCACCGCGTTATCCATGCCCGCCTGCATCGTGGCATCCATGACCATTTCGGGGAAGAAGACGCCGGCGGGGAGATTGGTGGCCGTTAAGCCATTGACCGCCACTTTGACGTTGCCGGCTGGTACCGAGGTGAGTTGAAACAACCCATTGGCGTCCGTGAAGACGGCTTGATCTTCTAGCCCCAGAATAAAGATTTCCACGCCTGCGACGGGAAACAGAAAGATGTCATCGTCGGTATGGAGCAGGCCATCCGGCCCTGCTTCGACATCGTCACTGGTCATCGGAATCAAATCCGGGCCGGGATCCACGACGCGACCAGACAAGGTGGTATTAGCTACCGGGGCAAGACTGACCGTGGTGAAGCTATATTGGAAGCTTCCTCCTGGGTTGCCGTCGTCGTCGGCGTCCAATGCTTGGCCGTCACTAGCGGCGAGAATCCCCGAGCCGTCAATGTGCACAGTAACCGTGGAGGCGCCAGGCAATGGCGCATCGAAAAACAACCATGCAAACTGCCCGTCTTCTCCAGGGACAATGGTGGCAGCCAGGGGTTGCCCGGCACTGTCGGTGGCGAAGAAATTGGTGTTGTTGAGCGTGGCCGGATCGACTGCTCGCGAGAAAAAGACCTGAGGCCGGAAGGTGGTGCCGATATTGTTGAGATTCTCAGTCGGTGTCACTGCCGTAATCGCGAAGGGAATCACCGCCGGGAGATTGACATTCAAGACTTCCGTGGCTTCATTGCCCGCAATATCCATGGCATGAATCGTCAGCGTATGACCGCCCGCTGCCAACGTCGACAGGTTGAGTAATTGGTCTAAGCTGCCGGTTGCGGCGTTGAAGGGGATGGGCGTGTCCGTCCCGCCATCAAAGGCATAGGTCAAGGTGGCCAATGTCGAGCCGGTTGGGTCGGCAATACCGGTCACTCGACTCTCTTCGGCAAGTAATCCTCCCTCTGTCGGATTATCTAAATTGATGAGGGGAGCCATGGAGTCAAAGGTGAAGGCCAAATCAAAAAGATCGTCCCCGCCACTGGAATTCGTGGCATGAATATGTAAGGTATGCGGGCCTTGACCCAGCGGCCCTCCATTAATCGTGTCCAAGTCAAGTGAAGTAAGACTAAACAGGCCAGTCACGGGATCAACCAAACTCAAGAGATCCACAAAATTCGCAAGGGGTGTCGTGTCGAAGCCCGCCTCAAAGACAGTCAAGATATTGGGATCGGAAATGGAGCCGGTAATGGTGGGGTCCGTAGAAATACCATCAGTGGCACTCGACCCGGTGTCGTTGGCCAGATTGGCGGTAATGACAGTTGGAATGATGACGGGCAGAAACTGCGTAAGGAAGTCGTGAATCTCGACAGGATCGGTTCGGTTGCCAAGTGAATTGACGACGCCAGTCGTGAGCTCGGTGCCCGTCAGTCCCTGAATGAAGCGAAGGATCAGTTGCCCATCGGTCATCGGGTTGGCTTGCATGTCCCCATCAACATCCAGCAAGGCATCCACGCCAGGGGTGGTCGGCAGGAGAGGGTTCAGGAAGTCGACGATGTCTTGCGAATCAGTGCGCAACCCTTGTGCTAAATCGACAAGCCCACTGGTGAGGGCGTCGTCCCGTAAGCCGAACAGATAGCGAATAATGAGCTCACCATCGGCTTCAGTGGCGGCTGTGTTGGCATCAATGTCTAACGATTCCGCACCCGTGAGCGCTTGTCCGGTTGACGTGAGCGCGCTTTCCTCGAACGTAACCGTGGGTTCTTCTGGGTTTGTTTCTATAACCAGAGGGGTCGCGAGATCTTCGGACTCCACTGGAAGTATGGGATCTGCACTTAAGAGAATGCGGGGCTCTAATGATTCCAAACGATATCGAGCGCGGTTTGAGTTTACCCCGACGATGGCACTCTGCCGCCGCCGCATAGCTGCTTGAGCCCGCCGTTTTAACCTATTCCAAGTTGATACATTGTTGTCAATTTTGGTGGTGAAAGGTTCCATCGGAGAGCTCCCTTATATAGATTAAGGCGGTGAATTGAAGTCACCAAATGCAAGAAATGTAATATAAGATACGAAAACCTTACAGGATGTCAATCTGATGAACTGAAGAGGCTGGCCAAGGACGACACACGGTCTGATTGCTAGTTCCAATGAGGGGTATGGCATGTAAAATATAAAGCGAAACATTAAGAAATTTTCAAGCAACACCTATGTAGGGCTACCTACTACGCCCGTTAGGCCTGCAAGTGTCTGGCTTGCATCAATCTGGGGAAAATCCAGCTAATATTTAATTAACCACTTCCAGAAGTGACCAAGATGGGGTGAGCAGTCGGCTTGGATTCCATATTGTGTCTTAATTTGTTTTCGATTTTCCTCCTCATCTCAACATGCTCACGAAGACAGAGACGGAGTTGGAAGAACCTGCAATGAAAACAGGAGAACTCTATAGTTCGTATGAGGGGGAGCATATCCCCGAAGCTCATTTTTTTTTGGGAACCTGTTTCGTTTTTCTCGACAAATGAAATAGGGTGGTCTACAGTTCTTCTTCCTTTACTTGAGTTTATGCGTGTTGTTGGATGGGTAAAAATTCGAGATGGAAATGCTTCGGTTAAATTTGAGATGGGTTATTAGTGGCGTGTTCGGTTGCCTGCTATGGGGATTTATCCAGCAAACTCCAGCTTACTCTGCCGTCTGTGAACAATCGACGGTTTTTCCTTCTTCTTTCTCTGCGCTTTTTGCTCCCCTGGCTTCTCCCAATAACCCCTTGCCCAATATTAATCTCTTGCATGAAGTTCGACAGCAAAGGCCTCCTCGTCAGGGAATGAGTGCTCAACGTTATGAGCAAACCATGCAAGCGTTGCAATTGCAATTTGGCCGAAATGTGCAAGCTCGGTGGAATCGGGGAACGGGGCAGTTGCGGTCTTTGCGGCATCCGAAAAAATTATTATCACGAAAGCGGTATAGAAAGGCTCGTGTTGGGGCACGCCGATTTCTTCGTCGGCATGCCGATCTTTTAGGCCTACCTTCTGATGGGAACCTGAGTTGGAAGATCAGTGGGGAGCATACATTGAAACGGTTGGGGGTGACCCATGTTACCTTTCAATGGTATTGGCAAGATATTCCCGTGGTTGATGCCGCACTCCAAGTAGATGTGAATAAACGCGGACGTGTCCTTAACGTAGCTGGAAATATTCCGTCCTCATTTTCAGATGTGAGAGTAGAGCCAAAAATATCAGCAGCGGAAGCGGTGCTGTTGGGTGTTCAACATGTCACAGGTGAATTAATGGGATGGCCAGAAGTGGTGGATGGGCCACACGGCTCTACTCGACTCACGAAGTTCGCCCTTCCGGCCATGGGTATTCCTGGGATGGTTCATCAAGCCGGGCTGGTTATTGTGCCGCTTCCCTCGCAGGCGCGAATAGCTTGGGATGTGCGATTTCACCATGATTGGCATGCCCGCTATCGATTGTTCATTGATGCCGAAACCGGCCAGGTGTTAGTACGGACAAATCTGGTGCAGTTCACTCAACCTCAGGGGCTTGTCTTTCCTGACCATCCCGATGCTGGTGCGGCGACCGTACAATCCTTTGTGGGTGACCTCATGGTTTCTCCCCAGGGCTGGCTAGAAGCTACTGCACCTGGTGTGTTTTCTTCATTGCGGGGGAATAATGCCTGTGTGCAGGAAGATCGAGATGCCTCAAATGCGTTGGGCTATAGCCCTGCGGAATTTGATGGTCATTTTGAATTTCCGTTTCAGAATGCGTATCAACTAAGCAATGGGGCCGATGTCGATACCGACCTTGATGCGGCGTTAACGAATGCGTTCTATCATGTCAATTGGGCGCATGATTATTTTTACCACTTGGGCTTTGATGAAGAAGCAGGAAATTTTCAAGCCGATAATTTTGGCAACGGTGGGTTTGAACATGATGAAGTACATACTGATGTTCAGGATCGCTGGGATCTCAACCAGCATAATAATGCCTTTTTCTTTACCCCGGCCGATTCTTCTTCCACAAGTAGTAAGCCTCGTTTAGATTTACGAGTGGGGCGCACACCGCAATTTCGCAATATTGATTTGGCCTTCAGTCGAGACATTATCGTGCATGAATATAGTCATGGGGTATCTTGCCGATTAGTGGGTGGCCCGACATCGACTTGTACCCTCTTTGGTACTCAAAGCGGGGCGTTGGGAGAAGGATGGTCAGATTGGTTTGCGGCGCATACGGGCGAAGATCCGGTGTTTGGCGAATACCTCACCGGTAAGCCATTGATTGGTCTCAGAAAATATGCCATCAACCAAAATCCTCTGACGTACGGGGACCTTTGTTCCACGGGCTGTCAAGTGCACCGCGATGGGGAAATTTGGTCGGCCACGCTGTGGGATATTCGCCAGAACTTGATTGATACCTATGGAGACACTCTCGGCCGGGCACGGGCAGAGCAAGTCATTCTTGATGGCTTGACATTTACTCCGGCCAATCCTTCGATGCTCGATGCTCGGGATGGTATCTTGGCTGCGGATCAGGCAAGCGGGGAGATGGATAAGGATTTGCTGTGGGAAGTCTTTGCCTGCCGAGGTATGGGGATGCTTGCGAACAGCAATGGGCAAGGAGATAGGTCTCCCCAAGAATCGTTTGTCATTGAAGCTGGGGTGTCCTGTCCTGGCCGATTAGCGGATGTGTCGATAACGAAAACCGTGTCGCACAATCCCATGGTCTTGGGGCAGCAAGCAACGTATGACCTCGTCGTAACCAATGCGGGGCCGGAAGTGGCCACTCAAGTACGGGTCGAGGATGTGTTGCCTGCCGGTCTGACCTTAGGCACGGTGACGTGGAGCCAAGGAACCTGTACAGGTGTGGGTACTCTGGAATGTCAATTAGGGGCGTTACACGCAGGTGCTTCAGCTACAATTTCCATCAATGCCACGCCGACCGTTGCTGGGCTTGTCACAAACACGGCCACCGTGCAATTGCTTGGGGCGGACTCCAATGAGTCCAATAATGCATCATCGGTCTCGACGCCCGTTCATGTGCCGTTGACAATGACGATAATAGGGGATGGCAGCGGCTTGGTCATGAGCAACCCTTCGGGGCTGTCATGCGCGGCTGGAACGTGCACGTGGGCATTTCCCGCCAACACGTTTGTGCAATTCACTTCTGAACCGGAACTGCTTTCGATGTTTGAAGGCTGGACTGGCGATCCCGATTGTTCTGACGGACAAGTGCAGATAACGACGGCCCTGAATTGTTCAGCCACCTTTACCCGGATGACCTTGGATGTGGATGGGAACGGAGTGGACGATCCGATGACGGACGGGAATCTCATCATCCGCTATATGAAGGGGTTGCGCGGCCATGACTTAATTGCAGGAATCGTTGATACCCAAGGAATACGATCAACCTCAGAGGCCATAGTCATGTATCTCGATGCCAGCGGGACCACCATGTTGGATGTCGATCAGAATAGTTTAGTAGAAGAGCAGATCGATGGCATGCTTATTCTGCGCTTTCTCTTTGGCCTACGTGGCGACGCGATGACCCAAGGGCTCATTGGTCAAGGAGCGGTACGTGATACGACCACGGAAATTGAACTGTTCCTGACGCAATTTCTTCCTTCATAAAAATAGCACAGAATATCCCTTAGAGAACTGGGCGGCAATTCTCCAGCATGTTATTATTTTTTTGAAGATACATGGCTCAAGTCGAGCCAACCCCTTTCTCCTTCGTTACCTTAAAGCCAAGTGGTTTGGACGCATGGCCACCTCTCACAACCTTCTCATTCTCGGCGGCGGATTTGCCGGAATCAGTGCGGCTCAAGAACTCGGACGATTAACCGCTGGTGATGATTCGATTCACATACAACTGGTGAGTGACGAAAACTTTTTTGTCTTTCAGCCACTGTTACCTGAAGTCGTGTCCTGTAGTATAGAACCCACTCATGTCTCCATCCCCTTGCGTCAGTTATGCCCCCGAGTGCAATTTCATTGTGCCACGGTTCGCGACATTAATACGAAAGATCAGGAAATTCAGGTCGTCGGATCTGATGCTCGGCATGTATTAACGCTTGCTTACGACCAATTATTGATTTGTGTGGGGATGACCGTGGATCATTCTCGAATCCCGGGGATGGCCGCCCATGCGTTTCCCATGAAGAATTTAGGCGATGCGCTTCATTTGCGCAATCATGTGTTGACCTGTCTCGAAGAAGCAGAGCTGACCGAAAATGAAGCGCTACGAAAAAAGGCCTTGACCTTTGTCACTATTGGCGGAGGGTTCAGTGGAGTGGAAACGGCTGCGGAAATAAACGATATGATTGCTTCGGTTTTGCGGTATTACCCACGAGCACAGGCGATGGGACATCGACTCATTCTCGTACAAAGTGGGGAGAGGATCTTAAAAGAACTTGATGTGGGGTTGGCAGACTATGCCTCTCGGAAATTAGGCGACCGCGGCATTGAAATTCTCTTAAAACGCCGGGTACGTGAAGTAACGCCCTGGGGGGTACTCTTAGACGATGAGAGGACGATAGAAGCGAGTACGGTAATTTGTACCGTGGGGAATGCTCCTCATCCCTTTGTGTTACAAAGTGACCTTCCTCAACACATGGGCCGCCTGATTGTGGAGTCAAATTTACGTGTTCAAGGGAAAAGGGATGTGTGGGCTTGTGGCGATGCGGCCTGGGTGCCCGACTTGAAAGGGGGAGGATGGTGCCCACCGACCGCGCAATACGCCACTCGACAAGGCATCCACTTGGCGCGGAATGTGCTGGCCACTATTCGTCAAGCACCGGTCCATTCTTTTCAACATCGCGCCTTGGGCCAGATGGCAGTCGTTGGGCATCGTTCTGCAGTAGCGCAACTATTCGGATGGAAGTTCTCCGGCATGCCGGCGTGGTTTTTGTGGCGGCTGGTCTATTTTCTGAAATTGCCAGGGATGCGCACCAAGTTCCGCGTGGGCATTGATTGGTTATTAGACCTGCTATTCCCACGTGACATAACCAAAATCGATGTGCATCGAACCACGCAGTTGCAGCGAGCACACTTCCGTCAAGGTGAGATCATAATCCGCCAAGGAGAACTCGGAGACCGATTTTATTTGCTCGAATCGGGGGAGGTAGAAATTTTTCGAGACGAACCCGGACAGCCGGAACACCATTTGGCGGTTCGTCGAGCCGGCGAATCATTCGGTGAAATCGCGTTACTGAAAGAGGTGAGACGACAGGCCACGGTTCGGTGTCTCACGCCAGTCGACGTCGTGAGTGTGACTCCCCAGGATTTCCATCTGCTCATGGCCAGTTCCCCACTCTTCCGTCAACAGGTCACTCAAGCCATGGAACGAATCGCTGAACTTCCTGACTAGTCTTCCTGAGAGGGGCGGGCCTCTCAAGCCATATGCCAACAAAGTTGTCATAAGGATAGATTGTAGACACTATCTTGGAGATGGCCTTCGGGGACTAAGCCCAGTTTCCCCCTGTCTGATGTCAGTGAACGCTCACATGGCTATGCTCTGCACAGATTCATTTGCTATCAAACCATAGAGTTATCAACTGTTTATTTCGGTTTTCGCAGGGCATCTTTACCCATGATCTTCCTTTGGTGAATCTTGCAAACGGATAGGCACAGTCCTGTTTCAATACGTAGGACTTGTGGAACATCCTTTGCATTTCAAGCAGGTATGATTAATAACCTGTCGTAAGGGAGAATCCCATGATGTTAGAAATAGCCATTCTTATTGGATTATTACTGCTCGGGGCGAGTGTCGCTGGAATGCAGTGGATGTGGCCAAAAGGTTAAGAGTTTTCGGTAGGAAAAGGAATGTTTTGGGGATCGATGAGATCTCATAATTGAAATAGCTTTACACCAAAATTTAATTCACTTCTTCTAAAGGATCATTGTTAATATGCCCAGCGCCAGCCTTTTGTTGATTGGCCTGGGCTCTGAAAATCGGTTAAAACCTATCTCCGATCATCGGCCATGCCCCTGGAGGCCGCAGCCTTACTCAACACCGAAGTTTCTTAGGGCAATTGCGCTTGCAGGAATGAACGAGTTTCGAGTTGCGATTCCAATTTGACAAGGCGCGCCCTCAGATCTTGCAGTTGGCGATTCTGCTTCTGTACGAATGTGAGTGCTGAACGGAGATCTTGCAGTTCTTCTGCTTGTTCTTGGAGTTGCGAGAGCAGGTGGCGATTGGTGTCGTGTTCCTCTTGCAACTGTGTCTCTTGTTGTTGCACGGCATGCAGCATGAGTGGGATCAATTTATAATATTGCACCGTTTCGACGTGGCCTTTCGCGTTATAGACCACCAAATCGGGATAGACCTCCGCCACCTCTTCAGCGATTAAGCCATACTGGATGGGCTTTATTTCATTAGTAAAGGCCTTTTTATAGCGAAACGTGACTGGTCGCAATTGGAGTATCCGCGCACTTACCTCGGCCATATCCTGAATGTCTTCTTTGTATCGACGAGAAGAGGAAACCGTCCCAAGTTGTCCAGCGGAATCAATCATGACCGAAACTGCATTATTGACGCCAGTTGTCACTCCCCGAATGCCAGCCATAAATGTTTGGAATTGGAAGCCAGGTTGACCAAGACGCATGTGTCCTGACTCTTCGGCAACGCCAAAATTTCCAAGGTAGATATTGTGACTTCCTGTCGTTTGATTTGTTCCGGCACTAATTCCAACCGCAATATTGTCGATCCCTGTCGTGTTGCTGCTCAAGGCGGAATCTCCCACGGCAGTGTTGATACGACCTGTGGTGTTGAAAAGCAGGGCTTGATCTCCCATGGCGGTGTTGCTATCACCCGTGGTGTTGGTGCGTAAGGCAGAGGATCCCGCAGCGAGGTTCTGATTCCCCGTGGTGTTGGCGGCTAAGGCACTTGTTCCTATGGCAGTATTACTACTGCCTGTCGTGTTAAGGTTCATGGTCGCGGTTCCCAGAGCGGTGTTGCTATCCCCTAAAGTATTAAGGAGTAAAGTAAATGCTCCAATGGCAGTGTTGTTACTGCCCGTCGTGTTAAGGTTCATGGCCGCGGTTCCCAGAGCGGTGTTGCTAAAGGCGGTGGTATTGTTACGCAAAGCAACAGATCCCACAGCTGTGTTGTTACCGCCGGTTGTGTTGGCACCTAAAGCCTCTTTTCCCACAGCGGTATTGTTTAACGCCGTAGTATTGACTCCTAAGGCGAAGGTTCCCACAGCGGTGTTGTTACCGCCCGTGGTGTTTTTGCGCAAGGCTGAGGACCCCACGGCCGTGTTGAGTGTCCCCATGGTATTGGCGACTAAGGCATTTCTTCCCAGGGCGGTGTTGTCATCACCCGTTGTATTCGCACTCAAGGCCTCTGCTCCGAACGCGGTGTTGGAACTACCCGTCGTGTTGCTGGACAAGGTATTGAATCCCACGGCGGTGTTATTACTTTCCGTTAAGACGTTAGGGTTTAAGGGGCCTTCGGGCCCCTGTGGCCCAATTGGACCTTGCGGTCCCGGTCCACCTTGAATCCCTTGTGGCCCTTCGGGGCCGGGAGGACCTTCCGGTCCGACTGGACCTTCGCCAATAGTGAGGGAATAACTGTCATTCTGACTGGGGGCTTCCCCTGTAGACATCGCTAATAAATAATCGCCATCCGCGAGTCCTGCCGGAAGGTTCGCCACAATCTCGGTATCTGTTGGTACGGTTGCCAGGCTCAGGGGCACGGCATCCGTGCCGAGTGTCACTTCAGCGTCGGTGACCGACAGAAAATTGCGGCCAGTAATCGTCAAGGTTTTATTAACCAGATCCACCAGCACTTCCGAAATTGTCAGGAACTCATCAGGAGCCACGGCATTGGCATCCAGATAAGCTTCAATTTCTTGTGGATCGGTGCGCGTACCTGCCGGGTTGACCACCCCGTCTACCATGGCTTGGCCGCGTAGACCCATCGCATGCCGCGAAATGATTTGCGCATCGGTCATGGGATTCACCACTCGATCGCCGTCAATATCATTCGTGGCCGTCGTGGGTTTTTTGGCGAAAGCCAGTGAGGTGGTGAGCAGCAAACAGATGAGTCCCATCAGAATGAAAACAGAAGATCGTGGGGTACGGCATAGGCTGGGTGTGACAAGCATGTCGTGGCTCCTTGGTGTTGATGAGGGGATGGGAAACCATGAGGCATTTCGTTTTGAAATGGCAGACCCGGAACGGTATCCATCCCGGGTCTCCTGATGGGGGAGCAAAAAGCCCCAAGCATTCGTGCCCCCAACTGCCCCTATCCTTATTAAAGCCATGAAATAAGTCAAGACGGGGTCTGCAGCGAGCGAGTAATTCCATGAAGACTGTCATTGATCGAGCCAGGGGGGAAAGTCATCAAATAGCAATAATAATGAGTCTGCCCTCCAATGAATGCAGAGTATGGACCCTGTCCTCTGTTGAAACGGGCAGCCTGCGTATGACTCGATAAGTAATTGCAAGAACATCTAGAACTAGCTGATGCCTAACTTGCGATTTCAAGCGAACGACATGCGCGGTGAGGTCCCGGAGTTATTGTTGTTGCAGTTGCACAAACCTCAGTTCCGAACGAAGCTCCATGATTTGGGCGACCAGACGGCGATTGATGTGACAAAATAGAAAAAGGGATCTCTTCTGGGTATGATTAGAAATGAAGAACCCCGCAGCAAGCTGGCAGGGTTCGTCATTTGGTTGGGGAAAAATGTGGGTAAAACGGAGTTCTTTGTAAGGGGAAATGAGAGGCCTTCAGAAAAGGCCCAAACTATTTTCAGTATTTGAACAATGAACACAGGCAAAGAATTAGTACTGCAATCCAGAATGGATTTCTGAATTGTCTCACAAACTAGTGGTTTAGCGCCTTCAGGGATGAGAAGATGCTAACCCCTTTTTAAAAAGGCGGAGGGCAAGCCATGAAAAAAGAGTGTATTGATTGGTTGCAGAAAATGCTTTGGTGTACCGGGTTGATGCTGTTCATAGGCACAGCAGGGGTAACCAGTGCGGGGAGTTTGGAGCCGCCTGTTACCGCGTTTGACGGCAATGGCAATCCCAGATCCACGGGAAGCCAATTCCCTTCATGGGATAAAAAACTGGATTCGACCAATGGCGACACGACACCAGGTCGAGTCGGCTGCGATTCAGATCGTTTCTCCTGCATTTGGGGCGATACGGCAGTGCGAGATAATGAGACCGGAGCCGTCTGGGATCGCTCGCCGTTCAATACAAATCCTTTGCCAAGCAGTTGGCGAGACCATATTTCGCATTGTGCCAATCGGGAGGTTGGTGGTCGTAAAGGTTGGCAATTGCCGATGCGAGAGCAATTGGCCAGTTTGCTTGATACGGGAAACAATCCAGCTTTACCCACCGGTCATCCCTTTATCAATATTATTACGAGCGGTGCAGATTCCTCACTTTTGTGGACGGCCACCGCGGATGAAGAGATCCCGAATGCCGGGTGGCTGGTGCATATTCGAAACGGCGCGGTTCTGCCCGTGAGTTCTATAAACGAATCACCTCGGCCGTGGTGTGTGCGCGGCAGTCAGCATTTTGATGGCAATACGCATCAGACGCTGCATTAACCATGGAGTGAGCATGTCCGGTGAGATGGCAGGATGTAAAAGAATTAGTCTTTTTTTTATTATTTATATGAGGGCATTATGACAAGTTTTTATCAATTGAAACTCCAGGTGTGGTTGAGCCTCCTTCTAGGGTTAGGCGTGAGTGTGGGTGTGGCACAGGCGCAGAGTGGCAATCTGGAGCCGCCGGCTTCGGCGGTGAATGGCAGTGGCGATCCGTTGGCGACCACGCAAACGCAGCCGTCGTGGGATCAGCTCTTACCAACTAGCGAACGGTTTCAAGTGTTGACCAGAATACTCGGCGGCGGTGGGGGCCCCATCGCGTTTGACGATTGGGGTGTGCTAGATCGCGAGACCGGCTTGGTATGGGAACGGACGCCGCAGGCTTCCTTCATGTCATGGAATATTGCGTACAACCAATGTACTAGCAGCAAGGTGGGTGGCAGATTGGGATGGCGACTTCCGGAAGTACATGAATTAGCGAGTCTCGTGAACGCCGACCATATTTGTAATAACTGCCCCTCAGGTGGTCCGCCTGCGCTCCCTCCTGGCCATCCGTTTCTGAACGTTCAAGGCCAGAGGTACTGGACAGCCACGTTGGATCCGACGTTCAGCCAGATAGGTGTGAGACTAGTGGATTTTCAGACCGGCAGGACGGGTACCACGAGTAATGCCGTGATAAATCAAGAATTGTTTTGGTGTGTGCGAGGAAAATAGGGTGAGTAATCTTAGGCCGATGGAGCAATCGTGATGAATACTTCTAAACGAGTGGGGATACAATTATTGCTGAGTGTGGTGGTGGCATACGGATGTGGCGGGAGCGTGGTGTTGGCGCAAAGTGGCAGTTTAGAGCCACCGTCCACGGCGGTGAATGGGCGCGGTGACCCGACCCCGACCACGCAGACGCAGCCGTCCTGGGATCAGCTCTTGCCAGCTAATGAACGCTTTCAAGTACTGACGAGAATAATCGGTGGCGACGGTGGTCCCGTCGCGATCGAGGACTGGGGTGTGTTAGACAAAAATACTGGATTGGTCTGGGAGCTGTCGCCCGGCGAGACTGATGGTGTGCTCGGTATCACCCTGGCAGACAGGCTTAATTGGACATTTGCGCGACTAGAATGCGCGAACCACCGCACAGGCGGCGGACAGAAAGGCTGGCGGCTTCCGTCAATGCAGGAGTTGGCGAGCCTGGTAGATGCCGATCAACTCAATCCGGCGCTTCCTGTGAACCACCCGTTTAACAACATTCAATTCACATCTCTTTATTGGTCGGCGACGACGAATGCGGCGTTGCCCTCGGATGCGTGGGTCGTAGGCTTCGGCAATGGTAACGTCGGTACCTTTACGAAGACGAACCTCTCCTTTGTCTGGTGTGTCCGCGGTGGCGGGCCGTTGTCAGAATATTAAACGTCGATACGTATGGGATCACTGTCCGTTTCTTATGGAATGAAAAAATTTGGGGGCATCATGATTATTGTAAAACCATTTGGGATGCAGGTGTTGTTCAGTCTTTTGGTGTTTTACGGTGTAGGTGTAAGTCTCGCGCAGGGGCAAAGTGGCAATTTGGACCCGCCGGGGACGGCGGTAGATACGAATGGCAATCCAGCGGCTTCGACGCAGACGCAGCCGTCGTGGGATCAAGATTTGCCAACAGCAGAGCGATTCAAGTTAGTAATGGGCGGTGATGCTGTATTGGATAAAAACACGGGAATCGTGTGGGAGAAATCACCTGCTACCAGCAGTCATTTTGGGCTGAATAATCCTAATCTACCTTATGGTGCTCGCAAGCATTGTTTGCGACGAATAACCGGTGGCCAGTTGGGCTGGCGTCTTCCCTCTATTCACGAGTTACTCAGTCTGATGGACCCCAACAATCCGACCGGTAATCCCGACCTTCCAGTGGGACATCCATTTCAAAACATTGGCAATTTTTATTGGTCTGCCACTCAGGATATTCAAGATCCTTCCCGATATTGGCTCATGGATTTTCAAGATCTTACATTTCTTCAACGTCATAATAGTTCTGATACGTTACGGGCTTGGTGTGTGCGCGGTGGGGGACCGTTGACGCATTATTAATCATTTTTTTACTAACCACGGGGTGTTGAATCATGTGCAATTGGCCAAAATCAATAATCAATATTCTGATCCCTATGAGTGTGAGTGTTGGGTTATTCGCGGCTAGCGTGCAGGCGCAAATTATTATTGTGCCAGGCCCCCAGCCGGCGGCGACCGGCGCGGGCAATTTGGAGCCGCCGGGCTCGGCCGTCAACGGGTCGAGCAATCCCATTGCGACCACGCCCACGCAACCCTCTTGGGATCAAAAACTGCCAGCCAATAATGGTGGGGTGGATGGCTGTAATTCCACACGATTTAAATGTATTTGGCCCACCGGGCTATTCGGGCATCCCAACGGAGCTGCGGTGTTGGATAAAGACACGGGCTTGACCTGGCAACGATTTCCCTCCGACCTCGCTCAGGAATGGTGGGATTCTGGCCATGATTGCGGAACCCTCAATGTCGCCGGGAGGAAAGGCTGGCGTTTGCCGTTTCGTTACGAGTTGGCCAGCTTGCTGGATATGACTCATTCCGGCAGTCCGAAGCTTCCACTTGGTCATCCCTTTGGCAACATTCAAAATTCTGCCTATTGGTCCGCGTCCCCCGCTGTTTTACTCCCGGAGGAGAATCCCGACTTGTTTGCTGGGTACGTGAATTTCTCCGATGGGGGCGTGGGTTCCTTGGCTAAGACACAGGATCATTTTTTCTGGTGCGTCCGAGGTGGGGGTGTTGCTCAGTAGAGTCCAAATATTGGGAAGCAGGTCGCGTGTGGCAGGAACAATAAATTTTTTACCTAATCAGAGGGAATCATGATTATTTTACAACGAGTGAGTTTGGAAGTAATTTTTTCTGTTGTGCTGGGGCTAGGATTTGGCGTCAGCGTGGCGCAGGCGCAAGTGGCGTTACCGCCGCCCGCGGCGACCGGGGCAGGCAATTTGGAACCGCCAACTTCAGCAGTCAACGGATCGGGCAATCCCACGGCCAGCACGCCCACGCAGCCTTCGTGGGATCAGTGGTTGCGGGCGGATAATGGAGGAGTGGATGGGTGTAATTCCACTCGGTTTAAATGCATTTGGCCCACTGGTCAATTTGGCGCACACCCCAACGGGGCTGCGGTGTTGGATAAAGAAACCGGGCGCGTATGGGAACGTACACCAGATTCCGTTTTGCATGTTTGGGAATCGCGTGCAGTTGCACCAGTTGATGCTCGCCGACATTGTGCGCTGCGGGGAACAGGTGGCCGTCTGGGCTGGCGATTACCATCACTCATTGAACTGCAGAGCCTCATCCTTCCTAATGGCCAAATTCCGGGTGATCATCCGTTTACCATTCCAGCCGAAATTGAACATTGGTCATCGACAACTGTTGCTGACGAACCTGAGAAAGCTTGGACTGCGGCTGCTGGTTTTGTGAGAATCGAAACTGTCACCAAAAATCGAAGTCGTAGGGTCTGGTGTGTGCGCGGTGGCGGGGGGTTGTCAGAATATTGAACAAGCCGTAAGGAGTGGTGGGGCAAACGTGAGGCGTGAGGGACGTGAGTGTGGAGAAAATCCTTCTCGTCATAAAAAAAGAAAGGAGACATGATGAAGCTAACACCAAAACATATCGGACTGCAGATGTTGTTGAGTGTCATGATAGGGCTTGGAGTCGGGATCAGCACGGCGCAGGCGCAAAGCGGCGATTTGGAGCCTCCGGGCTCGGCGGTGAATGGCAGTGGCGAGCCAACGGCCACGACGCAAACACAGCCGTCGTGGGATCAAAAGTTGCCGGCCGATGAGCGCTTCAAGTTAGTGATGGGAAATCTCGGAGTCTTGGACATAGAGACTGGCTTGGTGTGGCAACGGAGGCCGGATTCCACTGAAAGAACTGTAGAAAGTGCTCTGACTCACTGCCTCAATGTGTCGATAGGGGGGCGGAAAGGTTGGCGGTTGCCGAGCATACATGAAGCTCTGAGTCTGGTAGATCCCTCCGCCGGAGTGCCTGGACCGCTGTTGCCCCCTGAACATCCATTTATCAATATTCAACTGAGCAGCTATTGGTCAGCGACCTCTCACAGGGCTTCGGGGCTTCATCGGCTCGTGATATTCAACCCTGGTGTTGCGATATTCCAGGTTAGCTCCGAGGCATTAACCTGGTGTGTCCGTGGTGGAGGGCCAATGACGGAATATTGAGTAAGCCGTAAGATGTAAACTTTTATGACGAAGCCATGTGGAGTGAACAAAAATCGTTTGATAAGACGGAGGGCATCATGACTCATTCAAAACAATGTGGGATTCAGGTGGTGCTTAGTGCAGTTTTGGTACTGGGCCTGTCAGGTTCTCTGGCGCTGGCCAGTGACAATATTGATCCGGATGATAGTGGGGCGCAATATGCCTGGAGTGAAAACACCGGTTGGCTGAATGCCGAACCGGGCGGCGATGGCGGCCCGGGCATGTTTGTGGAAGATGATGGGGTGTCCGGCTATCTCTGGTCCGAGAACACGGGTTGGGTGAGTTTGTCGTGTTTGAATAATCGCACGTGTCTATCTCGGGACTATCGCGTAACCAATGATGGGGCAGGAAATCTTGCTGGTTATGCCTGGAGTGAAAACGTCGGTTGGATTAGTTTTTCCTGCAGCAATACCAACGCTTGCTCGACAAAAAACTATGGGGTGACCATTGATCCCGCCACCGGAGATTTTAATGGTCGGGCTTGGAGTGAGAACACGGGCTGGATCAGTTTTCGAAACCAATCCGGGTCTATTAGCTATGGCGTGGAAACAGCATGGCGGCCCTTGGTGCTATCCTGGGATCTTGATTTAAATGGCGAGGGGAATGTGTGGGATGGGTCCATGATTTGTCGATATCTGGACCCTGCCATCACGGATTCGGAACAAGTAGGAGCAGGGCTCGTCGATCCTTCTGGCGGCCGTCCGGACCCCAAAAAAATTACCGAATACTTGTCGGTGGCAGAGGCGCGGGGCATGCTTGATGCCGATGGCAATGGCACATCGGATCATTTTGATTGCAAGATTATTACGGCATTTTTGTTTGGCATCACGAGTGATAGTTTATTTGCCAATGGGCTGGGATCGGGTGCCACTCGCACAACGGCTGATGCGTTACTGGCTTTTCTCAGGGATTTTCTGCCAGGCATGGGTGGGGCGGTGAGTACGCCGGAAGCAGTGACCGTCTCAACTCCCTCGAATGTTCAATCGCTGGCTTCCGCCCTTACGTCGGAAACGACAGCTTCGATTGTGCTGGAGCAGCCTCTAATCAGCCAGACGATCGAGCCAGTAAAGGTCACGAAGCCGTCGAGTGCAAAGAAGAAGAGTCGTCATAAACGAAGCAAGCGAACACAAACGAGACGCCGTTAAACGAAGGCGTCCTACCGGAGAAATATTCAGTTTATTTGTGACGCTGAATGATGTTTCCGTCGTTTTACTCTTGATGATTAGGGTAGGATAGCAACTTGAAGAAGATAGCTATGCCATTCTATACCTCATCCCTGAAATTCTTGCTGGTTGTTATTGGCTTGATAGTGAGCCTGGCTCCGGTGTCAGCCAGAGCGGTCGGGGATGGAAACAATCTACTGCCCGATATTCCGCTTGGACCTCACACCATCAAATTGGAACAGGTGGTGTCCGTTAACCCCAGTGCGGTATTCGATATTACGAATGCAGGGGATGGGAGCGGACGACTTTTTCTTGTCTCGCCAAACGGGATCATTCGTATATTCAAAGACGGCGCACTGCGTCCCTCACCCTTCCTGAATATTCCAGCAGCCCCTTCAGGGTTTGCGATGTCGGGCATGGCCTTTCATCCAGATTACGCCACTAATGGCAAACTCTACGTGATTTCCGGCGAAGCCGTTCCAAACGGGGCTACGCCAGACTACAGCCCTCCCCAAGATGATACGTCTTCTGCATTTGATAACGTGTTGTTTGAATTTCAAGTCGACGCGACAAATCCTGACCAGTTTGACCAAGATTCTCAACGAGAATTGCTGCGTGTGCACCAGCCTAACGGCGGACATAATATGAATGATTTGGCGTTTGGCGGTGATGGTTATTTGTATGTGTCATTTGGCGATGGCGGCGCGACGCCATTTGGCACGCCGACTCCTCATCACACGACTGGCCAACAAACGACGAATCCTTATGGAAGTATTCTCCGCATCGATGTCGATACTATTGGACCCAATGGTCGTTATACGATTCCGTTTGATAATCCTTTCGCGGATGGAGCAGGCGGAAATGTGCCGGAAATATTTGCTTGGGGTGTTCGTAATCCTTGGCGTATTTCCTCTGATCGTCTGACGGGAGATATGTACACGGGCACGAATGGAGATTTCACGATTGAATCCATTTTGCGCCTAGAGTTGGGAAAAAACTATGGATGGAATCTGAAGGAGGGGAGTTTTCTTTGGGACCCAGTGAGTGGGAATGCGACAGTTGATCCTTCACCTAATCCAGCGTTCACCCCACCGTTAGCGGAATATGATCACAATGGTACCACCAAGGCGTTCGGGTCTGTGATAGGCGGCTTTGTGTATCGAGGGTCAGCGCTGCCACCATTATTTGGTAAATATATTTTCTTTGATTTTGTGGCAGCCGAATTGGTGGCGATGGATATCAATACGGGGGAGCTGGAATTGATTGCTATCGAACCGACGGGTGCGCAGCTTATTCCCCAACGCGATATCACCTGGGGCGAGGATGAAGACAGAGAGCTGTATATCGGGCGGCAAACAGGGGAAGTGCTGAAATTGGTTCCCACAGGATCAGATGTTTCTGGGCCAACGATCTTGGATGTGATGGCTGCCGGTAATCCAACCCTCGTGTCCGTGACTTTTAGCGAACCATTGGAGAGAGGCAGTGCTGAGACCGCCAGTAACTTCTCTATAGATCCTGGAATATCCATCCTTCAGGCAGCTCTTCAATCTGATGGCGTGACGGTCCTTCTTGCCACAACTCCTCTTGCTGAAGGAGTGAGCTACACCCTGACCGTAAACAATGTTCTTGACCTCGCCTTGAACCCCATTCATCCCGTTTCCCAACAAACATTCCAACGGATGACTTTTGATATTGATATTAATAGCGAAACCAATGTGTGGGATGGCTCGATGATCTGCCGGTATCTGGATCCGGCGATTACCGATCCAGCGGATGTGGCAGCCGGGGTGGTGGACTCTACCGGCGGGCGCACCGACCCGCAACTGATTATGACGTATCTCCTGGGGGTGGAGCCGCTGGGCATGCTGGATGCCGATGGGAATGGCACGGCAGATACGTTTGATTGCAAGATTATCACCGCGTTTTTGTTTGGCATCACGAGCGACAGTGTCTTGGCCAATGGGCTGGGGGTGGGTGCGACGCGGACCACGGCCTCCGCAATTGTGGCATTTCTGAGTGGGTTTCTGCCTGGGGCTGAGTCGACCGGAAGTCGGCTGACAACGGCCGGCACGAGTGAGGCGGTGAGCACCTCCGTAGATCTTGCATCCCCGGATTCCGCGCTGACTGACAGTTTAGAGCTTACCATCACGTCTGAGCCGGAAATTCAAGATCCTCCAACTCAGCGTGGAAAGAAAAAAGGGCATGCTAAACGACAGAAAAGGGAAAGGAAGCGTTCGCTACGATAGTCTTTTTCTCTGGTGTTCCTTTGCTTATGACTGTGCCACTTGTCTCATTCTCTTTTCTGAGTCCTCATGAGGTAGATTGATTTTTGTAATCATGCTATAGGTGATGTTTTCTCTTCCTTTGTAAGGAAATACCTTATGATCAAAAAACGCTGTTTTGTGATTAGTCCGATTGGCGAAGAAGGGTCGACTATTCGTCATCATGCGGATGATGTGTTTGAATTTATTATTGAGAAGGCGTTGAAGAAGTTCAAAGACGAGTTTTCGATCGAGATTGAAGCCATTCGCGCCGACCACATTGATCATATCGGGACGATTACCCGGCAGATGTTTGATGAGATTCTTCACTCGGATCTCTGTATTGCGATTCTGACCGATCATAACCCGAATGTGTTTTATGAATTGGCCGTCGCGCAAGCCGCAGCTCGCCCGGTGATTATTCTGATTGAAAGCCCTCAATCACTCCCTTTTGATGTGAGAGATACTCGGTCGGTCTCCTACCAATTTCAACCGGTCAAAGATCTGATCCGAGGCGTGTATTCCGATGCGGTGTTTGAGCAACTCCAGAATCTCCATGAAGAGGGCTGGGATGCTCAAGGGTTATTTCAAACCTATGGCTATGGGCCGCAACTGGGCTATGAAAAAATCCTACAAACCTTTATTGCCCATGCCCGTCCAGAGCCCTTGCCGGTGGGTAAGGATAGTCGCTATGCCTTGCCCTCTGATCCGAAGCGGACGATTACCTTTGTGACGGGTGATGTGAAAGAAATCGGGGATTTTGGCGCGGATGTGATCGTCAGTTTAGAATCGACGAATTTCCAGCTTGCGCGGTACTATGATCCCTGGCTTTCTGGGACTCTGCGCTACCGTGATGCCGAAAAAACGCCTGGTGGTGGAATTCTTCGCGATACGCTTCAAGCGCAACTTCAACAAGAAATTCAGACCTTAGGGATGACCCCTCCTTTTGCCACTGGGACAGTGGTTGCCACACCGACAAACCAATTGTCGTCTATCGGCATTAAATATGTTTTTCATATTGCGGCTATGCAAGGGTCGGTGGGAGATGGGTATCATACTAACGAGGATTCGCTGGATGATTGTATTCGGAATGTCTTTGGGCAATTTGAGCATTTGGCCCAAGAACGTCCTGATCTCCGCACGATTCTGTTCCCCATGTTGGGAGCTGGCTCAACAGAATTGGATTATGTCGAATTGTCCCGAAAGATGTTGGAAGACGTGATCAGTAACATGGACACTGTCCCCGCGTGCGAAGGGACGTTCTTGTTAGCATGGATAGGCCCGCATCTCTATGCCCTTCGTCGAGCCGCCAAAGAATTAGGCCTACAAGAACTTCCCTTCAATACCTGATTTCTCTCATCATAGCGGCAGTGTTTGGTCATCATGCAGAAGAATGCCGACTTGACCAGCAGCAATCGAAGTCTACGTGGTCCATAAATTCGAGTCTGACTTCTTTTGCGTGAGTCTCTGGGGTTCTGGCGATTTGGTTGCTCATCGTGTCCTCGTTCTTTTGGTTCGTTTGTTAGGTTGCCTGAGAGGGTTCGAATCGGTGGAGCTGGTTTCGGTGGTGGAATCCAGCAAGGCGGAACTCCCGGTAGGAGCGGTTAATGCGGAACTGATTTCACCGGTTAGCGCGGATGCCGCTTCAAGGTCATAGGAAGTAGATGACTGACCACTCTCCCAAGTATCCTTGCGATGGGATAATGTTACGACTTCAAGAGGTCTCGTTGCACCTGGTTTCATTTTTATTCCCACACTAGTGACAATGACTTTTTCTAAGGTGACGGTGATAATTGGTTCTCCCGTCGTATCGAGAAAGGTGAGAACAGCGTTATTATATTGCGTTTTTAACGCTGATGCATGAGCAAGAGCTGGGCTTCCACCGTCCAGCTCTTTGCTAAAGGTGAAGTCCGAAAAAATGGTCACTCTCCCGGTGATTTGTTCTCCCTCTTCCCATTCGCCAAGTTGAGAGACAGCAAAAGAGAAGTTTTGGGCGACGATTTGATTTTCATATCCTGGTACGGTTGCATTTCCAGGAATGGCACCCTCTCCAATATTTATCAAGATATTTTGTGGTGATGGGGCGGCAAACGAGGGATACAATCCACTCCAAAACAGCAAAGTGCTGATGATGACCTGTTGAATAAATGTATGTTTCATATGCGGTCCTTTTTGTGTGAGAGAGATGTTTAGGCTTAACAGGGATGGTGGTTATAGGAATTTTTGATTGTTTCCCCTTAGTCGGTAGCGGCCTCAAGATTATAGGAAGTGGTTGCTGTTCCAACACGCCAGGTGGCTTTCCGATACGATAGGCTGACAATTTCAATTGGCAAGGTAAATTCCTGATCAAATTTTACGGTGTCACTTGTAATGATAACTTTTTCAAGAGAAATGGTCGCATAGGCATCATTTCCCGTCACAAAGTTAATCTCAACTTTGTCGAATTGGGTTTTATTTGCGGAGGCGAATAATAATTCTGGAGTCCCGTTCCCAATTTGGACATTTTTTACAATCTGAAATTCGCCAAAGGTGGTGATTCTTCCGGTGATTTGTTCTCCCTCTTCCCATTCTCCAGCCTGAGCGACACCATACATGACATAGCCCACCACGATTTGCTCTTCATATCCGGAAGTGATTGCGTTTCCCTTAATTGCACCATCATCAATATTCATAAAAATCATTTCTTCGGTAGGTGCATCTGATTCGTCAATTGGTACGGAGCCATCTGCGGCTGGGCCTGGAGGTCCTTGTGCTCCTTCCGGTCCTTGTAGTCCTTGGACCCCGGGAAATCCTTGCGGCCCCTGAGGACCTTCTGGCCCTTCGGGGCCAGGTGGACTTTGACCAATCGTAATGTTGTATGAATCTCGCTCGGATGGGGCGTCACCTTTCGAAACGGTCAGCAGGTAGTCCCCATTGATGACCGGCGTCGGTAAAAATGCAATAATTTCCATTTCCATTGGGACACCGCTTAGACCGAGAGGGACGGTATCATTTCCGAGCAAGACAATCGGGTCGGTTCCCATGGGGAAATTTTGGCCGGTGATGGTTAGCGTTCCTGCCTCTAGGTCCACCAACACTTCGGTAATCGTTAAGTGATCCGCCGGGGCCAACATGCTGGCTTCCAAAAAGGCATTAATTTCATCCTCTTCGGTACGTAAACCGGCAGGATTCACCACGCCATCGGTGAGGGCGGTTCCTTCTAGCCCTAACATTTTTCGCATGATCAGATTCCCATCGGTCATGGGATTGGCAACCGAATCCCCATCGACGTCAAAGAGCGCCGTATCCAGCGCCCAGGTCAAGGAGGGGATGGGTAAAAGCAAAAGCCATAGGTATAAAAGTCTGCTCAACAGATAATTGCCTTTCATGGGTGTTTTGCCTTTCTTAATTTATTTTGGTCCAAGCCTTGTTGGTCGACATGTGGAAGCCTGGACAATGAGGCTTGATGTGACGTCATGGAGTTTTTCGATACGATTAAACTCACCGCAATCTTTTTCGTTTGCCCTCTTGAGAATTTAGGAGGGATTGACTGCAAAGAGGATTGAGACTGCCGGGTGTCCCCAAATCTCCATCGCCATATGTCATTGTTGCCGCGCACCAAAAGGCCGCATTATCATTTTGTGTGGCATCGTTTCCACCGAAACTCATGGCGCTTCCTACTACAAGGGGCCAGCCGGATGAATAGGCCACACGATCCACGGAAATCAATCCGTTGAGGAGTTCGATCGATCCGCCTGTATTGGGTAGTGGTGCTGTGAAGAGGAAATTGACCAGTAGGCCTCCATTGACGTTGACATCCTGACTTTGACCAAACACCAGAAATCCTCCTGAAGGAATGAACGCGGAGGAGGGGATGGTCAACGCATTGTTGTCGTTGATGAGAATTTCCAGCCCTTGCAAGTCAAAACTTTTTCCAGAAACATTCTGTATTTCAAACCATTCTCGCCCGTTATCCGATCCTGAAGGATTGACCATTATTTCGGTGATGACCAAGTCGCCTGGTAAGAGGTTGGAAATGGAGATATCTGGGCATGTAGGGTTTGTGACACCAGGTGTTCCGAAGTCCCCGTCTCCATAAACATCAAAGGCCACGCACCAAAAACCCACATCATCGTTTTCAGTGGCGGTGGTGCCAGAAAATTGTAAGGCTCGACCAGAAATAATAGGCCAGGTTGGCGTGGTATACGTAACCTGATCGATTAAGGCAGATCCGTTCCGTAATTCAATCGAACTATCTGTATTGGAAAGTGTGGCCGCTATGACGACATCCACAGCCAGGCCCCCATTCACCTGAGGGTCCTGGTTCCGGCCAATGACGAGAAAGCCTCCTGAAGGGAGAGAAACTGCGGAAGTCAGGGTCAACGCATTGGTGCCATTGATAAGAATTTCCATTCCATTGAGGTCAAAATTCTTGCCAGAGACATTATGTATTTCAAACCACTCTCGTTCGGCATTGATGCCGGAAGGATTAGCCATAATCTCAGTGATGATCAAGTCGCCCGGTAAAAGGTTGGCGATTGGTGGAAGCGTTGGCGCACCGATTGCGGCATCTGCACATAAAATTCCACCTATTTGGTCAAATCCATAAATGACCTGTCCGGGTGGACAACGCATATTGATCAGATTGGATGTTCCCGCCGGTCCGGGAGGACCCTCGGGGCCAGGTGGTCCTTCCGGGCCTTCAGGTCCTTGCGCACCTTGCCCTATCGTCAAATCGAATGAGTCTTGTTGACTCAGAGCTTCACCTTTTGAAAGGGTAAGAACATAGTCTCCAGGAAGAATTCCAGCTGGCAAATCGGCAACGACCTCAATGGCGGTTGATACTCCTACGACATTTAATATTCCTAATTCCTCAAGTGTGACTTCTAATGGCACATTGATGATGTCAAAATTTTTTCCTTTGATCGTGAGCGTCCCATTGTTCACGTCGACAAACACTGCGGTAATAGTTAAGTGGTCTTCAGGACTTAATAGATTGGCTTCAAGGAAGGTATTGATTTCATCCGGATCGGTGCGCGTTCCAGCGGGATTCACGACGCCATCGGTAAGGGCAGCCCCATCCAGACCCATCATTTTGCGCATGATCATTTGCGCATCGGTCATGGGATTGGTGACGGAATCCCCATCCACGTCAAACGGCGCGGTATCCAATGCCCAGATCAGGGTGGGTAGGCCACAGGCTGAAAGCCACAGCAGGAAAACGAGTATGGTTTTCTTCAACAAGAACATGAAGCCCTCCCTATTTCCTGACTCTCAATACGCACATGAAGAGCCAAGTCATTAGGGGTAGGAGGGTAGTGTGCGGTGTGATTTGGAACCCATGCTCTTAAATATGATGAAAGAAGTCAAGAAAAAAAATAATCTCGTGGTCAATCTATGCAAATGTGGAAATACTCGATCATCCGAGAATAAGGAAACGATTAACGCTTCCTTCTCTTTACACAGACCTGTGTTTTTCTTGAGGTGCAATGTCCATTCAGCCTTGTCTCTTTCCACATTCTACATGTGCTTTCGGATGTACTCCTAGAATTCATTTCTGTTCACTCTTTGAGAAATAGGTTGTCTTCTTCGTGAATATCGTGTGTTAACGCAATTTTGAATTGAGGAAGCAGAGTCACTTTTGAGGGGTAGGAAATGTTCAACATTCTCGGTATGGTGATTTTCCATTGACATTCATTCCCTCAAGGAGCGTTGACCAAAAGTGGAGAACCAGCACTTCAGTATAATCAGACGGTGGGACAGATTTATGGCACTTGGAATCCTGGTTGGCCTGTTGTTGACCCTGGGCAACTCCCAGGCCTTCGGCTTTACTCTGTGGGGTTCAAAGTGGGGTGACCCAGCATTTGGCACTGGCGCAACTATTACTTGGAGTCTCATGCCAAGTGGCGCGTCATGTGCAATTGAGTTTTTTGGATGCACCACCACTTCCTTCGAAGATTTCCTACCAACCGGGTACAAAGATCAGGTGGTCTTAGCGTTTCAGGCGTGGGAAGAGGTGGCGAATCTTAATTTTATTGAGGTCGTGGACGATGGCTCCCCTGTTGATGCCGGGACGGGTTCCTTTGGCGACATTCGTTTAACAGGGCATATATTTGATGGTGGAGGAGGCGTCTTAGCCCATGGCTTTTTCCCTCCCCCGAATGGCATCAGTGGGGCAGGGGATATTCATCTGGATATTGCCGAGTTGTGGGCTCTCAATAGTGTTGATGGATTTTCAGTGACTCGGGATGTGTTTCAAGTGGTTAGCCATGAAATTGGGCATGCCATTGGCTTGCGGCATTCATTTGGCCAACCAGCCCTGATGAATGCCTTTTATTCCGAAGCGGTACGCGGGCTACAAACTGATGATATTGCCGGTGCCCAATTTTTGTATGGAACCCCTGTACCAGAGCCGAGTACCTTCTTGCTTCTTTCTACGGGCTTGATCGGATGGTTGGCCTTTCGTAACTATTCCCCAAAAGACTCCTAAAAACTCCTGCCCTTCCGAAAAATTTCTTCTCGAGGATTTTTATCTCTCTCTAAGCTTATGGGCACATGTGAAAGTCTGGGGAGTACTCCCTAAGGTGTGCCCGATCCTATTGATAAAGTGCCCACCCACAATTAGGAAAATTCCTGCTGGCTCCTCCATCGGAAATGGCTCCGACTCGGTCATCTGTTGAGGAATCTCCTCCTCGATATTCGACCAATATTAGAAACCGTAGGTCTCGACAATCGTGATCTTCATTCATTGGTGCCAAACGGACCTTCCGAGCCATTCGAAATTGCGAAACGTCAGGAAAAAAGAGAGGTGGCGCCCTTCCAAATTATGGTGCCCTACTGAGGGGATTGACAAAAAAAACAAATTCTCTAGGATCTCTCTGGCTTTGATACGAAAATCCTTTCCCTAACGCTTGCAACGGTATGGACAAGAAACATCTGAGAAGGTCGAGCATTGATTCATTGGATATCATTATGGCCTAGTTAAGAATGGTGCAGGAGGAAACCCTATGATGTATTCTCGAAAAAACATTTTTCTCTTACTGGGAATGTTCGTCATCTTTCTCTTTAGTAGTCTGGCTCAAGCCGCCCAAATTGGTAATTTTCAATCAGCGTTTCGAACCTCAGGAATGGATCTCATGTTCAATTACAATTTTTCGGCCTGGGATGGCGGGACGGAAGTTGTCCCCCCAGAATTTTCAAGCTTGAATGCGTCCTTTAAAGAATTTGGCACATTCAATAGTGGAAGCGGTGGAACAGGACTGGGAAAGATTGAAGTAGTTATTACCAGAGCGGCGACTGCAGTGGGAACCGTAATAGGAAGTATTTTGACATATTTTGACTTGGAAATTGCCGTATCCGTCAATGATTTTTTCAACGAATTTGGAGCCGCTTCAGGAACCTTGGGCGGAGTGAATCCTGATACATGGGAAATTGACGAACCAGGATTTTTATTCGGTGATATTCCCTTTAATTTTGAAGACGGTCTCTTGGATGATGTGAACGAGATTCCTGCCGGCCTGGAAGACGATGTAGCCGTGGCGATGGGTTGGGATGTCGTGCTTGGTCTTGGACAGCAAGCCTCGCTCACTCTTATCATTTCTGATACGGGGGGCAGGGCTCCGTCAAGTTCATTTTTCATCACCCACACTGATCCTGATAGTGTCGAGACCGTTACCTTTTCAGGAGCGTTGGAAACGACTCGGACTCCGGACCCCATTCCTGAACCCTCGACCTTTATATTGTTCGGCACAGGTCTAGCCGGGTTTTTGGGATGGCGATGGAAGAAAGAAAAACAAATCTAACCCCATAACGAGAATGGCGAATGGTTCCCATGGAATTGTTTAGCCCGTTTTAATTTTAAAAAGGCTCTGGGTATCGCTATGCTCGTTGAGTCAGGTGTTATGCATCGATTAGCCGCGCTCTTGTGTGTAGGAATGTTGGTTGCCTGTACCCAGACTGCATGGGTGAAACAAGACACATCCGAAATTGAGGCACAGCAAGCCCTCAGCGATTGCCAAAGTCTGATCGTCCAGCCCCTTTCGGATCCGACCAGAAAGTTCAGCCCCCCTCCTGATACGTCAAGTTTAGATGTGGAACAATGTATGAAGAAAAAAAGATTCACCAGAGTCAAGAAAGGTGAACGCCCACAGGAAAGAGAGATCTTCTCAGCGCCAGCCTTTTCAACACCGTGAGTTCAACAAGTAAAGTCAATAGCGGCGCAATGCGTATTTGCCGGCCCTTTCCTTTTGCAATTATTTACGAATGAAGTTAAGCTTGGGTCGATTGCGGCGGCATGGTTCTGCTACTGAGTAATAGTGTTTGACCCATTGATTGTTAATTTTAGTGCAGGCAACGAACTAGTTAGTTCCCCCTCTGGATTTCGTTCCTTATCCATAGAGAATGAAGAGTTTCTTCATGAGTCGTTCCTTCAAAACAGATGGGCTATTGAACTGTTGGATGGAAAAGCATTCACCTTACCCATTCTTGTAGAACGAATAAAAATTCCTGGAGGCTAAAGCATGAATCTGGCGGAACGTTTTTTTGCCAAAGCCAACTTCAAACAAGCGATGCGTTCGGAAATGTTCAGAGCTAGGCAGCAGCCTCGACCTAATCCCCTAATCTTTGAACCGTTAGAACCGCGCATCCTCCTCAGCGCAGATGTCTTGCCTGCTGAAGAACTCGATCTTATTCCTCCTGCCATTGTTGTAGAAACCTCCCTGGATCTTCAAGAAAACCAAAGCCTCCACCTGGAAAGTTCCGCGTTAGCGGGCGACCCACCCCCTGCCGCCAATTTAGACCTTGATGACAATGGAGAAGCCATAGCTGCACAGGATGGGTTGTTGTTTCTACGCTATGCCTTTGGTCTACGCGGGCAATCGCTCGTCGAGGGTGTGGTAGATCAAGCAGGAAATCGCAACGATGCCGCTAGTATTGTGGACTATTTAGATGCGGCCGATCCCACACGTTTTGACGTGGATGACAATGGTTCCGTGCGTGTGTTGAGCGATGGACTTTTGATTGCCCGCTACCTAGATGGGCTACGAGGGGCGGATCTCATCCAAGGGGTTGTTGATCTAGCTGGAAATCGGACCGACGCCACCGACATTGAAGCGTACATCGCCCGGTTGCTTCCGGATTTCCTTCCGCCGGACATAACCGCAACCCTCGCGAATGATACAGGTCAGTTTGCGACCGATGGCCTTACCTCCGATCCCACGATCATCGGCGTCGTAACAGAGATGAACCCGCTCGGCATTTTTCAAGCAACATTATTTGATGCAGAGGGAATGACAGCATTGGATATCTTGCCCTTGGTCCAATCAGACGGCAGCTTTCAATTGAATGTCGTTGATTTGGAGGCGATCAAGGGAGCACCGTTGATTGAGGGTTTCCATCGCCTGCAATTATTAGCCAAAGATGAACAGGGCAATCTTTCGGATGTTTTGGAAACTAGCTTTATCTTAGACCGGATTGGCCCAATTCTTCAAAATGCACCAGGTGGCATATTATCTGAAACGTTTTCGGCCTTCACTCTGGAATTTAATGAAGCCGTGAGTCCAGAGGCATTTGCTGCAGTAAGCTACAGCGTTGAGGTATCAGGTGGTCCCAATGCCGGGCAGAACATTCCGATCATTTCTGTTGAGCAGGTGGATGTCACGACAGCGGAACTGCACTTAGGTGGAGAGTTGGCTGATCAAGATTATACGTTCACGATCACCGGCCCCTTGTTTGATCTAGCCGGGCAGCCCTTCGCGACACCGGCTATTGTACCATTTACCGTGTTAGATCCAGCGGCGATTGCCGAGACGTCGCCACTAGGTGGTGAAGAAATGGTGAATCTCACTCGGGAAACCATTGTTCGATTTGATGAAGCCATTGACCCGACCACCATCACAGAAGAGAACGTCTATCTTATCGCCCAAGGTGAAAGGGTGCCTGGCAGGCTTCAAGTATCGAGTACGGAGAGATTTGTCACCTTGTTTTACGACAATGCATTGCCGGCCTCTACGGAAGTTCGGTTGGTGGTCGACGGGGATTCGATCTCCGGTCAAGATGGCCATTTGTTGGATGCTGATGGAGATGGTGTTCCTGGAGGAGTCCTTACTGCGGATTTTCGCACTTTGCCGCTGACTCGTATTCCGGGCACGAATGTCTTTGGATATGTGTTTGATTCGGTAAATGTCGATGCAGAAGGAAATAATATTCCCATCGTTGGAGCGACGATTCGGGTCGATGCCTTTCCCGAAGCCAATGTAGTGACCGATGAAAATGGATTTTTTCTTTTACAAAATATGCCGGCTCCAGAATTTTTTGTTCATATTGATGGATCGACCGCCATTAATGCACCTGCGGGGACTGTCTATCCCAACGTCGGAAAACCCTTTCATAGTGTGCCGGGTCAGGAGATTCAAATAGAAAAAAATCTCCAGCCGTTTGATATTTTTTTACCCCCTATCGCACAGGGTGACATTCAACTGTTATCGCCAACAGAAGCGACGCAGGTGGGATTTGGTCCTGGAGGCGTGGCAGAACTTCAAGAAATGTTTCCTGCCATTGACCCCGCAATGTGGGAGGTGATGCAGGTGACGTTTGAAGCTGGTTCAGCCATTGATGATCAAGGAAATCCTGCAACCCAAGCCGCTATTATCCCGGTCCCCCCCAATCGATTGCCTGCTCCGTTACCTCCAGGGGTCGTTCCTCAACTCGTGCTTTCAATTCAAGCGGAAGGCGCGACGAATTTTGATGTGCCCGCACAGGTAACATTTCCTAACGTTGATGGTTTGAACCCTGGTGACTCTAGCCTGATCTGGTCATTTGATCATGATGCCGGGAATTGGAAAGTGATTGGAGCAGGTACCGTAACTTCAGATGGCATGGCGATTGTTTCGGATCCAGGAGTTGGGATTCTTGCTCCTGGTTGGTACTTAACACAGCCTGGGATCCAATTAGGGGGTAGCGTAGGGGGGAATGCAGGCGGTGGGGGAAATGAGGGAGACCCTCCGCATGACCCTAATGATCCTCGTCCGAAGAGACAATTGGTTAATGCGGGCAGTAATGCTCTTAATTTTGGGCTAGGTGCTTTTTCCCTTGGCACATCTATTGTCACGTCTACCCTGGGAACAGAGAATTCAGGAATTGGCCGGTTCGCTGGTGCTTTGACAATCGCTATTGATTTAGTTGGATTTATAGATGACCCCACGATTCTTGGAGGAGTAAGTCTCTTCTTTTCTGGTATAGCCATTTTCCCAACTCCATTGGGATTAGCAGCAAGTTTAGCTCGAACTGGAATTGGGATCTATCAAATGAGCGACGCTTTGCAAAAGGTAGGAGAAGAATTAAACAAAGCAAAGAATCTTGGGCAAGAGTGGTCTCTAGGATCAGGGATAACTTCAGAATTGGTGGATGGGAGTGCATTCTCTGCTGCCATTCATGAGATTGACTTTTTATTGAATGAATTGAATGTTCAAAGCGAAATTTACTTGAACATGGAAACAAACTTAAGTATGGCATTGGCTATCATGGAGCTTGGCGATCCCGAAGCCCCTGACCTGGGACTAGATGTCGAACAACAAATGGAGCTTCAACGGCATCTGGAGTTATCTATTGCTAGCATGCAAGCCATTGAAGGGCGTATCTGGTTTGTGGATGGTCTTCGGGATTTGCTACCGCTTATTCAAGCTGCGGTGGATGAAATTATGGCTCCCTTTGCCGATCCCGTCCAAGGTGCGGTAGTGGCAGTCCAGGTGGGTAATTTAAATTTACAGACCACCACCGATGCTGATGGCAAATGGCGACTAGTAGTTCCAGAAAACGAATTTTACACTGGTTCGGTTTATCTTCCAGCTCAAAACCTTATAGGTGAGTTTAGTGGATTTTCTGGAGATTCTTTAACTTTAGACCCTAATACAGGCTTCAGAACTGTCACGGATTCTGGTAGGTCTTATCTTGCCATTCCAGATGAAACTTTTCTTGATACGGACGGGGATGGATTGGTGGATCTTGCGGAAATAACCATGGGGACCTCTCTGGACAATTCTGACACTGATGATGATGGAATTTCTGATCTATCTGAAATCCAACAGGGACTCAACCCTTTAGATGATCGTGGATTTCCAACAGGAATTATCTCTAGGGTGCCGTTAAATGGCCCTGCCATGGACATTATCGTTGAAGGGTCCCTCACAGATGAGGAACAACAAACAGCCTATATTGCGACCGGATTTCATGGTTTGGCGATCGTAGATGTTTCCCAGTTTGATAATCCTATTGTTCTTGGGCAATTGGATCTGCCAGGAGCGGCCACTGGCGTATCAGTCGATACTAACCTAGAGATTGCTGTGGTTGCTTCAGGTGAAGGCGGGGTACATTTAATTGATGTGTCGAATCCTATGTTTCCCCAACTATTTAAAACGGTCGCATTGATTGCCAATAATGTTGAGGTGGCTGATGGCTTTGTGTATGCCGCGGTAGGCGATACGCTTGTCCTTATTGATCTTCTGACAGGAGTAGTTCAGGGACAACATCAATATGTGACTGGTCCTATTGATGACATGGCCATTTCTGACGGATTCTTGTATTTTGTTTCCAGTGCCCATGCATCGACTCATACGGTTTCTAAGATTGAGCTGATTGCGGATCCGTTCGAGATTATTGATCAGATTACCATGGATCAATTCCAGATTTTAGACTCACTTAGTATCTTTGCCGGGGGAGGATTAGTTTATTTGGCACCTGTGGATAGCGCAAATACGATGCCGGGCTTAGAAATTATCAGTGATGGCACCAATGGTTTGGAGCTAATTGGCGAACCATCAGATATCAATGTCTTTGATGTTGTAGTGAACGGATCAGGTATAGCCATTTTTGCAGGTCTAAATAACCCGGAAGGAGCTGATTTAGGGGTTCTTGATGTGAGTGACCCAACACAAACGGATCGTTTCTTGACGTCATTTCTTATTCTTGGAGGGATTCAAGACATTGCTATTGGTGGTGGCATTGCTTTCGTCGCAGGTAATCCTTTTGGTTTACACGTCGTCAATTACCTTCCCTTTGATGGGTTGGGTGTAGCCCCTACAATTTCTCTAAGTCACATGCTAGATGATATTGACCCAAACACTAATGGCATTCAAATTTTTGAAGGGGCACCTCTGGCCTTGCGTGCTGATGTGGAAGATGATGTCCAAGCTCGAAATGTTGAATGGTTGGTTAATGGCGAGGTGGTGAGGCAAGACGTCTCGTTTCCTTGGGATTTTCTCACATCAGCCCCAATCATCAATGGTGCGTCATCATTAACTGTTCAGGCTAGGGCAACAGACACCGGGGGTAATAGCGCGCTTTCAAACATTCTTTCCTTTGAGTTAGTTGAGGATACGGTTGCTCCTAGTGTCGTAGGAACATTTCCTCTTGCTGATGGAGCCGTGATTTCAGCGGCCTCGATTGATCTGACATTCAATGAGGCTCTAGACGATGATCAGCTTGATGTTGCTGGAGTTACTATCTTGAATCTTGGGGCCGATGGGATTGTGGGCGGAGGGGATGACCTTGCAATTGATTTGAGTGATCTGGTTTTGCGAAACCGCGGACAACTGCTGTCGGTCATTCCGCAATCCACACTTATCCCAGGAAATTATCTGGTCACTATTGATCAATCCATTCTTGCTGATCTTGCAGGGAATCATGTAACCGAAGCCCTTACTCTAAGTTTTGAGATAGGTACCGTCGATTCTGAAGCGGAATTCGGCATTCCCCTTGAAAGTGACCTTCCCTCAGCCAATGTGGGGCAAAGTATTGAGCTTGGAGGAGGTAATATTACGCTGGCGACCCAGGTTGTTTTCCCTTCTCGAGATCTTGACGGAGGCGAGACAACTATCGCTGTGCTTCCATCATTGGCTCTGAATGAGGCCGAAAAACTGCAAGTCATTGTCCCGGATGAAGCCCGAACCGGCATTGTGACGCTAAGCGGAGGAGGAGGGAGTTTTCCACTCCAGATTGTTCCTGTCATAACCGGAATCAATGGGCAACCTGGAATCGCTGCTCCTTTTGAGTTGATTGGTACTGGATTTCAAGAAGGAGTCAGCACGGTCACGATTGGTGGATTGACTCTGGTGGATCAATTTACCAATGACGACCAGATCGATGTTGCTGGTTCGTTATCTGTTGTTGCGCCATTGGCTGTTGAGGGGCCAATCCGGGTCACGACGGACGGTGGGTATTTTGAATTTCCGGGTCCGACATTTCCCGGGCAACCTGTTGTGGAGTTTTTGTCGTTGGAGGCCAGCGCGGATGAAGGTCTTCCTGCTGACCCTGGGCAACCGTCGGCAAACACGGGACAAAGTATTCTGTTGCATGGACAAGGATTTTCCAATCAGACTCTGGTCCAATTTGAGGCCAGGGATGATTCCGGCTTTGTCGGGACGCTGACTCGGACTGGTGAGGCCAATGGCGACGGCACACAGTTGTCGGTTGATGTCCCAGCTTTAGCTCAGACAGGCCTGGTGCGCGTCTTGGGTTCTCCCATAGCACTTCCTTTGCAAATTGTGCCGACCTTGCGTTCCGTTGGAGGTGCTATTGCACCTGGAACTCAACTGGTCTTGGAAGGGACTGGTTTGTCCGACGGGAATCTTTTTCTTGCCATTGATGGTGAGGTCGTCTCTGTATTAGATGTGAAGACCATTGTGGATAGTGCGAATATATTTGGGCCTGGGTTAGATCAGCAAATTGTGGAACTGACAGTTCCCAACAATGTGAGCAATGGGGTGATAACTCTCGCCACCTCTGGGGGTAGTGCCATTTTGCGTGATGGTGTTCCGATTACTATGTTGCCGGATCTTGTTTTGCCAGATGATGTCGGTGATACTTTAGCGACTGCTCAGAATCTGGGTCTCACTGGCAACAGCCAAGTGCGACTTCGTTCAGTTGTAGGGGATACCACTTTAGGTCCCTTAGATGTTGATTTGTTTTCGTTTTCTGCGCAAGCGGATGATGCCCTGAGTTTTGCGGGAATCCCTCCTAGTACGGGTCTCACTGAAGTTCGGGTATTCAATGACAGCGGGGTTGAACTTTTCCATACGACTATCATTGGGGGAACTGGAGTGAGCTCTGAAGATGAGTTTGTGGCTCCTGGTTCTGGGAACTATTATCTTGGGGTGAGTGGTTTGGGAAATGTGCTGTATGATCCGACCGCCGCTGGAAGTGGTAGTGTTGGATCAATTGGGATTTATGATGTCGAGATGACGCTGAGTCGGTTGATGGAAATTGCGCCGGTTATTGCATCTGTTGATGTCGGGGATACTCTTTCTACAGCGTCGTTGGTCAATTTACCTACGAAGAACGTGGTGACGGTTTCGGCTGCTATTGGTGATTCGGTATTAGCTGGAGCGGAGGTGGATCTCTTTGCCATTAACTTGGGGGCTGGAGATGGATTGACTGTGGAGTTGGAGAGCAATTTCTTAGATTCGGTGCTTCGTGTATTTGACGATACGGGGTTTGAACTTGCCATTGCACAGGATGAGCTTGATTTTCAAGCTCCAGCGGCTGGGATCTATTATGTGGGTGTGAGTGGGCTAAGCAATTTTGCTTATGATCCCACCATCCTTGGCAGTGGGGTCGAAGGTGAGACTGGAATGTATGCACTGACCTTGATACGGCCAGAGTTGATGGAATTGCCTGATCTCGTTCCCCCTGTTGATATTGGAGGGACGACGGCCACGGCCCTCGTTCAGGCGGTTCCTTTGAATCAACAAATTCGTATAGATGCAGTCATTGGCGATAACGGCTCTGGTGATGGAGATGTGGATCTCTATCAAGTCGACTTGTCCGCTGGCGATGTGGTCTTTTTTGAAGTTGAAACCACTGGGCTCAATCCGCCGAGTTCCCTGGCCCCCGTCTTACGCGTGTTTGATCACATGGGGATTGAAGTGGGTTTTGGCTTTGACTTTTTTTCAGCGGAAGTTCCGGATACTGCTACCTATTATGTTGGCGTGAGTGGGGAAGGTAATGACGTCTACAATCCGCTCAATGGTGCCAATAGTGTTGGAGGGTCTCTTGGTGCCTATGCTCTGATGATCGGGCGTTTAGAATTAACCCAATTGCCGGATATCTTCACCACCGTAGATACTGGAGAGACTCTTGGAACGGCTATGCCCATTGCCTTGCCAGGAAATAGTGAGGTTCTTTTTTCGGCTGCTGTTGGGGACGGTCCTTTGGGTGGGGCCGATGTCGATGTGTTGAGTTTTTCCGGGCTTGCGGGTGAGATTGTCAACGTCACCACGTTATCGGTGCGTGGTGTGCCTTTGTCCTTACGCCTGTTCAATCAGGCGGGGACTGAGCTGGCGGCTAATGGGGATGGTCTATTTGGTAGCGTATCGGTCATTGATGATTTCGTGGTTCCGGCTGATGGGACCTATTTCGTGGGGATTAGTGGCTGGCCGAACATGACCTACGATCCGATACTCGGTGGTGGCGGGAGTGTTGGTGATGCTGATGGGTATATGGTTTTGCTGGAGCGCATGAGTTTATCCACACTCCCAGATTTTGTGATACGCATGGATGTGGGTGACACCCTTGGCACCGCACAATTTATCGATTTACCGCTTAATCATCGAGTGACCCTTGAAGGAATGGTCGGGGATACGATCTTTGATGGACGGGATGTGGATTTTTTCCAAGTGACGGCTTCTGCCGGGGAAATTCTTTCTATCAGGGTTCCTGCGGATGGTCCCAGTTTTTTTTCCGCGCGAGCCTTTGATCTAGACGGCACGCTGTTGGCCATTGTGTCCTCGGGTGGGATGAATACGAGTATGAGGATTCCCGATTCTGGGACAGTGTTCATTGGCGTGAGTGGGACGTCAAATTCGTTCTATGATCCGATGTTGGAGAATAGCGGAATAAATGGGGATAAGGGGCTGTACACGGTTGCTTTACAGTTGATTGAGGAGGGCAGTCTAACCGTAACAAATATTATCGCTTCTGCTGTAAGCGGGATCCCTGCTCGCCCTGGTCTCTCTTCGGCCAATGTTGGGCAGGTTATTACATTAGAGGGAAGTGGGTTGACTTCCGCCGACCGAATCGTTTTCACAACAATTGATCCTAGTGGAGAGGTCCAGACCCAGATGGTTTCTCCAACGATGGTTGCGGGAGAAGGATCTCGTTTAGATGTGGTGGTCCCCGATTTTGCAGCAACCGGGATGGTACGGCTTGAGCGCGAGACGGTCGGTCAATTTCTGCAGGTGATCCCTACTTTAACGGATGTGGAGCAACTGATAAATGGTCCATTTCACGATGAGCCTCTTATTTTGACAGGAAGTGGGTTCACCGAAGGAGTTTTAGCTGTGCACTTTGATGACCAGACTTTGATAGACAGTGGGCCTATGACCGGGCCTGTCGTGTCAGCCATTTTCCCAAACGCAAACTCAGAACTCTTTCTTGTTGTGCCGAATGGAGTTCCGACTGGTCCTATTCAAGTCATGACTTTAGGGGGGACATCCGATCCTTTCGATCCAGTTTTTTCTGGTATGAGTGCCATTGCTGAGAGCAGCATGGCTCCGGATCTAGGGCAGACTTCGGCCAACGCTGGTCAAATGATCGTGCTCCAGGAAAGTGAAACTGATCACGACTCGGATGTGTTTGTTCCTGTGCTGGACCCGCTTAAACAAACGGTCCAGCCAGTTGAGCAGTTGCTTCCGACTACAGGTGATGCCCCCGAGTTCACCATGATCATGCCGAATATAGAGGTGACCGGCCTGGCCGGTATTGTCGGGGATCAATCCAACCCTGGATCAACTACAAAGGCTGTGACTTTTGGTCGCCGTAATTCTGATGCATCGGAATTATTCATTGCCGCAGAGCTTTTATCTGAAACTCCTGAAGTCCCCAAATCGGTGGGCTCAAGAAATGATTTTTCTACAAGAATGGCTCTCCCAGTGATGGGTCGCAAATTCTTTGATGCCTCTAAAAATGAAGTGCCCAAGAAATCTTTCCCTTCAGTTTCAATCCCAGTGACAAAAGTGGTTCAGAAAAAGATACCTCATGCGACACATGTTGGCGAAGAAAAGTTGGTGCCACATTCTGTCTCTCTTTTTCCATCACCATCACTGTGGCTTCAGGCGTTTTTGACAGACCATCTTCCGCTCGAACGCGTCTAGCCACTGTCGAAGAGATCATCCACCCTGATTTGGCTGTGGAGGGTTTGCTTCCTTAGAGATATTTACTAATCCCTTGCCGTATGCTGTATTCAATTGCCTTCAGGTGCGTCGTGCGCTCTTATTATCTTTCTTCCTATAAGTCCTATATATCAATGGTTTATTGATAAGAGGAATGCCCCTTGATTCGGTATAACAATTGAATGTAACCCAAAGGTGGGTCCGGACTGTGTTTTCGGTAAGAGCCTTAAAAATATTTTTTTGGAATTGTGCAATGTCCATATTCTTAATTCGACTCAATCTTGCTTCTATCGTTTTACCGCTTCTTTCTTTCTTTGTTGTTGCAGAAAGCCATCGTTCGCCTGTATATGCGCTTACGCCGTTTCCCTTAATCACTCTCGAATCCAAAGCCGCAGGCTTATCACGTCCGGTGGCCGTGACCCATGCCGGTGATGGGAGTGGGCGTCTCTTTGTTACCTTGCAGGGTGGAGAAATTGTCATCTTTGACGGTTCTCAAGTGTTGCCGACCCCATTTCTTGATATTAGCCAGTTGATTTCTTGCTGCGGAGAGCAAGGGTTATTGAGCGTGGCGTTTCATCCCAACTATGAGACGAACGGATTCTTTTTTGTAAACTACACGAATACCTCTGGGGATACAGTGGTCGAGCGATACACGGTGTCTGTGGGTAATCCCAATGCGGCGGATCCCAATTCTGGTGTGACCATTCTCACAGTAGATCAACTTGATACCGAATCCAACCATAACGGAGGGCAATTGCAATTTAGTCCGCAAGATGGGTTTCTCTACATTGGGATGGGCGACGGTGGGGGATCTGGTGATTCTGGGAATTTGGCACAGAGTCCCACACAGTTGTTGGGGAAAATGTTACGCATTGATGTCGATAGCGGTGTGCCGTATGCCATTCCCTCCGATAATCCGTTTGTCGATGATTCGAATGTACTTCCAGAAATTTGGGCTTTCGGATTACGCAATCCGTGGCGATTTAGTTTTGATCGACAAACGGGTGACCTGTTCATTGGTGATGTGGGGCAAGATCGTTGGGAAGAAATTAATTTTCAACGAGCGTCGAGCGAGGGCGGAGAGAATTACGGATGGCGCAATATGGAGGGGTTGCATTGCTTTAATCCTGTAACTAATTGTATGACGGTAGATCATGGGACGCTCACCTTACCTATTCTGGAATACGATCATAGTGAAGGCCGATCCATTACAGGAGGCTATCGCTATCGTGGGACAAAGCTGCCACAGTTAGATGGCATCTACTTTTATGGCGATTTTGTCTTTGCAAGACTGTGGGCGATTCGGCAAGATGTTCTGGGAAATTGGAGTGCTCCGGACCCGTTGCCTCAAAGTATTTCGGTGAGTGGCTTTGGCGAAGATGAAGCAGGAGAATTATACGTCTTAGGCTATGCTGCTTCGAATGGTACCCTCAATAGCATTGGCTCGGGCGTCACATTCGATACCAATGATGACGGCGATGCAACATCATCGATCGATGCTCAACTCTTTATTCGTTATCTTTTTGGGCTACGGGGAGAGGGGTTGTTTGAAGGTATCGTGGACTTCTCCCAGGTCTGTCCCACCAATCCCGCTGAATGTCCCGCTTTGTTGGAAACCCGGTTAGACCAGGCAAAGCAAGCCTATGGTGATGTCGATGGGAACGGGATTTCTTCTCCCATGCAAGATGGACAAATGGTGTATCGGTACCTCTCCGGTATTCGAGGTCCTGCTCTCATTGCAGGTCTAGTAGATCCCACAGCTCCGCGCAACACTCCAGAACTCGTTGAAACGTTTTTGGATTCCTTTGCCCTCCCAGAACCATTCTTAGCGGAATCATTATTAGTGGATCCTAGGAAGGAATCGTCCCCTTCCGCTCTCGTTGAAGAAGATGTGCAATTAAAATCCTCAACTTCTCGGTCTCGGGTTTTTCCTCTCACCAAAAGCACGTCTTCAAGACTCCGTCAGGGAAAATTGAAGCGGCGCAAGTAATTCCTTTTTAAAAATATCACTTGCATAGAATCTTGGTCGTAAGGAGTTTCGAATTCCAATGGTCTTAGTCATGCTAGGAAACCCGTGGTTTGGGAAGTTCCCTTATTTAGCCGGTTTTCTTATACTGCCTGCATTAAATCTAGAACATTCAAAAAATCCTGTTTTTAATGACAGAAATTAAACCCACTATTTGAATGTGTAACTAAGTTGGTGGAATAATGGCCTATATTGTATTTTTTCCGACAAGGCCTTCAAAGGATTCGTGGTGAGAGATTTAACGGAAGACTTCTGGCGTTCCTTTGCATCCAAAGGATTCTTGATTGCTTGGATGATGAGCATCCTTGTCATGTTTTTGCCAGCATTGGGAAACGCAAAGGCGAATAGCTCTTCACTGCCCGGACAAACCTGTCAAGCCAAACCCGTGGGGGCGTGGTCTATTCAAGAAAAATGGGTTTGGCAGAAGGTGTGTGTCGGGGAAATTGCGGATCTGAAACAATTCATCATTGAAGAATTTGGGAAGAAAGTTTCAGAGCCAAAAAAAAAAGAATCCTTGAAAGTTCTTAGCCCAATCTTTCTAGAGACGATTCTCCTCCATAATCCCTATCGCAAAGCCGTCACAAGGCAAGGAATACGTATTATTGGGGCAAAATTTACGAAAGGCATAGACCTAACAGGAGCCCAGATTGCCTTCCCTTTATGGCTTTTAAATTCTACATTTGAGAAGGCCCTGAGATTGAAATACCTCCAGACCCCGTACCTCTTGATTTTTCAAGGTTCAAAATTTTCAGACGTGGTCGATTTAGATTCAGTGAAGGTTGGCCAGAATCTATTCTTACGGCAGGCTAAATTTACGCAATTAATCCTGCGCGGCGCTCAAATTAATGGACAATTAGATATGAGTGGTTCGATCTTTAGTGACACGGTAGATATGGATGCCATTAAAGTGAGAGCCAGTGTCTTTCTTGATAGAGCGCAATTTCGAGAAGTTAGGCTTCGCGGGGCTACAGTCGGGGGACAACTAGATCTTGGTAAATCAACCTTCAATGGAAAAGTTGACATGGACTCAGTTTCCATCGAACGTAATCTCTTAATTCGCGATGTGAAAATGGCCGCACTCAATCTTTTGAATGCCAAGATCAAAGGGCAAGTGGATATCAGAGATTCCAGCTTTTCAGGTGAGCTAAATTTGGATTCCATGGACGTCGCGAGAAGCTTTTTCCTGAGGAATTCTGAGATTCAATCGTCGGAGCCAATTAAGCTGTGGTTTTCTACCTTTGGAGATAATTTAGATCTCTCAGGAAGCAGCTTGGGGAGTGTGAATTTGACGGGCACGAAAATTCGTGGAGAACTGAGACTCTATCGTCCCCCTCTCTACGGACCTACGAAATGGAGAAAAGAGTCTGTATTGATCCTCCGGAATGTGCAGGTGGGAGCCTTGCAAGATTCACCAGAATCCTGGCCATCCAGATTGGAATTAGATGGGCTGGCGTATTCGCAACTGGGTGGGTTTACCGCAACTAGTACCAATGACATGGCGACACGAAGCAGCCAATGGTTTATTGAGTGGCTTGGTCGACAACGACACTATTCTCCCCAACCGTATGAACATTTAGCCGCCACACTTTCGCAAGCAGGACAGGACGAAAAAGCTAACGATATTTTGTTTGCCGGAAAAAATCGAGAACGCGGAACCGTATC
The DNA here is from genome assembly GCA_029261295.1 of Nitrospirales bacterium. Lineage (GTDB taxonomy): Bacteria > Nitrospirota > Nitrospiria > Nitrospirales > UBA8639 > Nitrospira_E. Next base: position 27,580 of record JAJDBP010000014.1, on the reverse strand, counting down.
CTGGTATCGATGGCTAGGGCTAACAATCTTAAAGCTGTTTATTGGGTTTGGTTACCGCATCTACTATCTCATTTTTTGGGTAAGTGGTCTTATCCTCATCGGTGCTTTGGTCTTTCGTAATACAAAGGAGGCCAAAGAACATCAAATGCCGATCGGGATTATCTACAGCCTAGATATGTTGTTGCCCTTTATTCAATTGCGGGAAAGGCATTACTCAATTGATTTTCAAGGATGGCAACGCTATTACTTTTATTTCCATAAACTCATGGGCTATGCGGCAGCCTCTCTCCTTATTGCCGGACTTTCAGGGTTGGTTAGGTAAGCCTCTCACCCTTCATTCCTCTTATCGTTTACTTCCCCCCAAAAGCCTCCAGAGTCCTTGCCCAAGTTCACACCTTAGTGGTTTTTGTATAATTTTTTAAATTGAATTTGTCTACGAAGTAGACATGGTGAGCTCATTGGGTTCACAGGAGCATTGCATAGATAGTCACGCTCCTACTTGGCTTTCCTTCAAAATCAAAGGGTTGGCTCAAGTCGCCATCTTTAAGTCGTCTGGCTCCTGTTTTGCTTATTCCCTGGTAGAGCAGGAGAAACACAAAATGGACGCCACGTAGTAGTGGCAATGGCTCCGGAAAGGAGATAAATAATGAAAATACATGTAGTTCTATTAATTCTTTTCTTCTTTCTCATCAATCCATTAACAGTGGGGAGCCAGAACCATCCAGACTCCATCGATCTCTGGATTATTGAAAAGTTATCAATGCCCGAAATGGCGGGTGTAACGGGTGAGTGGGACATTCGTCAAGGTATTCTTAACAAAGAAGTCATCAAAACCTTCAAAGAACATATTCAAGATACAGGCGAGAAAGGTAATCGAAGGGCAGAGCCCATCAAGGCTAATATTCCAGAATCATTAGGAGTGGATAGGGATGGGATTCTTGGTTCCGGTAGTGACCATACCATTCCACCTCTTCGTTTGAAGGGCCCCTCATCTCATGGCTTTATGGCCTCCACTCCGGAATCTCCTAGCTCTCGTTTTAATGTCCCTCCACCTCTGGGCCCTAATGCCTCCACTCCTGAATCTCATAGCACTGGTAGGTAATAAGACTTGGGAATAACCTCGGGATGCTCAAGCAAAGGAAAATGGATAAACCAATGAAACCGCTTTTAATCCCTTTAATGTTTTTCTTATTAATGCTCAATCCATTAGCGGGGTGGAGTCAAAACTCACCAGACTCCAGCCATCCTTGGTCTATTGAAAAATTAGCGCCATCCGAAATGGAAGGGGTCACAGGTAAGTGGAACATTGGGCAACATATTTTTAACAAAGAAGTCATCAAAGAGTTTAATAAACAAAATCCTTCTTCAAGCGACCAAGATGATCGCAGGGCAAAACCCATCAAGACTGGAATATCTGCCGCAAACGGAAGACAACCTTCTTTCGAGAAAGACACACACGCCCCAGATGCCTCGCACGCCCCCGATGCGTCAAACCGGGAAAATGAGACTTCCCCCAACTCTGGCCCTTCTCGGTCAAAAGCTCATGGATCTCAATTGCAAGCACCTAAAGATGCAGGCGCCAGCAAGGACGCCACTCAAAAAAGTTCCAACAATATGAGTGGGGATTACGTTCACAAAGATAAGTTTGATCAATTTTTCATGCCAGGGACTCGTGGCGAATCAGGTGGTGGAAACCAACATCCTGGTGATAATACTTCCGGAGGAATGGGGATTCATGGGACAGAGGGATCACCAACCGTTGCACCAAAAGGTTGGAAAGGTGTTGGGCCTACTCTTCCAGCGACACCTTCAGTTGTTGGACAGAGGCCTGAGGTCACCTCTCCTCCTGTGTCGATTACCTCCCATGTCAGGCCAAAGGTATCTTCTGGCGCCCCATTCGTTCCTCAGATCCCGGCAACCGGAATGTCCAGGCTGCAGAAGGGGAATTTACAAATGGCACAGCCTAAAATCACTCCGGGTGCTTTAAGAGCGTTTGGTCTTCAACCAGTCATAAGGACCACTCCATCCAGTAGTCCTCCAAAAGTTTTACAAAATCTGGGCATTTCTAATTTAAACCTTCAGAATCATTTGAATCTTAACCCGGCATATAAAAACCAAGCATTTTCCAATCAACTCAATCAAGGGCAATTAGCACTTCCTCAACTCCAGGGCTTGGCTCCTGGCTTACCTTGAAAGCCATGAAAACGCATGAAACGAAAGCAAGAAGAAGGGAGATAAACACATGAAGACGCAAAGTATCCTATTGACGATGGTGTGCTACTTACTCATTCCAATAGCCGGGGCGAGTCAGACGCTAGTCGACTCCAGTCGGCCATGGTCGGTTGAACCCTTGTCGGCTTCAGAAATGGCTAATATTACAGGTGAATGGAATCTTGGCCAACGTCTTCTCAACAAGGAAGCCATGAAAGGCTTTGAAGAGCAAGAACAAGAGGCACAGCTCTCTCCGGATTCCACGACTTCCGAAGCTAAGGCCGGAGGAAACTCGGATTTTTATTCGGGAGGTGGAACAGATCCTAGTGGTGGAACCCCTACTACTACTACTACTGATACTGGGGGAAGGCGGGTTATTAAAAAGGTCCCTGTGGGGGGAACGGATGGTGGAATAATTACCTCAAATGTAGGGGACTATAATGCAACTAGAGGCCCAAAAGCGGGTGGAGATCAAAATCCATGGGACCTCTTCCAGGTAGGGGTTATGCAGGCGATTGTAAGTAACCCAGTCATGAATGCCAATCTGATAAAGGCTGGCCCAAAAATTCCAGATTACAACATGACCATAAATAAGAACTTTCATTTCCAAAAGAATTTCAAACAAGGTCTTAGGGGCCAGAAGCTTCTCAAGCAACTCAATCCTCAACAATTAAACATTCCTCAGATTCAAGGATCGCAGTTTAGTCGGTAGTCTTTTCCTGGAAAAGATTGAGAATAAAGGCGGTCTGATGACATGCTGTTATAAGGCCCGCTCTTAACTTGGCCTAGCTTGGAAGGGGGAAGTACTGAAGAGCAGAGGGAGAAAGACTCCCAAGGGCAATAATTTTGGGAAACCTCTGCTTGAAGATTATTTTTAGGGAGAAATGGCAAGAATTCCTCTCGTTTTTGTCATTCAAAAACAGCTGATTTTCAACAAAGGTTACAAGTCTAGAATGTATGGAATGCTCACTCCTGCCGTCACATTGGCTGGTCCGTTTAACGCAAAGGTCAGACTTGGTTGAATATATAATCGTTCTGTTATGAGCGAGGTCAGTCCTAATTGTAAAGTAAATCGTTCCGTTGCCGGCAGATCAGGAGTCGTAGATTTATCAAAATTTGTGGGTCTGGAGAAGATCCCGGAGACCAAGGTATTTAAGGAAATGGTATCATTCACGGCAAAGGAATATCCCAAGGTTGCAGCAAAGGTATTTTCTGGTTCTAAGCGGCTGAAGTCAGAAAATTCTCGGCTAAATTTGTGCAGATAGTTGAAATTGGCAAACAGAGCTATGGGATCTGAGCGTTTCGAGAGGGCGATGTTTCCCTCTATGCCGTAAGAACTAGATCGTGTGGGAATGATGCCATCGATACTCAGAATAATATCCGGACGTCCTGCCGCCTCGTGAAGGACCACGGACCGCACGCCAAGTGTGAAATCACCAAATTCGGTTAAAGTTGAACTGGTTTTTTGGGTAATCGGAGTTGCACCGCCGCTTGTTGTTGTTCTCGTCGTACTTTTTTGCCGCCGTAGGACACCTATTGCAAATAGTTGAACATCATGAAAAAGGCCGTATCGAATATTCAGATTGGAGGTAAAGGTATCTTGTTCGCCTAATGCATTGATGAGGATATTTCCGGGCAACAAGGTTAGGCCTTCAGCTTCACTCTTGGTGTAAAACAGGCCTAATTCGATGGTTAACTGCCTCGCTCTCAACAGGACATTCTGCGTTTGAAGAAAAATTTCTTCAGCTGTATCTTGTTCCGGTGCTTCACCAATGGGTTGAGTTTTTCCCTCATTTTTTGTTCCGTCATCATTTTGACTAGAGGAAGATGGCTTGCCCTTTCCAATAATTTCCGCCAAGACAACCTTCGATAGAGGTCCTTTGTTAGAGTGCGTATCTGGCTGCACAACACTGTGTTTTGTATCTAATGTTTCCGGGTTTTCATCCCTCCCAGCAAACCGTAATTCCGTATTTTGCCTGAGTGATCGTAGGATCACGTTCTTAGCAATAGCAGGATATTCTAGCCATTTAATAAGTTCGGATTTGTGTACATACCAAGTGGAGGCGATTTTGGTTGGCATGAGATGGCCCGTTTTCATAAGAGCCAAGACTTCTCTGTAACTTAACCCTGTATACCGCGCTGCTTCCTCAAGCGTGAACCCTTTACCCTGCGAGGATCGTTCAAAAGGTTGAAGGTCCATTTTTTGTGCCGCGGCCTGGCTTTCACTGGACTGTAAAACACTTAATAGTAAAAGAATAGAAGCACAACCGAAGAGAGGTAAACGACGCATTTGGTTGCCCATCATGTTGATTATCTCCCTAATTCTGGGAATCGAGCTTTGAGCTGAAGAAATCGAAAATAAGGATTACCCATCTCTAGCATCTGTCGAAGGCCAAGGGTTTCAGGTTGGAGGCTTTGGGGATTTGGTAAATTTTTCAGAAGAATGCTATGTGTTTCTTTTTCACGAGGTTGTACGACAAATATCACGCCTTTTCCTTCTTGAAGTTTCCACATTTCAAGGAATTTATATTTGGGCATTTGCAGATTCCCCCTTGATGGGTCTGCCACATACACATAATCACCGATAGTTCTCTTGAGAACGACAAAATGCTTATATCCACCTGGAGCGACAAAAGCGATAACAGGAACATTCAACTCTTCTAAGTAATTCGGACTGACTCGAAATCCTTCCGATTGGTACCCTCTGGCGCTTGTATACATTTGCAAGTCCAGCAAGGAGAGCCCCTTTTTTTTTCGTAAGGCCTCTTCATCTTCTTTGAGCGAGTAAAGAATGGGACCGAGAATATCCCATTCTGATGTTTTGTCGTTTAAGTAGTAAGTGAATAGGGTCGCTAACGCGGCAGCCCCGCATGAAAAATCTAATGATTGCCTGACCAAGTGTTCATCACGTAAGGCCTTAAAGGTTTTCATTTGCAAATACAGCCGGTTTCCTCCTCCAATATCAATGGAGGTGGAAGGATTGGCATAGGTCGCCGTGGCCAAGAAATTCATCAGGCCAGTCATTCCCAGAAAAATACCAATGAGCAGAGATTTTCTTGTGGAGAGGATCATAGAGAGGTGCCTCCGCAATATTAGGAAGGATGGTGGGAGCTAATTTTGAAAACAAGCATGTGCACTCATCGTTTCTCCCTCAATGAGACAATGAGCATTCTAGTCAAACTCTCCAAATACATCAAAGGGAAAATTCATGCATAAGGATAATTTCTTTGGCCATGGCTAGATGATTCTGGAGAGAGTGTGGAAAGAGAATGGAGGCAAAGGGGAAGTCCTAGGGACTCATAACCTATGATTGAAGATCTTGTGGGAACTCTAGAGCCTCCCAAGGATGGGAGATGAGTGACATTCTGTATTTTAGACTCTGGTCCAGATTAGGGTGAAGTTGACTTGGTGCTTCTATAGAAACAATACCCCTAGCCCAAAAACAAACAAATGTTTTTTTTGCTAGAGCTCGTTAAGGCCTCTGACTCGAATCTGAGAGTTTGGGGGTCCCTGGCTCGAACGCCTTCCTCTTTTCCTCTGTGGAAGTGGATACTCAAAGATATCATTTTTTTTGTTCCACGAAATTTTTTATGCTGGATAAAATAATGGGTTGATTTTTTGCAGGGTGAGCCCCATAGGTTGCATGGAGCGACTGAAAGAGGATTCGTCCCTGATGTGTCAGCCAGAATGAACCGCCTTGGGGTGGTGTGAACAAATGATGGCAAGAATGTTTTTCTAAAGCCTCTAATTCCTTGATGCTGTATGTTTCCGAATGTGTGAAAAAGCTGTAGCGTTTCGACTCTTAAAAGATTTTCTATCTGGGGTTATCGTAGACACAGGTGACCACTGAATAGGCAATGTTCCTGTTTTATTGCAGATCAAAGATCAACAAGGTAACGAGACACTCCCCAAAAAACTTAATACCTCTCGTGGTTTTTCAGGACTTAAAAAAATGATTGGGTTGCTTTGTTTGTGGAATAAAGGTTGCAAAACTCAAGAAGTAAGGGAGAAAAAGGCAAATGCAACGCTGAGACAAACCGTCTCAAAAAGGAGGGGAAGCCATCAACACCAAACGACCTCTTGTATTCATCGCAGTACTTCTGGCTTGCGGAATTGTGGGCATGACGCCAGTTGAACGGCAGGTTACGTTGAATGGTTTTGAGCTGACCAAAACAGAAATCCAGTTTTTGGAACGTCTTCATTGTGGGCCTATTGCCACCGGTCAGTATTGGCTGAATTATCACACCGGGATGTGGGGCAATCGGCAAGAGGCGCCAGTTCAAGCCCACATCTCCGCACCTTGTGGGCAGGTTCCACAGCGAGATAATGTAAATGAACCTATCGATCACACCCTCATCACTGCACATGATCTCTGCCCGGATTGTCTCAAACAGCTACCATAAGAAATGGTTGCTGGGGAAAAAGGAATGGATTTATGAAGTTCACTCTGGAACGGCAGAAGAAGCCTTGAGGCGTTTATTAATTGCCCTCATCAGGGGAATATCACAGCAGGCGATATTCACTAAGCCCTGTTTGATGGATTCGACAATCAATTCTGCCTTACCCTCACCAATGCCAATGATGATGACTCCGGGAACCTTTTTCTCCACCGCCCTTTTCGCGCAGCTCTTCAGTTGTTCAAGCTGAATACCCAACCAGCGATCATTGACGTGCTCTAAAGTTTTTCGTCTTGAGCTTTTTAAACCAGGGGCCGGCAAAAAACATCCGGAAATATTTCCAATAGTCAGGTCAGAAAATTGTTCCACGGAGAGACCTGCCGCCTTGGCGGCAGCCTGAAGCCACGGACCAGCAAAATCATTAATCGCCCCGACTGAGGTCAACACGCAGTCTAGTTCGTGAATGAGGCCCTGCTTGGAAAATACTTTTTCGTAAAACGGACTCGAACGGGCATATTGACGAATCACTTCTACATGCCTGTCAGAAATACTTTTTGGGATCCAGCCACCAACGGAAAATGTGAGCTCCCCCCCTGGTCCATTCAATAGTCTGTGGAAGGCACCAGCAAGATTACCCGAGGAAATCTTATTGAGCAGTTCTGCATCAGGGGGAGAGCCCGCGATTGGAATACACGTCACCGGATTATTTCGTCGTGGATGCTGAGGCATCACCATTCGGAGGCTATCTAAGAGCGTTAACAGCGCCACCCCCCAGCTGACCCCCATGACTTTGACATCTTTGCGGAGAAGCTGTTTCGACAGATAGCTCGTTATCGAATTGACAAAAGCACTCATGGATTCCTGATGACTCTTACGAGGGTCTCCGCTGTCAAACACCAGAAAATTCTGAAAATGATGGGTGCCTTGATTATTTTTTTCTAGAGCTTTGAGTTTCTCTTCCAGGGGAGGCACATCGAGCACCATTCTCATAACCGCAATACTCTCTTGAGAGACCTTGGGAGTAATTTCCAGTTTTTTTTCTACCAAAAATCCTTCCTTTATTGCTTTTTGGGTGGCTCGAGTGATGGTCGCAGGGGCGACATTCAGAAGTTCTGCTACGCGTTTTTGAGTCATTTCAGGGTCAGCCAACAGGACAGCAATTTGCTCAATTTCATTTGTGGAAAATGCTTGAGGTCTCGGCATAAAAAATCTCCTTACATTATAAAGATGCTAATTTCTTGTAATCATAAAGAAACAAAATTCGTTTCATCATACTGAAATGGAATTCATGTTTACAATAGAGGTAATTTCAGATATGTTGCCGACCACTTGATGCAGGCAGGAATGAACGCATGTCGTACCGCTCACAATTGAGCTCTCAATTTCGATCATACCTGCAGAAATGACTTACTTCTAATTAAAAGGGGGGTTCACTATGAGGTCTTCCACAACAGCTGGGCTCATTGTTGGGTTCTCAGTGTTGCTGATCCCAATGATATCGTCAGGCACACTCATTAATGGAAGCTTTGAACTAGGTCCAGGAATTCCTGGGGGATCTTCTCATGTCACAGTCGGCGGAGGATCTAATGCCATTACGGGTTGGACCGTCACAGGTTCCAGCATTGATGTGTTTGGCGCCCCCTACCTTATCGCTGACGGCTTGCGGGCAGTGGATTTGGATGGTGCTTTCTCGACCGGCGGCATTCAACAAAATTTCACCACGCTCATTGGTCAAAAATATACGGTGTCATTTGATCTCTCCGGCAACCTAGATGGAAGCCCAAGAGTGAAGAATGTAGAGGTTTCTGTAGATAGTTTCTTGCAAACATTCTCTCATGATACAGCTGGGCAAACACGGCAGACACTTTTTTGGCAACCAATAAGTTTTGATTTTATTGCCTCTGGTTCGAACGCAACTCTAGGGTTTCGAAGTCTATCGCCAGTTGGAAATAGTTTTGGGGCCTTTATAGACAATGTAAACGTATCGACAAGTACTCCTGGTCCTGTCCCAGCGCCAGAACCAGAGCCCTCGACTATTTTACTTTTGGGTACTGGTTTGGCGGGATTAGTTAGCTGGAAATATCGAAAGAAAAACTAAATTAATGAGTTGGGTGAAAATAGTCCCATTGAAGATTCAATGAATTTACCAAAGCTAGTGGTTTTCTAAGGTCTGGTTATTGCTATCGCCATCATTAGAATCATTTTTTTCTCTGGAGTATGTAAATACACCCTGTTTAAGCAAACGAATGATATTGAGTATGTAAGGATTTTTAAAAATCTATTTTTGGGTGGGTAATCTTTTTAGGAAAGAGGTTCAAAGAATCCCATTTCATTAACACTTCTGAAAAAGGAAATTACAATGAAAACACTTCAACAATTATTGGTGCTTGGGCTCTGGGTAGTATGTCCATTTTTCATTTCGCTCAGTCATGCCGTCCCTGTGGAATGGAAGGCTATTGATGGTGGAAATGGACACCTTTTCGAAGCGGTCTTAGTAGGGAATGCCATCACATGGGAAGATGCTCAAGCCGCTGCTGTGGCGAAGGGGCCGGGGTGGCATTTAGCCACGGTAACATCGTCAGGCGAAAATAATTTTATCGAAAGTCTTTTTGCAAGCAATACGAGCTTTTTCAACTGTTGTCTATTCCCTTTTCCCCTTGGGCGAATATCCTCAGGACCTTGGTTGGGGGGCTCATCTTCCACCAATGCCAGTAATGATTGGGCATGGGTGACGGGGGAGCCCTTTGGTTTTGCTGATTGGGGTCCAACCGCCCCCTTTGGAAATGGCAATCATATTTCCTATGCGGAATTTGCCGCGGCCCGACAAGTGGCCTGGAATGATATTCCCTCGGGGCATAGCCTCAGTCCTCAATCATATATTTTATAAAACTCGAATCTGACGCAAAACCCTATTCCAGAGCCCTCCACCATTCTTTTATTAGGTTCGGGCTTACTCGGCCTGATGGGTTGGAAATGGAAGAGCTCAACGGTTCAATGAAGGGGAGACGTATCATGCTTTTGAGTCCCATTCTTTCTAGTGAGATGGTCTGCCTAGGCCCAAATTGAAAAATGATTATCTCCTTCCACCTTCCTGCATCACAGAGGATAGGGGAAATGGATTGTCTTTTTATAAGGGTTGTGGCAGGCTCCCCCATCAAAACAAAAGCCTATCAGATGATTGAAAAATCCAGATTCATGAAGAAGCCATCACCATTCACAAGGCTGTTAAGGTAAGGCAAGTCAATTCAAATGTGGAATAAATTCTCTCGTTTAATACCTGCCCTGGCAATACTAGCCGTCCTACTTATCGTCCTAACAGGCAGTCTCGTCCCCTTACCGGCCTTTGGACCCTCGGTTCTACGAGGACAATCTCAGGTTGCTCCCCAGGCGAATGCGGGGGTAGCACAGACGGGTGCGGTTGGAGAGACGATGATCCTGGATGGCCGTGGCTCAAGTGATATGAATGGGGATCGCCTAACCTTCACATGGACCATGGTGACCAAACCAGAGAGAAGTGTTGCGGCTCTTAGGAATCCTACATCGGTCATGCCCAGCTTTGACATTGATGAGCCAGGAATCTATATCGCACAACTGATTGTCAACGATGGAAGGACCAATAGTGTTCCCGATATGGTCGTGGTCACGACCGGAAACAGTGCACCGGTGGCCAATGCTGGTCAAGATCAAAAGACCTTTGTAGGAGAGACGGTCGTTCTTGATAGCAGTGGGTCGGGTGATGTAAATGGGGATAGGCTAAGATTTATCTGGTCCTTCACCATGGTGCCAGAGGGCAGTACTGCCTACCTTTCGGATCCCTCCGCAGTCACGCCCCAGTTCGAGGTGGATCAGCTGGGGACCTATATAGCTCAACTCATCGTTAACGATGGAGTGACGGATAGTCAGTCCTCGACGGTGACAATCACCACGGAAAATAGTCGACCAATGGCAAACGCTGGCAGGGACCAAACTGCAGCGGTCGGAGATCTTATTGTTCTAGATGGGAGCCAATCATTCGACGCTAACAAGAATACGCGCCTCACGTACGTTTGGTCACTGGTCGCCGTTCCACCGGACAGTGTTGCGGAGTTGTCCGATCGTTTCGTATCTAATCCAAATCTTGCTATCGATCAGCCCGGAACCTATGTTGCGCAGCTTATTGTCAACGATGGCACGATCAACAGCGAACCAAGTCAAGTCGTTATCAGCACAACTAATTCTAGGCCGATAGCCGATGCCGGCACTGATCAGACCGGCTCGGTAGGCGAGACCATTACACTGAATGCGAGTCGATCACTGGATCAAGATGGAGATCAACTCAGTTACCGATGGTCGCTCATTAATCGACCTGACGACAGCAATGCCACGATAAAAGAAATTAAGCGCGGAGAATCTGTGCTTGTGCCAGATGAGCCGGGAATCTATATCCCACAGTTGATAGTTTCTGATGGTTTGGTAGGCAGCAAGCCAACGACAGTCAAGGTAGTAGTAGGGGGATCCGATTCTTTAGATTCTAATGATGGTTCCGACAGTGAGAAGAGCCAAGATCTCCAAGAACAGTTTGGTTTGCAGGCTGATAGCAAGTTTTCATCTGGAGTTCCACAAGGTTTATTGTCGGGTACAACCAAGGTGATGCCTGTAGGAGATGTGGCGGTACAAAGTGCTGCTGACACTAGCATCACTCCCTATGGCTTTGAGGTCATCTCACAAACTGACACTTCGTTTGGCGTTGGAACCATTGCTAACCTCGGGACAGGACCCTCCATTAACGATTCCGGTAAGGTTGCGTTCATTGCACGTGTTCAACCGCCGGAACAAGGCCCAAACACTGCACAGGAGGGAGTATTTATTGGAGACGGCAAAACTGTGGAGAAAAGAACTGGTTTGGTAAATAGCTTTTTCTATAACGCTGTTGCACAGATAAATTCCTTGGACACTGCTTTTTCTTTTGGGGATTTTGTTCAGATTAATAATCAAGAGCAAGTGGTATGGCGTGCGCAGGCTCATGACGGCTTGTTTTCCTTTATCCTTCGGTTAGGTACAACAAGTAACGATTTTAAACTTGTGGCAAAAAATTTCTTTCCAAGAATAGATTTCCCCGAGTTGGAGTCCACAAGCCCGTTTTCAGCATCTCCCATTCTTGCCGAGGCTTTGCGGCTTGGTGTTACGCTCAACAATAGGGTTGGGAGCCAGAGTCGTGTCGTGTTTAGTGGAATTCTAAAAGACAATCTTGCTGCCACTGTTTTGAGTACACCCCTCGATACTGAGACAGGGGGTCATGATTTGGCCAGTGATTTTAATTTTTCTGCAGCACTAAGTGGATTCCCTGAATTTTTTCCGATGATCACGGATGAGGGTCAAACCATTGTGAGGGGAGGTGCCCAACCTAGCGCGCCGCTCACTCTGTTCGTGGACGAAATGCTTAATACAGCAATCTTTGTGGCTTCAACCACCAACGATTTCAGTGCGATTGGCCAACGACCCGGCATTAGTGATGATGGGAATCTCATTGCCTTTGTAGCCGCACATAACACGCAAGGCGTTGGAATTTTCGTGTCTGCGAAAAAACAGGAAACACCCACAACCGTAACCTATACGACACCCACCAAAATAGCCGGTGGGGAATTTGGCCTAAGCGCGTTCGACTTAAATTCCCGTGTGGGTGTCAACCATTCAGTGGGAACATCCCCTGACAATTTTTCTGTGGTCTTTCTTGCCAAACGGGGGCTTGGTGGACCAAGTTCAGATGACCTGCTTGGCCTTTACGCAGTCACGGTTGACCTAACCGAGCCTGCTTTGCCAACGAGTGATGAACCAAATCGTGTCATTGAAGAGGGGCAGACGATTGTTGATTTGCCCGGTCAGATAGACTCGATCAAGCTCTACGATCCGGTGAACAATCGTGGGGAGGTCGCTTTCTGGGTCAAAACGAATGCCCAGAGCCAGGCAATAGTTCGAGCGCAGATGGTTACAATTGAGGCGACCAAACCTATTGCTGTGGAGGGAGATTCCGATCACCTCGGGGAGTTTACGATTACCAGGTCTGGTTCAGTTGATGAGCCATTAGTCGTCGAATATTCTATAGAGGGCTCGGCAAATGAAAATGACTTCGAGACCCTCGCGGGTACCGTCACTATTGAGTCCGGCAAGTTTTCCGCTCAGGTCAATATAGAAGCTCTTGAAGATATGGATTTTGAATGCAGTGAATCGGTTCAATTGAGTTTGGCCATGATCGGAAATGAGACTGTCATTTCCGCAAGTAAAGCCACTGTTTCTATCGTTGATAGTAAGATATTCAACCAAGGGTTGTCCTGTATCGATCGATGGTGGGCAACTATTGGTGATCCACAATTTGATGTGACTTGGGCATTGCCAATATCCCAGGGAAGTGATTATGTATTGCGAGTCGCTTTCGATGCTCCGCTTCCGTGGGATCTCTCGGAATTGGTGAATGTTACTATTGATGGTGGCACCCTATTGAAGTCAAGGCACGTGACAGGGATAAATTTCTTAGGAGAAGTCGTAGCGAATCTTGGGAAGTTAGATGTAGGGTTTTATACGGTTCAGGTGAGCAGTTTTATTGTTCCGCCTTTGGGAAGTGTCCAAAGCGTTGAGTTTGAGTTGCTTAGATCTGAGGCATCCGAGGCAGAATTGAAGGCATTATTTGTAGCCGACCTTCCAGATAATAATCCCGCTGTGATTTTCCCAATGAACCTAACTGTCGATGGAGAAGAAAAGCTGGTTCTTGGGTTTAATGAACTCGTGGCTCGTTTCACCCCAACTTTAGTTTTTGACGATGGCGTTAATGTCATTCCTGGGACTGAAAGATTTCCTCAACCCTATGATGCCGAAACAATATTCGCAAGACAGGATGTGTTTGATGGTGCAGTCACTGGTGCCAATAATCAACAACTTGACCTGTCCCCATTAGACGTTTTTAGGCCATCAGGAATACCCGCAAAAATTTATGGGTCAGTCCAGACAAACTTTGGAGATTTTCCACCGATGACTGGTGCCAACGAGTTGGCAATTAACTATTGGTTTCATTACCCGCGAAGCAATTGGAAGGAGTATGGTGGTGCCAATGAACATGAAGGAGACTGGGAAGGGATTACGATATTTCTAAGCTTCGATGGTATCAATTGGCAACCTGACCGTATTGCTTTTGGCCAACATGTTCGAATTTCCGGGGCCTTCTTTGATGGTCCTTTTGGGGATGGTGGTGACACGATCCCCTGGTCAAATGTTGATCGACGAAAAGAAGCTGATCTTATTGCTACACATACCAGAGTCTATGTTGGGCTAGGAGGACATGCGAGCTACGAAGAGCGAGGTCGGACGAGGTGGCCTGATAAAAGCTTGCTTCCGTTCCTCGAAAAAATCGAGTTTCATCGTGGCGATCTGCCGGTGGTTTCTTCCAATGGGGTATCTGTTGAATATCTACGTCGTGTCGGTGCGGGGCCAGAGAGCAAGGGGGGGAATGTTAAAGATTGGTTGATTTTTCCTGGCCACTGGGGAGCTGAGGATCTCAATGGTGAAGAAACGTTCTTGGATGGCGATGGTGCGCCTCGAGGCCCTGTTTTTGTTGCGAGTCAGTTAGTTGGTAATAAGCAAATGGGGCAGCGCTGGTTAGATCCTTGGGCGTGGTCAAAAGATTTCAGTCGCATTCCACTAATAAGACCGCTGCTTCCAGGGTGGATAACTGAAGCATTGGTAAACGTTGTCGACGATGGAAGTGGGATTAATAGCGTAGTCCAGCTTACAGAAGGATCGGATGCTGCAATTAGAACTGAAATTGTGATACCAGGAGATTTTTCCCGGTTGCAATTTGATTTCCATTTTACTCAAAAAGGCAATGGAGACATATTTGTTACTTCGATTAATGGAAACATTATCTCAACTATATTGGGGACAGAAGATTTAAGCACTATGCTTGAGTCGAGCGATGCAATCGATATTTCAGCCTTTTCCGGTCAGACAGTCGAACTGGAGTTTAGACTAAAAACCATGGGAAGTGTCGACAGTCAGGTCTGGTTAGATAACATTATGATTTTTAATCCGAATGCCGCGCCGCTGGCTTTTGCCCCTAATGTCATCGACCAACCGCTTGCTTTAGCTAGGCAAACTCTCTTAGGAGAAGGGTTAACCATTTCTAGTGTGACTCCAGAAATCAGTGCGTCCATTCCAGCAGGGTTCGTTATTTCTCAAATCCCTGTTGATGGGACAAGCGTTCCTCTCGGAAGTTCGGTTGCCCTCACAGCCTCGGTCGGGCCACTTCCAGTTTTCTTGGATGTGGATGGCAATGGAGAGATTTCTGAACCCTTTGATGGTCAAGTCATTTTGCGATATTTGTTTGGGTTACGAGGGGATGCGCTTGTTGATGGTGTGGTGGATTTGGTGAATGGAACCCGCACGACTTCTGAGGCTGTGGTGTCTTACCTCGACCCTTTGAAACTCGTCATGCTGGATGTGGATTGCAGTGGGAAAGCAAACCCCATGACAGATGGTCTGCTGATATCAAGATTTCTGAGCGGTTTGCGAGGGTCGGATCTGACAACGGGGGTCGTGGACTCTTCAGGCTGCCGCACGACGGCAGATGAAATTGAACCATTTCTTGTTCAGTTTGCCGTGGAATCATCCCCACTTTCTTTAGCTGATCCTCAGGCATTGAAACAAGAGGCCAGCCTCAATCAAAATAAAGGGTCCCGTGCGCCTCTTCGTGGGGAAGAAAGTGAAGTGACGGTATCTTCTCCTCTTGTACCATCTGCGCCTCACACCCAAGCAGGTATACCGACATCACAGAGACGTCCATTTGTTCAGGTGGTCGCCATTAATGGGAAGGCTATCGAGTCTGGCCGGTCCAAGCGAATTCCGATTTCCGTTTCCGATCTGGATGATTCCAGCATCTTCACTGTGGAACTTGCTGCGACCAATGTTTCTCTGAACACGTCTATTAATTTGTATCTCTCTTCAAAAGGCAAACGAAATGATCGACACATATTTGAGGCTGCTTCCCTAACCGGGTCTCTGGCGCATTCAACTTCTGTCACCACCATGACCTTGCCCGATGATTTTGTTGAAGGTTTCCTCCGCGTGGTCCTTGGCGGTTTGTCCTCCAAGAAAAATCGTTAAGACCTTTCTTAAATCTGATCTTTCATCGGCGAACCTTGTGATGCCTAGACGCTGGCCGTTGCTCTTTTCTTTGTCGTTCCTTTTTCTTGTGCCGTTGCCGCAATGTTGGTTGTTCCTCATCCGTAGGGGTTATCGAATTTTGGAGTGAATGACTTTGTGTGCTCGCTCCAGACATGAAGCCTGCGAGGAAGGTTTCGATGGCTTCCGCTGTCGTTCGAGTGGCGTTGGGTCCGATGACATTCTGTATAAGGGCATCGCCGCGTAGCTGAAACAGATATCGTAAAATGAGTTGTCCGTCTTCTTCTGCGGTGAATTCCATATTGCCATCTACATCGAGCATGACCGGTTTGGCTTGATTCAAATACTCTACAATGGCTTCGGCCGTTGTGCGAGTGCCCATTGAATCAATGATTCCAGTCGTGAGTTCTGCGCCCCTCAGTCCGGAAAGATAACGCACTATTCCCAACCCATCTTCCATGACAGCGGCTTCTCCATTTCCATCAATATCTAACGTAAACGCGTTAGGGCTTGGGGTCGTGTAGCGGTAGTCTTCAAATAACCATCCGTCATTAATTTTTGACCAAAGCCTGACAACGAGTGATTGTCCATTGAGGGGAATATTTGAGACTTGGGCCGAGAGGTTGAGGCCATAGGATTGAGAATGAATATCACCCCATGGCTCATTCGCAACCATTTGTTGACTTGTTCCAATACTCAGCCAATATTCGGTGACCAGGTGTCCGGGGTTCCATTGGAAGGTTTGGGTCGATTGTGAGATTTCTGATCCTGTCGGGGGGAGTATCAATCGCCCGGTTGGGCCCTGTGCGGTGTCGTAAAACGGATTGAAGATGGTTTCGGCAAAAATATTCCACGATGTAGCCGCGACATGCAGACGGCGAAGCAATGGAAAGTCGAATCCGCTGGTAACACCATTTCGGCTGGCGGCGACGAGTCCGCTTCCAATCCCGATACCAGGGAAATGCGTTTCTTGTGCGCGGCTGAGTTCTTGCCGCAAGGTATCGGCTGGTGAAGGTTGTCCGGCCACTTGGTAAGCGAGGGCCATTTGGGCTGTTCCCTCGAACCACACGCCATCTCGGTCATCATTAAAATCAAAGCCAGAAAATCCTTCGTCACTTGTCCGATGATTTTGTTCGGCGCAATTTAGGATCGCTGGGTAACGGTCCAGGGAGTCCGTTAAGGATAGGACGGTCCAGGAATGTGTATCTAAAGGAAGTTGTCCCTTGGCCTCGTTCCGTAGGTTTGGGTTTGTGGTCCCCGCGAAGAAACATCCTGTTTGCGAATTAAACATCTGTTCAATAAATAGACGGGCATGGTTTGCATCCACTTTCCATGATGAGTCTCGTGTAATTTGATACAGAGTTGTGAATGCTGCAAAGATATCAAGATTGTGTTCAGTACTGGCCCAGGCACGACGAACCAGTATTGGGTTTTCCGGACTCTCCCACTCCAATCCACCTTGAAATCCTTGAAACTGTCCGATGTTATTCTTGAACGTGCGAATGAACGTTCCAATTTGTTTAGCCGTTTCTAGATACTCACTTTGTCCCGTTGCTCGGTAGAGTGCAATTAAGGCCATCATCGTCCAAGTATTATTGCCTACGTCGACATCGTCCTGTTGAACTTCAACGAACTCTTGCCTCTCTTCAACAAAGACTCCTGATACAGGAACTGTGCCTAGAAATCCATTCGGTGCCCATCCTGGCGGCAATGAAATGTCGCCGGCGGCAAAGGCTGTGCGAATGCGGTGGTCGATTCGAAAGTCAGGATCTCGGTCGTTTTGTGAAGCGTATACAAACGCATCTCCGATAAGTTTGGCTCGGCGGAGACTATCCTCTGTGGCATCTGCTAAGAACGCGAGGAGGGCCGTGGCGTTGTCATAAGAAAACGCCACGTTACGGAGAATGAAGTCGAAGTCCTCGGGACTCATAAATTCTGGTTGGAGGGGTTCTGTGGTAAAGCTTCTGAGGAACCGGGGTTCGTTGAGGCGTTGTTCTTGTCGTTCTTCGTTCAATTCATATTGGATATCATCCAGGTAAAACACGACTCCATTTGGGTTGGGGCCTGCACTCGCTACCCACCCAAAGCCGCCTAGGACATAACTAAGATCTAGATTTGAGAGATCGATTGAATATTGTGTCCATTGGGTAGTGAGACTCAGCGTAATTTTTTCAACGGGGGCGGAATCTGGGTTAGGCTCTTCGGGCTCTCCTGTCTCGGGGTTCCATCCCAATCCTCCCATAAAAAATTCAATCGTTTCCCCCCCTGCATTACCTCGGGCCCAAAAAGTGAGCTGTGTCGCACCGGTGAGATCAAATCCAGCGTTAGGAATCTCACCAAAGTTTGGAGTGGGAAACAATTGGTCGCCAGTTATCACCCCATTCTGGAAATAAAACCCACCAAATCCGGCTGCCGATGGCACGAAAAACTCACATCGTATGGCCGTTGCCCCAGCATGTGGGGTGTTGGTAGAGGAGCCAT
This sequence comes from Nitrospirales bacterium, assembly GCA_029261295.1. GTDB lineage: Bacteria > Nitrospirota > Nitrospiria > Nitrospirales > UBA8639 > Nitrospira_E. The sequence goes on along the minus strand of JAJDBP010000014.1, from coordinate 9,344 downwards.
TAATAGTTACCGTGGCGAATTGGTTAGGAATCTTCGTCCATGCATGAAAGTGGTTTCCGGGTGAGCTGACATCAACATAGACCGGAAAGCGAGTATGAAATTCATCCATCACCGCTTTAAGGTATTCAATGCTAGCTTCTTGCGAAGTTACAGCTCCGACGGCGAATGGAGTTAGAAGCAGGATGACAATTAAGAGCCAGAAACCTCTTTTATTTTTTTGAAGTACATCTTTCATAAAAGTGTTTCTCCTCAAAACCTTAAGGCCTTTTTATGTAGTTAGGGTATGTGTTTTCTTGTTGGCTTTTTATTGAGTGTATCAAGGATCTTCTTTTCTGGCCTTTTACGATCACCTCCAATGGGCCATCTGTCCATTCTTTGCTGAGGCAAGCTTTTCTCTTCTTAAAGGCTAGTTAATGTAGGAAGGCATGGTTGGGGTGTTATCCCGTGCTTTGCAAACCCACATTTTTGGATGTTTGAGCACCCGAGTGAAGCCACTGTTTTATCTGGAAATTTTCTTTCAATCCGCTCCTTAACCCCTGAGTTTTTCCAGCTCTGGAGGAGATGAAGGAAGGAGAAGAAGAGCTTGCTGCAACCTTAAAGTGCTACTTCAAAAATTACGCAATAAGAGTTTGCCTAGGGATGATAGGAATGAAAGGAAGTCTCTTTTTACGTTTAGCCTCCAAGTATGATGTATAACATTAACTTTTAAATTGACATGTATTAACTAAAATTACCTATATTTATTCCCTGTTTTTGTTGGATGAATTTAGGGAATGATCCCATCTTAAGACTTTCTTTTCAGAAGGCTTATCTTTACTTCTGTTTTTTCTTGGTGACGTTCGTCACAACTACGTAGTTCATCTAATAGACAAAAATGTGCAATAACATTACGTTTCCTACGGTAATTTAATGAATTGAGTCATTGGTTTCTCGCCGCTGAGATCCTAGGAGGAGTGCTCCGGTGTGGAAGGTTCCCCCTCGATCGTACCCTGCTGTTCCATTCCTTGGAACATGGTCTTTTTCCGTTGCCCATTTTTCAAGTGGAAGTATTTGGAGGACCCCCTCGTTCTGCAGATCACGAGAGGGTGCTCTCTTTTATCTTCATAAGTGTTGGAGGTTGTGATGCTGAAACTGTTTCCCTCGCATTCCTTGTTGGCGGCATTCAAAGAAAATCGTCGGGAACGCCGAGCCAAACGGGCTCGCACCAGAAAAGAACGCACGTTGGCCACCCAGTCAATTGGCTTTTCCTCTCGGTATCGAGGGGAATTATTAGAACCGCGCATTTTACTCAGTGCCGATCCGTTGACGGGTGTGATCGAAGAAGAGTTGGCTCCTCCGGTTGAACTTGAGGTGACCGTGAGTGATCCGCAATCCCTAACAGGAGATTCGGGGGGCGGGGTTTCGGCGTTAACTGGTGATGGCAGTTTGGATGTGGATGGAAATTCCTTCGTCACGAGTGCCGATGCGGACTTGATCGTTCGATTTTTATTTGGCTTACAGGGCGAGGCCTTAACCAATGGCTTGCCGGATTTGGTGAATGGGACGCGGACCACTGCGCAACAAATCATTGATCATTTGGAACCCCTTCGCCTAACCATGTTGGATCCCGACATGAATGACCAAGCCAACCCGGTTGCAGACGGACAAACCATTAAACGGTTTGTCTTAAACCATGATGGCACTGCGTCTTTTACGCCTGATGAGTTGATCCTCGGGGTGGTAGATCCCAATGGAGGTCGAACGAATCCTGATGACATTATTAATTTCTTAAATATGTTTTTGCCCGATAATGAAGCGCCGGTGATTCAAGGTGCCCTGAGCAATGATACGGGGACCAGTCCGATAGATGCGATCACGTTCGACCCAAGTATTGCGGGCACTGTGATGGATACCAATGCCGTGACGAGTTTTCTGGCTGGGTTCGATGACACGCTCTTTGAAAACTTTGTGGATGTCTTAGCCGACCTTCAAGCTGATGGGAGTTTTGCCTTTGATCAAACGCGTTTGGAACAAATCAATGGTGGGGCTTTAGCCGATGGCGAACATATCTTGCAATTGTTGGCACAGGATGAATTTGGCAATGCCTCGTCGTTGTTTGATGTAAAATTTATCTTCGATACTGAAGGCTCGACTGTCCAAGAAGCTCCCACCGGATCGTTTCAAGAATCGTTTAAATCATTTGACGTTGTGTTTTCTGAAGCCATGGACGATGGCGCGTTTCTTCCTGCCGCCTATTCCCTCGTTGTGGACGGTGGCCCGAATGCTGGACAAGTCATTCCGATTGCCGATGTTCAAAAGATGAGCGACCTGGTCGCAGAGATCAAACTCTCCGATGTCTTGCCGGATCAGAGCTATACCCTCACCGTGGTGGGTGGATTGCAAGACTTGGCGGGAAATACGAATCCCAATGCCTCCATCTTTAATTTTAAAATTTCGGACCCTGTTGGGATTGTATCCGTAAGTCCTCTGAATGGGGAAAGCTCTGTGAATCCCGACCGGGAAACACGCGTGGACTTTGATGATGTGATTGATCCGGATTCAGTCACACCCGATGCCTTCTTCCTTATTGCGAATGGCGAAAGAATCGATGGACGAATTGTCGTCTCGAGCACAAATAAGTTCATGACGTTCTTCCCCAATGATCCCATGCCGGCCTCAACTGAAATTCGGGTGGTTGTGAATGGAGACATCATTAAGGGACAAGATGGTCTGGCCATTGATGCCGATGGTGATGGTAATCCCGGTGGAGAATTCAGCTCGAGTTTTCGCACCCTCCCACTCACACAAATCGAAGGGACAATAATTGAGGGGTTTATATTTGATTCCGGCAATGAAGCGAGTGCCATCGCAGCCGATGGCAGCTTTGCGCCTCTTGAGGGTGTGACGGTTCGGGTAGATGCGTTTCCCGAACTCTTTGCGGTCACAGATGCCACCGGGTTTTTCCGATTAGAAAATGTGCCGGCCCCTGAATTTTTTGCCCATATTGATGGGACGACGGCTGTGAATGTTCCAACTGGATTTGAATATCCCACCGTAGGGAAAAAATTTCATAGTATCCCCGGCCAATCCGTGCCCTTGAATCATGATGGCACGCCGTTTGATATTTTCCTGCCATTGTTGGCCACCGCAGATCGGCAGCCATTGTCGATGACGGAAGACACGGAAGTTGGCTTTGGCGCTACCGCGATGGCCGAACTGGAACAAATGTTCCCGGAAATCGATCCGTCTCTATTTAGTCAGGCGCAATTTATGTTTGGCCCAGGAACGGCTCAGGATGAATTTGGGAATATGGTCATGGAGGCCTTGATCGTTCCCGTTCCGACTGACCGAACTCCTTCACCACTTCCAGCCATGGCTGATCCTCAATTAGTGATCTCCATTCAAGCCCCGGGGGCGACGAATTTTGATCAACCTCTTCCATGGACCTTTCCCAACCTCGACAATCAAGCCATTGGGGAGCAAACATTGTTTTATTCTTTCGATCATGACTTGGGTGACTGGGTCATTATTGGAAGCGGGACGGTCGTGGATGATGGCAACGGCGGGACAATCATTGTTGGTGACCCCGGATCGGAAATTCGCAATCCAGGTTGGGGGTTTATAGATCCCTGGACTCGTGGTGGTGGGGATACACCTGGTCCTTTTGGGCCGTTCCCTCCCGGACCTGGTCCCGGTCCTGGCCCCGGTCCGGGCGGACCGCCTCCTGGCGGCGGCGGCACAACACCTGGTGGTGGGTCCGGTGGGGGAGGTTCGACCCCTGGAAGCGGATGGGACCCCAATACCGTGCATGACATTATGGTGGATCCTATCGTGCTCTCGGCTGGGATTCAGGATAACTTTTACGTTAATGATGCCGGAGCCTTTACCTTATTTTTCGGAAATGGCGCAACGCGGATTAATACCGGCTTGGATCCGCATGATCCAGAGAATGCCCGTGCCACGCCGCTTGTCATCGATATCACTATTGATGGTCCAGCCAATGAGTTCTTAGGTGGTTTGGCTTCACAAACGATTCAACTTCTTCCGCAGCAAAATTGGTCTATCCCAGTTGATGTCTTAGATCTCTTGCCAAATGTGATGAATATCACCGAAGACCGGTTGTATGGGGTCACCATTGACATCGAGGGATATAAATTTGGAGAGCCTGGGACACTCCTCTTTGATGAGGAAATTTTTGTCTACCGTTTTCTAGATGTGGCCGACGACAATCATACCGATGGCTTAGTGGAAATGGCGGATACCACCAATGATGGGATTGGCGGGATTACTCGTGAACGGCCCATAGATTTACGAGTTGGTGCTAGTGCTTTGCCTACCTTTGATGTGGCTAATTTATTGCATTTTGATGATATCGGATTTCCCAATGCGTTTATTTTTGATCCGGTTTCTACCCAGACGAACCTGTCTACCAGTGTGGATATTATCACTCCCGAATCGAATGTGGTTGGGACGCTTGATCTTCTTGGAGATGGCGAGCGATTAGAATGGTTTATCGATACGACCGAACTGTTAGGGGTGCTTGAAGATATTTCGGATGGCACGATTACGACGGCCTCAGCTTCCGAGCAATTGCTCATCGATACGGCATTGGAACGACAAACAATTGTGACCAATGTCGTCAATAAAACAGAAGCCTTATTAGCCGCGTTTAACGCCGGCTGGACCCGTGTGAATGCCTCAACTGCCAATAGCGTGGATTTAGATGTGTTTGATGTGGCCAATACTCGTATTACCGGTCTTGGTCCGAACACTTTGGGTTCGGCATTCGTGGTGGACAACGACTTGAATGGTGGGATGGCCAACTTGGTCGCCAACCGTGCCAACTTCAATACATCAGAACAAAATTTTCGATTGAGTGAAGTATTGAATGAACGTGTGCCCGGACTTATTGATGTGTTGGTTGATCGCTATTTCGCCTTCAGAAATTTTTCCACCTTAGGCGTGGCAGCCCTAGAAAATGCTCTCGCCAAAACCTTTGCGCATGAAGTGGGACACAATGTCGGCCTGAATCATACGGCTGGTGGTGGTAATCTCATCGCCATACCCGGTGCCGCGAATGATGTCATGGCTCAGGGGATTGATACGGCAGGGACACGAACCATTAATGTCACTGCCAATGGGTTCCGTGTCGCCACGGGATTGGGATGGACCTCCGCACAGGCCCAACAAGCCCTGGATTATTTTGCGGCCTATGTGGCGGCAGGGGGAAATTTTGATGCCGTGGAAGACACGGTTGATCCGGAAGATCCCGGTCCCGATACAGGAACAGGTTTGGTCATCGGCGATGGTCTTGCGCAGGTCTTTGCGTTACCCGCCGTGAACACGGTGACGTCGGTCGATTTTGGAACGACGTTACTCGACGGCATCGGCGGCAATCTGGTTCAACAAGATTTTGTGTTCGTGAACATTGGGGATCAAGATCTCACCATCAATGATTTTTCAATAAATTCCCCCAGTGGAGATTTTTCCCTGATTACCCCGATTGTTTCAGGGACAATTTTGGCTCCCTTAGCTCAGCATAATTTTTCTATTGTGTTTGATCCCACCGGGTTCAGCGGGGATCAAGTAGCTACCCTGAGCATTCTTAATGATGGCTTAAATGCCGACTTGGCAATTACGTTATCGGGAGTGGCGCAAAGTCCAAATGCAGATTTGGCGGTCACGGTTCAGAATAATAACGTAGGTGGGGTGGCGGTCAGCGATCCATCGGTGACCCACAATGGGTTGGTGACGGTGGAAAATCGAGGAGCCAGTGCCCTCTCAGTGTCTGGCGTGACGGTCAGCAAAGGAGGCAACAATTTCTCGTTGACAGGCTTGCCAGCTGGCATCAGTCCTGCCACACCGTTTGTGGTGAACCCGGGAGAATCGTTTTCGTTTAATGTGGTGTTTAATCCCAATGAACTCGGATTATTAGCGGGTGAAATTCAAATTGAAACCAATGAACCTGAGTCGCCCGTGTTTCGTCAATCCATCGTGGGAACAGGGTTGGCCGATGTAGGGTCGGCGCTACAATGGGGTGATGACTTCGTCTTTCTCCAAGCTGGAGATCTGGACGCTTCTCGAATTCGGAGCGACGGCAATGGTGATTATTACTTCTTCTTGCCGCCCGATTCTCCCTTTGACTTGATGATTTATGATCCGGATAGCGGACTCATTGCTCACACGATGGGCCTCTCGAGTCCTGCCGGGACGCCAACCGATTTTGGTCCTCCCACCTTTGTCGCCAGTACCGCAGCAGATGCCGATGGAAACGGCCTTCCCGATGATATCGATCAGATTATTGGGGATGCCCAGTTATTCGATTTTGGGACCGCGAATTCGCCTGTGGCTGCTGGTTATACGCAAGTGCAGGCGTCCTCAGTATACTCCGCCGTTCAAGGATTCGGGTGGGTCATCGGTGGAGCCATCACGGAGGCTGATCGAGGTTCGGTTCCTCAACCTTCTCTGTTGAAGCAGGATTTCAATGCGACGGGCAATGGGACATTCGTCGTGGATCTTCCCAATGGGGTCTACAACGTCTCGGTAACCGTGGGCGATGCGACGCAAGCTCGCAATCAAATGCAGGTGACGGTGGAAGGGGTGCTGATGGGAAATATCAGTACACTCGCAGACCAGTTTGTGACGGATACGTATGTCGTTGGCGTTGCCGATGGGCAGCTCACGCTACAATTAGGCGGGGCCGGTCAGGTGGCGCTTAATGCGCTTGAGATTGTACAGGTTCAAGAAGGATTGCCAGACCTCTCAGGAGCACCAGATGCTGTTGAAGGTGAATTTTTCTATGTCATTGAAGACCTTGATACTGGATTTTTAATTCGTGGCCATACAGATTTTCTCGGAGAGGGCGGGTTCTTATGTGGCACTGGGGTGGGGCTCGTGCCCAATGCCAATTATCGGCAATGGGTGTTACATGTCGATACGATGAGCGAGGGGTTCAGTGAATTTACCGCTGCGCCTGCCGGGCAATCATTTCAAATGCCGCGGATTCCGTTAGGCCCAGGTTCTGGAATCGATTCCGATGGGGACGGTCTCAGTGATGTGGCTGAATTTATCATTGGCACGAATGCCAATGTAGGTGATACCGACCTTGATGGCATTACCGACTTGGCTGAGATTGAGCAACGATTAGACCCATTAGATGATCGTGGGTTCCCCACCGGCATCATTTCCAGTTTGCCATTATTAGGGGATGCTCAGGATGTGGTGCTGTCTGGTCAAGCCGATGCCACGGGAAGTCAGCGAGCGTATGTGGCAACCGGCAACTATGGTCTGGCCATTGTCGATACCACGTCTTTCAATAATCCTATTGTCCTTGGGCAATTGGAATTGCCGGGAACCGCGCTGAGTGTTTCCGTGAATAGCACGCAAGATACAGCCGTCGTCGTCGGATCAGCTGGTGTCCACCTCGTAGATATTTCCGATCCCATGCTCCCCACTCTGACCCAAACAGTCAGTTTGCCAGCCGGGGCTGTCGGGGTAGAAGTGTTTGATGGAGTGGCCTATGTGGCCACCGGGCTGGGCACGCTGGTAAGTGTGGATCCTGTGACGGGTGAACGCTTACAAACCTTAAGTTTGGGAACAGTCCCGTTGACCGGGTTAGCCCGTGAAGGGTCTACGCTGTACACGATGGATAGTGCGCTGACCTTGCGGGCTGTTGACATCAGTAACTTTTTTATGGAAGTCCAAGACTCCCTGACTTTGCCCCAAGGTGGAGGAAAAGTGTTTGTGGGTAATGGGGTGGCGTTTGCTACCGCCGCTAACACCTTCCAAGGCGGTATCGTGACAGTGGATGTTTCGGATCCTGACAACCTTGTCTTAATAAGTGAGTCAGATGTGGTTGCACCGAATGTTTCGCCTAAAACGGACTTTGCTTCGAACGGCTCGGGAACGGGCCTCTTGGCAGGTACCTTCCCCGGTGGCAATCTTTTGATCCTCTTGGATGTAACCGATCCCGCCAATAACTTTGTGCAGTTGGCTAACTTCACGTTACCTGGACAAGCGCAAGATGCCTCGGTCGCCTCTGGCATTGGGTATATCGCTGGCGGCACCGCCGGGCTTCAGGTCGTGAACTACCTGTCGTTTGATAGTGCCGGTGTGCCTCCCACCGTTTCCATTTCAAGTCCGGTAGAAGATGCCGATCCGATTACCGGGGGCGTACAAGTCGTTGAAGGGAGTTCTGTTCCCATCGTGCTTGATTCGCTTCAGGACGATGTACAAGTTCGGAATGTGGAATTGTTCGTTGATGGCGCTCTGGTAGGAAACGATGTGTCCTTCCCCTTTGATTTCTTAGCACAAGTGCCTGCCCTCAGTGGCGGGGCCACCAGCTTTGATGTGCAGGTCCGTGCCACAGACACTGGCGGGAACAGCACACTCTCCAATCTTTTGACCTTTGAAATTGTCCCGGATATTGTCGCGCCGACAGTGGTAGGAACCACACCTAATGCTGGCCAAAAAGTCTTCTTTACGCCTTCTATCGATGTGAGATTCTCAGAGGCATTGGATGAGACCTTGGTCAATCTCTCAGGGATCACCCTCACCCATCTTGGTGATGACGGAGTCCTTGGAGGTGGGGACGACGCCGTGATGCCTTTAGATTCTGTCGAAGTGAGAACACTAGGGCGAAGGTTAGTCATCTTCCCACAGGATCTTATAGATACGGGCGATTACCAACTCTTCATTGATTCCTCCATTATTGCGGATCGAGCTGGCAATCCACTCGCGGCTCCGTTTTCATATGAATTTACCGTCAGGCCTGCCAGCGATATTCGGCCCGATAGTGGGACGGCGGCAATTGACCGGGCTCCTGGAGCGAATCCTGGTCAATTAGTGAATTTCGTGATTCCGGGCGTGACTACGAGTACAGCCATCACATTCCAAACCGTCAGCGATGCAGGGACTGTGGGTAGTATTCAAGTACTGCCATTTTCGATTGATCCTTTGACCGACACGGCTTCGTATTTTGTTCCCTTACAAGCGGTGACCGGTGACATTTCGATTCCTGGTGATCCTGACGGCCCGTTTTTGCTCCAAATCGTCCCCACGGTAAGCACCGTCGACCTGACGTCAGTGTCGAGCACGACCGCGAACTTCACGCTAACGGGCAGCGGCTTCATTGAAGGCAACTTGACAAACTACATGCTCGGGGGTATTGGAATTTTAGATACCTCTGCCTCCACCGGTCCGAACGTGTTTAGCACGAACACCCGCACCAACTTGAGCGTCGCGTTGACACCGGCGATCTTCGGGGCGGTGACAGTGACCACGGCCGGGGGCACGAGTGCGGCGTATAGTGTGGGGTTTACGGACCTAGTGGGCACGGCGGTAAGTGGCACGGCGACGGATGGGGG
>JAJDBP010000013.1 GCA_029261295.1 Nitrospirales bacterium | reverse complement strand
TTTGTACAGTGGAGGTCCTTTTGATATTGGTGGCTGTGAATTTGACGATTGTATGTTTTTGAAAATTGGTCCCATGGCGGATGCGTCCAATGATATGGAAGCTGAGCATATAAAACAAAGTCTCTTACAAAATTGGGATACGCTAAAAGAATTTTGGGAGCCAAAAACTGGCGCTGATGACAAAGAAAATAGCAACCCTGAGGAAATTCAGTAAGGCTAACACTCATAACCTGCCCGCCCCCAATCCCCCAAGAAGGTACGTAATGGCTCTCATAATAGGTATCAGAAACCTATCATGAGAATATATGGAACAGGCAAGACGATGAAAGGCCTTGAATGCAAGCCGCTTATTTGAATGGGGATGCGTCCATCTTCAGTCGGTCTATTGGAACGATTGCTGTCTGGTGTGTAAAGTCGTAAAGGGGACATGCCCAAGCTGAATCAATAGATGAAAGCATTTCCGCAGGCCTGCGTTGCCGCGACCAGTTGAACTCACAGCCAAAAGCGGACATTCCCCGTGACGATTATCGCTCCCAGCAATTACGAGAGTTCGCGGATCATGTCTGTCTATGCCCCCCTAAGCACTATTTTACCCCTTGTTTTTTATAGGTTAAATTTCTATCATAAAGAATAGTGCCTACCTCGTTATGATCGTAGGGATTTACATCCCTATCTTGTTCCAAAATTATCACAACTGTTGTCAGGACGCTCTTTCAAAGGGTCAATCGTAGCCATACCCTTCACCATGTACCCCCATCCACGTTATTATCACCCTAAAATCTGCTTGCCTGTTAATCTTTCCGGTGTCATGAGAGAATGCAACAGACGGCTTGTGCCCTGACAATCAATGGAGACAAAAGACCATGTTAGATCATAAGCCCATCCTGTCTCGAACGGGAAAAACAGAATTCATCCGGATGGTCCGCTACAAGAGCGAGAACCACGTTGGGGTATTGGCGCAATTTATGACAGCCATTGCTAGCGAAGGCGGAAGTGTAGGTGATGTCACAACGCGGAAGCTTGGGAAATTTTACATCTGGCGAGATGTGACCATTATTGCTCAGGACCGGGAACACTTTGCGCAGATCATAAAAGCGATCCGAGCCTTACCGCAGACCAAAGTTGAGCAAATTATCGATGAGGTGCTTGAACGGCATCAAGGTGGAAAAATTAAGATGGTAATAAACCACCAGATTGAGACGGTCAACGATATGCGGGCGGTGTACACCCCAGGGGTGGCGGATGTGTGTCGGCTTATTCAGAAGGATCCCGATGAGGCCTACAATTACACTTGGATTCACCAGACTGTTGCCCTCTTGACCAATGGAACCCGTACCCTCGGGTTGGGGGACATCGGTCCTGTGGCAGCCATGCCTGTAATGGAAGGTAAAGCCGCTCTATTTAGTAAATTCACCGGCTATAATATGATCCCGATTCCCATCCTCTCCAAAGACCCGCAGGAGTTTATTGAGACGGCTATTCAAATCTCCGCAGGATTCGGAGCGATTCATTTGGAGGATATCTCGGCGCCTGAATGTTTTGAAATTGAAGCTGCATTGGTGAAACGCTTGAATATTCCCGTCATGCATGATGACCAAGATGGAACCGCCGTTGTTTGTTTAGCTGCGGTCATCAATGCCTGCCGAATGGTCAAAGGCGATTTGGCGAATGTCCAAATAGGTCAGGTTGGACTTGGTGCCGCCGGAAGTGCCATTGCCCGGTTGATCATGGCCTATACGAAACGGAATGTTTGGTGCTGTGACAAGAATCCCGCTGCTGTTAATCGGCTCGAAGAATTTCGTCAGAACAGTGCCACCTTAGAAGAAATCATGGAGCGTTGCGACGTCGTGATTTCAACCACTGGAGTTGAACGCTTAATTGACCCGTCCATGGTAAGACCGCAACAAATTATCCTGGCGTTGACCAACCCCGTTCCAGAAATCACCGAGGAGCAAGCGTTGAACGCGGGAGCCGCCTTCTACTCTGATGGTCGGTACGTCAACAACTTGCTGGCCTATCCCGGCATTTTCAAAGGGGCATTGGAAACCCGAGCAACGGGGATCAACGATCCCATGCTACTCGCCGCCGTTCAGGCTATCGTCGATGCCACGCCTCAAGGTGAAATTGTTCCGAGTCCTCTGGACCCCATGGTTCATCGGGCTGTTACCAAGGCTGTCGCCAAGGCCGCCATGACGAGTGGCATCGCGCAAAAGGATCTGGACGAGGAATATTTCGATGTTGAGGAAAAAATGTAAGGTGTCACATCATTAAGATGTCTTCCTGGAACCTATTGAGTCAGACTATGTCTGGGGTTCGACACCTAAAGAAACTTTAAATTTGGTTAGCAGTCGTTTACCCTCAGGCCAAGCACCGAGATTCGATTCGACATTAATGTGTCCGTGACTACCCAGGGTAATGAGGTTACTCCCCCACCTATCGGCAAAGTATCTTGTCCTATCGATCGAGGCATAAGGGTCGTTCAAGCTTGCCAAGGTTAAACAAGGAAATGGTAGCTTCGCGAGAGGGGCGATTCGGACCCTGATATTGCTTCAGGAAAACCCACCGCTTGCACATCTGGAAAAGCCACGAGAAACGCGCCTAAAACATTTCCAGAATGTGTTCGATTCCACTCGACTACAGTATTGCCCCCGAGGCTATGCGTGACCAATAAAATTGGTCCCTCAATCGATTGAATGACTTCGTTTAAAGCTTCCACCCATTTTACACAATTGGGTTTGGTCCAATCATTCTGCTCGACCCAGTAGCTGTTCATTGTTTCCTTGTGCCAAATTTCCTGCCAATGCCCATTGGGCGAATTACCGTAACCTGACACAAATACTGTGCTAAATATATTGCCTTTTTTCACCTGCATGAACAGTTGGTCGATGCGATTAATCGTCATTATCGCAGATTCCAATCGACCCAACAAAACGACCGCTTTGGGTCCAGGCTGTGTGAAAACTCCGCATAAAATTTGAATCTAAAAATTTAGCCTTCGAGGATCGCTTGTATACGACGATCTCTGTATGAGCAAGGGGTGAAGCACCCCCTGAATCTAGAAAATTCCGAGTTTTCACACAGCCTGGGTCGGGAACAGGCATTCACGTATTCCACGCTATCATTCTCCGTACTCTTCTTAACCTACTAGTACCCTTCAGATCTTTTGAATGGCTGTAACGGTGAGGGGAAGTGCTTTTAGAGATGACGGAGGTTCTTTTATGAACGCTCTAATTTTTGCACGGCGATTTGATTAGCCATGATCAAAGGCGGGAGCTGTTTCTGGGAAGATGCTGACAACACCTGCTCAACGGTTTTTCCAATATTCAAAATCCATGGGGCTAATCGCCGTTGCTCTAAAATTTCTTTCACATAGAGATGGATCAATCCACCTGCATTTACGATGTAATCCGGCACATGGAGGATATTTCTCTTCATGAGGCGATAGGGATCTTGCTCCTCATTCAAAAATTGGTTGTTAGCACCGCCAACCACGATTTTAGCTCCAAGTTGCGGGATGGTCTTCGCATTCAATATTCCTCCAAGGGCACAAGGTGCAAAAATGTCTGCCTGAATCTGATGGATCTTGGACAATGGCACACCGGTAGCCTTCCAAGATCGCTGTACGTGTTTTACTCGTAAGGGTTGGAGGTCAGCCACGAAGAGCTTGGCTCCCTGTTGAGTCAGAAGATTTCCCAAATTCCATCCCACTTGCCCAACGCCTTGGATAGCCACGACCCGACCTTTGAGATCTTTGGTCCCCAACACGAATTTGCAGGCCGCTTGCATCCCCGCGAGAATTCCTTTGGCTGTTGCCAAGGACGGATCCCCGCTTCCCCCATGCTTACCTGTCGTACCCGTCACGTGGCGGGTTTGTTCTGCCACGATATCTAAATCTTCCGGTAGGATCCCTGAATCTTTGGCTGCGATATATTTCCCTTGAAGGGAGTCGATGAATGCACCCATGGAGCGAAGCAACAATCGGGTTTTATCTGTTCCGGGATCCCCAATGATCACGGCTTTCCCGCCACCCATCTGTAACCCCGAGATCGCAGCCTTTTTGGTCATGGCCGCCGCTAATCGTAGTACATCCTGTAAGGCTTCCTTCTCACTGGAGTACGGCCACATCCGAATGCCTCCCAAGGAGGGCCCTAACTTAGTGGAATGTACCGCAATGATTGCATGCAAATTGGAGGAGGTGTCTCTTCCTACCACCACGATTTCAAATCCTTTGATCTTGAGGGGTTTTACCTGGAGCATGATGGTGTCGTGGCTATCGGAATCATTCTTTCACTCACTCAAAAGTTGACCGGCTACCCGATTCATCAAATAGTTCTCATTTGACTCCTTTCAGTCTAAAGCGGATGCTGCCTTATCACCAGACTAATTTTTGGGAATTGGAATAAAGGAAAATCTCCGAAGAGAAGCGCCAAATTAATGCAGTGTTTTCAGAGAAATTAGCCAGGGCAACTGACACGGAATCAGTGAGGTGGGAAAGCCTATGTTATTGCATTCATCGAAATGGGTAGCAGGAACCCTTTTGGGGGAGACATGGAGAGGACAAGTCGATGAAAGACCTTGAATGCCAGCCGCCTCTTTTCATCGGGATGCGTCCACCTTCAGTCGGTCTATTGAAAAGATGCCGGTGTGGGAAGGCGCAAAGGGGACATGCCCAAGTTGAATCAAAGCATTAAAGCATTTGCGCAGGCCTGCCCCTATCACTAGGCCAAGAATAGCCGGGTTTGAACCTGTTTGGACTGCCCGGGCTCTGAATGCCGGGGAGGCTGGATGATGTTTGGATTCGATCCCCTCAGCACAAGGTGTAGCATTCGAGTAGATCAATAGCCTCTCTTAAATTTGAGTTTTTCCGCCACTAGGCCGACCTAGTACATAAACACCTACTTCGACCCCTATCTAATTTTTTCCAGGTATAGGTAAGGGGGCATCCGGAACGACGGGGAAGAGGTGTTCGCTTCCATCGAACCGGCTCTTCTCCTTAAAGTGGAGGACTATGATACGATTTCTGGCTGATCAAAAGTGGGGAGTAAGATTCCTACCGTTGGGGAATATTGGAATTACTCTCGTCTTCCTTCACGCTATTTGTCTCCCTATTGCATGGGCGGAGGAACCGACTCCAGAAATCCTGATTAAGCAAGTCATCAACACCTATCGGTCATTAGAAACATATCGAGTTAGCGGGCATACCGACACAGAACTCACCCAATTCAATCAGGGCGGGAAAGTCTCCAACCGAACTCATCGTTTTACCATTTTGTTGAAAAAACCAAATGGATACCTCATCACGTGGGAAGATGACTTTCCACCTTTTAAAACTGCCCTGCAGGGGGCGGCATGGAATGCAGGCTCCCAAGCATATGTGTATAGTCAAATAACAAAAGGGTATATGAAAATCCCTAAGGATGATGTGAACTTATATTCACAGGCAGGGGTTTCAACGGGATCGACCACTACCATACCCGAGTTGTTTTTTGCGTTCTTCCCAGAAAAAGATCTGCGACTCTCAAAACTGAACGATCCGGTCGTGAAGGGTCGGGAAGAGATCGCGGGAGAGCAGTGTTACGTGTTGGAGGGACGTGATAAAAATGCAGTGTTCACATACTGGATTTCTGTTCATAATTTTTACATTCGGCAATACACCTTCCACACCCACAATCCTAATGGCCAAGAAAGGGACTTGGAGCTTACCGAGGAAGAAGCCATTGAAGTACTCCAATCTAGGGGAGTGGAACCCACCAGAGAGAGGATTGAGTCGACAATGCGGATGGCAGAAATGGCTAAAAAGGCTATGCAGAATCAACGAAGCCAGTTGATCACGACTGATCATTTTTCCGACATTTCTTTACCTACCGTCAGCGCGGAAGACCTACAGTTTGCTGTTCCTGAAGGCATCCCTCTCAAAGCAGATATGTATGAAGTATCGAAAAGTTCATTGGACAAGATTGAAGCCAACCGCGACCTCAGAGAAGAATAATCTCGTTTAGAAAGTACGGTAGTTCTTTGGCTCCCATCTCTTTAGACTACCCAAACAGTTTCAGCCTCACCCTTTCCCCTTCGGCAGAAGCCCCTTCTTCTCTAACCCCCGAATCCCCGCATTAAGCAATGCCTAAAACCAGCTCACGCACACTCGTGTCCGCTTTTGGCTGTGAGTTCAATTGATTAACGCAACACTTCATCTTACCTTCTAGAGATGGAGTGTGACGATGAAACACCGAACCCGCCTCTACTTGAGCGCTGAACAACGAGCGGTTGGGATCGCTGGCAGCGTGGCGAATCCATGGGTTCGATAGGCCTCTGCGATGGCCATGCTCTGGCTGCCTTTTCTAGACAAGAGCATGGTTAGGCGCGGACGGACGGCTTGTGCCTTCTGGCCAGAGATTTCTTTGAGCCTCTGTCCTACATGAGGTTTGGTCAATTCAAATTGAACACATCTAACTTCGGTTCTTCTTCTTCCTTAGGATGAATAAATTTAAATCCGTCTGGCTCTTGGTAATCCAGAGTAATGCCTTGCATGCGTGAGGCACTTTGCCCTTCCACTCCCACGGTCAATCCTTGCACCTCCTGCACCTCGTCATCGGGCTGAATCTTATCTTCAAGGGTAATGTTGTACGACAATCGGTCCTCGTCGAGGTCCCGCATTTTCAATCGGACATAGGGGTCTTCCGGGTGTTCGAGGATTAACACCTTGAGCTTCGTCACTGCCTGTTCCGTCAGAAAAATCATACCGACCATTCCTTTCATCGAAGATTCAAATTTGGAGTTCCGAGAGGTCTTGGCAACTTCACGAAAATTGCGCCCTGAACAGAGCATTCGCCTGGAGATCATCCACTGATTTGTCAGGGATGAGGTTGCTGGCTCCGTGCTTAGATGGAGCCCCACTTTGCTTAGGGTAATCATACCCTCATGAAGTACGAGGGCGATTTACGGCTTGGTTGACGATACACGGCTATCAGAACTCGCAGCGTTTGAACACATCATTTCTGGTAGTCGTGTTTTCGGTGTTCCGTCTTGCTGCATCACGCCATGCATCAGTGGCAGACCGCACGCGTCGCGAGTGGTTTGCCAGACTGCATGCGCTTGTTGAGCGACATCCCGCTATACGCGACAAATCTTGTCAGCGTCACCGGCCTTCGTCTTCCACGGCCACAGCGATCACGAAGAGCACCGCATAGTCTTGCTTCTTGCATCCCTCGACTGGAGGCATTGCTCCCCCTGGAGTGACCGGAAAGGCAGTCTTCTGCACGTTTGCCGGAGAGCACAAACTCTCACTGGTTGTCGGTGTATAACGCGCGGATCGGCACGCCAAGTGCGTCACGTCATAGAGCGTCGCGTGGTCATCAAGCTCCCAGCGCCTATTTCCATCCCTGTCAGCCGAATGAATGGTCAGCACGGTCTTGACCTCGCGGTCACCCGTGACCAGATATTTGCCAGGAGGGATCGGAAATCTCGGCTGTTCCATGATGAGGCCGTGTTCCTCCAGCCACCAGTCTGTGTGGTCGAATGTCCAACGTGCTGGGGCGACTCCACCCGCCTTTTCAAACTGCTCAAAGCTGCTCAACCGCACTCCCCGTGGACCCGGATCCAAAGGCCAGAGACCCCACGACCGCGCGCCGTTCCCAGAAGAGGCACCTGGAGGACCCAATGCTGCGACGAACTGCGTCGAAATGCGCTGAAACCTCACCAGGCTTCCGTCTGCGGCGTGAACCGACGGACCCAAGCTGGCCATCATCACGAACAATGACGTCGCAAGGCATACACGGAAAATCTTCTTGGGGTGAGGTCTTACATTCACACATCACACTCACATAGCCTACTCAGAATTGGCTGCAATAGAATTGTTTTCCGTCTTTTGTTGCTGTTGTTGATAGATTGCCTCAAAATTGACGGGACTCAGGATGACGGCCGAAAACCCTGCTCGTGTCACGGCATCAGATACCGTTTCCCGTAAATACGGAAAGATAATATTCGCACAGCCAATACCCAACACTGGAGCCATTTCCTCTTCTGATATATGGCGAATACGAAAAACCCCAGCTTGCTCTACTTCCACCAAAAACATGACCTGCTCTTTGAGCTTGGCTGTGAGCGTCGCCGTCAAGATGACTTCATACAATCCATCATCAACATGTTGATTTTTAGCATTCAATTCTAACTGAACCTCAGGAGCGTCCCGTTCGAGAAAAATACCGGGCGCATGAGGGACTTCTACGGATAAATCTTTGACATAGATTTTTTCAATGGTAAATACTGGCTTCTGCTCTTCGGTCATGTGGAATCCTCTTTACTTGAAAAATAACAACACCCATGGGCTGCAAAAATTCATTATATTCTAACACGTAAATGGTGGCACCACCCCACATAGGATATCAAGTTCCGTGCAATCATCATAGCTACACACAAGTCCTCCCTTGAGAGCCATCCATAGAACCTTACCTCCATCTACTTTTTCCACGACTCCACTCTCTTCCAAACATGCTTACTCAGTCTGCATCCTCAGTCAGTCCTTCACAATTGATTCTCTCCTTCCACTCGGGCACAATCCTTTTCACATTTCTTTCCGTCCTCCCTGTGAACGAAAGGCCACCCTTATGACTCCATTTGTTAGTCGAATGATTCGAGCATCCATGCTCGATGTGAACTTGTACGAAGAAGTGGAAGCCGACAAGACCGCGATGACTCAAGCGGTCGGTGTGGTGGCATTATCAAGCCTGGCTGGTGGAATTGGGTTTATGCAACAAGCCGGCCTGACGGGCTTAGTGATTGGAACGGTTGGATCCTTGATCGGTTGGTATGTGTGGGCGCTCTTAACCTACCTCATTGGGACCAAACTGTTACCCGAATCTCAAACCCAGGCTGATCATGGGGAATTACTCAGAACTATCGGCTTTTCCAGCGCACCTGGCATGCTTCGAATTTTTGGAATCATTCCAGGACTCGGGACAATTGTGAATTTTATTGCCAGCGTGTGGATGCTTGTAGCCATGGTCATTGCGGTGCGCCAAGCCTTGGATTATCACAGTACCTACCGCGCCGTTGGCGTATGCCTGATTGGCTGGGTGGTTCAGGCAATTATTTTTTCCGTCGTTATATCCTTGCTGGGAGGAGATCCCCAGACCATGCTAGAGAACTAACAAAAGAAGGTTCGTTCTTTTCAGTCAAAAGATGCGTTTTCAAAACCTACCATCGTGGCGACGATTATTTACAGTACTGCTAGTCAGCATGATGCCTTCCCTCGGGTGTACCTCAAACCCTGTGGCCTCGCCGCTCTCTCCCTTCCTGAATGCTGATCTCCCAAAACGAGGAATCTCCGCTCACCGCGGAGGCCGATTAGGATGTCCAATCAACACAATTGGGGCCTTTCAACGCTCAATCTGTCTAGGTGTTCACCAAATAGAACTTGATGTGCGTGCTACCGTCGATGATGTGATTGTCGTCTCCCACGATGATCTAGCGAACGGACAAGACAAGGCATTCCATATCTCTGAATCAACCTTTCAGCAACTTCAAGAATTAGTCCTTGCCCCCTGCCAAGAAGAAACCGAACCACAACGCATCTCCTCCCTGGAGCAAGCCCTCGCCATCATGCCTCGGAATATTTGGATTAACGTCGATATTAAGAATAATAATCCTCATGTAGGAAAATTGGTTGCGAAGATCGTGGCGAAGACCGATCGATTTAATCAAGTAATTTTCGCTGCACGGGAGGAGGCGGTCCGTCCCATACGCCAGGTGGCTGAAAATGTCGGAAGAACAAGTTGGATTGCCAATATGGATCGAGCATTGTTTCGTAGCCAGTATGTGGAAGCCACCATTCAATCCGACGCCAAGTTTATCCAATTGGTGGAAGTACCCTACATACCTTTTATTCGCGGCATCCCTACGGAAGCGACCATGACTCAATTACATGATGCTGGAGTAAGGGTAAATTATTCATGGCTCAGGCAGGAACACGAGAACGAACTTAAAAAAAAGCTCGAACACCTATTTGACCGTGGAGTAGATTTCGTTCTCGTCGATCATGTTGAACAGGCCATGCAAGCTGCAATGGCCATTGGCATTTCTCCCCTTGTTCCGCGCTGGAATGTGACGTCTCTCTCGAAGAACAGACCGCCTTTTCATTGCCCATCGCTTCAATGACAATTTCAAGACGTTATTTTGTGTGTACCTTCACAAATTTCCTTATAGGCACCAGGGATCCGTTGACACCGCTTTAGTTGAGTGTTAGGTATTCTCTATTCATTCTAGTCGTGTATATCATTCGCGATCTCCAGGAGGCTTAGGCTATGCGAAACTTTCCCCTCTTTATCATGATCGGCATTTTTTTGGGGCTCTCAACTCCCACTCTCGCCAAGGCTGCAAATACCAAAGAGTCTGTCACCATTGATATTAATGCGAACCTACTCAAACAGGCCCGAGCACAAGACCTTGATTTAGCTTCTATTCTAGAAAAGCAACTGAAGGCGAGATTTGGGGAACCAACGGATTCGCCTCAGATCGCTTACCTTCCTTTTCTCACGAAGGCCTTTGATAATTTCGATACATTGATGTTGGCTCCATTAAAAGTCACACCTAAAACACCCAAAAAAGAAGTGAAAACCATTTGCAAAGGCATGACTAAGAATATTGACCAACTGTTGGCAGATGCTGAAACCAGAAAGTCTATGCCCCTTCCGACTTCATTAGAAGAAGCCAAAAAATTGGATGAGTTTATTCAGCAGCGATTCCAAGCCTTCCAACAGCGTTCAGCCAAAGGCCACAAACAAATGCAAACTTCAAGCAAGATTTTACAAGCCAACTGCACCGACCTTAATCAGGATGAAAAAGCCATGCAACAAGCCATGAAAACTATTTTTTCAGGATATGGCCCCACGGGCTGGTGTCAGGCCCTTAAGCAGAAACCACGAGGACAATGGAGCATGAACGATTCCCAAAGCTTCATGAAATACTGCACCGGGGTCAAATAGCATTCACGATGAATTTTCATGAAGTGGCCCCATAGATCCTATGTCGTCCCTAAAACACAAGGCTAAGGTGTTCATCTGTTTCTTCCTTTTTGACTCTAGCCGTTTGCCCTCTCCAAGGCATATCTCTCATCTAATGAGGTCTCTCCATGAGTGATTTTTCTTCCGTAGCCATTCAAGAGTTTATGCAACAAGACCTTGAGGTGATCACGGGAACAACCAGCGCGCTGGAAGCTGCAGGTTGCATGGCAGAGAAACGTATTGGATGTTTGGTTGTTCAGGAAGAAGGACCCGATGCAGATCAACTACCCATTGTTGGGCTTGTTTCCGAAACTGACTTAGTTCGCAAAGTCATGGCCGCCGATCAAGTCGATGCGACCACTCCTGTTGCTCAATTCATGTCGAGTCCCTTGCAAACGATTGCCAGTCATCGTCCTATGTTGGATGCCAGTCATGCTATGGAAAAACATGGCGTTCGCCACCTCTGCGTTGTGGAAGGCGAAGAAATAGTCGGGCTGATCTCCATTCGTGACTTGGTTCGCTATTTCGTGTATGCCGAGTCCGGCCCGATCCGAGAATTAGATAATGTGTATCGCCCACTCAGCGTGTTAATGCAAACCTCAATCGAAATCATTGACAACCAGGCCTCCGTTCACCAAGCGGCACAACACATGGCCACCAAAAAAGTGGGCGCCTTGTTAGTGGAACAGCATGGGGAAATGAAAGGAATTGTGACCGAACGAGATTTGGTTCAGAAAGTCTTGAGTGAAGAGGAGGATGTGAATACACTCACCGTCAAACGGATCATGAACCATCCTCTCATTGATATCGATATTAATCGGACCATCCATGATGCCAGCGACCTCATGGCAGAGAAATGGATTCGTCACCTCCCTGTCACCGAAAACCGAAAAATTGTCGGCATTCTTTCGGTGCGCGACTTGATTCGCATGATCGCCCTACGCGACCGCCCAAGATTCCTCCGACAGGAATAATTCAATTAATTAGGAAAATGGTCGTAGATATTTCCCATCAATGAAGCAAAAGATCAGATCCCTCTTCCTTTAATGGTTGCGAAGATCAGCTTAATCCACATTTTGTTCTTTTGATAAGTCATTATGGCATACTTGTCGAAGCACATCCGTGGACAAACAGATTCATCCTGTCACAAGGAGGTATCTCATGGGGCCAACGAAAGCTGTCCTAAAAGATGACGGCATCTATGACGCCAAAACTGGGAAGCTGATCAAAGATGGGCTCACGACCCATGAGGCGATTCAGGATTATGTCGCCCATCATTATCTTGTCTTACCTGTTGTGAATAAAGCCTGCCAACCGTGGTTGCTCGATGACCAACCGATCTTCTGTTTAAGAGGCACCCGGTACGAAAACCTCCAAGACGAAGTGCTGCACTTAGCCCGCTGTCCAGATTGTGGCGGCATGGGCATCAGAGATGACGAACCAATTGTCGAATCTGACTGTATCCGATGCGTGTCTTGCGGCCATGAGTTTGATACGCGGTTGGAGATGATGGAAAGTTAAGTTTGCGGATCAGCTTTAAACCCTAAAATGTCTTCTCCTGTCTTTTTGCTAGAAACCGTTAGATAGAAGAAGAAATTAGGCCAGAGGCTCACCACATTCCGGCTCTTCCAGACTAGTGCGACCCAAGATGCCATTACGATATTCGTGGAGCAGAATCTTAGCGGCTTTTTCTCTATCCGGCCCCCCACCCCTTCCCTTTGAAAGACAACCCCGTTTGGTAGCAATAACCGCGAGAAGATCGTCACAATTCGGGTCGTCTCCCTTGTACCCATATCGTTTTGCAAGCAACTCCGGGTAACGCGCGAGAAGAATATTCGCAAGAAACTCTGCGACTTCTTCGTCGACTATAATCTTGGCCGTCACCGCATAGATGGTGGCCAGCTTAAAACCCACGATCGGATCTTCAATTTTTGGCCACAAGAGGCCAGGTGAGTCAATGAGCGTCATTCGATCATTCAAGGTATGACGTTGCTGCATTCTCGTGACAGCAGGTTCGTTCCCTACTTTGGCGAGACGACGGTTGATCAGCATATTCATGAACGTAGATTTGCCAACGTTGGGAATGCCCATGATGAGCATGCGAAGTGGCTTAGTTGAGCTATTTCGATGGGGAGCCAAGGGCTGACAAAGATTGGGCACCTTTGCAGCCTGCCCGGGCTTGTTACAGGAAAGAGCCACGGCATTAACCCCTTCCTGCTGGTTATACATAGTAAGCCAAGCTTTCGTCACCGCAGGGTCCGCCAGATCCGCCTTATTGAGCACCTTCAAACACGGTCGCTGACGATGCAGACGCAGTTCAGTAATCATGGGATTACTGCTAGCTTCCGGCATCCGTGCATCAAGCAGCTCGATGACGACATCAATCGTTTCCATCTTTTTCTCGGCTTCTCTCCGAGCGGTATTCATATGACCTGGGAACCATTGTATAGCCATCGTGCTTGTATCCTTTATCTGAAAATAATCGTTTCCATTCGTGACCTGATCAAGTATCGGTTCAATCACTCGTCCGCTAGATTTCCTCCAAAGAGAATGTGCCCATAGCCGATGGCGAACAACAGATAGGCCCCACTCCAACTACCTCCAGCCAACGCAAGAATGCTATCGCCCGACAAGGCTAGGCTCGGTCCGAAGACTCGTAGTACTGCACCCAAATTTACTAACAGAAAAATGATAATGGTTAAAGAACCAGCAAGCTTGGCCCGTCCGGTATGGCCCAAGCTTGCTCGGGTCATGACCGCCAACGTCATCACACCAACCGCTCCAGTGGTCAGTGCATGTATAGCATCCTCTACCGGTAAGCCTATGGCAAGAATGGCTCCTCCCAGAAGCAACAGTGACACCCCCAACCAGCCATACCCCACATGCAGGATGAGCACCAATGGCTCACGCCAGGTGACCCATCCCTGCCAACGAGTGAGACGGATCAGATTGATGGCACCACCTGCCAAAAATAGCCACCCGGTCACCTGGCCTTGAGGATTGAGTATCCAGCTGATAGCCGCGACGACGATGATCATAATCGAAAGCCCATCGAAAAGAGAAAACGGTACTGACGGTTTGAGGATAGACCTTTCAAGAAAATAATCTTCGGTAAAACTCGGAGTAATGCGTCCACCGATCAGGGCAAGCAAGATCATGACAAGAGACAGGGCCATTCGTTCAGCAAGATCCGTGGGTTTATCATTGAGCAACAACACGTGAAAAAGGATATTCGCACTGGCGTAGACACTAAGAAGAATTCCTATTGGTAGTCGATTCCAAACTCGTCCGATGGCAATTTCTCGAAATACCACACTCGCCACCACGACCAGAAACGCGCCGTCAATAATGGCCACGGAAAGAGGCGGAAACCACGGGATGGCGATAACAAGACGTCCTGTTCCCCACAACAGCACAAGAAGGACGAGAGGAAGTCCTCTAAGAGGAGAACGATCGGTCCAATTAGGAAGGGCTGTCAGTATGAACCCAGTGATGACACAAGGCAGAAAGCCAAACACCATTTCATGCACATGCCATTCACGAGGAGGATAATGGAAGGTCACTTCGTCTATCCCAGTCAGGATGAACACCCAAAGAGGCACAGCAATGCCAGCAAAAAGTGCCGCACTGAGAAAGAACGGACGAAATCCATAGGAAAAAAATGGCGAACCTTCATAGTAAACTTCATGACTCATGGGTTGCGCTATTTCTTGTGAGAGATTCCGACGATCTGACGAGACGTCAATACAATGAAAAGATCTTCAAGACTAGAGAGGATACGCCTTATTCACCCACTTGATGACTCGATGAAGTTCGGGTTCCGTCATGGCGGTGCGAGATTTTCGAAATTGGGAATAGACTGCGCGGTTCACTGTCCCATGAGCAAGCCTTCGAGATTGTTCATGCGTGCGAACATGTTTTTCGATTTGTTTCCGTAAACGATCAAGTCGTTCTTTTGGTGTCTCCTGATGGATTTCTGATTGTGAGGGCACCTCGAGATTGGCCCACAAGGCTTGATTACTCATGCCAAGAACACCTGATCGCAGCGGCTGAATACTTGATTCCGCCCGATCAGTCATGTGAAACAACCCCTGGGGGTTCGGGAACACCTCTTCACCAAGTACCGATGTTGATGGCGAAGCACCCACAAGCGCTGTATGGCGTTGCGCCAAGATGAAGTCCAAACATTCCCTGAAAGGCCGATCATCTGGAGCATAAATATACGCACGTTGATCATCGTAGGGTCCAGCTAATGGATCCATGCGTGTCGCCCGATGGACAACCTGCTCAATCCAGGGTTTCGTTCGTATATGGGTTAAACAAATGAGATGGGTGATCGCCGGCACATCTAGGCCTTCATACGCCATCGCGACAGTAATCAGGCAATCTACGGCACCAGGACCCTGCCGTTTAAAAGCCTTGATTGCCTGATAAGCTGCTGTGGAATCTTCACTCGTGGCAATTTGGCCAGGCACACCGCGTG
Organism: Nitrospirales bacterium; assembly: GCA_029261295.1. GTDB lineage: Bacteria > Nitrospirota > Nitrospiria > Nitrospirales > UBA8639 > Nitrospira_E. The sequence goes on along the minus strand of JAJDBP010000013.1, from coordinate 26,307 downwards.
ACTGAAGCCAGGCCGTATACTTTTGCGCTTGTTCTATATTAGCGGCTACCACCAAGAGCTTCGATCGTGGGTGGGTCACACGGTGAACTTTCCAATCCTTCACCCCAGTACCCAAAAGCTCAAGCGCTGCTTCAGTTTTTAGCGCAGTGAGAAGTGCCGCAGCCGATTGCTTCCCGGCCTGCGCTAAGCTTTCAACATGATGCTCAACTCCCTCAGCATCCAACCATGTGGCCTGGCAGTTTGCGTAATGAACGGTAAGATCAATGCAGGCATGCTCACTCAGAGCATCCGCTAAGGTATAGCGAATCACCGCACGGGAATCCGTGCAATCCCAATCAATTCGGTCTCCACGATCAGAGTCTATATATGGCAGAAAGGCGATCGGCGTTCGGTCCCCACGCTCGAATGTTCCACTCATCAATACCCTCAGAACAGCCTGATCATAGAGGGGCTGAATAGCCTCATGCCACATACCAGCTTCCTCAAGATGATGCGGTTCATCCAGGACGAGTATATACCGCTTTCTTCGAAATTCTTTGACGTTGGCTTTGCGAGTATCCGCGGCTAAGGCTTGATAGGTGGTGACATAGGCAGCACAACCCCTGGTTGGATTGGCTTGATTAGTGGCCATCATGGCCTCCAACCTATGGTCGACAAGGGCTCGATGGCTAGGATTCTGGAAACCGCGAGCACCCTGATCTTGCAAGACGCTGCGTGGGACAATCCAACACAGGCCGTCCGCGACCGTGGGAATCAACCGTGCCGCAAGAATCTGTGGCAGCAGGCTCTTTCCTCCACCGGGTGTGACCGCACAGACGATGTCTTTCAGACCTCGCCCATTCAGTACTTCTTGGCAAATTTTTTCTAATTCCCGTTGATGCCGACGAAGCTGCATCCTACCCTTTAGCTAATTGAATCGGAGGGTATGGATGTTCGGGATCGCGTCGAACCTTCCCTTTCTGATTCGGAGATTGGCTTATCTGCGCACGATTACGTGCACTCACGGGATCTTCAATATGCCCGCATTGGAGACAGCGATCCATTTGAATAACCTGGCTGCTCCCCTCCCTGTCATACACAGACTCCTTCACAATCAGTCCGCCACATCGAGCACAAGCCATACCGGGTTCCTTTCTTTGTGGAATCAAAAGGTGTTCACTCGCCGGGCTGAACATTCAGACACAACATAACCCCCAGGTAAAGTATAGAGATACCCAAAATGAGGTCAACTTGGCAATCAAATTCCAAACGCTTATCCTGGGAAGAAAATTTGACTCCATGCAATACCTTTTCAGGCAGATTTGGTTTATCCACAAATCTGCCTTTCCGGTTTGCCAGAAGCTGGACTCATATAGTAGGCTCCGCTCCCTGCTTCCACGACAACACCTATTTCGTAATGTTTCCCAATATAAACCCCCATCTAAAACCTTGGGGAACATCAGCCTTTTCTTATCGCTAAAAGCAGGAACTCCTCCCACAAGACTGTGGAAATTTGCTGACACGATCACCTTAAAGGAAACAACGGATGCCAAAAGCCAAACGAGAAAAAAATTGTTATGTATGCGGAAATGATGGATGGGTCAGGATGAGTTTTATGACCTGCGGGCAATGCGCCCAACATTATTGCAGTAAACACGGTGACCCTAAAATGGATGAATGTACCGAATGCCTTGAGGGGGGAGAAGAAATGTAGGAGCCAGATAGCCCCTATTCAAGGGTGCCTGACTGATAAAAATCGCTCTTTACTATAGAGTCTTCACCTACTCCTTGTGCCTTTCTAATCTCCATGCCCTTCCCTTCCCAATTATCATTGATCGACTCACTTAAGAGTACTCAACGTCAAAAATTTTATGAAGAGCACAAAGACATCGCCAAAATCATGATTCTGGTCGTATTTTTATTTCCCATTTTAGGGGTGTATATCAGCGGGTTGCTTGGAGCCGCACTGGGAATGATCCTATCCATCGTCGGATATCTACTCGCTCCCTACCTCACTCATCTAATCTTAGAGTAAAAACTAAATTGGCTTCTTTAAATCTTCGATGATTCCTCTCAAGAATTACTTACAATTCCATGAAATTTTCCTCGAATAAGATGGGAAATAAATAAAGCTATGCTTCAACTTTAACTTCACATTTCATATTATAATATTCAATAAAACCCTTTATAGTAATGGAAATATAGCATTCACACTCTTTACTTTCCAGTGCCACTCAAGCAATGAAAAATGATAAGAATCCACCTAACAGTTACTGAAGTATTACATGACCTTTTCCCTGTTGATAGTTATTGGCTAAACCGTCCATCCTACGCCATCATCTTCTTTTTTCCGGCTACACGAAAGATTTTAGAGTGAAACACAAGAACCCTTTACCCCAAAGAAATGCCCTCTACTACCCCTTCCACCTTTGCCATGACCAGACCCTTCTCCGCTTACTCGAGGAATTCCCAATCGTGCACTTCCGTGATTTTATGGCCCTCCAACTTACTCCCATGATGGGTACCACGGCATACCCTGATCGCATGGGCGACTATCATCCTGAATTCCTAGGAAACGGCCGAATCATTCAAGGGCATAACCTCAGTGGCGCAATGCCTCAAGAAATCGTGACTTCAGTCAATTCTGACCTAGCTGACCCAATATGGCGCAACCTCTTTCAGCACTCGTTGCTGCATGATCTTCGCTTCCAACGAGGACTCTTTCCCCATCCAGAGAAGGGAACACCCACTGCAACTGAAGCCCCCCCTACCCCTGAATGGCTTCAATTTAATGATATGACCTGGGCGATGAGACTATTTGACGTGAAAGCCATGCAAACCTTAAGTCGGCAACGGCTTCAAGGAGAAGGGGCAACGACATTTGAGTATGGGTGGGCGTTGATTAAAACGGCCGCATCGTTAATATACACCATCCAACTCTGCCAAGAACTTCAAGTCGAGGCGGCGACCGATTCATTAGCCCATCACCATTTATTAGCAAGAACTTGCGAGAGAGATGGATTGACTCTTTCTAATTTCTGTCTTAAACGGGAAGGATATTAGGAAAATTACCAATAGGCTTAACTTCAAAGAGTTCCCTTTGCATGAGGAAGGGCATATCCATCTACAGGAATGGCATCCAAAATGGAAAAAGCTAGCCACTCCAACTTCTCATAGTGAAAAAATCTCCCAACTAGCATTAGCTCTTACCGTTTTCCATCTCCTTCTGTTTGTGTTTCCAGAATGTAATACCAATTCCCAATAAGCCAGTTCCAAATAAAATTAGGGCATTCGGCTCCGGTGTAGTATAAATGGGATTAAGATTGAGATGACGAAACTCGCTCAACTCCGCATTAAGAACAATATCTACTTCAGATAATAATTGCCGGGTATTATGTGCACTACTTGCCATAACCGGCCCAAAGGCAATATCAATATGACTCGTTATGCCAGAAAAGTTTGAGGCCAAAGGAATTGTCGTGCCAACAAAGGGACGAGGATCATGAATATCGATATCGCCATCATCTTTTTCGGCGATAAAACTCGAATGAGCCCCACTGATGCCTAAAGCATGGCCAATCTCATGCAAAGCCGTTGTTAATAAATCGGTATACCCTGGAGTGGCCGCAGTCCCTATAGCATTACCGAATATTCGACCCGTATTAATCCTTCCCCCTCCAAGGTCTTGAAACAGCTCCGTATACGTTTGGTACTCTTCGTTCAAATGCGGTGTGGGATCTAAATAATATTGAAACGTCCCCGAATCCTGCTTATTACTAAAAAGAATAATACCCTCCGTTTCACGGGTAGGCACCCCATCTTGATGAACCAGCTGGTGGGTGGTTCCAGAGGGAGACCATCCATAATGAAGCGTCAAATTATGGGAATCTAAAACCGCTTGTTCCCACATATCTGCTGCCACATTAAAAATATCAATTAAATTACCCCCTCCAATAGCCGTAGCCTGAGGGTTTCCGCCCATAAAGGCCCGAGTAATGGAGAGAGCCAACACATCGGAAGCGGAAATAATAGCTAGATTGCAGGTCAATAGAGTTATAGCTAAAAACTTCAGCGAACATCGGCATTCTCCTTTTTTGGGGAGATATGTGTCTCCATAAATTGAGTTACGCTCCATGGGAACCTCCCATCAATGTAGAAATAGTTATTGGAATTAATAAGAAAATGAAAGCCATGACATTCACATGATTTTTTTATAGGGGATGAATGAAAATCTGTGGCCTATGACAAAAAAAGAGAGGGGGATAAGACTAGAGCAGAATACTGTATTGGGAATAAAAAAACAGCTTTTTGAAAAAACTAGCCTAACCAAGAACACCCATTATGAGTATGCTCTCCCGTGGAATGGGCACCCAAAGGAACTCACTCTGGAAATCCAGATCTAGCCGAACCTAGATTTCTGGACGATCAACCTGGCTTAAAACCTGTAGAAGTGAGGGAAAGACAAAAATGGCAGAAAGTATGGAAAGCTTCATCATCTCAATCTGACCCGTTGAAATACAAGCATTTTTGGAGCCTTCGGCTCCCGGAAAGAAGCCATAACAAAAACCAAGGTTCCAGAAATTCTACAGATTACCCATATCTGATTTTCAAGAAAAGAATCCAACCAGCCAGAACTAAAGTCACGGCATTGGCAATGGCCAATGGCCAATCCCGATTAATCAGGGCATAGGTACACCACAACACGATGCCGGTGGTTAACACGGAATACATGATCAAAGAAATATCCTTGGTCTGCTTTGTTTTCTGAATTTTGAGAACCTGAGGGAGAAATGCGGACGTTGTACAAATCCCCGCTACAAATCCCATTATCGTGACCAAATCCATAAAAGCTTTTCCTCATCCCTGATAATTGCTGACTATTACTTAATAGGTGGGGGGAACGACTTATCCGTTACGCTCCCTCTTCGCTCGACGAAATATCTTCTGGGTGAGTTGATCCGGCTGCTTCGGCAGCATGCTTCAAGGCATCTAGTCGTTCGGCATACCGATGACCGGGCCGGATATGCCCTAAGACTCCAAACCCGTCAAGAGCCTCGGTCACATGCGGTTGCATGCCCACAAAAAACAAATGTTGTTTATGGGCACGAATAATCCGCAGCATATCATCAATAGCTAAAGCCGCCGTTCCATCGATCACAGGCACATCCGATAAATCTAGGATACAACTGGTGAACGAGCGAAGCGCTGGAACGGTTTCAAGGCGGCGTACCATATTTTTGGCCGAACCAAAACTCATCGGGCCGTCCACATGGATCAACACAATCTTTCCAATATTACGCTCCATGACGGCAGCTTCGTCTGGAGTCAACGGCGATTCTTCATGCACCTCGGTAATGACCTTCATATTCGCTAATTGCAAATCCGCCATTTCCTTCACAAAGAGCAAACTCGCTAACACTACCCCTACTCCCACTGCCGTAATTAAATCCACCGCAACCGTAATGACAAACACCACCAGCATGATTCCGACATCAGCCCTCGGGGCTTCCCAAATATGCCGCAAAAATCGCCAATCGATGATATCCGCGCCGACCTTCAATAAAATACCCGCAAGAACCGCAAGCGGGATTTGTTCGGCCAACGGGCCCAACCATAGTAATGTCGCTAATAACACCAGGCCCATTAAGGCACCTGAAATGGGGGTGCGTCCCCCCGATCGAATATTCGCGACTGATCGCAGAGTTGCTCCGGCACCTGGCAACCCACCAAAACACCCAGCCACCATATTGCCAATACCCTGCCCAATTAGTTCGCGATTGGATTTATGTTGAGTGCGAGTCATGTTGTCGCACACCAAGGACGTCAGCAAACTGTCAATGGCTCCAAGCAGAGCAAGCACACAGGCCCCTTTAATCATCAGAGGCAAAAACCCGATCTCTATGGTTGGAAAAAGAAAAGGGGGGAAATTTGATGGTACAGGTCCAATGACTGGTGCATTAGGAAAAAACCACATGGCTGCCGGTGTACATACAAGTAAGGCGAGTAAGGGAGGAGGCACAATTCGACCAATAGATTTTGGAGTAAAATAGGTAATGATTAAGGCAATTCCCGCTAGAATGACAGCATGCATGAGGGGTTCGGTCACAAATTCCCCAATACCGACCACATTAGGAATAACTCCACCGGGCTTGGCGGCGTGCCCAAATAAGGGGCCAATTTGCAAGATGATAATGATCGCTCCAATACCACTCATAAAACCTGAGATCACCGGATAGGGCATCAAACTGATATAGCGTCCAATCCCTAAAACCCCTAACACCACCAAACCCACACCGCCTAAAATCACGGTGGTAAAAATCAACTCTGGGTGACTCCCCATTTCTATCAACAGCCCGGCAAACACCACCGTCATTGGGCCAGTCGGACCGGATGCCTGCGCCGGAGTTCCACCAAATATTGCAGCAAAAAACCCCACAAAAATGGCGCCATAGAGCCCAGCTTCTGCGCCAGCCCCGGAAGCCACCCCAAATGCCAGGGCAAGAGGCACCGCAATCACCGCGGCCACCACGCCACCAAAAATGTCACCCTTAATATTGTTAAAATGTAATCCGTGAATCAGCATAAGATGCCTTTTTCAATTGAGCCTTGGAGAGAACATAGCCTAATTGCCGGTTTAGCAATACAGGTGTGGGACAGAAAAATGTTTCGCATTATTACTAAAATCCTTTGTGCCATTCATTGAGAAAATAGACAATTGAAAAATTCAAATGAAATCAGTTACCTCTAGACACGAGAAAGGAAATTGTACGATGCCAACTCTTATCACACAACCCAGTATCATTCCGCCAGTTGGAACGAAGCCCAAAATTATTGAGGAATATGCTGGCCGGGTGGCAACACAAGATGACACAGTGAGTGTTGCGCGAATCATCTGCCCACCTGGCTGGAGCGAGAATGGGCAACAACCTGAGTTTGCAGAAACCAAGGTTGTGCTAAAAGGCAGGATTCAAGTGGAGCACAAACAAGGGACTCTCGAAGTCCACACAGGACAGGCAGTCATCAGTCACCCAGGGGAATGGGTCCGATACAGTACACCAGAAGGAGCGGAATATCTCGCCATCTGCGTTCCAGCATTTTCGCCGCAGACGGTGCATCGTGATCCTGATACGTGAAAAGTCAGACATGATCCACATCAACCAACACAGAAAAAGGAACTGCAGGTTATGACCTTATATGCGCATGTCGAGGTAATATATCAAAGTCTGGCCTCTCTAATAGGAACGCATGAGGCCCAGGTCGTTCGAGACCGATTAGAGCGAGATTTGCGTCACGTTATCCCTCAATGGAATGACGACGTTCCCAATTGTCCTGGATGGTATTGGTATAAACCACCGGGGGTTGGGGAACCGCAATTGCTTTTGGTGGGTCATGGCCGGATTGATACAAAATTGATGGCTGATCTTGGCCCCCCAAATAATTTGGTGGACGTTCAACGAATCAAAGGCCAATGGGCAGGGCCTCTGATTCCGCCCAGTTAACGACTCCCAGAGCTATACGACTTTGCCCTCAACCTTGGTCAATTCTCCAACGTGGCCATGTCGATAACAAACCGAAATCGCACATCACCTTTGATGACACGTTCATAGGCCTCGTTGACCTGAGAGATGGGAATCACTTCTACATCAGATGTCAAACGGTGCTCTCCACAAAAATCAAGCATTTCTTGGGTTTCTCGAATACCCCCAATCAACGAGCCCACTAATCGCCGACGCCTAAGAATAAGGGAAAATCCGTTGACCGAAAGAGATTCAGGCGAAGCCCCAACCAAAATATAGGTTCCATCAGTTTTCAAGAGTTCAAGATGGCCATCTAAATCATGAGGGGCGGAAATCGTATCAATCACAAAATCAAACGTCCGGGCTAAACGGGCAAAAGTACCCTCTTGAGAAGTTGCCGCATAATCAGTTGCACCCAGTTGTTTCGCAATGTCCCGCTTCGAGTCCGTACGACTCAAAACCGTGACTTCAGCCCCTAAGGCTAGTCCAATTTTTACCGCCATATGACCTAGCCCTCCCAGCCCGACAACCGCCAGGGAATGTCCTTTACCGACCCCCCATTGTCTCAACGGCGAATACGTAGTGATTCCGGCACACAACAAAGGTGCCACACCTTCAAGCTCCAGCCCATTGGGAATCGTTAACGCATAGTCATGATCAACCACAATTTGGTTGGAATACCCACCATACGTGGCCTGCCCGCTTTTATCCGTTCCGTTGTAGGTAAACACCATACCGGTTTCACAATACTGCTCAAGCCCTTTGGTGCATGAGGTACAGACTTGGCAGGAATCCACAAAACATCCAACGCCCACTGAATCGCCAATTTTAAATTTCTTAACTTCTGCCCCAATTTGCGCAACCCTACCAACAATCTCATGACCTGGCACCATGGGGAAAATGGACCCACCCCATTCATCTCGTGCTTGGTGAATATCGGAATGGCAAATCCCGCAATACTGAATCTGCACAAGAATGTCTTTGGGGCCCACTTCCCGTCGTTCAAAAGAAAACGGGGCAAGGACCGCCCCAGCTTGCTGAGCCGCATAGCCTTTTGTTGACAACATTCTTGGTCTCCTCCTCCACCGGGCAGTGGCTAGTCACGTGGACGTCAAATTCAATGATACGTTTCATCATGACATATCACCCTCATCCCCGTCGATGAAGAACGACAATCCTTCTACAACACATCCATACACCGAAAATCTTGAACTCCATCATTCGTTAATGCTTCAATCTATTTTTGGGGAAAGGAAGAAACGTATGAAATATGTGCACCTTGGGCGGTCCGGACTCAAAGTCAGTCGCTTCTGTTTGGGCACCATGAACTTTGGACCATTGGCCTCTGAGTCAGAAAGTTTTGCCATCATGGACCAAGCGTTAGAGCTAGGCCTCAACTTTTTCGATACGGCTGATGTATATGGATGGGAAATGGGCGAAGGGATAACAGAGAACATTCTAGGGAAATGGTTCTCCCAAGGTGGGGGGCGAAGGGAAAAAGTCGTACTGGCCACCAAAGTATTCGGCCGTATGGGGGAATGGCCCAATCAATCTCGGCTCTCTGCGTTACATATTAAACGGGCCTGCGAAGACAGCCTTCGACGTTTACAAACAGATCACATTGATCTGTATCAAATGCATCATGTCGATCGGCAAACTCCTGGGGAAGAAATTTGGCAAGCCATGGAGCAACTCTATCGAGAAGGCAAAGTCTTGTATGTGGGTAGTAGTAACTTTGCGGGCTGGCATCTGGCCCAATCCCAAGAAATAGCCAAGCAACGACATTTTCTCGGACTCGTATCTGAACAAAGTCTGTATAATCTAAATGACCGCATGATTGAATTAGAAGTCATCCCCGCTTGCGAAGCTTATGGAATCGGCCTCATTCCCTGGAGCCCCGTCGCACGGGGGCTTTTGGCCGGAGCCCTGCAACCAACCGCCACAGGACGGCGGGCCGATGAAGACCGTCAAAAAGAAGTAGAGAAATATCGTCCGCGCTTAGAGGCCTATGAGAAACTTTGTCGCGAGACTGGCGAAGCCCCAGCGCACATCGCTCTCGCCTGGTTACTACATCAACCAGTCGTCACCGCACCTATCATTGGTCCGCGAACCTTGGACCAATTGAATAGCTCCATGCGCGCCCTCGAACTCACCCTCTCCAAAGATCTTTTGAGGCGCCTTGACGACATCTTCCCCGGCCCCGGCGGTCCCGCCCCCGAAGCCTACGCCTGGTAGAATATTTCCGAAACTAACCAGATAAACGCAAGAAGAGTTGCTAGAATTTCTTTCTTAAAAAAGAAAACCTGAAAGAGGATTAAAGATAAACAAGCCGAAAAGTATGTTCAATGGCATCGATGCCACGAAAATCGAAGGCCTGGCTATCAAGTATGTTAATGGCACATTCACTCTCAAACAGACTCTTCACAGCGTCAATTTCAATTGAAAAAGGTGGACCCTTAATTGCACCTGGTTGGTATTCGAAGGTAATCAGTAAAGTCTTCGCACTTCCGGGTAATTTCTCTGCCAACAAATTGGCATAATTCCCACGCATGTCCGGCGGCAGAGCAACCAATGCTGCTCGATCATACACACCTACAACTTTCTGCAAGTCTTCAGCAGTGAGAGCAAAAAAGTCTCCCACCAGAAGCTCAATATTTCCCCCGGAATACCGTGTAAAACAACCCTGCTGATCAACCTGAGGCTGCACCTTCCATTCTTCAAAAAATTCCAGCACAGCGGCTTCACTTAATTCGACACCCACCACATGATGGCCCTGCTCCACGAGCCACAGCATATCTTTGGATTTACCACAGAGTGGCACGAGTACCGTGCTCCCTTTGGACAACTCCAGGGTAGACCAATACTGTTTCAGAAACCGATTGAGGTCTTCTTGGTGAAACCCAATTTCTCGTTTTTCCCAGCGTGACAGCCAAAAACCTGCATCCATTCAGAATCTTCCTTTATCCAATTGCGTTTTTTGGGGAAAGCCTCTTACTTTTCTAGATAGACACTGTTCTAATGCAACTGCAGTAAGGCAAAGCTCAAGAGCTTGCACGTGAGAGGGCAACGACGGCAACGTCAGCATTCAGGTTTGGGTCGTCAACGATCTCCTCGCCCGTTGAGGAATTGAAATAAATGGCTTCCAAGATGCGTATCCTTCGTTTCTCACACAACTCCTGAAAATCCAGAATAGATGGGAACCGGCGATTGGGTGTGTCGTGCCAATCGTATGCATAAAGCCCCTCTTCCTTAGGAAGTCGTCCCTCTTGGAGAAACATCTTACGCATGGGGGCATGGGCAAAATTGGGGAAACTCACGATGGCGCGCTGCCCAATTCGGACAACTTCATCAAGTACACCCGCCACATCTACAATGGACTGTAAGGTCTGCGACAAGAGGGCGACCTCGAAACTCTGGTCCGGTATGGCCGAAAGGCCCTGATCAAGATCAGCATGAATGACAGAAAGCCCGCGTTCAATACAACACACCACCTGACCCTGATCACCTTCAACCCCCAGAAGTGGGGCGTATCCCCGGTCACGAAGAATGGAGAGAAGTTCCCCATTCCCTGAACCAAGATCCACGACACTCGCATCCTTAGGCATCAGGCAAAGGATCATCTCGTAGTCGAGACGCTGGGAGTAGAAGATGCTCGTGGGTTCATCAATACGAGACGGGTTCTTCTCGTAAATTGGTGCGTTTATAGCATCATCATTGTCCAGGAACGCACGAATCATTCGGCCGCCGCGTTCCATGGTTTCAGCTAAGAGAAAAGAGTCGTGGCCGGCTGGGCTGTCAATCTCGCAGCTGCTGACAGATTTAGACTGCGCGACTAGGGCATCAACGAGCTCACGCGACGCCGATGCCGGGTACAACCAATCGCTGGAAAAGCTGACAAAGAGCCAGCGGCATGTGGAGGGTGCAAGTGACCTTGCCAGTTCTTCCGCATTGTCACCAAGATCAAAAAGGTCCATGGCAGTAGAGAGCGTCACGTAACTATTCGCATCGAAACGCTCAACGAAGCGATCACCCTGGTGAGCGAGGTAAGACCCAACCGAAAAGGTGCTCTCGAAGGCTGAGTCCACGGCTCTCGGCTGCAAACGGGTGGGGTCGAACTTGGCTCGCATCAATTCATCGGAGAGGTAGGTGATGTGCGCCAGCATACGGGCAAGAGCTAGTCCTCCTTCGGGAGCTGGCCCATCGTAGTACTGACCTCCCGCAAAGTGCGGATCGTGGCGGATGGCGTTGCGGCCGACGACATCAAACGCAATGCCCTGTGAACTCAGTCGCGCTGAGGCAGCAAGCACGATACTCGAGGCGACCATTTCTTGATGGTCGATGGCCCAGGTCAGCACCTGTAGCCCGCCCAGCGATCCACCAACAACTGAATGCAACCGAGAGATCCCAAGTCGTACAACAAGGCGGCGCTGGACCTCAACCATGTCACGTACCGTCACGACAGGAAAATCGGCACCGTAGGGTTGCCCGATTTCCGGATTCTCGAAGTTAGGACCGGTCGTCCCCCGACAACCACCAAGCAGGTTCGAACAGATCACAAAATACCGATCAGTATCGATCGGTTTACCTGGCCCGACAATAATCTCCCACCACCCAGGGCTATCGCTCGCGTCATGTCGAACAACGTGCGAATCCCCACTCAATGCATGGCAAATAAGGACAGCATTGTTGCCCTCCTGGTTAAGCACCCCCCATGTCTCGTAACAAACGGTGATCTGTTCGAGACGGCCACCATTCTCAAGCTTTAAGACGTCATTCGAAATCCAAGTCTGCGCATGGCTTAGTGGAGCCCCAAATTGTTGGGAATCAGAATTAGATTGCAAGCTCACAACATCGCCTTTGAAGGCTCAGGTCGACTAACGACTTGCCTGTAACGCTTGATCCAGATCGGCGATAATATCGGCAGCGTCTTCAATTCCAACAGAAACACGAATATATTCCGGCGTGACACCGGCTTTCACCTGCTCTTCTGCCGTGAGTTGTTGATGAGTCGTAGAAGCCGGATGAATCACGAGCGTCTTCGCGTCACCTATATTGGCAAGGTGGCTGGCCAATTTGACGTTGTTGATAAATTTTTTGCCGGCAGCTTCTCCACCTTTGATGCCAAAGCCGAGCACGGCACCGGCGCCAGCACTCAGATACTTCTTCGCCATCGCGTGATGCGAATGACTCGGAAGACCTGGATAGTTCACCCATTCGACAAGGTCATGCGCTTCCAGAAATTTCGCAACGGCCAAGGCGTTTTCGCAATGACGCGGCATGCGTAAATGCAATGTCTCAAGTCCCTGCAGAGTGAGAAAAGAGGCAAAAGGACTCATCGCCGCACCCGTATCACGAAGCCAATGCGTCCGCATATGGAGAATGTAGGCGATATTACCCATCGGACGTAACGCCTCTTCAAAGACAATCCCGTGATACGAAGGTGAAGGCGTACAAAATTCTGGCCAGCGCTTCGGATCATCAGCCCACGGAAAAGTCGCACAATCCACAACCGCACCGCCAACATGCACCCCATGGCCCCCAATGAACTTCGTCGTGGAATAGACGACAACATCAACTCCGTGCTCGATTGGCCGTAAAAGAATTGGCGTCATGACCGTGTTGTCACAGATCGCTGGAAGGTGCAGGGCATGTGCCGCATCCGTAATCTTTTTGAAGTCGGGGACGTCATTTTTCGGGTTACCGATACTCTCGAAAAACACGCAACGGGTGTTCTCATCGGCAAGCTCCGCAATCTGCTCTGGTTTGGCCGAATCAAAAAACCGGACTTCTATCCCTAGATTCTTAAGGGTCGTCGTAAAGAGCGTTACGGTCCCACCGTAGAGGCTCGTAGATGAAAGGAAATTCTGGCCCGAGTGACAAATTGTCAACAAAGCAGCCATGGTTGCGGCCTGGCCAGACGCGAAACTCAAGGCGGCAGCTCCCCCGTCCATCGCTGCGAGACGCTTCTCAAGCACATCGTTCGTTGGATTCATGATCCGAGAATAGACGTTTCCAAACTCGGCCAAGGCAAACAGATTGGCTGCGTGATCGGTGTCATTAAAAACGTAAGACGTGGTCGCGTAAATCGGCACTGCACGAGCATTCGTCGTAGGATCAGGTACCTGACCCGCGTGAACGGCCCTCGTGCCAAGACCTTGAGGCTTGCTGTCGCTCATTTCAACTCTCCTGTACTTGGTTGAATGGAATTATTAAACGAGTTTTTGAGTGGGCAGAAAAGTAACAAGGATTCACGGGAGGGTCAATAAACGGGCACACAGCCAGGGAACTGACAAGAAAGAATGTCAGAACCACCCATCCACTCGATCGTCTAATTCAACCTTGCAAGCTTTCAACTGTTTGTTATATCGCATGGCACGCCGCTTCACTTTTTTGGCCACATTTTTGAGCCACGGCTTGGCTTCATAGGTCTTTCTCTCATACCCGCCACGACCTTCATGGTAGGCGAGATATTGCCCATAGGCATCCCACTTGGAAACCTTGAGCCGCTTCTGGGTGCCATTGGTATACCAACCAATAAAATCGATCGAGTCTTCGAAGTTATCACGATCAGCCCCCGAGTTATGGCGGGCCTCAATATATTCTTCCCACACAGGATCCTGCGCTTGCGCATACCCATACGCAGAAGAATCTCTCGGCAAAGGAACTATACCTAAGAACCAAGGACGGTCTGGTTGTGCATCATCCACAAACCTAGACTCCTGGTGCATGATGGCCATCATTACAAACATCGGCGTCCCCCACTGGCCTTGAGCATCTCGGGCAGCTTCATACCAGTCGGTGTCACCGCGAAAAATATGGCAAATATTATCCGGATTACGAGGTTGGTAGGTGCTACAGCCCGACAGCAACAGACATAGACTGATGAGCAGGGTTTTTATGCCATTCATATTCAGCCTTAAGATACACTGATTTTCTGCACGAGATCGTGTGTCATCATATCAAACGATTCTATGCCCTCGCGAACGCCCTAAAGGTACACGAAGACAAGCCAAACCCCGACTAGGCCCTCGCGTCTTCACGAGACTCGACCGACGATTCAACATCTCTCACTCCTCTACCGTTTTGGCAAGACACCTCTCTCTATCTATTTGACCTGATCTAATCCAGGGGAGATACTGAAGAACGGTTATTTTTCAACCGATAACCGATAGCAGGAGGAAAGATACAAAAAATGCCAGAACAAGCCGTCATGGAATCCAGGAGCGTAAAAACTGACTTCATTCGAATGATCCGCTACAAAAGTGACAACCAAGTTGGAGTCTTAGCAGATTTTTTGACCACCATTGCGAACGAAGGTGGAAGTATTGGGGATGTCAAAACACAGAAACTAGGAAAATATTACATCTGGCGAGATGTGACCGTCATTGCTCAAGATCGCGAACACTTTGCACGAATTCTCAAAGCCATTCGAGCCTTAAAGCAGACCAAAGTTCAACAAATTATTGATGAAGTGCTCGAACGCCATCAGGGTGGAAAAATCAAGATGGAAGTCAATACGCAAATTGAGACAATCAGCGACATGCAAGCGGTGTACACGCCGGGCGTGGCTGAGGTCTGCCGGCTCATTGAAAAAGATCCAAGTGAGGCCAACAATTACACATGGATTCACAACACGGTGGCCCTCCTGACGAATGGGAGTCGCACCCTCGGGTTGGGGAATATCGGTCCGGTGGCAGCCATGCCGGTGATGGAAGGCAAGGCGGCGCTGTTTAAAAAATTCACCGGCTACAATATGATTCCCATCCCCATTGATACCATGGACCCGCAGGAATTTATCGAAACGGCCATACGGATTTCACCAGGATTTGGCGCCATTCATTTGGAAGATATTTCAGCGCCGGAATGTTTTGAAATTGAAACAGCCTTGATTGAACACCTGAATATGCCGGTCATGCATGATGACCAAAAAGGCACAGCTGTCGTGTGTCTGGCGGCGGTCATCAATGCCTGTCGCATCGTGAATATCGATCTGGAGCACATACAAATCGGACAAATTGGCCTGGGGGCCGCAGGAAGCGCCATTGCCAAACTGATCATGGCCTATATCAAACGTCCGGTGTGGTGTTGTGATAAGAATCAGGCCGCGGTCGATCGACTCGAAGCATTTCGCCAAAACAGCGTGACCTTAAAAGAGGTCATGGCACAATGTGACGTGGTGATATCAACAACAGGTGTCGAAGGGCTCATTGACCCATCGATGGTGAAACCACAACAGATCATCCTGGCGTTAACGAATCCTGTGCCTGAAATCACTGAAGAACAAGCGCTCCAAGCTGGAGCCGCCTTTTATGCTGATGGCCGATACGTCAACAACTTGTTAGCCTATCCTGGAATATTCAAAGGGGCATTGGAATCGTATTCTACAGAAATTAATGATGCGATGCTGCTGGCTGCAGTGCAGGCCATCGTCGAAACAACACCTAAAGGCGAAATTGTTCCCAGTCCCTTAGATCCGACCGTTCACGAAGCAGTCACCAAGGCCGTCGCCAGAGCCGCCATGGCCAGTGGTGTGGCACAAAAAGACCTAGAGGACGAATATTTCGAAACAGAAGAAAAATTTCAAGCCGTATCTGCCCATCAAAAAAATTGAGTGTCGGCAGGCCCCTTCTTCATCTTGAAAGAGAATAGAAGCAAGGTGGTTCACCCTTCAGAGGACGGAAAATTTTCATACGTTTTCATTCGCTTTCTGGGCGAACCCCGACTCAGACATATATAAGAAGAGACACAAGCCTTGGGTTCAAAAACGTTAGAGTCGGCATCGTAAGCAAGACCAAAGTGAATAACACAATCAGCCTTTAGTCCAACCCCTTCCTTTTGCATTCTATTCATTTTCCAATCTACTTCCAAAACAGCCCTCTCCCCGCCAACAAAGCTTCATCCACAATAATTCTGTACGATATTTTAATAGATTGGATAGCATGTCAACAGGATCATTGATGAACCAGATCCGCACCTGATTACGACAACTGGGCCGAATGGGATCGGAGGGGGCTAAAAGTCAGATGTGCATTCAATGAGACTCATGAATGGTGGAACGTTCATTTTTTTGCCTGTCTCATCATTTCCAAGTAAACTGGGGCACAGTCCGAGATCAGAATCATCCAGCCCTGTTGTGCCGGAATTAATGGAAGAAAGACGTATTGAGACACCATGAAGTTTGAGAAATATCCCATTTCCGATGCTTTGAAAAATAACCTGTCCCGACTCGGGTTTATCAAAACAACGGACATCCAATTTAAAGCTATGCCTTCGATCATGGCAGGGGAAGATGTCCTGGCTATCGCCCAAACAGGAACGGGGAAAACGGCAGCATTTGCCATCCCGATCATCAATCAGATCGACCAGTGGAAAAGGAGCCAGCGATCCAATGGTATCCAATGTATTGTCATGGTGCCGACGCACGAACTCGCGATGCAAATCGGAGAGGTCTTTGCCCAGCTTTCCAAACAGACCAAGGTCAAGGTGTTTGCCATGTATGGCGGCGTGGAGCAGGACCCGCAGATAAAAAAACTTCAGAAGGGCATCGATGTGCTCATTACGACACCCGGCCGACTGTTTGATCTGATCAGTCAGGGGTATGTTCTGCTGAACCGAGTGCAAACCCTGGTGTTGGATGAAGCCGATCACATGCTCGATCTCGGATTTATTGGAGATATTCATTCGATCAAAACAAAGCTACCACACCAACATCAAACGCTCTTTTTCTCAGCAACAATCAATGCCGACATCAAAAAATTGGCCTATTCTCAGGTGCGAAAATCGGCTATCCGGATTCAAGTCTCGCCGGACAATCGTGTTTCCAAAAATGTCTCGCACTATGTGATGTTTGTGGAAATGGATGATAAACGGTTTTTTCTGGAACGATTTCTAGCCGATAATCCTGAGAGCCGGGTGATCGTGTTTGTCCGGACGCGAGTGCGCGCTGAACGGGTCGCCAAGGCGATGGGTCGCGTCGGGCTAGAAACGCTAACCATTCATGGGGAAAAGGATCAAGGTGACCGAGCTGAGGTGATGAAGGCCTTTAAATTAGGAGCCTGTCAGGTTTTAATCGCCACAGATGTCAGCGCCCGCGGCATCGACATTCCTGATGTGCATTATGTGCTGAACTATGACTTACCGGATAAGGCAGAAAACTACGTGCATCGTGTGGGAAGAACCGGGCGTGGGGTCAAAAAGGGCATGGCGATTTCGTTCTGCAGCAAAGAAGAAAAGCCACGGCTTGAGGAGATTCAAGAGTTTTTAGATCAAGAGATTGATGTCATCGAACTCACGAAAAAGGATTACGCCTTTACGGTGACACATCCCAGCGGGGAACCCAGCTTGGAGGAGTTGCTAAAAGAAATGGAGGAGGAAGAGGAGGCGAAAAGGAAAAAAAATAAAAAAAGAAAGCCTCAAAAGAGAAAAAAAATGGCCTGAGGGCTCGTTTCCCGCTCAGGTGAACTTACTCAGGGAAGGGCGTGAGCCCATTCCAAATAACACTTGATCTAACCTCAACCCATTCCTAATCGGAAAAAATGATCTCTGCCGTTTGTCTGCGAAGGCGATTGTCACGACAGACACATAACATTTTCCTCATATAGCATGATGAATTGTCGTCAAATCCGTTGGGTCTGCTACTGCATTTTCTGGCTCATGCTACTTCTCGTCCTTTTCGCGCTTCCGGTCATGGCCGAGAATAGCGATCCCGATTCGGGCAGAGACGAGAAGAAAACGACTTACGACCCCTATCGCGGAATGGAAAATAACGGCCGAATCCCCAGCATAGACAAGGCAGCGATGGTCGCAAAGCCCGAACGCTGGCGATATATTCCCGAAGGCCGAATCAAACCCGGCGGGTTCTTTGAGCGCTTCCTAGTCTCAAGCTTCTTATTTCCCATCTTCTTCGCCAACTCCGATGTCGGTGCGGGATTAGGCATGGCATTCACTGACATCGATTTTCGAGCCCAACGTCGTCGCGAATTCATGGGCGTGTTCCTCTCCTACACGACCAAGGGCCAACAGAATTATGTGTTCCGTTGGCAACGCTGGCTGAAGCATCTGGAAGTCCCCACGGGTGGTGTGCTTCAGGAAGAACGCAGCTTCGTCGGGGTGAGCGGGGGATATCGTAAAACACTGACTCGCCGCTTCTTTGGGATCGGCCCTTCGACCAAGGAACGCGAAGAGACAAGCTATACTGACCAAATCGCCTTTCTCGACCTGGGTATCTCACAGTCACTCGAGGGAACGTTCGAAGACGTCGTCCTTGAGCTCGGTATCCGAGGTGAACACCACTGGCTCAGCAAAGGGGAAGTTGGGGACGCAGGGCAAACCAACAAACAGTTTCCCCGGCTCTTCGCCGAGGCGGATCCCTATGGTCTTGGTTGGTTAGGCAGCGGAATTCGTTGGGACACCCGCGATAGCCAACGCAACCCCTACCGGGGAACAGTCCTAGGTGTGAGAGTCGATTCCGCGCTGCTCCAGAAAGATTGGAATCGGGGTGTCATCTATCGACTCTTTGGCGACCAGCTGATCCCCGTCCCAGGACTTTTTCATAACGGAGGAAGCCAGGATGAAGAACACTCACCGACCGACACCATTGCCCTTCACGTGGAGAGCCAACTTAGCTCCGGCGACCTGCCGTTCTTCGCCAGACCGACGCTCGGCGGCAACCGGTTACTGCGCGGATATATCGCCGGTCGATGGCGAGACGATGCAGCCTGGGAAGCGGCCACGGAATATCGCGTCTGGGTCTTCCCTCGCGGATTCACGATCTGGCGGCATCTTCGAATCGAGCGCCTTGGGCTGGCAGCCTTCTACGAAGTCGGGAGTGTCGCAGAGAACGGAATCGAGCTCTTCCAGGAACGCGTGCGCCACAGCTATGGGTTTAGCGGACGCTTCACCATGGAGCGACACGCAATCTTTCGCGCGGATTTCGGGTTCTCAGAGGACGGTTTCAATTTCTCTGCAGGCTTCGGCCTACCCTTTTGACTCGAGCTTCTGAACTGACTCTCGAACATTCGAGAACCCTGCTGTCAAGAACGTCGCGAGTTTCCTACTGCAAAAAACAGGTCAAGTTTGTGATTGAAAGGAGAGAGAACAAATACATTTGAGGAAACTCTTAACGGGCTGTCCTTCTACTCAAAGGAATAGGATTTTGACTCTAGCCCCATTCATTCCTTCGCTGTTGAGGATGTCCCATTACTTCATAGTGGGTGATAGTTCACAACCAAAAGATGGGCATGCTTTCCCACTGAAACTTCCGCAACTTATGGACAGCAACCTTGGCCTTCTCATCAAAATTTTGAAAAACCTTGAGTGAGGAAAAGATTCTTGTAGGTCAAAGGCGCTGATTCCCAGTCAGTAGGCTTGCAGAAGAAAAGCGTTTGAAGGTCAAGGTTGTGCAATAAGGCCCCATTGCACAACACGTGCTTGGGGACTTGCTTAGACAATCCGGCAACAACACATGAGAATCAACTAACGAGGGCTCGGTAGCAGATTAATGTTCCCACCAAGGACTTCATTAATTGGGTTAATCGTGTGGAGTCGCGTGAGACAGGACCTTCCACTTTTGTAGGCGTGGTATGACTACAAACCTTCCGTTTCAATATGTATGGTTTTACCGCAGTGTTTGCAATGCACGGCATCGGGGTCATGCCGTTTAAGCCCACAGTCCGGGCAGCCATATTCTACCTTGGCAGGCCTAAACACAGCCTGCAGGAGATGAAGAAACAACGCAACACCTAACACCATGATCACCACCGCTAATAGTCGCCCGATGTCCCCAGTCAGGGTAATATCCCCAAAGCCAGTGGTCGTTAAGGTTGTCACAGTAAAATACAGCGCATCAGTATAACTGCCAATTAATGGATTAACCTCATGCTGAAACACATAGACCAGAGCGGTAACCACAAAAATAAACACAAAGAGATTAATGACGCTGTGAATCACCTCTTCATTTCGAGCAAAAAACCTATACTGACTTCGGAGATCTCTTAAGAGATGATAAGACCGCAATAATCTGAGGGACCGAAAAACCCGTAAGAATCCAAGATTTTCAATGAATGCCGCGGCAAGAAGTGCGAGAATGACAACAATGTCTAAAAGGGAAATCGGCTGAATAAGAAAATTTAGGCGATTACCGGCAAGGAAAAATCTGGCGAAAAAATCCAAACTCAGGACAATGGCAATAATAACGTCAATGGTGATAATCCAAGAAGATAACTCCACCATTGAGGTTACAATAAAAAAACTTATGGTAATGAAATCGAAAGCAATAAGCCCAAAACGGAAATAGACCGATTTAGTACTTGTTCCATAATAGAGGTTGTGCAAGAAATCTCTGTATGTAGGCAATCATTGGGAAGGAAAATTTATTATTAAGCCAATAGGGCGCAAAAACAGATCATACGTTGGGTGCTAATCCAGTATTATCAGGGATCAGCTTTTTTTGGCTCCATGAATGGAGTGAGAGCCATTTTATCCAAGTGGATAATACCGGTCGGCGGTTTGTGGGACAACAGCTCCGTGCAGCTCATGGCGGCGAGATATCTCCTGCGAGGTGAGTCTGAAGAGGGAAGAAGGTAGTTGAGCCGCACTCATCAACAGTCAGCGGACCTGTGAGTGAAAACACCTTTCGCTTAAAGATCTTAAGCAGAACTCAATGTCCTCAAACCTTTTTGGACAGATAGTTAGCAGCAACAGCCTGGCCAAATCTGTTTAATTTGACAATACCAATTGAAGAGCCACGGTTCCAAAATCTTCCACTTAACTCTGTGGTCGTACGACCAAAATCGAACAGCCAGAATACGCAGCTACCCATTCCGACACACTCCCCATTAGAAAACGTTCAGGACCTGTTAAGCCCTTTGCTCCCAATATCGCCAGACCAGATTCATGGTTGACCAGACAGTCCAAAATAGTCTCTCGAGGATTTCCTGTGATCACCTCCGAGCTCACATCGAATTTCTTCTTCAATAAAAGCATTCGAACTTGCGCGTTGGTTTCTTGGGCTTGTTTTTGAAAGGCTTCAGTTAAGGCTTTGGTGTAGGGTTTTGTACGAGCGCTTGAGCCTAGCCCCCTGGAGGCTTTGGGAACGACCGAAAGAATATGAACAGAGACCAAATCAGGAGAGATCCATGATTTCAGGTAGTTCGCCGCACGCGTAGAGGCCGTGGAACCATCTACGGCAAGAACCACAGAAACTGGTGTGTGAAGTGCATCCTTCGCAATAAATACTGGACAGGGCGCATGAGCTAACACCTTTCGCGACACACTCCCCATGAAATAGCCTTGAATGTCATGAAATCCTCTCGAGCCCAGAACCATGAGATGAGGCTTTCGTTTTTCTGCTTCCTTAACAATGGCATAGGCGGCATGTCCTTTAGCCAAAACAGAGCGGATTTTCACTACAACCTTCCCTGCTTTTGTATTAAGGGCCTGAGTGGCGAACGCTTCCGAAGCCTTAAGAATTTTTTTCCCGTGGGCCTCTAACGCTGTGAGAATTTTTTTGGACTTCCCTTTGGGGATTCCCTCTTTCTTGAGGCCTGATTCTAAAAGACTGGTATCCATCACATGAACGAGAATGACTTCTCTAAGAGATTGATGAAACAGAGCTCCCAAAGATTCGATGGCCTTCATAGAATATTTTGACCCATCCACAGCGCATAAAACCTTCATGATCTCACCTCTCTCACGCAAAAGTTTGGGGAGTGGGTATTCACTAGGATTTCCCATGTGACAGTGACCATTCTTTGAAATGCCCCCTGAGCAAATAAATCGATCATTGCAGCCAAAAATCGCCCTCTCGATGTAATTCGACAGGAAAATATTGAGGATTGAACAAGAACGACCTACAGAAAAATACTGAAAATGACACGGAGAAAGACCAGATGAAAGGTTTCCTCGATTTGCCTGAGATGAACCCCACTCCTATGCGCCTAGGGACGACATCGTCATTAATCGTCCCTCCCAATTTAACCTTTCGATTCGGGAACCCTAATCTACGACTTTGCTCTTACGATGAAATCGCAACACAATACCAGGATCAGGATGAAGGTTCACTTTCGCTTCGCTCTTTCCTTCATATGGAAGGGCACTCAGCACATGGCGAATGGCCTCCAGCCTGGCCTTCATTTTGTTGTTGGCTTTAACAATGGCCCAAGGGGCGTAGGAAGTGTGTGTCTTGCTAAACATTTCTTCTTTATACATCGTGTAGACATCCCAATGGGCTTGGGCTTCATCGTCAACCGGGCTGATTTTCCACTGTTTCAAAGGATTCGTGACGCGGCGTTTAAAACGGCGTTCTTGTTCGCCTTTCGAAATAGAGAACCAAAATTTAATGATTTCAATGTTATCTTCATAGAGCATATGTTCAAATTCAGGAACCTGTTGCATGAAGACTTCGTACTGAGATTTTTTGCAAAATTTCATCACAGGCTCGACAACCGCGCGGTTGTACCAGCTCCGATCAAAGAAAGCGATCTCCCCAGGGTTGGGAAGATTCTTCACGTATCGCTGAAAATACCATTGCCCTTTTTCCACTTCAGTAGGTTTGGGGAGGGCAACCACTCGCATGGAGCGTGGATTGAGATGTTCGGTAAATCGTCGAATCGCGCCCCCTTTGCCTGCCGCATCACGCCCTTCAAAGATAATGGCCACCCGTCGCCCTGTAAGTTGGACATCTCGTTGCAACTTCACTAATTCGATTTGCAGTTGTCGTAATTCTGCTTCATAGCGCAACGTTCCTAAAGCACTCTTGGGATTAATATTTTTTGATTTGAGGAGTTTAATGAGTCCCTGCTTAGACGACAGTTTGGTGAGATCTTCCTGTGTTAACGGCTGAGACACTTTTGGAATGGGCACGGCCTTCAGTTTCTTCGTAACGGGCATGATAGAAACAACCTCCTCTTCCATGTTTAGTAAGAGTTTTTCTTCTACACACAATGTCGCCGCTAGGTGTCAGTCATACCAACATCCCCACCAACATATCTGCCTACGACCCCATATTCATATAGTGGGTAAACTCCCATGATCCCCTTCTTTGGTTTCGAGGGGAACGCAACCATCCTGTTGGTCCCACTGATTCAGAACAAAAAAAAGCACTCTAAATAAGGTTGGAGAATTTTAGGGTAAGATACCCACAGCCACTCTCCCATAGAGATCACACTCTTATGATGCGAGTAATAGAGAATGACATCTCCGTCTAATGTTAGAGCAAAAGAAATGCCTACTCGTGGGACACGCGAATATGACTGTAACTCCAATAGTAGAGCCGGAAGACGAGGATGAGCAGGGTACAGTATGAGGAATTTTGCCTCCATGAATTGTTCGGGAGTGCTCCAAAAAGGGGCATTATCATCAGGGAGAAAAGAAAGCTTTATATGGCTAGATGGATTTTAAGTTTTACAAATCTCGCCTTGGGTACAGCCGAAATGCAGGATCGAAGCCAACCATTGGCCAAGCACCGTTTGAGCAGAGCAAGTTGGGTTACCTCGGTGCAATCCATGTCATGGAAATCTGTGCATCCTGTTTCTCACCGAGCGCTTATCGTTGGGGTCGTCACGAACAGCCATACCTTTGTGTTCGGTCATTTTCCTTCTTTAGGTCTCCTTGGCCTTGTGACATGACTATGCCTTGCAACCGGCACCGGGGAGAGAAGGCGAGCAGTGTGTGACCGGAGCGAGTTTGAACGCTTCCGATGTCGGTGAACCGCGCAGCAAACCCGAAAGGTCATGGCACAGCTAACATGGTTCTGGGTCCTTTTGCCGAAAAAAAATGACCTCGGCTGCGAGCCAAAGCCCCAGCTCTACTGCCCGTCCCCCACCGACAAACATTCAGGAACAATAATTCTGTACTTTTTTCAATGGGATGGATAGCATGGCTTGAGACTCGTTGATGACCCAGATTTACACCTGATCACAACTACGTATGCGAAAGGGAGAAGGAGAAAAATAAGTCAGAAATTTCTATAAAGAGGATGCCTTATTATCTAACTTTCCTCTTTTCCAGCAATTGGGCGGATAGGTTAATCGTCAACAACAGACATAACCCGTAATTCAGAAACCTCTTAGTAAAGACGTCTCTGTTGATTGTGTTTGTCGAATTCGAGTAACAACATAAACATTCTCTTGAGAATAAGAAAAAATATGAAACTGATATCTTGGAACGTGAACGGAATTCGGGCCGCCATCAAAAAAGAATTTGCGGCCTCTCTTCAAGCCATGAACCCTGACGTGCTCTGTCTTCAAGAAACCAAAGCCCAAGATGATCAGGTATTGGAAGCATTACAAGGTATTTCCGGCTATCATATGTATACGAACTCCGCCATAAAAAATGGATATTCAGGGACAGCTATTCTGGCAAAAACGAAACCGGTTCGCGTAACCAAAGGAATCGGGATCCCAGAACACGATCAAGAAGGACGGGTATTGACGACAGAGTTCAAAGACTACTTCCTGGTCAATACCTATGTACCGAATTCCCAGAACGAATTAAAACGCCTACCGTATCGGCAACAGTGGGATCACGATATGTTGGCGTATCTGAAAGGGTTGGAAGCTAAGAAACCTGTGCTGTGGTGCGGTGATCTGAATGTCGCCCACAAACCAATCGATCTAAAAAATGACAAGGCCAACTATAACCCGACAGCCGGGTACACACAGCAAGAAATTGACGGAATGGACAAGTATCACAAGAGTGGATTCGTCGACTCTTTCAGACACTTTTATCCGGAAGAAGAGAAGTACTCGTGGTGGAGCTATAGGATGAATGCCAGAGAGAAAAATGTTGGCTGGAGAATCGATTATTTTTTGATTTCTGCGCAATTCATGTCAAAGATTAAAAACGCCTTTATCCTAAATGAAATCTACGACTCAGACCATTGTCCCGTTGGAATAGAGCTATAGGGAAAATGGCAGAGTGGAGAGCTGGTACAGACCGGGACCGTTAAATAGGCATTGCTAGAAGCCCAGGTTGGGCGGAAAAAAATAGTGGGGAATTCACACAATTAGAATGAGTATTTACGCGACATTCTTTTTCTTTGCAAAGTAGGGCTCCAGATTAATAGACAACAATAGACTTGACCCGTATTTTTCCTTGATAGTTGCCTAAGGTTGCTTAGCATTCTAGGATCTACCTTTTTTCATTTGGCAATCATTGGTCACCAAACGGTAGGCATGACAGCATTAGAAAAACGATCCACCACATGAGTGAGGGTATCCAGAAATGCCTGGCAGTTTGTCGCAACCCTGACAACAACCTGGTGCGCATTACCCCGGTTGGTCATCCGAAAAATAGGAAGACTTGTTTTTACACAAAACCAAGATTGGCCGTTGGGAAATTGCCTAGGTTTGGAAACACCGTATTGAGATCTGCGCCCGGTAATCCAAACCATGTCGCTAAGGTTGCCCCATATTGATCCATACCAATGGTGGGAATCCAACGTCCACGTGAATCGGTTGAGCTCGGCCCATTGACTTCTAAATTGGGAAATTCGCCAAAGAAGCCGCTGTTGACACTCCCTCCAAGCACGACATGGTGTCCTCCCCACGCATGATCTGAACCAAACGTCGGATTCGGCTGGAAGGTTCGATTAAAATCAGATTGCGTAAACGAGGTGACCTGGTTCGCGACACCTTGCGCGACGGTTTCTTGGTAAAAGGCGGCCATCGCTTCACTGACCCCCCCCAAGAGGCCGGAATGCTTTGGTTCTTGATCGGAATGGGTATCAAATCCTCCGGTCGCACAGAAAAAGATTTGTCGCTTAATATTGCTATCTCGCACTTTAATCAGTTTGGCAATATGTTCTAATTGA
>JAJDBP010000012.1 GCA_029261295.1 Nitrospirales bacterium | reverse complement strand
TTTTCCTCCCATCGTCACATACAGGAACAGATGCAAAAGCTTTCTTGATCATTGAGCAGGACGTATTCTGGCCCGGGTTACAACCATCCACTCTGTTGGACGAATGAACTATTCGCTTAAAATGAATAATGGGCAATTGGGCTTAGTCGATCAAGACAATCGAGAGATGACGCTAATAGTCATAGACTTTATCTCAGGCAAAACGGCGTATAGAAGGAAATATGGCCATGCGGGGGGCGAGGCCATTAGTAAAGCCGTGGGCATCAAAAAAGGTCATCGGCCAAATATTGTGGACGCCACGGCGGGATGGGGCCGGGACGCCTTTGTGCTAGCCACCCTAGGCTGCCGCGTACATATGATGATGGGGTCAGGCCTGCTTTATTGCCTTCATCAAAATGGGTACCAGGAACCCTATTTGGAGATACATAGAGCGGGCAAGTCGATTACAGACCTTGCATTCAAGCCCCCCATTTTCCATCCGGATGCGTCCACCTTCAGTCGGTATAGTGGAAAGATTGATGCCGGTGTGCAAAGGCGCAAAGGCGAGATTCCCAAGTTGAATCTAAATATGAAAGCCTTTGCGCCGGTCTGACCCGTATTATGTAAGCTGACTTAGGCAAGCATGTTCATTAATCCCAATCCGCTGATCAGTACTAACATTCCTCCTATGACCTGCTTGAACCGCTGATCTTTTTTCAAAATTGCATCATGAAATTTCAGGCCGATCACGTGGCCAATGGCTGCGATGGGAAGGAGCGTAAGACTTGTGAGCAGATGCAGCTCCACTCCGAGAATCGCGAAGGTACTCATTTTAATCGTGACGATGGTAAACCAAAGAACGTACAACGTATTCCGTAGTTGATGGGCAGCGACATTTTTCATAATGACGGCAACCATAAGTGGTCCACCGGTCAGTGACGTTCCCGCCACATATCCACCAAGCGCAAGCAGCAGCACGTCGCTCCAGCTCTTCTTGCTATGGATGGAAAGATTCAATAGCCACATCAATCCATACGCGAGAGAGATGGAATAAATAAAGATGAGCAGCCACTCAGTCGGGAATGTGATCAGGCCGAACACACCAATCAACGTCGTGGGGATGACAAAAAGCGTGGCGTGCCGCAAATAGGGCCAATCGACATCGTAAATACCGGTACGTAAGGTAAGAGCCGAAAAAAATAGGAGATGCGTTCCGATGACTGGCAACCAAAATAGTGGTTGGTCATAGAGAAACAGCATAAGTGGTAGTCCGAGCGCCGCACCACCGAACCCAAGCCCGCTGCGCACAAACCCTGTCCAGATAAACAGGACTCCCACGAGGAGTAGCTGAGTGATCGTGAAGTCAAAGAGGATGTTCGTCATGAATCGTGGGTCTGCTGAAAAAATCCGCCAACGGCGTTCCCTGCCTTCGCCGAAGCGGATAGGCACAGGCAGGTCGCCAATTTTGAGTGCCCACGTACTGTCCGAAATACGGGTCAAGTCTGATTTTGTAAGTTATATCATGCAATGCATCCCCAATGATCACTGCAAGGCTACTCAACTTCCGATTTCCCTCAAAGTCAGATCTGTTCTCGAAGAATTATCTTTCCGACAGTCAAAGATGGTCACATGAATTTCAGGTTTTACAAATCTAGCCTTGGATCTAGCCAAGCAGCAGAACCAGATCTGATGGGGTCACTCATTATTGTATTCGACGCCTACTGGCTGGCTCTTGGGGAGGACGCTCTTAGTGTTTCGCAGGCTTGTTTGAGCGGAGCGAGTTGGCCCGTCTTTCGTCTGGCGTCCGTCCCATTGGATTTGGCCAGACTGGGCGTCAATGGTTTTGTCTACTTTTCCCGAAAGAAAAGTAGATCGGCTGCCGGGCCGAGACCCGGCAATCATCAATAAAGCGTCACGACGTACGACCAAAAAAACAAAATATCCACCTTGAATCGGACTTAGTCGTAAGGATCTTCCGCTTCATCGAGATGTGTCCATCTTCAGTAGCGATATTGGAAAGATCGATTCCGGAGTACGACCTCGCAAAAGGGGCATGCCCAAGTTGAATCAATACATTAAAGCATTTACCCAGGTCTGCCCCCTTTGGCTTTGCTCATACTTGAGGCATTTCGGGACCTATCAGTAGGAAAGTGTTGCTACATGGAATTCATAGAGGAAAGAGCACGTATTGTTGTCATGTGGAAATGAAGATTATACGACTGAGGACGGGAGGCGTTGACAACGGTCACAGGCCTGAACCAATAGGGAAACAGCTGCTGCTAGGACATAGGTGTGTGTCATACGTTCACAAAAGATTTGAAGCCTCTACCTCAGGTAGACTCTTGCAGCACTCAGGGGCTCGGGGAATGTCTTGGGAATATCACGAAAATGCAGATTGTCAAAAGGAGAGATGAAATGAATAGGTGGCTGCTGGTTACACAGTTCTTAATCTGTCTGTTGTTGGTGGTGATCATCGGGGGGTGTGCGGGTCACAAAAAAGACCAACCCTTAGAGCCAAGAATCGACACAAATCCAGAAGCCGCCGCTTTCGTTCTAGAAGGCAATCATTTTTTTACTGGGAAAAGATACCGAGACGCCGAAATGAAATATGAAGCAGCCATCAAGGTACAATCCACTTTAGGGGAAGCCCATTATAATTTTGGCCTAGCGCTCTATCGACGAGGTCTGTATGCCGAAGCACGGCCTCACTTCAAAAAAGCCGCTCAATTGGAGCCATTCAATCAGGTCATTCGCAATGCCCCACCATTTAGAAAATACGGAACGGCCAAACCCAAAGCGAAAGAGGAACCTCATGATGATTATGGCCACGAAACTGACTAGAAATGGACTCTCTGTTCGGGGTCAGGTCTTGCCTTCACACATACTCCCAGACCCCATTCAACATCATCTGGTGGTTGGAATCGTTCACTTTTCTCTTTAGGTTCTTGTGGCAAATAAAAAATGGGGGCCGAGAGGTGAACCAGGGTTTCGATCGAGAACGCCGTGGCGTACAATATAGGTCCGTTGAAAGAAACCACCAGCGGCGTTCTCACCAAATTCCGGTGCTCACGTACAAAACGTACGCTCCCTGCCAGAATTTGGCTGCGGCCTTGCTGGACAGATTTTTTTGAACCGACCTGAATACTCGAATATTCAAGCCGGCTTTAGGTTCATTTACCCAGGGATAACCTCCTTATTCACCACTCCGCTGTGATCTGGAACTCTTCGCATGCGATTCTATATTTTACGTAATCAGGAGGTCATTTTGGCTTCGGGTGCCAAGGAATTCGGCGAATGGGTGGAAACGGCTGATCGAGTGGTGAGTCACACCGAGGTCGCCGATATTGAGGTGTCGACGGTGTTCCTTGGCATTGATCATCAGTTCTTCGCAGGCCCTCCCCTCCTGTTTGAAACGATGGTATTTGGTGGCGATCTTGATCAAACCTGCCGCCGCTGTTCCACATGGGATGAAGCCGAGGCCCAACATGAATCGATCTTGTCAGAAGTGTTAAACCGCGTGTATGGCTATCATAAGCCAGGCTAAATCGGTGCCGTTCGTTTCGTTTTCAATGGGTATATTGAAAAATTTCGCCAGCGGCGCTCTCCGAAACAGTCAGAAATCCTAAGGAAGGAATATAGAATACGAAGATGCCGAACATCCATTGTTTCGGTCTTAGACCTCATGCTCCACACACGCTCTTGATGGCTCCTTCCACCCTTAGCAGACAGTGCTCAATCTCACATCGAACACTCATCAGAATTTTCACGAATCACAGGGGGAATCATGTTCGGCACCATTCGTAACATCAAAGGCGAAAAAATCGACTACACATTCAAACAAGCTCATACAGCTGAGAAAAATATTATTGTCCTTGGGCACGGGGTCACCGGCAATAAGGATCGTCCGCTCCTCGTCGCGTTGGCAGAAGCCCTGGCAACTGCCGGGGTCTCGACGCTGAGGATGTCATTCTCCGGCAACGGCGACTCAGAAGGTCGATTCGAGGCCGCCACTATTTCTAAGGAAGCGGAAGACCTCGGCTGCGTCATTAACGCGCTCGACGGATGGAACGTCCTCTATGTCGGTCACAGCATGGGCGGAGCCGTCGGAGTTCTCCGAGCGAGTCAAGACTCACGCATTGTCGGACTCATTTCACTCGCCGGAATGGTGCATACGGCAGCGTTCGCACAGCGCGAATTCCGGGATGTGACACCCGATCAGGGCTTCATGTGGGACGAGCTAACCTGTCCGCTCTCACAGGCTTTCATCGATGACATGACTGCCATCGGAACCGTCGTCACCCACGCTCCGTCGATCCAAGTCCCCTGGCTCCTTGTCCACGGAACGGCGGATGAAGTTGTCCCCATTCAGGACTCACTCAATATCTTCGAAAGTGCCAATGAACCCAAGCAATTCGCACAAATTGAAGGTGCAGACCATGTGTTTTCCGAGCACACTTCAGAGATGGTCAAGATCGTCGTCGAATGGGTTCTTGAACAGATCATATACCCGTAGAGGAGTCTTGCCTTGAATAAAAAAGAAAACCCAATGAGGATTAAGTATTGGACAATGTAGCTTCAGATTTAGGACTTGGAGTCATGAACTCAAGTCTTGTCCAAACACATATACACAAGACTTTCCCCATCTTTTTGAAATTTCAGAATAACTCAGTTTTCATTCCGAGTTCTTTTGGAAAATATTATAAAATAAAATGGCTGCCCAATGGAAAATGTCGGGCACAATGAAAGGGAAGTTGGAGGGGAAGAAGTTAGTATAGGCTCTGCTTCGCCATCACACAACACGACTTTGGCTGCTACGAAATCTCTGACCGCGTTACCCGTTTCTACTGACTACCATGGCCTTGGAAGAGGTGGAACGTTTTCTTTTGGGTTTGCTCCGTTCACTAGTGATCGTTGACATTTTTCTTTCCACCCACTCACTTAAATCCCGCCATAGAGTTGGCTCCCCACCGTCAGGGTGAGTGACTTCTTCCGCAAGCATGAGGATTTCTTGAAACGAGCGCACGTGCAATGACACGTGATCCGTCTGCACGGTGTTGACGAATGTTGTCCAATCTTGGGATCTAACTTTTTGGGCCATAGGCAGATCAGGATGATCGGCATACACAATAACCACTGCGGGTTGCTTATTTTTCTGTCGACCCACCTTATAGGCCACCACCAGATTTCGCATCCATTGATAAGCTGGTCCTGCGAATGGACAGGGCTGATAATCTGTGTGGGCATCGAGGTGAAAGACCTTAGGAATGATTTCCCAATATTGAATGCCTTTTTCGCTTAACGCACAACGACTCGTCATGTCGTGTTCCTGAGTAACGTTTTCTTCATAGTTGCCATCGCAGGGTGTTTCGCCATTTCGCTTCATCGTTTGCGAACAGGCTCCTCCATCTGGCTCCGTAAATTTGCATTCAAGCAATATGAGGGAGTGGGGACTTTCTGCATACACATCCACTTGAGTCGGGTGAGGTTCTCTGAGCAATGATGGGCGCGCCGCCCATTCCAGCGTGATATCCCAGGGGCCGCCTGTGGGGAGTCCCATGGTCCGTGCGAGAGCATCAAGAATCATGTCTCGATTGGCGGAGGCTTTAATGGTGCCGAAGACATCGACAGTCAACGCCTGAGATGAATGCGCCACATGGGCACTCGTATGCCAGGAAAATTTATCCCATGGCTCACAGGCTTGATGCGCCGCGGGGAAGATATTGCGTTCGAGTCGCGTTCTGGTGTCTTGATCCATGGGTTTTGATTGGTCTCTACGTACCGGAATTGGGAGTTTGTAGCGTGTTAGTGTATGTATCGGTAAATGAAAGTGAGATCTGAAAGGGGCAGTGAATTAGGATTTCTGGAGGGGGGCTCTTGATAGAGTGCACCGATGCCTGATGAAACCTGTCGGGCATGACGGAGCAGAAGAAGATGGTGACTTCTGGTAAAGAGCGAAGGAGGGAGCGTGCGATCGGTTTATCCAGTTCCAATTAAGCTTAACTTTTCTTCTCTGGTCATGGCTTTTATCGCCGCTTCTCTCTTGAGCGCTTGGCCTCTTGTTTCCTGACGTTCAGTGTATACCACGGTTAATGGACAACGGTGCTTGGTATATTTGGCCCCTTTCCCTTTGGAATGTTCGTCAAGACGACGTTTCAGATTCACGGTGATACCCGTGTATAAACTGCTATCAGCGCATTTTAATATATACACGGTCCAGACCATCAAAGGGTCTTTCCTTCATTGGTTCTTCGGTGAATTGCATGGGGTAACCAAGGAGAGACTTTCCTCTAGATTTCCTCTCTTTTGTCAGAAGAGACTAGGGGAGGAATCGAATCGTTATCCAATCCCTTTCCCTGAAGAGTTTTCAATCACCTCATTGGTGGTCAATTCATCCAACGATATGAACTTCAGTCAGTATTTATTCCATGGTTCGACACATCGCATGTTCCAGAACTGGAGGCGCCATAGTCGTGTGGGGCGTGGCCATCAACGCAGGAACTTCTCTCACCTGCTCTATGCTCTGCGGCACATCTTGTAGCTCAAATCGTTCTCTTCTTACTTCTCCGCCATTTTTATCCCGATACACCAACTCGTCGGTGTCGAGATCGTATTCTGGTATTTCCGTCTGCTCCCATCGCTGCATAAAATATTGATAACATAACGTGTACAGCCCATGGTCTTTCGAGTTGTGCCGCAACACATATTCGGGCATCTCCTGAATATCCAGATCGGTATGGTAATGCTGCATCCAGAGATAGTCTCCCAGAATGACCAATTTTAGGAGCGGGGGATCTGAATACAACTTGAGTTTGGCAGATTTTCCAACGGCCTTAAGCCTCTTGAGCAATTCAATACTTTGCCTGACTCCCTCTCGATATTTCTCAATCGACATCATCGGATCGGCAATCGCCCGGATACGTGCACTGGCGCCTCGACTAAACGGGTTTACCAGCATGATGTGGGCTGCCAAGCATTTATCCAATACGGTCGATAAGTCCCCCACCTGATCACGCAACGTGTCATACCCGCTTGACCCGATCACCATGACGGTTCGCCCGCGACCTTGCGTTTCCCGTAATTTCCGAATGCCATTCTCGGCCCCCCGCGCACGTTTGGGGAAAAAGGACACGAAGCCGGCATTAATGGCCATTTGAGCTAACTTCCTATCCTTCAAACTTCTCCGTATATAAGTCAGCACCATAATCAGTAATACCGCCACGCCTATTTCTAAGGTGACGACCGACACCTTCTCCTTCTCCACGTTTGTCCAATATGACAGGAAATTTGTGGCCACGATGGGGAGCGACATCGCAATCCCCGCACTCAAACACAACACGACAATATGATAGCCAATCTCCGAGGCATTCTTGATACCCTCACGGATCTTGGCCACAATCTTCTTCATCATTCCTTCACTTACCCTTCTTTCGGTTCACCAAAGAACCACTGAATCTTTCACACAGGTTATACAAATTACACACCTTTAGCTGTCGGACCAATCCGACAACCCTTTTACTCTCTCATCACACAACTCCTGGATCCTTGTTGGGATTGTTCCTGCTTTCAGGAGACCATGGAGGGTTTGAACAAAAAAATCGCGTAAGGCCCAGCTTCAATCTCAGGGGATCTGTCGCCCCAAGCAGAAGAGGTCTTACACGATACACTTCAAAATATCACAGAGTTTTTACTCAGACAAGCTAGCCGAATGATCTATCGGAGCAACAACGTCGGGACTTTAGCTGAACGCAAGAGATCAGAGGTTTTGCTGCCAAACACGAGGCTTCGCCATGGGGAATGACTATACGCACCCATGATCAGCATATCGATGTCTTGTTCACGGACAGCCTTGGCAATCACGTTCTCCGCGTCACCAGGAATGAGTGAAGGGGTGATATCAAAGTTTGCCGCCTCCAACGTAGACTTCGCCCATTCAAGCTGCTTTGATGCATTCTGACTTTCCTTCCCCGACATCAGGAGGTGCACCGGCAACCCACGAAAGAGCGGGCTTGCCGCCACCATTTCTACGCCACGTCGAGTGACAATCCCGCCATCAAACGCGATCATGACTCGCCGTGGTTCTGTGAAACTATCCGTGACCGCAAGAATCGGTTTATGCAGAGCGCGCACAACCCGCTCAACATTGCGTCCCAAATCACGCTGCGTTGCTTCAGCCGAGACACCCCGGCGACCAAACACAAACAACCGTACGCCTTTTTCCTGTTCCACTAACGTTTCTTCCAACCCCCCATAGCGCTGGCGAACGTCGGGAGCCTTGACTCCAGCCACAATGGCACGCTCCCGCAAGTCGTTCAAGAAGATCCTTCCACGTTCCCGGATCGTCTTACTACGGGATTCATCCTCATCGGAGAGTTGATGTAACAGGACTTCTTGTGCGTCAAAACCAATGGCCCCGCTATGATCATCACCGGTCGCAATCTCGGGATGCCGATCAATGACATGCAAGAATTCCAATGGTGCGGCCATGCGACATGCCGCCCAGGCGGCATAGTCCGCCACATAGTCAGCAAAATGCGATTGATCCACGCAAGCTAATACCGTATTTTCGTTTTTCATGGGATGATCCCCTCTCAGTGCCCCATCAATGCTTCTACGGCATCGGGCTTATCATGTACGGCAAACCGATCAACCATCGTGGCACTGGCTTCATTCAATCCAATCACCTCGACCTCCGTTCCCTCGCGACGAAATTTCATGACGACTTTATCCAATGCGCTGACTGCCGTAATGTCCCAGAAATGCGCACGGCTGACGTCGATGCACACCCGTTCAATCACTTCTTTAAAATCAAATGAATTGACGAAACGCTCAGCCGAGGCAAAGAAAATCTGACCCGTGACGGTATAGGCTCGTAAGCGCCCGCTATCTGCTGATTTTCCACCAACATGCAAGATTTTCCCAACCTTATGTGCGAAAAAGAAACCGGACAAGAGCACGCCAACCAGCACCCCTTTCGCGAGATCATGCGTGGCGATCACCACGACGACGGTGGCGATCATCTCCACACTGGAAGTTTTCGGATGCTCTCGTAAATTTCTGATCGAGGCCCAATTGAAGGTACCGATCGACACCATAACCATCACCGCCACCAATGCGGCCATGGGAATACGACCCACCCAGTCACCGATATACACCACCATTAGCAATAGAAACACACCAGCCGCCAAAGTTGAAAGTCGCCCTCGCCCACCCGACTTCACGTTGATAACGGACTGCCCGATCATGGCACATCCCGCCATGCCGCCGATGAAACCAGAGGCAATGTTCGCAATACCCTGCCCAACGCATTCGCGATTTTTGTTGCTGGAAGAGTCCGTCAGATCATCAACGATGGATGCGGTCATCATGGACTCTAGCAAGCCCACCACGGCCAACGTCGCTGACACCGGCAATATGATCCTCAACGTTTCCCACGACAACGGGACATCTGGCAGCAGGAAGATCGGCAGACTATCAGGAAGTTTGCCCATGTCGCCGACCGTACGAATGTCCAAACTTAGACCAATGGACACTCCTGTCAGCACCACGATAGCCACCAACGGCGAAGGCACGGCTTTCGTGAGATAGGGGAAGAGGTAAATGATGGCTAAGCCTGCCGCCACCATCGCATAGACTTCCCAGCTCGCACCAATCAGTTCCGGGAGCTGGGTCACAAAAATCAAGATTGCCAGCGCATTGACAAAACCGGTGATCACCGAACGTGCCACAAAGCGCATGAGGGATCCCAGTTTCAGCCAGCCTGCAAGGATTTGCAGAACGCCAGTCAGCACCGTGGCTGCCAATAGATATTCTAGCCCGTGATCTTTTACCAGCGTAACCATCAGGAGTGCCATCGCACCCGTCGCTGCCGAAATCATCCCAGGGCGACCGCCGAAAAAGGCCACAACCGTGGCAAGACAGAACGAAGCATATAATCCCACCTTGGGGTCGAGTCCTGCGATGAGGGAAAACGCAATGGCTTCAGGAATCAATGCTAGTGCGACCACGAGGCCTGCTAGCAAGTCATTTCGAATATTCATCCCTTCACGAATTTTGGCAACCATCTCTTCAATCATCAATAATCCTTCTTTCGATTTGAACAAACCATCTTCACAAAAAATGCACGTAATGAGACACCGACGGGGGTCAGCTCCAGCCGACGACCCTTTCTGTTCCTTCACACAACTCCCGGATGCTTGTTGGATTGTTCCTGCTATCAGGAGACCAAGGAGGGCTTGAACAAAAAAATCGTGTAAGGCCCTACTTCGTACTTTCGGGGTCTGTCGCCCCAGAAGAAAGAGGTCTTACACGATACACTTCAAAGTATCACAGAGTGTTTATCCACGCAAGTTTGGCGGCAAAATACGGGAAAGGAACGGCTCGAAAGGCCCATGTCTATAGGGTGGATGCCACTTTTTACTTGGATCTAAAAAAATATGAAACCACCACGGGCTATCCATCTTGGAATCCATAAATGTTCGTATAACCAAGAATCACGCCGTCTCGGTTGGGACCGCTTTCATGGAGAGAGAGATGCGTTTGCGGGGGATATCAACTTCCAACACGGTCACTTTGACCTGTTGGTTCACCTGAACGACCGTATTCGGATCGCTGATATAACGATTGGCCAGTTGACTGATATGAACGAGTCCATCTTGATGCACACCGATATCGACAAAGGCGCCAAAGGCGGTCACGTTCGTCACCACTCCTGTGAGTACCATACCGGAAGTGACTTGTTCAATCGATTGCACATCTTCATCAAACTTTACGGCTTCAAATTGCTGACGAGGATCGCGACCCGGTTTGGCCAATTCGCTCAATATGTCAGTGAGCGTGGGCTTGCCCACTTCCTCCGTGATGTATCGATTGAGGTCAATAGACTGTTGTCGAGCAGGGTCTTCCATCAACTCCTTCACCGTACAGCCTAAGTCTTTGGCCATCGTTTTGACCACGGCATACCGCTCTGGGTGAACCGCGCTTGCATCCAAGGGATGTTCGCCAGCAGTGATGCGCAAAAAACCAGCCGCTTGTTCAAATGCTTTCGCTCCCAAGCGCGGCACCTGCTTTAAGGCTGTTCGGCTTTTGAAAGGCCCATTCTCCCACCGATAGGTCACAATATTGGTGGCCAATTGCGGGCCAACTCCCGAGACGGCGGTGAGCAATTGCGGACTAGCCATATTGACGTCCACACCTACCCGATTGACGCAACTAATCACCACATCCTGCAAGCGCTGTTTCAAAATTCCTTGATCCACGTCATGTTGATACTGCCCTACTCCAATAGCTTTAGGATCAATCTTGACTAGTTCGGCTAACGGATCCATGAGTCGTCGACCAATCGAGACGGCTCCACGCACCGTGATATCCTGATCCGGGAATTCCTCTCGCGCCACCGCTGATGCCGAATAAATTGATGCCCCACTTTCGTTGACCATCACCACGGGAAGGCTCCCAGGCAAATTCAACGTCCGAAGAAAGGTCTCCGTCTCCCTTCCTGCTGTCCCATTGCCAATAGCAATCGCTTCAATTTGGAATTTTGTGACCAAACCCTGAATGAGGTCACCAGCCTTGGCTACACCGCCTGGCCCCTGATGAGGATAGATAAGATCGGTATGCTTTAACGTGCCTTGACGATCGAGGCACACCACCTTACACCCCGTGCGAAATCCTGGATCGATGGCTAACACCGCCTTTTGGCCTAAGGGGGATGCCATGAGTAATTGCTGGACATTTTGTGCAAACACGTCGATGGCTGTCTGATCGGCTTTGGTTTTGGTCTGCACACGCGTTTCCGTTTCCATAGATAGGGAGAGCAGCCTCGTAAAACAATCTTGAATGGCTATCGTCACTTGCGCCGATGCTGGCCCGGTCCCTTTGAGAAAGAGGCGTTGCAACAACCCTAGCGCTGCCTGTTCCGGCACAATGATCCGAAAGAGTAAAAAGCCTTCTTGTTCTCCGCGACGCATGGCCAACACACGATGGGAAGGTGCCGTGGCCACCGGCTCTTCCCATTCCGCATAGTCCCGATACTTACTCCCTTCAACGTCTTTCCCTCGTATGCCTGTTGTTTTAAACACCCCCTGTTCCATATACAACGCACGCATGGATGCTCGTGCCTGCTGATCTTCATTGATCCATTCCGCCATGATATCCCGCGCACCAGCCAACGCCTGCTCAACCGTCTCCACTCCCTTCTCGACATTCACATGTTTTTCGGCCTCAGCCATCACATCCATTTGCGGATCTTGTTCCCAAAGTCCTTGCGCCAAAGGCTCTAGGCCTCGTTCTCTGGCAATCATGGCCTTGGTGCGTCGCTTGGGCCGATACGGGAGATAGAGGTCTTCCAGCTCTGTCATGGTGAGGGCTGCATCAATCTGACCTTGCAGCACATCAGTGAGTTTGCCCTGTTCTTCGAGGGAGGAGAGAATGGCTGCCCGACGTTTATCCAATTCCCGCAATTGTGCCACACGATCTCGAATGGACGTGATGACAACCTCATCAAATCCACCCGTCACCTCCTTACGATAACGAGCGAGAAAAGGGACCGTCGCCCCATCATCCAACAGCTCTACTGTGGCCGTCACCTGCTTAGCTGCAATACTCAATTCCGATGCTATTGCTCTCTCATGCAATTCTGATTTCATCTTTTCCTTTTAAAAAGCCTTCATCCTCATCTCAGCTGCTCGTTCCTCTTTGGAATAAATCCCTGAAAGCGGGAAGGGGCTATGCAATATTATTTTTTATGGTTAACGAACTAAAGACATTGCCAGGCTCATTTAGCAGGGATTCAAAATTATCTTGAGCAAGAGAAACTCCATTTTCTCATAGACCAAGCCATCTATGGGTGGATGGATTCACACATGATGTTGGATGGTCTTTCACGTTTAACTCAGAAGAAAATCAAAATCCTGTTGCGAGAGAGCGGTTCCCCCTCCTCGATGGGCCGCCCCTTCTAACACCGCATCATACAGTTCCATTTTTTGTTGTTTCAGCGCCATCATTTTTTCTTCAATCGTATGTCGCATCAGCAACCGCATAATGGAGACCTTTTGCTTTTGACCAATGCGATGGGCACGATCTGATGCCTGATTCTCCACTGCTGGATTCCACCACGGGTCCATATGAAAGACATAGGAGGCTTTTGTCAGATTGAGTCCCTGCCCACCCGCTTTGAGACTGAGTAAAAAGACAAACGGCTTTTTCTCATTTTGAAATTCCTGCACGATTTTTTTTCTGGTGGCCGTGGGAGTCGATCCATCCAGTCGGGCAAAGGGAATGTGGTGTGCCTGGAATTCCTGTTCAACCAAATCCAAGTAAGACGTAAATTGTGAAAAGACCAGAGCACTATGCCCTTCATCCATGAGCTCCTGAAGCCGTTCAATGACACATCCCAATTTGGGAGACGTGTCCGTACTGTCTTTTTGAAGGAGTCGAGGAGAGAGACAAATTTGCCGCAATTTCAAAATGGCCGTCAAGGCGATAATGCGTGCCTGCGATGATGTTTTCGTGCGATAGGCTGAGGCAATCGCCGACCGAATCGTGGCCACCGTCTGCTGGTACAACGCTTTCTGACGATCCGTGAGTTCTAAATAGATATCTGTTTCGGTTTTTGGGGGAAGCTCTTTGAGAATTTGCGATTTGGTGCGACGCAGAACAAAGGGCCTCGTCCGCTGCATAATCGTATTCAACACCTCTGGCGACGGCGATCTGAGTTTTCCTTTGATCTTCTCATATTCGCCCAAGAGACCTGGCACACAGAGATCCATAAGGGAATAATATTCCCCGACATGGTTTTCTAGCGGAGTCCCCGTCATGACACATTTAAAATGCCCTTTTAGTCGTCGTGCCGCTCCGGTCGTCCCGGCTACAATATTTTTCACTGCTTGGGCTTCATCAAACAAAATGACATGAAACTCCATCTGTTCAAGCACGGCGATATCCCGTCGCACCAACCCATAGGTCGTGAGGACAATATCCGCATGGCCAAAGTCCCGGTGGCGTTCTTTTCCAATATAACTGTGCACCGTCAAATCTGGATAAAACCGAGAAATCTCTTGTTCCCAATTAAACAAGAGACTTGGTGGCAAAACGACTAAATGTGGGTGTTGTTGTTGACTGGAAGACGGAATAATTCCTTCATGTATTCCTGCTAATAAACTAATGGCTTGGATGGTTTTACCAAGCCCCATATCGTCTGCTAAACAGGCACCCAGTCGATGCTGGTATAAAAATCCTAACCAGCGATAACCGTCTTGTTGATAGGGTCGCAATGTGGCCTTCAGTCCTTCGGGTAAAGGCCTTGGCTCAATCCGCTCAAAATTCAGGAGCCGCTCCACTAACGCCTCATCTTCCGGCGGAAGGATCACCCGCACACCTCGTTTGCGAAGTGCCACCCAATCCAATATCTGTAATTTGGGAACCTGTACGACAACAGGTTTCTCCTCAGCATGTTTATGCGTGGGCTTTTTAGATGATAAGGCCGTTAAGGCGCGTAAGATTTCTTGTGTATTCTGATCCACGATGCGAACCTGGCCGTCCACTTCCATGATCCCGCCTCGTTCCAAAATAGCCTGAACGGATTGGGCTTCAAGCCGTACACCATCACACATAATTTCTGGTCGGAGTTCGAACCAATCAATGGAGGAGGGTCGACGTGCGTCCACCGAGCAGTCCCATTGCGCGGTGGCCAGAGGTTTATCCTGGAAAAACAGCTCTATCCCGGCCTCAGCTGTTTTGG
Source organism: Nitrospirales bacterium (assembly GCA_029261295.1). GTDB lineage: Bacteria > Nitrospirota > Nitrospiria > Nitrospirales > UBA8639 > Nitrospira_E. The sequence goes on along the minus strand of JAJDBP010000012.1, from coordinate 126,862 downwards.
CAAAACATTCAGGCAATCGGGCATACAACGCCTCTTGCGACAGGGGCATCACATCATGCTCAATCATTTTTTCAAACATTGGCAATCCCCAAATTTCATAGGGGATGGAGTACAACTGCGCTTCCTTTGTCCAATCATTGGGAACGGCATGCCATTGACCTTCATGCACCAGTAATCGCACCGTGTCATCTAAAAGAGGCGCCGCGAAAAATTGTAAGATTTCTTCGGCTTCGGCTTTAATACGAAAAGGTCGGAACTCTTCTTGGCGCAAACAGGCTTTGATCAGCCTTTTTCCTTCAGCAGCAGTTTTTGCCTGGCAGAGTTTGAAGAAGGTGTCATAAAGGGCCGCTCGCCGTTTTTTGGTCCGCAATCCACTGGAGACCGACTCGCCTTTTTCCACAAATGGGAAAAGACTAAAGATTTCCTCACTGGTTCCACTGCTCGCCCCCCCCTGCCAGCATTCCGGAACCAGGCAGGCCGTATTGGGCTCAAGCAGAGGCATATCAACCAACCAGGCCTCAGGCATCAAGGTGAGACGATACTGTTTGGACGGAATGTCGACTCCCGAACCAGATTCAGCAAGAACGGAATCTTGCCCTTCTATTTTAAATTGAACAGTCCTGAGTATATGAGGTATTTCTTTTATAGGAAGATCGATTTGTAAACTGGAAAATTCTTTCACCGGGATGGTCAGCAGTGGCCGATTAGTCACTCTCACGTCTTTCTCACTCCGCTGCCGGGAAACAGTTCCCAGCTTTTTAACCCCTCGCTTCGTAGACGTGACCAGTGAGATTTGGTCCCTCCCGCTGTAATGTTCCTCCAACATATCATAGAGGCCCCATCCCAGATCATCATCTAAAGGGGCAAGTTTTCCTGCATCAAGATCAACGACCATTCCTAAAAATAACCGTGCCTGCTCCTGAGCCATCCCAAAGCGAAAACTTCTGGCAGCCACCATGACCTGATCTCCACGTACATCCAACTCGGTCTTAATGGTATAGACCATCGATGGAGCCCATTCTACTCGCGTTCGACCTTCCATATTTTCAAAGTAAATGGGGAACGCCGAGCCATGATGCTTAAGAAAGTCTCGAAGGGCATCTTGAACTGACCAGGCAGGATCCTGCGTGGCTCGCAATAATACCGCCAATTCCGTCGGCATTCCTAAGAATGTCTGGCACACATTTCCATGATTCATAATGGCTATGGACCCATAGCCCTGGCGATCGATCAAATTCAATTCAAATCGTGGAAGTATCGGAGGAGGTTTCGGATCAGATGGAGAGAGAGTAGAACCTTGGAGTAATTGTTGGACGAGCTCTGCTTGGCTGACTTTTCGTATCACCGCAACCTTAAACGTATCAGGGACTAAAATATTGACTGTCGTTAATAACGCACAAATAACATGCTTGCACTGGGTCGAAGCCGTCCAAGATGGACATCGGCAAGAATAGACAAGGCGTCCTTTCTCAAGAGAAAAGGTGACGGCATAATACTTGGACCCTCTTACCGAGGCGGCAAGAATCGTTCGCGAGTGATTCCAACTATACGACTCTAGTCGACCCTGCGCGTAATATTCGTACCCACGAAGGACAAAAGCCTTCGATGCAATAAAGTATATCTGATTGGGAGAAAGGGCCTTAAGGTGCCCTAACACACCGGAGGATTCTATTACCATAGGCGATTAAATATACGTCCTGTCATCAAAAAATACCTCACATTCATTATTGGCACCTTACAGCCAGGATAATGCTGTTCCCTCACTAAGGTGATTATGAACGAGGCGTGGCTAGAGGACGTTTACTGGCTTTCTTTTTCAATTTTTCTACAACGATTTTTGCGGAAGATGTCGAGGTAAAGAGTTCGAGTCGATCTAGGTCATCAAGTTGAACAGGTTTCATGGCCATATCGTTTGCCCCTGGTTTCACGCCCTTCACCACAACCCGATACGCTCGATGAAACATCCAATACAGTCTGACATAGTGAAAATGTTTAGAAATAATCTCCCAACCATACCTAGCATAAAAGATTATAGGATTTTCTGGTAGCAGTCCCATTCGTCGATCAGTGCGGTATTTGCGTCGAAAAATACCACTATCCATGGGATGAACACCCTCCACCTTTGCCGCAGCATAAAATGAGAGCATCATCCATTTCACCTTATTCATACTGAAATTCCATGCCTTTGCTCGACGAATGACCGTCTCCACATGTTCAGGAGTATAATAGGTGTCCCAAGCCTGAGCATAGGCGTCTAACAATTCTACAGCCGACATTCGTGTATGCGGCATTGTGACATGGACAGAATCGTAGCTATTCATGTCCGTGGCCAATGGCACGCCCTGTTCCCAGAACTCCTTGTGATCCTGCGATCCTGGCAGAGGAGTCAAAATAAAAAAGTACAACAGATCAATAGGGAGTTCCTTTTGAATAATCTGAATATCTCGTGTGATACTTTCTGGGGTATCAGACGGGAATCCAAGAATTAAGCCTGCCAGCGTGAGCGCACCAACACCATGCCAGGCTTGGAGCATGCTCCGATATTCGGTAATTTTATTTTGATGTTTTCTTGAGCCTTCCAGGGAATCGGGATTAATACTCTCTAGCCCGATAAACACTCGATCCACGCCGGCACGACCAGCTTTACCAATAAACCGAGGAATTTTGTGACACATGGTATCGACTTGGATGGTGATCTTGAATTGAAGACCTTCCTCCTCCCGGAGTTGAATCAGACGATCCAATATCGATTCCCAGGCTTGATTCCTGGCAAAATTATCATCCGTGACGAAGAACTTATGAATACCCTGCGCAAGATTCGTGCGAACTAATTGCTCAATATCATCAGGAGAGCGAAAACGAGATTTTCGACCTTGCACATTGATAATGGTGCAAAAACTACACAGGAATGGACATCCCCGTCCGGCATCAAAACTCGTACGCGCACCAGACATTCGATGGACTAAGTGAGAGGGAAGATAAGGAACCGGTTGGCCTTCAAGTCCAGGAGGATCTTTCATCACATTATAGAGGAGCTGTAACCGTCCAGCTTGGGCATCCTGCAAAAGCCTGTCGAAATGCCCTTCTAGTTCGCCAGCAAATAATGAAATACCTTCATCCATCGCTTCTTGAAGGTCCGGAGGAATCGTTGGCAACATCGCGAGACATCCACTCACATGAAATCCACCAATGCATACAGGCAGATGAGCTCGTCGAAACTCTCTGGCAAGATCCACAGCTCTAGGAAATTGATTGGTTTGGGCCCCCACCATAGCAACAAGAACCTGGCCGCCCGCATTTTGAACCTTTCGTACTAGCTCCTGCGGATTAATACGGGTATTGGTTTCATCCAAAGCGATGATGGTTACCTCCACATCGCTTCCTAGAACCTGTCGCTTAGCACAGTCCAGCGCGAGCCCATAAATGGCCGCCATGGTATTTGAAGGAATAGAGGAACGCACCCACTGAATGACATAGCCCTCATCATCATAATGAGAAGGCTTAATTAGAATTAGATGAAAGGGTGTTGAGGGAATGGGGGATTTCACAGAGTCAATTCCAAGGACCTGATATGATACCACTGAAGGCCAGGTCCGGTCATCTTCTCTGCTCGATAATAGTCAATAGGCGGGCGATTTCAGACTAAAGACTCAAAAGACGAAGACCGGGTTGAAAGCCTAGTGCGGATCTTGAACAATTACCGTTCCTTGCATCGACCCCAGATGCAGATCGCAGTGATAGGGAAAGGTTCCAGAATCTTCAAAAACATGCTCAAAACGCTGACCTGGTTTATTGACGGTTAATCCACTATTGAAATGTTGTCCACCTCCCGAACAATCGTTCACTCGGCATCCCCCACTTGTCACACTATGTGGCTCTTGAGCTCCATCGGCATACACCCACACAACTTTTTCGCCAGATTGAATGGTGACCTGTGATGGCAGAAAAAACGTGGTCGCGCGAAACACCACGACCACGGCGCCAATGGGTGCCGGGACAAGGCCTTCTTCTACAGAAGCCGGAGCGCGCGACTCGCGAGCAATGACCAAAAATTCATCCTTGGCTGTTTCTATCTCACAATGTTTTCCTTCAGCCGCTGTCACCAACACAGCCTCTACCTTTTGATACACCGCATGAGACACGACGCCATCCAACAGACCATCATCTTTCACCATACTTGAAATAACGGGGCTATCGTCACTCGTAGCTTCTTGAACCTGTAGGAGACAATTTTGAGAATTCAGCTTCCAGGTGATTTCCACAAAAAAAGGATGGCCCACTTCATATTTGTCGACTAATATTCGTTCTTCCCCAGACTCAAGATCCAACCCAAAATCCAGCACCATATCTCCAACTTCCCACCCCACGGTAGCCTGGGCAGCAGGCGGCTCCATGAGCACCATCAATAACACTCCCACTCCCACAAGGTGTAAACAATAAACTATCGTCTTCAATTGAGAACCTTTCTTCAAAAGGTCATATTATCTATGGAAGAGATTTCAACCACGATTTCGTTGCTGAAAAAATCCTCCACGCTTAGCATGCTCATCATCAGTCCCCCAATGACGCTGTTTATCTTTTTTCTCCATTAAGGGGATATGTTTAGAACAGTGAATATAGGCTTCTTTCACATCAATCAAAATCCAACATTCAGGCTGACGTTCATCGTGTACGGCAAAATCCTGCAAAACAGATTCCGTCATGCCAGACATTTCAGCGAGATCGCTATGATCAACCACTTTTGCTTCCCCATTTACATGTAGCCCAATTGTACTTTTATAAAAATCAATGAACATGAGTCCTACTTGAGGGTTTTCTAAAATATTTCCAACGCTTGCCATGACTCCATTCCCCCGAAATTCAGGATATGCTAAGCATGTTGGGGAAAGAATATGGACAAATCCAGGAGGCCCCGCACGAAATGAGGAGTCAGCGGCTCCTTGTACATCAGCAGTCGCAATAAAAACAAATTCTTGCTCCTGAATAAATTTTTTCATGACATCATTCAGTTCAGAAAATACTTGTTGCCGATAAAACGCCAACGCACGTTGGGAGGTCCCAAATCGTGATTGCGCCCGGTGCTCTCCTGACGATCCTAATAGTGGACCATTGTACTTTTGAATAGGTGAATCGCTCATATTGTACTTGCTTGTCTGGAAATATCGATTTGTCTGATATGCCAAAACTTGTTTTGTTAAAAGTTTTTTTTCATGCGGGAAGCTCATCCGCACCAATCTTAAAATCCTATCCCAATACTTACACCACCACCCACTCGTCCTCCGGAGCCCCCTCCGCCAAAGATGCCAAAACTAGGCCCTGAAGATTCTGGTTGAGTGAATTCAGATTCTGGCCAAACATGCAAATGTTTCATTGCCAAGGTCGGATAACGATATTGCATATCATCAAGACTCGCATTCGTGGCACCGGTGACTTCACCAACTAACGTCACACGGGTATCTGGTGGAAGTGTGGCGGGATCTAGAAAAGAAGACTCGACAACGAAGAATCTCCCTTGGGAGGAGGTTTTATCCGCAACCGGTTCTTCCGAACTATCCAATGGTAGCTGTAAAATTTCCAATCGGGTACCGTGAGCCAACCGTCTCGCTGAAAGAACTTCGCCACCTAAGAGGACCATCTCCCCTTGATGCTGATCTGGTTCTTGAAGGATCATCGGAAACGTCAGGGAAGGATTAATTTTTGTCTTGATGCCCTCAGGGAATATATCAGGTCGAGCCAAACACCCATGACCACACAACACGATGAGAACCAAGAACATTCCAAAGAATTTCATTCTAAACATACGCTTCATTTTATCAAATTGAACCTACGGAAGCCGTAGAGAAAAACCTGTAGGCACATGTAACCAGGAAACCGTTGGAACGTGTAAAGAAAGGAGAAAGGAAGACCTTAAAAATGGTCTAGTAGAGAGGAGCTTGAGGTCCGGGTCGCAACCCAATCAAATCTGGGTCTTCGCCATCTAAAACAGTCCGATGTTCTTCATTTTCGGTTTTACGTTGCTCTCGTTTGGCTTCTTTATCCTGTTGCTTCATACGTTTTTGCATCTCACGATTACGTTTTGCCTGAGTAACCTTGGCTGGTCGTCCCATATGATGCCTCCTTTCATCTCACCTCTATTGCCACAATAGAGTGATTCTCTGCGTCGAAAGAAATAACAGTTGTATGAATTCGCACGGAAGGCTTTAACGCCATCTTCCCAAGAAGAGGCTAGCAGCCTAACACCCTACCAGAAGGGAGTCAAATTCGAGAATGGAAGACAGGCAAAAGGCATTCATGTATATCTTTTTTAGTGAAATATCCCACTATTTCCCTACGATTCAAAGAGTGACTTCTTCGCCTTTCGGAGTCCACTCGTTGGCCAATTGCTTGGCTTCTTTAATTTGACTTGGAGTTAATTCTCGTTCCAGAAACTCCACAGCTAGCAGGGCTGGCTCTACTCCTTGTTGCGCAGAAAGGTAGGCCCATTTATAGGCTTGAATCACATCTTTGCTGATACCCTGCCCTTCAAAATACATCAACCCCAGATGATTCTGTGCACCACCATTTCCTTGTTCCGCAGCACGGCGAAACCACTTCAAGGCCTCTTGGAAATTTTGAGGCATACCTAAGCCTTGCCGATACATAGCGCCTAGGTTGTTTTGGGCTCTGGCATTCCCCTGATCTGCCGCGAGACGATACCATTTCTGCGCTAGGGTAAAATCCTGGGGAATGCCCTGCCCATACCGATACATATAACCCAGCATATTTTGCGCCTCGGCATTTCCCCGCTTGGCTAATGGCTGCCATTCCTCCATGGCCTTTTCGTAGTCTTCGCGTAAATACGCATCTTCACCAGCAAGGAAATTTCCCCAAGAAGAAAGGGTCCCACCGATTACTAACACAAGAAAGACAAATTTCAAGAATAGATATTTTTTCATTCATTCCCCCTTTGGCTTTCAACTTTCTCCCACTCATATTCTGGTCCACTGAAACATTCCACTCAATTCCCCTACCGTATACAAAATGAACAAGACCTTTGATTCTACTCGACAATGCTCCTTACACCATATCATATTTCCATTTCGTCCCCGCGCCCCATCCCACCACATTGGTGGATTCAAAAAGAAAGAGGATGACCTTATCCCTTTGAACTGGCCTGGTGTTTTTCTTCAAGAACCGCCCATCTGGCATAAAGGCGCTCAACGTCTCTTTCAGCTTGTTTCAGTACTTCATACGCTTCTTGAAGACGAAGATGGTCCGAAGCCACGGTTCGTTCTTCAACCTTGCCACGGCACGTATCTCGGACCGTTTCAGCTTCAAGTATTTTTTGTTCCATACCATCATATTCTCGCTGTTCTTTATAGGAGAGCTTTTTCGGCTTGCCTCCTTGAGGAGAGCCCTTTCCCCCTCGAGTCGCATTTGTTTCTGGATTGGATTCTTTTTGTTGACGTCCGAGCCAGGATTCCCATTGGGCATAGCTAGCAAACTGCCCGTGGCTACCCTGCCCATCCAATCCCAGAAACTCCGTACAGACCTGCTCTAACATGTACCGATCGTGAGTCACCAAAAGTAAGGCACCGGGAAATTCTTTAAAGCTTTCCTCTAAGGTTTCCCTCGTCGGAATATCCAGATCATTCGTCGGCTCATCGACAATAAGGACGTCAGCAGGCTGCAGCATGAATCGAGCCATCACAGCTCGCGCTTGCTCTCCACCGGACAATAAACCCACTGGAAGATCAAGTTGTTCAGCCTGAAAATTAAATCGCTTGGCCCATCCGACAAGATGAATCACTTGCCCTCGATAGACCACTGAGTCGCCTGATTCAGCCAACGTTTGTCGCAAGGTCAACTTGGGGTCTAATTGCGCGCGATTCTGATCAAAATACACCAGCTGTAAATTTTCTGCATACTTCACCATTCCCTGATCAGAGACTAATTCCTTCGCTAAAAGTTTCAAAAGCGTAGATTTTCCTGAGCCATTGTGCCCAATAATTCCGACAGCTCTCCCAGGAGAAACCATCATATCCAATTGATGAATGATTGGACGAGAATCGTAGGATTTGGAAAGACCAGTCACTTCAATTAATTGTTTTGTTTTTCGCCCAGATCCTACGAAATCAATTGAGACATCTTGCCTCCGTAACCGGGTCGTCGTTTCAGCTAATTCCGCTTGTAAGGCCTTAGCCGTGTCGACTCGATATTTCGCTTTGGTGGTCCTAGCCTTGGGTCCTCGGCGAAGCCACGCCTCCTCCCGTCTAACCTTCCCTGCTAACGCTTGAACTTGTTGATCTTGAACGTCCTGAAAAGCCTCTCGTTTTTCCAGGAACTGAGAGTAACTCCCTGGGAAGACTAAAATTCCATCGGCATACCGACTATGTAATTCAGCCATCTTGTTCGTCGTTTGCTCTAAAAACCAGCGATCGTGACTCACGAGTACCCAAGCCCATAGAGCCTGGACCATGAATTGCGCCAACCAACGCAATCCTTCAACATCCATATGATTGGTCGGTTCATCAAGCAATATCACCTCAGGGTCTTGAACCAGGGCACAGGCGATAGCCAGCCGTTTTTTCCATCCACCCGAAAGTACGGATACTTGCTGAGAACCATCGGTGAATCCTACCTTCCCTAAAACCTCATAGACCCGGACTTGTTCTTCCTCCATAGGTAATCCTGCCTGACGCGCCGACTCATGCAACATCTCCCCAACAGTGCCGTCCGCTAGAAATTGCGTGTCTTGAGGAACATAGGCTACTCGCAAACGTTGACGACGAGTCACCGTCCCTTCATCTACGTCCTCTAGCCCGGCCAAAATTTTCAAAAATGTGGATTTCCCGGAGCCATTTGGACCGATGATCCCCACGCGATCGTTATTCTCAATACCAAAGGTCACTCGGTGGAATAACCGTTTGGCCCCGAAGGACTTTTGGATCTTTTGTGAATAAATTAACGCTGACATAAATGATTCATCCTGTTAAACAACCCCTCCAAAGAGGGAGAATCCCCTTTTCTAAGACCCTTACCTTTTTCTATCATGATTCGAGTACAATACTCCCATTCTATGAATGAAATGAGGGGAAAAATGGGCATTGTCCTTTCTGAAGGTTCCACACATTTTCATGTTCCCTATGGTCCAGCTATCAACGATGGTTCGCTAGATGCTCGATTCATTGACCTTAAAGTGCATCCCGAATTGATTCCCGTCTTGCCTCCCTGCGTCGGTTGGCCAGAAACCCAAGAGCTCCTCGCTCAAATCAATGCACCGTGTTCTCCGTTTATGACTCTGGCAACTGATCAAAGTTATACCAATGGATCAGAGCTCAAAAAACCTGTCATCTTAGCCTCATTCGTCACACTCTGCTTTTCTGAAATTTCCCACAATACCAAAGGATTCCTATCAGATCTGGCTATCTCTCTTCAGCAACAAATGGACGAAATACTTCAAGAGGCGAGTAGAATGCTGGATCAAACACTTGATCTAGAGATTATTCTAGAAATTCAACCAACTCTTTTCCATCACCATCACATTGAAGGATGGAGTCTCACCATTATGATAATTGCCTCTGGGAAAGAACCTCATGAGGTACGAGGAACCTGGGGGTATGGGGTCGATGCTCTTATTGATAGCATAAAGGCCTATTCACCCCAAGAGACCTAAAACCTTTCGTGCCCGCTACAAGTCCTTCCTTACGTTTCTTTTCTCACCAACTCATTTTTTTCTACAAGGCCAGTGAAGACGCTGCAGAATACGATCCCAGAGACTTTGGTAGGTTTCCTTTCCTTGTAGCACTTCACAATATCGGAAGAGCACCCGTTGATAGGCATGAGGGAACCACCGACCAGCCCAACGGTGAACGGATCGAGGCAACCCATAAATAATTTTTCCTAGTTTTCCCGCGACGCGAAATTCAGAGCCAAACTCATTGGCGACTAACGTTTCATAATTTCTCAAGAGGCAGAGATCCGAATGTTTCAACATATGGGACACGGCCTTGGCCGCTAATTGCGACGATCGAATAGCATAATAAATACCTTCGCCCAACAAGGGATCCACGAGATGCCCTGCATCACCAACCAACAGAGCCCGACCACGTACCAATTGCCCTGCCCATGGGGGAGCATCCCCATAGGCTTTGGCCGAAGCAATTGGTATTGGAAAACCTAGCGGTTTTGGGACGTTCAAACCAGCCAACATGGGCTCCTGATTAATAAAACCTCGAAAACTTTGTTTTGGTCGCTTCGTGCCTTCCACAAATTCTCCAACTCCCAGTGAAAGACCTGCCTTTTTTGGAAAGATCCAACCATATCCTTTTTTTGCGGCCTGCAAACTTATGAGCGCTGTCGGGACTTCTTGGAAGGGGTGAACAGAATCGATCTCCCCTGGCACTTCGCTTTCTAACGCTGGAATTTTTTGAAACGATCGTCCAGAGAAGCACTGCTGGGCCACGACACTCATGACTCCATCGGCTCCTATCACTATTTGAGCATGATAACAACTCTGTTCCGTGAAAACATCGACGCCGGCTTCCCCATTTTGAATCTTCGTCACCATTTGCTGCTCATGAATGATCGTTCCAGCTTGTCGAGATTTTTCCACTAACCATTGATCAAATTTGTCACGCATGACCATATAGGCAATGGGGTCAGGCGATTCAATCAGAAAAGATTGATCGCCCCCATAGGTAAATTGCACTCGATGCACCGTTTCTTCTACGACGCTAAAAAAATCCGGAGAAAGAATCTTTGCGATTCGTGCTGAAAGGCCTCCTCCACAAACTTTGTACCGAGGATGAACCTGTTTATCCAAAGCAAGAACCGAAAATCCTCGTCGGCTTAGCTCAAACGCCGCAGTCGAACCGGCAGGTCCCATTCCCACTACAATCACATCATAATTATCTGAAGAAATTGCCATGCCTAGAAAAACAAGCGGCGGGATAGAAATGAATTAGAACTGATGTAAGTCCAGAACACTAAAGCCATTCAGATCGGCCAAACTCTGCAGACTACCTTTACAGAAAGTCACCGGCTAAATCTCATAAATGGACTACCAAGGAACGCTTTCCCTTACTTGAAGAAGATAGGATGCAAGGGTTGTATAAGAACAATCAACAACTCAAGACGGTCAAACTCTTATACCAAGATTTCATAGATAATTGTTTCTCATTTAAAATTGAACCTTTCAGATGAGAAGTGTTTATTGGGAACGATGCAGGAGAATTCAGAGTCACGATTTCCCCAATTTCACTGATATGGTGCGCGGCTTACCCTCACGCCGAACTTGCAGAACAACTGTTTGCCCAGGTTTTGTCCGTTCTATGAGATAATTTTTTAATTGAGCCGGGGTCGTAATTGCTAACTCATCAATGGCCACAAGCACATCACCTTTTCGAAATCCTGCATGGCGGGATGGGCCCATCGCTTTTGCCACCCCTAAGACCCATCGGTTGCCCTCTTTCAGGGTTTCGAGATGAATGCCGAGTACAGAAAACCCTGGAGTTCTTCCAGCTATCACCGCCTCAACGACACGCTGCACTAGCGTTCCGGGGAGAGCAAACCCAAACCGGCTACACCCTCGTTCCGCCGGGGAAGTTTCCGTTTGTATGATCGCATGAACGAGGCCAACCAATTGACCTTCATCATTGAGTAGCCCTCCACCTGAATTTCCTCGACAGGCAGAAAGATCGACTTGGACTAACCGACTTTGAACCGTCCCCAAAAATGTATTGGGATTCCCCACTCTTCCAAACGACAAAGCAGGGCCTCTGCCCAAAGGATAGCCCACGGTAAAAACGTGATCCCCATATGTCACATTCGCTTCTGAAAACCGCACACTCGTAGATGGCCAGGAATTTTCATCTCCTTGTAGTTTATACACCGCTACATCCATGTAGGCATTTGCTCCCTGTCGAATACCTGACAACTCTCGAAGATCATCCGTCAACACTTGAATAACCTCTGGGACGACAATTTTTCCTCCCTTGGAACGCTCTACCGCATGTTTGGCCGTCAGAATAAATCCATTTCCTACATGGATGCCTGAACCCCGAATTTTTATAGGCACCCCATACCCAAGATCATCAACTTGAAAAGAATCGGCTTGGAGAATACCGACAGTGGCCCGCTTCGCTTTTTCAATTTTCTGAGCACCCTGAGTGAATGACGCTTCATCAGCAAGGGCAACACATTCTCCTAAATACGGAGTGAGAACGAAGATCATGGCTATCGTTAAAATTTGCAGCATAGTTTTCGCGAAAAAATCATTTAGAAGGACACATCACTACGACAAATGTACCCGATCGCTCAACCGCGACTCAGGCAGATTATTGTATTCTTGAGTTCTGCATCTGAGCAGACACGTCTTTTAACTCACAAAACAAATCTTTCATGACCTGATAAGAATAATGGGCATTTCGCCCACTGGGGTTCGGCAGCACAAACACACGAACTCCAGCAAAGAGCGTCGTTTGTAGGCCAGTTTGAATAGAAATGTTAGCCAATCGTTTCCGAGAATCGGGTACAGGCTTCGGGGAGAAAATGATTCGAGCCACACTGATTCCCAATATCGCAACAATCATTGGTTGATATTTCTTGACTTTTTCAAGTAACACATCACGTCCTTGAAGGAAATCCTGAATCACTAAATCTTGAATACCCGCTGTGGGTTTGGCAATAAGATTGGTAAACCCAAATCCATAGGCTAATAACCGGGAATCATCTTGACAGGTCATTCGATAAGGAACAAGTCCTGCTTCAAACAACAATTTCCAAAATCGATTGGATGGCCCGGCAAAATGATGGCCAATTTCCGATGAACGGAGTCCTGGATTAATTCCGACAAAAAGAATAGAGAGACCTGGAGCAAGATAATCAGAAAGGGGCAAACTGGCTTGAGACATAAGGGTCTAAGAACAGTGCATGGAAATCAGATAATCCAGGAACACCAGACCAGATGTACAAAGCGGAGGGATAATTTAACGCGCCATGAGTTGGGTTTGAATCTCGGAAAAGGTTTCTTCGGCCTCGGGAAGAAGATCATCCCGTTGTTGTTGTTTAGCGAGTTCTAGCGCTTGCTTGGACAGTTCATAGGCTTCTTGATGGTCCCCACGTTCTGCGCATTGACGAGCCACTACCATACGGGCATTGATCGATTCAGGTTCATCTTTAATGACTTGCCTCAACATCACTTCGCCCTTCTCATCATCTCCTCCGAGAAATTCAGGAATCTCAATAAGTATCGTCCCTTTCGAAGATAACGCATCAAGATGTTTAGGGTTGAGAGTCAGCGTTTGATCCAACGCCTCCATCATTCGGCCATATTCGAATACGGAAAACATCACTTCCCCATTGGCACGCATCCGTTCTCCAATACTACAGAATAACGCAAAATGCGCATCAGCAGATTGACTATCTAAGGCCACGGCTTTTTCAGCTAATTCCCGTCCTCGGTCAAAATGTACACTGCGGCTATCCGCATCTTTCGCACGGCGTCCCTTTTGGCATTCTTCCATCGCTTGGTTGGTTAGTGATTGCACCGATTCCCCAGCCCACACGTTGGCTCCAACGAACAAACAACACAGTACCCCTATCGAGGCAAGACTTCTCCCTCGTGCCATGACTCTCCCTTTACAATGACTAACGGTTGGTAATGTAAACCTTTTCGGAAGATTTCCTAAAATTCTGAGGGCACCAATAGCATACTCATTTTTCTATAGCATATTCACAATTTCTTGCCAATATTGTTTAATTATACCAGTTCTTTTCCGCAATTCATCTACTTCCTGGAATCAATTTGATTCCATTGATACCCGAAAAGTTAACGCTTTCACGTATTAATGTGTCTATTTCTTCAGTTTACCCACCATTTTGACGAAATAATAGATAAATAGAAGTATTTCCTGAGGGTGAGTATTTTCAACTTTACGGCAACAAAAATTACGTCTCCCTATTATAAAGTTAGAACGCGATTTCGATCAGTCATATATAAAGGAGCAGCATAGATGGAACAGGAAGAAATTCGTCAATTATGGGCAGAAGGAGAAGATTGGATAATCAAACGCCAACACAACCAATATTCTCATAGGCCGGACCAAAAATATGGAGATTGGCAGCCAGGACTTCCTCCTGGAGTCTTTGCCATGGATGTTGCCACTCTTTTTGATGAATAATTATTCTGGAAAAGATTTCGCACCCTACTAATTCAATCTATTCACACCCCACCCCTCTCTCTTCACAACACCACATCGTTCCAGCTACTCTGATCAATGCGTCTCTCTGGACGAATCATTGGCCTTCTCAAGGAATATATGCACGACCTTGTTGAACAAGCCAAACAAGAAGAAAGCTCTCATGCCACGTTTGGATTTGCTACCCAGCCTTATCGCTCTGATCAAGCCATTTCCGATTTACTCGCTATTTTAGACGACCGCATTGAGTCAGAGGGTGTCCAGGTTGGATTGCCAATTGAATTCCTTCATCAAATTTGGACCTTATGCAATTCGGCCAGCACGCAAATTTCCGAGACGGTGTGGCTGCAAAAAAATATTGAAGGAGGGAGTGGCTCAAAATCCGAAGTGCGTCAACAGACCTACAAAGCTCTCATTCAATTTCTCGAATCCCTTCCCGAAGACGGCGATCAAGAAGACACTGCATCAAATTGAAGAGCAATCCATCCTTCCCGAACACGAATAGCTTGTCGCACCCAACCATGCCTGGTGAACTCCTCCACCACATCACACTCATCCTCTTCTAAAAGTCCTGATAAGAATAGCTTTGAATCAATGGAACGTAATCTTAGAAAGTCAGAGGAGATTTCAAGAAGAGCCTTTCGATCAATATTCGCCACAATAATATCAAAGGGCTGAGAAACCAGATCGCCCATTTGGCAACACCGCAAATCTAGTTCTTTGGAAAACCCATTCATCACGGCATAATCTATTGCACACTCAATCGCGATAGGATCAAGATCAATCCCTAAGGCAGAGAATGCCCCTAATCGCAATGCCACCATACTGAGAATAGCACTCCCCGTCCCAACATCTAAAATTTTTGATTTTTTCAACTCAGGCATTTCTTCCAACCACTCAAGAAGCAGATGGGTCGTGGCATGATGCCCCGTACCAAATGCCTGTCGGGGATCCAGAATAATTTCAATCCCATCCTCTGGCATATCCATAGTGGCCCAACTTGGACGAATACCAATACGGCCACCAATACGAATCGGCTTGACCGACGCAGCCCATTGAGCATTCCAATCTTGATGCTCGACGAGTTGAACATGAATGGCTGCATTCGGAATCGTGCCATTGAGTTGAGCCAAAGCCTCACGAAGGCTTTGCCGCATGACAGCCTCGCTCCCCTGCCAATATATCGTCAGTGCTCCACCTTGCTCCCACAGCCCCAAAAATTCTTGGCAGGCCAGGAGACCCGAGAGCTCGGCGCCCTCCACACAAGCAGGAATCCTGACCTCTAACATAGAAGGAAGCAT
Organism: Nitrospirales bacterium; assembly: GCA_029261295.1. GTDB lineage: Bacteria > Nitrospirota > Nitrospiria > Nitrospirales > UBA8639 > Nitrospira_E. The sequence continues at coordinate 111,381 of JAJDBP010000012.1, read as the reverse complement.
GTCCATGGTAATAAACGGTCTATTGAAGACTGCTCAAACGAAAAACGCTGACACCCAAGATGAAAATCCTCATGGATTGTCCTCGGAAATGTTCAAAAAAGTCCATCCAGTAAGGCTGCAGCTCTTTTGACGCGCGGAGCGTACTTCCAGTAGGTGAGTACGGCAGAAGAGCGAGAATGCCACTGGTAGCTTTTTTCAACATTTCCATAATTGACGGAAGTATAAAGAGGGGCTAAGGTCGTAAGCTGTATGACATCTTCTAATACCGAAAAACGCCGAAAAGCACTCACCCGCTTACTCAGTCGTGGAGAGCGTCTCATGGCCCAGGGAAACGCCACGAGTCATCGGTTTAGTCAGTGGCGACTGGTTATCTTCCTCATAGGAGCGGCTATTTGTGTGGGCTTATATCAGCATGCCTGGTTTCACGCTGGCAATATCGTTCTCCTCCTTTTTCTTGTTATTTTTTTAAGCACCACATGGTTTCATCAACGACTCAAATCTCAATTGCGCCGCCTAGCCCTGTGGCTGACCATTAAAAAAGATCTGCTGGCACGGCTGCAACTGGATTGGCTAAATATTCAAGCCCAGACCCATTTTTCTCCGCCAAATCATCCTTATGCCTTGGACCTGGATCTCACCGGCCCCCATTCACTCTTAGCCTTACTTGATACGACATTTTCTTCAAATGGTCACGCTCAACTTCAGCACTGGGTTTTTCAAGTGAATGATCCACAACCGGACGGACCACCGTGGGAGACTCGACAGGCATTCATCAAAGAACTCACACCTCTCTCAAGGCTCCGGGATCGTTGTCTGTTATCCACCCGACTAATTAGCCCCAATCCACTCGACGGCACCCGGATTCTTTCGCTCTTACAAGTACCCATTACTATTCCAAATCTTTCCTGGCTAATCCTTGTCGCCTCTATACTCTGTGGTCTCACCATAACCTTGGGGCTATGGTCCCTTTTCACGGGATTTTCAAATTATTGGGTGTTCTCGTTGATGATATATGTGGGGCTCTACTTCACACTATCTGGCTCCATAGCTCCTCTATTCGGCCGAGTCCTCGCCCTACATGTTGAACTCGAAAAACTTGTCACCGTTATCATCACATTGGAACGATCATCATTTTCCAATCAACCAACAATTCGTGAACAATGCGAACCAGTACTGACGCACCATATTCGACCCACAGTATGCCTCAAACAACTCAGTCGCATTTGCCAAGGCCTCAGTGTAAAAGCCCACCCACTCATACACTTGTCTTTGAATGCCTTGATCCCTTGGGATTTATTCTATGTAGGAAAATTGCACCATCTCACAACAACCTTGCATGACACACTTCCCCAATGGCTAGAAACCATTGGACGCCTCGATGCCGCCAGTGCCTTAGCACGATTTGCTTATGTCCATCCAGACTATCATTGGCCTCAATTAGAAAGACCAAATGCCCCCGAACACCAACCCGGTTTTATGGCAAAGGGGCTCGGACATCCCCTCATTAAACCTTCTCAGCGCATTCGCAATGATATCGACCTCCGAGGAGAAGGCCAAATGGTCTTAGTCACCGGTTCTAACATGTCTGGAAAGAGTACCTTTCTTCGAACCATTGGCATTAACATCTGCTTGGCTCAAGCCGGCGGACCCGTTTGTGCTACGGCATTTTCTTGGTCATGGCTGCACCTGTATTGTTGCATTCGTGTCACGGATGCATTGGACGAAGGGCTTTCCTATTTTTATGCCGAAGTCAAACGTCTTAAGGTTATTTTAGATGCGGTGAACGCCATCACTTCCTACCCAGTGCTGTTTTTAATTGATGAAATCTATCGAGGGACTAATAATCGTGAACGGCTTGCAGGCAGTGAAGCGTTTGTCCAAGTCCTTCAACAAAGCCGAGGAATGGGCTTGATATCTACACATGATTTAGAACTGACTCAACTAGCAGAAACTAACGGACACATTCGGAATGCACATTTCCAGGAATCCGTAGTTGACGGCACTCTACATTTTGATTACCAACTTCGGCCAGGGCCATGTCCCACTACCAATGCTCTCCGCATTATGGCTCAAGAAGGCCTCCCTGTTCCTGAAGAGCTGTGAAACGGGCAGAGTTTAAAGTAAGACGAAAGGTACGCGGATACGAGGGAGGGAGAAACCTTATCCTAGTGGCTCTCGTTTCTAGAGCATTTCGTTGTTCAAAAGAAGATGTCAGAAACTCCCTCGCCCTTCCAGGGAGAGGGTTGGGGTAAGAGTAAAGGCATATGTGCGAGATACAACATGTATGGTATGAAATTCATTCGTCCTACGGCGCTACCAGCCCGCCACCTTGTGCTTGGTCCGTCTTAGACCCGGTGGAAGTCCCACATTGGGCACACACATATTCGTAAAGATTTCCCGTTGGCAGTACCAAAAGAAGCCGCTCACGAGCTGGCGTTGCAGTCTGGCAGGTGGGACAAAAAAGCAAAGACGCTCTAAGTGATTCAAATTGTTTTTGATCTTCTTGAGGCACAGGCTGGCGCTCGGGGCGCATTCCATGGGTTGGACGAGGTCGTCCGGGAAACGGTGGCATTGCCATAATGAGATCTTAGCCAAGCCCTGTTTCCGGGTCAAGAAATCTCAAGGCATTAAATAGCCCTTCATTGATGAAAGAAAAATGCCTATTTATTAATAAGCGAAGGACGACAGAACATTCCTAGGTTTCGCCCCTCTCCTCATCAGGGATTATGCTAAACTCATGATGTGCAGAGAATCTGTGACAGGAATACCATCTCGAAAGAGAATGGGTTGGGATGTGTGAGACGAAATCCGATCACCGGGAAGAATAATACCTAAAAGATTGAGGGGGTCAGCAGGAGAAAGACGAAGGTCTTGTGCGCCAGATTGAGGATCCCGGCGAACCGCTCGTAAAGCTTCGATGGCTTCAGGAAGCGCAAATTGCTCGCCAGTAAAACCATCGACGAATCGACCTCCCCGCATCTCTCCACGCCATTCCATCTTTCGATATTGGATAAGCAACTCACGCCAAGTCAGAGGAAGCACTTCACGCTTCAATAGATCACGGAACACCACCCCATAGCGCCGAGCCAATTGTTTAGCCCATTGTTCATGAAGATGGATTCGAGAAGTTTCCTTGTTCTCTGGATCATCGCCATACGACTCAAAAGTTGCCCACCGGCCGACACTATGGCGCGGACGCCGCGCACGATCTTTCCCATCAGCCCGACGGCGCCGAGGATCCAACAAAGCCCGTAACGGATCAAAACCATCAGCCGTGACTAAACCTGCCGTGACTAATTCCCACAAGGCTTGCTCTACCTCAGCTGCTAGATGCCCAGTCCGACTCGTGAGATCGGAAAAGAAACACGCACCTCGATTCTCCAAATATTCATAGATGGCTTGTGCCACACCACTCAAGCTTAACCGTACTCCAAGTGGCCCAGATGATTTCTCTGGTCGAGCCATCTCTAATATCCAAGCCATATCATCGCGGGAAACAAAACTGATAGGTGCCAGGCTAGTCGGGGTGATGCGACGAAACACATTGCCTTCTACAACCGGATGTAAATTCGGCTTCATATCGGGTGGCATCAACCGTCCCCATGCCACTTCTCCTCGTAGACAAAGGTTATCTAGCCATTCTTGTTTGTAATGAGCCACCCGGCTTTTCAGTAAAGACCCTTCCCACGCCGAAGCCGGAGCTTCATACCCCGCTAGCTGGGAAATGACTTCACGAAGACCGGCTTCACCATGCAGTTGACACCCTGAGGCACAATGCTGCCATCGAAAGAGAAAACGCATGAAATCCGATGCTGCTACCGGTTTGATTTCTCGACGAAGGGCGGTTACCGTTCGGCGATGAATACGAGCAAGGAGACTGCGGTCACACCATTCTTCCTCTTGTAGTTGATCGACGTTACCTTCACCCCGCCCCTCTACCTGACAGAAAGAGGGAGAAGGAAATGGAGCGAGAGAAGAAACCGGACGGAAGTGGCCACGTAGCACTTGCCCCTGACCTTCCAACCGGAGCAAGGCCCTATGAATCATAGGCTGAGCCATTCCCAGTCGACTAGCAAGTTCTTGCGCCGTAACCGGACCGATATGGGGCATCCAACCCTGAACGACAAAAAGGGCAGCTGGTTCAGGTGTTAGGACTTCTTCTTCAGGCCTAACGCACGTATCTGGTACACCGGCCTGAACCTTAGGCTGCGGAAACAAGACTTGGATTTTGGGCAAATGCTCTTGCGTCACCCATCCTTCAAAAGTATTGGAGGACAAAGGTTCGTCAAGCTTAATGCCAAGAACCAAAGCGCGCCCTTTCGCGACAAGAGCATCTAATTCCTCACTCCACGAAATTCCATCTTTTTTTGGCACCCACCCCATCACCTGCAACACGTCAAAGGCCTCGTCCTCGTCTCGCACAGTCGGCCAGGCTTCTTCACATACCGTCTCAATGGCTATCACATCCAACGTTCCAATTTCTCCATCAATCGAAGCAGGTAAGCTACGTCGAAGGTTAACAGCCCGGGCTCGACGCTCCTCCAACGGTGCATCATCCAAGAACGCGTAGGGATTCGCATTTAAAATTTCATTGGCAAAAGGCGACGGCACAGAAGATTCTACCGCGCGCACCTGAATTGATTGCAAGTTGATCTGTTCCAAAACTTGCCGCAACCCTTCAACATCCATCGCTTCAGTCAAACAATCACGAAGAGTTTCCTGGACGAGAGGATGTTCTGGTATAGAAATATCGCCGACATGGTTATCACCACAAGCAGCCGCCATTGGAAACGCGGCGGCAAGTAAATCTTCCGCACGCATTCGTTGCAGATGAACAGGAACTCGTTTGCCACTCTGAAACCGTAACAGAGCCAATGATCGGCTGATATTCCAACGCCAGCGTGTCATAAAAAGCGGCGTGGCCAGTGTGGCTTGAATCAAGACAGCACGCACAGTCTGAGGTTGAAGAAATTGAAAGATGGTATCCAAAGGAAAGCTATGCTGTTGGCCTAGAGAAAGGACCAGACCATCATCGGTGGCTGCAGCTTGCAATTCAAAATCAAAATTCAGGCAAAATCGTTTACGCAAGGCAAGTCCCCACGCACGATTCAATCGCCCACCAAATGGCGCATGAACCACCAGCTGCATTCCTCCCGCCTCATCAAAAAAGCGTTCAGCGATGATACAATCCTGAGTCGGCACTTCCCCTAAAATTTGAATACCTCCCGCAACATACGCCAACAGTTGATCAGCTCCTGCCGCATTTAGGCCGCATTCCTCAAGAAACCACTGACGGGCTGAAACATCTCCAACCGTGGCTCCATTCCTTATTAATTGTTGAATGGCTTCCCGCACTTTGGCTACGGCCTGCGAAAGCTCTCGTGAACGAGAAGGAGCCTCTCCTCTCCAGAAGGGAATATTTGGTGGCTGGCCCTGCGCATCTTCCACCCGGACTTTTCCAGTCTCAATGGCTCTGATGCGCCACGAGGTGGTCCCAAGTAGCATGATGTCGCCAGCTAAACTCTCAATAGCAAAATCTTCATCGACCGTACCCACAACGATCCCGTCAGGTTCAGCCACGACGGAATAGGTGGCAGTTTCAGGAATTGCTCCACCCGAAGTGAGAGCCGCCAAGCGACCGCCGCGTCGAGGCCTGAGACGCCCTTCTCGCCGGTCATAACTCAGATAGGCATACAACCGCCTCTGGCCAGGCACAAATCCTTCGGCAATGAGTTCTACCAAAGACTCAAATTCTTCCCAAGAAACGTTTCGATATGGATGGGCCGACCGGCACAAATCAAACAAGGCACGAATACCCCATTCCTGCGTAGCCACTTCGGCTATGAGATGTTGAATCAAAATATCTATTGGAGCGGTAGGAATTTCAATAGTTTCCAATTGGCCTTGTCGAATAGCTCGCACGACGGCCGCACATTCCATCAACTCATCACGTGTCGTACAAAACACCCGTCCCTTAGGAATCGCCCCAATCCAGTGTCCAGCCCGTCCTACACGTTGCAAGCAGGTCGCAATGGCCCGAGGCGACCCTATCTGACACACCACATCAATAAATCCAATATCGATCCCTAGCTCTAATGAGGCCGTCGCGACCATCACCTTAATTTTTCCAGCTTTCAAGCGTTCCTCAGCGACAAGCCGAAGTTTGCGAGACAAACTCCCATGATGAGAGGCCACTTGATCTTCACCCAATCGCTCACTCAAGTGATGGGCAATCCGTTCGGCTAAACGCCGCGTATTCACAAATACCAGGGTCGAACGATGTTGTTCGGCAATGGCTGCAATACGATCATAGACTTCGGACCAAATAGCATTTGTGGCAATAGCCCCTAACTCGTCCTTAGGAATTTCCACTTGCAGGTCCAATGTCCGCCGATGCCCGATATCGACGATGTGACAATCCGAAGACTCAAAGAGTGTCCCTTGTTGTTCCTTTTTTCGATGTGAGTTTTCGCCCACAAGAAATTGCGCCACTTGCTCCAAGGGCCGTTGGGTAGCCGACAACCCAATACGAACTAACCGTTTGTTAGTCACCGCATCCAACCGTTCCAAAGAAAGGGCCAGGTGTGAACCGCGTTTATTTGGTGCCAACGCATGAATTTCGTCGACAATCACGGTATGTACACCAGTCAAGAGTTCCCGACTCCGCTTGGCTGTCACCATCAGGAAAAGTGTTTCGGGAGTCGTCACCAGAATATGAGGGGGATGCTTAAGCATTCGCTGCCGCTGCGCCGGAGGAGTATCGCCTGTTCGAACCTCCACTCGAATATTGGGACTCAACAAACCGGCCGACAAGGCCCGTTGACTAATCTCATCTAACGGTTGTTGTAAATTTTTATGGATATCATGACTCAGCGCACGGAGGGGGGACACATAGACCACTTGAATGCCATCAAGCAATTCACCCTGAATGGCCTGATGCAATAATTGATCAATGCAGGTCAAAAAAGCGGAGAGAGTTTTTCCAGAGCCGGTAGGAGCAGAAATAAGCGCATGCTTCCCCGATTGAATTGCCGGCCAACTGGCTCGCTGTACATCAGTCGGTTCGCCTAAGGTCGTCGAGAACCACTCTTGAATCACCGGATGAAATGATTGAAGCGGCATGAATGGGTGCCTCATTCTGGCTAGGAGACCAACGTCAGGATTGTAGCAAGTCTGAAGAAGAAATCCATCTAACTGCTATAAATTCCAAGTTGTTAGCAAGGATCCATCTTCAAAATCCCCCTCCTTTGTAAGGAGGGGTAAGGGGAGGTAGAGTTCTAGCCTAACTTGGGCCTTATAAATTTATTTCACCGATACACGGAAATATACACATCATCGGCTCTGTTCTTAATCCAGGGGAATCGGAACAAGGTGCGGATTTGGCTAGAGTATTGGCCAATATTCACCTGTTGCCAAACCCCTTGCTTGAAATATTTGCGGTTTCCTTCATCGCTCAAAAATCCAGCAAACCGTTCTTCGGTAAAAAAACTCACCGCCCAACTATTGGTCCACGACGGTTGGCATTGCTGCACATAGTCATCTACTTGATAAAGAAGCGCTCGTATTTTCAGGATATCGACCATCTTCGATTCAGGAGTCAGAAGAAATAAGACATCGTGATCCTCTGGAATTTTAATAAGACCAATCATGTGGCCCAACTTCATGCACACAACGGAATCAACTGAATATGCAGCAGGGTTTCCGGCATCACCCTTCGGAATCGTCACAACTTGCGGCAAACCCTTGGGGCAAATGAATTTCAAAGAAATCGGAGGACAGTCCCAACGAATTTGTACCCCAAATTTGGCGACATCATCCAACAACGACGGTATCCGAGGGTTCAGCACCATCGTATCTTGAATCGATTCACCAGGGACCAGGCGAATCACGCGTGATCCCAATTGCCAATCCTGAACACGCTGTTTCACCGGACTCTCTTGCTCATCTATTCGATAAGCTGAGAACCATTTCGAATCATTTGGCGGATTCCACGGCAGATCTCGAATATTCACCGTGACCGCATCCGGACTGATATTGGTTAAATGAATTTCAAGTGCATAGACCTCAAGCTGGGGCTTTTTTAAATATACCTCCATCGCTAGCGGCAACCGGGGCTTCTCTTCAGAGATTCCGGCTTGACTTCCAGAGGGGGAAAATCCCACAACCAATGCCCACAACAACCACATTGGAAGGAAACACAGGGTTTTCATGAGAAATCCTGGGAAAATTTTCATTCAATAATGCTTCTGAGAGAGTTACAACTTTACTCGAAGACAACTGTAAGAAAATAGGGCCATTTCATGCAAATGGTCAAACCATTTTCTAGGGAAAATACCTCCGATTAATACGGAATTGAGCAGATAATTCACCATCAATGGGCCTGCAGGAGAACAGTTCTTTTTGGTGAACGCTTTGCAGTATGAGCCGGATTACAAAAACCGGCTTTAGGAGCTTTTTCGTTTTGGTGATTGGAAAAGATTGATTAAAAAAGTCGCGATGGGATCTTACAAAAACAGTGGCAGGTTGGGTCGAGTTGAATATGCCGCATTCGGCCAATAGCACTCATTGAATGGCTCAAAGAATATTGAGAACATACCTAGAAATTTCGGCAACATATCTTTATATTCGTGTCAGCAGAATATCACGCTTAACACGCCAACCACATAATCAAATGTTGGCCCTCATAAAAGGAGTGTATAGACATGATCAAATTTGTGATGTGTTTACGTCGTCGTTCAGATATGACTCGCGAGCAGTTTCAAGATTATTGGATGAATAAACATGGCCCTTTCTTTATGAAAAATGCTGACACGATGAGGGCCAAAAAATATGTTCAATCGCTTACAATAGATACCCCTTTAAACGAAGGGTTAAGGAATTCGAGAGGCATGTTGCCAGAATATGATGGCGTCGCAGAGGTGTGGTTTGAATCGGAAGAAGATCTGGTCAAAGCCATGAGTTCTTCTGAAGGGCAGAAATTAAGTGCCGCGCTACTAGAAGATGAAGGAAACTTTATCGACCACTCTCAATCCTCAGCGTTCCTTGTTAAGGAGCATGAGCTTTAAGCAGAGCAGAAGACGGTTCGCCAGCCGCCCCAATGAATCCCAGCGGCCTTTTCATTGAACGTCCGCAATGAGTTGGTGACCAACATGCCTGGATTCGGCGGTGAGTTCAACTGGTCGCTGCAACACAGGCCTGAATTTTCTCTGCTGGTGTTTCGTATTGTAAGATTTTTCTCGGAAGTATTAACCTTAGGAGGAATTCTGACTAACATAAGAGTGACCGTTCCAGTTTTCTTATTATGAGTAGGATTGATTTTCTCCGGTTGTATTAGGACCCTCTATACCGTAGAAACTTCCTCGGCACCCAAAATAGCCAACCACACCCTCTCTCTAAAAAAAGTGAAAAAGACCATCATGATGAGACAAGGGCCATATTGCGTTCACTATAACAAGAAGGATGTGGAACCAGGACTCATTCGTTGCGACATGGCTTTCAAAATGAAACATAAGGCCTGGGTCGACATCAAATACTTGGTGGATTCCTATAGCATAAAATATGTCGGAAGCCAGAACGTACGTTTTAGACTTGCTTCGGTAAACAACACAGAAACCATAAAAGATCACTATAGCACCTAGATTCAGGACCTCGACCACGCCATCCAAAAGAATCTGGTTTTAATAGGACCTTCGAGTCGGTCCGGATTAAGTTTAGGGAAATACCAGGACAAAGTCTGAGACAAAAGTACATTTTGAGGAAGAGTGATTCAGTTGGAAAGTATCGAGAATAGGTCAGGCCACCACCTGAGGGTAATGTTTGTAACAGCCAAATTATAACAATTCTTGTGAACCCGCCCAGCGAAGGTGCATAGCGTATTATTCAATTTCCAGGAATGGAAATTTTTCAAGATTTAATCCCGCCATATCTTGAAGGACAATGTAAGGTAGGCAATTCATTTAACCTTTCCTCCTTCAAAAAGATCATTGAGTTCCAATTGAATCGTCATATCCTCATTCTCCCTCAAAAGCTTCAGAGTATATTGCGTGCCGGATTCGGCTCGTAACATGTTTTTAATTTCCACAATACTGGGCAGCGTCTCACCCTCAAGGCCATTTATCCCAATGATAATATCTCCCGTTAATATGCCCGCCTGATGAGCGGGGCTATTGTCGTTAACTAAAAAAATTTCTGGTAAATTATTTTGGGACCATCCTACAATCATTCCACTCTTATCAACGGGAAATTCATGATTAAATTCGTCACCTTTTTCAAAAATCAATTGTTGATTTTTATAATCTAGATACAATGTAAAATGTCGCAAGAGTGTATTCCCAATCAAACCATCCAGTTCTTCATTGGAATTCATCCCAATTCCTTGCGTGATAGGAAAACTTATCAACTCACCGCTTACATGATAACCGGCTATTTCCATTGATTGCGTCTTTATCTGATGTTCATAAAACACACCAGAAATATCTGAGCTTAATCGCTTGACCCCCTTATGATGCAAAAAATTATTTCTTTGCGCAAAAAGGTAGTTCATCGAGACATCGAATGAACCCAGATCCAACCCGAAGCGACCGCTAAATATTTCATTCACTCGCATAGGAAGTAGAAAAAGCCTATTTTGCAAAGGAGCATCGATTCGATGTCCATCGCCTGTATACCCAAATGTTTCAGGATCGTAGAAGGAGACGTGCCGGTTAGAATAATCAACTTTCGTAATAAAGCGTGACAAAAAATCATACCCTAAAATACCCACAATTTCGGGTTCCTGAAAGTGAGAAGCCAGTCCTCTGTATGATAAAATCGTTTGATCGGTAAGCTCCAGCCCCTTAACCCGGTATGAGCTTAGGGTCACAAAGTTAAACGTAGCCAGGCTACTTGTCGCATTTCCTAATAATACTCCCTTAGGCAAGAGACCAAGCGCATCTGCATAATCAGCATCAATGACAGACATATCCGCCCCACTATCAAGCACCCAATAATGTGTTGCTCCGTGAAGGACGACAGGTAGAAAAATATTATTTTCAACAAAGACAAAGGGGATGGCTTCGGCATTGAGATGGTTAGTAAATGTAAAATCCCGAACGTCTTGTTCTGGAAGTGCAAATTTTTCATTGTCTATCGGTATATTGGTGAATAGTTCCTCTGCTTGAATCACTATTTTCTTTCCGGTTGGGGAAATTTCATTTTCACTCCGAAAGGCATACGTCATCCCATTCTGTTTCCTAAAATCAGAGTGAAAAGTCGCAATTTCCAAATAGGGCTCCTTAATAGTCTCTTTCAATAACAGGAGCGTATTGACACTGAAGTAATCATAATAGATGTCGCGATTAATTGTATTGCGAGTCTCAATCACGTAGCACGGTTCACTTTTGACTTCTTGGATCCCTAGAAAACTCAAGTGAAAGAATTTACTTTTGGGATTAAAATTTTCAAAATCATCAAGCAATCCTCTGATTTTTCTTCTTTTTAGAGTCTCAGGATCTTTAAGAATTAAGTGTTTGTTATTCAAATCCACGGACCACATGTAGGAACCATTATCACCTTCAATTTGAGAAAAGGCCGAGTAACGCGCCTCTCGACGATACCGGATTCCATCGACCCAAAGCTTAAGTTTCCCATCCATTTCAGCAAATCGAATTGTTCCATGCATGTAAGAACTTTTTTCACTCTTAAGCCGCTCAAGCCCACCAACTGCTGTATAATGAGCGGATAAAATTGAATAGGGGTCAGTTAACTTGGAAGGTTTTTCTGATTGAGTAGGTCTATCAGTACTGCTTGTTTGGACTGTTGCCAGAAGCGTAAGGGGAGAAAAACAAAGTAAGGCAAAAACAACACCACATACAATGTATGTGCAAGTCATGAAACTTCCAAAGAGCCATTTATATGGCATGTAGATGGAAGGGAAACCTGAACCACCGTTTACACTAAGGCGGCCAAGAAGACCCGCCCTTGGAACGAGGCTTCTCAAAATTTTTATAAGATTACTTTTGAAAATGGTCCCCACTTCCCTAAATAATATTTCTTGATAATGATGGAATGCATTTTTTCGATCCTGCTATTGACCCGACCCCAGGAATACTTCCATTGAGAATATATCGAATGCCCATTTGGAGATAGACACATCTCGCGCTAGCGTCTTGTAACCTAAAACCCTATTTTGGCATACCTGGTTATCGTAGTTTCTCCGCTCTTCGAGCAGCACGTCGACTTCGAGTAGAGCAGAGAAGATTTTCCCATTCAAAAATTCATCTGGCAGTTTGCCATTGAAACTCTCATCGAAGCTGTTCTATCAGGGGTTTCCCCGTTCGATAAAGAAGAGGCCCACGCCTAGATGACACTCGTTTATGCTCGATTTTATCACACACACTAGAAATTCAGATGCGAGATATTTGACTAGATTAAAGTCTATTACAACGGGAGAGGAGACTATTCCGTTCTTGGCTATCTACCGCCAACGGAGTTTGGGGAAATGGCTATTGCGGATTAATTAAATGTCCAGAAATCCCAGTGAGGTTCACACGGCTTCTACTTATACACCGCTCCCTCATTCCAATCTTGCCTAGGAATTTTACTAGAATGTTCTTAAAAAATGTCTGGCCTAAGAATATTATACCCAATGGGCCCGTTAAATTGAGAAGGGCATTTCCGAGTAGCATAGGCCCCTACCTAACCAGAACTTTTATCTCCCAGACGGGTGTTATATACAAAGGGTTTTTTAGGTCGATCCAGGCTTACTCTATCGTGATAGAGCCCATGTTGGCTGAAGCCCCATCACCACGGGCCTTGCTGCTTGACTGTTTGACCTGGGATTCGTTGGCAACCGCACCTTTCACCTTTGATCCCTGCACACTGACAGACCCCATATTGGCCGTGGCCCCTTTGCCAATGGCCTCATTAACTGACTGTTGGACATCCGATTGGTTGTTTATCACACCTTTGATGTTTGATCCCTGCACACTAACAGACCCCATATTGGCCGTGGCCCCTTTTCCAATGGCCTTGTTGACTGATTGTTTGACATTAGATTGGTTGTTTATCGCACCTTTGATGTTCGATCCCTGCACATTGACAGAGCCCATATTTGCTGTGGCCCTGTTGCCAATGGCCATATTAGACGACTGCTTGATATTGGATTTAGTATCAACCGAGCCCTTGCCCTTTGTACCATCGACCGTAACCGTGCCCGTATTGGCCGTGGCCCCCTTCCCTATCGCTATCGATGAGCATGGTGACTTTTTTGAACAGGCTTGCCCAGACACTGCAGAGCCACCGGCACTCCAATTCCGCCGCATTCGTTGATTCCATACTGCAGTTTCTTCAGAAAATTCAGCATTTCGATTTTGTCGACTATGCCTTTTCAAGGTGCTCTTAGAAACCGCGTCTTTTCCTACTCGATTATCGATCTTTTCGATGCCAGATTTTCCCTTGTATAAATCAGAAGAAAAAGCCTCGGCTGGGGCGAAAAATACACTCACTGGCAAGACAAATGAAACAGACAAGAGACCTAGATGAACTCGAGTGAAGACATTATTCCAGGTTTGATTATGCATACATTTCTCCATTCTTTTCTACCAATTGCCATGGTCTTGAGTTCGTTTTCTTAACCTGACTTGACAACTTCCAGAATGTTCCATAAACGTAGCGACTTGGCCGAAGGGTGTAAAATCTCTATTAAAACAATGGATTGCCTACCAGGCCTTACATCATTCATAAACTCCATAGTAAAAGTCAATGGCTAAATACTTAAGATTCAGGACCAAATCCCCAAACTCCAACATTCTCAACGAAGGTTTATAGCCGGCTGATTATTCTGATTAACATTTCGTCTCAGACTCAAAGTCCCCCATGATCTATCAATCATCCGCCTACCAACGGCTGATCGTCCCGAGATTGATTCGCGACAACAAGTGCGAAGGCCCTCGCAATTGGGTGAAACAGACACTTCGACAATGACCAAGTAGCAACCCACTTTAAGCCTAACTCCTATCTGGTGAATCATGAGGTCGATAAGTCCTATTTTGGTAGCCGAGGAAAAGGGAACCGAGGGCGTGGAGCCACGCGCAATATACCAGGCTTCGGCATAGGCAACGTGGAAACCCTGTCGATACAACCGCGATTCCGGAGGCCAAATTCCAAGCGCTTCTGTCTAGCATTCGCGAGAAGGTCGTATCCTATAGTATTATCGATGGTGACTATTATCGTTCCTATAACGCGTGAGATGTGGGGGGATTCAAGTGCAATCGCATGAACCATAGAAAATTCTTTTTGGAATTCGCATGACCACAATCATGAAATCGAAAACTTTTTCATGCACACCAAATAGTATTTGAGCAAATATAATGGCATTCCCCAGCACCATTTTCTGTTGCTGGAGAAAGAATATGAATGCTAACTATGTCTCTTCAAAGCATTTGAAAACGACTTCACACCTTTGGGAAAAGCGATCGAATTCATCATAATTCCTACGCCAGTCAAAAAACGTATAATACTACCACCTGATTGAGGAGACACTAATGGCTAAACAACTGATTGCAGTTATGGGAGCGACGGGCACGCAAGGCGGTGGGGTGATTGAGGAACTCCTCGCCCGGCAACAATTTGGGGTGCGAGTCTTAACGCGCAACCCCGAAAGCGATAAAGCCAAAGCCCTTCAAGCTAAGGGATGCGAAGTAGTGCAGGCCGACTTCACCAAGCCGGAAACTTTAGAACCGGCCTTCAAAAACGCATATGGGGCTTTTGTGGTCACCAATTTTTGGGATCCCGGCACTATGGCGAGCGAAACAGCCCAAGGCACGCTGGCGGTGAAAGCCGCAAAGGCCGCAGGGGTGCAGCATTTGGTGTGGTCCACGCTCCCCAATTGCAAAGAAATATCCAAGGGCAAATACGAGGTAATTCACTTTACCGGGAAGGCTCTTGTGGATGCTGAGGTGAAAGCCGCTTCCTTCCCGTATTACACCTTTGTGGAAGCACCCATGTATTTCCAGAATTTTTTGGGAATGATGGCTCCACAACCCATGGAAGATGGCGGCAAAGGGTGGACCATGCCTATGAACCCCGCAGCCAAAGTCCTTCATATTGGCGATCCCGTTGAAATGGGGAAACTTGCTGCACGGGTCTTTGAACATCCTACCACGGTGGGCACTGGGAAGTACTTAGCACAAGCATCCGAACTCAGCAGTTGGCAGGAGATGATCGATACCCTAAATGTTCAGGGCCATCACTTTCAATTCAAACAAGTTCCGAATGAAGTGTTTGATGCCTTTCCCTTCCCAGGGGCAGCCGAATTGCGAGAGATGATGAACTACTTTGAAGACTACACCTACTTTGGTCCAGAGGCCGATCATATGCTAGCCCTTGCCCGAGAATTGTACCCTGAAGGTTTCACGCCCTTTGCCATATGGGCCAAAGCACAGATGGCGACCTAACAACAGATTCACATCATTTCATTAATATTGGGAGAAGAAAACGCAGGAGGGAAGGATTACAACTTCAGGGCCTGAATGCCCAATGCGACTTGAAGCTTGAGGGGAATCCGTTCTTCTAGAAGACGAATCATCGAAGTGCTGAGGGCAACCTCCCAGAGACACACGCCCAATACCCCACCGAGGGCATCAGCCATCAGATCCCACCCACCAGAATATCGGAGTGGAGTAAAGTATTGATACAGTTCATCCGCACAACCAAACACAATTACGCCTACGAAGGTCAAAATGCCGAGAAATACCTCTGATTGCTCTCTCCAGGAATACCGGAATGCCCGATAGATCAAAACTCCTAAGATGGCATATACAGCCACATGATAGAATTTGTCATTGATCATCTTAAAAATTTCGCCATCAGCCGGGAAGAGCGAATTCATGGAATTGAGCATAGCCCCCAATTGCTGTTCGGGCGCCGAAATCGACGAGATACCTATAATGGCCATGGCATAGAGCAGTAAAGGAAGCCAATACCACACGAAGCCTGCCAAATCGTTCTCCTGTTTTTGACTCGATAACGGGCAAGACCCTTGGTTCTGGTGAATTACCCTGAATGTTTTATCCTTCACAATATTGGCTTCTTCCTTAGCTTTAAGATGTATACCCTGATGTTGTACTTCGGCATGGCAATGGGCGGTCTTTATGCCAGGTCTTCTCTTTCCAATTCATCCTGTGTCTAATCACACCCATCGGCTAATTACCCATAAAAACAAACAGAAAAACCATGAGAACCCAAGGTGAAAATATTCTGAATTTGAATCGTTGTCTTTCTCATGATGGTCTAGTGATGAACGAAATTTTTCCCTCAATTATTGGTGAAATGACTCGCTAACATTGCTAGTACAGCAAAAGTGATACCGTGCCGTTTTTCTGTAATTCAAATAAATCTTGATGGCTTTCTCTCACCAGACATAAGCCTTCGATCGAGTAGAACGAATATTATTGTGGGTTAGGGTTCTCCTATGTAGCCGAAGAACCCATCAATTTGGCAGACTACTTCGCATAGGGACCTTTAGTCTTTCCAGACATTTAGCCTAAACTTCATGCCCAATATCACTCGATTTGAAATTCCAGGTTCGGATTCCAAAAGGATTGTCGGTGATCACCTATCCGGGCATGATCGCCAATTGCTCTTTATTACAGGCTTTCTGTCTAAACGATGGGGCGCAAAAAGTAAGGCTCTGGCAAAATTATGTGAAGAGCGCGGATGGGGGTTTTGTTGTTTTGATTTTCGTGGCAGTGGCGATTCCGAAGGTCAATTTGCCGACTATACACTCTATAACTGGCTTGATGATGCCCGCCGAGTCTTACAGATGTTGGCCGATGGCCCTCCCGTCACAATTATCGGGTCTTCCTTAGGTGGGTGGCTTGCCTGGAGCCTGGGGCAGGAATCCGCCTCTGTGCACAAACTTGCTCTACTTGCTCCGGCCTTTAACATGATGGGGAAACGCGCCAAGGCGATTTCTCCTTCTCGAAGAGAACAATGGGAAACGACTGGATGGATGCCCTGGGACGATGATGCTGTCCATCGAGATTTTCCCATTTCCTGGAAATGGGTCAAAGAAAGCGAAGCGTTGTGGGAACACCGGTTTCAGCCAATTCGTCCAGTCACCACCACAATTCTTCATGGACTACAAGATGATGTCATTTTTCCAGTCGGAAGCTGGGAATTTACCAAAGACCTCTTGTCAGCTAATCCTCAATTTCCGATTGAACTCTTGTTTAAATCCGGAAACCATCGGTTTAGTAGTACTTCCAACCTTGCGACCTTTTTGGAGTTGGCAGCCCTCCCCCCAGAATAGACATTTTCCCTTTCCATAGGGCTTTTGCCTTAGAGACCTACCCGGCCACGATTTGATACCGTTCGTCCCCCATGGAAATTGGTATCGTCGGCCTTCCTAATGTAGGCAAATCAACTATTTTCAATGCTCTAACCTCTGGTGGCGCCACCGCCTCGAACTACCCTTTTACAACCATTGAGCCCAATGTCGGAATGGTGGCTGTACCTGATGTGCGCCTCAGCCGACTGACAGAACTTTTTCAACCAAAAAAAACTATACCTGCATCCTGTCGTTTCGTAGATATTGCCGGTTTGGTCAAAGGAGCGGCTCAGGGAGAGGGACTCGGCAACAAATTTTTGGCCAATATTCGTGAAGTGGATGCCATTCTTCACATGGTTCGTTTATTTGATGATCCTGATGTGGTCCATACCATGGGCAGCGTCGATCCTCAGCGTGATATTGAAATCATTGAAATGGAGCTGATGTTGGCTGACCTCGATAGCCTGACACGGCAATTCGAAAAAGTCTCGAGCAAGGCACGATCAGGTGATAAGGCTTCAAAAGAAACACTCGCAACCTTAGAAATTCTCAAGACTGGTCTCGAAGAAGGCAAACCTGCACGAAGTCTCGGAATTGAGCCAGCTATTTTGAAAGAGTACTTTTTGTTGACAGCCAAACCCATCTTTTACGTGGGCAACACTGATGAAAGTCCCAATTCAACCGTTCTAGCCGACTTTCAGGCCTTTACCAAGGCTCGCGGATCCGAGTGTGTGGTCATTTGCGGAAAGTTAGAAAGCGAAATTGCTGAACTTTCCGGGGAAGATCGTGACATGTTCATGAAAGACTTGGGGATGGAGCAGAGCGGACTTGAAAAAGTGATTGTTGGCGCGTATGCCACACTTGGATTATGCTCCTACTTTACCTGCGGCCCTCAAGAGGTCCGAGCGTGGACCATCCCCATTGCTGCCAAAGCCCCCCAAGCGGCTGGCGTGATTCATACCGATTTCGAAAAGGGCTTTATTAAAGCGGACATTTATAGTTGGACCGATATCGACGAGTTCCGAACGGAACCGATCTTACGCGAAAAAGGTCTTATCCGCTCTGAAGGTAAAGAGTATGTCGTTAAAGACGGAGATGTTTGCCACTTCAAGTTCAATGTATAAAGCCTAGAGGTTTTCTAGGTATTTCGATTGCACCTCTATTTCCCCTATTTTTTCCCTCATCTTTATCTACTCCCCTTTTACTTCTTGTTTAAAATTTTATTTGGTGAATTTCCCAAAAATCTCCTAGATTTAACATAAAAATTTGGCATTATTGAAGAAAACGTATAATTAATTCATCACATTAGATTTTACCAACACAAAAAAATTACGCCCACTAATTTTTTTCTCCCAATTCCCTTCTTATTTTGTTAGGTTACCTCCCGTGTCTTAAGGAGATTGATGGCAGCACGTGTAGTGATTACAGGCATGGGAATTGTTTCCCCCATAGGGATTGGGATTACTCAATTTTGGGAATCCGCCCTTCGAGGACAATCTGGGATTTCATCCATAAAATCCTTTGGCGATCTACCTATGGAAGGTTATCGATCACGGATAGCTGGACTCATCCCCTCTTTCCAGCCCCCAGACCCGGAGGAAGATAAGTTTTCCTCTCGCGTCGATCGTTACGCTCAAATGGCCTTGATGGCAACCAAAGAGGCGATTCACGATAGTGGCTTATGCTTAGAGTATGAACGGGCCGAGCGCCTGGGTGTGATGGCGGGAGTCGGTATGGGCGGCATGATGATGGGTGAACGGGAACTCACCAATTTGTATGATTCCCAAAAACCTCACCGCGTCCATCCTAATTTTATTCCCACGATCACCTTGAACTCTGCCTCCGGCATTGTTGCGTTAGCCGTTGGCGCCAAGGGCCCAAACCTCACTGTTTCGACCGCCTGCTCTTCCAGCATTCATGCTATCGGACAAGCCATGCAGTGTATTCGACAGGGGCAAGCTGATATGATGGTCGCCGTTGGGGCCGATGCGACCATTACGCCTTTGGTGTTTGCTGGCTTTTGTTCGTTACGCGCCCTTTCCACCAAGTATCAGGACCAACCGAGTCAAGCCTCTCGTCCATTTGATCGCGGAAGAGATGGGTTTGTCATGGGCGAAGGGGCTGGGGCGTTAATTTTGGAATCGCTACAACATGCCACCCGCCGCAAAGCCCGTATTTATGCTGAAGTCGCCGGGTATGCTGCCACAAGTGAGGCCTATCACATGGTCATCCCCAAGCAAGATGGGTTGGATATTGCTCGAACCATGTCGCTCGCCCTTCAAGATGCGAAGATCGAAGCTAAACAGATTGACTATATTAATGCCCATGCGACGTCCACCGTTGTGGGGGATGAAGTAGAGGTGAAGGGTTTACGAACCGTATTTGGAAAACGGATGGAAAAAATTCTCGTGAATGCCACGAAATCTTTAATTGGTCACACCCTCGGGGCCTCAGGAGCCATTGCCACTATTGCGTCAACCTTATCACTGAATCACAGCATCATTCACCCGACAATCAATTACACAGACCCCGATCCTAACTGTGCCTTACCGGGTATCTCTGTCAAATCCCAAAAGAAATCTCTGAAGACTGCCTTGGTCAACGCTTTTGGATTTGGTAGCAATAATGCGGTACTTGTGCTCAAGAAATATTCATGACTATGTCACAACCCTCCTCTAACGGGCTGCACCAGCGAGTGTACTCCACCTTAGGGGATTACCTTCGGCGCAATCCTGAAACACTTCATCCTGAGGATTCCCTCAGAGATGATTTAGGGTTAGATTCGCTCCAGACCATTGAGTTGGTGTATCAAGTTGAATCGACATTTGATATACAAATTCCTGATGAAGACTTTGGACGCCTGCAAACAATTGGTGATGTTGCGGCCTACCTGGATGAACGGACAGGCTCAAATCATACGCATTTCCCACCAACCGATGCGTCCACCAACGCGAAAAAGCCCAACACCCATTCAACCACCAAATCAAAAGCACAAACTCGCTCGAAGAATGGCCCTCAATGACTAGCTCAACCCAGGCGCACCCTGCTCCCATTCCTATTGAAGAGCTCGCGCAGTGCGTTCAGGCTACTCTTCAAGGGTCGTCTGATGTCTTGATATCCGGGTTATCCCATTTGGAGGGAGCGACGTGTAGCGATCTCTCTTTTGTCTTAAAACCGAAATTTCATGAAGTCGCAAAAAGTTCAGCCGCTGCAGCCTTTCTCACCGCTCAACCTATTCCCGATGATCCTCGCCCTCAACTCATTTGTCCCAATCCCATGCTGGCTCTCGTCACGCTCGCGCAAAAATTTTTTGTCCCTCCTTTCCCTGAACGAGGCATTCATCCAACTGCCGTGACTGGACATGATGTGCGAATTGGACCTGATGTATCGATTGGTCCATTAGTGACAATCGGCGATCGCGCTCAAATTGGCTCTGGAGTCACCATCTATGCAGGCGCTCACATCGGAGAAAATTCGGTGATTGGGGACGATTGTATTCTGTATCCACAGGTTTCCCTTTTGACGAATTGCATTCTTGGACATCGTGTCATTCTGCACAGTGGGACCGTCATTGGAAGCGATGGATTTGGATACGCGCAACATGAAGGACGTCATCATAAAATTCCTCAATTAGGGAATGTGGTCATTGAAGATGATGTGGAAATAGGGGCGAACGTGACAGTAGACCGCGCAACCTTTGGAAGCACCATTATTAAAGAAGGAACCAAAATTGACAACCAGGTACAGATTGCCCATAACGTGGCCATTGGGGAACATTGCATTATTGTGGCGCAGGTTGGGATTGCGGGAAGTACTCGTCTTGGGCACCATGTGATGATCGGAGGACAGGCAGGGTTGGTAGACCATCTCACCATTGGAGATCAGGTGAAAATTGCGTCAGGAGCTGGAGTCACGAATCATGTGGAATCAAATCATACCGTTGGCGGAAGACCGGCAGTAGCACATAATACCTGGCGGAAGGCTCAAGTCCTTCAATACCAACTGCCAGAAATGCGGAATGAATTACGAGCGCTTCGAAAAGAAATAGAAAGCCTGAAACAACAGCTTCCCAAAACTTCCTGATCTCTTGCATCGACTTGAATCGAACGAGCCCTTCAGATACCGATTGAAACTGGTAGCCTCACTTTTTTGTGGGCGGCAAAACCAGCCCTTTCCAAAAAAACATTTTCGCCCAAAAATAGCCTGCCCAAGGTAAGGCAAAGGCTGCCACTGGGTGCAAGAATCCCGTCCACACGCAAATTCCGGCAAGAGTTAACAAAAAGACAAAGCCTAAGAAATACCACAAAAACACGAGCCCACGCCCCCGATGTTCAATGGTCACCTCGGAAACGGTTTTCTTTGCCTTTCGCACCGAACGTTGCGTAAAGGCCTTCATCCGGTTGGCAAAATATCCTGGAAATTCTCGCAAGAGGTATTGTTGATATTTCGTTTGTGCAAGCCCCAACAAGACGCCCGCAATTAACAACGCGGAACTATACGTAAATGTTTCCCATCCATACTGACCTTGGAATAATTGATACCCCAAGGCGACCACGCCCACGAGAATAGCCAGAAGCCCTAACAGGCTGGCAGGAAATAAAATATACGTGCGGATAAACTCTTGGGCTTTTTCCGTCTCATCTCCATGACGTCTGGCGGTAATAACTTTAGGCATAATTTCCGTTCAAATTATAGGTATCAAGTATCAGAAGTGTGGTCACCATTCATTTCCTCAGGGTTATCCGAATCAGGAAATTCATCTTGAGGGATACGATACCGCTCTCCAAACCATCCCTGCAAATCAACTAACCGACATCGATCAGAACAAAATGGGCGGAAGGCATTTCCTTCCCAGGATATCTCCCTATGACACGTTGGACAGGTATGTCTGCTCCTTCCCATTCTTGCCTCATTCTTTTCTCATAACTTTATACATGAAATTGTGCCTCATACAAACTCGCATAGAGCCCTCCCGCCGACATCAGGGTTGTATGATCACCTTCTTCAATGATCCTTCCTCCATTTAAGACAATAATTCGATCAACAGATTGTAAGGTAGATAAGCGGTGCGCAATAATAAATGTCGTACGTCCCCGCATTAATTCATCCATAGCCCCGCGAATATCAACTTCTGTCTCAGTATCAATATTCGACGTCGCTTCATCCATCACCACAATAGGTGGGTCCTTTAACAAGACACGGGCAATAGCCATCCGTTGCTTTTGACCAACGGACAACTTCACTCCTCGTTCGCCTATCCAGGTATCATACCCTTCAGGAAGAGCTAGGATAAATTCATGGGCTTGAGCCGCCTGAGCCACGGCCTCAATTTTTTCATTGGAGGCTGCAACATCTCCATAGGCTATATTAGCTCGTACGGTTCCGTTGAAAAGAAAGGGCTCTTGCTGAACAAAACCAATTTGTTCTCGCAAGGTGGAAAGTGACAGGTCACGTATATCATAGCCGGCCACTTCAATCGCTCCGGCTCCGACATCATAAAAACGAAAGAGTAACTTCATGAGCGTACTTTTGCCCACGCCACTCGGCCCCACCAACGCCACATGTTCGCCAGGCTCAACGCGTAAAGATAAATCGGTAAAAATGGCCGTCTCTTCCCGATATGAAAAACTGACTTTTTTCCATTCCACCTTCCCCGTTAACCGAGAAGTGGGAGGTTGAGCCATCCCCTCATCAGGAACGGCTGGCTTGGCATCCAACACATCAAAAACTCGCTCTCCTGCAGCCAATGCATGCTGTAAGAGATGATTAACTGAATGAATTTGATTCACCGGGGTATAGAATAACACCAGATAAGACAAAAACATGACCAACTCTCCAGTGGTGAGTCGTCCGGCCATGACTTCGCCTGCACCGAACCAGACGATCAGCACGGTACCCAGGCTTCCGATAAAAATCATTCCAGGAGAATACACGGCCCACAGGTACATGGCTTTTAAATTGGCTTGGCTATATTGCTGCGACATCTCTTGAAAACGAGACCGCTCATAGGGTTGCCTATTAAACCCCATGGTTTCGCGAATTCCCGACAAGGCATCTTGGAGATACCCATTGAGATCGGCGGCATGTTGCCGAATTTCACCATAATAACCATGAACCCGACGAGTAAAATACACCCCCCCAATTACCAAAATCGGGATGGGGAGCAAAACCAACATCGCTAATTTCCAATTCAGGACAAATAAGATCGTTGTTATTCCCACCAATGTTAATGTGGCCGTGAGCATGCCCTCAAACCCATCGATAAAAATACGCTGCACGGGCTCCGTATCATTCACCACACGAGACATGATTTCTCCAGTTGATCGATTCTCATAGTAGTTCAACGATAATCGTTGCAATGCCTCAAATACTTCTTGACGAAGACGATGCACCACTCGTTGTTCCAGCATATTATTGAATCGAATACGAAGCGAATTGCAAAGATTTTTCAAGCCATAGGCCAGCACCAGCCCGATCAACACCCAAAACAACAAATTGGTATTTTCTGTAGGCAGAACGTCATCAATCACAATTTTCACCAGCCAAGGGGGGAGAAGTTCCAATGCCGTGGTCAACGCAGCAAAGAAAAATGTCAACCCAACTAGTGCTCGGTAAGGCCGCAGGTAGGTAATAAAACGAAATAGTGATTTCACAAGGAGTTAAAAAAATTACAGTTTTTTTTAAATCACTGAACCTGGAAAGAACAATCCCAGAATTCATGACACGTGATAAGTGGAAGTGAATAACGGAAGAAAATATGTGGATGGAACAACGGATAAATCGCTAAACCACTGTGGCAGAGTCTTCCTTCCAATAGGCATCAAACTCTTCCAATTGGGTCAAAGTAGACATGTCAGTCATACGATCAATGAACAGTTTCCCAAGTAAATGATCCATCTCATGCTGGATACACACAGCATACAAGCCATTCGCTTCGATGTCTTGGAGCACTCCTTGCCGATCATAGGCTTGCACACGGACCATAGATGGCCGAATGACCTTCCCACGCATATTATCAATACTCAAACATCCTTCCCACATTTCACTTTGAGTCGGTCCGTAAAAGACAATTTTCGGATTAATGAGGACGGTTTTGGGAATCCCATCGGATCCTTCACATTCCATGACCACAACCTGCTCAGATTGGGCCACCTGGGGAGCGGCTAACCCAATTCCTTCGTAATGGACCATCGTTTCAAACATATCATCAAGAAATTCTTGGAAGCGTCGACTCCCTATCAAATCGGGATCAACCGGATTGGCGATTCGTCGAAGAATGGGATTACCGACTTTTGCAATTGACAGCACTGCCATACCACGTCTCTCCTACCTTTGGTGTTCAAGTCCCACAATAAATCTTTTCGGAAAGAGAATTCAAATACCTTACCAAATTTATCCTCATTGCTTAACTTACATCCAAGTTTGCCGGAGGTTCAGGCGACGCAGCTGGGGCAGGTCGGCTATCAAAACGGTCTTTATTTTTCTCCCACCAAGCCCACCATTCCTTCGCCCACTCTTTTCGTTTCTCTGGTGTCGAGATTTCCCAATTATGAATGGGACCACTAAACCGAGTGAGGATCCAAAACGAATCACGCGCGGTAATAGATACATATTGCTCTGGGTCAGGAATTACCCCAATGATAATCGGCAGGACTTCTTTTCGATGAACATACCGCGCTTCAAATACTGCCGTGTTGCGAATAGTGGAATTGGGGTCTGTTGCCATACCTTTAATAGCCGGAATGACCTGATTCGGATCCAATCGAGTCGCCACTCGAAGAGCATGGGAACGGACTTTAGACTCTTCATCAGTCTGTAGCGCCACTTCGACCAAGGCTGGAACAGCGGATGGATCCTTAATCATCGACAACGTTTCTGCCGCGTTAAACCGAATTCGAGAACCAGGCATTTTTAGGGCTTTAATTAAATGTGGAACCGAATGTGAACCAAAATGCACAAATTCTCCGATAGCCCACAACTCTTGATTGCCTGCTAATAAAGGCACCAACGACTCCAACCGCTTTTGCTCTTCTTCAGTTAACTGCTCGGGAGCTGGCGTCGCCTCCTCTCCAGGAATAAAGTCCGGTTGTTGTGGTGGCTCAAAAGGCATTTGCGCCAGCACCAACCCATTCCCCAGGAAAAGCATCAGTGCCAAGCAGAAGAAAAATTGAATTTGTCGTGTCAATTGCTGAATCATGAAAAGGCCTTTCGTCATTCCCGAATCGAAAATATGATGATTGATTTAGTCTAGTAGCAGATGCCTAAAAGGGTCAAGCCAACGATGGGCACAATGGAATCCAGCCATAATTCTTGCTAGGTCCACTAATGAACTTTTAGCTCTGTCCAGGCGCGATCATAGACTCGAATGGCTTCTTGAACATCTTCCATCCATTCCATTCTAGAAAGAATTTCATCAGGTGGATACACCGCAATATTGTTTCGAATTTCCGGTGGCAACTGATTCCGGACATGGCGATTTGCCGACGCAAATAACAATCGTCGTGAGGTCTGAAGGGCCACCTGCTCACTGATGAGATAAT
The DNA here is from genome assembly GCA_029261295.1 of Nitrospirales bacterium. Taxonomy (GTDB): domain Bacteria; phylum Nitrospirota; class Nitrospiria; order Nitrospirales; family UBA8639; genus Nitrospira_E. The sequence continues at coordinate 85,533 of JAJDBP010000012.1, read as the reverse complement.
TAATAAAATCCATGGCTAGCAATTTATTTTGGGAACTGGCTAGTACAGTTAAACAGTCCGTCCAGATCGTCCCACCTTCCTGCGGGATGGCGTATCGGATGGAAGGATCTTCTCGCATCGCTCGAGCCACCGGGCCACCCCACGCATGTGCTAACACCACCTCTCCGGACACTAAGAGCTGATCGAATTGCTCGCTCGTATACGCCTTCACCAACGGCTTTTGAAGAATGAGCCGGTCTTTGGCTTGTTGAATGATTTCTGGATTACGACTATTTAACGAATGACCCAAAGCCCGCAATGCCAAGCCAAAGACCTCTCGCTGATCATTCAACATACTAATGCGACCTGAATATCGCGGATCCCACAAAATCGCCCAACTGGTTGGGACTTCAGACACGACATCCGCATTATACCCAATACCGACAGTCCCCCATAAATACGGGATGGCAAATTGTTGTGTGGGATCAAAAGGCAAATGAGCCAAATGTTGTTCTAAATCTTGAACGTTGGGAATCTTGGCTAAATCTAACTTCGCCAACAGTCCCAACCGCCCCATAATACCGGCCATAAAATCTGAAGGCACGACAACATCATAGCCAATCATGCCCGTTTGAACTTTTGCTAATAACTCTTCATTGCTACTAAACGTATCAACGACTACACGGACGCCACGACTCGCTTCAAAAGCAGCCATGATCTTCTGGTCCACATAATCCGACCATGTAAAATAATAAAGCGTTGCCCTATCAGCTTGCTCTTGTTGAGACGAAGAGGAGGAATCTGAGCATCCCCCAAGCAAAGATCCAAGCCCTAAGAACAAGAGAAAGAGACAGATTGTCATGGTGGGATTAGGACCTTGAGTCCTTTTTTCTCAATGAGGAATTCGCCTGTTGCTGAAATAACCACGACAATCCGACGCAAGCCATTGAAATCATCACCATAATAGCGGATAAGGCATTTACTTCTGGCGTAATCCCAGTTTTGATCATGGAAAACACTTTAAGCGGCAATGTCGTGGATCCTGGACCGGCAACAAAAAAGGTCACCACGAAATCATCCAAGGAGACAGTAAAACTGAGAAGGGCAGCTCCCACGATGGCTGGACGCAACATAGGCAAGGTAATGTTGGTCAGAACATCCCATGAGGTCGCACCTAAATCCCGCGCAGCTTCCTCCCAAGCAGGGTCAAATTTGCGCAAACGAGCTCGGAGAATGACGACAGTCAAGGGAAGATTAAAAACCATATGCCCGATAATAATCGACCCAAACCCCAAGGGGGCTTGCACCATCACAAATATCATTAATAGGGCTACCCCCATTAAAATTTCCGGAATGACCAGGGGCAAGAGTATCAGAGTACTGACCCATGAAGAATCCCCATCTCGCCACTGCTCCAACCCAATGGCTGCGCCAAGCCCGAACAAGAGGGAACATACAGTAGAGACGACTGCGATGATCAAGCTATTCATCATCGCATCTATAATTGAAGGATCAGTTAATAATTTCTCATACCATTGAAGAGAAAACCCTCCCCATGCTAACCCCACGGCCGAGGCATTAAAGGAAAACCCAATCAACACAATGACTGGTACATATAAAAACCCCATGACCATCAATCCCGAAATGGTCATAAATTTTGGCATTGCTCTCATTGCACCTGTTTCCCGAAAGAACTTCGACTGAGCAGAACCCACAGAATTAGGACTGTTCCCATCAAGCCTAGAGAAAGAGCCGATCCAAAAGGCCAATCTCGTGACACCAGAAATTCCTGTTGAATGAGGGTTCCGATCATCATCTTTTGTCCCCCACCTAATAAATAGGGGGTGATAAAGGCTCCTAACGAAGGAATAAATACTAGAATGCCTCCAGCAATAAAGCCTGGTTTACTCAACGGAACAACCACATGTCGAAACGTGGCACCCATCGACGCATACAAGTCGTACGCGGCTTCTTCTAATTGTGGTGAGATGCGTTCGATCGCCACAATTAACGGCAAGACCATGAACGGAAGATAGCCATACATCAACCCAATCGCCACCGCAAAATCCGTAAATAATAGGGATATGGGCTCTTCCTGCATTCCTATACTTTGCAAAAAGGTATTGACCAATCCGTCGACCCGTAAAATAACGGTCCATGCATAGGTTCGAACAAGAAAATTCGTCCAAAAGGGGATCATCACCAACGTCAGCCAAATTAATTGCCATCGAGGAGAAGCTCGAGCCACCATATAGGCCAGAGGAAATCCTACGATGGCACACACAATCGTCGTCATACTTGCAAAAATCAAGGATCGAAGAAAAATGACACCCACTAAAGGGTCGGCCAACCGACTATAGTTCCCAATGGTCGCTATCCATTCAACACCTCCATATAGTCCTCTACTCGCAAAACTCACTCCCAACACCATCAGTAATGGCAAAAAGAAGAACAGCAGCAAAAAGATTCCTGCAGCCCAAAATAAATACCGAATCGGCAATGGGAGCGCATACGAAGAAAAATGGATCACGAGGATGAACGATCTGTGAAATTAGTGAGAGAGAGCAAAACTATGATGGGCCGCCCACTGAAGGTACAACGTTTGACCGACGGTCAATGCTGTTGCGTGGCTTTCTCTTATTGGGACACGAACGGTCCATAGGGATTCATTGCCCAATCGACATTGATAGAATACTTCATGACCATGAAATCCAACATGATGCACTACCGCTGGAAGAGAATTTTCATATGTGTGGGTAGGCTCATCAATCGAAATGTGCACATGCTCAGGTCGAATCATCACCATCGCTTGTCCGTGATGTAAATCTGCGGGACAACGCGCCATCAATACAGGGAAATGATCGGGCTTGACCCAACATACATCATTCTCCATCCGAATAATCGTGCCCAAAACAGTATTGGAAAGGCCGATAAACTTGGCCACGGTTGAGGATAGTGGCTGATCATAAATTTCTTTCGGCGTCCCCACTTGTAAGATTTTTCCACCATGCATGACCCCAATACGATCTGAAAGCATAAGCGCTTCATCCTGTTGATGTGTCACACAAATAAACGTGGCATTCACTTCTTGTTGCACCCGTTTGAGTTCCGCTTGCATTTCTTGTCGCAACTGTTGATCCAACGCAGCCAAAGGCTCATCCAGCAGGAGGACAACCGGGCGATTGACAAGAGCTCTGGCGAGAGCAACTCGCTGCTGTTCCCCTCCAGAAAGTTCTGTCGGAAACCGTTCCATTTTCCCTTCTAACCTCACCAGAACCGCCATGCGTTCAACTGCCTCCTGAATATCATTTTTTTCCTGTTGGCGCATTTTCAACCCAAAAGCGATATTGTCAAACACCGTCATATGAGGAAACAAGGCATACTGCTGAAACACCATATTTACAGGACGGGTATGGGGAGGATCTGAGTTAACGACGTGTTGTTGGATGGCAATCGTTCCGGAATCTAGGGTTTCCAAGCCGGCGATTAATCGTAATAGGGTTGATTTCCCAGACCCACTTGGCCCCAATATGAAAAAAAACTCCCCTGTCCCAATACTGAGAGAAACCTTATCAACGGCCACCACCTGGCCATGAGTTTTGACAACATCCTTGAGCTCAACGATGGGCGACACAGGAAGGGATCTCTCTGTTAAAGGGCAAAGAACGGTTCTAAGCTGGTCGGGATTTTAGGAGGCGAGGAAAAAGGAAGTCAATGAATGAGACGAAACAAAATTGACATCTTATGCCACCATGAAAAATAGGCAAAGAAACCGTTATCCATTTTTGGCACTCATTCGCATCAAGGATTGTAATACTGCTTCCTGAACCGTCGAGCAGGGATCTTCAAGTGCAGTTGTCAAAGCTTCAAGCGCAAGTCGTTGATCCGAAACTCCAACAGAACCCCCACCGAGTTGAATGGCCGCGTCTAAACGAATATCGGGATCCTGATGAAACAACAGAGTTCGAGATGGTCTTGCGTCAGAATTTGATCCGGTTTTTATATACATTGCACTTCTCCTTTACTGAAATAACGTCTTACAACGGTAAGTATCGGCTTGGTTCCTTGGTTTCTTGAGCGAATTGTGTAGGTTAATAGACGTTCAAAGAAAGCACTGGAAAAGCTCATTCCATACCTTTTCATTTAGACCATCCACTTTTGTCTAAATCGAAGAAATATTCTGTTTACTATGGGTGAAAGAGGGTTGGGAGGAGAGGCAAGAGAATACTGGAATGAAACTAATGTAAAGCAGGTGAATGAACCCCGGACGTTTCTAAGAGTTCAGGCGCCACACCATCGATTTCATCAATGGAGTCATAGATACGAACAAGTTTTGGGAAATTCACAAACTCCAACATTTCTCGGACCATGGGTCGAGGATTCACAATACTCAACCGAATTTTCTGACGATTGAGATGATGATAGGTTAAAAACAGTTTTCCTAATCCCCGACTATCAATCTTCGTTAAGTCTTGTAAATTGAGTAGAATATGTCGACCTTGTGCCTCTTGTGCCTGATATACCGCTGACTCTAAGAGATGCTCTGCTTGAGTATCTAAACAGGATCCAAGGGTAATAATATGCATAGAAGAATGATGTTGAGACTGATGAGGCAAGTGACTCATAACTGAGGAATCTTTTCGGCCGTCTCAGGGATCAACTTAATACATGGCTTGATGTGAAAAATAAAATACCTACGCAACTGATCGAACCTCAGGATGATGATGGACGATGGGAAAGAGCGTGGCCATATTCACTAAATGCAATAATCCTTCAACCGAAGGCCGAGGATTTCTTACGATGAGCGCAACCCCCTTTTTTCTCAATGAATGATACAAAAGCAGTAATTTCCCAATGCCAGCACTATCCAGAGAGGACACTTTTGAAAAATCAAGAATCACTTGATTGCAGCTTCGTCCTTCACTTTCGGCTAATGCGGTTTCTACAGGAACACGGGCGGTTTTATCAAAACGCCCCGACAAGAATAATATACGAGTTTCCATATCCCAATGCGTCATGACTAACATAGACAGCCCCTCCCCATTCATGATTGACCAACACTTTAATTTGGCAACTACCTAGGTACAATGAATCCCCTTCTAGGAAAACTTGAGCAACCTACGTGCCAGAGAGATGAGCCACAACTAGTCTGAAGTGGCAGAGAGATATGTAATGAAAACATGGGGAACGTTAGCAGGCAGGTAAGAGGAAAGATTTGGAGATGACCAGATAGACCATCTTACGATGCAAACCTTACCCCATAGGAAAAAAGATTCCTTGACGAAAAATAATCCACACACTCAGACAACATGGCTGGAAATGGACAAGATTAAGTACGTTGATTCACTTTGGAAAGTTGAAAAGGTAAAACGAAAAGAGAAGAAAACCCTATGGTGCCGGAGGCCGGACTTGAACCGGCACGGGCCGTTAAGCCCGAGGGATTTTAAGTCCCTAAAATGAGTGCGATTAGGTAAGATCTAATAAGACTTAAACCATTGTTTTAAAAGGAGAATATCTATAAATATCAACTAATGCCATTCCTTCCAATTTGGATTAATTGGGGGACTAAAGGGGGACAAAATGTGGGACTAGGTTAAATACCTAGAAATAAAAAATTGAATTACGAGAAAAGACTCCAAGCCACTTTGTATTTCTACCGGCTTTCCTAAACAAAAAGGAAAAGACGGCCATTTTCAGAAATTTGGCATTAAATTTTCTGGGCATTGTTAATCCGAATACAAAAAGAGGCGAAGCACTTCATCCTCACTCAAGACTAAAGACTGGGTCTTCTCTTTCAAAAATTTTCGTCTTTGTGAAGGAAATTCATCGGTATTAAGCCATCTAAAATCAGCCTGGCTCTTTAATATTTTGATAAATACCACTTTACCAAAATATGTAAGGGAATATTGTGCTATTTCCTCCGGTACTTCATCTGATTCGCCCATTACTTCTCCTATTTCTTCCATTGATAGGAATTTAGTCGAAATTAACCCTAGCTCTTGAAGTCTGGTTATCGTTGAATAATAAGAGACTCCTTTTGGGAGAAAATCTTTTCCTTTGTACTCTTTCTTTTCTTCCATAGAAGCAAGAAGAAAAAAAAGTGTATAGTATGTTCCAGCATCTAAGGATTGGATAGCCCTTTCTACCGCCCTATTCTTACCAAGATTTACTTCAGCCATTGCCTCTCGTAACGCTTGCTTAACAGCTCCTTTGGCAACAGTGGGGTTAGTGTAGGGATCATAAGAGTTAATGTTAATTCCTTGAACATCAAAGGGTAATGAATCATGATCATTGCGAAATAGAATAACTTCTTCAGGTAATCTCGTGGCATGTGCTATCCCTACTTCATACATCACATTGCCATTTCGAATATGAGCTACAGAAGAAATATCCGCCAAAAAGAGCTTTGCTTGCCCGATTCCATCAAGAATTTCATGCATAATGGAGTTACTTATTTTTCCCGCATCAATGCGGTATGGCTCCAACCCAACTTCCTCGATGGCCGGCTTGAGTATCGACCTCCACCTCTCTTGAAATGCATCATCGAAACTCATGGCCACAAAAACATTATTATTCCGAGGGAAAGGAGGGAACAGAAGGAAATGGTAACCAGGATACATGGGACTGGAGATTACAGAAATTCTTGTTATTTTTCTACTTTAAAATGGCCCACTTTTGTAAGGAATATTTCACAATGGTTTTTCTCCATCTCAGGATCATCCACTACCCTTTTTTTTTGTGAATGATTGGTCCACCCCTATCGCCAGAATTGCTCCAATATGTCATCGGCATGCTAAAGAAAAACCTTCAAATACCCTTCAAGTGCTGTAAGTCACAACGCACGATCTAAAACGCGTCCACTTTGATTTCCGAGCGAGACTGATACTTTCGTCCATTCCACAAGCCAGACCGCCTGGTCCATAATTTCACACATGGGGTTAGGAGAAACCCTATACACGGGTTGCCCGTCCTAGGGCTTCTTGCCAGGCCAAAATTTGCTGCTCGCTCCACCGCACTTGTCCCTTGCCGATACTGATAGACTTTGGGAATGTCCCCTCCCGTATTCGCAAATTCAACGCACTCGATTTGAGCCCCACGACATCCATCACAGCATGAAGGCGAAGAAAGCGGCCGGTTTTGGGGGTGCCAGGAGGCATCGCTTAACCGTTTGGAGCAAGGATATGGATCCTATCCTTATGGGCCGTAGGCAAAACGAAAGTATTTGGGATTATAGAGTTCATTTTAATCCACTAGATGGCTATAATTGGACACAATGCCGGCAGAAAGAAAAAAAATCGGTAGTTTGCTCGGTGTGCTTGGTTCGATTACCGGAGTCCTCGGGCTCATGGTTAGTATTATTGCGCTATGGAATTCACATTTAGCCTTGGAAATAACAAAAACTATTGCCACTACAGAAATGATTACGAATCTTCACCGAGATTTTAATTCAGTTAAACTTTTTCGTGAAATTCGCTCAGAAATTGAATCCTGTAAACCTATCTACAAGAGTTATGGTGGACGGTTTCATCATGACGAAGTTAATCAGTATCTGAACTTTTATGAAGAACTAGGTTATCTACAAAAACAGGGTTATCTCAGCCTAAAAGACATTGACTTTTTCTTTGGGTCCTATCTTATCGAAGCATACAGGCACCCTGGTATCTTTAAATATATTGAGAACTTCCAAGCGAATGGTCAAAGCGATGCCTTTACGGAGTTTCAGAAATTGGCTCAAACGATTAATGATTCTAACACTGGTAGGATAGAATTAGGGATGAGATTTGAGACGGCCTGTAAGATAGCTCTAGGCAATTAAACATGCTTATACGATTGCCGATTTTGATTATTAGTTTTTTAATCTGTGGCTGTTCTTCGGTGAAGGATCGAATATTCCTAGAACCTCATATACAAAGGATAGTATGTAGCCGCAATGTTGAAATGCCGGGTTCAAGTGAAAGAAATAACTTTTGTGTTTTCTATAATAATTCCAATGAGGTGATTATTAAAAAAGATTACTCATCGTCGGTTTGGAATGAACGTACTAAAAGATATTGGGATTTTGAATATGAATATCAGTATAGACGTACGACTTCTATTGGTGGCGGATGTCCAGAAGGCCCTCCTTGTCCGTAACCAGATTCCCATCCAGTCCCTGAAGGAGACCTATGTGCAGTTTTTCAATTTTAACTTTGGCCGACCAATCCAACCCAAATGACACATCACAAAAACACTTCACCCTAAAAGAGAATGCGGTTATTGAACAAATCATGGAAGTGATCGAACAGCAAAACCTCTCTGCTGGCCACGCCAATGTCCTCTTAGGTCGAACCTTCCAGCTCTTGGACTGGGGCAAGCGAGCTGTGAATCAGATGCCTAAGGCGAATGCCTAGCCTTTTCCACACAATACCCTATTTCACTTTTTCAATAGATTTCGTATGTTATGAGCATGTTAGTTGTTAACTAGTTTTAGCCGTCAATCAAGCTTCATCCCTTGATTGACATCCAGGATTTAGATGACTAATTCAGAGACAGGACAGAGGGCGCTCATATCCCCAGAAGCAGAATACAAGGCGCTAAGAGATGAACTTATTCAGGCCAAAGGCTATGTCTTCGAACGCCCTATAGTGATCGCAGCACTTGCAGTTGCCTCTACTAAATTTCTAGAGAAACCGGTCCTATTCGTGATTCCAAGCCTTGTCGCCATGGTTTTTCTATTCAATTTGTGGTTTTCTGTAAATCGTCTAAGGAGCGCAACTCGAATTGTTGCTTACATCCAATGCGTTCTTGAAGAAAAAGTAGTTACTTGGCAAGGCTGGGAAACTTCTTTGCGGCACTATCGCCAATGATTGAATGTTACCGAAAACACCGACATAGAGATTGAAAAGGCTATCGACAAAGAGAAAATTCCAGATGCACTTTGGTTTTATCCACCGATTTATTATCTACACATAATTGCAATTCTTGCAAGTCTTGGTATATCGGCTACTATCTCCTATTCCACGGGAAGTTTCATTTCCTTTGGAGCTACAGTTGTGAGTCTTGGGGTCTCTATTATGCTAGCCATATTCGCATCAAAATGGTGTCCAAACAAAATGCGAGGCCTTATTGAAGAAAAACGCGCTATATGAATCTATGCGCTAAAGGAAAAAGCCGAACGATTTAATTAAAGGGCAAATTCTTAGAAGAATTGTGGTCATCGTGGGTGAAATGATAGCGAATTGAATAGATCTACTGGTTGTGCTTGGCGAATTACCGATCATGCGGCTAATTGGTATTTGAAAAAATTTTTGCCAATATCACTCCTCCACAGAATCCATCCTAGTGAAGTAAAGTCATCATGGGTAAAAGGGTGCATGGGAAGATGAAATAATTCGAGTATTTCAAAGAAAATGAATTATTAGAATAGACAGTTGTATTGGAAGGAAGAATTAGCAATTCGCCAAGGACACGGATACCTTCCAACGACATCATAGTTAATGACGTATTGGGTTAAGTAGATCTATGATAACAGAGCCTCGTTCCAAGGATCGAAATACCCTTCTATAACTCGGGTTATAAGACTCCTCTTTCTCAAAAAAGTCATCAAATTTCTTGCCATGAACCTCCTGTTTCCCATCACGGTTCACAAAATACATTCGGTAGAAATCACAGCCTCGAGCCGAGATCAGGGAAGCAACGGTAGCGATGTCAGGGTTCCCATGCCGACCATCTCCCGAAAACAGATAACCTGAAGCTTTTACGCGCTTAAAAAAATCGAAGGTAATATTACGCTTGCTTCCAAGATGTGGGATGGTTAGGAGATCAAAATATCCGTTCCCATCAGAATCAAGCAAACCCGCCGCGTTTAGCCCCTCTAAAATAAGATCCCCCCGCGCATCGCCAGTATAAAGAAAGCTTTTTCCTCTATAACGAAAGAGCAGGATTGTGCTAGCAAGATTCGGTACCGATTCGTCCGTGTAACTCCCCCCTACGAGATTTTGTGCGTTCACACTAGGAATGCAACCGTCGCCTGAGTTGTTAGCTTGCGGAGTAATCGAGAATCTTGCTGGATCGAGATTGATATCAACAGCGGAGAAGGCTTCCCTATCTAATCGTTCAATCGTGCCCCTACTCCGCCTGGCATCTCGTTCCGCATGGGCATGTAATTTATCAATAGAACCCTGTATTGGACCCAATACAATTATTTCTAGACCACCCGGGAGTGCAACTACAACTTGACCTTGGTCTGGACGCATAACGAAGTAATCAAATGGTTTATTCAACGGAATTCCGAGTTCATTTATTAACCTCCGAATTCGTGGTCTCATTAATTCCCGCCCGCCAACAACTTGAAAGATGTTGGCCCATATGCCCCTGATATCGACCAACCTTTCCTCAACGGTGTTGCTCTCAACTAGACGCTGAAGCAGGCTCAGCAGACCTCCAGTTTTCTCTTCATCTCGATCACTAACAATGAATAACTCGATTGGAACTGGGGCTCCCTCAAATCGATTGAGGCCGAGTTGGCGAAGTCTCGGCTCAACAAAATTCTTAAATTTTCCTCGTGGACCGCCGTTAATCATTACTAGCTTAATCCCATCGGGCGTGCCGTAATGGACAAGAATACTTTCTCCATAGCCTGCGTTGACTAGTTCGATGGAGAAAATATGTGGCGGCTTTGGTTTGTCTCGTGAAAAAGCAAAAAAATTGAACCCAAAGGCATCGATCATGTTCCATGTGTTATCAGCCTTCCGAAGCCTATCTCGTCCCTCAGCAAGAACTGCAGCCTCCTTGGTTTTTAATAAGCGCAACTCTTCTTTGATTTGCTGGAGTTCGTAGGACAAGTTTTTCCAACGTATACTCGTTTCCTGGCTAGTACTTAGTCGCCTTATAAGATCATCGCGCCGGATTACTTCCGTTTCTTTTCGCATTTCTAGTAGGCGTGCTTGTGCAAACAACCTTGCTGCATGTGAGTCAATCCCTGATGCCTTCGCCACCTGCCCTTTATAAAAGGCATATCCACCTAGAATTCCTGCTACAATAAGTAATACCAGGGACATGGTTAAGGTCTGTTTTAATCGTCTAGTGCGTCGACGTTCCTGCTCAAGTTCTTGGGCATAGATCTCCGCACCGCTAGGGAGAATCACTCCCAGAATTTGTCGACGGACCGCAGACACCTTCTCATCGAGCTCTGCTCCAGATAGCCCTTTCCATTCCTCCTCAACTAAGGCTATGCGTTGAATATCCGGCCAACGACGTATGATCTGAGACGGTACGTAACGGAGACCCTCCATCAAAGGATCGATTAGAATTGGAGCGACATCCCTTTGTCTTAGCCACCACTCAATCTCGAGGTGAACCCAATCATTTTCTCCCTCGTTAAGCTTAGAACCCGGAGTACAGATAACGATTATTGCCCGAGCTTTTTCCAGATACGGTCGGTGCAGTTCCTTCCAATTTTCAACGCCAGGCATTGTTTCATCAAGATAGACGTCGAGTTGGATTGGTTGGTTTTCAGGCTCAACTATTCGCAATTTGTCCAACATTTCGTGGAGACGACGTGCAACAGCAGCACCATCAACACGTCGGTAACAGATAAAGATCGGCCACAGTTGTAGCTTTGAATTCACGCTATTCTCTCATTTTTATACATTCAAATTTTTCTCCCCAAAGACCAAAGCTTGATGGAACGGGGGAAAAAATTAATAGCAAATATAAAAAAACGAAACGACAAGGGATTTTACCTAGATTTTCATTGATTAGGATGATCGCTATGGCTTCCGATCCAAAATCATTACCAAAATTGAAAAATAGCTTTTCCAGAAAAAATTTAACAATCCTCAGAACAAGATAGGAAAGAACAAGAATTCTTGAGTCCCACCACACAATTCAAACAGAAAGCTACACTAGTCAAACCAAAACAACAAGACTTCACGAAGACAGAAAATATACGCCAAAGGGGATAAATTGAAAAGTAAAAGACAAAAGCCGAAAGGCCTATTACAGGTGGTGAAGTAAGCTATGGAGCTTTGGAAGCTTGCGATTATTTTTTTTGCGGTCTATTTTCCTATATGTTGGTGGTGTAATCAGCGGAGCCCGAAAGATCCAGAGTTAATTGGAGTCTCCTTGAACCCCTTCAAAGGTGATGAATGGGACTGGTGGGCCATCTTCTATTGGGTTGTTATCATTGGGGTTGCCCTGATTGGCCTATTTTTCCTAGATGGCGGAGGTGGAGGGTATGAGGAATGGGAATTGCCATATCGGTATTAACCTTCCCGCTGTTGTCCGTAAAATTGTAAGCTAGAAAATCATCACAGGTTATTACCAACAGCAGCACAAATTTTTCTCTATGGTTTTTTCTGAATAATGGTTACTGAAAACGATCCTGATATCCTGAGGCTACGTCGGTTCACTTTGGGGGTTGGAGCTGTATATTTTATTGTAATCTGTGGTGAAGCAAGTTTTGTGGCCAATACAATAAAGCTAGGATTTCTGGGAGATTTGAAACTCGAAAATTTTAGCGTGGTCACATGGTTGGTACACGGAGTAGCCCTTTATGCCTGTAGCCTCTTTGCCTACCGCCAGTGTTATCTAAAGAAACCTGGCTTTGTATTGAGGCGGTGGTTGAAACGCTTTGGAGTCATTATCGAATTTCTTGATTCAGATATCGAGCGATGTAAAGCTCGTGACGCCGAACGGCCCTATATTTTTTCGACTCTCAGCGATAGCGAGGAGCCCCCTGAAGTCCTCAACGAGATCTATCGGACTATTCCAGCCCCCTATCTGAAATATTTTATGATTTCTTTCATTGAGAGGTATTCAACTCATCATTCGGCTATGTCCCAGGAAATAATTGACAGAATATTGGGAGGATTTTTCCCTTTTATATCAGGCGAAAACTTAGAGATTCCAAGACACACCTTGTTGTTAAATTATGGCCATGTAAAGATTAAAAATTTGAACTATAAAATTTGGGGTTCCATAATTCTAGAAGACTTTATATATTTTCTTCCGCTACTTCCTTTTGCGATTGCATATTTGTGGCTTATTTTTCCCTTTCTTTTTCATCTGTTTAAAATCTGCTTCTCTTGAGACTCTCCCTAATGTCTCGATGCACTACGACTTTTCGAATGGGATAGGCTCCTTTTGGGAATTTGTTCCCCTGAGCCTTGGTACAGGCGTTTACCAAGGGTGGCGAGAATCTCCCGTGAGGCTTGGTCCACGATGCCCGGCCATTCTTCGTAGAGCATCTGATGGAGCTTTGGCGGCAAGTCAAATCGAAGCCGGCGGAGTGCCCGAACAAAATCCGACTCCTTTCGAACTTGGGCTTTGATGACGTCCGCCTTATTGATCAAAATACCCTTCGCGACCGCAAACTCCATCTGCATCCTGAGGGCTTTGAATTTTCGATAGCAGTCGTCCCATTTTTGGGCTTCTAGTTTTTCTGGGCTTGGGTCCGGGTTCGTGGCCAAGCTCTCACGTATTTCCTCAACATCGTATCCCTTAGCGCCACAATGAAATTTCCCCTCTTGTTCTAGTCGGTATAATCGAGGATGACTGCGTCCCAGAGCTTGCGATAATGCCGGAATATTCTTGACGAAGACTTTTTTCTGTGCCATTGATTTTTGAAAAATTAAAATCAGTCCACTAATGCGCGTCCGGGACCCCGCCTTCCCGATAAGGCTAGAAGGACCCAAGAATTCATCTTTCAACAATTGAAGGTGGCAAAACTTCCCAGCTAATAAGCTCCTTCTCCACAGCCTCAATATATTTATAGCAATCCACGCGACCCAATATATTCCCATCATGTGCAATGCCATTCCGAGACTTAACAACCTTATCTTTGATGAGGCTATAGTTCTTCCAAGAAAGGTCCTTGCTTGCCCCAACTAGTAGACCCAAAGTCCTCCCATGGCACTTAAAGTGACCCTCGTCCCTTAATTGCTCAAGTGCATCATTTAATACTGAACATGCATGGATAAACCTCAGAGTATGTGCCGCATTAACTAGGCTAAATGGAAAATGGGCACCGCTACTCCCTGCTGTTCTGGCAAATCCGTCACGCACAAACTTCCCTCTAAGGACTTCAACGCCGTTCCAGTCTTTCCTTAATTCCTTCAACACCGTCGAATCTTGAATCATCGTTGTTACCTCCACACTAAGGGGCCTGAATATGTAAGACCCCATTATTGGAATTCACACACTTCAGGGGTTGCCGCCCGTCACACTCAGGGGATACATGACGTCGAGATGAAAATGGAAACCAAGTTGGATCATAACATATCATTATCATTGACTTTTTTAGCCCATCTCATCAAGATCAATTGAAGTATGCCCTACCTACCAAATATTCTTTCTATACGACGAACCACCATAGTAACCGCATTCGCGCTACTTATTTATTCTTTCTCAAGAAATCCTGAAGAGGCTCAGACCAAGCTTTCCATCATAGGCCTTACACTCCAAATTCCTCAGTCACTACTTGATTTTTCACTTCCTGTTCTTTGTCTTATTGCTTGCTTAAGATACCTTTATTATTCTCTTATCCAACCAGAATTACCGTTCTTTAATAGAAGGATACTTTTAGGTGGCAATATTCCCGAGTCTTTTTGGGACGACAAAGCCTTCCTTTCTCCTTATGAAATTTTCAACAAGACACGGTCTTTTTTCCCTCATTTACCAGATCATAACATTCGAATATTTTCTATTGAGAATGAAAGGATAGATCCATTTATAAGACCAAAAAGAAATCACACTAAAGGCGATGGCACTAAGGTTATAGTAACCCTTAATAACACTTCAAAAATTTACCCCTGGGTATGGTGGTACTCTGATGTTGAATATTTTTGGCCAGTAATTTTTAGCGTGCTTTCCATTATTATTTTCATAATTTCCCTTTTTTAACTAATAATTTCTTCCTCCCCCAGCGCGGTGGAGCTTAACACGGCCACATCCCCCTTATCCTCAAACGCCTTCTTGAAGAATTCACGGATATAAGAGTTCACCTGGCTCGCACCAATCGCAGATCTATGCAATAAACAACGTAGGGTTTCGATTTGGAGAATGGTCAAAAGATAAACCACCCTAGTAGGACGATTACAAATCGGAAACATTGAGCTCATTCTTGGCCGTTCAATTTCCCATGATAAACTACCGTTAATAAAGCCCCTCCTTTCCCTGGCCCCCGGCTGGACTTAGGTCCAGTCGGGGTCGTTTCCTTAGCCAGGTTGTAATCCCTCAAGTATTTCCTTGAGGTTTTGTGACCCTCCGTTTTTATTGGATCACAAACTCTGCCAAAAGAGATCCTATTCTTCTTTATTCATGGCTTGTTTCTCAATCCCTCTGTGATACCGATAACGATACAGATGTTGCTAAAGATCAGGATTCCGATGAAGAGTCGATTCGATAGTAAATTGTTTAGAGCTCCCATTCAGGGATGAAGCTTTTTCAATATTTCCTGTACAACCGAATATTGAAGGTCCGGTGGACGTTCCGTGTTATTTGCAGTTTTTTTGACCGTAGTCACCTTTGCAAGTAGCAATGTCTCCTTGAAAACTTTGCAAGACATACGGTCATGGCGCATAGGCCTCCCTCCATTCGCCACAGTCCATGCTCTGAAAAACTTAGAAGAAGGTGTCCATTTAACATTTCTCTTAATGTTGCAGGGCATATACAGCTTCTTACCAAAGCAATGCCCAACGCTTATTATGGTGAACCACAGAAAGAGAACTTCCCGTTTAAACAGCCATTTTTTGGAAGCCTTCAAAAATTGCACTTCATAATCTCCAGGTGGAAGAAGTGGGGGAATTTCAAAATCTGAGGGAAAAGATATGTCTGCTCCATCGTCAGCAGATATTTCTGTCTTAACGGACACAACTTAAACCAAGAGCCCTTCAATCATTATGAGTTCGCCCCAACCCGTGGCCGAAAATCTTTCAGTAGTCGAGCCACCTCAGCCTCTGGAATAAGAATGATTCGACCAACTTTAATGCTATCAATCTCCTTTAAAAATATTTTCTTCCTAACCGTCGAAACTTTATACCCGACGCGTTCACAAAACTCTTGAATTCGTAAATTTCTTCCAGTCATGTAATCCTCCTAATTTGTTCCCTGTATTGATTGATCACTCATGGCTACCTTATAATGCTAATTAGTTACATAATCAATCATATTATTTATTAATTGGTGATTTCGTAAAATTACCAAACAAACAGATGATGAATATATGAATATGATCGTTAAAAAGAAGGGAGCACCACCCAATATTGCCAGGGCACTAAACCGAGTGGCCGGGAACCCTGAAAGACCTCTTAATTGGGTTCTCGATTTCTGGCAAGATACGGCATTAGATTCTCTAAGAGAGCGAGATTGGAAATATTTACAGGAGGAAGTAGCCATCTTTGTTTATGGTGGGCTTGGAATATCATTTGATTCCGGGACGATAGAATTTAGAGCATCAAACAAAGAGTTACGGATTCCTATAGACCTTGTAACCAAGTCAAAAGTCAGGCTCTATCAAGAATATGTTAAGTCATTTTTTGAAACCCTAGAGGCATCAAGAACATCTTCAACTCTGAGCATAGAACCTATGCTGCAACCTCCGTCTTACGGCGGTAATTTGAAGTTATCCTTTGGTCCGCAAAAAGCTTTAGTACAAATCACCGTTCCATCGCCATATGAGCTTTTCCTGACTCTGCTCCATCTCCTTGCTGCAAAATTTTCTTCAAAACTCCGTCAATGTTCTGCTGTAACGTGCCAAAAATGGTTCCTTGCCAAACGTACTAACAAATTTTTCCACACGAGACGCTGCACCAATCGTGAAATGGCTCGTCGCCATCGCAAGACCCCTCCAGACCGAATCGAAAAGCGCGGCCGACCTAAGGGCTCGAAAAACAAACCTAAAGTGGCATCTACCAAAATAAAGGGGGAAGCACATGCCAGGAAAAAACCAGGGCCTTCTAGAACGACCAAAAGAGTCCGGTAAGTGGTATGTTCGCATTAAGCACCATGGAAAGGAACGCCTTATTCGCGTGACTGGTAAGGCACAAGGGAAAGCCCTCTATACGCGGCTCCGTGCTGAAATTCTCGAAGGACGCTATCAGCCTGAGCGGGTCCGACCCATTACCTTAAAAACCTGGATTGATCGCTGCTTGGATGGCACTACGAATCGGGACAAACAGCACGAAGAGCAACGTTCAAAATATTGGGCAACTATATTGGGTGATCGATTGCTTTCTGAAATATCCAATGAAGATATTCGCCGGCATCAAGCCAAAATGGTAGCCGCTGGTGAATGGAAACCGGCCACCATTAACCGGTACCTCTCTGCCTTACGTCGCATGCTGACCTTGGCGGTAAATGATGGAAAGCTGCTCCGTCATCCCATGAAAGGGATCAAATTCTTTCCAGAAGCCCAACAGGATCGATTCTATAGCGAGGATGAGTTTTTAACCATTCACCAACTCATGACCCCGAAGGCATGGCAAGAAGTTCACTTCGCCATTGAAACCTGCTTGCGAGCCAGCGAACAATTTCTCTTACGATGGGAAAACGTCAACTTTGAAACTAAGACGTTGACCATTCCGTTGAGCAAAAGTAATCAAACCCGGCGCGTCCCAATCAGTGATCAAGCTCTGACCCTTCTGCGCTCGTTCGACTCTGCCCTGGAAAGCCCATGGGTCTTTCCTCACTCCTCCAATGCCATGAAACATAAGAATCCCTATTCGGCAGGAGAACACTTTGATGGCATCTTACGGCAAGCCGGGATCTTGAATGCGACCTGGCACACCCTCCGACATACGGGAGCCTCCCGTCGATTACTCGCTGGCGTGGATTTGGTCAGCGTGAGCAAAATTCTTGGGCATCGTTCCATTCAAACCACGATGCGCTACCTGCATCTCGTGCAAGACCATATGGCCTCAGCCATCAATCGAGGATCACTAGTTGTGAGAGAGGTAAAAGGGAATTTTCAGGTAGAAGGTGTGACTAAAAGTGTGACTAACGTAGGAAACCCTACAAAGAAAAACGTAAATTCCTTGTGACCTTGAAATTCATAACATGTTGAATTGATTGGTGCCGGAGGCCGGACTTGAACCGGCACGGGCCGTTAAGCCCGAGGGATTTTAAGTCCCTTGCGTCTGCCTGTTCCGCCACTCCGGCAAGGTTCAGGTAAGTGCGCTGACTGTACCACTCTCTCTAAATCGGTGCAAGATTTGTGGCATACTTTTGAAAGTCTTGGCTGGATCTATCAGCAGGTCCTCGTTTCGAATTTCTCTCACCGATAAATCATCAATTTCAAAAAAAAAGGAGGACACGAAAATTCGCGTCCTCCTTGTCTCTCCCAAACTCTCAGTGGAATTCCACTGAGGGTGAGGCGGCGTTTATGATTGGTTCATCCGAATAACCATATGGTTCCGCCGATTTTCTTTAAAACAATTTTCATTATTATTTTGACAAAAAGGACGTTCTTTCCCGTAGGACACAATCTTGAGTCGATGGGACTGCACTCCCAGATTCACCAAATATTCTCTGGCGGCTTCTGCTCGTTTTTTCCCGAGCACGAGATTATAATCCTGCGTCCCTCGTTGGTCACAATGTCCTTCTATCGTCAACGCTTTACCAGGATTCGCATGTAACCACTTAGCATCTTCTTCCAACAGCTTCGCACCTTCTACAGAAATGCTCCAGCTATCAAATTCAAAATAGATATCCTGCACATGCCCATCTACCCCGCGGCTTGTCTTACTCATATTGAGGTATTCTTCGGTTGAATCTCGAATACCCATTGAGGGGGAGTTCGTATTCTCATTGGCCAGGGCAATTCCCATATCGGGATTCACGTATTCAGGGTTAGGCCCACCATTTTCCTCGACATACGCTCTCGCCCATTTTTCGGGATCTGCCTCCATCGCTGACCCAGAGCCTCCATTATTCATGGAAGTCCCATTGCCCTCGCTACTGGATGTTCCCAAGTTTGAAGGATTCCCATAAAATTCCGGATTGCTTCGTTTATCTTGGAGATAGGCATTGGCCCATGTTTCCGGATCAGGATTGGTCGCATTGGCTGTCCCATTACCAAACCCGGTGACGCCTCCATGGTTAGGCCCACTTCCATCTACCCCGTCATACTGTTGTCCGTAATTGGCTCCACCTCCAGGCACTGATGAAGTGCCATCCATTAGAGCCATGTCTGATTCCATATCGGCCTTAGTGCTCAATTTTCCTTGATCAGAGCTCAGAGAAGGATCGGTACCATCAACCACTCCACCGTCAATTAAGGAGCCATCTGCAGCATAACGTGGAGTGCCATTCGACATACTATCTACCGAAGTCGTCATCTCTTCTTCTGTGGCATAACCTTCGCCTTCTGAATTGGCTCCATATTTGACCGAATGTCCACTACACCCTGAAGCCAAAAATATCCCCAACACAATGGCCATAAAAACTTTATTGTTGTTTTGACTCAAGCACATAACGTCCTCCTGGTATAATGATGGGCGGCTTTATGGGTTTCTGATAATCTTCATTTCGCAATTCTGTTGACCTATTCTCTTAGGGAATCTCAGCCAATTTTTTGTTTGTCTGCCTTAAAAAGGACTCCCTCATAGTACTTGTCGGTCGATTCAACAAGAACTTAAGGACAGACTACAAAATCACAAAAAACACACAGATATCCTGAAAGAACAAAGAACCTACACTTGGTAAACTCAGATGAAGCGACGGAGAGAATCTACGAAAGGCGGGGGAAGTCGTGAAGATGATACTCCAGAGACAATGACTGACCGAATGACATGGTGGTTAGCTGGTCAAAGAAGAGGGAAGCACAACCTGCTGATACCATTCCCAAAATTTGGCAACTCCTTCAGGGACAGAGGTCTGTGGCTCATACTGAAGGAGTGATCGTGTTTTTGAAATATCCGCAAAGGTATAGGCAATATCGGCATCCATCATGGGGGTAGACGTTAATTTTGCAGAACGTCCCGCCAATTGTTCAATACCCGTGACGAAATCGGTCAAGAGAACAGGTTCCCCACGGCCCAAGTTCAAAATTTCATAGCCCAAGGGGTGATCGACAGCAGAAACCAATCCACTCACAATATCCTCAACATACGTCCAATCACGATACATATTGCCATTGTTATAAAGCGGGACATCACATCCCGTAAATATATTATCTAACACTTTATACGCCATCATATCTGGTCGACCACGGGGGCCATAGACGGTAAAAAAACGAAAAACGGTACAGTCCAAACCATAAAGATGATGATAGGTATGGCCTAGCATTTCGCTCGCTCGCTTACTGGCAGCGTAGGGGGCCAATGGTCGATCACATGTATCCTCTGGAACAAATGGGACTGTTTGGGTATTTCCATAGACCGAGGATGTCGAAGCAAAAATAAAGGTAGGCAACTTTTCTGTGCGTTTGGTGCCGAGACGCCCAACTGCCGCATCGAGTAAGGCCAGGGTCCCCATGACATTAACATCGTAATACAAACCCGGGTCATCAATGGAAATACGCACTCCTGCCATCGCAGCCAGATGTATAATGGCATCAATGTGATGGTCAGAAAAAAGATCTGCAACTAATTGCCTATCTCGAATATCTCCTTTTAAAAACTCGAACGCACCAGGCCATTTCTGCGCCGATGCCTTGCTTGACACTTCACGAAGATTCGCCTCTTTTCGAGAGGGATCATAATAATCATTCAAGTTATCCAACCCAATAACTCGATCGCCTCGCTTGACGAGCCGCTCGACAGCATGACTTCCAATAAAACCAGCCGCCCCAGTTACTAAAACAGTTTTAGCCACACTCCACTCCTTAGAAAGATTAATGCAAGCGCTTTTTGCTCAAGCGATTGATGCTCAGGTTGTTGTTTCGGTTAGTTCTGAGCGAAGCTTAATTACCGCCTGGCACCGAGTTTAACAAATCCAGGATACATTGAGAGAGAATCATTCCATTGCTACAATGTTCTATGGTGAATCAAATGGCAGGAAAGACAATTGATGTTCCCGATACGCAAGAAACCACCGATGTCGGAACAGGTAGAGATTTTGAGGCTGAGGTTATCGTCTTCAATTGTGATTGCCATACCTACCAAGAAGTCATCACACTCTTTTGTCAAATTATTCCTGCCATGACACCCCCCAAAGCCTTTGAATTAGCTTGGCAGATTGATCACCAAGGAAGTGCTGTCGTCTTCCAAGGTACGATTAAACAGGCAAATGATATAGGCAAAAAACTCGCAACAGGTGGTTTGCGAATTGAAGTTCGTCACTGAACTTCAAAATCAGGCCCCATCATTTCTTTTTCGCAATTCGCGGTTTCTTACCAGCACTTGGTTTTGGAGACTTTGACAGCTTCCCGGTAGATTTTTTCTTTGGGGAGATTGCCTTCTTTTTCCCGGATTTTTTCGGAAGAATGGGTTTGGTAGATTTTGTTGATGAAGATTTAGCCGTTCCAGTTTTTACTTTTATTTTTGATGGCCCTTTAGCGGTAGATTGTGCTTTATCAGCCTGCACTTTTCTAGCTTTTGCATCAACAATTGAAACTTTTGCGACTTTCTCTTTATTTTTGGCTCCCTTTCCTCCAGTCTTCCCCGAACCATTTGAAGCTTTAGGAATAGGAAACGAAGGCAATTTTTTCTTTTTTAAGGCATCCCCGGAAAAAACTTTGACTTGATAGAGTTCAAACAAGAGTTCAATAGATTTTTGGTCCCCCTTGCGAGCAAGGGTAAGAAGACGGCGGCGTTGATTCATTTCTTCTTCTTCCGTATGGGAAGTCACTCGCCGTTCCATATGAATATGTCCTTTCTTGGTGAAAAGGCCACCAATTTTTCCTCAAAATAGATGACGGGGTATTTTACATGAGATGCATACTCCCTGGCAATATTCCCTAATGAACTCTTCTAGCAGGGTCTAGAGTTAAAGATTCCGGCAAAATAAGGGGAACATCAGAATTTCTTAACGAAACTACGGTTGTACGCCGAAAGGAATCAGACCGAGAAAGGAAGAAAGCAAGCCCGACCTCAGCCACCATCAAGCTGTCACAAGAGAGATGAAAAGGCTCTCCCCCTCAAACCTATGCTATAACATTTCCAGTGTGGCCCGAGCGTCTTCTGCCCCAGGAAATGATGGACTTAACTGAAAGGCGGCCTCCAACGTTTTTTTCCCTTTCAAGCGATCTCCATTTTTAAATTGTGTCATTCCCAGGTGGTACAAGACCTCTGGATTTTCAGGAAGTTTTTCCGCCGCTTCCTCAAGTAACGAAATCGCTTTCAAATAGGCCTTTTTTTTGTAATAAATCCATCCAAGTGTATCAGCAATATGAGGGTTATCTCTTTGCTGAACTCTCGCATTTTCTGCAAACGTCAGTGCCTCATCCAAGTTGCCCCCATGCTCCGAAATGAGCCACGCAAGATTATTAGCAGCTGGAGAAAATTTTGGCTCTATGGCTAATGTTTTTCGATAATGCAATTGAGCAGCTTCGACTTCCTTACGCTGTTCAGCAATCATCCCTAAAATCATGTGGGCAGAAGCAGCCTTAGGATTTTTTTCTAATAGTTTTTCATATTCCTTCACCGCTTGCGCAGTTCTTTTCGTTCTCCGATACAGCTCCGCAAGATTCATATAGGAGACTTGCAATTGATCATTGAGCTCTAGGGATTTCTTAAAGGCTGTCTCAGCTTTGTCAGCTTGATTCGCTTTCATCCACAATCCACCAAGTAAGTTATACAAGAAGGGATTATCTGGGTTTCCATCAATGTGCTTTTGTACTCGCTCACGAGCTTGTTTCGCTTCACCGCGACTCACTCGAATACTGGCTATTTGCCCTAGGGCTTGAGCCAAATTTGGATTTCTTGTGAGTGCCTCTTCAAAATGAGTAATAGCCTCGTCATATTTTTTATCTTGACGATCAATGAGACCCAATTGATAATGCGCCACTGGGTCTTGTGGAATTTGTTTCACAATAGCCTCATAGACCTTTTTTGCTTTAGAAATATCCTTTTGCCTTAAGTAGGCCTGACCCAGCAAATGAACCGCCTGTACATCTCTAGGGTTAAGCCTAATAGCCATTTGCGCTTCTTCAATTGCCAAACTATAGGAGCCTTCTGCCAGGCGGACCAACGATAAGGCTTTACGAATGCCTCGATCCTGTGGAGCCAGCTTCACGGCATCATTGAGAGACTGAAGCGCTTGAGCAATATCCTTTTTTGTAGCAAAGGCCACACCCAAATATTGATGAGCCATGGCTTGATTTGGGTCATCCTTGATCACCTTTTGAAAAAGAGGAATCGCTTCGTCAGCTTTTCCTTTTCCCAGAAGCAACCGCCCCTGAAAAACTCGAACGAATGAATCTTTGGGGGTTTTTTGATTGGCCACAGAAATTATCTTTTCCGCATCATCCCATTTTCGATTATCCAAATAAAAATTGATCAGGGCATTGCGGGCGGGTATTGAAGTAGAATTCAGGGCCTCGGCTTTCTGGAAATGTTCTAATGCCTTTTCTCCGCCTCCGAGGAAGGTATAAAATTCCCCCAATAGAATTTGAGGCGTCTCACTTTTGGGCTTTTGTTTCGCAAATTTTTGGTATACCTCTTCCGCTTGCTTCCATTTTTGGGTAGCTAAGTAGTATTTCCCTAATTTGGCATATAGGACGTCATTATCTGCATCCAGCTCTAGGGCTCGTTGGAAAAGAACTTCAGCTTCAGCTTGTTTTCCCTGAGAGAGAAGCAAGTCTCCTTTTGCAAGAATTAGCTTAATGGACGTATTATTACGTTTAAATCCTTGTTCTAGAATCCCATTCGCCTCTTGAGGCTTTTTCAACGCAAAAAAGGCTTGAGCCAAATCAATGTAAATTTGCTCATTATCTGGGTCCAGCTCCAATGACTTTTTTAATTCCAAAATCCCTTTTTCAAATTCCTTTTCAATAATAAGGCTCCGCCCTCTCAATAAATGCCCTTTAGGATCTTGAGGAGAAGAGGTCAAAACAATATCTGCATGCTTCTTGGCTTCTTTTGGTTTTTGGGACAGCAGATATAACTCCCCTAATTTCAATTGGGCATCTTGAATTGTTGGATCAATCTCCACGGCCTTTGAGAGTGCACCGAATGCGGCTTGTAAAGCGGGAAGCCCGCCGATTTTCATTTGGATAAGCGCCACCTGGTGATACGCATTCGCATCCTTTGGGTCCAACTGAATAATATTTTTAAATTCGATCAGGGCCTCTTGATATTTTTCATCATTAAAATAGGCCATCCCCCGCTCATAATGAGTTGCCTTTTTCTCTTCAGCCGATATTTGAGTACAATTACCTAAGCTCACCAAGAAAAATGGCAAGGCCAGGCAAAGAAACAATTTTGGCAACATTATCCGTGGCATATAAAAACTCCCTTCCCTGAATATTTTATTGTAATTTGCAAGAGATTGGCCTTTAAATTCCCATTAAGTTTCCTTAAGTAATTATTATATCTTGGCAGAGTCGAAGTCTTAAAACTAGGGGCTCCAGTCGGATTAAAATCCTGCATCACAATAATCTAGATGGTCCTCAGAAGAGAAAAATGAAAATAGCAACCTTCAAAAATGAGGTTAAGTCCAGTCAATTGACAGCATTAAGATTTCACCGATATAGTCTTTTCACATTTTTCTTGAATAAATTCAAATGTTTTTATTCTACACCGATATTTAAATTTTTCAAAAGGTAGCCCACATGACTCAAAAAGAAACAGCCTATTCCATTGATCAAATCGGCTATACGCTCATGAGATTTAATAGCACAGGGATTTTTGAAACCCATAAAGATATGATGGTCGACCCTTATGCTGAAACGCGAATGCATAAAGTCCCTCAGGTTGAAGGAATTCAATATGCGCCCCAGATAACCGGGAAAATTCTTCCTGCCCTGGTGCTCTTACATGATCAATGGGGCCTGACAGCCTCCATACAAGAGTTAGCTAAGGGACTGGCTTGCCATGGGTATATCGTGATGATTCCGAACCTCTATGGCCGTATGGGAGGAATGGTCACAGCGAATGCAGAAGTGGCTGAAGCTTTGATGGAAAAACTCAACGAGCAGCAAGCCCTTCAGGACATCAATGCCTGCTTTGAATATCTCAATACCAACATTGCAGAAGATACCCTCCTGGAACGAACGGTGCGCAATGGACATGGTGTCGTTGGCTTTGGGATGGGCGGAACATTGGCGATTAAAGTAGCGGCACATCGTCGTCGACTCCAAGCAGCCGTCGCGATAGGAGGAACGCTCCCCGCTGGCACAGAAACAGCTCAGGGTCTCTACTGTCCTTTACTGTTGCAACAGGCCGGACAAACCCCACAATCCTCTGCAGAAGAACTCGACCACTTTTGTCACACAGCCAAAGAAGCTGGGAAAACTGTTGAGCTACAGACCTATGCCGACGCGTCCCCTGGATTCTGGTATCCCAACTCACCGAATCATCGAGTAGCTGATATGGAAACAGCCATCCAAAAAGGGTTGGACTTCATGGAAAATCTGATAAAAAAAGCCTAAGTCATCTCGTCTTGGAAAAATAACAAATTTCTTCAAAAGGATTCCTTTTCCCCATCGGCCTACCCGGAAATCTCATGTCACTCCCAAATTCATGGAAGTGGCTCACTGTCTCTGCTACAGCTGTCTTCCTCTGGGGACTGGGGGCTCTTTCCTTAGGTAGTGCCCACAACACTGACTTCCAGGATCCAGGAATAATCTTAAAGAACCATTACGAGAAAATCGTAACGCTTTCCTCTGATCAAGAAGCGTTACAATTCAATGAAAGCTTCATCCCCAAGTTGCATCCAGCACGGCATTCTCCAACCCGACGAAAACCATCACGGAAACAACGTATCTCAAATCCCGTTCCCGCAGAAATACAAGGCACTATCACCACCTTTTGGGCAGCCATGGCCACCATTGCAAATATCCAGAAACTTCGCGAGATGTCTGATGGTCCTATGAATACGCAAGCATTTTCACCGAATCTTCAAACAGACACACAAAAGGAATGGATCATTTCCAAATCTTCACTCAAAAATTTTAAGAGTCTTCTGGATTTCCTTGTTCAGCTATCGAAAACACTTTCAAAAGAACTCCCACCTCTTCCAGTGCAAAATGATTATGCCCAATTTGTCTCCTTCCACGACCACTCTCATTCAACAATGGATAGCCTCTCATGGACAAATCTTTTGAACAATGGTGAGTTAAAAGCCCTCAAGGGAAAACTATACGAATATTGGCAGCAAAAAGATCAACAGGACAAACCGCCTATCCCTGCTTCTCAAAAACAGTCCTACGTCCAACAATATATGACAGAAAAACTCCTCCCCATCTTTCATGCCTATCTATTAACTCAAGCTCTTGAAGTTGAAGCTCAAGCCTATACTGTTGCATGGGAGTCTTGGTATCACATACAACAATGGCACCAAGATGAGCAGACCAACCAGGCGAAGATGAGACTTTGTGGCAAATGGAAATGGATTATCCATAATCACCAAAACCATGGTGATCATAAAACCACGATGACGTTCAACCCTCCAGGACTTGCCCCCGTCGCT
This sequence comes from Nitrospirales bacterium, assembly GCA_029261295.1. Lineage (GTDB taxonomy): Bacteria > Nitrospirota > Nitrospiria > Nitrospirales > UBA8639 > Nitrospira_E. Next base: position 59,004 of record JAJDBP010000012.1, on the reverse strand, counting down.
CAAGTTCAACCAACCACTATTCTGATTCACGGAGACACAGTCTATCTCAAATGGACGTTTCCGCAAGGCATTCAGGAAGATAGCCTCTTACTCAGTAATCGTGATACCCGACTAGAAGGAACCTTCACCAACTCCCTTGGACCGCACGGCAGTATTTCGGGGCAACGACTCTCTCACTGTGTAAACTAATTTCACCCGATGCATTTTAGTTGGAATTTTAAGATTCTCTGCTCCTGAGCAAAGAAACCAGGCGACAAAGAACTCATTCCTGAGGAAACCAAAAGATGGGTTAATCGGCAGGAAAGTTTAGAGATACCACTTTCATCAAGAGCAGTTGAAGAGAGAGTCTTCAGGAAAAGAAAATGAGGTTAAGGAGAATGATACTTAGGCAATACTGCCACGTCAGTCGCCAGGGTGACCTTTTCCAAAACTTCGGTGACTTCAATGACACGTTCATTTTCGCTTCGAAACGACGGAATGGTTTGACGTTCAATATACTTAAGAAGCCCTACCCCACGCCCGAACCACACCGTCATGGTATCCGTCCCCTGAATCGTCTTCCCACTCCCGGTTAAATGCACATGCATTGTCATTTTGGCTTCTAACCGAATCGCCTTAGAATACGTTCCTGAAGGAACACTCACTCTCTCCAATCCCAGAGCTGATGAGATGGCCACAATATCAACCTTTTCAGACTCCCCATCTCGATCAATATCCATACCGAGTTTCAGCCCTTTTCGATGAAATTGATGAAACGAGCTAGGTATTTCTAAGGGGAACCGGACTATCTGGTAAGGCACCAATTGACGTTCCAGGGTCGTGCCAGGCTTGGAACCGTAATATCGAATTCCGGCCGCATCACGGCGATAATAACTATCCGAAGGTCCTTGATTCCCTGGATTCGTATCATGGAAAACCGCCACCTTTAACCCTTCGATAGTCTCTTCTCCCATGACTTTGGACACATTGGTAAACTGTGTGTTCTTCTCAGCAATCTGAACCATCCCCCCCTCATTCATCGTGCCACCATAGACCCATTCATTCCCAACATGATCAGGGAAATATTCATGGACATTCTCAATAAGAACCGAAGAGGGATCGGCCGCATAAGCCGGAAAAGTCAAAGCAATCCACAAAACTTCAAAAAGAAAGAGCCGATAAATTAGGCAATTGGATGTGGGAAGTAGGGAAAATTTCATCATGTCTGACACTATAGAACGTATCATAGCGTCTTCAAACCCAGCAAGTTTACCGAAAATTTTACTGAAGGAAAAATGACTTGTGTTACATCACTTCATTTAAAGAAAATGACAGGTATGGTTCGTTCAGAAAATACCAAGAGGGAAAAAGAGACACTTCCAAACATATTAGTATTTGGAGGGTCCGGCATCATTGGTCAGGCAATTGCCACTGAATGTGGGCGCCAGGGATGGTCGGTAGGAATCCATTATCACCATAACCGTGAAGTTGCTGAAGAAACGGCTTCCATAATCAAAGGCCTAGGTGCGAAGGCCCGTCTTTACCAAAGTGATGTAAATGACCCAAAACACATTACTGAAATTTTACATTCTTTTGTCCAAGACCATGGATCTCTCACTCTTTTGGTCTGGGCGGTTGGTATTGCACCTTCAGCACTCTTAGTCAAAACGACTTCTGATGTCTGGGACCACACCATTCACACCAATCTCACGGGAGCGTTTCATGTGTTAAAAGAAGCAGCACCCATCTTTGAAAGCCAACGAGATGGGGCCGTCATTCTCGTTGGCTCACTTTCAGGCGAGCACGGCATGGCTGGGCAGGCTGCGTATGCGGCCTCCAAAGCCGGGTTATTGGGATTGATGCAAACCACTGCCCGTGAATGGGGGGACTGGAACATCCGGGTGAATGCCATTTTCCCAGGCTGGCATTCTTCGCCCTTATCAGCGACTGGAATCAATTCAGCATTGACTCATCAGACGCACCTTCTCAATCGAACACCTGCCTTAGAGCTGGTGGCGTCAACCGTCATTCATTTAGCTTCGATGAAAGATATTTCAGGACAAATTTGGAATGTAGATAACCGTATTTGGTAATTTTTTTCATCAACTCAGTTCCCAAAATAAGGTACGCTCTGCCATGCCCTGTCCATCAATTTTTATTACAGGAACCGATACCGGTGTGGGAAAAACAACCATTACTGCTGCCTTGCTTCTAGCTCTAAAACAACAAGGCCATGCCGTGGGTGTCCTGAAACCCATTGAGACCGGGGTCGACGTTACAACGCGTACAGATTCGGATAGTGAGCGGTTACGAAACCTTCTCACGCCTCCCCCATCCTTCGACTCTGTCTGTCTCTATGCACTTTCCAAGCCTCTTGCCCCATTGGCCGCTTCTCGAAAAATAGGTACCACGATTGACCCGTCCCGTATTCATTCTCATGTGGGTGAACTCCGGCAACTGTATTCATGTCTGCTGATTGAGGGCGCAGGAGGAATCTTTACTCCCATTGCACCTCACTGCACGATGCGAGACTTAATCACGTCTCTCAACATTCCCTGTTTGATCGTAGGAAGCACCAACTTAGGAGGCGTCAACCATTGTCTACTCACAGTGAGAGCACTACAACAAGCAGGAATTCAGATCTGCGGTATCGTTTTCAATGAACCGCATTCACAGAACCGCACCGCTATGATTCAAGAACAACAGGAATCCACGATTGAACTCATTCGGGAAGAATCGTCAGTTTCGGTCTTCGGTCCGATAGTCTTTCTCCCAGAGCTAAAAACACACTGGCTGAAAGGCATCACACAGGTAGCAGAGAATCCTGAAATACAGCGGCTTGTTAGGTGCTTAAGTGAAACGGAGCAAGAAACTGCTTAAAGGCCTGTGGGCGATCTGAAGCCGCGAGGATTCCCGATGCGACTGCGACTCCATTAGCTCCGGCCTGGCATAGTTGGCTTACCGATTCAGGCACTATTCCTCCAATAGCAAAAATTGGAAGTGACGTCAGAGCACGAATATCCTTAAGTCCCTGAAGGCCCACCACGGGATCATGATTCAACTTTGTGTCTGTCGGAAAGATTGGCCCAAATCCTAGGTAATCAACATCCTCATTCGTGGCCGCTTGAACCTGTTCGGCATTGTGCGTGGATAGGCCAATCAGCATATCTGGACCCACCAAGTTGCGGGCAAGGGCAACTGGAAGGTCTGTTTGGCCAAGGTGAACGCCATCAGCTTCAACGGCCATTGCTAAATCGCAGCGATCATTCACAATAAATAGCATTCCCCATTTTTTAGCCATCGTCCGCAGTTCACACCCAACAGCATGAGCCTGTTGCATGGACCCTGTTTTATTGCGGTATTGCACGAGCTTAACCCCTACCCGTCCAGCTTCCTGTACCACTTCTGGCAATGAGCAACTAGAGGTCCAACGTTCGTCCGCAATGAGATACAACCCGTTGAGATGTGAATGTCGAGGAAGACGGGAAGTTTGGAGAGAAGTCATACCGACTGCAACGTCAATAATCGGTCTAAGAATCTGGTAGAGATCGGACCTTTCTGGAATTCTGGATGATCAAGAATGCGCCGATGAAGCGGAATGTTACAGGAAATTCCTTCAATGACAAACTCATCCAACGCTCGGCGCATTCTGGCCAAGGCTTCTGTTCGATCCCGGCCGTAGCTAATCAGTTTGGCAATCATCGAGTCATAAAACGGAGAGACCACTCCAGTTGTATCCATTGCGGTATCGACTCGAATGCCCGGCCCTCCTGGTGCACAAAACTTTGTAATGGTTCCCGGACATGGCGTCAATCTGATTGGATCTTCTGCATTAATACGACATTCAATGGCATGCCCCAATAATTGTATATCCTTTTGGCGATACGATAGTGGCTGCCCTGCGGCTATCCGAATTTGCTCTTTGATGAGATCCACACCGGTGACCATCTCGGTGACGGCATGTTCCACTTGAATTCGCGTATTGACCTCCATAAAGTAAAACTTGCCGGTATCATCCATGAGAAATTCCACGGTCCCAGCATTTCTATACTTAACGGATTTCATCACCTGCACGGCTACCTGCCCCATTTTTTTTCGTAGAGTCTCATCTAAGGCCGGTGAGGGGGATTCTTCGATCACTTTTTGGTAACGGCGCTGCACAGAACAATCGCGTTCGTGAAAATGGACGACTTGGCCATCCTGGTCTGCCATGATTTGAAATTCAATATGCCGCGGATCTTCAAAGAATTTTTCGAGATAGACACCGCCATGGCCAAAGGCCGTATGCGCTTCTAATTGCGCTGAATCGACGGCCTGCTCTAAATCTTCTTCATGCCAGACCACCCGCATTCCACGCCCCCCACCACCCGCCGAGGCTTTCACGATAACGGGAAATCCCAGTTTCTTCGCAATGGCCAAACAAGCTTTGGGATCTTCAATTTCCCCGTCGCTCCCTGGCAAGACCGGAATCCCATGTTTTTTCATATGGGCCCTGGCTTGAGATTTATCACTTAATAACGCAATATGTTCGGAAGACGGTCCGATAAAAGTAATCCCAATGGATTCACACACTTCTGCAAAATGCGCATTTTCGGCAAGAAAACCGTAACCCGGATGGATCGCATCAACCCCGGTTATTTCTGCAGCGCTTAAGACATTGGGAATATTTCGATAACTCATGCCCCCTTCGGCCGGACCCACACAGACGTGTTCGTCGGCATAGCGAACATGTAAGGAGGCGCCATCAACTTCGGAATGGATTGCCACCGTGCGGATGCCCAATTCCCGGCAAGCACGGATTACCCGTAGGGCGATTTCTCCACGATTGGCAATTAATATTTTTTTAAACACAGTCCATCCCCAACGAACACAACAAACATAGTTTTTTGAACAGTGCCAAAATTGAAAGAAAATTGTACGGGCTGATCACCAGAGAACAAGAACCCGTCCATAGCCAAGCTAGAGAGGATCAATTAAGAAAAGTGGTTGGCCAAATTCAACTGGCGTCGTACTGTCGACAAGCACTTTGATGACTTTGCCATCTGCCTCGGCTTCGATTTCATTCATGAGCTTCATGGCCTCGACAATACACAGCACCTGCCCTTTTTTCACCAAGGCCCCTTCTTCGACGTACGGATCGGCATCCGGAGACGAGGCTCGATAAAACGTGCCCACAATGGGGGAGGTGATAGTGAGAAAATGTGAAGTTTCCGCAGATGGTGACGCCTGTTGCGATAACGAAGAAGAGGGAGATTCCGAGGTGCTCCCTACCTCAATAGCAGATGAGGTTGCCGTGGGAGCAAGGTCACGCCGCACTCGAATCCGCACACCTTTTTTTTCAAGCTCCAACTCTGTGAGGTGATACCGATTGAGAAGCTCGACTAGATCTTCAATTTCACGTCGCGATGAATCAGGCATAATTTTTAATGTGTCTTACCCTATTAAGAATGAGAGTCTTAACGCACGCGCTCCACATAAGCCCGGCTTCTGGTATCAATTTTAATGATTTCTCCAGACTCAAGATAGAGCGGCACTTTAATGGTGGCCCCGGTCTCCACTGTGGCAGGCTTCGTCCCGCCTGATGCGGTGTCCCCACGAATACCAGGATCAGTTTCCACCACTTTGAGTTCCATAAATATGGGCAATTCTACGGAAATGGGCTCACCATGATACAGCAACACTTGGACAAGGGTATTTTCTTTCAACAAGTCGACATTTTCCCCCAATTGGCTTTTTGAGAATGATACCTGCTCATAGCTGGACGTATCCATAAACGAATACTCATCCCCACCACTATAGAGAAATTGCATTTCGCACTCATCTAAATTGGGCTCCTCAAACTTCTCTCCAGAGCGAAACGTGCGATCAATCACATTTCCTGTTTTATATCCCTTGAGCTTTGTCCGGACAAACGCCGGGCCTTTCCCTGGCTTTACATGCTGAAACTCCACAATATGAAAGGGTTGCCCATCCAGCTCAAGTCGAGCTCCATTTCGAAAATCGGCTGTTGAAATCACGTCTGATACTCCTGACTAAAAAATGTACACCATTATATTTTACGGTTTGTCGTCGAGCGCATGCACAAGCGCCCGCAAACCCAGAGCATAACTTTGCGGACCAAATCCGGAAATTTGGCCTAATGATACCGACGCTAAATATGACTGACGGCGAAATGATTCTCGACCATGAATGTTTGACAAATGTACTTCAACCATGGGCAAGCCCACGCCCACAATCGCATCGCGAAGAGCAATGCTCGTATGCGTATAAGCGGCAGGATTAAATAACAGTCCTTGAAAGTTTGATGGGGCTTGTTGAATCCAGGTCACGAGCTCACCTTCAACATTCGATTGTCTCGCCTCAACTGAAACACCTAGCTCTTTCCCTAATGTCATGAGGCTGTCGTTAATTTCGTCTAATGTCGTCGCCCCATAGACCGACGGCTCCCGGTTTCCGAGCAAATTGAGGTTGGGGCCATGCAATACCAAAATTGATAACATGTTAGCTGTAAGCCAAAGAAGTCAGATCCAGAAAACTCAGAACGTTTTTTCGCGACGGCATAGGGAAATCGAATGGAGTCTGAACACGATAGGATGCTGCAAATTCTACCAGCGCCAAATGGATGGGTCAACGCAATTGATCTTACGACTTTACAGAAATGCCCCTTCTACTCGTCCCATGAGAACACGGCGCAATTCCACCATGGCCCAGGTATCTCGTCCACAATATTCCTCCAAGGCCTGAGCAATCTGTGCCCGTTCCATCAAATCAGTTTCAGAAAAAACCATTTTTTGGTACATGACAGCCGCCACGGCACCATTTTGAATGGTTAAATCATCATAGGCTAGCTTGGGCACCAAAGCCGGCAAAACGTTTTTAATGGAAAAGGATCCCTCAAATTCAGGATGATAATAATGTTGCTGAATGACGGAAAGAAGGTCCCACAAACGCCGCACCACTTTCGATAAGGCCGGCTTTAAATGAGGCAAAAAATCTCCAAGCGCAAAGAGGAGAAACCGCTCGTACTCCGAATACACACACACGCTTCCGGCTTCACCTAAACTGTCCAACAACTTCTGAGCCAATTCCTCTCGAGGGTCACGACCATCCACGCACAAAAACTGATGATGCACGACCGTCCCATCTTCATATTCAATATGATTAGACCATTGAAATGGAATCGGTCGATAGGGCCGCGTATGCGCAAACACCGGGATGGCCGGCATAAAGGTCTCAAAATCTAAATGATGAACCGGATACCGGACAGACTGGAGGCGGGTACGCAACAGAGGTGAAATCCATTCTACATTCGCTTTGACATGTTGCTGAATATCAGACAATTGAACATGGTCTGGAATATCATCAATATTGTCTACCCCTTCTTGCATCAAAGCTTTCTGAAGCTTTGAACCACCGGGAAGATAAAAGACCCAACGCGCTGATTTTTCTTTAGTGCAATAATCCCAAAATGGGCATTCATAGGGTTGATAACAATGTCCATCTGGGTCAATAGCCGGGGGTTCTGGTTGCTGTAACACCTCCCACATCTCTTCAAGCTGTGGCTGAACAAGAGGCCGTCGTGCTCGAATTTCATCAGTCATGTTATCCAGCGCAAACATTTCTGCGAGATTCAGGTCTCCTCCCAGAAACACATACTGAGTATTGAGATGCATCAAATAACAGCCATCGATGAGAAGACCTGCTCCCTCCAAGACGGCGGACTGAATCGTCAAATCATCAAGATGCGTCGCTTTGACCTTTGAGGTCGCCTTCACCTCAATTAACCGCCAACGTGTAGCATCAAGGCGTTCAATGGCATCCACACGAACAACAATACCCTGCCACACAAAAGCCCCTTCAAAAATTGCTGGCACCGTAGGGTCGGCCACCAGCTGGGCTGTTCGAGTCAGAGCTGCAGGGATTTGGCGATGGGTTTCTTCCACCAACACACCACCTGAGAAAAACTCTCTGGCCAATACCCCCACATCCGTTCCCATATCCATGATTGCTCGTCGGTCTGGTGTCGGCGGAGTGGCTAATTCTGGCGAATGTATCTCCAAATACAAGCGCTTATGACATTGCAGGCCGGCTAAAAATCGACTTTTTGATAAGCGATGCTGGGGGACTATTGGACCTGCTGGAGCTTCAGGGGTAGGAACAATCGGTAGAGAGCTAGGAGGATTCACGGCAAGAATTTCATTTTTGAGCGAGGAGTTAGATTTGTGTAATAAAGAATTGCTGCGATCGAGTTATCTTTCTTAAAGATCCAGAAAATTCATTATGCTTACTATGGGCCAATCAATACTGGTAATATGAAAAACATGGCAAATCGCACACATTCAACACATCACTCATCAGCCGAGCAGCATTCCCAAGCCACGGGTAATAATAACATTAGCCAGATTGCTCAAGCACTAGGCCAATTACTTGATGCTTCCATGACCATTCCAGGAACAACTATTAAAATTGGGTTGGATCCCCTCATTGGCCTGATTCCAGGAATAGGCGACCTTATCAGTAATGGGATTGGATCGTCTCTCCTTTTTTTAGCCACCAAAGCAGGTGTTCCTCGAATTGTTATCTTGAGAATGTCCCTAAATATAGTCATTAATATGATAGTCGGCGCTATTCCCATCATCGGGGATCTCTTTTCGATCTGGTTTAAAAGTAATCTCCAAAATGCCCAACTCCTCTATCGACATTCTCAAACGACCACTCCCGTCACGACGCTGATTGATTGGGTATATGTTGGAACTATTGTCTTGGCGATGCTCTTCTTGCTTGGCATAACACTCAGCTTCATTGTTTGGCTGGGTTCCACCATCCTCAGTCTCTTTGGCCTATCAGCATAAAATGAAAAAATTCGGACTACAACCGCAGCTAACTACCTACAGTAATTGAGAGCCTATTTCATCGGCAAACTGTCGGCCTTTGACCGTCAGAGCCAGACGTTCGTGAGTCTGAACGAGATAATCTTCATTTAGAAAGGAAGCAAGAGAAGCCGCCCAAATCGGGTCATGTTTATTGGTTTCCACCAGATTATTTGGCACGCCATCCAACATTCGCAATCCAAATACAACCCGTTCTTTGTTTCGTTGAATGATGGATAATTGTTCTGGTTGAGTAATAGGAGATTGACTATTTTCTAAGGTCCCGCAGTACTGTTCAAGGTTCGACACATTTCCAAAACGATATCCTGCAAAAAACGATTGGGCACTAGGGCCTAACCCCAGATAATCCTCCCCTTGCCAATAACGCAGGTTATGCCGGCAAGCACGACCAGGTTTCGACCAATTGGATATTTCATAGTGGGCATATCCTGCAGCCTCTAAGTGCTCCACCGCTTGTTCCAAAAGCACCCTCTCGGCATACGTCTCAACTTGCTTCAACTCACCCCGTTGCAACGCGGCATCAAAGCTGGTGCCTTCTTCAACAGAAAGGGCATAACAGGACAGGTGGGCAGGATCGTATTCACATGCCCGTTGAAGTGTTCGTTCCCAAGTCATGCTTGTTTGGCCAGGAATTCCATAGATTAGATCCAAATTGAAATTAGTGAATCCCACCTGTTTCACCAATTGAATTCCTCTTGTCGCCTCCTCAAGTGTACTTGAAAGTCCCAAACACGACCTCTCTGTTGGGTCGAAGGTCTGAAGTCCCATACTCAGTCGAGTGACTCCTGCTTGAAGAAGCCCATGCAGATATTCAGATGTTAACGATTCCGGGGTGGCTTCTACCGTGACCTCACAATCGTCGGTCAAAGAAATTCTTGATCTGATTTTGGCCAAGATATTTGACAACTGAGTAAAAGATAAGGCCGTCGGTGTTCCACCTCCAACATACACGGTCGAAACGTATTTCCCTGCATCACTAAGATGATCTCCGTAGGAGGCTACCTCACCTTCAAGGGCCTGAATAAAACGCTCAATGCGACTTTCCTTCTGTATGACTAAGTAGAAGGCACAAAAGTGACACCGCTTCACACAAAACGGAATATGAACATAGAGCCCAACATCTGAATGACCACTTATTTCACCACAGGCAAGAGTGACGAGATTGGACAGATCCAGACTTTCATTCATCTCTTAAAAATTCTCCACAAAGTTCAAGCAATTCAGTTGACTAATGGGTCTCCGAATGTCGTTCTCGATAAATGGAACATTTCCCTTTTTCCATCAATAAGGTATTCACTTCATTCACCATCGCCCGATTTCCACAAACATAGACAGCCAAGTTATTCACACTTGTCAGGTCTTGAAGAAGATCCGTCACACGTCCTTGCTTCCCTTCCCAGGTTTCGTTGGGTTTCGACAAGGTAAGAACATAGGAAAAGTTTTTATGTTGAGTGGTCCACGCCTCCAACTCCTGAAGATAATATTGGTCTAATTCGCCTCGTAACCCCCAGAGCAGCTTAATCGGTTGGGACGTTCCTTTTTCCAAGAGGGTAGCCATCATAGACCATAATGGAGCAACCCCTGTTCCGGTACCCACAAATAATAATTCTTTCCCCGGCTCATGTTGAAGAAGAAACGATCCGCAAGGACCAAAGATTTGAACCTCTACGCCAATATTTTTTTCCAGCAAGAAAGTCGAGCCCTTCCCACGATCCTGGCTATTCAGTAATAAAACCAAATGGGTCGAAGAACAAGGGGGAGAGGCCAATGAAAAATATCGGAGCAGGGGTGAACCAGAAACCTCATCCGGTACGGATACAGCAATGGCTTGCCCAGCTTGAAAAGACAATGATGATGGCTCAACCATCTCCAGGGTCATTTCTCGAATATCAGGAGTCAAATGCCTAATTTGTTGGATTTTTGCCCGAAAGGGCCGAGCGATCATGATTAAGAATGTAGAGAATATTCAGGCATCTGGCAAGAGATTTTTTAATCAAAAAAACGGAAGGACTTGTAAAGATTACCTTCTTGTATGAAGAAGTCGAAAATACAGAATTCAAGGAAAAATGTATTTTCCTCAATTGACTCTAGGGTCCTCGCTCATAACCATTCGCCGGTTTCCTCAAAAAAATGGCCGGCATGACCTCCCGAGAGGTCATACCGGCCACTGTTGAAAACTCCTAATCAGCGAAGGTTATTTGACTTCGATCTGAATTTTTCGAGGTTTCGCCTTTTCTTGTTTGGGGATCGAAATCGTTAAGACCCCCTTATCATAAGTGGCTTTCGCCTCATCGGGATTCACAGTACTTGGGAGCACAAAGCTTCTGGAAAAATTCCCATAACGAGCTTCACGAACATGGTATCCATCTTTTGATTTTTCTGCTTCATCCTTCCGTTCGCCTCGCACCTCCAACGTCTGTTCCTTGACCGACAACTCAATGTCCTTCAGATCAATACCAGGCAATTGCGCTTCAATCGACAAATGATCTTTGTCTTCATACACATTGACCGGTGGCTGCCAAGTCCGAGCCTCCTCATTCCTATCGTCCCAAATCGGGCGCAATCCAAATGGCTGATCAAATAACCCATTCACGGTTCGCTCTAATTCCGTATAAGGATTCCATTTTACCAACATAGCGGTTCCCTCCTTCTTTGATGATAGTCATCAACTTCATTCATTTCCTTCACTCACCCAGCTGGGAAGGCTGTGTCGTTGTTGATTAACAGATAATCAGAAAAGAGAAAAAGTCAACTACCTGGCAAGAAAAACAAGACAGAAAAAGGACCGTACAATATTATTTTCATGAACCGCCCATTCCGGCAAGGTCTAACAGAAACGCATAAATCATCGCGATTTCTTCATAGCGTTTAAATCGTCCTGACGAACCGCCATGCCCAGCGTCCATATTAGTTTTAAGAATAATTCGATGATCATCGGTTTTGGCCGCGCGCAACTTCGCCACCCACTTTGCTGGTTCCCAATATTGCACTTGTGAATCATGCAGACCAGTTGTGACTAACAAATGCGGATAAGCTACCGCTTGCACATTATCGTACGGGGAATACGACAACATATAATCATAGGAATCCCGCTGATTCGGATTACCCCACTCGTCGTACTCGCCTGTCGTCAAAGGAATATCCGGATCTAGCATTGTCGTGACGACATCCACAAAAGGCACCTGGGCCACTATGCCCTGAAATAAATCCGGCCGCATATTCATCACCGCACCCATCAACAGACCGCCGGCACTTCCGCCCATCGCATAGAGCTTGCTTGCATTGGCATACCCTTGTTGAACGAGAAAGTCTGCAGAAGCCGTAAAATCTGTAAAGGTATTTTTCTTATTGAGTAATTTGCCATTTTCATACCACTGCCGCCCCAGCTCTTCTCCACCACGAATATGGGCCAAGGCATAGACAAATCCTCTATCTAACAAACTGAGCCGTGCCGAGCTAAAACTGGCATCCATACTCGCCCCATAAGATCCATAGCCATAGAGCAGCAGCGGATGCGACCCGTTCTTTGAAAATCCTTTGCGATAGACCAGTGAAATAGGAATATGGGTCCCATCTTCAGCCGGAGCCAAAAGCCGCTCAGTTTGGTAATGACCACTGTGAAAATCACCCAGGACTTCTTCCTGTTTCAGGAAAGTCTTCTCTCGTGTGTCCATATGATAATCATAGATTGTCATAGGCGTAGTCATGGAGGTATACCCAAACCTCAGATAAGGCGTGTCGATTTCATAATTGTCACCCAATGCTGCAAGATAGGCTGATTCGCCAAAATCTAACTCATGTTCTGATCCTCCTGAATGCGGAAGGATTCGCAAATGAATGAGACCCTGTTTCCGTTCTTCGACGACTAAATATTCACGAAACAACTCAAACCCTTCTAAGAACACCTCAGCACGATGCGGAATTACTTCTTTCCATTGTCCCCTATTGATTGCATTCACTGCGGCCTTCATCAGTCGAAAGTTTTTGGCCTGGTCGTTCGTGCGAATATAAAAATATTCCCCCAGATGATCAACCTCATATTCATGCTCCCGCTCACGCGGACAAAAGACTTGGAATGTCCCTCCAGGTGTATCCGCATTTAAGTACCAATATTCACTGCTCACAGTTTGGTGTGCCCCTATCAGGAGAAACCGCTTCGACTTGGATTTCGTCACAAACGCTGAAAAGGTTTCATCCGGTTCCTCGAAAACCAACTCATCTTTCTCTGGATCAGTACCCAACACGTGCCGATAAATCTGGTAGGACCGTAGGGTTTCGGGATCTTGCCTTGAATAGAAGAGCGTTCGATTGTCGTTTCCCCATTCCATGTTTCCCGTAACGGTTGGGATCACATCTGTCAAAATTTCTCCTGTCGTCAGATTCTTGAAGCTAATGGAATAAATACGACGCCCTTGTGTATCCATCGCATAGGCCAAAATATCCTGACCGGAACTCACCAACCAATTTCCCAGGGAGAAAAACTCATGTCCTTCAGCAAGTTCATTACCATCAATCATGATTTCTTCAGGACTCGCGATCGAGCCTTTTTTTCGACAATACAGGGCATATTCCTTGCCCTCTTCGTACCGAACATAATAGACATAATCTCCCTGCTTGAAGGGTACAGAGAGATCTGTTTGCTTGATTCGCCCTTTGATTTCTTCGAACAAGGCCCCTTCCAAATCAGCGGTATGTAGCATCTGTGCCGTGGCAAAATTATTTTCTTTTTGTAGATACTCCAGGACTTCCGGATTGGAACGATCATTGAGCCAATAATAATTATCAACTCGAACCTGCCCGTGCTGTTCCAAGCGATGGGGAATGATCTTCGCGAGAGGAGGATTCGTCATTGAGCGTTCCTTTGGGGTTTTTCGAACATTGTCACCATAAATTAGGCATCATCAAAATTTCGTGGAGATTGCCGAACTCGTTTCGTCTGAGTTCGCTGCTTTTTATTTTCCAATCGCTTTTCCTTTATACGAGTAGGAACTCGAGTGGGAACTCGATATTTCGTGGGCTGTAATGATTTCTGCAGTAATTCCACAAACCGTTCAATTAATTCTGTGCGATTGGCTAGCTGAGATCGATGCCTCTGCGCCTGCATGCGCAAGATCCCTTGCTTGTTCATGCGAGGCCCCAAACTGCCAATTATCCTTCGTTTTTGATATGGAGTGAAGGCCAAAGAAGCCTGAAGGTCAAATTCCAAAATGACACGACTATTCACCTTATTCACATTTTGACCACCTGGACCTGTACTTCTTGCTGCAGAAAACTGAATTTCTGAATCTGGAATGGATGTGAAAGCATTTATCACAATAGGCATAGACCGGCCCTCTTTATCACCTACCTTCTCATCGGCAATTACATGTTGAGGCAGGAGGCCCAATGATAGAGATCACTCTTCGCTTCTGGACCTGACATACCTGGAATCAAATATTGATTAACCCAAACAAATCTAGAGGGAATTCCTACCAAGTTAATCATTCCCCTTTCTCTCTAGCTTGAACCTCATTCTATCGATGAACACCCTCCCAAACGACAAAAGCAGGAGCGAAAGCACTCCTGCTTTTGTAACAACAACCTGCTATCCCCAACAAGACGTGTTTACAGACTTATCATAACATCATTCTTCTTCCTAGGCTATTTACCTTAGTTGTTTATTTTATCTCAGCTAGCATCGCCTTAACATGGGAGTCTTTCAGTTTATTTAAAGCCACCACTTCAATTTGGCGAATCCGTTCGCGGGTCACCGACATGGATCGGCCTACTTGTTCCAGGGTCCACGGCTCATCCCCTCCGATCCCAAATCTCAAACGAACAACTTGTTCTTCACGCGGATTGAGTACTTGAAAAATTTTAGCCAACCATTGGGCATCGGATTTACGGGAAATCTCCTCATCAGGTGAAACCCCGTCCAAATCCGGGAGCAACTCCCCTAATTCCGTTTCGCCATCCACCGATGGAGCATCCAATGAAATAGGTTCCTGAAAAGCCTCTAATGTTTCTTTCACCCGCTCACTCGTCATATCTAACACGTGTCCAATTTCTTCAAAGGTCGGCTCTCGGTCATATTGTTGCGCAAGTCGTTGCGCTGTTTTTGCAATTTTCGTCGAGGCTTCATTGGTATGAACCGGGACTCGGATGGTTCGGCTCTGATCTGCAATCGCCCGCGTAATCCCTTGTCGGATCCACCAGGTGGCATAGGTGCTGAACTTAAACCCCCGAGTATGATCAAAGCGTTCGGCACCTTTCATTAAGCCAATATTGCCTTCTTGAACCAGGTCTAAAAAGTTCAGCCCTCGTCCCAGATATCGCTTTGCCACGTTCACGACAAGACGAAGATTGCGTTGAACTAATTTATCCTTTGGCTCTTCAATTTCCAATCGAACGCTCTGGATTGAACAACTTAATGCTGCAGCTTTCTGGATCATTTTTTGCCCAGCTTTTCCTTTCGCGCCAGCGAGACCCTCCAAGATCCCGACACATTTAAGGCATTCATCGATTACCGGTGAAGAATAGCCTTTCAAATCTATAAACTTTCGCAATTGTTCAGTCACCAACTCACCTTCAGGATATTTTTTCAACTTTTCAGCTAAGACCAAGGACTGCTCGAGAAATGTTCGAAGTTGGACGGTGCCCTCATACAAACGTATTCCCAACTTCAGTTCCTCATCAGCAGCCAACAGGGGGCGTGAACGGAATCCTTTGAAATACAAGGACTCTAAATTCACTGAAGCCGGCTCTACCGATTGTTTACCTGGGTCGCCTTCCTCCCAACTCGCATTTTTTTTCTTAGAAGACGTTCGAGACAAAGAGGCCGCTCGTTTTATCACGCGACGTTTCTGGAGATATGGTGCATGATCCTTCTGGGTCTGAGGTAAGGTCGGAATTGCATGAAGTGTGGTCATCACAAGCCCCCTTTCAAAAATGGCGTGCGCGTTAGTACCAATTCCATCTTTCAGGTATAAACGTACCACCCCGGCATGAAAGGGAAATTAAGAGAACATTAAAACTTTTTAATGGAATTTGCAGGAAGGAACAGAATCTTCAGACTTTAACTGAAGACAATGGTAGGAAAACTGTAAAACAGGATCCACCCTGAACAGTACTTTGAAGCTCAATGCTTCCATGATGGACCTCAACAATCCACTTACAAATAGCCAATCCCAAGCCCGTTCCTTTGGCAGCATGGGCACGAGCTTCGTCTGTACGGTAAAAACGATCGAAGACCCGATCATGACTCTCTGAGGCAATACCAATCCCATAATCCTGAACAATAATCTTGGCCTGACTCCCAACGACGACCAAGGCCAACTCTACGGTTTGTCCTGTTTGAGAATATTTCACGGCGTTGTCAACGAGATTCAATAATAATTCACGTAACCGCAGATCATCACCTTCAACCACAACTGGTTCAACTTTTGTCATCACGGTTTGAATCGAGCGGTCTTTTCCTAACACTGCAGCCTGCTGGTGAATTTCGCGAAAGAGATCATCTAATTGCACGGGAAGCATTTTCAACTTAATTTCCCCTAGATCAGCACGGGATAAAAAAAGTAATTCATCCACGATACGACTCATACGATCAATCTCTTCTAAATTACTTTCTAATACCACTCGGTAATCTTCCGCCTGACGAGGACGGCGTAATGCTAATTCGGTTTCACCTTTGGTAATGGTTAGGGGTGTACGCAACTCATGAGAGGCATCAGCACTAAATTGGCGAATTTGCTTAAATGACACTTCTAATCGACCAATCATATCGTTAAAGGTTGAGGCTAGCTGTCCAATTTCATCATTCGACTGCGGCGTCAGAATTCGTTGGCTCCAGTCACCTGCGGTGATACGACGAGCAGCTTGGGTGATCGCATGCACGGGTCGTAAGGCTCTTCCTGCCAAAAACCATCCCCCCATTAAGGACACAAGCAATGCGACCGGAGACGCAATATACAACCCAACCAATAATCGTCGTAACATGCGATCAGATGGCCTCAATGATGTTCCTACACGCAAAATATTGACGAGTTGCTCATCCTGACGAATAGGAACCGAAAGCAACCGAAGAGAGACACCCTTCGCAAATTGAGCTGATTCGAAAGTAGATTTTCCCTCAAGCGAAGCCCGAAATGCTGTTTGACTCAGCGGAATTTCTCGACTTTGAATATTGGAGGATTGAATCGTAACTTGCCCGGCAGGCCCAAATATTTGGAAAAATTTATCTAATAAAGCCAACTCTGGGAATTCTTGAGAAAGATCTTCGAAAATGAGGAAAGGCCCAAATCGATGTTCTCCGAGAGTTCGGATGGCCACCGCAGCTGCTTCATCAAGCGATGCATCTACTTGTTCTCGAAGCGCCCGTGACATCACCAAATATAACGCGACGGCAAAAAGGAGCAGAATAAGAGCTAAAGCTGAGCCGTACCAAAGAGTGAGACGAACGCGGATCGAGGTATTAGTCACCCATCAGACCTCATCATATATCCACTCCCCCTAATAGTTTGAATGAGACTCCGTTCACGCCCTTTATCGATCTTATTGCGCAAATAGCTAATATACACATCAATCACATTTGTGAAGGTATCAAAATCTAAATCCCAGACATGTTCCGCAATCATCGAGCGTGTCAACACTCGACCAGCATTTCGCATGAGATATTCTAAAAGTGCATATTCCTTAGTCGTAAATTCTAACCGCTGCTCGCCACAAGTCACCTCTCGCGTCACTGGATTCAGGACAACATCATCAACTTGCAAAATTCCAGAGGGAGCACCACCGGAACGACGAAGGAGGGCTCGTGCCCTGGCCAGCAATTCTTCAATCGCAAATGGTTTGGTCAAATAATCATCTGCCCCCGCATCAAGACCTTTAACGCGTTGATCCACCTCTGAACGTGCCGTCAGAATCATGACCGGGGTCTTCACGCCAGCCGCACGTGCACGTTTCAATACCTCCACCCCTGGCAACCCTGGCAGCATTAAATCTAAAACAATAAGGTCGTAATTGACCGTTTGTGCCCAATCTAATCCACCGGCTCCATCGGCACAGACATCGACGGCATAACTTTCTTCTTCTAATGCTCGTCGGATAAATGACGCCACTTTTGGTTCATCTTCAACAACTAGAATACGCATAGTAATGAAATGGTACCACCTAGAGGTTAGAAGGGAGAAGGGCGAACCCACGCCATGATAAATGTCTACTCATAAAATATCTATAATGAATCAGTGCAGTATACTTAACGATATATCAAAAAAAAGGCCTCGCCACAGAAATGACGAGGCCTTTTCTCACATTCCAGGATAGGTCTGGATCAAAGATGATCAACTAAACTCCGGAGTTTATGACTACAACTTGGATGGCGCAGCTTTTTCAAAGCTTTCGCTTCAATCTGACGAATCCGTTCACGCGTCACATCAAAATCTTGTCCAATTTCTTCTAAGGTATGATCCGTGCTGTCACCAATCCCAAAACGTTTCCGGATAACCGTCTCTTCTCGTGGCGTTAACACCCCTAAAGCATTGGCAATTTGACGTTGCAAATCATATCGATTGGCCGCATCCATCGGAGACACGGCATTTTTATCTTCAATCAAATCCCCTAATTGACTATCTTCCTTTTCCCCAATTGGGGTTTCCAAAGAAATAGTACCCTTAGAAATATCCAACATCATGCGTACTTTTTCCGGGGTTAATCCCATACGTTCAGCAATTTCTTCGGGAGTCGGCTCCCGTCCTAATTGTTGAACTAATTGTCGAGCAGTTCGTGCAAGCTTGGTATTGGCTTCAATCATATGCACAGGAATCCGAATAGTTCTCGCTTGATCCGCAATCGCACGAGTGACACCCTGCCGAATCCACCAGGTCGCATAGGTGCTGAATTTATACCCCCGTTGATACTCAAACTTATCCACTGCACGCATTAATCCAATATTACCCTCTTGAATTAAATCTATAAATTGAAGACCTCGATTCGTATATTTTCGAGCAATACTGACGACTAAGCGCAAATTGGCTTCAATTAATTTGGCCTTGCCTCGTTTCACCTTTTCTTCCGCATTCGCTAAAATAACCAATGCGGCTTTAAACTCTTCCATTGGCATGGCAAGCACATCATCTTGAATGTGGGAAATGACTTCCTTGGCAGCCTGAGTCTCTTTCTTGAGGCGTTCAATTTCTTCAGGAGCCAATTGAGTCTTTCTTCGACTGCTAGATGCTTTGCTCACAACTTTTGGCTTCTTCCCAATAACCTGAATGCCATCCTGCCCCGCATAGCCTAACTTCTTGGTGTTTCGCGTAATCACCAGATCAGCAGCTCGAATGTCTTGGCCTAAACCTTTTATCCGCATTAACATGGCATCTTTCACCCGTTGATGCAGATTTAATGACTCAATTTGATCAACATAGTTGTCGATTACGGTCTTTAATCGTTTATCAATATGAGCTTGTTTGGCTTTAACCGTTCCCCCTTCTCGATTTTGAATATAGAGAGAAAGAAGATTTCGCCCGAGTTTCCGAACCGTACTCAAACCCTCAAGCGTTCGAAGTCGAAGCTCTTCATCCTCAGGATCACTCGGCGCAGCGTCTTCATCTGCAGCATCATCGTCTTCTAAGGTTTCTTGCAATAACACAATATCTCGCACTCGAATTTCTTCAAGTTTCAATTGTTCATGAAGTGACTCAAGATGTTGAATATTGACAGGCATCCCATAGACTGAGCAGGCGAGATCTCGCTTTCCTTCTTCAATATGTTTAGCTAATTCAATTTCGCCTTCACGAGTTAAGAGGGGAACACGTCCCATTTCCTTTAAGTACAAGCGAACTGGGTCATCAATACGCGTGGGCTCTCCAGGAGTTAAATCAATGTCTAAAGAGGAATCAGTCTCCTCCTCCCCATCTTCTGAATCCTCAACACCCGCACCTTTCTTCAATGAAGCCAACTGCAACACAGTCCGTTTGGAAGGATCAATTACCTGGATGCTCGCTTCAGTTAAGGCACCCAAAATCGCATGTAATTGTTCCGAGGTGATTTGATCGGCAGGCAATACATTCGTCAAATCCTTCAAGGTGATATGACCCTTGGGACGACCCACTTCAATCAGTCGCTGAATCACCTCTACCAATGTTGTCGTTTTTCCCATACGTGGCTCCTTAAGAAAATTAAAAACGCATCTCAATCATAACACTATTTTGAAGACCCCATGAGCATGCAGGGCAAATGGGCATTACTATCGCTTCAAATTTCCAGTCAAGAAACATAATTTCATGAATCAATAGCGGCTCAATCTGTCCTGGCCATACTCCTCAACAAATTCCCCACGAAATACCATAAAACATTAGGTGATTCGCAGCAGAATGCGAAACCAGAAAATAGACCTATTGATTAAATGAAATTGAAAAAATAGTGAAAAGGCGTAATTTGAAAACACCTTACGAAAATTTACTCTAAAAAGTAAAGGAAATGAGGTTCATCTGCACCAAAATTGATTGAAAATATAATTACGTACTTACAACTAGACAACAACCGCAGCCTTATTTCCATATGAGACAAAAAACATCTAACCAATTAATTTTATTGAATTTTATAGCAATAAAATTCTCACATCCCCGCTCATCGCTACAATTTATTTTTCATTAATCATTAAGAAAGACTCAGAAAACCCGAAAAAGTAATTAGAAAGAAAATATTGACCGTCATAATTGAAGGACCTTAATGAACCAGCAAGTGAGAGAAAGGCAGACACATGATTAAGCTCCTTTTGGTGGAAAATGATCAAAACGAAGCTTTAAGAATTAGTAAAATGTTGAAGGAAGGGCTCCAAAATCAATTTACACTTGAGCAACGACCTTCAGTTAGTGAAGCCTTAGATCTGGTTCAACGAGAAACCTTTCAAGCTATTATCTTGGATTTGCATTTACCCGAAGGGCAAAGCTTTGAATCGATCCCTCAATTTATTCAATATTGCCCTGGAGCCCCCATCTTGATTCTGAGCGGAATTGAAGATGAGGCACAAGCGATTCATGCTGTAAAAAGCGGGGCCCAGGATTATCTCATCAAAGGTCAAACGAGTAGCTCCACTTTGTGTCGTGCCATCCGCTACGCCATGGAACGGCACCGAGCCACCCAACGCATTACACAATTAGCTCATTATGACCACCTTACAGGATTAGCCAACCGTGGCCTTTTCTATGAACGCCTCAACTGTGCCGTGGCCCGCTGCAATCGTAATGATATGGCTATGGCTCTCATGTTTTTAGATCTCGATCATTTTAAAGCCATTAATGATTCACTTGGGCATGAATGCGGTGACTCCTTACTCAAAACCGTTGCCACACGAATAAAGAAATGCATTAGAGAGATTGATACAGGAGTACGATTAGGTGGAGATGAATTTGCGATTTTACTTGAACAAATTATATCCGTCGAAGACGTCGCCGCTGTGGCCCAACGTATTCTGCAACTCCTAGCCCAACCCATCATTGTGAATCACCATCAATTGCAGGTGACGGGAAGCCTTGGGGTCACCATCTACCCTTGGGACAGCGCTAACCCTCAGGAACTTCTCTCTCATGCCGACGCAGCCATGTATCGAGCCAAAGCTCAAGGGGGAAATAATTATCAATTTTATACGGCTGGAATGAAGACTGCGGGGCTGGATGGTTCAACACTTGAAGTCGAATTGAGTCGAGCCCTGGCCAAAAAGGAATTCCTGCTTCACTACCAACCGCAAATGAATCTTCGGACTAAACAAATCATTGGAATGGAAGCGCTCCTGCGGTGGCACCATCCCTATCAGGGACTCATAGGACCCAATCAATTTATTCCACAAGCTGAAGAAAACGGTATGATTATTCCAATTGGCGAGTGGGTCTTACGGGCTGCAAGCAAACAAGCCAAATACTGGGAAAAACAAGGATTCCCCTCTCCTCACGTAGCCGTCAATTTGTCGGCTCGACAAATTCATCAAGGAAATTTACCTGCTCTCATTCAAGATATTCTCAAACGCTCACACTTGGATCCAGAAAACCTTAAGTTAGAGTTGACCGAAACCTTTCTAATTCAAGAAACAGAGGAAACAATCAAGACTTTGCGTGAATTAAAAGCCATGGGGGTCCATCTCTATATTGATGACTTCGGTGCTGGCTATGCCTCATTACGGTACCTCAAATCTTTTCCAATTGATGGAATCAAACTAGATCAAAGCCTCATTCAGCAACTCCCACATAGCCCCAATGACGCGGCAATTGTTCAGGCAGTCATTACACTTGGAAAGAATTTAGGGCTTCAAGTCATTGCAGAGGGTGTAGAAACTCAAGAACAGGTTGATTTCCTTGAAGAGCATGGATGTGATGCTATGCAGGGCTACTGGATTGCCCCTCCTCTCCCAGCCAACGAGAGCGCTCATCATATGGTTCAAACCTGTTAGAAGACGCAATGGAAGAGTAAAGCCCAGGAAGCCTTACCGCCCCTTTCCCCTGAGTCTATACTTTCCCTCAGGTTTATTCCGGCCTGTTTGCCCTCACCCCCCATCTTCATTCCCACCCCCTCACTCCCCTTCTCATCTTTTTGAGGGCTCCATAAAGAAAACAATCTATTGAATCGGATTTGCTGCACAGGTAAGATCAATTCTATTCATCCCTTCCTTCTTTTTCTCTCAAACCAACCGCGTAGCTTTGAATTACTAAAGAACTTTGACTATTCTTAGAAATCTAACTCTAATAAATTTAAGTGAATAACACTCGTACGGTCGATTCATGAGAAGTCTCATCACCCTCATTGTTCAAAAAATCTGAGTTGGCCATGACCGCTCAAATATCAGAACTTCCTACTACCATCTTCCGCCTGTTCATTATCGGATCCAGCCAAAACCGCCGAGGGGAATTTAGTCGGTGGATTCAGGACTCCGCCCAGAATAATGTGAATATCCAAGAAATGGAGTCTGGCGAGGAGGCCTTATTAGCCTGCCAACTCACCCCGCCTCAGGGCATGCTTATCGACAGCCAGCTCTCTGATATGACTGGGTTAGATTTCTTAGAAAAAATGAACCAGGCCTCCCCCATCTCTAAGCCACCCTTTATTTTTTTTATAGGAATGGCCAATGAAGAAGTCGCAGCCAAAGCCCTGAAGTTAGGAGCCCATAATTATTTCATCTACAACACCCTATCCCCAGAACTCCTCTGGCGACATGTTCAACAAGCCCTGCATCAATTATCCGCCATAAAACGCATTCAAGCCCTTGAGCGTCAGTCCAATACCATTTGGGAATCCTCTGGAGATGGTTTGGTCGTCGTTGGCATGGATGGGCGTATCCTCTTTACCAATCCGGCTTCCGAACACCTATTTCAATGTTCAAACGAACAACTTGTCGGATCACCATTTGAACATCAATTAATCCACGGAGAGACCAAAGAAATTCTCATTCACCATCCCGACACACAAGCGAAACCTGTGGAAATGAGAGTCATCCCCATTGAATGGGAAGATGCCCCTGCCTATCTCACCTCATTACGAGATCTGTCCGAACGGCGAAAGGCTGAGGAAGACCGGGAACGCCATGAAATGGAGCGCCAATATGCCCAAAAGCAGGAAAGCTTGGGAGTGTTAGCAGGAGGGATTGCACACGACTTCAATAATTTACTGATGTCTGTCGTAGCAAGAGCAGGTTTGGCCCTACGGTTGCTTTCACCTGACTCTCCCATTCGAGAGCACTTACAGATCATTGAAAAATCTGGACTTCGTGGAGGCGAGCTGGCCAACCAAATGCTGACGTTTGCAGGTCAAACACAATTAGATTTTCAAACGGTAAATTTTCAGCAATTTCTCAAAGACAGCAAGTCCTTTCTACGCTCAACCGTGTCGAAGAGGATTACCCTCACCTTTCACTTATCACCTAACGTTCCACCTATCCGCGGAGATCGTTCTCAACTTCGGCAAATGCTCATGAATACTGTGACCAACGCCGCGGAAGCTATTGGAGACCAAAAGGGAGTCATTCACATTAGTACCAGCGCTGCGGATATCTCTACGGAAAATTTTCGTCATTACCATATCATGGGGGACCTTCCTTCCGGGCCATGCGTCTTATTGAAGATTCAGGATTCGGGAAATGGGATGAAACCCGAATTGATCCCAAAGATCTTCGACCCATTTTTCTCAACAAAATTTCCGGGGCGCGGGTTAGGGTTAGCTGCGTTATTAGGAATTGTTCGTGGACATGGCGCCACAATCGCCGTGCAAAGCAACCCTGGCCAAGGCACTGAATTTATTTTTCTTTTTCCCACAACCCACACACCTTCATCACCGAGTATTCCCTCTTTGACGTTACCCCTAGAACCAGCGAGCCGAACCATCCATTCCAAAGTACTGGTTGTCGATGACGAGGAGGAAGTGAGGACCGCATGCTCTCTCATTCTGAAAGAAATTGGCTTTGATGCCTTGGTAGCTCAGGATGGTCAAGCAGGTGAGCAAATTTTTGAACGCTATCGCGAGGAGATCGCTCTTGTGTTCCTTGACCTCACCATGCCGCATGTTGATGGAGGAAAGTTGGCTGAAAAAATTAGAGAAAAAGACCGGAAGGTGCCGATCTTAGTGTCCAGCGGGTATCCTGAGGAAGAAGCCATGAAACATTTCTCGCAATCCGGCATCAATGCGTTTATTCAAAAACCATTTCAGGTAGAGATCCTTATTGCGAAAATTCAAGAGCTCACGAGCCAAAAGACCCAACCCCCAAAATGAAATCCGAGAAAAATATTTTTTCTCCTTATTCTTCCTCCCCTTGATATCGATACCCACCACTAATATGCCGCTCAAAGGTGGAGGATAATCCTAGATGATTACGATACAGAGTCGAGGATATAATAGAACGGTTTTCGGGGTCTAATACTCCAGCTCGTTTAAAATAGGCAGTCGCATCTTGATGACGTTTTAATTGATGAAGAGCCAACGCCGCATTAAAATGAGCTTCAACGAGCATGGGGTTCACTTGAATGGCTGACTGGAAGAAATGAAGCGCAGCCTCCCATTCACCAATTTGATACTGGTCAATACCTTTTAAGTTGAGTTCTGCCGCTTGTGGTTCGACCATAGGCAACATGGCCAATGGCAGCGGCTGCGAAACGCACCCACTTATTCCCAATGCGCACACGATGAAAATCATTCCGACCTGCCAAAAATTTTTTCTTGTTTGAAATGGGAGTTCCATGATTCACTCTTCCCTACAGTAGTTACACGTATGACACGATCTTCAAAAACATCGGCATCCACCATCGCTCATGATGTTCTGATTATCGGCGGCGGCTCAGCTGGTTATGCAGCTGCACGCACGGCCCAAGCGGAAGGCGCTAATGTCGGAATAATTGATCATGGCCCGCTGGGCGGTCTCTGTATTTTGCGCGGCTGTATGCCCACAAAAGCTATGCTCCGTTCATCTGATATTGCTGCCCTCATCCGTCGAGCACCAGAATTTGGCCTAGACCCCACAAAAGTTCACGCCAACCTCAGCGCTATTATTGATCGAAAAAATCGCTTAATCAAGGAATTCACCGACTATCGAGTTGCGGCCTTACAACATCCCCGATTTACGCTCTATCAAGAAAAAGCGCATTTCCTCTCTTCAACGCTCGTCCAAGTTGGCCCACATCAACTGACCGCCAAGGCCTTTATTATTGCCACAGGATCCGTCATCTCTCATATTCCTATCCCTGGCTTAGAAGAAGCAGGCTATTTCACCAGTGATGATGCCCTCGAACTTCGTACTCCTCCAGAATCCATGATTGTCCTAGGTGGAGGGGCAGTGGCCTTAGAATTAGCCCAGTTTTTCTTACGCATCGGGGTCAAGGTCAGCTTAATTCAACGCAGCAAACATATCTTGTCACAAGTAGACCAAGATTTAACCCTTCCTATAGAAACGAAGCTCCGCGAAGAAGGCATGACCATCTTTACCAACACCTCACTGAAGCAAGTGACTCAATCCTCTGATGGCCAAAAAACGGTTCATTTTCTGGAGCAAGGCAAGCCTCGGCAGGTCATGGCCACTTCCATCCTACAAGCTCTTGGACGTCGTCCCAATATCGATAGTTTACAATTGGAAGCAGCTCAGGTCGAAGTTCAGAAAAAGGCGATTGTCGTGAAAGACACGATGCAAACCTCGCAGCCACATATTTTTGCCGTAGGTGATGTGAACGGATGGCATGAAATCGTACATATTGCCATTGAACAGGGGGAAATCGCAGGATGGAATGCCGTCCATCAAGATCAGCCCCTGAAAAAATATGATGATCGGCTCAAAGCCCAGGTCACTTTCACCGATCCTCAAATGGCTAGCGTGGGATTATCGGAACAAGAATGCAGGGATCTTTCAATACCATTTCTAGCTGCATCGTATCCCTTTAACGACCATGGAAAATCACTGTGCTTAGGTGAATTACATGGTCATGTCAAAATTCTTTGTCATCCCCAATCAGGTGAAATTCTCGGAGGACATATTGTTGGCCCAGAAGCCTCTGAGCTCATTCATGAAATTATCACCCTCATGCATTTCCATGGGACGGCACGAGACCTACTCAGGATTCCTCATTACCATCCAACGCTCGCAGAGATCTTGACCTATCCAGCGGAGGAACTCGCAGACCAACTGCCTCAGTTGAAATAATCCGTGGAATTATTCTTTCACTGACTGACCACACCAACTACAGTGATTGGGCTTGGGTTGCACATCAATTTGAGCGGCCATCTCCGGTGGTTTTCCTAATAACATACCCACCCACCAAGACGATCGATGACTCATTATCCATTTTGGTAAAAAAAGAAAAATGGCAACAAGCAGAACTCCAGCCAATATCATGGGCCATTGAACGCTGACGACCGCACTTCCTAAATAAGTAAAGGCAAAAGTAGGAGGAACCATTCCCAGAAAGGTTGCCATAGCAAAAGATTTAAGGCTTATATTGGTTAACCCAGCCCCATAACTGACAATATCGAATGAAAAAACGGGCACGAACCGCGCCAACACCATGAGGCCAAATAAATGGTGATCCGAACATTTCTCACAAAACGTAATATCATGTTTCAGCCACTGCTTAATAAAATCCCGTCCAAGTCTCCTCCCGATAAGAAAACTCAAAACGGCTCCACCCTCCGCACCTATTAACACATACACAGCCCCCCAAAAAGGTCCATAAACAGCCCCAGCCGCTAAATCAATTGGCAAACTAGGGATCGGACTCACGACAACAGCCAAAGTCATCATGGCCATCAAGGCAAAGGGACCCGCCAGACCCAAATCACGGAAAAAGGAAGTTAATTTCTCTGGATGAACAATGTCCTGGAGAAACGAATTTTGAACAGCCAGATAGATCCCAGCGAGTGCCAGCAAAACTAAAATCCATTTCCCAAAACGCTGGAGCATCGGTATCACCCAAGTATTCTTACAATTTTTACCGTCAGATCAAATACCCGGCCAAATGGTCTGACAAAACAGCCCTATCATTATAAAACTTGAGTATTGTCATAACATTCATATGAACTTCGTAACAAATGTCTCAAAGCTCAGACTATAGGAAATCGCGCTCAATACGATAAGGCCAAAAACGATCATATTAATTTAGGATTACTACTGGAGTATTGTTATGAAAACCAACATAATGGAGTCCCACATGGCTCAACCAAACACACCAGAAAACGAAACCTCTCATTCACCCACAGGCAAGATCCTGACCGGGATCATCTTTCTTGTAGGCATAGGGGCCTTCATATATTTTGATTTAGGCCAATACCTATCACTCGAATCACTCAAAGCCAACCGTGACTTTCTCCTCGCATATACTGAGTCCAACTATGCGCTGGCAGTTGCGGTATTCATTCTTGTCTATATTCTTCAAACGACTTTTTCCTTACCAGGGGGAGCTATTCTCACATTGACCGGAGGCTTCCTTTTCGGCAGCGTAATGGGAACCGTTATTGTCAATATAGGTGCGACAGCTGGGGCCACCTTAGCTTTTTTAGCCGCACGGTATCTATTACGAGATTGGGTGGAAAGAAAATTTGGTAACCGCTTGGGGCCCATACAAGCTGGGTTTGCAAAAAATGCATTTAGCTATCTTATGACCCTGCGCCTCATTCCAGCATTTCCCTTCTTCCTTGTGAACCTTGTTTCGGGTCTCACACGGGTCAAGCTGGGCACTTATATGCTTGCCACCTCCCTTGGAATCATTCCTGGCAGCTTTGTCTTCGCCTTCGCCGGCCGGCAACTAGGCTCCATAAACTCTTTGGGTGAAATTGCTAGTCCACCAGTCCTTTTAGCCTTTACCCTTCTAGGACTCTTAGCTCTCATGCCCATGGCTTACCGAAAATGGACCCATACATCTTCTGATTCTTCCGAATCTACTGAAAACCAATCGTCTCATTCCAATGAGAAAACCTGAGGCACTCCATGAAGACTGAGCACACACCAAACGATTCACCGTTGATTCTTCCCCACGATCAATTCAATGAAGAGTTAATTAATAATGTTCATCCCCCTCACTGGAAGAATCCGACGGCATCAGGACCCTATAATTTAGTGATTATTGGAGCAGGGACGGCTGGGTTGGTCACCGCAGCTATCGGTGCAGCTCTGGGCGCGAAAGTAGCCCTCATTGAACGCCATCTCATGGGTGGCGATTGCTTAAACGTCGGCTGTGTTCCATCCAAAGGGATAATCCGGGCCGCCAAAGCATGGACAGCAGTGAAAGAAGCCGCACAATTTGGCGTGCAGGTTCCCCAAAATCTTGAACGTGACTTTGGAGCGGCAATGGCTCGTATGCGAAAACTGCGCGCACGGATCAGCCATGTTGATTCCGCACATCGTTATACCAAACTTGGCGTGGATGTGTTTATCGGGAATGGTCGATTCACTGGCGCCAAAACTATTGAGGTCAATGGCGCCACGTTGCAATTTTCAAAAGCGGTGATTTGTACAGGAGCCCGAGCTGCGGCCCCTCCAATTCCGGGTCTAGAGAAAGTTGGCTATTTGAACAACGAAAGCATTTTTTCCTTAACAGAATTGCCTCCCAGATTAGGGATCATTGGAGCCGGCCCCATCGGATGTGAAATGGCCCAATCGTTTGCCCGTTTTGGCAGCGAAGTATTTCTCTTTGAACGCGCTGATCATATTCTTCCTCGTGAAGATAGTGACGCTGCCGCTATCGTCCAAACACAAATGAAGCATGACGGAGTCCAATTTGTGTTTGATTCCAAAGTGAAAGCGGTGGAAGCACGAAACAACACAAAAGTCATTCAATATGAAAGCAACGGGACCAATCAAGAAATCGTGGTAGATGAAATTCTTGTCGGAGTCGGACGAGCGCCCAATGTAGAAGGCCTTGGGTTAGAAGAGGTTGGGGTAGATTTTGATCACCAAACAGGAGTGAAGGTTAATGCTCGTCTTCAATCCAGCAACCCTAGAATCTATGCGGCAGGCGATATTTGCTTTCCCTTCAAATTCACTCACACCGCAGATTCTATGGCCCAAATTGTGATACAAAACGCCTTATTCCCGCATCCCTTAGGATTAGGCTATGCCAGCACAGAAAATCTCATTATTCCATGGGCAACCTATACGCAACCAGAAATCGCCCATGTCGGCATGTACGAATATGATGCCAAAGCCAAGGGTGTCCTCATTGATACCTTTACTTTTCCACTATCAGAGGTCGATCGCGCAATTCTGGATGGGGAAGATGAGGGCTTTGCGCGGGTTCATGTCAAGAAAGGGACAGACCAAATTGTGGGTGCTACAATCGTGGCCACCCATGCAGGGGACATGATAAGTGAATATACATTGGCCATGAAGGGCAGTCTCGGATTGAATACCATCGCAGGGACAATTCATCCTTACCCAACTCAGGCTGAAGTAATCAAAAAGACCGCAAATGCCTGGAGAAAAACCACCCTCGGCGAAGGGAAAAAGCAGTTCCTCCATAAGCTCTTTTCTTGGACACGCTAATCGTGCTAAATGAAAGATGTATGCCGCTAACAAAAGCTTCTAAGATTCTCGCTTCCATAATATTCGGGTCGGCCTTAGCTGTCACCCATTTATCTAACGCCTTCGCAGAATCGGCAGATCAATTGCTAATTGGAACTTTTTCCCAGGCCCAACCAGGGGACCCCCTTCCTAGCGGCTGGGAACCACTCACCTTTGAAAAAATCCCAACACACACGGAATATGAATTGGTCAGGAACGGAGAACAAGTTGCCGTCAAAGCAACCAGCAAAGAATCTTCTTCGGGTCTTACTACAGAGGTCGCCATCGACCCCAAAGAATATCCCATCGTCCAGTGGAAATGGAAAATCGAGAACATTTTGCAAAATGGTGATGTGACACAAAAATCTGGAGACGATTACCCCGCTCGGCTCTATATTACATTTGAATATGACAGCAACAGAGTGGGATTCCTGGAGAAAGCCAAATATGAAGCCGCAAAACTTCTCTACGGCCATTACCCTCCAATTTCGGCCATCACCTATATCTGGGAAAGCAAAAGCCCGACTGGTATCATCGTACCTAATCCTTACACCGATCGAGTCAAAATGTTCGTGATTGAAAGCGGAGAATCTCGACTACACGAATGGATTACCGAAGAACGGAATGTCTATGAGGATTACAAGAAAGCGTTTGGAGAGGAACCACCCAAAATTTCAGGGGTGGCCATTATGACCGATACCGATAATACGAGGGAAAGTGCCATCGCCTATTATGGAGATATCACGTTCAAGAAATCTGCGCAGAAACAAGAGAAAATAGACAAGAACTAATCACCAACATTTTTTCACTCCTCAACACCTATTTTTTTCAAAATTCTCTCATCCTCTCATTCACGCATATACCGGTTCGTTACCAGATTTCCATTTAATATTACATCCTGCACTAGGGCGTTGCTTCCCAGGCACAGAATGTCCAGCCAAAACGGCATCAAGAGCGAGACGTATATCCTCGCCTGTCACCGGCGTCTTATTCCCTGGTCGAGAAGCATCAAGTTGACCTCGATAGACCAGATGTCTTTGGCTATCAAAGACAAAAAAGTCTGGCGTACAGGCCGCCGTAAAGTCCTTCGCCACGGACTGCGTCTCGTCATAACAAAAAGGAAATGTCCATCCCAATTGTTCACTCATCTCTTTGAGCCGCAATGAAGAATCAGCAGGATACCTATGAGCATCATTGCTACTAATTGCCAAAATCCCTAAGTTTTTTCCTTCATAAAATTCCCGTCCTAACCTGGTCAGTTCATCCTGTACATGCACGACATAAGGACAATGCCGACAAATAAACATGACAAGGGCCCCAATCTTCCCTTCAAACACTTCAGGAGAAATCATCTTCTGAGTACACACATCTGGCAAGGCGAAAGAGGGCATGGGCGTCCCTAACGCCAACATGGTAGATTCTTTCAGTGCCATCATGAACTCCTTTTCGAAATATTTATCGAAAATTGGCCAAAAATACAGCAGACGAATCTTCTGTTCACCAATCCAACACCATTAACCTTTAGGCGTGCAGAGAGAAAAAGCTCTTAGATATCCAATGAAGGTTTCTGGGAGGATTGTTCGTGTTTCCACGTCCGAAAACGTTTCATTAATTCTTCCTTAACCTGAGGAGGCACGGGCTCAGAAGGCAATTGCCCCAAGGTGGCAACCGTATATTTCATCTGACTCAAATAATTTCGACAGGCAACACACAAACCAATATGCATCTGAAAACGAAGGCGCTGACTCAGCGTAAAAGACCCTTCCAGATAATCGGTAATGAGAGCGGCAATTTCCTTACAAGTGAAATTCCCGGCCATATAGCTCATTAGTTGTTGTTTGAAATTCTTATCCATTCCGCTTACCTATTCTCTCCACGCACGTAAGGATCTAACACTCGACGCACTTTGGTTCGGGCTCGATGCAATAATACTCGCTGATTAGTCTCACTAATGTTAAGAGCGTTACATACTTCTTCGGCGCTCACTCCTTCAACATCCCGTAATGTAATAACTTGCCGCTGGTTGTCAGGTAATTCATTGATGGCCTCTTCAATCGCCGTACGGCATTCCTTAGATAATAGGGCCCGCTCAGGTGTATCAGCCTCCCACCCTTGTGGAGGATCTGCCCAATGACCGGATTCAGAGCCTTCTGTGACAAACAAGGAATCTTCAATCGAAGGCCCTTCGTCTCCATCAGCATCTGAACCAGGCAATCCAAAGGGCTCATAACGACGCTCGCGGGTACCGCGTGTTTTTGCGCGATTAGTGAGAATACGGAACAACCATGTTTTAAAGGATGAGCGTCCTTCAAACCGCCCAATTCCTTCCAACACCCCCATCCAGGTTTCCTGCACCACCTCTTCTGCAACCGCCCGGCTAGGAACAAAAGCCATGGCCAAGCGCAGCAACGAACCTGAATACGAGTCCATCACGGCAGAAAAGACCTGTTCATCACCACGTTGAAGTGCCTGAACTAAACCAGCCTCATCCAGTTGAGTGGTTTCTTTCAGGGACGGAACTCCCAAAACAACGAGTAGGGTAAAAGGCCATTGGGGCCAAAAAAAAGACATGGCGAAGATTATCTACGGGATGCCCGTGAGAATCAAGAACAATAAAATTTGCAAGAAAAAAAACGAGAAATATAAGGAAGGACGCTTTAGGTATCTTGAAAAATTTGAGCCAAAATACCAGTTCGAGTTGTGCTCTTAGTCTTTTTCAACAAATGTCGGACATGTTCTTTTACCGTATGTTCGCTAATATCTAAATGTCGTGCAATTTCCTTATTCGTCCAACCTTCGCTGATGTATTTCACTATTTCTACTTCGCGATCCGTTAAACGAAACTGATCTTTCGCTTGATCTGGGACAATTCGACGTTCTCGCCCAATCTTTTCCATAAGGATCAACATACATGCATCATCATTGGGAGAATGTGGCGCCAAAGGAAAACCGCGCAACAACACCGGCGCCTGTGCATCTCCCGTCACTCTCCTGAGTTCATGTTGACCTTCTACATCCTCTTGCTCTCCATCATGAAGTAAATTGCGCAAGGACGCACACAAATCCCGGACTTCTGTAGGAAAAATTTCTTGATCGCCAGACCCAATTCGAGCCCCCATGATTTGACGGCTCAATAATTCCGCCTCCGCATTCATAAAGAGGACATCACCTGTTCCGGCAAATAACATCACGCCGGGAATTGAGCGTCGTTCGGCAATGGCTTCTATCCGAGTCATCCCATTCCCATTACTACCATTGGACTGAGTTGAACAAGGAATTCCAATCGATCGCCGACTCATGAATGTCTCCAGTCAGAAAATTGAAAAATAATAGGTCCAGCCAAAAATCGTCAGCCTCTCCTCGGCATGTCGAGCAGGGCGAATAACTACTGAAGGATTATTTCGGAAAGTCGGACAAAGAACTTGAATGAACGGAAAGAGAAAAGAGAAGAAATCCCAGGAAGATCCAAAAAGGGAAAACCTACCAGCAACCTCCTGATCAAGGTCTCATATCGTGACGCCTACGGGTAGGCACGTATCCGAGACATCAAACCAGATTTAAAACCGCGAACTGGTCAAAGTCACATCAGCGTCAGCCCAAGATTTTGCAAATTCAAGCGCGGCAACCGTCACTTCCTCAACTTTATTTTGAACTTTCAGGCTTTGAACCAATCCAAAAAGAGACCAACCATTCTGTGGGTGAACTTTTAGGTCTTGGCGATAGACCTCCTCTGCTTCCTCCGGCCTATTCGCTTTTAATAAAACCGCTCCCAAAACTTGACGCGGGGGGAGATACCAATCTTTGGGTTCAGTATAATTTAAGGCTTCTTCTAAGCGTATGGCCTCTTCCAAATGAGTGACGGCCTTACCATATTTTTCCTGTTCAGCGGAAATTTCTCCTGACAAAACCGCTTGGGCAATCTTCAAAATGTGAGAGATGTCGTTTAAATCAAAAATAGTTAAAGGGACAATGGCTGGATCGGTAACCACCCTTTTTAATGCCTCAAGCTCCCTAGCAGCCTCTTCTAATTTACCTCCACGAAGGAACGCCAACCCCCTAGTATAATGCCGAATACCTGCAGGGTAGACCAAATCAGCCGACGGCACAGGCTCCTGAAGCACTTCCTCCCATTGTCCAAATAACGCCTTGGTAAAGAGTGGCATCAACCAAAAATGTTGTAAAGTTCCGGCAAAAGCTGGATCCCGCATAGCCTCAGGACTCACTTTGGATGCGGTATCTTTGGCGGCTTGAAGAGCGACTCTTTGCTGTCCAAGTTTACTCGCTGCTGCC
The DNA here is from genome assembly GCA_029261295.1 of Nitrospirales bacterium. Taxonomy (GTDB): domain Bacteria; phylum Nitrospirota; class Nitrospiria; order Nitrospirales; family UBA8639; genus Nitrospira_E. The sequence continues at coordinate 24,846 of JAJDBP010000012.1, read as the reverse complement.
CATAAAAAATGATAATTGTGCGGGACATAGGCGGCCGTATAAATACTTTCCGTGTGAGCGTGATTCAAATAATGTTGATCGATCTTGACGGCTTGTTGATTAGCGTGGGCAGCATCCAAATAGCGTCCTACACGGATATAAATATGGGCTGGCATATGAACCAAATGGCCAGAACCGGGAACGAGAGCTGGCAATCGAGAGGCACTCGCCAGAGCCTTTTCAGGATGCGGAGAAGCTTCGACGGCATGGATATACAAATGGTGCCCTAAAGGCAAGTTGGGATTCAGATCCAACACTCGTTCCAACGTCGAAACGATTTCTGCAGTCCAAGGTCGGGCTTCACCGTCTTTTGTCCAAAAATCCCATGGATGTAAATCCATTAAGGCCTCAGCAAACAAAGCTCCAATAATGGCATCTTCCGGAAATTGAACAAACACGTGTCGCATGGCCTCAGCATATCCCACATCCAGCACTGAACGATCAGCTAATCCTTTGGAAGCATAACGCTTGGCAAGGGCCTGGATTAATGCCCGTTCCTTTCCAGTTGTCTGCTCACGTAAATCCATGGCGTGTTGAATAGCTGAATAGGCTTGAGGAATGACCGAATCAGGCATGGGCGCATTAATATTCGGACCCAGCACTAAGGCCTCTCCCCAAAAACACATCGCACAATTGGGATCAAGCTTTTGTGCATATTGAAACGATTGTGCGGCTTCAGCATGGTTAAACCCATACATAAGAACCATGCCCTGATCGACATATCTCTGGGCCATGGAGACGGCAGTTGAAACCGGAAAATGATGATTCCCCAAGCCTTCTTGAAGCCGAACAATTTTCACTTCTGCTTGAGAAAGAGTTGGGAAGCCCCATCCGATGGCCAAAAGAATTAAGACCCAAAACCTGGAGGAACATGTTTGATGTTTCATGAGGAGCCTCCTATCCGAAAAAATATTCCCAATGATCCCTTTTTGAATACACAATCCTCAAAGAGAGGATTAATATCGAATTTTCAAATTTTAAGCAAGCCATTAGGAGCAAAGAAAAATAATGTTTCCACTCTTTCTAGACCGGAATCTCCTCATTAGTTATTCTCGTAAACAACCTTAATCAAATGAGAAAAATTCTTCACCTTTACCCGGAGGGATACACATGTTTGGGACTGACATTAGTATGGATTTAGTCATTCAGTATGGACTACAGGCAGCAAGCGGACTGCTCATTTTGGGGGTTGGGGCATTCCTAGCCAAATCGGCAGGTCGATATACCCATAAAACATTGGGGAAACTGGAAATGGAGCCTCCAGTACGCTTGCTACTGGTTCGGGTCGTCAAGGGTATCATATTTCTTTTTACCCTCTTAATTATGTTGCAACAATTTGGCATTCAGATTTTCCCCTTAATTGCCGGACTGGGTGTGGCCGGAGTAGGAATTGGCTTAGCCCTTCAAGGAGTGTTTCTGAACCTGTTCGCGGGCTTGAGTATCATCATTACCAAGCCCTTTCGGGTAGGCCAATTCATCGATATTTTGGGAGAACATGGCGAAGTCCAGTCTATTGATATTTTCACCACCAAACTGTTGCACATCGATCAATCCATCGTCGTCATACCAAATCGAAAAATTATCGGAGAAATCCTTCATAACTATGGAAAGATTCGCCAACTCAATTTGACGGTGGGCGTGGCCTACGCGACAGATCTCACCCAAGCCTTGGCGACGATCCAGCGAGTGGTCAATGGGAATACGCGCGTGGTACAAGACCCCGTTCCCGTGATTGGTGTTGGAGAACTTGGGGATTCTTCCATTAATATATCCGTCAAGCCTTGGGTCGCTGTAGCAGATTTTGTGCCCGCACAAGCAGAGCTCTATCAAGCTATCGTTGAGGCCTTCGGCACGGATCGCATTCAAATTCCTTTCCCACAAAGGGAAATTCGCATGCTCAACGCCAGCTAAAAAAGTGAGCCATATTGATTGAGAATCTTGCAGCGAATCAATAGCAACCTATTCTTCTGATAGACTAGCTTTATGGATTAATCCCCGAGGAAATCACATGCCTTCTCCAACGACTCTCAGTAAGCCAACCGTACAACAAGGAAGACTGGCCTTCCTCGTAGTCATACTTCTAGGCGGAATCTATTCTGTAGGCTTTGGTCAAGAAAAACGAGATCATGCTCTGACCAATAATTTAGTTCAAGCCGCCATAGAACGAACGAATCATCACGTCACCTACGATGGCAAATATCGCAAGATTCCCTATCCCATGGGAGATGTGCCCGATCAAGTTGGCGTCTGCACTGATGTTGTTATTCGTTCGTACCGAGCCTTAGGGATAGATCTTCAACAATTAGTCCATGAAGATATGCAAGCTCATTTTGAGGACTACCCAAAGCGTTGGGGGCTTCACAAACCCGACTCCAATATCGACCACCGTCGAGTTCCAAATCTACAGACATTCTTTACACGTCATGGAAAGTCTCTCCCTATTTCCATGGCAGGATCCGACTATACAGCTGGAGACGTCGTCACTTGGATGATCAACAATCGCCTCCCCCATATTGGCATCGTCACAGATGTCACGGCTCCCGAAACTAAACGGCCAATGATTGTGCATAACATTGGAGAAGGCCCAAAACTAGAAGACATGTTGTTTAATTTTTCCATCACCGGCCATTATCGATACCAGCACAACTAACCAACTAGAGCGGCAGAGACTAACCACTTTTTGAGAATCCGCAACTTTTCACCAATCTAACGCTCACTTTTCAAAAAGCACCCAAAGGACAGCAACCATGACCTATCTTTATTTGTTTATCGCCATTTTGGCAGAAGTCATTGCCACCAGCGCGCTCAAAAGCGCCGAAGGGTTCACAAAACTAGGGCCCAGCATATTGGTAGTATTGGGATATGGCGCAGCCTTCTATCTTTTAAGCTTGGTCTTACGGCACATGACAGTAGGCATTGCCTATGCCATTTGGTCAGGGATAGGCATTGTTCTGGTGGCCCTCGTAGGAATGATCATGTTTCGTGAAATCCCTGATGCCCCAGCCGTGATTGGTATGGGGTTGATCATCGCGGGAGTCACAGTCATACATACATTTTCCAATAGCATTCGGCTTTAGAATAATATATTCAGATGAAAATTCTCCTGAGCTTATCTTTCCTCAGATTGGTATGTTTCCTCTCCGCTTCAAGACCTTTCGAGGATCCCTCCCTATTCCAATCCTTCTCTATTTGTCTCCGATAGAGCATCAATCCACATATTTGGTCTTTTCCATCAAGAAACCTCTGTAACAGAAATCCTGTTCAACTGACCAAAACAACAGGGGGTCACTACATGAAAAACTGGATTATTCTTTCTATCGCCATACTCAATCTTATTGGCTGCTCATCGGTTCCGAAAACTTTTTCACCGCAACAGCCAATTCAGCCGTCCTCTTTTACTCATCACAATTTTGATCAAAGTCTTCAGCAGAATATCAATGATGGGGTAGTCAATTACCCTGCATTGGCTTCCGATCAACAGTTTTCCTCATATCTCATTGAACTCCAGCATCTCGCACCACAACAACTCCCTACACCAAATCATCGTCTGGCATTCTGGATCAATGCGTATAACGCCTTTGCCATCAAGGGAATTCTCAATGGGCTCTCTCCCTCCTCCTTTTCGGGACGCTATACCTATTTTATTAGTCAGGATTATCTCGTGGGAGGCGAGCCCATAAATTTATATGATCTTGAACGAGAAATTCTCATTCCGGATTTCCAAGAACCTCGTATTCATTTTGCCATTGTATGCGCCTCGCAATCTTGTCCGAAATTACAACCATGGGCTTATACTGCTGAGAACATCGATCAGCAGCTCACCCTCAGTGCCAAAGAATTCATCAATGATCCATCACGAAACCATTTCGATCAGAAAAAAAAGATCGCCTATCTTTCCAAAATTTTTGATTGGTTCCCTGAAGATTTCATCAATCATTCAGGGTCTCTGCTCAATTATGTCGCACAATTCGTCACAGACCAGAAGTTAGCGGAAGATCTTCGCCACACACCCTACACCATCGAATTCCTTGAATATGATTGGAATCTCAACGGTCTTCCCCCTCATCAAGAATCCTAGAAATGGTCTATTTCAAACATGTTGTATGATTTGCATCCTCGTGGACAAAGCCCAAATAGCCTTTTTCCCGATAAAACGGTAAAACTATGTAACACCTAGCCAAAATCAGGGACTGATCGGTATGGAATCGACCAAACTGAGGCTTTCCTCATTTATGAACAGGAAACCTCAGATTTTTTAATATTCTACAAATATTGGAGGCCGTTCACATGACACAAAAATCACTCTTACTAGGCGCTGCACTTTCAGGATTGCTTATTGCTTCAGGGTGTGCCCATTCGCATGACTCTGCAAGCATGGGGGAAATGGCCAAGGGCCAATGTCATGGCGTCAATGACTGTAAAGGCAAGGGCGAATGTAAAACGCTTGCCAACTCCTGTGAAGGGAAAAATGACTGCAAGGGTAAAAGTTGGATGAGTATGAGTAAAGCCGATTGTGACACCAAGGGTGGAACTTACATGGCAAAAGAAAGCTCCACGCCTGGGGCATACTGATGGCATGAAGGAGAAACAACCAAACATAGGGGTGGGACTTCGTCCCACCCACTATCCCTTTCTCGAGCCACGACCTCAGACATCGATCTCATGGTTCGAGGCCGTGAGTGAAAACTATATGGACACAAAGGGACGCCCCCTCCATATGTTGGAGCTCATCCGAAGTGATTACCCCGTGGCCTTGCATGGGGTTTCTCTTTCCATTGCGTCCGCGGAAGGACTTCGCCCCAAATATCTAGAGAATCTTCGCACGCTCGTGAATCGGATTGATCCCTTTATTGTTTCCGATCATCTTTGTTGGACAGGATTACAACAACAGAACTTGCACGATCTTCTCCCGATACCGTTTACCGAAGAGGCATTAAATCTCATTGTCGAACATGTCGACCACGTTCAAACCTATTTACAAAGACCCATCCTCTTGGAAAATGTGTCGACCTATCTTCGGTTACCCTGCGGCGACTATACAGAGTGGGATTTCTTACAAGCCGTAGCCGACCGTTCTGGATGCCAAATTCTGTTAGACCTGAACAATCTTTACGTCAATGCCAAAAATCATCATTTTGATCCAGCACTATTCTTGGATGGAATTCCAACACATATCATTGGACAAGTTCATTTAGCAGGGTATACGGATATGGGGACCCATCTCTTTGACACACATTCGAAACCAGTCTACCCGGAGGTTTGGGATTTGTTTTCTTCACTCATCGCCCGTGCTCCAAACGTACCCGTATTGATTGAATGGGATGAAGATATTCCTGAATTTCCACAGCTCGAAGAAGAAGCAAAAAAAGCGGCTCATATTTGGACGTATCACCATGGCCAAACTCACACTCAACCAGTTTCAACAGCTGTTTTCACAAGCCTCTCTTAGGCCCGAAGACACTCAGGTTGACCCAACGCTCCTTAACGGAATTATTCCGGGCGGAGCATTAGGTCCAGGTGCCGCAGTGGATGTATACCGCACCGGACACATCGTACGGCTCACGGAAGCATTAGGGGAAACCTTTGAAGCCGTATGGTGGGTCGCAGGGGACGAACACTATTTTCAATTAGCCAAAGAATTCCTACTCGAACATTTCTCTACGTCCTATAACCTTTCCGACTTCGGAAAAACTTTTCCCGATTTCCTAGACAGGCGGCAACCCTTTTCCGATCTTCCCTTTCTAGGAGATTTGGCACGATTTGAATGGCTTTTCAAAGAAGTTTTTCATCTGCCCCCACATACGGCACTAACGCCAGAGCAATTCCAAGAACACCCCATGTCGGGAAATTTGCGATTAGCTTTTGGCCCTTCTGCTCGCCTCTTTCGATCATCTTTTTCAGTCTATGATGTGTGGAAAGCGAGAGGAACGACACAAACCTCATTGCCGGAAAACGATTGGAACCAACCTCAATGGCTACTGTGCTACAAACACCAACAACAGGTCTATATTAAACAGTTGCGCGAACCCGAATACCTGCTCCTACGCCATCTCATCTCGGGAGCCAGTATCGAAGAATCACTCGATCGCACGTTACAAGAATTTACCGATATCACCGCCACCACGGTCTCAGACTTATTTGCATTAATCAAACAGACGGAAATTGTGACTCAACTAGAAATAGGCCCAGCGGCATAACTCCTCGTCCTGTAATTTTAATTAATAGAACTTCTATCCATATGCTTCAACCTTACCTCAAGCCCCTTAAAAACCTGCTGCAAAAACGGCCGATTTTAGCCATTTTTGAAGTCACGCTTCGCTGCAATTCTGTCTGTGGCTATTGCGATCTTCCTCTCAACCAAGGTCGCTATGAAATGAGTCGGGAAGAAATCTTCCGGGTGTTTTCACATCTCTATGACGAAGGCCTCAGAGTGGTATTCGTCCAAGGCGGGGAACCTCTCTTACGAAAAGACCTCCCTGATATCTTGGATGATTTATCTTCCCTTGGATTTACCATCAGCCTTATCACGAACGGTACAAAATTCACTCCTGATCTTCTTGGACGCTTCGCGAATCACCCGATCAGTCTTTCCATCAGTCTCGACACCTTAGATCGTCAACACTATAGAACCATAAGGGGAGCAGACCAACTACCCCTCGTGTTAAAGGGCATTGAATTACTCAATGACTACCCGCATCCAAAATACCTCACATGCATTGTCAGTGAGGTAAACCGTAAGGATGTTCTAGATGTCGTCCGATTCGCTCGCAATCATGGAATGATTCCGGTTCTCGGAGCCTATCATTGGGATATTTCTCGGTATGGCAAGGTCGACCTGACACTTCAATACAAAAAGGCCACAGCGGCGGCTGTCTTCCAAGAAGTGCTGGAATCGCGCTTGGTTCCAAAAGGGTATTTCAGGAATTATCTTCAAGACAATATTCAATGGCTCAACGACCAGCCCCTGCCGACCTGTGATGCAGGACGCTACAGCATTGCTATCGATGCCTCAGGAAACGTCGCGCCTTGTTTGGCTCTGCCACATTCCGGAAATCTGTTATCCACTTCCTTTTCAGAAATTCTTACGAATTTAGATTATCTCAATATTCAGCAATGTTCAGACAAGTCAGCGTGCAATATGCTCTGTAGCCGTGTCGTCGGATCGAATCTTCGCCACCCTATTGCCGCGTTGCGCACACCAACAGCGCTCCCTCAAGCAACTTTTGGATAACCATATGCTCATTCAATCTGGAGAACACACACACCTTGCCCAACTACTCACGTTTATGGTCTTGGGGGAACAATTAGCACATGATTGCGCAGAAGCCCAAGTGACCATTGCTCCTGATCATAGAATGAAAACCTTTTTGGTGGGACAAGCCCGACAAGAAGGGTATCATGCCTTCATCTTTCAAGGGGCCATTCGTTGGCTCACTCCACACTCCAGTCACCCATCACCCATGTCGGAACATATGAACACGTATCGAGACCTTCTTGAGACCGCGATCACTCGACAAGACTTTGCAGAAACGATTATTGGAGAACAGATAATTCTGGAGGGATTAGGAGAAGCCATATTAAAACGAATTGAGGCAGGCTTAGTGAAACGTGGAGCACCCTTTCAAAGACTGAGACGTCTGTTGATTCATCAAGAAGAAGCTCACCACCAATTTGGAGAGCGCGTCCTCGCCAACATGCTGGAAAAAGACGAGGAATCTTATGATTCACTGCATGAGCGAACACAGAAATACCTTCCAGTGGCGAAGACACTTCTGTTCTCAGCCCAAGAAGCGTTTTATTCGATTGATGAAGACCCACAAGCCTACTGGCAAGATTTCCATGAAAGTCTTCCCACCTGGCTACAGATAGAATCCCCACAGGCCATCAATGTAGTCGCATCTCCGAGTATATAAAATCATGAGAATGAAACCCTTATCATGATCTGGATCATTATTCCCACCTATAATGAAGAACGAGCCCTCCCCCACACACTGACATCAGTCTTACAACAAACCGGCGAGTATAGAATCGTAGTGGTTGATGGGGGAAGTCGTGATGATACGCATAAAATCGTCGAAAGCCACGCGGAAATTACCTGGGTCACCGCCCCAAAGGGCCGTGCCTCACAAATGAATGCAGGGGCTAAGTACGTGCAAAGTCAACATGGCTCAGGTAACAGCTGGTTAATGTTCCTTCACGCCGATACCATCTTGCCAATTGGAGCCATCAAACAGCTCAATGAACTTGAATCAGATACAAGCTGGCAGGCGGGAGGATTCCAACATCAATTTTCAGGCCACGACTGGCGTCTTCGTGTGATTTCTTGGTTAGATAATTTCCGATGTCATCGCTCAAAAATTATCTACGGAGACCAGGCACTCTTTGTTCGAGAAGGGCTTTTTCAACAAGTAGGAGGATTCCCTTTAGTGCCTATGCTAGAAGATGTCCGAATGGGTGAACAATTGCTCACGTATACCACCCCAAGACTTTTGCCATCGGCGGTCATGACGGACGCACGAAAATTTATTCAAATGGGAATCGGCAAAAGTTTTATCCGAGTCCTCATGATCATTCTTCATGTCGAATATGGCCTCCCCACCTTCACACCCGCATTTTTTGCCGATGTTCGCTAATCGTTTTTTAAAACGACATCCTTTGTTACGTAAGAAAACCAAACCACCAGAAACCCTAACAACACATAATCTAAAATAACGACTAAAATTTGGCCTTTCGCCACCCATCTATTGGCCATTTTCTCATCTCTGGCTTCAATAATTTTCATACTTGCTCTCAAGAATTCCTGGGGCACCAACCGATACCATATGCATAGGAGAGCATATGAGCGACACCAACGGCCCCTACACTCATACAGAAGACCTTACCAATTTTCTTCAAGATTTCGAAGATGCAGACTTACAACGCTATACCTGCTTTTCTAGTGAATTTCGGGACCAACGGATGGAAGCAGGATCAATGGCAGAAGCTGGGTTCTGGAATACCGTTGTGAATCTGTGTATTGATGAACGAATGCGGCGGGATCAGGATATTCGGCGTTTAGAATATATGTATCGAACTGGCGTAGACCCAGAGCCTTACAGTTAAGCTTCTCTCCCTACCTCTCATCGAGCCTCACGGCTTTTCTTTCTGTAATTCCTTTAAACGTTCCTCCGCCTTTTGGGCCATGGCACTTGTCCCGTGATCCCGAAGAATACGTTCGTAGAGCTCTTTGGCATGAGTGGGATTATGTTGTTGTTCTTCGAATTGTGCTGTTTCAAATAATTGTTGCGGATCTTCTCCACATGCGAGGAGCACTCCCAGCACCACAGCCAACCCCATCCAACGGGTCAGATTTCGTAAACGTAGGGACAAACGAAAATTCATCTTTTTTTTGTTCATCAGAATTCCTTTTTGGCTAAGGAACGATTTCCAATCCGCCGATAACCCTATGCATGTGCGAAGAATCAATAGAACCATTATTGACTAGCAGGAAGGTGCGTTGACCTATGCATGCCGAAGATGAATTGATCGATGCCTTACAAAGCTTTAATGACTGTGAAATTCGTGTCTATACCCGCTTTGCCACAGAATGGCGAGATCAAAGGATTACTGATGGTTCACCTTCAGAAGTCGCCTTTTGGAATTCGTTAATTTCCTTAATGGTGGAAGAACGTCATCGACGCAAGGAAGAAGTCCGACGCCTGGAAACCATGTTTCAGACAGGCCGTGACCCAGAGTCCTAATCACGCGCCAGCCTCGGGGGCAGCAACACAATCCCATCTTTCAACACCATCACTCCCAAAACCTTTTTAAGCTTCATCAATCACTTTTTCATACAACGCGTTGGTGCGTTGCGCAATGGCCTCCCAACTAAACAGTTTTTCTGCTCGACGACGTCCAGCTTCCCCCATGGGTTGGCGCAAAGCTGGATCTCGCATCAGTTGATTGATCCGCTCTGCTAAGTCATGAGCAAACGTCTTAGGGTCCTTAGGGGTAAACGGCGCTTCTTCATATTGTTCAACTGGCACTAAAAAGCCCGTCTCATCTTCCACCACGACTTCGGGAATACCTCCAATGGCCGAAGCCACGACAGGTTTTCCACAAGCCATCGCTTCTAAATTAATAATGCCAAAGGGTTCATAAATCGAGGGGCAACAAAACACCCCGGCGTGGGAATACAATTCAATGAGACTCGACTTGTCCAACACATCTTGAATCCAATAAATATGCTCACGATGCGCTGAGGCACTTTCTAACGCCTCTTTCATCTCCGCCGCAATGGCAGGGGTATCCGGCGAACTCGCACAAAGGACCACCGGAAAATCCGGGTCTAAATGGTGGAGCGCCTCTAATAAATAAATAATCCCCTTTTGGCGGGTAATGCGCCCGACGAACAACAGATAAGGCGTATGCGTGGGAATTCCATAACGGGTCAAGACCTCAGAGCTTTCAACTTTTTTAAATTCATGAAGGTCGATCCCGTTATGAATCACATGGACCCGTTCTTCTTGCACATCAAACAATTTGAGAATGTCATTCTTCGTACCCTGTGAAACCGCAATAACCGCATCCGCCATTTCTAAAGCTGTTTTCTCAACCCATAATGAAAAATCATAGCCGCCAGCAAGTTGCTCGCGTTTCCACGGACGCAACGGCTCCAAGGAATGTGTGGTGACCACTAAGGGCATACCGTAATTTAACTTGGCCAAAATCCCCCCGAGCAAGCTATACCACGTATGGCAATGGACCAAATCAGCATCTAATCCATCTGCATTCATCTGCCAGCACCGCTGCACCGCCCCAAACACGGAATGCAGAGGTTTTGGGGCGCCAAAAGGCACCTCTCCCAGAGGAAATCCTCTAACTTTGAGATTGCCCTGATCGACATGTTGATCGCCAAAACACCGCACTTCCACAGGAAACATACGGGAAAGCTCTCGACTTAAATACTCGACATGCGCCCCCGCCCCACCATAGGTGTATGGGGGAAATTCATTGGTCAGCATCAGCACTTTCATAATGATCGTATTCCGAAAATAATTAAACTAGGTAGTAATTGCCTACCTTAATAGAAAAGCCTCAATAAGTCATCTAACTGCAAAACTGAATGTAAGGAAATACGATGATTGTCAGAGTTGAGATGAAAAGGACCTGTCGACTGACACACCTATGGCTTGGCGGAACTGTTCGAACATCTCTATAAGATATTCAACCGACTTGATGAAACATCTGCCATTTTTTTTGAGGCTAACGCGTAAGTGAAGGCGTCCGCCCCAACGATTGGTTAGGCCGAAGGCTCATTGGAATGACGACCAAATCGAAAATAGAAAATCAGAAAAAGTAGAGGGATGACCAAGAGAATGAGGCCGTAGGTGAACGTAGCAGATACCTGACCACCACTTTGGATAGCGAGCCATTGGTTGGAACGATCGAGAATGTACACCGCCAGGAAACTACAAATACCTATAAGTGGGAGAAGCATTTGAATAGCCACATAGCATGATAATCGGTCACGCCGGTGCCACAGAATAGTTCCAAAGATATTGGGAATCAAAAACGTGAGAAATACCAGTGCCCCGGTTTCGAGATCACGGGTAGCGGAAAGTACGGCTGCAATAAGGATCCACAGCGTACCCCCGAGCTGACCGCCAAACCAACCACCAAGATTCCATTCAAGTTTCATAGCTTCAACCTAGACCATACAGCCCCTTCTGTCGAGAGCTCCCTAGGTAAGCTTGTGCAATGCCCGCGCACACTATAGTTGTGAGAATCTCAATTAACCGACGCCTGCCGTCCGGTCATGCCCCGGTACGGCCAACATGGTTTTGACTACTTTTGCCGAAACCAAAGGACCTCGGCTGCCGGGCCGAATCCCGGCTTCTAAATATCTTCATTTCTTTTTCTTGGGTTTACTGGAACGAACCGCTGCGGCATAAGATCGCTCGGCCCAAATCTTCGCTTCTTCTAAATCGTCGAAAATATCTTCCGGTGCCATGTAGTAGGACATCTTAAACGCTTTCCCATTTTTCTCGTAACTGAATTGTTCTAATTCCCGCTCAGTAAAATGCGGAGCTATCGATTCGTCAGCTTTCAGATACAGCACATCATCTGCAACCAAACCGAGCATCAACCCTTTATGAAAAATTCCATACCCTCCAAACATCCGGCGAGGTGCCACAGAGCCGAATTCACTAAAAACCTCCTTCAAATATTCAACGTACTCGCTCATATGATTGCTCAGAATACTTTATTAGGATTAACGCTCCCAACCCAGATACCGTTCTAATCGACTAAGAGGACGGTCGACTGGAACCACGAGTTACACCTATCGATATGCCATAAATTCAACCGATTTGAGGAGTTGTGAACCCAAAGCTTTAAATTGGGGATACTCCATGCCAGGAGGAGCTTTGCGAGAAAGCTCGACAAATATGCCGATCGTTGAAATTTCTGGGTGAATACAATTCATTCCGAAATATTGTATGACTGTATAGTCGTTACCCCTCTTTGCTCCGTAATCTTTTGACTCCATTTCATGTCTAACGCATGTTTCTGCCCGCTCTGCATACAACTGTTCTTCGTTCTTGACTACCTCAAACCTTCCAGATTCCGGTTCAGCAGCACGGCCAGATTTCACAAAGGAAAGAAAGTCTTGAGGTGATGAAAACTTCGGGATTTGGTAGGTCGAAACACTGGTTACGAAGGTTTCACTTGGATTGTCTCCTTTCGCTCTGAGAGTGACTTGGTACGTAGATTGAACTAATACGGACCAAGATTTATTTTCTGAAGCAACGAATGAAACACCCGGCTGTGTAACCTTCTGACCACCAGGAATTAGTAGCACCTGAGGCACACCAGCGCACGCGCTTAGAGTAATCGCTAACAAGTTGATAATAATTTTGCGCATTTTCACTTTCCCTTCTTGGTATAACGGGCAACTTAAGCAGCCGAAGAATACACAGTGTCCTCGACGTCAAAGCTTGGGAGAGTTAACGACTTGAAATAATTTATATATTCGTTACTCAATCCCCTTTGGCACCATTGAGTACTTTTTCTTTATATTAAACACTGCGTCCTGACTTTGAGAATGCTACACAACAAAGATTAGCTGGATCAGCTAAGACAGGCACCTACGATTTCCTATCTGTATAACCCATCATCAATTCTTTTGAGCAATATGCCACGCCATAATCGTTTCCATTTCAAGTCAAATCGGTCCGAACTACCTGAACACCTCTGCAAGAAATTCAAGAGACTCGCTCATCCTAGCAGTACACTCCGGCAAGCATGCCAATGAGTAGATCAAAACATGGGCCATTACATCCCATACAGCCAATTAAACGACAAGAATCTCAGTGGGTTTCCCGTCTATGCTCAGTTGGTTTCTCTTTTGGCAATACTCTGCGATTCCTTCTTCGCCTCGATTCCCCCCCCACTTCGAAAGCACTTTACGGTCTTCCACAAAATCCATCACAGGCACCACAAAACCGCGGGAGGTCTGGACAAGATCAACCGCCCCTAAGAAGTACTGGCGCGTCCCTAGCATAGAAGGCAACAGAGTGGAATTCACTAAAAACCTCTTTCAGATATTCAATGTAGTCGCTCACCTGATAAGTCTCAAGACAAAATTACTACCGAACATAAAATCTCAATGCACCTCGACCTAGGCTTCGACAATATCAGGCTTCAAGCTCGTCACAAATGCTCCTACCTCGTCGCATTCCTGCTTCGGCACCTGCAAAGCCTTCATCGTCGCCCCGGCATGCTCGAGAAAGATCGACCAATCACGTTCACTGATTTTCATACCGACATGAGTGAGCTTCATATCCCGGCCAGTGTAGTACATCGGCCCGCCCGAGTTGGCACACAAATAATCGATGAGGAGTTGTTGCTCCCGAGCAAGGCCATCGTCCCCACGATTCTGCCAGAATCTCCCTAATTGCGGATCGGCTTTCATACGTGGCAGCAAATCATTCGTAAATGCCACGATACCCTCATACCCACCTAGACGTTCATACAGTGATACCTGAGTCATTCCGTACTCCCATTTTTAATAGATTATTATTTCAAAAAAGAAAAGGTCCGTAGATTCTCAAATAATTTTTACTTTTTCAAGAAGGTGTACATGAAGCTTCAAATTGACGCCGCAATGGACTCACGACAGTGATCAATTCAAGCGCCATATAGGCCGTGTTAGGAGCCAAAAATCCCGGTTGGCTTTCCGTCTAAGCTCAACTGATTTTTTTCTTTCCAGTATTCGGCAATCCCTTCTTCCCCCTTATTCTCAGCCCACTTTGTCAGCACGGGACGATCTTTTACATAGTCCATAAAAGGCACAGCATATCCGCAAGAAGTATGGACCAAATCAATGGTCACTAAGAAATACTGTCGCGTTCCGAGGGTGGAAGGGATCTGAGCGGAAAACTCTGCCCAACGAGCATCTCTCGGATGAAAGACCTTTGCCGACCCATAAACACGAAGGATTTGAGGTGGCCCTTCAAACGCACACCACATCATGGTGATTCGATTGGCTTCGGAGAGATGTGCCGCGGTTTCGTTCCCACTTCCCGTCAAGTTCATCCAGAGAATCTCATTTGGACCAAGCACACGCAGAGAATCTTTCCCCTTCGGCGAAAGATTAATTCGCCCATCAGGCGCAGCCGTCGCCACAAAAAACACTTTTTGTTCAAGAATAAATTTACTTAACTCATCACTCAGTTCTGGGTATTGCTCAGCCACAAGAATGCTCCATTAATTCATATTGGTATTAAAGTAAACGATTCCTAGATTATCCCTAAAGAGACAACTCGCGTCCAGAAAAACTCGGTTGTGCAGCCTAACAATAATGAGACTGACAGTTTAATTTTGAAGGGATGGATTGAATGCCGGGGTTCGTCCCGGCAGCCGAACGACTTTGGTTTCGGCCAAAGTAGTCAAAGCCATGTTGACCGTAGTGTGGCCCTTCGGGTCCCCTGTGCGGTTCGCCGACACCGGCGGCGTGCAAACTCGCTACGCTCAAACAATGCGCGCCTTTTCTCCGGTGTCGCCTGCACTGCTCGGCCACACCACCAGGCCAGGGGAACAGGCAAAAACAAGGCGTCAACGTATTATGGAAAATCAATTCGCTACGTGCAGACAAGCCCCACCAATGATTTAGAATCATCCGCCCATGGGTCCGAATGGCAGGCGTCGGTTAGGGAAAGGGAGCAAAATGAGGTAGGAAGAGGGCACCTCTTTTTCTATACTGTTCTGCCTTTTTGAGTGGTCTCGATTCAGACATGAAGTAGAAGGAGTTTTGTCAAAAATTTCACTTAGTCGATTGATTTAAAATTCGTTTCACGGCTTCGTTAAGGATATCTTTTACCATTTCCGCAGTCTTAGGACTCTTGTCTTGAATTAAGCCTGCGTTTGCTTCTGAAAAGTACAGGCCGATTTCTTTCTTTTTTGGAGCCCCGGTATGTGAAAAATGTGCTGATATAGCGCTGAGGGTTTCGCTCGAAAGAATAGTCTCCAGTTTTTTCCCAGCTGCATCACTATGCAGTTCCCCCAATGTTGCCACATGATTACAGTCCAGCAGCCATTTCTCTCGATATCTTTTCGCCGCTCTGTTCCCAGATTGGTCATCGTCAAGGACAACGATGAAGTTTCTTCCCATTCCAATCAAATTAGCAATTTGGCTATCATGTTGAGTATCGCCAAGTCCTGGCAGCAAGGAGATTCCTTTTATTGTTAAGAGTTCTGAACAATAGAACAAAAATGCGTGAAAGTCGGAGATCCCTTCAGTAACAAGAACAGGACCATCTGGAGAAATTTTCGGGGAGATGTGGTCGAGCTTGTCTAGGATAGGCTGAAAATAACTGCTTCGATCAGGGTTTAAAGAAGCAAACCGTCGATAGGGAACCACTGTAATGGAAGTTGGAGGACTTGAGAAGCTAAGCATTTCGTCATCCGAGTCATAATTAATGGCAGTGTTCTCGACAATTTGAGCAGCGGGTATCCATTGGGGGTTGATCATATGTGCGCTATGTGTCGAATATATAATTCCATTTCGGTTTTCAATTATTCTGCCGAAACTCATCAACAACTCGGTTTGTGCTCGCGCATGCAAATTGGCAGCGGGCTCGTCAAATAGAAAGAGCGTTGGACGCTCCTTGTCACACTTAAAACGTGTAAACAACAAGAAAAGGAAAAACCATCGGAAACCTAATGACCTCTCATGTAGTGCATATTTAGATTCACCATCTGATATGCCAAAAGTAAGGTATGGGATAGAGTCCTTTTCGAGATCGACATTCCAATCAATAGTGATCATTTTTGCCGAAATAGGCCTATTGAAAATATTTTTCCAGCTTCCTATAACCTCTCGACTTATAGCTGATGACAACTTTTGAACAACTGAATCGATCATTCCTTTCTCGGGTCGACTCCACAAAAGAGTTAACCAGTTTGGCTTACTCTCCTGTTCCTGATAATTACGAATCCGCTTTACGACGTGTTGCTCTAGGTCTAGGTCCTCATCCAAACTATCTAAGATATCTTGCAAAACTTCTCGATAATAACGTTGGCTAGGATGTTCATCTTCGTACTGTGTTAAATAGATTCTATCTGGTACATCCACTAAAAACATTGGAAAGTAAGCTATAGTAGGCAAGGATTTTTTAATAAGTTCCACGCAACTTTGCCAAAGGTCAGGGGTTCCTGCATTTATTTCTTCCTCCTTTGGCCGAACATATTCCCGAAATATCTTCCCTCGACCTTTTTTTTTCGCAAAGAATGCCAAATCCCACATATTGGTCAATTTTTTATATTCGCCCTCTGCAAAATAGTATTTTCGTGTAATCGTGAAACTTTTCGGTAATTGTTCACTATCGATTATGTAACCAGCTTTATCAAAGTTGCTCTCAACATTTCTCCTGTCCGCATCCTCCATCATTACGGTGGCAGAAATTTCGATGATGCCAGAAAAATTTGCTTTTTTGGCTATCGGGACCAAAGATAAAAGATTAGCTGCATTTTTTCTCCCCGGTTCCTTCGAAATAGTACCTTCAGCCGTGACGAAATGTGATATCGCTTCTAGAATTGTCGTTTTGCCACTTTCATTGAGACCGACGAGAGTAACAACTGGGCACTTGTGCTTTTCTGCGACTTCTAGCTCAAGGCTTTCGATCCCTTTGAAATTCTCGATTTCAAACTTTGTGATGTAGGCCATCTTTTATAAGTCCTTTAGTAACAACTGGCGTTTCCTCAGTGGATCTTCTGTTTTCAACTGAAATAAGTCAAGGGATAATGGATTCCAGCTAACATCCAGAGAGAAAGACAAAGCTGTAGACATTCCCTGCCTTGGGCGCGGCTGAGTTCCTGGCCAAATACCAATCTTTGGCGAATCTGTTTGAGCGGAGCGAGTTATTCGCCATCTTGATTTGTCCAGGGACGAAGATACCCCACCGGAGCCGCGGCCGGGCAGAAGTGGTTTTGGGTCCTTTTGCCGAAACAAAAGGACCTCGGCTGCCGGGCCGAAACCCGGCATCTATCGTTTCTTGATAATCGGTAGGATTTTTTTACGGAATTGTCAGGAGACGCTCTGCCGAAACTGCTTTCCCCTGAGCATATTCTTTCCGGGCTCGTGTAATTTCTTGAAGAAGTTTTTTATCTTGTAATTGATCCAGAGTTTCAACTAGGTCCAACATGTCTTCATAGGGCACAAGGAACGAAACTGGTTTACCCTTGGAGAGGAAGACAGAAAGTTCCTTCGACCTGATCAATTTCGACAGTTGCCCTCGTGCCTCGCGAAGATTAACCGGCTTTACGTTGCGCAATAAGTTACTAGCACTCATGAGAACTTCTCCATTTGTAGGACACTTGTATCTGTATTAGCAGACCCCTTCATCCCTGACAAGGTATTGGCCTGGAAATAGGTTTCTTGGCAACGTCACATTGGAAACTATGACTAAGATCCATCCATTGACCATCACGAAGAGAAGATGGATTCCTGCCAACCACACGCAGGAATGACGAGACTGCCATGGCTCCCTGCCTTGGGCGCGGCTGAATCCCTGGCTTAAAGCGGCTCTCTAGTGAGCCTGTTTTAGCCCTTCGAAAAGTCATCGGGCCGTCGCTGCGATTTAATTCTCCGTTATCAAGGAATCAGGTTCTTCAGATTCCCCTGGCCTCGTAGTGTGGCCGAGCAGTGCAGCCAACACCGGAGAAAAGGTGCGCATTGTTTGAGCGCAGCGAGTTTGCGAGCCGCCGGTGTTGGCGAACCGCACAGGGAACCCGAAGGGCCACACTACGGCCAACATGGTTTTGCCCACTTTTGCCCAAACAAAAGTGGGTCGGCTGCCGGGACGAACCCCGGCATCACAGAAGACCACTTAGGCTCGAGAGATCGGTTATGAATGCCACATAGCCCCAACCACATCCCAGAGACTGCCAGCATAGCGAGCCAGAGTAAAACAACTACAAGAATCTACCTCCCATAGCCCCGCCCTACAAAGGCGGGGGAGAACAATCCAATTTTAGTGCGTGAATGTCCCCGCATCCCCGCTTGCATCCACGCAATCCCCGCACGAATCCCCACTGCAGTGCCTCTTCAAATCATTGATTTTATTGAATTTTCTAAGTTTCAACGTTTGGCAAGTCCTTTGCGATAGGTGCATTCCATTCATAACGCCACGCGGAAAGGAGGTGAGGACATTGTAAGCGAACGATGAGGCAACAAATCAGAAAAAGATGGAATCCCCCAACCCTATTGTTAACAGACAGCTAAACAAAGGAGACACGCATGAATCAAAAACCGAATACCCCAAATCTTTCAGAAGCGGGCAAACCACTGCGACCGTCATTACAGACGGGTGTTGAACAATCGGATACCAAAGAAATCGCCCTCTTAGCGGGAGGACTCATCGTCTTAACGCTTGGGCTCGGAGGTCTCTTTATGTATTCCGCAGACGAGCCCTTAGTGGCAACGGCATCCCAAAAGGCCTCAAAGGAGGTGAGTAATTTTGAAATGTCCAAGGCTTTTGCCAATCCTACTCCTTCTCCTGCGATCCCTCTCTCGAGCGAATCCTCCTCTCCGATTAGCACAGAACCATCTCTCCAGTTGGTGTCCACTTCTCCTACAGCCCAACAAGAAACCGAAGACATGGATGTCCATTTTGGCTTCAATTTGTGGGTCCTCTCGAATCAAGCCAAAGACCAGATTAAAACCAAAGTCCAGGCTCAGGGAGGAGAATGGACCGGCACGCTACACATTGACGGCCATACCGATGCCCAGGGACCTGATACCTACAATCGAGTGTTAGGGCTGAAGCGGGCAGAATCGGTGAAAACCTATTTAGTCTCTCTGGGGATTCCTGAAGATCGGATCCAGGTGCAATCCTTTGGAAAAGATGGAGCAGTCTGTCAGGAACAAACCCCAGATTGTTTTGAACACAACCGACGGGCGCATGTGGCGTTTCTTAGCGAGCCAAGTCATGAACAGGATGACAGTCTCCTTTCCATGACGTCTGATGCCCGTGAAGATTCCACGGCTAAAGTGACCCCGCCCATAGTGGATTCTGCTCCCACCAAAGGATCTGAAGAAGAGATCGCCCTCCAGGAAGAGATTCCTGGAGAACTCGTGGCGGTTGACCAGTTCGCTCCCGCCAATTCCCTTCCGTAAATCTATTCCCAGGCTGATCCCTTATCCAAAGGATCAGCCTGGGCCTTCCTTTTTTTGATGACAAGAATGTATAAGCAAAACTGCGTTCAATTGATAAAGGAGCTGCTATGAATTCCCGAAGGCCTCACGCATTTCTCTTGATGTGTTGCATGATGAGCAGTTGGATCGGAGGGCTGACTCTTCCATCTGTAGCAGCACAAACAACACAAGAACCCCGACAAGAATCTGTGGGCAAAAAACCCAAGGGTGGCGTGTTGCTGAAAACCGCCACAGGGAAAAATCCAATATCCGCCCCACTTTTGAATACGACGGTGACCATGACTATTAGTGGACTCATTGCCCGTACCACGGTGTCTCAAGAATTCAGCAACCCGAGTGAGGAATGGGCGGAAGGGGTGTATGTGTTTCCCTTGCCCAATCAAGCCGCCGTGGATCACTTACGCATGAAGATTGGAGAACAAATCATCGAAGGTCAGATTCAAGAACGGGCACAAGCCAAAAAGACCTATGCCAAGGCCAAAGCGAAAGGCCAGCGTGCCAGCTTGGTAGAACAAGAACGTCCGAATATCTTTACGACATCTGTAGCCAACATTGCTCCGAACGCCCCTATTATTATCGAGATTGAGTACCAAGAGGTTGTGCGGTATGACCAAGGCCAATTTTCACTTCGTTTTCCGATGGTGGTGGGGCCGCGCTACATTCCCGGCCAACCTCAGGATATAGAAGAAGATTCTTCATCACCCCAGGGCCTCGGGTGGGCACCCAATACCGATCAGGTGCCGGATGCCTCACGTATCACTCCGCCGGTGCAACATCCTTCGCGTGGGCTCATCAATCCCATTGCTCTACACATTGATCTGGCTCCGGGCATGCTTCTTCAGAATATTGAATCGCCCACGCATCCCATCACACTGACCAAACAAGAGACCAACTCCTATCACGTGTCCCTTCAAGATGTCTCGACCTATGCAGAACGAGACTTTGAACTCATCTGGACACCCCTTTCCCATGAAACCCCACAAGCCAGCGTGTTTACCGAACAACACGAGGGCGAGACGTTTCTCTTTCTGCAACTCATGCCACCAACCTCCTCTGACTCGAAAACCATCACGATTCCACGAGAAGTCGTCTTTGTCATCGACACCTCAGGGTCGATGGGTGGCAAATCACTGACACAAGCCAAAGCCGCACTCTCATTAGCACTGAGTCGCTTAACTCCCCAAGACACATTCAACCTTATTCAATTTAATTCCGTCACTCATAGCCTCTATCCCATTGCCCGCCAGGCTTCTGGCTCACGAATTCATGAAGCGCAGCGTTATCTAAAGGGATTACAAGCTACCGGCGGAACAGAAATGCTCCCGGCTCTCAGGCAAGCTCTGACACGCCCCTCGGATTCGGAAGAATCCCTCAGGCTACGGCAAATTATTTTCATGACCGATGGCCTTGTCGGCAATGAAGAGGCACTATTTGCACTTGTCCAACGAGAATTAGCCAACACTCGTCTTTTTACGGTAGGCATAGGGTCCGCCCCCAATGGGCACTTTATGCGAAAGGCCGCACAATTTGGGAAAGGCACCTTCACCTATGTTGGCTCGACCACCGAGGTGCAAGAAAAAATGAACAACCTCTTCCTCAAATTGGAACACCCGGCCCTCACTGACATCACCATTCAATCTGTAGATTCCACAATCGCGGAGATTCTTCCTGATCCATTGCCCGACCTCTATAACGGCGAACCTCTAACTGTCGCTTTTCGAACGACAACCCTGCCTACGTCGATCACCATCACGGGAAAACATGGAGGCAGGCCTTGGGAGACGACTCAATCGCTCATTGATGCAAAATCACGAGGCGGAATCGCAGTTCATTGGGCGCGGCAAAAGATTGCCCAACTCATGGATCAAGGGACACAAAAGAAAGACAAAACCCTGCTCAGACAATCCATTATCGACCTTGCTCTCAAGCATCATTTGGTTAGTCGCTATACCAGCCTTGTGGCGGTAGACGTGACACCGGTCAGGCCTGAAGCTCAACCTCTTCACACACACGGACTGAAAACCAACTTACCAAATGGCATGAAGCAGGAGGCCATTTTTGGCTGGCCGCAAACCGCCACACCAGCCACCGCGTATCTTGTCATAGGAAGTATGCTGTTATGCCTGACATGGATCTGGTCACGACGCCACCACGCACACGGGTAAGGCATCACATGGTGTGGATTGTTGCGAGTCTCTTGTTCGGTCTAGGGAGCTGGCTCATTGGGCAGGGAGCCTGGATTCACCTCAAGGCGGTAACGGCCCAATGGCTGTTGCATCAGGCTTGGCAGGAGACACTCACCTCTCAACAACCGGTGAAACCCTGGGCATGGGCGGATACCTGGCCAGTGGGAAAACTCACCATTCCTCGACTGGGTACAAACCAAATTATTCTGGCCGATGCCAGCGGACAATCACTAGCTTTTGGGCCGGGAAAAGTTGGAAAGGGGAAATTTTCTGGCAAAGACTCCGAGAGCCTTATCCTAAGCGGGCACCGGGATACGCATTTTTCATTTGTTCAAGATTTACAGGTGGGAGATGTCCTGACTCTGCAAACACTTCAAGGCAATTGGCTGAACTTTAGTGTGGAAAATACTGCGGTGGTGGATAGCCAAGAAGTGACACTCACATCGAATCACGAAGGCGGCATGTTACAACTCATTACCTGTTATCCATTTGATGCGGTACTACCAGGAGGGCCGCTACGCTATGTCGTGACGGCAAAATTAGCGGCTCGGAAACTGTCGCTTAAACCGAGGCTTCTGCCAACGCCGCTGGAGGCTCAAGAGGAAGGGGCATGATCGTAGAAGGGGGAGTGGCATGCAGATAGGCCTGATGATCATGCATGATCGAATTTTCGGGAAGCAGCTCCCACAATGGACCCAATTTCTTTTGGATTTTTCGTTGGAAGAATGGTGGCAATTCTGAGGTGTCGCCTTCCATAAACGGCCTGATACTCTGTTTGTGATCAAGACGTTCGCGTATATTTTTATGGTAATTAATCCGACCAAAGCCCCCCGTCGAAACAGACCGCACCAAGTTGTACCATTTAGGAATCATCCCTCGATTGCGCATAAACCGTTTGGCAATCATGGGCCAAGAAAAGGCATGCTCAGAAATATCGATCACATGATCGTAAAACTCTGGCCATGAATAATTGAGAGGTTTCACATTCATGGAATGGTTGTTATCTAAGAAATGAAACGGAAAGGGAATCACCCGCTCATCCTGCTGAAGCGTCAAGTTATAGGGTGCCGATTGTCCATAGGCCGTCAGCAAGGAAAAGGCTGGGAAGGCCCCTGGTGCTGCATCTAAAAACTTTTTGGTCAAATCAAAGGGCTCTGAACCTTGTTCCGAGTCCAACCCTAAAACAAAATTCACCTGCACATAGGGGATATACCGCAGCACCATATTAATATGGTCAGAGACTTGTTTGACTTTTTCCTCCCCAACTTGACGGCCGGTTTTCGATTTTCCTCCCATGTCGTACCACGACTCAACACCCGGAAGAATCGCTCGAAACCCATTCTGTTTCATTCGTTTCAAATGGGGCTCCGTTAAGATCGAGAGCGTGCTTTCGGCGATAAAATCGATTCGATTAGGAGGAATGGCCGTATCAATGGCATCCATATATTCTTGAAATCGGACACCAAAGTTCGGATCATGCCACGCCACAATGGGGCGCTTTAATTTAGTCAAGAGAAACTTTAAATCTTCACTAATTTGATCAAATGACAATGGTTGGTAATCCACTTCAGCATCTACACAAAACCCACAGGTATACGGGCATCCCATGCTCCCTATCATGGGGACGATTTTAAAGGAAGACATTGGAGCCTTATCGATGGTGGGCTCAATAAACTTCCATCGTTCCCTGACTCCGGGCAGTTCCAACGGTTGTTGTTTGGCCTGAAGATATTGCCCTTGTGGCCGATGAGGGGCACAATCAGAAAGAATGTCTTTGATCAGGGGTTTATCCGTAAAACCCACCACATAATCAAAGTATTTGGCAGAATCTTGAGGATAGCTTCTAGCATGAGGGCCACCTAAGACAGTCACCGCCCCACGAGATCGAAAGAGATTGCTGATGGCATAGGCCGTTAAAGCCGAACGGGTAAAGGACCCAATGATGACAATATCGGTTTCTTCTAATAATTCCTGTTGCAGATCCTCCCGACCGGTATAACAAATAAACCGCACATGATGACCTAATTCCTCACACCACACGCCCACGACTTGCGGCATGATACTCGCGAGATTCTGATTCATCACACGGGCATATAAGGAATCTGTCGGACCTTTTGTGACTAAATCTATTATTGTCACCCGAAGAGGGCGCATACTTTCCTCCAGGAAAAATTCGAGGGATGGATAGAAAATCTAGATAAGGAAATTGAGGGGAATACGAGGAATAGCCTCCAGCCTCCTTAAACCCTAGCGGAAAGGGGCCAATAGGTCAAGGAATCAAGGGCCGAATGAAAATTCTTACCACTTGATCATCATTTCCAAAATGCCTGTCATCTTACACAAAAAGAAACCCTTCTCGCTTCGAAGGACAAAGCCAGAAGGGTTCTCTATCAAAGGCTCGATCAGGGTCAGAAACGTTAAGACATAAACCCCAAATTGGCCGTTGGGAAATTGCCTAGGTTTGGAAACACCGTATTGAGATCAGCGCCCGGTAATCCAAACCATGTCGCTAGGGTTGCCCCATATTGATCCATCCCAATGGTGGGAATCCAACGTCCACGTGAATCGGTTGAGCTCGGCCCATTGACTTCTAAATTGGGAAATTCGCCAAAGAAGCCGCTGTTGACACTTCCTCCAAGCACGACATGATGTCCTCCCCACGCATGATCTGAACCAAACGTCGGATTCGGCTGGAAGGTTCGATTAAAATCAGATTGTGTAAACGAGGTGACCTGGTTCGCGACACCTTGCGCGACGGTTTCTTGGTAAAAGGCGGCCATCGCATCACTGACCCCCCCCAAGAGGCCGGAATGCTTTGGTTCTTGATCGGAATGGGTATCAAATCCTCCGGTCGCACAGAAAAAGATTTGTCGCTTAATATTGCTATCTCGCACTTTAATCAGTTTGGCAATATGTTCTAATTGA
>JAJDBP010000011.1 GCA_029261295.1 Nitrospirales bacterium | reverse complement strand
GGGGAGTGCTTTTGCCTTTCATGTTCTGCTTGATCATTTTAGAAACGGTAGCCACGATGGTTTTTTCCAACGGTTCCGCTTGATCAAATAGAATTTTCTGTGCAGGAGAATTTTCCGGGGTCCGTGCGATATCTTCGATCTTTTGTTGGGCTTTGTGGAAATCATCAATTTCTTTTTCGATGCTTTTTAATCGAGCTTTATTTTCCGGATCTGTCCAGTGGGGAGCAAGTTGATGCATCTGCTTCAGGGATGGATTGATTTGTTCTGCCCAGGCAAGAGCTCGTTCTGTCTGAAATTTTGGATCTCCAAGGAGTATCCACCCACGCAGCGAAGCCAGGGAATGGTTGATACCATTTAGCATCATTAGACTGGCATGAGCCGTGGGAGTTCGAAGGTCCACAACCCTCTTCGTGATTGTCTCCATAGTTTTTACTTGCTGAATGGTGAGCAATACCACTCCCATTAAAATAAGGGTGGTGAACCCAAAACCCAAGCCCACTTTTTTCCCTATCGACATATACCGAAAATTAAACATCTCAACCCTCGAAAAATTATCTATCCTGAAAGCCCTTGCATCTAACTTTTCATCAACTCCAAGGCTGTAGCGGAGGAGGAGGAATGTATCAAATTGTTTAGTTTTATCATAGTCGATGTCATGTCAATAAGTGAGTTCTTGGTGGAAATGCTTGAGGAACAGGCCAGTTTGAGCAATGAGGGTATTGGAGAGTGAACAGTTCATACCGTAGCTAATTATTCTGTAGGTAAATACATGGAGGTGAACCGACGACTAATCAGGTAAAAACAAATAGGATGAGGAGGACTATCTAGATACGGGGAGTGTGTTGAAGCTGAATAGAAGGTAGGGGGCCATTTTACCAGGCGGGAATGATTGAAGAATTGAGAGCCCCGCTGACCGAAGGACATCCTGTTAGACGGATGAGGATTAATCTTGAGTGAGGCGTACCTGTCCTTGGGGCGAAGAAAGCGCTGGGCTAGGTCCCCATGGACTTATGTGATGTATCTTCTCTTTCAGCTTAGTCCAAGGCGAACCAGCATTTTGTGACTCCCTTACGGACCACAAATTTACCAGGACCATACTGACGATAACACCGATGACAATGAGATCAAATAGTGGATTCATCCTTTATCTCGCTTACAAATAATGATCTGCAAAGTGTGTTCCTAGATCCTTTCATTCTTTGATTCAGATTGCATTATTTCTAACACGTTGAAAAATTATATTATTTTAGTTTTCTATCTGTTTTATTGATGTGCGATCTATTGTTATTGAAGTTGATGTGTGCGATTTCGCTCTGTACCTAAGGTGTAAAACCGCACAAGACCAGGTGGCCCTGAAGCGAGCTGGATGAGGACTAACCCCAGAGGTGATAGGCGCACTAAAAGGAGGGCTGATGGGAAATAAGGCTTGAATCCCTCTGGCCCGTGTAAAGTTCACTAAGAATCAGAGCAGCTGATTCATAGTCAGTGGGCCTGGGAGTGAAAACTCCTTGCCGGTGAAGGCTTTTACTTGATGCTAGTTTGAAAAAAACCGGTTGTGGGATCTGTTTTAGTATGGTGTTTAGTGTGGATTTACTGCCAGAATAATCTTTGCAGAGCAAAGTCGAATCCCTTTTTTATGGTTTTCCTGTTCCCCAGTGAGGCTTCACTATGCAATTTAAGGTTAGTTGTCTTCATCACTTTCTAACGCCAGATCGAAACGTACTTTCTTCATTTCCGCTCCAAAAATTTTTGTATTGAGATTCATTCGGTTAAATGCTTCAAGAATAGTTTTATCGATTTGAATTTGAGGCGAAGGAGTATTTTTTAAAAATTCTTCTTCTTGTTTCTCTTCAACTCTAGAGACTGCAATATCACCAGCTTTTAGTCCCTCAGACAATCGATTCGTTAGGATGATCGATCTTGTTCGACTAACTCGTTGTTTAAATTCCTGTTTAAGCCAATCATTCAGAATCGGTTTGCCACAGAATAACTCGCCATAATCACTGTCTCGCGTAACAATAACAACTCCACAGGTGCTTTCTTTGGCGCAATGTATAATCCATTCCCAGTTGACCGCATCTCCGATTGTTATGTCCGAGTTTTTTCTGGGCGGATAGCCCAGTATAAATCTTTTTCGAGCCAAACTTCGTATAGGGAAGCGATTTTTTTTATCACGATTTAAATTCCAATCAGACGTCATATTGAAAATACGTTGAGTAGCTTTGTATATGGGATCTGCCTGGGTAGGATTTGATAGAACTTTCTCGGTGCGCTCCTGTAACTTTTTAGCTAATCTCTTGATTGCGTTTTCATATTGAGTTAAAGCAGTTGATTGTTTTGATTCTGTAAGAAATGCCGGGAACTGTCGATTGGAACCATCGTGTTTTAGGTCTTTATGAGCTTCTAAAATTACTTTTTGGCGATTTTTTTTGAACTCCATTTCTACCTGGTAAGTAGTGATTATTTGGCTCTGGTGCTTGGCCAGCTTGGGCAAAAGCGACAGATCCATATCTTTTCCGCGGGCCCGGTAAAAATCGAGATAGATGTTGGTATCAATAAAAATTAGAGTTTTCATTTAAACCACAAGATAGAAAGCTAATGTCAAAACCCAGTGAAATCCTACCGCTGGATTTTAATTAAATCTATTCATAATGCCTAAAAAAATATGGTAGGAGCCTAAAAACTAGAAGAAATAGAATAAAATTTAGATGAAGAATACATTTAGTTTCTGAACCCGATTTTCAGAAACAGATTTAAAACAGGTTTTGCCACGAAGGGGGTGCTGGCGTAGATGACCTAAGTCGTTGATTTAATTGGTGGGCCGTACAAGGGTCGAACTTGTGGCCCGCTGATTAAGAGTCAGCTGCTCTACCAACTGAGCTAACGGCCCACCGAGATGAAGTTGTTGGAATCAGTTTATTTGAATTGCTCAGTTTCACGACTGAGGAATTTTGAGGCTTCTACCTCCCCTAGCCCCTCCTTACAAATGAGGGGAATCTTTGTATATTTTGCTACGAACTTTTAACTGTATTCATGGTGCGCCTGACAGGATTTGAACCTGTGGCCCCTTGCTCCGGAGGCAAGTGCTCTATCCACTGAGCTACAGGCGCACATGTTCTCTGTGTCCTGGTTTTCTGATGGTTTTCCCCTCACCGTAGTCATCTCCCCGCTGGGGCGATGAACTTTTAGAGGGAAAAGATTTTGAAGCTAGCATGGTTGTTTGGGTGAAGTCTAGCCGATTTCAGGACCGAATTTATTCACAAGATGGGGGTGGTTCGAGGTTCTTTCGATAGGCTTCAACTATCATTTTAGAGGTTTCCACCATGCCGTCAGGTTCCTGTAAGACATGGCCCAGAAGATGTTCTACATCTTGGGGAGTCAGCCCATTCGAAGGGGCGATGAAGCGTTTGCGCGCCACCTTTCGTTCTTCAGGATCGTCTGGTTCATAGTAGCCTAGCAATTCCCCGGATTCGATGGCTTTCTGTAATCGGTCGGTATATTGGTGGATGAGTGCATCCGTCCAGGTAATGTCTGAAAGTTTTCCCTCAAACAATTCGAGTTTCGTCCAGAGGACCCACCCCACAAAGACCGCCCAGGTTTCGTTCATGACTTCCCAGGAATCTTGATCGGAGAGGAAGCGCAATTCGGTGGCCCCTTTGAGTTGTCGTATGGGGTTAATCCGCACAAATCGGTAGTGACAGGCCATTTGGCTATTCGCAAAGTTGAGCACTTGCTGGTCTTCTGTATTGAGTGGGGTGAGCTGCTGGTCGGCGTACAGGTAATCCATATACGCATGCAGCAGTTCATGATAGAGCAGGGCCAGATCATGGTGGGTCATGCGATCCAGGTCGGCTAAGGCTCCACCGGCTTCATTGAACGACAATCGCATATTCAGAATCATTCGGTGGTCTTCGGGATGATATTCGGCCGCGTAGGTCCGGAGGTCTTCAAACGTAATGTTCACAAAAGTGGGGTCGATGTGTTTCAAGAAATCCGTGGGGAGCCCTAACGATTCGGCTTGCTGTACTAAAGCGGGCCAAGGGTTCCGTGGATTGGGTCTCTTCGCGGGTGAGTCGTCTTGGGCCCATGCGATGCCGTTGAGGGACAGGCTGAGGCCGATGATGACGATGATTCCGGTTATGGCTTGCTTCAGTCTTTCCACGCGATTATCTCCAGGAGTAGGATTGATCTTCTTCCACTAAATTCCAGGTTTCGAAATGTGACGGGGGAATATGATCGAAATACCGTGAGGGTTTCGAAAGGACTGCCCCGGTCATCTTATCGTACACATTTATAGGGTAGGTGAGGAAGAGGTGTTGTTTGGCCCGCGTAATGGCGACATAAAGGAGCCGGCGTTCTTCTTCCAGCCCATCGTCGTCTGAAAAGGAATAGGCCGATGGAAAGCGGCCATCAACCAACCAAATCACAAAGACACAGCGCCATTCCAACCCTTTGGCCGAGTGAATGGTGGAGAGAATCAGGCGTTCATCATCATTATCAGGGGCGTCCACATCGGACACACTTTCATTCGGTGGTTCCAGTGTAAGATCGGCCAGGAATTGATTGAGGTCTTCATAGCGTTCGGCCATCACCGATAAATGTTCCAGGTCGCGTATGCGTTTGGGATAGTCATCGTATTGGTCTTTGAGGAGGGGCAGGTAATATTCCAGCATTTCCCCAAGCAGCACTGCTGGGCTGAGGGGTTCCTCCGTTAGTTGTTCAAGGGTCGCCGCTAAATGGCGCAAGCCTGGTCCGGAACGGCCGGTTCCGTGTTTGAGTCCCTCATAGCTGCCGTGGGCTTGCAAGATCATCGCGATGAGATCTTTGGATTTTTTGGGACCAACGCCTTCAAGAAGGAGAAGCAGCCGATTCCAGCTCACGGTGTCTAATGGATTGTGTATCACACGCAGATGGGCCATGAGGTCTTTGACATGGGCGGTTTCGATGAACTTAAACCCGCCTCGTTTAATGAAAGGCAAATTTCGTCGTGTCAGTTCAAGTTCCAAATCAAAGGCATGAAAGCTGGATCGGAATAACACCGCAATTTCATCTAAGGCGATGCCTTCTTCTCGAAGTTCCAAGATTTTTTGCGCGATGAACCTGGACTGAGCATTTTCGCCCATGGCTTGGACCAGGCCGGGCAAGGGGCCTTCTTCTATGCGGGTAAAAAGCGTCTTGCTATATCGTTCCGGGGCCGCGGCAATGAGCTTGTTCGCGAGCTGGAGAATAGGCTGGGTGCTCCGGTAGTTTTCTTCCAACTTGTAAATGGTTGTGCCTGGAAATAAATCAGGAAATTCCATGATGTTGCGGAAGGTGGCACCGCGAAAGGCGTAAATGGATTGCGAGTCATCCCCGACCACCATGACGTTTTGATGTGTGGCGGCTAAGTTACGGACGAGTGAGGCTTGCAGACGGTTCGTATCTTGATACTCATCCACCAAAATATAGCGAAAGGCTTGGCTGATGGTTTCTCGAGAATAGTCGTCGACGACGAGGAGTTCTAATAACTTGACCAAGAGATCATCATAGTCCACGAGTTGCCGTTGCCGTTTGGCTAACTCATAGGCCGTTTGCAGTTTTGTCAGCTCATCCAAAAAGTTCCCAAAATGACTATATTCATCCAGGACAATGTCTTCCAAGCTAGCTAAGGTATTCGCGGTTTTGCCAAACATTTCGCCAATGGTATGTTTTCGGGGAAAGCGTTTGCCCATGTCGTTGAGCCCAAGCTGCCCTCGTAAGAGACTAATTAAATCCTCGGAATCACTTCGATCCAATATGGTAAACCCAGATTCCAAGCCGACCGGTTGGCCATATCGCCGCAAGAGGAGATTCGCCGTCGAGTGAAATGTCCCTCCGCTGACCTGTTGGCTGCGGAGCCCGATGAGGAGGCCTACCCGTTCCAGCATTTCCTGTGCGGCTTTTCTGGTAAAGGTCAGCAACAGAATGGAGCTAGGCGGAATGCCCAAATCAATCAGTCTGGCGACTCGGTAGACTAATGTCCGCGTTTTTCCGCTTCCCGCTCCGGCAATGACCAGGGCTGGCCCATCCACTGCCTCAACGGCGGCTAATTGTTGGGCATTGAGTTCTTCGGCATAGTTCCGGGAGAGCGGAGGGGGAGCGGCTTCATCCGGAAGGCGCTTGAGCACATAGTTTTTTGAATTGGCAGGCGTCGAATCCATGATTTTCTAGGGGTAATATCGTAGGCGGTTGGTCAATCAGTTTCATTCGATATAGCATAGGCAGTGGTGGGTTGCAATGTGAGAAATTGACACTTGGACAGGCTTCCAAATCCTCGGGTATACTTCACCACTATTCACCAAAGGAATCATTTCATGGCAAATAATCCCGCAGATAATTTTACCGGTATATTAAAAGATTTAGCACATACGATGATGAGCGTGTCGCGTGAATCGGTCAACCTCATTAAGCGTTCTGACCAGCAGCAAGCGCTGAAGCTTCAGCGGAAACAAGAATGGGATATTTATTTAGAATTTCTCCGCATGCTGTTTAACCTGGTAGACAGACTTTCGGCTTTTTACGTTCCTATTCAGGCTCAACGTGACTTTATGAATAGTTTGGAAGATTCCGTCTCGCATGAATTGCAAACCGTGTTGGCTCCATCCCTTAGTTCCACTGAAATTGACGAAATGGAAGTGATGTTGTCGGTTGGCCAAACTGTTTCTGAGAGTCGAGAAATCTATGAGCGATTTAAATTTGTGGTGACCGATCAAACGAAAGAACGGGATCAATACTTTAAATTTTTCTCCGAGCGGGTGGCTTCTAAGGCCGGAGCCTCGGGCAAGACCGAAATTACCTCGGCGGCGTTTTTGTGCGGGTCTGCTGTTGTGCCTGCTCTCAAAAGTCTTTTTGAGGATGCTGGAAAACCCAAAGACGAAGTGTCCTCGGCTACACCTGCGGCTGAAGGTGAGACTGCAACCTCTCAAGGTACTGAGCCAGCCGTCTCATCTGGATCGGCGACCCCTCTGTCCGCTCCTGAAGGGACCAGCGGTGAGGCATTGATTAAACTCATCAGTGTGGTTTCTCGTATTCAAGGCGACGAGGAAGTGGAGACATGGTGGGGGTTGCATCCCAAATTTCGCACTGATCTTCCTGCAGCGGAGGCGAAAGAATTAGCCAAGCATATGAATCGTGTCACGCGTATAGTCGGGGAGCGATATGCGGTTGTGGTCTCACTCGCGAAAGCTGGAGTCAGTCGACCAGTTGGGAATGCGTAATGGTTGTGGCGATATGCGATAGACTAGATTCTTCTGGGCGCCTTACGTAGGACTTTTCTCTCTCAGTCTTTTTTCCCCTTTTCCCTTCGCCTTAGTTTTAATCGTCTGACAGTGATAGCCGTGGACGTTTCCTTGTGTGACAGAGAAACGGGTGTTACGATTGTATGAAGTCGTAAGTTTCCCTTCCTTGTTATTCTTCTTTCTTGAGTATGTTCCATTATTCTCTGTGTCATTTCTGATGAAAAGCCAGAACGAAAATTTACAACATGCATGGTGGACATGTAAGCGAGGTCGCCTATGATGAAATTTATTCGATGGTGTTTGTTGCTGGCTGTGGTGTTTGGAGCTGGCTATTACACGGGACAACAGCCAGATGTGGTGAAGCAAACGTTGAGAGATTTGTCAGGAGAAGTGCTAGAAAATACGATTGGTTTTGATCAAACCGCCAAATTGCAACGGAAAATGTTGAATGCGAAGGATGGGTTTGTTGAGGGGCGGGCGTATCTGTTAGATCACGATTTCGAGGGGGCATCCGGAGAATTTGAACGCACCCTCCAATATTTAGATGAAGCGGTCGCCCTGGATCCTAATGGCCCAATGGCCAAAAAACTTGAGACGGTCAAAGCGAAATTTCGTGAGGCTCAAGCCAGCTTGGCGCAGGGCCGAACTCTCCCTCCCCATTTATTAGAAGATCTTCGACAAGAATTGCAGGATGTCGTGCCCTGATGAAGATTTAGGCGCTAACGGCTTCTTTCTTCCAGGCAGCCAGCATCCGTTCAATCCGCAGTCTCACAACCAAATCCGGATCTTTCATCAGGGGTTTTATCGCGTCTCGGCCACGCTGGCTGTTCATCTTTTCCAATGCCGAGGCCGCAGAAAGACGGGTAAACCAATCGGGATCTTTCAAACTTTCAATTAACGCATCGACGCAACTCTCATCCTTGATTTCTCCCAATGCAAGGATGGCTTGTTTTCTTGTGACTTCTTCGGGGTCCTTCAACAATTCTAATAATCGACCCACCGCTGGTTTTCCTAGCTCGGCTAATGCCCAGGTTGCATCATCTTTAAATTCGTCACTCCGCATAAACGTAATCAGGGGATCGAGGACTCGTTCATCGTTAATTTTCCCCAATGCCTTAATGGCAGGTTTTCTCGCGTCATAGTCTCGTACGTAGCGGAGCAAAAGGTCGACGGCTGGCGAGCCAATCATGGCAAGCGCTTCAATGGCGGCTTCTCGTACCTGCCAATCGCCGTCAGGTAAGCATCGCACGATGGGTTCGACGCATCGCTCATCACCCATTTCACCCAAGGTAATGATGGCTTCACGGCGAACGACCCATTCGGTGTCATTGAGCAGATCGATTTGGATATCGATCTCATCTTTGACTTGTTCTTCAACGAATTCTTCTTCGGCCAATGCCGCTTCTACTTCGGCTTCAGCCGAGGCCACGACATCCGTCATTTCTTCTTCGGATTCTTCCGTGATCGCGTCTGCGACTTCATCGACTAATTCATCTTTTGGCAAATTATCTTTGCCGTCTAGGGAAACGAATTCGGTTTGATCTGAAAATTCATCATCAATATTTTTGTTGTCGTCACGCATGCGGATTTCCTCCAAAGTTCTGTCGTGTCATGGCTTCTGTGTTATTTCGCGGCCTTAGCCATTTTTGCAGCCCGATCAGCTTCGCGTCTTTTCTCAATGCGAATTTTTCGTTGCGACCGTTTTAGTCGTTTTCGCAGGGCCCGAATAGCCGGATTCCCTTCAGGGTTTTCATCTTTGGCTGAGCCTTCCGTCACTTTTGTTTTAAGGGCAACAGTATCTTCCTGAAGAGATCGTCGTTTAGCCATGAGACAAGCATTCTCCTAGATAACAGATGATTCCATACCCCGTGAGAAGGGGACATTTACTTGAGAGAGTCTAGTCAAGGGCCAGGAAAGGTGTCAATCATCAGAATGGTGAAAGGACGTGAAACACGGGCTTTCCTCATAAAAAAACCCCGCTGGGCCATACCCAGCGGGGTTTTAAACACTGAAAGGTCTGTAACTATTTCTTACAGAAACTTCTTTCGTAGGCAATCACTTTCCAGCCTTCTTCTTCGGTAATCGTGTTTGGAATGAGAGGAACCATGCCGGTACCTGGGCTACCATTTTTGATCACCCACATGAGTTCGCCCTCTTTCCGCTTCTTGTGGAATTTACAATTGGTGAAGTTGCGGGGACCTGGGTTAAGGACTTTCCCAGCAGGACCTTGCCCGTCACCCTTTTTCCCGTGACAGTTGACACAAGTGCCTTTTCCTTCAAAGATGGCTTTTCCTTCGGCAATAATTTCAGGAGTCGCATCTTTTGATTTTTTGCCGTAAGGAGATTTGTTCTTTTTAGCTTTTGCTCGCTTATCAGCAGGCACACGGGCCTTTAATGGGTTTTTTTCTTCTCCACCAATGGCCAAGCCGGTGGTCAAAAACATGGCTGCAATAGCCAGTACAAGCACTTTCATCGAAAACTTCATGTAAGCCTCCTGGGTTAAACTCGTTGATGAGAACAAAAAAATAATTGAGGTGTTATTGACACCCCCTTAGCGTCATTTTTTCTGGTTCGGGGTATTTGAGAGGGTAGGGATAAATAATTATCCCTCAACCACCCAAACCTTTTAATCATATCAACGAATTTTTTAGCCTGTCAAGAAACAAGGGTATCCCATAAATTTAAGAAAAAAATACGATATTCCTGGGGTTTACAAGACCAAATCAGATTGGGAGTAATATGAAGAAATAGGGAAGATATTAATTCTGTACAAAGATAGGCTTTTACGGGCGAAGCCGGATATCACGGACGACTTGTCCGGCTTTACCAAATGGGCCCTGAGAAACGCCGTTAAGCCGAACTAACACTCCTGCCGCGTTGCCGAGAGTCAGCATAAACTGGTTGTTGGCTTTCCAGGTCATTCGTTGTCCGGGTTGCAGCAAGGCTTCGTTTGGGGCTTGTGTATCTGATTTGACCACCACCCAGGTTAATTGCGTCGCTTCGATCTCAAGTGTATGAATTTCTTCAGCAGGTGATTCAACTGTTGATGGGCGAGGAGGAACGGGAGGCGTTGGTTGCGGAGCCATCTGAGTGGGAGCTGTGGGCAACGTTTTCTGGGGAAGGGGTTCGGCAATGGGAGGTGTTGTGGGAACCACTTCTACGGGTTTGTTGACCCCCACGGGTTCATTGGTTTCGTCTACGACTGGAATGTGTTCTTCGACCTCTTCAATAACTGAGGGAGCTTCTGCTTCGGATCCAGTAATTTGCGCATCTTGTTTTTCAGGAAATCCAAACCACACAGCAAAAGCTCCAAGGACGACAATAATGCCGATGACAAGACCCCAGTTCGGCCCCTGTGAAGGAGGCGCTTCTAATGTGACTTGCATATGCGGCTGAGGGGCGTCTGGTTGTTGATGGTCGTAAAAGGAGCTAGAAGATTGAAGAAAACGTTGAAGGACTTCTTCTTCGTCTAATTCCAGGACCTTGGCATACGATCGGACGAAACCTTTGGTAAAGACTTTGGCCGGAAGATTGGCAAAGTCTTCCGCCTCTAGAGCCTGGAGATGGTACTCTGGGATTCGAGTTTGTGACGAAATCTGTTCTAAGGATAATCCCTTTTTCTCCCGCGTCTCCTTGAAGTAGTCTCCTATTGAATCCATCGCGCTTCCTAAATTGAGATTCTAGGATAACGATTCAAAATGGGTGAGTTTCTTAAAGGAGTGATACCGGGAATCAATTTCTTCCCGGGTGAGCCGCTTCAATCGATCAAGGCTAAACTCTTCTACATTGAAGGAAGCCATCACGCTTCCAAAAATAATGGCTTGTCGAAGTCCCGCTTCCGAATAATTTCCTGAGGCAGACAGATATCCCATAAACCCACCCGCAAATGTATCGCCCGCCCCGGTTGGATCTTTCACGGTTTCTAAAGGATAGGCCGGTGCTCCGAAGGTTCCGTCTTTGTGGAACATTAAGACCCCATATTCCCCTCGTTTAATAATAAGGGTTTTCGGTCCCCGCGCTAAAATTCGTTTGGCGACTTGGACTAAATTGGCGTCATCCCCCAATGCTCGGGCTTCTCCATCGTTAATGACGAGGACATCGATTAATTCCAGGACTTTCCATAAGGCGTCCCGTTTCCCATCAATCCAAAAATTCATGGTATCGCAGGCCACAATAGAAGGCCGTGTGACTTTATTGAGCACATCTAGCTGTAATTCCGGGTCAATGTTCCCAAGGAATAAGGCCGATGGGTTGGTGTACCGATCAGGTATTTTGGGACGAAAAGTTTCCAGCACATTCAGATGAGTTTCGAGGGTTTGGGCTTCATTCAATTGGTAAGAGTACTCGCCTTTCCAGCGAAAGGTTTTCCCAGGGCGATGTTCCAAGCCTTCTAAATCAATTCCACGACTTCGAAGAAATTCAATATGTTCTTCAGGGAAATCTTCGCCCACGACTGCAATCAAATTGACATCGGTAAAGAAGCTGGCTGAAGTGGAAAAATAGGTGGCTGAGCCTCCCAGGACATTAGCGGCTTCACCAAAAGGTGTACGCACAGAATCAAAGGCCACGGACCCGACGACTAACAAGTTTCCCATAATGATTACCTTTTCTTGGTTTGACGAATGTTTGATAATTGTCGATGGAGTAGAACTTCATAACGTTTCTTGAGCGTTGGACTTAATCGGGTCAATGGCGTAATGACGGCATGCTTTAAAGCGGACTGGCAGCCGCAGGGGCCGAGACTTTTGGTCATTTTCAACGCATGCTGTAAGACTTGTTTCGCTGTTACGACATTTTTGTGCATGATCTCTAAGATAGCGCCAACGGATACGGCCTCTTCGGTTTCATGCCAACAGTCATAATCGGTTACCAAGGCCAATGTGGCATAACACAGCTCGGCCTCGCGTGCGAGTTTGGCTTCCGTTAAATTTGTCATGCCAATAACATCCACACCCCAACTTCGATAAAGCAGGGATTCAGCCCGAGTGGAAAATTGCGGTCCTTCCATGCACAGATATGTCCCAGGGCGGTGGACTTTGACTGAGACATGTTGGCTGGCTTCCCAAAAAAGAGAAGACAAGGTTGGACAGAGAGGATCGGAAAATGCCACATGCGCCACAATACCTTGGTCAAAAAATGTGGAAAGACGTTGGGTGGTCCGATCAATGAATTGATCGGGCAAAAGAAAGTCCCCTGGTCGAATATTCTCTTTCATGCTCCCTACGGCACTTACTGATAATACACGGGAAACTCCCAGGGATTTCAGCGCATGGATATTCGCCCGATAATTGATTCCCGATGGGGAGATTCGATGGCCTCGACCATGCCGTGCCAAAAATGCGATGGGTAACCCCTCAAGCGATCCCAGCATTATCGAATCGGATGGCTTTCCAAATGGTGTGGTGACCTTTATTTCCTTGAGTTTGGTCAGTCCATCCATTTGATAGAGCCCACTTCCGCCGATGATAGCGACGTCAGCTTTAGGCTTTCGGATTTTCGGTGAAGGCACTGTGACTCCTTATAATATATTTGAAAGTATGTTTAGAAGCATTTCGTCTGCTCCACCCCTTCGGAAGCGGTTGAGGGATAGTAGGTCTGTGTATTGCCTGGAATGGGTTGCGACATTGGAAACCCACAGAGAAATTTATTAATTTTTTTCAAAACTCGATCAGCCGCTTGTGTTGGGATATCGGATTCTTCAACAGTGATCCAATGAATTCCTGGTTCTTTTCGAAACCAGGTCAGTTGGCGTTTGGCAAAGTGTCGGGTATCACGCTTAAGCAAGCGTATCGCTTCTTCATAAGAATATTCTTCTGCCAGATAGCCAGCCAATTGACGATACCCTAATCCTTTCATTGACCCTAACGTTCTTGAATAGCCCTGTTCCATGAGCTGTTGGGTTTCTTGCAATAAGCCTTTTTCGATTTCGAGTTCCACGCGAGTGTTAATCCGTCGATACAGGCTTTGACGTTCCATCGTGAGGCCAATGAGGAGGAAGGGATATGGGGCTTCCTGGAACTGATGTTGTTGCTGCACTTTTGACAATGGTATGCCCAGCGTTTGATAAACTTCCAGACCTCGAAGCACTTTGGGTTGGTCGTTAGGATGCAAGCGTTCTGCAAGAACAGGATCGACCTGTTTCAACCTTTTGTGCAAAAAAGGCCATCCTCGTTCTGTGGCCTCTTGCGTTAATGCCTGTCGAATAGGCCAAT
Organism: Nitrospirales bacterium; assembly: GCA_029261295.1. GTDB lineage: Bacteria > Nitrospirota > Nitrospiria > Nitrospirales > UBA8639 > Nitrospira_E. The sequence continues at coordinate 28,995 of JAJDBP010000011.1, read as the reverse complement.
TGGCTGGTGGTCCCGGGCACAATCCTCGTAATAGGCCACGAATATAAAGTCCTGTTCCTCCAACAACGAGGGGTAGCAATCCCTGCCTATGTAGCCGAGTGATTTCTTCTAAGGCATGGCGTCGAAAATCACCAACATTAAATGATTGGTCTGGCTCGACGAGATCGATTAATCGATGAGGAACCCCTTGGCGTTCAGGAAGAGTGGGCTTATCAGTTCCGATGTCCATGCCCCGATACACCTGGCATGAATCGGCGGTCAAAATTTCTGTGTTAAGGGTTTTGGCAACTTCGATCCCGATACGGCTTTTTCCAATAGCGGTGGGACCGACAATGGCTACAAGAGGTGTGTGTGTGTATATCTGTTCGCGGTGGTTCATCTGTCATGAGGCTGTGGGTTGTTTTTCTGACGCCCGTGCAAACAGGGTATTCAATTCTTCTACCGAATGTCGAATGGCTACTCGTCGCCCGTGTGGGCATGTCATTGGGTACCCTTCTCGTGCCCAGTCCAGAAGCAAAGTAGAAATTTCTGGAAGCGCCATTGTTCGTCCTGCTTGGACTGCACTCTGGCAAGCCATTGTCGCGAGAATAGGCTGAATTAACCGTTCTAAGGAATCTGTGGATTTCCATTCAGACAATTCATCCAACAGTTCCAGGACCAATGCCCCCACGGCTACGGTTCCCAACATGGCCGGGACGGATCGCACGACATATGATGTTGAGCCAAATTGTTCAATCTCGAGTCCTACTTGGGATAATACAGGCAGCCATTCATTGAGCAATGTCCCTTGATGAGGAAGCAAATCGATGGGTTCAGGGATGAGCAGGCCTTGTTGCGCCACATTCTTTTCTTTCCAAGATTGGTTCAGGCGTTCAAACAACACCCGCTCATGAGCGGTGTGTTGATCAATGATATAGAGATCCTGATTGATGTGACCCAAAAGATAGGTTTGCTGAATCTGTCCGAGGGGAACCACCTGAAGGTCTAGCTTTTGTACGGTGTAAGCTTCTGGAGGTTCTTGGACAAAGAGAGATAAATGAGTAGGCTTGGTGTTTCCCTTGTTCGGAAGGAATGTCTGAGATGCCAAAGGGGTCACCGCTAATGATTGCACGGAGGGTCTGGCTTCAGGGATTGGGGGCTGAGAAGAAAATTCTCCTGGTCCTTGTAAATCCGTGCTAAGCGATGATGTGGCAATAAAGGCTTCTTTAATCGCGTGAAATATTCCTGAGTGCAACATTTCTGGATGAGAAAAGCGCACTTCCCGTTTTGTTGGATGGACGTTGATATCTAATGCTGTGGGGTCGAGTTGAAGGCAGGCAATAAATTGAGGATGCTTCCCTTTGGGAAGAAAAGATTTATAGCCTTCATAAATTGCGTGGGAAATGGTGGTATTTTTTATAGGTCGACCATTCACAAAAATCTCTTGAGGTGTTCGTGAGGTTCTTGCATGGTGCGGGCTCACCGTAAACCCTGTGAGTTGGAAGGGGCCGGCTTTTTGGGTGATCGGAAGAAAGCGTTCAAGAAAGGTAGGCCCATACATTTGAACGAGCCGATCTTGAAATGTGGCGACGGCAGGGTAATCTAAAATTTTATTGGCATGATGCAAGAGGCGGAAATGAATCTGAGGATTGATGGTTGCCGCCTGTTGAACGGTATAGGAAATTTTAGAAAATTCAGTGGAGACTGTTTTAAGAAACTTCAGCCGGCCAGGTGTATTGAAAAAGAGATCACCAACTTCGACTTGGGTCCCATGGGGCCCAGCATAATCTTTTGTGTTCCAATCGGTGCCGCCTTCCGAATGTGTTTCTGTGCCAACAGAAGATCCCGTTGAGACGGTTTTTAAGGCAAAGCGGGAAACTGAAGCGATACTCGGTAAGGCTTCTCCACGAAACCCTAACGTGGTGAGCTTGAACAGATCTTCTTCCGCTTGAAGCTTGCTGGTGGCAAATCGTTGATAGGCCAATTGGGCATCAAGGCGGCTCATCCCTATTCCATTATCTGTGACTCGGATGAGGCGCCGTCCGCCTTCTTCTATTTCAATCGTGATGAAAGAACTTCCAGCGTCAAGGCTATTGTCTATGAGTTCTTTGACGACAGAGGCTGGCCGTTCAACCACCTCACCCGCCGCAATTCGGCAGGATACATCATCTGGAAGTACATGAATTATTCCAGTCACAGGGGGAAGCATGGGGTCGATTCAGAATGAAATGGCTGGTATGGGCAAGCAACGAGAGAATAAAGTGGTTTTGATCAAGACAGTCCGGCTTTTTTCAGTTGCTCCTTCGCGGTGGTAGCTTCCGGAGAATTTGGATAATCTTGAATCACTTGATTCCAGAGTTTCTGGGCTTGGGCTTGTTGGTCGGTTTCGATCATGATTTGCCCAAGTTTATATAAGGCCTGACTTCGGTATTTCGTATTGGGATAGTTGCTGACAATGTGTTGGAGGGCCTGCTTGGCCGGATCATAATGTTTCTGAACATACAGTGATTGGCCGAGATAGTAAAAGGCCTGAGGAGTTAAGGCTGTCGAAGGGTAATGCTTCACAAACCGTTGGAATTCACTTGAGGCTCGGTCATAATTGCCGTTGAGATACACCTTGTAGGCTGATCGAAAGGCTGATGCTTCATTCTCTACTCCTGATTTCTCTGGAATCATTTGAATTTGAGAAGGCGGGATAGGATGTTTTCCTTGAGGCCCTGGCTTAGGGTTTGTCTTTTTCGGTGTTTTAACCTGAGAAGAGCCAGGACGAGGACGATGCACCATATTATCGATTCGGGCTTCTATGGCTTTGACTCGAATCGAGAGGTCCCGGTCTCGCCGTTGGGTCGATAAGCGGGTTTGCTCAATTTGATCCCGGAGTAGACTGCTCGTTCGTTCAAGCTTTTCTAATAAGTGGCGAGTGTCTAAAGTGGCTTCTTCTTCCGTCTTGATCAATTCGCCAACTAAAAAATCATGTTCATCAAGTTGGGATTCAATAGCGGAAAGGCGGTCCCGGGCTTGTTTTTTTTCTCCCTGAGCGGCCTCTTGCTCGAGGGTGAGCGTCTGAACTTGTTTTTGTAAATCCGTCAGGTTGGGTGCAGTTGCACATCCACCCAAGATGAGGAGGCTGGTCAGAGGTAAACAATAAAGAAATGTACGACTCATAGTTCTTAGGAAATCTTTGAAAAAAGGTACATTCTTCTATTCTACCAACGGAAGCCTTATTAGAAAAGCTCTGCCACCTAGAGGTAGGAACCGTCAAGCAATGGGCAGAAGGCGAAATTTTCTTACTTTTTGGTCTTTACCCCTTGAAGCTTATTTACCCGCTGGGCCAATTGGCCTAGGCGATTCTCGTGTTCGTCAACTCGTTCTCCCAATTTCGTCCCAATTGTGCTGATAACCTCCTGTAATTGATTCATGGTCCCAGATAAATCATTCAGGTGCTGGACATTGGTTTGAGAGATCTCAGCGGTATTTTGGACGCTTTGGAATCTGGTAACGGCACGATTGAGATGTTGTTCTTGATTGGCAATCCGTGTATTCAACTTCGCACTGACATTCTCTAATGCCTGGGCCACAGATTTGATCCCATTATTGACGTCTTGGAGATGGGTTGTTGTAATTTGGGCATCCGAATCAAGTTTGCCGACAAGTTCGGATTGATGAATTTCTAATCCTTGCATTCGCTTACTCATTTGATCGACTGTCTCGCGGAGCTGATTTGAAGCCTGGCTGACTGTTTGCATTTGTTGAATCTGACCCTGGGTTTCTCCTTTGAGTTGTTGGAATTCTTGTATGCTTTGGGTCAGTGTCGTCACCGTTTTTTCCTGTTGAGCCAGTCGTTGTGAGAGCGATTGAGTGGATTGATCAAGACTTTGAGAAATAGATGTGAGGCTGCTGTTCACTTCCGTCAGATGTGCTGACGTTTTTTCCGTGTTGGATTGGAGTTGTTCTGCCAAGGAACTTTGGTGAGTTTCGACTGCATTCATCTGTTCCGACAACCGGCCGGCTTGTTGAATAATTTCATCCCCACGTTTTCCTAGAAGACTTCCCATGACATCTTGAGCTTCCCGAAGTTTGACGACTGAATGCGACAGTTCCTGGACCTGAGTGGCATCGGCTTGGACATGAATGCCTAAGGCTTCAATGTCGGACTGTAGCGCAGAAATTTTTTGATCCATGGGCTGCTGCTTGGCATCCATAGTGGCGACGGCTTGTCCTATGGCGGTTTTGACATCTTGCTCCAGAAATGTTCTCAGAGCTTGAGTGTCAGTCGTGAGTTTGTCTTGAAGGACATTCACTTGCTGTTGAAGCGTGGTGAGCTGGTCAGCTTGTTGTTCGACTTGACCGCCTAACGCAGTTCCAGATTGTTTTAAGGTCTGCTTGACCTGAGCTATGGCTTGTTTCAAGCTGCCGATCTGGCCTTGCACGGTATTCAGCGTTTGATCTTGCGTGGTGTTATCAACTTGAAGCGCGTCTATGCTCGTTTGAGCCTGAGTAATATCACTTCCTAAGCTACCCAGGGTGCCTTTAAATTCACCCAAGGAAGTCTGAAATAGGGTCATATTTTCTGTTAAGGCTTGGTTCTTTTCATCAATTTGTTGGGCGAGAGCATCCGCTTGCGCTTGGGTCAACTGTTGCCGTTTTTCCTGAGTCTGTGCAGTGGTCTGAAGGGCTTGTATTTCCCCTTTAAGCGTTTCCGTCTGGCTCGTAAAGTCCTGTCGAAGATCAGTGATTTTTTTATCCGCCTGCTCAAAGTTTCCATACAGGCTGGTCAAATCTTGCTCGCGCAGGAGTTTAATTTGTTGATTTAATGGAGCGAGGTCGCTACGCATTTTGGTCATATCCGCTTTTTGAGCAGCAATCAGATTTTGGGACTCCGTGATTGCTGACCTGGCTTCATCAACTTGTTTGCCGAGAGCCGCTTTTTCGGATTTCAGTTGACCGATTTGTTGCTCGAGATCTTTTTGAATTCGGGCCACATCGGCTTGTTGGGCCACGCAGCCTATTTCAAGGACACCGAACAGCCCAGTGAGGAGTATTCCTTTGAAAACTGACTTAGCAAATTCTCCAGATTTCACAGCGTATTCAATCCTCCCTAATTGAAAACATTTAAGCCAAGAGCGAAACGGTTACTGAACTGGGACCAGAAGGTGTCCTCTCCGGTTGAGTTGATAGCAGACTTCGGTCGCATCTTGGCAAAATGGCTTATCTTTCCCGTAGGAGATAACGGCTATTCGTGACGCAGGCACCCCCAATTGCGAAAGATACTCTTGGACAGCCACCGCACGTTTTTTTGCGAGAACCATATTGTAGGCCTGTGTCCCTCGTTGGTCCGCATGGCCTTCAACAAGAAGATTCGAGGTAGAGGTTTGTTCAAACCAGCCGAGGGTCCGTTCGAGGGATTGTTTCCCTTCTTGGGTGAGTGCCCAACTATCAAATTGAAAAAAGACATCCTCCAACCCAGCCGCCGCTGCCGCTAATTCTTCATTTTTAAGTTTGTCCATTCGATCTTGTAGGCTACTAGAAGGCTCAACCTTGGCAATCTGAAGTGTATCTGGAAGCGGTTCCAGGTTATCTCTTCCCAACGTATCCTGTAACCCAGATGAGGTGTCTTGGGAAATTGAGGCTCCCATTGAATCAGCATATTGATCGGATATGGGTTCCTGAACATTATTTGTTGTGGCGCCATTTAATTGGTCATTTGCTGTTGAACTGGATTGAGCGGAAAAATCTTGTCCATTGCCCAAAGGACTATTGCCATCCGAGAATTCAGAATCTAATAAGTTGGGCATGGAATTCGATGAGGAGGACCCCGCAGAATTTTCTAGAGAAGAAAGATTGGCGGGTTCATGGTTCATGTGGATAGGCTCTTCGCCACTAACGGAGGACGTTGGCTCGACCAACGTGGCTTCACCGACAGAATTCTGAGATGACAATGCGGATTCGTCGATGGCAGCATCGTCTAGACCAGAGGTTGATTGGTCCGCCAAATTAGCTGGCATTGGATCTAGGGCTGAGTTTTCTCCAGGAGCGCCTGAAAGGGTAGCGACATGAACTCGTTTTTCCCCGCATCCGGCCAGAGTGATGAAGGTAAGACTAAGAATTCCAAGTAGTGTTAGTAGACGAAGGTTCGGATACATACGGTTACTCCTTTGCTGAGATATCATAGTTGCTACTGTTAATTAGGGCTGAAACGGCGACCAAGAAGGTGAGCTGAGGTGAGCGCCCACCGACGATATTTTCTCCATTCCTGCTCCCTCGCTCGTGATGATATAGATCTGACTTTCTCCTCTTCTAATGGAACTGTAAACTAAGTGGCGTCCATTTGGGGCCCATGAGGGTGAATCATCTATGCTATTTCCAGTGGTGATTTGGCTTCGCTCTTTCCCATCTGGACTGATCCGACAGAGTTTGAATCCTTCCCCAGGAATTCGACATACATAGACAATCCAATCCCCTTTTGGGGACCATGCAGGGGCGGCATTGTAGTCTCCGTCGTAGGTAAGACGACTCACGTTGGAGCCATCAGCATCCATGATGTAAATTTGGGGGCGGCCTCCCCTGTCTGAGGTGAAGGCCAGTTGCCGCCCGTCTGGCGACCAGGACGGTGACAGGTCTGCACTATGATGAGAGGTTAACTGTTGTGGGCTTCTACTGTCCAATGCGACCTGGTAGATATCTGAATTCCCTTCTTGAGCGGCTGCATAGGTGATTGACTGGCCGTTCGGGGAGAAGGTTGCTGTGATGTTGAGGCTAGCCGGGGAGACCAACACTTCTTCCCGCCCCGTGGCCAGTTCCCGGCGCATAATTTGTTGCTTGCGGTCTCGATAGGCGGTATAGATGAGGGATTTTCGGTCAGGTGACCAGGTCGGCATTAGATTGAGATATCCATCTGCGGTCACTTGTTGTGGATCATAACCGTCATAATCCATGACAAACAGTTCCCGCCCATTTTCTTTCTCCCCAACGAAGGCAATCTTCGTTCTCGCAATACCCTGTTCTCCTGTATATCGATAGACGAGCTCATCGGCCCAACGATGGGCCATTAAGCGGATGAGGGCGTCGTTGGTCTTGAGGGAAAAATAGCGTTTGCCAGTCAACACGTCTTGGTGGCCAGGGTCGAAAGCGCAAGCATCAAAAATTAATCCTTCTACCCCATTTGAGGTCCCTCCAATTCCTAATCTCCCCCAAGTAGACACTGTGACTTTTTGGAAATGTGTTTCATGTTCGGGGGAAAGGCTTACGCATTTATTTTGAGAAAAGGTCCCTTCTGTCGATGGCAAATCTGCTACTGCAAAAACCTGTGAACGGGTGAGGTCCTCTTTTAAAATCGATTGTACTTGGGTATGGATCTGTTCTTGGATTTGACCTTCTTGCTGCACCGGAGAGAACCCCATGACCCAAATGGGAATTTTTTGGAATTCTGAGCGAGTTGCCTCCAAAAGAGCATCTTCTCCTAAAACTAAAGATGGAATCCCCAAACTGAGGATGCAAGAGGTAGAGACAAGAGAACGAACAATGAGAGGGAACAAATTCTTCATCATACTGGCCAAGTCCTTTTAATCTTTAATAAATCGATATGTGACATCAAAGAATGAATCGGAAATATCAGATGGAAATGAGGGGAGTGGATTGACTGCTTGAACCGCACGTTGGGCCGAAGAATCATAGTGAGCATGTCCGGAACTTTCAGTAATTCGAATACCTGAAATTTCTCCAGAGCGGGAGATATGGAAGTTCAGCACCACGATGGGATCACTCGCTAGCAAAGGCGGGGCTACCCATTGATTGTCAATCCTATCTTCGACCATGGCCAGATATCGGTTCTTCCCTGGAGAGGGTTTGGCCGTAGAACCTCCAGGGTTCCCGGTTGTTTGCACCTCAAGCACTTGAAGGCGTTGTTTAATTGATTCAACTGGGGCAACTTCAGGTATGGACAGCTTGGCAATGCGCTGATCTAGAGCTGATGGAGGAGGTGGCGTTGGGCTTGCGGTCCGTGTTGGTACCTGAGGCGCCTTTTGCGGGACTCGTGTTTGTGTCGTTGATTTCAATCCCTCCATTAATTTCTTAACCGTATCGGACATTTTAGGTTTTGACGGAGGCGAAGTTTGAGATTTCGGTGTTTTTGGAATTTTTGCCATGAGTGGAGCTGAAATTTTTGGAACTTCTGACTTAGGTTTGGGCCGTAATTGTGCTCGATCTCGAGAGACGTTCGGGACTGTGGATTTTGAGGATGGCGTTGGGATAGTAGGCCGATTCCTTTTCAGGGCTTGTTCAATATTAGGGGTTTTAGGCTTCTTGGGAAATGACTGCGCCTGATTGGGTTTGGTAAATGGCGTGACATCGCTCAAGGCCGGAAGGGTTGGCGCAGGTTTGACCACTCGTTGAATTTTCTTTACAGGCTGAGGAGGAGGGGGCTGCGATTGTGATTTCATTGGGGCTGGTGTTTTTTTTGGTGCTGGTGTTTGTACCGGTATTCGTGATGGTGAAGGTTGTGGTGCTTGTGTCGGCTGTAACCGTTTTGGCCGAGCAATTGTTGGGGGAGCCGAGGGTAAGCGCAGTTTATCAATTAAAGGCGATTGATCTTCAGTAGGACGGATTTCTGCTTCTTGAGCTGGAGTAGATGAAGAATGCATTTCTCGTTTTTGGGGGACCTGGATTGAATTGATTGCTCCTCCCAGGGATTCAGATAATTGTTCAGAAGCGGTTTCGGTGGGCAACGGTGGCAAATTCTCTTCAACTGTTGGTGCCCTAGGTGGTGGTGGAGCTTTTTTAGGCACTGCGGGTGCCGCTTTCTTTGTAGGCGCGGCTGTTGGAAGGCTTGGCAGTGAAATCAGAGCCACGTCGATCGCTCGAAAAGGTTGTTCGCTATCTGATTGGAACCTTAAAAACATAGCCAAAATAATGATGATGGCATGAAGGACACAGGACGAAATAAGACCCCAACGGAAAAATGATCCTTCTGAAGAAGTGTCAGTGGTGAGCCCAAGAGAAATAAGGCTTGGGGATGCAGCATGTTCCATGAAACGGGAAATTTAGGGGAACGTTCCAATATTGTCTGCTTCGATGTTTTCCATTTTTGGCCCGGTGACCATGCCCAGTCGTTCGATTTTAGCGCCCTTCACTTCATCCATTATTTGCACGACGGTCCCATAGGGTACGGTTTGATCTGCACGTAAATAAACTGAAATCAAAGGATTCGAACTTTTGGCCTCTTGCAATCTTGTCCGTAAATTTACGAGGCTTATCTGATCGTTTCCTAAAGATAAACTATGGTCTTTCTGGATAGTCACCACCAGTCGTTCTTCTGCTTTAATATTATTGGCTGCCGAAGTGGGCAGATTGATATCTAAACCTCTATGCAACATTGGGGCCGTCACCATAAAAATAACAAGTAGCACAAGAACTACGTCCACCAGGGGAATGACGTTGATTTCCGAAAGAAATTGTCGTGGGCGAGAACCGGTCGTCATCTTGTGACTTCCACTTCAAGGGCTTTTTCAGATTCTTCAAGCGTATTGAGAAATTCTATCGTAAATGCTTCTACCCGAAATGACATTTTCCGTATTCTTGAAAGAAAAAAGTTATAAGCCATAACCGCCGGGATGGCAGCAAATAGACCAGCGGCTGTAGCAACCAAGGCTTCAGAAACGCCCGGGGCAACCGCAGCAATACTGGCCGACCCCTGGACCCCAATTTCCCCAAAGGCATTGATAATTCCCAATACCGTTCCTAAGAGACCGATAAAGGGTGTTAAATTTCCTGTGGTTGCCAAAAAAGGCAAATAGGCTTCTTGGCGGTTAATTTGATTTTGGATGATGTATTGGGAAACTTTTTCTAAGTATTGGCGGTTTGGTAATTGATCGCCACTTTGGTCGTCGATTTCTTGTTGAGCAGTGAAGAGGTCAGAGGATGAAGGTAACCGGTCGGTAATGCCAAGATAAACGGCAGAGCTGGGACTTTGCGAAAAATTCTGTGACTGTTGTCTTAAGGCTTCCTGATCGAAGGGGTTTTTTTCATACAGTTGTAGGAATTGTGCGTCTTGTTGGTTAATTTGCCTAAATTGCCGAAACTTATTCACGATGATTCCCCACGAAACAATGGAGAAAACGGAAAGAATCAGCAAAATGACAATAGACAATAACCCAAGGGATCCCAGAAGCTCAGAAGGATTGGCAAAGGGCATAATAAGTTTTTAGACCTCCTTTAAAGGCTGAACAAGAGCAACATGGGGGATGGAAAAAACCGAACAGAACAAATGAACGAGAGATGGGGTGGCGGGGCCGACGGGATTTGAACCCGCGACTTCCAGATTGACAATCTGGCGTCCTAACCTGGCTGAACGACGGCCCCGTAATAGTCTGGTTCTGGGCAAACAGCCCACAGCGTTCTTCCGCATGGGAAGTGAATTTTGGTGTGGGCTGGTCAATATATCAGATTGAGACGACCTTATGCCAAACAAAAAAAATGGTAGGCGGAACAGGGATCGAACCTGTGACCTCTGCCGTGTAAAAGCAGTGCTCTGCCAATTGAGCTATCCGCCTAAAAATCAGAATAAATCAGCAATTTCCTCATTATAACAGGGAGTTAGACCTTGTCAACTTGGTGAAAATAGTGTGGAATACTGTTTGACAGGATCAATGGACGTGGGTATAAGGCACCACAACTTTTGATTGAGCATGCAAGGGAATATAATTAAAAAAATGAAGCAGAATGTTTAATCTGCGGAGAGGACCGACAGGACATGGGTTATAAAATTAAAGACCACTTTGATAAAACAGCTCCAGTTGAACCAGTCGCCTTATCCAGCAAAGAACAGTTTTTGTTTTTTGTTGAGGAGCATCGGGGTTTAGTGTGGGGCGGGATTTTATTGATCGTCGTGTTAATTGGGGGACTTATCACGTTCAATTGGCTTTCCAAGCAGAAACAGCAAGAAGCTTGGGAGTTACAAGGTCAAGCTCAACAGGTCTATTTGGATCGTCCACTCGATGATCCTGAGAAAAGTAAGAAAAACATTCAACAGGCATCAGGCATGTTTCAGGATATCCTCGATCAGTACCCTTCTACACCGAGTGCCAAAGTTTCTGCGTTTTTGTTGGGCAATAGTTTGGTGGAAGCAGAAGACTATCAAGGGGCGATCACGGCCTATACCTCTTTTGTTCAAGAGTATTCGCAAGACCAGATATTGGTCGCGTTGGTGCAGCAGCGATTAGGTTTAGCTCATTTACAGAATGGGAACGGGGACCAGGCTTTGAGTGCCTTTGAAGCGGTGTTGGCAATCCCACAAGCCTTGAATAAAGATCAGGTCATCTTTGAATTGGCCAAAGTCGCTGAATCTAATGAGAACATGGATGATGCAGTCAAACGCTATAAACAGCTTATTCAAGAATTTCCCCTTTCCCCTCTTTCGACAGAAGCGAATCTTCGAGTGAAGGTCTTAGCTCCTGAAGAAGCCACGGAGTCGAACGAATTGGAAAATGAAACCGAGGGTGAGGAACGGATAGAAGGCCCTAAGAAACAGGATGGGGACAATGAACCAATTCAGAAGGAAGGAGATAAAGAATAAAGAGCAGAGAGCGGGATTACTGGCTCACCATTAACATATGTCCAGCCCGAATAATGCTGGAAGATAAATTGTTCAGTGATCGCAAATCTCGCACGCTCACCCTGAACTGCTGAGCAATGCTCCACAAACTATCGCCACGTTGCACTCGGTACCATTTCGAATCTCCTGTTGGAGACTTTTTCGTTGGCGGCGTCCCTCTGACTCGTAAACGATCTCCCGGATAAATTAAATGCGTTGAGAGTTTGTTGAGCTTTTTAAGTTGTCTGATCGAGGTTCCAAATCGATTGGCAATTTTCCCCAAGGAATCTCCATACCGAACCCGATATCGGATTATTTGATCATCAGCATAATCTTCATCTCCCCCACGCACGCGTAGTCGTGCACCGACTCGAATCAGATTGCTGGATAAATTATTCATGGCCTTGAGTTGGCGAACTTTCATGCGAAAGCGACGTGCCACCACAGATAGGCTATCCCCTCTCCGTACCCGGTACCACTGGGTAGGCGGCGGAGGGGGTTGGGTCCAGACTGGAAAGGTTGCTTGCTGTGCCGCAATTAATGAGGCCATCCCCACCGGGACTTTCAGATGGTACCCTGGTCCCTTGGTTCGTGGAACGATATTACGGCGGAGTTCAGGATTTAATCGTTTGAGCTCCTCCAGCGAAATTCCAGTTTGTTTTGTAATAGAAGCCAGTTGTACGGGTTTTGAAATTAAGATTTCTTCGAATTCATGCCGATCCCCGTCTGGAAGAAGAAACCCATAAGCGGTAGGATTTTTGGCAATGAGTGTAGCTGCAATGAAGCGGGGGACATAGTCTTTGGTTTCCCGTCGAATATACCAAGTTCGCCGAATTTTCCAAAAATCTCGCGATCGGGTCTTTCGAATGGCTCGAGATACTTTTCCGCTGCCCGCATTATAGGCGGCGAGAGCGAGCGGCCACGATCCAAACCGATCATAGAGATCACGAAGATGATGGGCTGCCGCGACGGTCGATTTTATGGGATCTCGTCGTTCATCGACATACCAGCTCACATTGAGCTTATACATGCGGCCGGTGGCTTTCATAAATTGCCAAGGGCCAGAGGCACGTGCCCGGGAAAATGCTCGAGGGTTGAACCCAGACTCTACAAGGGACAGATACATCAGATCAGTGGGCAGACCAAATTCCTTAAAAATGGGCTCAACAATTTCTTTATAGTGGTGAAAACGGTCTAAATAGGATTGAAACCGATCAGTAATGCCATCTTGGAAATACCGTAAATTTTTGGCCACAGCATCATTGATGATTAGAGGGATTGTCCCATATTCTGAGGAATAGGCTGTATCTGTCGCTTCAGAACGAGTGCCCAAGGTATCGACAAAGCGGGCGAAATATGTAGGAGCCTTGGATGGCCTGGTGAGAGATTTTTCTGTTGACCAGGGTAAAGAAATATTTACCGATTGTTCCCAGAGGGCAAGCTGTTGGGTCTGTTCTAGCGTTGCCCAATCAAAGCGAGCAATGGAAGGGAAGCGATCAAATTCAATAGGGTGCCTATGTAGGAGTGTTGGGGCGACAAAAGAGTAGGTATAGCCGTGGGCTATATCAGGAATGTCTTGGTCTTTGACTTGTTGCTCCTCAAGAGCTGGAGGCGTGGCCTGGGCCTCATCTTGGTTCTTGCCCTCTCGATGCCGGAAGGCAGGCTCATGAACAATATATGAGGGAACCTCTTCGTCAATAATGATAACAGAGTCCTGTGGGGGAGATTTTTCTTGAAAACTTTCACTGCTAGCACTAGATGATTGCGCATTTAAAGCATGGTGAAATATTGCTGATTTTTTGGAGTCACCCTTTGTATTCAGTAAACGGAATGGCGTATCCAATGGAAGATGGGGATGGCTACTTCCAATAGCCAATGAGTAATTAACGGTCAGGGATTCAGAAGAAATTTTTGGAAGGGGAGCCGTGCTATCTGACCATACTGGAACCGGGCTCAGGGCACTTATGCCCAGGATAAAACTTCCGGCTAAGAGATATTGAGGGAAGGGCATGAAGTTCCGTAATTATGAAAGCGATGAAGAACTGTGTGCGGTTCTTCTTAAGTAAAGCATATTCTACTACTTTTCGGCAGATCTTTGCATATCTTGATAGGCTACCCATAGACCCAAAGGATGTCAATCAAGTCTTTTTAAGAATTCGAGGGTGTCTGGGAGGGTAGGTGCCTCATTCTATCTCAGTTACATAATAGCCTTAAAATTTTGGAACACGGTATGACTGAAAATGGTGGAAAAATTAATTAACGGTGTGGGTTAACTGGCAAGGCCAATGTGAAATATCGGCCCCCTTCTTCATATACCAATTGTTTGTTTTGAAGGGTAGTGAGAAGGTCCGCGAGTGGTCGTATTTCTTGCTCTGAATCAGCATGTGGTTGGTCTTGAAGGCCTTTTCGAATTTGCTCAAAGGACTTGGGCTGGTCGTTGCAAAACTCCAGAATAAAGGCATATGGCTGGTCAAATCGTTCACTGGTTGGATTTACCCCGCGTCCATCGTACACGGTGAGATAGCTCAGAGCTTTTGAAAAAAAGAGAAAGGGTCGGTTCGGGGAGTGATATCGTTCTTTCCACCCCTGAACGAGGCGGACAAATTCTTCGTAAACACGAGGGTCCACCTTCCAATCAATGTCATATTCAAAATCATACGCGATTTTGTTCAAATCCACTTTTCGCGCATCGTAGACATATTCATAGGCGAGACCAGGCCCAGTGAGACGAATGCCATATCGTTCTGGCCATTTAAAATAAGGGCTGAACCGCTCCAACCATAACTTTGAGGTAGATTCTGGCGGCTGGAAATGAAGTAAACGAGGAATTAATTTCATTTGACGCTCGTAATCGTCATTCGTTTCGCCAGGAAAACCCAATAAGATATTCCAAGACAGATCGATATTGTAATACTGGCTCCACTTCAAACACTGAAGGTTCTGTAGGGGGCTGACTCCCTTATCCATTTCCTTGAGTTGCGCTTGGCTGAGGCTTTCAATCCCGGGTTGCATGCATTTGACTCCACCCTGAGCTAACGTTTTTATTTGCCGTTTATTCAGATTGCTTTTGGTCTCCATGAAGACATCAAGGTCCACGTGCCGTTCGGCAAACTGGGCAAACAACCCGTCTACATATTTCATGTCAATAATATTATCCACCAATCGGAATCGACTGGTGTCGTATCGGCTTGAGAGATATTCCAGCTCGGAGGCAACCTGTGTCGGAGACTTGGCTCGAAAATCCATCGCTTGTGCATTGAGCCCACAAAAGGTGCAATGATGTTTCTCGCCCCACCAACAACCTCGAGATCCTTCATAGAGCAAAATCCGATTAAGTCCTGTTGATCCCTGGCGGTCTAATTCGTTCAAATCGGCAAAGTAGTCGTCGTAATCTGGTGGTGGAGCCTGGTCAAATTTCGTGACTAACTCGTCATTGGGAGTAAAGCAAATCTCGTTTTCTTTTCGATGAGCAATTCCCGGGGGAATATCAGTTTCCTGTTTCAGCAAAATTTGTTTGACTAAAGGAGGAAAGGAGTGCTCTCCCTCTCCACTGACCACGTAGTCAATCCAAGAAAACGCGCGAAATTGTTCGAGTCCCATCTCCCCATCAAAGTTGGCCCCACCAAAGACAATGCGAATGTCTGGATATACATCTTTAATTAATTTGGCCAAGGAAAGGCTGGCGACGTTTTGATCAAAGGTCGAGGTAAACCCTACGACGTCGTATTGATCCCACTCTACGGTGGTCAGAATCGACGTTAAAAATTGTGGAGCAATGGTTCGAGCGATCTCTTCCAAATGGCCAATGGAGCAGCCAGCTTCGCGAGCGGTGTCTTCAAAGATGGGTTTGAAAACCTGAGGATATTGGGTATGTTTAGGGTTGTCACGGAAAAGGAGGGCTGAAAAGAGCCACTCGCCAAACAGGCCGCGCTTTTCGCACAATATTTCATAGAGGGGCACCCCGATTTTATGGGCAAATTGCAAATTGAAGTGGTAAGTTTTGGCCCCGATTCCTTGTGATTTTAGGAGGGCTGAAAGGGTACCCAATTGAATGGAGGGAAACTTTGAATACGAGAACGGCATGGTGACTAGCGCGACTCTTGTCCCAAATGCGCTGAAATCGGCTGTAGGGTCAGGAGAAATTTGGTCAACCTGATTCGCTCCGAAAGAAGCGGGTTGGATAAGGGGAGGACTGGTAGCCATGAGTTGTTACGAATTCAGAGGAGGAACGGCAAAGGCACGATCAGCTTTGGCGGCAAGAAAAAAATCACTTTCGGTCAGCCCTTGAATTTTATGTGTCCAAACTTCTACTTTGCATTTGCCCCAAGCCAAATATATATCAGGATGATGCCCCTCAATTTCTGCCACATTTCCCACTCTATTGGTAAACGCTAAGGCATCGGCAAAATTAGGAAACTCATATGTTCGTTCGATATGTCCTTGGTCATTGAGAATCCACCCTGATTCTAGCTGGCTCAATAATTCTTGGATTTTCACAGGTTCTAGTGAAGGAACCCCGCCTCGACAGGGGACACAGGTATTATCCGCTAACCCCATTTTTCAACCCTCCCATCAATCATTCGCTTTGAAATAATGATAAATTGCAGAATGTAAAAGGCTTCAAAGCACCATCAATTATAGACATCATCCTGTTCAGTACACAATTATTTCATGAAAGGCCCAAACTATCATAAAGAG
This sequence comes from Nitrospirales bacterium, assembly GCA_029261295.1. Classification (GTDB taxonomy): domain Bacteria; phylum Nitrospirota; class Nitrospiria; order Nitrospirales; family UBA8639; genus Nitrospira_E. The sequence continues at coordinate 12,731 of JAJDBP010000011.1, read as the reverse complement.
TGGGGTCAAAAAGCTGAAGGGAAACAAGGCCATGAAGGATGGGGAGGATTATTGGGAACTGGGAAAAAGGTGATAAGAGACTAACTATTCCTTTACGAAATAAAAATCGCCGGAAAAAGACGAGGAGGTCCATGGAGATTGTTTGCCGTTGGTTTCTTGTTCGACTCCTTGTAACACACGTTTAAAGACCTGCTCGACGGGTAACCCTGGGGTTTGGATGTTTTTCAAGAGATGTTTGGTGTAGAGCCCATTTCGAGTTTCGCCGTCACTGGCGACTTTGCCAGGACTGGTGGCGTAGGCAATGAGAGTGCCTTTGGCCGTAACACTACCAACCACGGCAAGTCCACGAGTACTCGATCGAAACCCACTAGAGAAGGGATTGTCCCGGCAGGCATCCAAGATCACGATGTTGAGTCCATTTCTCGCCTCGCCCATTTTTCCTAAAATTTGGCCCACATTGACGGCTTTATAGCGCACATCGCTTTCACTTTCGATGAATGTTCCAACTGGAATTAAGTAATTCTCTCCATCTACCTGGACACCATGTCCGGCATAATAAAACAGCCCCACGCCTCCTTGATAGAGTGTTCTGCCGAAATCACTGATAGCTTTTTCCATTTGCTCCTGTGTGCTATCGAGCTGAAGAGTGACAGCGAAGCCCTGTTGTTTGAGAGTATGGGCAATGTCTTGGGCATCGTGCTGAGGGTTTCTTAATTCGCCGATTTCGTAGTGGCTATTTCCAATGATCAAGGCGGTGCGTTTGGTCTGTTCTATTGTGCGTTTGGGAGTAGGGGTTTGAACCTGTATTGGAGATTGATCTTTTGGCATAGCCCCTGTCCCTGATTGCAAATAGACGGTCACTTGCATTGATCCTGAGTTATCTTTTACCCAGTCGAAGGGATCGTTAATGGTAAAATACAGTTCTCCTTCTCTGGTGGCACGAAGCTCACGCTCAGGCCCCACTTCAAAAGGGTGTCCTTCAGTTCCAATTTTTCCCATGAGTGCATTCGCCTTGACCCATGGAACTTCTTTTCCCGTCCCGGCGAGTCCTTCTGGTCCGCTCCAGACATTGAAGGCTGGAGCTTGGCTCCATTTTCCTATGGCAAGGATTTTAATGGTACTTCCTGGAGAAACATGCATACCTGATTTTTGCCACGGCTGGTTTGCTTGAATCGTTAGAGTTTGTCCTGCAAGGCCATTTGTCGATAATCCCGAGGCTGCTTCATAGTTAATCAGGGTATTCTCGTATGAACGCGATGGGGAAAAGTTCACACAACCTTCTATCAACATGAAGCATGCCATTGTCCACCAAATAATTTGTAGACTTTGACCTTTGAGTCGTGAAATTGGTCTGGGCATTTTGGGGCTCCTGGAGATAAGGTGGTTTGTAGGAACAAAAAATTTTAATGCGACTCGACTTCTCGAGTCAAAATAGGGATTTCCTTTACACTCAGAATATGAAGGTCATCAAAGCCACGGGGATTTTGACGTAATGAAAAACCAATGTTACCAAAAGATCAATTGACAAGCTGATTCTTGAGCAGGTAGATATTTCGTCGCCTCTTTTCTTTCCCTACCGGAAGGTGTTGCTAAGGCATAGAGTAAAGGGGATGATGCTTAAGCGGATTTTCTAGAGGAGTTGGTTGTATGCCAGTCAATATGCTTCGAAAAAATGGGGCCAGGATGAGTCTTCAGGAGGCCCTGGATCGTGTGGGTAAACTTGAGCGGCTTTCCCACAGTAGCAATCAACATGAAGCGGCTTTAGCCGCCATGCGGCTCAAAAGCTTTGATGTTGAGACTGCCCGTGCCCCGCGGGTGGAGCCTGCGGTCGAGGACACTGCCATTCGCGGCGATAATCTTAATGCCGATAAACATATTGAGATTCTTGAAGAAGAGCCGGTGGTTCCCTATGAGACCATGGATGAAATCAACGTAGAGCAAGATTCGGAAAAGCCGAAAGTTAATTGGGACGAACTTCATTTTGAGTTAATCAAGAAAGCCCAAATAATGGGTGCTGATGCGTTGGTCCATATTCAAATGAAAGGGACGCCGAGTCAGAAAATATTAGGTGCCACGGCCTTGAAGTACCTGACTCCTGTTGAGATTCTTGAGATTGAGGCAAGCCAATTCCTGGAAAAGGATGAAAAGGCCTATGAGGAATCTCTTAAAGAACGACGTGATCAAGATACGGCCCCAGGAATTGGTTGATCGTCTTTTTGAAATCTTTGAGATTCAATCGCAACAGTATCGAGAATAAAGGACTTTTCCAGAGTTCGTCCGTGGAAGGTATTGAGATTTTTCTTGTCTGGATTGAAATGTATGGTACCGTAGATGAGAATCAACCTTAGATGAGCTGCGCTTTCTAAGTTCGTTGTGGCTCTCGAGACGTTTTAGGGACGGTGACGCTTCCGCAATATTCCCTCTCGTTTTTGCTCATGCCTTGACTCCCCTCTTGCGATGATTGGTCTACATTAATATTGGCGAATGTGGGTGCGTGTGAGCCAGAAGCCTATAGCTATCTAGATATGGCAACTCAGAAGAGATCAATGCGCAAAGGAAATTCTATGTCTCAACTTACAAAACTTTGTGTCCTCCTATCATTTGGGGCCCTTCTCTGTTTACCTCCTGAGAGTTACAGTCAAGAACCAAAAAAGTTAGAGATCATTTCGCTAGGGGTTCGGGGAGGACTTAACTTAGACCCAGGGGGAATTCCTCCAGGAGAGAAAGAAGATTTTCAACAATATGATGTTGTCGCTATTGTTGGGTTTCCTGGAAGTTGGGAGTGGCCCAGGGGATGGGAAGTCCAGTATCGGTGGTATGGCTCAGCGGGAGTCCTAAAGGCCGCTGGTGACAAAGGATTTATTGCATCATTAGGGCCGGGACTCGGGATCACGAAGTGGGATTGGAACCTTACTTTTGAGATTGGGACAGGGGCCGTATTTGTCGGCGATGAAACCTTTGGCGATCAAGATTTTGGAGGTCCTGTGCAAATTCTGGGTCATGGAGGATTGAGTTATCATTTTCCGCAAAAGATCACCGTTGGCTGGAGGTTCCAGCATTTTTCCGATGCCACGATCTATGGGACAAATAACCGTGGGGTCGATCTTCATTTTCTTGAACTCAGGTACGGGTTCTAATTCGTATGTTTTTTCTTCCGATATCTTATCCTTTCTCCATCACGTGTCCTTATGTTCGAAGAATTTCCATTTAAGAAGTCCTTTCTCTCCTGCAAAAGAAGCCAAAGCTAGTATCATGCATCACTCGTAGTGCAGCTATTGCACTCTCGGAAAGCGCTGTTATTTTTTTCGTTGTTTGGCGATGTCGAGGGCGGCGACGCGGTAGGCTTCGGCGAGGGTTGGGAAGTTAAAGATATTGTCGACAAAACGGTCGATTGCAATGTTATGCAACAGCCCCATTTGTCCGATGTGAATGAGTTCAGTGGCACCTTCTCCTACAATATGCACACCAAGGAGTTTTTTGCCCTGAGCATCAGCTACCATTTTTAAGAGACCATTCGTCGTTCCTGAAATTTGTCCTCTGGCAATTTCATGAAATCGAGCCCGACCAACCAGTGCCCCACCAAATTTTTCTACAGCATCCTGCTCGGTGAGTCCCACACTCGACATCTCGGGAATTGTGTAAATGCCCATGGGAATATGCTCAGGGGCGTCTCCGGATTCTAAGCCCAACGCATGACAGGTGGCTCGACGTCCTTGTTCCATTGAGCAAGAAGCCAAAGAGGGCGGGCCGATCACATCGCCTACGGCATAAATGTGTGGGACCGTTGTTTGGCAATGTGCATTCACGGCGATAAGCCCTCGAGGCGTGGCTTCCAGGCCAGCAGCTTGAATATTTAACTGTTCAATATTTGCCACTCGCCCGAGTGCTACCAATATTTTTTCACTCTCTAAGACTTCCCCATTTTCTAAACGTGTCATGGTTTTTGAATATCCGTCCCATTGGGCAGATTGGATCTTTAATTGTCCGCGATAATTCCCTCCCGTTTGTTCAAAAGCGTGACAAAATTGTTCGGTGAGTTCCTGATCTAAAAATTTGAGTGGTCGATCAGCCGTATCAATCATGGTGACCTGGACCCCGAGGAGCGCAAAGATTGAGGCGTATTCACATGCAATGACTCCGCCTCCGAACACGGTCAACGATTTAGGCAAATAGACCAAGGATAAAATAGAATCACTATCCAAGATGTGTTCATGGTCGATGGGCATATGATCAGGAACGCGTGGACGAGATCCTGTCGCAATGACGATATAATTTCCCTCGATCGTTCTGGTTGTCCCATCCAGGCCTTGCACTTGTATGGCTCGATCCGAAACAAACTGAGCGCGTCCATGTAATCGTTCGATCCCATTACGAGCTATTTGTTCGGTCATGAACGCCCCGTGTGCGCGAACGACTTTATCAAGACGTGTCATGAGATTGGCGATTTTCACATCATCACGCATACGAAATTCAAAGACATCGGTGGCTTGGAGAAATTGCACCATTTGTAATGCGCTTTCCCGTAATGTTTTGCTGGGGATCGTTCCTTGGTAGACACATGCTCCACCAACTTCACGGTTTTGTTCGATGAGAGCCACGCGTTTGCCGGATTTGGCAGCTTGAATGGCGGCTTTCTGCCCAGCCGGGCCACTGCCGATCACAATGAGGTCATAGGGAGAGATGGCTGTCATACGAGGAAGGCTTCTACGCTTTTCTGAATCCCCTCACCCAAGTCTAAGAGGGCGTCAATATCATCGGGATAAAAATTTAAATCTTGGATTACTGGTAAGGCCCGAAGGGTCTCTTCCTCAAGGGGATTCCTCCCCAAGGTATAGGAAGCCAAATGATCCGCTAGACAAGTGATAACAGTGCCCTTGGTGGGAGAAGTTGCTTCCCGGTAAGTGTGATCGGGATAGAGGCGAATGGCTTCTTGAACTGGGCTAGGTAATTTCCAGTTTTCTGCCAACTTGGTCCCTGCCGAAATATGAAACTCTTGAATAAGTGGTTCAAGAGCTTGCCAGGAAAGAGAATGTAGTTTGTGTAACGGAGAGGTCAAAAGAAGATGCAAGAGAACAGGTTTGCCGATGGTATGAAGCAAGCCGCAAAGAAAGGCATTTTCCACATTATGACGAAGCCGGCGAGCAATTTCTTTTCCGAACAAGCCTGTAGCCAGAGCATGACCCCATAAGAGTCGAACTTCTCTTTCGTATCCTTTGATTGTAAAAATCCCGCTTTGGACCGAAACAGAAAATGCGAGTCCAGCCAGCATATTCATTCCTAACCAAGCCACCGCCTGTTGGAGAGAAACAATGGGAGATCTGGGAAGATAGGCTGGTGAATTCGCAACGTGCAGAATCTTTCCAGCTAAGGCCTGATCTTGTTGAATGAGCGCTGAAAGTTTAGTGACGTCTGCGTTGGGGTCGTCAGATAGCTGAAGGACTTGGTTCGCCACCTGCGGAAGGAGGGGAAGGTCCACCGTTCCGTGTTCTAAGCTGGTGGTGATGAATGTGCGTAGGGTTTGACACTCTTCTTCTTGAGTGGGCTGAGTTGCGGTCGTAGGCATATCCTAACTTGTCGGTTTCTAGGGGTTAACCTTTAGAAATGGACCATAGGAAAGGAACCGAAGAATTTTGAGCCGTAAAGGGAAGAGGCTATCAGTAGCGGGTTTTTCACAAGACTGTTGTTAGCTATAAACCTTGTTAGAGTATAGGAATCTGATCAAAATTCCATAGGAGCCAGCATTGAAAATTTAAAAAACTGGCAACGCCTGGAAGGCTGAGCGAGAGGTGGGTGTAACGAAATAGGGAAAACGAAACAGCGTTGAGTGTAAAAGGTGGATGGCCCTGTAACAAGGAGAGCAGCAATGAAAACCTTAGCCAACGTCATGACGACCACACTGCAAAAGATTGAGGTAAAGGCGAATATCGTCACGGCTTCCCGGATGATGCGAGATGGGCAGGTGGGATCGCTCGTGGTGATTCGCCAAGGAGAATTGATGCGTGATCTGGAGGAAGAAATTATTGGATTGATTACTGAAACGGACATCATTCGAAAAGTGGTGGCACAAGAACGGAGTCTAACGGTTACTACAGTTGATGACGTTATGACCAATCCCATGATTACCGTGGAAGCATCGTGGCCGATTCAAGAAGCCTATCAAATGATGAAGGACAGCGGAGTGCGTCATCTTCTTGTGACGCAAAAGAAGGTGGTGATTGGTTTGGTTTCTCTTCGGGACATTTTAGCGAATTGGCAAGAATCTCAATAAAGATTCTTGAGGCTCTATGATGTGTTTTGTGATTGGAAGTAACCTCTGATATAGCCCTATCTTCAATTTTCGATATCCTTCTTTCCTTTACTATTTAATTTATTAAAAGCATTTAGAAAATAAAATAGTTTATTATTCAGAGGAGGTATTCAGTCTTGGGAGGGATTAGAAGAAATCTAGGCCTCATTGTTAATTGGCAGTTGGGGTAGTGGAAGAGGTGCCGGGAGGATTCCATGTAAAAGACTGTATGACCTGTTTGTTGAGAGCCCGGGCGGGGATTCGATGGTCATGCTCAACAGCTATAATAGGACCTCCTGCTCCGCTTGTGGTTTGCTCATTGACTTTCGTCCAAGAGGATACTCTCCAAAGTTCTTTCCCAGAGGGTACTTCAAGAAGTTGATAATATGCGCCAACTTTTACTTCTTGCCCCATTAGTCCCATAAAAGGTTGGGATTCAACCCATTTGGTGATGGTAATAGTCAATATTGCATCGGCTCCAATTTGGTTCTGGATTTTCTCTAGAGTAGCAGAAGGCATGGTTTGATCTTCAAGTAAGCCAAGATTCTTGAGGAAGACCTTTGTCGTAACGATGGGGAAAACGTAGTAACCTTTTTTAATGAGAGGATCACTAATGGTGGCATGAAATGCTGCGGGTGCAGCGGATTGTTTTGTCTTGTTAAAGGGAGGCCAAATTAAAATTGAGCGTCGTTTACTATGGGATTTGTTCTTATTGGAATTTTGCTTAATGAGACCTGTACTCGACGTGGAGCCAGTGTAATATTTTGACGTAAGTTGGTTTATAAATTTCCCAGATTCCTGATGCAGTTCGACCTCTTTACCCCAAGCATTAAAAGCCTCTTGGTTTTTTCCTTGAAAATGTAAAAGGGATCCATAGTCGGCAAAGGCTCCCGCTGGGACGTTCGCGCCAATGCCGATAGCTGATTCAATTACTTGGCCTAGGACACTTGTTGATGAATCTTGGACATTCCCACGAGGCGGCGGCACGACCAGGAGGTTATAGAGACTATCCTCATAGTTTTTCGTGTCAAATGTGTGGCTGGTGCACCCAATGGTAACAAACAATACGAGGGCGAGGACTGGGGGAAATATAGTTGAAAAAGCAAGTTTCATTGAATACCTTGAGAAACAAAAAAGAAGTAATTTCAGTACAGAAAAAAATCAAGTATATCAATGATTGGCAAATATCACTAGGAGGAAGTATCGAACATCATGAAAAGATTGTCTGGAAAAGTCGCGATCGTCACGGGGAGTAGTAGTGGGATAGGGAAGGCGATCGCCCTGCGTTTCGGGGAAGAAGGTGCGAAGGTGGTTCTGGCAGCAAGGCGCCTTTCTCAATGCGAACAAGTCGCAACATGTATTCAGGAGAAGGGGGGAGAGGCCCATGCTATTCAAACGGATATCTCCGAGGAAGACCAGGTGAACAGTCTTATGCAGCAGACCGTTTCACGCCATGGGCGTTTGGATATTCTTGTCAATAATGCAGGAATTTTTGGAGGAAGACGTGTTGCCGACACAGATACCAAAACCTTTGATGAGGTGATGGCGACAAATGTACGAGGAACCTTTTTGTGTTGTCGTGCAGGGTTTCAACACATGAAGCAACAAAAAAATGGAGGCCTCATCATCAATATGTCGAGTGTCGCTGGAGTTCAAGGATGGTCGGGAACGGGAACGTATAGTGCGTCGAAGCATGCCATCATGGGGTTGACCAAATCATTGGCCGATGAAGGCCGAGCCTTCAAAATAAAAGTGAGTGCCATCTGTCCAGCGGGCGTGGCGGATGAACTGGTTGAGGCGACCTCTGAAGAGATTCTTCGGAATGAAAAGATTGATCCGTTTGATATTGCGGAAACAGCTGTCTTCTTAGCGGTGCTAGGGCCTCATGCTGTGGTGCAACAGGTGGTAGTAGACCGATTGGGTGCCGACTGGTAAAGAACCATTGAATAGTGACGAAGAAGATTCTACAAAAAAGAGAGCAGCCCTCTAGAGTGTTCCATCCCTGAATACTCCAAAGGGCTGCTCATGTTAGATACGAAAAGGAATCAAAAAATAAAAATTACTTTTTGTCCTTTTCCTCGCCTTTGTCTTCGCCTTTATCATCGTCCATTTTAGGGGCGTCGCCCTTTTCGTCATCCTTGCTGTCATCTTTGGTGTCGCCACCAAGAGGTGCTTGAATAGTCAGTTGATCGCTTGAGGATCCCAAGGACTTTGCAAAGGTCATTCCGCTGAAGCTCAAGCCAATTAATAAGGCTAAGAGAAGTGTGAAAGCTTTAACCATGATTCTACCCTCCAAAAATTGAATGATGTTGAAGCCACCTAGCTATCGGGTTATGAGCCTTCAAGTCAGGTGTGGTTTAGTGAATCATAGGTCTAAGCAAAACCTATTCCAAAGCCTCCTTCGAAGAATCATAAAAAATTTATGTCATTGAATTTAAAATGATTTCGGACGAAATTGATCTGCGAACATTCCTTGATGCTCCAGTAAGTGTTTGCCAAATTATGTAGGAAAAGCCATTCAGAGTGGCGTAGGGATTAGACTTCACCCGACTAATCTGAAAAAGAGGATTGGAGCAATTCTGGCGAGAAAGACCTAAGCCGAGCAATTGAAGAAAAAAAATTGTTCTGTTGCAAATAGGTCGGTAAGACCAAAAAGTTTTGAAGGATGGTGTGCACTAGGCCACGAGCGATTAGAACTGTTCGGCAGGACTTTTAGCTTCTCCCGACGATTCATTCAGCTGTCCTTTCCTGATCATCGCCATCACTTCAATGCCCGCTAAGGTCCGTTGAGCCGTATGAAAGTTTTTGAATCCGAGCATGGGTCGTGTCAGTCTTTTGATGCGACGATGGTCTTGTTCAATGATATTATTCAGGTATTTACACTGGGCGGATGTGAATTCGTTTTTTCTACAATGAACAACGGCCTCCCGAAGCCTTACAGGGGGCCGCTCCTTGTCTCTATCACAAATCACTTCCCGAAAACTCTATTAATGAACTGTTCGCTTGACGGGGAAGCTTACACCCTGAAATCACAGAATCAAGAGACAGGCCTCGTTCCTAACTAAACCTAGGAGGTAATTTCACAACAGGTTTGATCCCTAATTCTATTTCCTTTTTTAGGGAAGATACTCTGAAATCATTGAGAGAGATCCGGCCTGGGGGCTCCTGTGGGATCAGAGGCAATAACGCCTTGTTTTTCACGAAGTTTCCCCTCAATTTTTTTGCCAACTGAAGGAGTTGGACTTTGGTGTGCCGAAGGATCTGGCGCCTCGGTTGGTGCAGGCATGCCTCGCATTTTTCCTATGGGGGCAGCTTGTTTCGCCTTTTCCTGCTTCTGCCGATTTGGCGATGAATCCTTTCCGTAGACCGTTCCCAATATAAAAATAAAAGTAATTGAAACAATCAGCGTAAAACCGCTCCTCAAAAAAAATCTAGGCATAATCACTCCTCAGGTTTAATTGATTCAAATGCCCGCTTTAGGTCAGGATTAGAATTGGCTGGATAGAGTTCCTGAAAGCCAGAACTAATTTCAGAGAAGGTTTGTTTGACCATTTCAATCGTGACCCCACTTCCTGTTTTTTGGGCCAAAATCGCAAGGGCGATGGCCTTCAGATGTAACGTATAATCCTTTAACCGTTCCTCACCAATCCATTTAACTATTTTTTTGCTGTACCCTTTTCTGTTAGGGGTTAGGTTTTCCGCGTTTTCAATTAGAGATAAGGTTTCCTCTGCATATTGTTTGGCCTTTACCCCTAAAGACGTTCTTTTCTCTTCGTTTGGGTCAAATGTCGCACTCATTAAAAAACAAAGAGTCGCATATCGGTATTTGTCTATTTGATCACCAAATAGTAGTTCAGCATCATCAAGGCCTAATATTTGTTCTGCCAGAGGTTCTGCTTCTTTTAATATAATTGGGCGATGAAGCGGGTAGTCATCTATCGACTCAAATTTTTCCTTTAAACTCTTTGCCTGGACGACTAATGTATTAAGATCGCTGTACGCACGCTCCGATATCAATGGCTTATACTTCTCAACGAAAAATGTTGATACAAAATCATAGCCCGGATGAGCCGTGCCATCAGGTTTAACGGTAGAAAAATGATCGGTACCCGGCAACATTTTTGGCGATGGGAAATATTGTGCTGCTGACTCGGGTTCTACAATGAGACTTTTACTGGGCCACCACCATTTAGAGTGAATGACGAACTGATTTTCAATGGCTTCTTGGCCAACCATGTAGGGCAATCGCTTCCCTCCTGCACCTACCAGATCTTTAAAATTATCGTGCAATTGATTGAGAAAACCTGAATTCCATTGAAGCTGTTTACTTAGCTTGTTCCCATAATAACCCAACAAGGGTGTGAGTCTGTCAGCCCACTGAGAGCCATAAGATGGGGAAGCAATTAAGGCAAGTCCGACCGTTTTATCTTTAAAGGCTTCCCGTTCATGGTAAAGCAAATAGCGAACAATAATCCCGCCGGTACTATGGGTGATGAAGAGTAGGTTCTTATGTTCCATCACTGTCTTGGAAACTTTGTGTATTTCAGGATTGGGAAGAGCCCCCTTATTTGATTTCAATGCCGTGAAAAGCTCTCTAGCTGCATGTCTTCCGTCATATTTTAAACTATCAAATTCTGTCATGTAGCCACCAAGAAATATGGACGCATTCTTAAATTGCTCGTCTTCGGAAATCAATCGTGGCCAATAGGTATTTTGCTTAGAGTCCGTCTTATCTTCATAAAACCAGGTTTCACGACTGTCGCCCAAAATACCATGAACAAAAACAAGAACCGTGTTGTTCGTATCTAGGAAGGGTGGGTACCAGACGTTATTTTGGTTTTTTTCAGGTAGTCCTAAAAGATTCTCGGTAATCTCTTTTTGGTCAATTTTATCACTCATTCCATAGCTACTCATAAGGGTCTGTTGAAAACAAATGACCCACCTTTCAGGATGAAGCAGGCAAAACGGCGTTTTCGCTAGTTTTCCGTGCTCACGTACGGCATATACGCTCTGCACGTCAACACAAAGGGTTCACCCTTCTGGATGAGCCAAGCAATTCGCACCCTCCGGGATGCAGTAAGCAATAGGAGAGACCTTTAAGGATCTAATAAACAATTTGTAGCTTTGCTGGGGGGAGTGTTTTGAACAGACCCGAAGCCTATGACCTTCAATGGCTTCCTGGCGAAATATGCCCCTTGATATCCTCATTATTCAACACTCCCCATAAAGCCAATATGGCTCACAACAGAAATTAAAATAAACATTTTGCAATTTGGCGTATCCTTTGGCAAGGGGACTTCTCCATCACGCTAATTATCAAAATGTCTATTCGCGCACATTGCAGAATACAATTATAGATTTTTTTTTAAAACTGGACTGATCTCAATCAGGTATTACCCAAGGGAAAATGTCGCCTCAGTCTGATAGTTTGAAATATTGTTTTCAATGCCGATGGCTCCCTGGTTCCATTGAAATTATCCATTACAGCAAATTCTTTATAATACCTCAACTTGTCGGTTTCATTGAGGACGCTTGCAATTCAATCATTTCCTGTTGGCCTTATTGGGTACCGTCGGAATAGTGTTTGGCTAGAATATGTCGAGAACTTTAGTGCTGGAATAGGAATGTGAGGTCACATCACTGAACAATACCACGACCCCTGAAGGAGTCCAAATCCCAGGGGCCGAAATGATCTTAGCGGACCATTAAAAAACTGCTAAGGAATTTACCTCTCCTCCAACATGGAAGGTTCAGATTCTTCGCACTATCACTCGAATGGGAAAACCCTTCCTTCCATTGTCACCCTCGCCCAATCTTCCTCTTAACCCGAGCGTTTCCCCCGATTCTATTTGCTCTTCGTGTATGCCGTCTCGTTCCTTTGGGTCATGGCTTGGCTAGAAATGCTCTAGAATAAGGGGTCAGGTTGCGTTATTTATAATATAGGGTCGGTAATGTCCTACACGGCTCAAGATCGTGCAGTGTTGAACGTAGATGGTCAAGGAATCACCGGGAGGGAGCTACGATGCAAGATGGGGATCTACTGGTGTCAGCATCGAGACGATTATTGTTTGGTAGTCACCACATGAAAATTTGACAATCGAATATTGGATGAGTGAGTTTTATCACGACCCAGTTAGGGAGGTGAGGGGAAAAAACCAAGGACGTCTCTTAAACGATTCAACCCATGAGGGGCTATATCATGAAACACGAGACTAGACACCATTTTTCCAAATTTCCAATGGAAAGGCTGTTGTGTTTTAATCAAAAAAAAGTGCCCCTGAATCGTATGATCCAGGGGCCGTATTGGTGGAGGTGAGGGGAATCGAACCCCTGTCCGAGAACATTCAGCACAACAGCCCTACGTGTGTAGCCGATGATTTAAAATTCGCAGTTGCCCACGCCCACCGACCGGCTTAGAGCGCCCGCTAGCCCAGAACGTTCTCAT
>JAJDBP010000002.1 GCA_029261295.1 Nitrospirales bacterium | reverse complement strand
TTTCTATTGTATCAAATCATGCTTAGTTGAAACAGTCAAAATATCCCATGATCACGGTCGCTCATCAATCGAAGCAGGCCCGCTGGCCTCATTGACAAGGTAGAGATAGAGCGTTAGCATTGATTTTACAAGGCTAGGGGAGCATTTTTGCTGAGATGTCCAAACCATTATTGGACGACCCTCATACCTGACCTGGGTAATACCAGCGTAGGGAAGCGGCAATTCGATATCGAGATTGTTCAGGTCGCATTCCTTACGAATGTGGCCTTTTTTATTCCCCTCATAGAGAATATTCCACTGCCCCATAACCGGTCATCCTGAGAAAGGATCCTACCATGAGCACTCCACAACGCGATCTGACCCTTTCGGCAAACAAGGAGGGCCTCCCCGCCAAGGCAGACAATTCAGCAATACCATCTGAAACGCTGACTACTGAACCCTTGCCGGCATCGCGCAAAGTCTATATCACTGGATCAGATCCAAGTATTCGCGTACCCATGCGGGAAATTTCGTTAACGCCCACTCAAGGGCCTAATGGAGCGCCTCCGACACCCAATCTTCCCGTCACGGTCTATGACCCCTCTGGTCCCTATACAGACACTGACGTGTCCATCAATGTTCGCGAAGGACTGCATCCTTTGCGCCGAGAATGGATTTTTGGTCGCCACGATATTGAGGAACTGGCTGAAGTCAGCTCAATTTATGGCCGCAAACGCTCAACCGATACAAGCCTGGACGCCATTCGATTTGCCTTGAGCCGCAAGCCGCTTCGTGCCAAATCTGGCATGAATGTGACGCAATTGCATTATGCCCGCAAAGGCATCGTGACACCGGAAATGGAATATATTGCTATTCGTGAGAATCAAACTCGTGATGAACAGGAAGCCTCACTTCAATTGAACGGGCAGGCGCAAGGTGTCGTCCAACATCCAGGCCAAGCCTGGGGCGCGGCGATTCCATCTCGAATCACTCCGGAATTTGTGCGAGATGAAGTCGCACGTGGTCGGGCCATTATCCCATCAAACATCAATCATCCTGAAGTGGAGCCAATGATCATTGGTCGAAATTTTCTTGTAAAAATCAACGCCAACATTGGCAATTCCGCTGTCACTTCTTCGATTGAAGAGGAAGTCGAAAAGCTGATCTGGTCGATTCGATGGGGCTCTGATACGGTGATGGATCTCTCAACCGGAAAGAATATCCATGAAACCCGAGAATGGATCATTCGAAATTCTCCAGTCCCTATTGGAACAGTCCCTATTTATCAAGCATTAGAAAAAGTAGGCGGCAAACCAGAAGAACTCACCTGGGACATCTTCCGGGATACCCTGATTGAACAAGCCGAACAAGGCGTGGATTACTTTACGATTCATGCCGGCGTCCGCTTGGCTTATGTGCCACTGACAGCCCGCCGGATGACAGGAATTGTGTCTCGCGGTGGATCCATTCACGCCAAATGGTGCCTGTCTCATCATCAAGAGAATTTCACCTATACGCATTTCGAGGAAATTTGTGAAATCATGAAGGCATATGACGTCTCATTTAGTCTAGGGGATGGACTTCGCCCCGGCTCGATTGCTGACGCCAACGATGCTGCTCAATTTGCTGAATTAGAGACTCTGGGAGAATTGACCAAGATCGCTTGGAAGCATGATGTGCAAGTGATGATTGAAGGCCCAGGCCATGTTCCCATGCATATGATCAAAGAAAATATGGACAAGCAACTCAGCACATGTCAGGAAGCGCCTTTTTACACTTTGGGACCTCTGACAACAGACATCGCCCCTGGCTATGACCATATTACTTCCGGAATTGGCGCTGCCATGATTGGATGGTACGGCTGCGCCATGCTCTGTTACGTGACTCCCAAAGAACATCTAGGTTTACCCAATAAGGAAGATGTGAAAGATGGCGTGATCACTTATAAAATATCTGCACATGCTGCCGATTTGGCCAAAGGACATCCCGGGGCTCAAGCCCGTGATAATGCCTTATCTAAGGCTCGCTTTGAATTTCGCTGGGACGATCAATTTAATTTATCGTTAGACCCAGAGACTGCTCGAGAGTACCATGATGCCACTCTCCCAGCACAAGCCGCGAAGGGGGCACACTTTTGCTCGATGTGTGGCCCAAGCTTCTGTTCGATGAAAATCACCCAAGACGTGCGTGATTACGCCGCACAAAAAAAGGTTGAGGAAGATCAAGCCATACAAATTGGGCTACAAGAAAAATCAGAAGAATTCCGAAAAGCCGGTAGCGAAATTTATTTATAAGACCCTTCCTTAAGGAACCGATATGAGTCAGATGAAGATTGCCCCACTCCGTGAACGTGATGTGACCCGCCACATTGCGCGGGAATACTACAAAGAGTTTGATCAACTCATCGAAAGCGACGTGATTATTGTCGGAGCGGGACCATCTGGATTGTTATGCGCCAGAGACCTGGCCCGCCAAGGCGTGAAAACTCTCCTGATTGAGCAAGGCTTAGCACTTGGAGGCGGCTTTTGGTCTGGTGGCTACTTGATGAACAAAGCCACGATCTGCGCACCAGCTGATCTCATTCTGGATGAACTGGGTATTCCACAAAAACCCATTAAAGAATGCGATGGGATGACTATCGTTGATCCGCCTCATGCCACAGCTCGTTTAATTGCCGCCGCATATGAAGCTGGTGCCAAGGTCATGAACCTTACGCGCGTCTTGGATTTGATTGTGCGAGAAGCAGGGTCACTCGAAGGTGTCGTGGTAAATAACACTACCGCAGAGATGGCGGGACATGACATCATTCACGTTGACCCGATTGCCCTCGAAAGCCGTATTGTCGTCGATGCCACCGGACACGATGCTGTCGTGGTGAACCTCCTCAATAGCCGCAACCTACATACCAAAGTTCCAGGCAATGGGGCCATGTGGATTGCCAAATCCGAAGCCCTGGTGGTGGAGAATACCCGTGAAATCTATCCCAACTGCTTTGTGACAGGCTTAGCCGTTGCTGCAGTTGATGGCACGCCCCGCATGGGACCGGCCTTTGGCTCCATGCTTCTTTCTGGCCGACGGGCCGCAGAACTTGTTCGGCAAAAACTAAAAGGGGAATAAAGAAAATACATTCTCAGAAAAGCACTTTTTTACACTATGGATATTCAAGACTTTATCGATCAAGGCGAAGGAAAAGAAGAAGACAAAATTTCCGCTTGGAATTTATTCCAACAGGCGTATGAACTTCAAATGAAGGGGCAGCTTGAAGAAGCCGTGGATGCGTACAAGCAATCCATTGATACCTTCCCTACAGCAGAGGCTTACACCTTCTTGGGTTGGACATATAGCTTTATGGGACAACTCAACGACGCGATTGAGGAATGCCATCGAGCCATTCAGCAGGATCCTGACTTTGGGAATCCCTACAATGACATTGGTGTCTACCTTATCGAATTAAATCAACTCGACGAGGCTATTCCCTGGTTAGAAAAAGCGATTAAAGCTAAACGCTATGAAAACCCAAATTTCCCGCATATGAATCTGGGGAGAGTTTACGAACGGCAGGGGGAATGGGACCAGGCAGTCGAATCTTATAAAAAATCTTTGGCCCTGAATCCAGAATATAAGGCAGCAAAACAAGCGCTCATGCGCATCCTCACATTAATGAATTAAGGGCATCCCTAAAAACCCTAATTTCAAAAATGCATATCCAATGCTTTAAGTAAGTTGTAGGCCAAAATTTTAAGTAACCGTAGGTTTTTAGGTGTGCACTTAATCCTCTCATAAAAGGCTCAATACATGGACGAAACGAAAACTATTCTTGTAGCTGTCAGTGATATTTTTTTCTACACCAAAATTCGTGATGCATTTAAGCCAGCAGGCTATAAGCTTGAACGGCTCCGCAACTCAGAGGATTGGAAAGAGAAAGCCCTTCAAAATCAGCCCATAGGCGTGATCGTCAACATGAACGACGACCGCTTAAATGCCCCTGACATTTTAAAATCTCTGAAAGCCGACCCTCAAACCGAAGCTCTTCCCATCTTGGCCTTTGCCAATCATGAAGAAGTGGGATCATGGAAGCTCGCAAAAGAACTTGGAATTCAAAAAGTGGTCTCACGCAATGAATTCTCTGCACGCACTCTTGCCCTGTTCGAGGAAATCACGTCCTCAGCCGCCTCATGAATACCCTGCCTCTCCATGAACAACATCAGGCCTTAGGGGCCGTTTTCCAACAGAATGGAGACTGGGAAATTCCTGTTCATTATGGTCATCCCGAATTGGAATATGAAGCTCTTCATACCAGCGCTGGCCTTGCAGACCTCTCATCTCGTGGACGAGTTCTCGTCACAGGGGATGATCGAATCACCTGGCTCCAAAGTATTATCAGCCAGGACATTCTTCCGCTCCAATCCGGACAAGGGCGATATTCCACATTCATGGATCATAAAGGGAAAATGCTGTCCTATTTCCGAGTCTTGATTTGCCCCGAACAGATCGTGATTGAAGATGTTGGTGAGGTAGGCGAGCAGACACATGCGGCATTTCGGAAATTCCTGCTCTATGGGACAAAAGCCAAAATGGCCAAAGGCCACGAGAGTCAAGGGCTTTTTCTTCTCAGTGGACCTAAGGCCGCAGAAATCATCAAGGAAGCATGTGGAGTAGACGTCACAAGCCTTGTTTCACTGCAATCTATTCCATTTACTTTTGAAGGTGCAGAAGGCTTTATCACTCGAACTGAAGAAACCGGAATGGCCGACTTTGAACTTTTCGTTCCTCTCGGTATTCTAACAACTCTATGGGCTCATCTTTTGAAGACAGGTGAGCTGCATGGAATAAAACCTTTCGGAAAATCCACACGTGAGGCAGCACGAATTGAAGCAGGCTTACCTCGATTAGGTCCGGATATCAATGACCGGATTGTGCCTCCGGAAGCCAATCTGGAAGGAATTGCCTTTAGCCTGTCAAAGGGGTGTTATCCCGGGCAAGAAGTCGTCGCGAGAATGGATACGTACGGATCAGTCAAACGGAGACTGGTTGGCTTAATCGTGGAGGGAACAGCGGAGGATCTTCCAGAATCCGGGGCCAAACTCTTTTCAGGAACACGAGAAGTGGGATGGGTTTCAAGTTCGGCCTTCTCGCCTCTCCTACAAAAACCCATTGCCTTAGGGTTTCCCTTGCGAGATTTCACTCCAACAGGAACTCAACTCGAAGTAGAAACCCAAGGCAAAAAGTTTTCTGCAACTGTCAGTCCCTTGCCATTCACCAAATCCCAATAGGCTTCCAAAGATTAAGCAGGAACCTGACTTCCTAGATTTTCATTTAGGAAGCGCGTTCAGGATGCCGGCCTTGAGAAATCTTATCGGCAATGGCCAAGACTGGTTCCCGCTCTTCCTCACTCAGCGCTAAGAGAATATGGGCTTCGTCGCCATGCATAAGCCGTAGACTCAAAAACATATCCTGGGTCTTATTTTCTTTATTGTCCCAGGTCCCATCAATTAACTGAATTTTATCCAGATCACAACAGGAAAATACATCATACCGAAAATAAGAATCGCCAATGACCAAATCATAGAGAACATTCCCGCTGGTCATCACGATCACATTAAACCGGCCTTGATCTTCATATCCTTCTGGAAGAAATTTATTGATATGAAGCAGTTCAATCTTTCGAGCTGCTAACGCTCTTTCGAGCTTTTTTTCTAAAGCCGCATAATCAACTTGAAGTGGCTTTTCAGATTCATCCGTGGCCGCCAGAGCAGCTTCTCTTGTTTTTTCCCAAAGATCATTAACTGTCAACACAGAACACACTCCTTTGCTGAAGGGCACAATAAAATAGATTTTTGCAAAAATTCCCTACGAATAGGGATCCTACGATACCCGCCTTTTGCGTGAGAACGCAAGGAAACCGCACGTGGCTCAAAATTTTTACCTATAAGAGGGTGTCAGCACCCTCATGATTGCCTTCAGTACTCTCAGTTGGGCATACTTCCTCTCTCACATGAATTTCAGTTTTTTGAAGGAGATCAGACAATGAGTATCGAATCCTGTTTAATTGGTGGGTGTACCGAGGGCCTCTATGCCCCAGCTGGCACACAGTCAGTCTGCAAAGAACATTTTTTACTGTTTCTGACTTGGCGAAAGAAAAAAGGCGGGCTTGGCATGTTCAAAAAATACGGTGCAATGACGATGGATGAACGTGACACGACTGTCCAAGAATGGGCCCAAACCATTCAACATACAACGGCTTAACTCCCCCTCACACTACTCCATTAATGGAGAACCATGGTGATGAATGATTTTCCATTCATCTCCAATCCGCTCAAATAAATTAGTCGCGACGACGCGACTATTCTGAGGGGATTCCCCCACTCGACTGGCTATGTTCTCAGTACAAATCACCCAAGCAATATCCGCTGCAACTTGTACTTGGAGCTCAGTTAATTCAAATTCCATAGAGAACGTGTTGTTAAATATGACCACCCATGAATCTCTGACAGCCGGCCATCCAACACGAATGCTCCAACCGGGATGAATGCAGGTCACATATTCCTGATGGGCCCACATTGAATCCATCAAGCCCACATCTAGGTTTTCAAAAGCGCGATAAAACTGCTCGTTCATCTGCGTGACTTCTTCAATCCGTTCCTTCAACATAGTGCGCGCTATTCCTCTCCGTCATTCCTTTAAAAATTTCGATAGATTATTCACTCATGTCCGCATTTGTTGTGCCCGTTGATTCACGAGCCATACACCTAACAGAATCAATCCTACCCCACCTATTTCTCTCCCGCCAACTGGTTCTCCTAGAATCAAGAAAGAAAAAAACAACGCGGAAACCGGAACCAGATTTCCAAAAATTCCTGCTCGCGATGGTCCCACCCCATCAACGCCATATAGCCAGGCTTGTTGACCCAACGCCGTGGCAAATACCATAACATACACTAAGGCCACCCAGCCTAATGCTGGCACGGATTCAATCCCGGCCCCCAGCACTTTGTGATTCATTGAAAGTAAAGGAATTTCAAACACTAATGACATCATCAGCGTCGTCCAGGTTACCGTGAGAGGCGAAAAACGATCCATGATTTTGCGACAACCAATGGTGTAAAGGGCCCAGCTCACCAATGCCAAGAAGACCAAAATCCCTCCAAGCAGAGGGTTTGAGCCTGTACCCTCAATTCCACTTTGCCCAGTTATGACCACGACTCCAATAAAGGAAATCACACACCCTGGCCAAATTAAGCGAAGAGAGATATCCTTCAAGATTAATGAAGACAGAAAAGCTGTAATGGCTGGACTTGCGCCAATAATGACGCCTGCAGAACCGGCTCCAATAAATTGTAACCCGAATAACACCAACAGATGATTCCCTAACACACCTAATCCAAGAACAAAAAACGTTCCCCAATCATTTTTAGAGAATTGCCCACCGCCTTCCTTCCATAACCATAAGGGAATCAGAATCAGCAAGGCACCGAGACCACGAAATACAGAAGTCTCTACCGGAGAGAAAGGTCCTAAAGCGACCTTTTGCGCCACTACCGATCCACCCCAAACCATCGCTGCAGTCGTTAGCGCCCCATAGGCAGAAATTACCGAAGGCTTAGGTAAATGGGGATTCATTGAGAAAAATGACTGTGAATAATCTCTTCTTTAGGATTGAAGGCCATCATCGCTGGAAGATGAACCTTCATACAGGATGGGGGCACAATTATAGTGCAGACGGTCAGTGATTTCACCAATTAAATATTATTTTCAATTTTCAATATATTCCCGCATCTCCTTAGTACGAATCACGGGTCCGAATGGCTTACCAGGTAGGTCTTCTGTCCTGTTGACGCATAGAAAATTCAGTCGTTACAATAGTTTATCGTATCTTGTTCAGTCGAATGTTTTCTAAACATTTCAAGATGTACGAATCAGGGTTTTGGTATAATTAGATAGCCAAACTCAATCCAATTGACGATACTTTTCATTTGTCTGTGAAGGAGGAACTATGTCGTTACTGATCACCGAAGAATGCATTAATTGTGGTGCATGCCTCCCGGAATGCCCTAATGAAGCTATTTTTGAAACACGCAGCGCCGCCGAAGAACTCAACCATAAAGTTGGGGAGGGCCAAGGAGATGGTGATACGGTTTACGTCATTACCTACGAGCGATGCACAGAATGCGTTGGGCATTTCGATGAGCCTCAATGTGCGGCAGTGTGCCCCGTCGATGACTGTTGCATTCCTGATCCCGAAATCCCAGAAACAACTGAGGTTCTTTTGGCTAAAGCCAATGAACTGAACCCAGACAAAGAAATTGATCCGGAAAAAGTATGGAGTGGAGTCAGAGATTAGCCAACATTTTTTCTTTAAATTGAAGCTCATTAAAAAGCCCCTTCCTTTATGTCAGAGGAAGGGGCTTTTTCTATAATCTTCCGAAGAACTATCTAGTGACCTCAAATCAGAGCTGCCCTACCTCCTCTAAGTCATGCAATCGCACTGATATTAACTTCGAGACTCCCGGTTCTTCCATAGTTACCCCAAATAAGGAACTGGCAACCTCCATGGTTCTCTTATTGTGTGTAATAACAATAAATTGAGAGCGATCGGCCATTTGCTTTAAAAATTGTCCGAACCGAACCACATTAGTTTCATCCAATGGAGCATCCACCTCATCTAACACACAAAACGGAGACGGGCGTATTAAAAAGCTCGCAAACAATAATGCCATGACCGTCATTGTTTTTTCTCCTCCGGAAAGCATGCTCAGATTTTTAAGCCGCTTGCCAGGAGGTTGAGCCACTATTTCAACTCCCGGTTCACGTTTAAAGGCTGAAGATTCTTTTTCAGATACAGAGTCCGGAACAACATCTCCAGCCTCAGTATCGGTCGCTGAATCCTCCGACTCATTCACCAAGACTAACTCTGCTCGCCCTCCAGCAAATAACGCTGAAAACACTTCATTAAACTTAACTTGTAATTCCTTAAAAGTCTCCGCAAATAATTTATTCGTCGTTTGATTCAGACGTTGAATAATTTCTTGTAGAGATTGAATGGACCCTGCCAGATCTTCTTCTTGCGCCAAGAGAAATTGATAACGCTCCTCTAATTGGACATGCTCATCGATGGCGGCCAAATTAATAGGACCAATCCGCTCAAGTTTCTTCCGGATACGTTGCAAATGATCTCGCGACTGCTCCGCGTCATCACATTCTCCAATTTGACCTTCCGCCTGTTCCTCATCTATTCCTTGATTCTGAGAAGCCTTCAAATCTTCTATGGCAATATCATAGGTCTGAGTGAGAGTCTCTTCCACAGCCTGAAGTTTCGTTCGCACCTCAGCCAAATGCCCTTCAATGGGTACCCGCAATTTAAAAATCTGCGAAAGAGATTCCCGAGCTCGACCAATTAACGAATCTAATCGTTTGACGTTTTCTAAAATTCCCGCATGCTGATTCTGAAAATCTCGTAGCTGTCCACCTTTAGATTCTTTTTCCGTGCTCAGCTCTTCGACTAATTCTTCATTCTTGAGTCGTTTTTCTTGACTCATTCGACTTTGCAAAAAGAGTTGATCCAATTGTTGATCAATTTCTTGAACTCGAATTTTCCTATGCTCTTCCTCTCGTTCGAGCCTCTCTTGGTTACTTTTTTCGTGACTCCATTGGGCATTCAAGGTGTGATACTTCATCCGAATATCATTGAGTCGAGTGGTTAAATCTTCTTGTTCCTGATCAAGGTCTCTGAGGGATTCTTGAGACTCATGTAGGATTGAATCTTCTTCCGTGCGCCGATGCTCAAGATTGCTTAGCTGCGATCTGACCTCAAGTTCATCTGCTTGCATGCGTGCTAATTCACCCTCTTCCATTTCACGATCCTGTTGCAAAAGATCTAAGCGTCGCAGCAAATCTGGGAGCGCCTGCCCCTTGGACATTTCTTCTTTTTGAACGGAAAATATCCGTAGTTCTTTTTCACGAATACCTGAAGTAGCTTCTTCAAATTGAGCGGACACTCCTTCAATGTCCTGACACAAGACCTTTCGCGTCTCTTGAATAGTGACAAATTCGGCTTGGAGGGATTGAAGACTTCCTTCGAGTGTCAAAATTTCTCGACGGCGGCGTAACAGACCACCCGTCTCTCTACTTAACCCGCCACTTAACATTCCACGAGAAGAAACGACCTCCCCCGTTAAAGTGACCAGAGAAAGGGCACTTTCCGGAAACCACTGGTATTTATCCATTAGCATTAAGGCATCAGCCAAGCTTCCAACAATAACGGTATTGGCCAATAAGCCATCTATCACCGGCCTCACATCCGTTGAAGCTTGTACGAAGGTTTTGGCTAATCCTTTCACCGAGGGTTCCTGCTCTAAGGCGGGCCACCAGGCTGGGAGTCCATCATTTTGGGTACGAGGAAGCTGTAAGGGAAGAAAATAGCCTTTCCCCAATTGATGATCTTGAAATAACGCAATGGATTCTTGGGCTTCTTGAGGAGAATTGACTATCCAGGCTTGTAGGTGATCACCCAGCACAGCTTCAATGGCTTGCTCAACTTCTTCCGCCACCTCCATACGCTCTGCTAGGGCTGCTTGGATGAATGAACATTGTTCACGTATCGAAGCATTGGATCCTTCCTCCTTATGGCCATAGCCCAGTTCTTCCCGAAAAATTCCTTGAAGAGCTTTGAGTTCTGATTCTGTGCCGGCGATTTGCGTTTGGAATTCAAGGATTTTGTTATCCAACTCCTCTCGGGTTTCACGATGGCTTTGCAACTGAACCTCTAATTGATCCTGATGAGTTCGCAATTCCCCTAATTGCGATTCCAGAGCCGAACGTTGGGTCTGTAAGGTCTCTTGTTCACTTTGTAAGATAGTTTGATCAATTTGAGATTGAGTAAATTCAGCGACCAAGCGCTCCACCCGACGACTCGTGGCCCCCTGCCCTTCTCCAAGACTTCCAAGACGGTTTTCTAGATTTGTTTTTTCAACTGCCAAGGCCAGAATGGCTTCCCGTCCTTGATCGACCTTCTGCTGTATTTCTTTTCTGCGGGCCGCCACCACCGCCAGGCTTTCTTCCCCTTCAGCCATAGAACCCGAAAGAGACTCGATCTCACTGTGAACTTGCACTATTCGCTCACGAAGAGTGTCAAGCATGAGGACCATCTCTTGGCCATTTTGATGAAGCCGCGTTCGTTCCTCCATGACCTGGTCATGCTGTTGCTCATATTGTTCTATGCGATTGCGTTCTATTTGAATTTCAGTAAACGCTTGAGACATGCGTTGTTCAATTTCTCGAAATTCCTCTTGGGACTGCTGAAGAACTTCATTCATGGCCGTCAAATCAAGTTGGACCTGTTGTTGATCAGCAACAAATCGAACCTCTTCTGCCACGCAAGCCGTCTCTTGGTTCTCTGATTCCTGCAGCTTTTTCTCTGCCCCAGAATACTCCTCATCCAAGCGCAAGAAATCACCGGTCAATAATCGCACTTCAAGATCCCGAGCTTCTTGCAACAGAGTTTGGTATTCCTCTGCTTGTTTAGCCTGTCTCGTCAGCACACGAAGTTGTTGATGCACCTCACCTGAAATATCGCGGACTCGCAGGAGATTATTTTCCGTGCTTTGTAATTTCCTTAAAGCTTCAGCTTTTTGCTTTTTATAGCGAATAATGCCAGCCGTACCCTCAATAAATTCACGTCGCTCATGGGGTGAAGCACTTAAGAGTTGTTCAATGTTGCCCTGCTCAATAACAGACTGCCCTCGTGTGCCTGCCCTTGCATTCCATAAAAATCCACGAATATCTTTGAGCCGACAAGCGATTTTATTGAAATAATACTCGCTATCTCCATCACGATAGAGACGCCGGGTAATCATGACATCTGTCGTCTGCTCTAGTCCCTCAACAAGGGCTGAAACCGGCTCTAACTCCTGAGGAGACACATCTGCAAAAACCAGTGAAGCCTCAACCATCCCCATTGGCTTACGTTGTTCTGTGCCATTAAAAATGACATCTTCCATTCGCTCACTTCGTAGACTTTTGACACTTTGCTCCCCCATGGCCCATAGGATGGCATCTACGATATTACTTTTGCCGGTACCATTCGGCCCGACCACAGCCGTAATACCATCGGGAAAGTCTATTTTTGTTTCCGCAAAGGACTTAAATCCATTCACCACTAGGGTACGAAGATTCATACTCCCTCCTGGACATGGGTAGACACGAAATTTTTAACTTATTCACAGATAAACTCTAAATCTGTACCATAAGAAACCCCAAAAATCAAAAATTTCCACAAAATATAGTGGTTCTAAAAGAAAAGTAATCCTATATATTGACTTATTAGGGGTAAATCAGGTTTTTGGGCCCATGGGTACCCAATATGGCGCAACTCGTTTTTTAATAAAATGAAGGGAAGAAAAGCTCCTGATAACTGGAACTCAAATTGCGGGTAGAGAGAAAAATTATTTTGATTTGTTCGCCATGAGCAATTCCTTGGGAAGAAGGAATTCAACATCCTCTTCAACAACGGTCAATTCCTCAACACCTTCCGCCCCTTGCTCTTTTAAAAATTTGATCACTTGAGAGACAAGTACTTCGGGCGCAGAAGCCCCAGCGGCTATACCTATGGCATTCACTCCTTCAAGCCAATCCAACTGAATGTCTTGATACGAATCAATCAAATACGAGGTAATTCCACACCGCTCACCTAGTTCCCGTAATCGATTGGAATTTGAACTATTAGGAGAGCCAATCACAAAAATGACATCCACAAAACGTGAGAGCTCTTTAACCGCATTTTGACGATTTTGTGTGGCATAACAAATATCTTCTTGATGAGGGCCTTTAATGCCAGGGAACCGCTGGTGGAGGGCGGCCACAATATCCCGACATTCATCCACACTCAACGTTGTTTGAGTGACATAGGATAAATGCAAAGGATTTTCTACTTTCAAGGTTTCAACATCTTCCACTGAAGAGACTAAATGAAATTTATCAGGCACCTGGCCCAGCGTCCCTACAACTTCGGGGTGTCCGGCATGCCCAATAAGAATGAGCTCATAGGTATTGGAGTAATCTCGATTCACTTCATTGTGAACTTTGATCACAAGGGGACACGTGGCATCAATGACTTTGAGATTCCGTCGTTTGGATTCTTCCCAAACGGCTTTGGCGACCCCATGGGCACTGAAAATCACAATGGCCCCATCCGGCACCTCATCCAATTCTTCGACAAAGATCGCGCCCTTGCCTCGAAGAGATTCCACAACATGCCGGCTATGTACAATTTCATGCCGAACATAAATGGGAGCACCGTATGTCTTGAGAGATAAATCGACTATTTCTATGGCTCGATCCACACCGGCACAAAACCCTCTTGGATTCGCTAAATATATTTTCAAAACAGACCCCTTCCGTGGTTAATATCGTTCAATGGAACATTTTAGCATGAGACGAAAGGGCAATCTATCATCTCCAACGCCCAATCCTCTTTCCTATCTTCATGATGGACCTCTCCGGTGGGTCAGAACATCTATTCAAAGAGTCTTAGCCCCAATGAATTAAAGCTGTCCCCCAGGTCAAACCACCACCAAAAGACCCTAGCAAGATGCGACTTCCCTTTTTCAACCGATCATGTCGATGCGCGAAATCAAGGGCCATAGGTAAGGAGGCTGACGAGGTATTCCCCATCTCCTCCATGATCGCCACACACCGCTCTGAGGGAATTCCCAGGGTTCGACACAAATGGGAAATCATTCTGGCATTGGCTTGATGAAAAATACACTGATCCAGATCTGATAAATCCCACTTTTCTGCTTCCACATGATCGATAATGGCCTGTCGTAGCTGTCGAATGGCAATCCGGAATAACTTGGAACCCTGAATGCGCAAGGTATGTGCCCGACTATCGAGAACTTCCTGAGAGAGTGGCTGGCGGGACCCTCCACCTGAAATTTTCACCAAATCATGATGCTCTCCGTTAGAATGGAGCCGAATACTTAAAATTCCATGATCTGGATTTGTTGATCGCTCAAGAATAACGGCGCCAGCGCCATCTCCAAATAAAATAGCCGTGCTGAGATCTTCAGGATCTAAAGTCCGTGATTTCACTTCAGAAGCCACAACCAAACACCGCTTGAACTGCCCTACCCGAAGGAACGCATCAGCCATCGACAGTCCATATAAAAACCCTGAGCAAGAAGCAGAACAGTCAAATGCAGGAATTCCCGAGATTCCTAACCGAGCCTGAAGCAAGCAAGCTGTTGAAGGAAACGGCATATCAGGAGAAGTGGTGGAAACAATAATGGCATCAATGTCATGGGGGGTTAACCCAGCTTGAGCGAAGGCTCGTAAGGAAGCCTGCTCGGCTAGAGATGAACAATCCTCATGAGAATCCACCCAATGTCGGGCTCGAATGCCTGATACTCGAAAAATATACGCCGGATCTTTACCTAATAATTTGGCCACATCCTCATTTTCAACCCGTCTGGCAGGAAGGGCAGAACCCGTTCCACTCATTCTAGATAATAGGTGCTGAGCCATAATCAGTCTTATCAAATCCTACGCAGTAGACAATCAAACGATTGTCCCATATGGTAAGATAAAAAGTGTTGTAAAGATGAGACTATCCTTCCTCAGCAGAATGATGCAAATTCCTGAATAATAACGCTTTCCACTTTTGGTGCAAATCTTGTATAACTTTTCTGCGTTATCTATGTCATTTACTGCCTTATTCTGTATCATCACAAAATATAGTCCTTATTTAAAGAAAGTTAGATAAAGATGACAAATACCCTTTATCGTTTCCCCGTTCTTATCCTCATGCTGACTTTGATGAGTTGCTCATCAACTCCAGAGCCTGATGAAAAAACGACCCAGGATATTTACTCATCCGACGAACAAATTTTTGTGGGTGACTCAATTGAAATGAGTTATGACCCCAATGTCATTATGAAACGAGCCGAATCATTTTTTGAAAAAGAATCGTATGCAGAGGCCATCGTCGAATATAAGCATTTTCTTGACCTTCATCGAAATCACATCTTAGCGCCGTACGCCCAATACAAAATCGGCGTCAGTCATTACAAACAATTTCGAACGGTCGACCGAGACCCCCAGCCACTCAAAAAATCTATTATTGGATTTGAAAAATTACTGAATGAATACCCAGCCAGTCGATATGAAGCGGAAGCCAAGGAAACCATTCAGACATGTAAGGAACAACTTGTGGAACGCCACTTAATGGTCGGGGAATTCTACTACAAACGTGGCGCTTACCTTGCCGCAGCTCATCGATATGAAAAAATCATCAAGGAATTTCCCGAATTAGAGAGAACCAGTGAAGCCATGTTCCATCTGGCCAAAACGTATCAGGATTTAGGAATCGAGGAATGGACCCAAGATTGGCTGGTTGCCCTTATTAATGGATATCCCAATAGTCCCTACCATTCCTCTGCTCAATCCCTCTTAGCATCTCTTCATGAAGAAAATCCAACGTTGGTCGCCTCTCTTCCAAAAATGCCCCTGTTATTAAAAAATGCCCCAACTCCCGTTGCCTCCTCCGCTCCAATTCCTCCCGTCCCAGATCGTCCAGGTTTCGCCAATGCTGGCATTCTCCCCAATGTCTCCACACCCGAATCTCAAGCTGTCGTATTTACTGAAGAGGCAGAAACCCCAGCGACCTGCACGATGGGGACCTGGTGTGATTCACAATCCAAGCAACCCAACCAAGCTTCCGCAAACCCCGACCCATCACCAACGGGCCCCAAGACCTGCCAAGCTGGCGAATGGTGTTAACCAACCGCCTGGCTTCGCCCTAGCCTTTTAAAAAACGTATTTAGCCTACTGTTGCGACAAAAGTACCCTGAAAAATCAATAAAGGTAGGGGAAAGATAGGATTAGGTATTGATTGACCTACTGTCCGACGTACCAACCGATCCCATTGCGTTCAAGAAAACTGGTGAAGAGGGTAACGGAGTCAGTGAAAATCATGATGCCAACAAGAATCAGCAAACCGCCACTGACAAATGAGACGCCGCCAAGATAAGAGCGTAGACTTTTAAAATAACTTAAGAACGTATCCATGCCAAAAGCCGTTAAGAAGAAGGGCAGACCAAGACCGAAGGAATAAGCTGAAAGTAGCATAACCCCACCGGACATCGATTCTGTCGTACTGGCATAGGCCAAAATCGTTCCGAGCACTGGGCCAACACATGGGGTCCAGCCTGCCGCAAACGCAGTCCCAATTAAAAATGAACCGACATATCCAACCGGGCGTGATTCAAAATGCACCAACCGGCGTTCGGTCATAAACATGTTGAGTTTCAATATTCCCAAGAGATACAAACCAAAGATGATAATCAGAATTCCACCAATTTTTCTGATGATATCTTGATATTCATACAGAACTTGTCCAATCAAACTCGCCGAAGCCCCAAATGCAATAAACACAGTCGAAAACCCTGCAATAAACAGGAGCGAGTTCAGTAAAATTGCAGATTTAAATCGCTCACGTTCCTCCACCTTGGCCAAATTTTCCACAGACAGCCCCGTGATATACGAGAGATAGGAAGGAACCAAGGGCAGGACACACGGAGAGATAAATGACAAGAGTCCCGCACTAAAAGCGGCAAATAGCGAAACCTGAGTAATTGAATCCATCAGCTACATTCTTTCAGAAGGAACCTGATACGGCTCATCAAGCAATTCGCCCATAAGCTTTCGAGCTTCTGGACTATTCCAGTCCCGAGCCCCAAACACTCGCTGTCGGATGATCCCCTTGCGATCAATCACATAGGTCATGGGCAACGTTCGAGCACCATAGGTAAGACCAACTTGGTATGTGGAATCATGCAAAATAGGGAAACTCAACCCCATGGCTTCCTTAAACGGACGAGTAACTGCAGCCCCTTGTTGATCCACCGACACCGCTAAAATTTCCAGCCCTTGAGCTCGAAACGCTTGGTACAAAGCCTCCATCGCAGGCATCTCGACTTTACAGGGCCCACACCAAGTGGCCCAAAAATTTAAAAACACCACTTTCCCTTGGTATTCAGGCAAGGAATGCAGTCCACCATCCAGATCCATCAATCGAAAAGCAGGCGCCGGGGTATTAATAGCGGGCCGACTATAGGCCACCGATTGAACTGATCCCCCTCCAACATTGGGCGATTCCGAATATCCAGAATCACAACCCCAAAGAGCCGTCACAACAATCAACACCATCCACTTGAACCTGAAGTTCATAATTATTTCCTTTTCACCTAAATCCCCGACTCAATTATATTCCCATTCGAAGTTCTGTGAAGCTTTAAAAAAACCATGGGGAAAATATTTCGCCATCCGCATCATCATAAGATCATCAGAAATTTATCGTCAATCAGGTTAATTCTATTGAGTTCCTTGACCAGAACCTTGATTCCCTTGCAAGAAATCCCTCATGATTTCCTAGACAACTTCAGACACATTCCGTAGACTACGAAGCCAACCTTCCGATTCGCACTACCATCACACATGAGCGCTATCCAGATTACCAACCTTTCAAAAGCGTACGGATTCTATCGCATTTTTGAAGAGGTGACCTTTACGATTTCGTCGGGATCCTGCTTTGCTTTGTTTGGACCAAATGGCGCCGGGAAAACAACCCTTCTTCGAATTCTTGCCACACTTCAGGCCCCATCTGAAGGACAGTTTACCATCTTTGGACAAGACGGGGTGGCAGAAAAAGATGCCGTGCGCTCCATCCTCTTATTTATTGCGCATGGCTCACATCTCTATGACGAATTAAGCGCCACTGAGAACTTACAATTTTCTCTTGCCTTACGAGGACAAAAACCAGATGTTTCTCAATTGAAGCGCGCACTCGATCAAACCGGAATTGGAGCGTATGGCAATCTCAAAATTCGACAATTTTCGGCTGGCATGAAAAAACGCTTAACCCTGGCAAAAGCCATTCTGGCTCAACCCAAACTCTTGTTGTTGGATGAACCCTATAACGCCTTGGATGACGGCGGCGTAATCATTACCAATCAGCTCATTCAGGATACCATGAAACGGGAGGGAGCGGTGGTCATGACCACCCATGATCGGAACAAAGCTGCCCACATCGCTACCGAAGGTGCCATTCTCCAAGCTGGCCATCTCCAATTACTTTCTCCGGAACAATTACAGGCCCATGTCCTTTCTTAACACCATACAGTGGATCGTCTGGAAAGACTTGATCAGTGAATGGCGTACACGAGAAACCATCTCGTCCATGTTGTTTTTCGCCCTCATCGTCATTCTGGTCTTTAGTTTTAGTTTTGCCATGGATCAGGACGCAGCTCGCCAACTCATCGCGGGCATTATTTGGGTGGCTTTCACCTTTACCGGCATAATTGGAATTGGAAAATCCTTTACCTCAGAGTTACAAAACGACTGCATCGAATCGTTGCAAATGAGTCCTGTCCCAAAAGGCGCAATTTATCTCGGGAAAGTCACAGCGAACTTTCTGTTTATGTTTACTGTAGAAATTTTGTTATTTCCCCTTTTCGTCATCTTTTTCAACCTAGAAGTCGTCGAAGCCATCGGCATGCTGTTACTGGTCTTTTTTCTTGCGACAATAGGGCTATCCTCGGTTGGCACCCTCTTCTCAGCCTTAACGGTGCAAATTCGTGCCAGAGAAGTCATGCTTCCTGTCCTGCTCTTGCCCTTGGCCGTCCCGGTCATGATCGCTGCGGTCGAAGCCACACGCGGCACCCTCAACGGTGACCCTTATGCCTTCTATTCGCAATGGCTCCATCTACTAGTCATTTTCGATATTATCTTCACCGTCGTCTCCTTCTGGCTCTTCGAATTCATATTAGATTCGTAAAATTCATTTTCCAGCTACCCAAAGCCGTTATTCAGACAATGGGCCTCACTCGACCTTTCGCACGTGAGATAGTCCGTTTACAATGGGAAACATGATTCTTTTGAAAAATTGGAGGCATAAAGATGGTATCTGTTGATTGGAAAGAAGCTGGTACGCGATTAAAAAAAGCATTGGGGCTTTCACACGCACCTATTGCCATAACCTTTTCTCAGGATGCCCCTGAAGGGGTCCCGTTACATGAGGGAAAGATTCCTGACCCGAGTGCAGATGGCCGCACCGGAAAAGTCACGGCAGGCTGTGTCTTTTGGATTCAATCTGAAGAGCGCACATTCACGACCAACGCAGATGATCATTTTAATTGCAGCGTCGGAAGCGTCACTCACGGGCTAAAGACATTAGATGAGGTTATGCAAAATGAGGATGTTCGTGGCCTTTTAGAGAGTGAGTGGGTCACTCCCCAAGAGGCGATGCAACTGCCAGTCATCAAAACTCGGTACAAGTTTATCACCTATGGCCCGATTGCCCAGACCAGCATCGAACCCGATGTGATTCTTCTCCGGCTAAGCGCGTATCAAGGAATGGTGCTACATGATGCTTTTAGCGACATGCCTATTGTCGGAAAACCCCAGTGTCATATCATTCCATTGGCGAAAGAACAGAACCAGATCGCCATGAGTACTGGATGCACACTGAGCCGGATTCGCACCGGTATGTCGCCCGATGAGATGACATGTGCAATCCCAGGAAAGCGATTTACTGAAGTGGTCGAAAAGCTGGAAGCTCGACGTGAAGCCAATGCCCGCGTTGCAAGTTACGCCAACACTGATGGGCGTCGATTCACAAAAGATTAAACACCATATTGTTCTCGAGAAATAACAAAACAAGATGAGCAAAACGTCCTCACCAACCATAATAGCCGACAGGCCTCTACAACAGGCAGGAGCCATCCTCCTTATTTCTTGTTATGAGTTGGGCCATCAACCAATTGGCCTGGCCCAGCCTGTGGGGTTTCTTGAGCAGAAGGGCTATGCCCCCTACACTCTAGACTTATCTGTGGAAAAGTTTGATGAACAACGTGTGGCACAAGCCCACGTAGTTGGTATTTCCGTACCCATGCATACCGCACTTTCTTTGGGGTGCCAGGTAGCCGAACGGGTTCGTCAGCTCAATTCAAACGCACACATCTGTTTTTTTGGGCTCTATGCCTCGCTGAACGCGGAATATTTGCTCAAGCACCAAGCCGACTCGGTAATCGGCGGAGAATATGAAATACCGTTGGTAAATCTTCTTGATCACTTAGCAAGATCTCACTCTTCACCAAATAAACCTGGCTTAGATTTTCCGATTCAGGTTGAGGGTATAAGTTTCGCTAATTCTATTGCTCCGCCCTATCTGAAACGAATTACCGGACAATCAAGTGGCTCAACCAAGGACACGCCTGATGCGGGAACATTTCCTACACCCTCACGCAAAGCCCTTCCCATTCTCTCCGAATACGCAGGCTTAGAAAACCAGGGGAAGAAACATGTCGTGGGATACGTGGAAGCCAGTCGTGGCTGTCTGCATACCTGCTTACATTGCCCCATTGTCCCGGTGTATCAGGGCCGATTTTTCTTGTTCCCTGCTCCCGTGGTGTTGGCAGATATTCGACAACAGGTAAAGGCCGGCGCCGTCCACATAACTTTAGGGGATCCCGACTTTTTAAATGGTCCTGGTCATTCCCTGAATATTGTTCGAGCATTGCATGAAGAGTTCCCCCATATTACCTTTGATTTTACCACCAAAATTGAACACATCCTGAAACACCAATCGACGTTCAAAGAGTTCAGTCGACTAGGATGTCTGTTCGTCATTTCTGCTGTGGAATCATTTAGCGAGAATGTCCTCCTACATTTGGACAAAGGCCATACACGCCAAGACATCTTCCAGGCGCACGACATTCTGCGGTCTGAGGGCATTACGCTTCGCCCTTCACTCGTGGCCTTCACTCCATGGACAACCCTAGAAGACTATGCCGAAATGTTTGGCTTGGTTGAACAACATGGATTGATCGATTGCATTGATCCCGTACAATATAGCGTACGCTTATTGATCCCTCCCGGCTCGGCATTGTTAACCCCACCAGAGACTCACCCAACACCAATGGCCCAGTTTCTCGGTCCGCTTAATCAACAGAAGTTTCAACATACATGGGCTCACCCTGATCCACGAATGGACGCGTTGCAACAAGCCGTCTCCAAGGTCGTGGAGAACAGTACCAATGAAGATCCTGAGCACACCTTTTATCGGTTATGGGAATTGGTCTATGACGCCGCAGACCTCGATTTTGCGGCATTAAACAAAACGGCTTCCCTGAATCCAGATCGTATTCGACCGCCACGAATGACCGAACCCTGGTTTTGTTGTGCAGAACCCACAACGGAACAATTTCATTCCGTCGAATGCTCGTCTAAAAGCTGACGCCACATGGGTAAAGAAGAACGAACCACCTGTTGTTCTTCACCCTATACGGTTATCCTCACCCATTAGCCATGGCACATTTGCTCCTTCTTCTTCCCTCCATGAGCTACAGAGGTGAAGCTTTTGTGGAAGCGGCTAAAAAGGTCGGTGTCTCCCTGACCGTGGCGGGAGATGCCCCACCAGATTTCCTAAACCAATCTCCAGATAATTTTCTGACGGTTGACCTGTACAATTCCAGCACCGCCGTTCCCACCGTGATGGAATTTGCCAAAACCTCCCCCATTGATGTGGTCCTCGGAGTGAACGATGGAACAGCCGTCTTAGCCTCAACCCTTTCGGAGGCTTTAGGACTCTCGTCAAATTCTATTGATTCAGTATGTGCCGCAAGCAACAAACACACGATGCGGAGTCTGTTGCAGAAAGCAGGGCTCCCCTGTCCAAACTTTATCGTGGTGGACTCCCACAAGAACGCAGAGGATATTGTCCAACAGGTGGCATTTCCCTGCGTACTCAAACCCCTTACCCTTTCAGGAAGCTGCGGTATCATTCGTGCTGATGATTCAGTGAGCTTCCAACACGCCTTTAATCGAATACGCCATCTGTTAAAAACACTTGAGAGGCCGGACCAAGAGGTGGCCGGTCGTCAAATTCTTATCGAGGACTTTATTCCTGGGATCGAAGTCGCATTGGAGGGCTTGCTCACGAAGGACACATTTCATCCCCTGGCCCTCTTTGATAAACCGGACCCACTCGATGGGCCCTATTTCGAAGAAACGATTTACGTGACCCCTTCACGCCTTTCTCCTGAATCACAAGCACGAATCACCGAATCGCTCGCGAAAGCAGCACGAGCTATTGGGCTCCGAGAAGGACCGGTTCATGGAGAACTACGAATTAACGATCAAGAGATTTGGGTCATAGAAGTGGCAGCACGAAGTATTGGCGGGAAATGTTCTCGAATGTTGGAGTTTGGAACAGGCAAGTCGTTAGAAGAACTCATCCTGCTGCACGCTCTGGGGAAGGACCTACCATCTTTAGAGTTAACGACAGGAGCAGGGGGCGTCATGATGATCCCAATACCCCAAGAAGGGATTTTAGAAAGAGTGGAGGGGCAAGAGGCGGCACAACAGGTTTCTGGCGTAGAGGAATTGGTTATGACGGCTGAACCAGGTGACCAGCTTATTCCCTTGCCGGAAGGTAAACGTTATCTAGGTTTCATTGTAGCCAGGGGGGCGCAGCCAACAGAGGTAGAAGAAGCCTTGCGAGAATCGCACAGTCAGCTAAAGGTGGTCATGAAACCGCAGCCCACAAAATCTGTGCACCCAGAAATCTTCCGCGTCTAATTATCCTGATGTTCCCCTCCTTTGTAAGGAGGGGCCAGGGGAGGTAGAAGCACAGGAAACCCGCACGACCTACCTCAAACCAACAAAAGCCTTAAGCCGGCACAATCTCTTTAGCTGTTTGAAGCATCCAGGCATCCAGGCTGGCCACTTGTTCTCCAACATCCTGAATACCAGTTAAGTCATGAGCCCATACCTTTTGCACTTCTTCACCTTTATCGGTGATTTCCTTTTGAATGGTCTCGACTTCTTTATCCCATCGCTCAGGGCGCTGGGATTCAATTCGCCGAATTCGCCGTTTCCCATTCATGGTGCCATCAGCACTTAAATCACACACAAAATGCACGAGATCAAGCCGACCATCAGTTAGAGACTTCGCCACCATCCGATAGGTCGTCCCTTGCTTGGAATGCACTAAGACGGCCTTAAAGAACCGTTCCCCTTTGGAAGGATCAACCTCAAGGGCGGTCAAATCTGGCATTGGCTTGGCTGGTGCTGCCGGCCCTGCATCAACTTCTCCCATATGTCATGCTCCTTATTTCAAAAGACAATCGTCTAATATCTGGCCTGCTTGAAGAGTACCATTGGGCACTTCCACCAGCAACTGCAGAAAGTGAACGGAAACATTCCTAGGTCTTTGAAATCCAAAGAACTATCGGTGTAGGATTTTCAAAAAAGTTCTGCCCTCTCTTTTAAAGAAGCTATAGATAGGTTGAGATCAGGTAATAGGAAAGGATTCTGCACTACGAGACAACCAGGATGAATCACCTATAGAAAATACATTTGCTCATTGTTTTCCTTAAATACAAGACAGACTTTACCCAAGTATTGAACAATCTGGCTCTTTCCTCCGTCGAGTTGTCCGTTTACAATAGGGAATATGCTTAATCGGTTTATTCGGTGGATTCAGCGGTATAAGGGATGGTTTGGCGGAGCTGCCGCCGTCTGTATTTTCTTAGGGCTCTATATTGGCCTATTTGCCTCTCCGCCCGATTACTATCAAGGAGAACTGGTCCGGATCATGTATGTCCATGTTCCACTGGCGCATACCAGCACCTTGGCCTATTCCGTTTTATTTTTTGGCAGTATTTGGTATTTATGGAAACGGGATCCCCTTGTGGACAATGCCTGTCAGGCGTCTGCAGGCATTTGTGCACTGTTTACCGCCCTCGCGCTGATCACTGGCTCCATTTGGGCCAAGCCGACTTGGAACACTTGGTGGACTTGGGATCCTCGATTGGTGTCTTTTAGTGTGCTGCTTTTGATCTTAGGTGGGTATCTGATGCTCAGAAAACTGGTGGATGATCCCGAACGTGGAGGTCGTTATGCCGCTATCTTAGCCATTGTGGGGGGAATTGACCTACCGATTATCAAATTTTCCGTGGAATGGTGGCGCACATTACATCAACCCATGTCTTTTTCGACCCGCGGCGTAGCGATTTCAGATGACATTCTGATTCCCTTAACCCTCATGAGCATTGGGGCTTGGCTCCTCTTTGCCTATATGGTAATGGTTCGCACACAAATATTGTATTTGACCGACCTCCTTCATGCTAAAAAGGGTCGTCTGTTTAGTCAGACGCATTTTTCTCAGACATCCCCATGACCGGATTTTATGTACGATGGGCCATCATGGTCGGAGGATTAATCCTTTTGGCTCTAATGACCTTCCAACAGTATCAGCGTGATTTATCCACAATTTCCCTGGCCACGGTTTTAAACAGCCCAGCCACCTCCAAACCTGTTAGAATTCAAGGAATGGTCAAAAGTGGAACATTGTCGGGGGCAGTTGACCAAGGCCAAGCCACATTTGAATTGATTGACGGGCCCACCACGCTTCCAGTGGAATATGCCGGTCCGCCATTGGAAAATATTCGTGAATTGAAAACGATGGTCTTGATTGGTCACCTTGACCCAGCCACCAAGACGTTCAAAGCCAAAGATACGGCCTTGATCAATAATTTTGGGTTCGTGGCCGCAGCCTATTTGCTGACGGTCATTTCCATCTGTTGGGTGCTATTTGCCATGAGCCAAAGAGTCATGGTTTTATTCAAGGAAATAAAAGACGAAAAACTCTACGAACCGGAGATTGATCCCCTTGGCCACAACAAATAAAAAAGTCGCGATTATTGTGAGCATTCTCCTCATTGCCGGATCCTTAGGGTACTTGGCCTTGGGCAATTTCGGGGAGAATATTGTGTATTTCGTCACCCCTTCAGAAGTGAAGGCGTTTACGCCCGAAACCTATACCAAAAAAGTGCGAGTGGGCGGCATGGTGGTGAAAGGCAGCCTAAAAACCCAGCCAGAGCCAGTGGGTCTGACCTTTGAACTGACAGACGGTGCCGCTACCATTCCCGTCGCCTTTCAAGGTATTCCACCCGATCTCTTCAAGGAGGGCCAAGGAGCGGTGGTTGAAGGCCAATGGAATGATGGACAAACCTTTCGTTCGACCATGATCATGGCGAAACACTCCGAAGACTACATGCCCATGGAGCTCAAACGCGCGGGCGTAGAACTTCCCAAAAAAGATTTCATGAAAACCCTCGACCCATAAGGGTCCGTTCTCATTTCCACATGATTATAGAAATCGGCCATTTTTCGACTATTATCGCCTTGGTGTTGTCTGTCTTCGGCATGGCCAGTGCGGCCTTAGCCCTCAAGACGCGTAACCCTGACTGGGCTCGATCAGGGCGCATGGCGGTCACATTGATTTTTGTTTTACTGGGCATCGGCATGCTGGCTCTGGTCTATTCCTTTATTGTCCGAGACTTTTCGGTCCTCTACGTCGCCAACAATTCCAACTCGAACCTGCCATTCTTCTATACGGTGTCCGCCGTCTGGGGCGGCCATGAAGGCTCCCTCCTACTTTGGGTCTTCATTCTTTCGGTCTTTAGTACCCTGGCCGTGTGGCTCCATTGGCGCACACAACCCACAATAATGCCTTATCTCATCGGCGTGGAATGTGCCATCATTTTTGGATTTCTCTGTCTGATTGTTTTTCTTTCTAGCCCATTTGAACGACTGCTTCCTATCCCGCTCGAAGGCAAAGATCTCAATCCGCTATTACAAGACCCCGCCATGGTCATGCATCCGCCCATGTTGTACATGGGTTATGTGGGCTTTTCTATTCCCTTCTCCTTTGCCATGGCCGCCTTATTCTCAGGCCGCTTGGGAGAAGAATGGATCAAAGTCACTCAACGCTGGACCACGTTTGCGTGGATGTGCCTGACCACCGGTATTCTGTTGGGAGGCTACTGGGCCTATTACGAATTAGGTTGGGGCGGCTATTGGGGTTGGGACCCTGTGGAAAATGCGTCGTTCATGCCCTGGCTGGTGGGTACCGCCTACTTGCATTCTGTGTTGGTGCAAGAGAAGCGGAAAATGTTCAAAGTCTGGAATCTCTTCCTGATTATTGTCACATTTTCGCTTTCACTTATTGGAACCTTTTTGGTACGCAGCGGAGTGCTCACCTCGGTGCATTCCTTTGCCACTGACCCTGAACGTGGTCTGTATATCTTAATTTTCGTCGGTACGATCATCGGCATCGCCTTCGGTGCGCTCATTCTCCGATCAGCTAAATTAAAATCGCAGGTCGAGCTGGATTCGCTCATCTCGCGTGAATCAATTTTTCTCTTTAATAATTTATTTTTCTTAGTTGCTGCAGCGACCGTCTTTTTAGGCACGCTCTATCCCCTCATTCTTGAAACCTTCGGTGGGGGTAAGGTTACCGTTGGGCCTCCATATTATAATGCGGTTTTTATGCCTATTGCGCTCGGCTTACTATTTCTTATGGGAATTGGCCCGTATATTCCATGGAGAAAAGCCTCTGTCGAGAATCTGAGGAAAAGCTTTTCTATTCCTTTACTCGCTGGGGCCATTATGGTCGCCTTATTGGCCATCACCGGCATTCGAAACCTCTATGCATTAGCGGGAAGCTACGTGGTGGCTTTTTCGGGCATGGCGATTGTGATGGACTTCAGCAAAGTTTCGCAACTCTATGCTCAGCGAAACAGCAGTAATATCTTCAAGGGATGTCTGGCTGCCTTTACCGCCAATCAACGACGCTATGCAGCCATGCTGACTCATATTGGAGTGCTCGTGTTAGTCATAGGTATTATTGCCTCAACGATCTATCAAACGGAAAAAGTGGTCTCCATGAAAGTCGGCGACGAAATGTCTATTGGCGACTATCGCATGAAGCTCACGAATATTCATGATGTTGAAGGTGGAAACTGGAAAGCAGAAGAAGGCGTATTTCAAGTATATGAGGATGAGACCCTTCTCACCGAACTTCGCCCACAGAAACGCATTTACAATGCCACCCAAACCCCAACGACGGAATCAGCAATTTATTCCATCAATATGGGACATATCTTTTTGACTATGCCTGAAGTCTCACCCGAAGGCGTCGCGGTTGCGCGAGGCGTGCTCAACCCCCTAATCCTCTGGGTATGGGGCGGGGGCATTATTATGGGACTAGGCGTCATCTTGAACATTCTCAGGCCACGAAAGAGGGAAGAATGACCAAGGGCTCTCAACTGACTTTAGTCTTGGTTCTGCTCGGACTTTTCGCCTTGTTCTATCAAGGCCTGTGGGGAGATCCCCGACATATCCCAACTGTGCTCATCGGCACCGATGCCCCAATGGTGGAAGGACCCGATGTAGAAACAGGCGATTTAATTTCCCTCAATCAATTCAAGGGCAAAGTCATCCTGCTAAACTTTTGGGCATCTTGGTGCTATGAATGCAAGGTCGAGCATGAGAGTGTCTTACAGCTCCATAAACTCTTTAAAGATGACCCCAATTTCGTCATGCTTGGCGTCAACTATCAAGATAAATTGCCCGATGCCCAACAATATCTCAAAGAATACGGGACGACCTTTGCACATATGCGAGATCTGCATGGCCAATTAGCCATCGACTATGGTGTCTATGGCGTACCCGAAACCTTTGTCATCGATCAGCAGGGGAAAATCCGTTATAAATATGTGGGACCCGTCACCGGCCATATGTACACCAAGATTACCCAAGAAATTATTGCACCTTTACTCAAGGGGAAACCCATCAGCACCCCATCCTAATGTTCATGCCTATTCGTTTAGCACTCGCTCTCACGTTTATTTTAACAACACCTTGGGCCGTCTTGGCTGAAGTCCAAGACGAATCCGCCTTAGACATCCAGGTCCGAGAAATTGCCAAAACGCTGCGCTGTACGGTGTGTCAAACTGAAAATATTTGGGAATCCGGCGCTCCACTCGCTCAACAAATGCGAGGGGTAGTGCGGGACCGATTGAAAATGGGCCATAGCCCAGAAGATATTAAAGAATACTTCCTCAGCCGATATGGGGATTATATTATGATGCAACCCCCCGCACATGGCGTCAATTGGCTCCTCTGGGCGGGACCGTTCATTCTGTTGTTAGGAGGCGGGCTCCTTCTTTATAAGGAAGTCATCGGCTGGGTGCGGCGCACCCCAACCCCGTCAACCACTCCACCGACACCCTTAGACGAACAAGCTCGCCAGCGCCTTGAGCGCGAATTAGAATCGTAAGCCCTGCTTCTCTGACATGCCTCCGATCATTGCCTTTATTACTCCGCTTCTCATCGTCATCAGCATTGTGCTGTTTGCCCTAACCCTCCCATTTTGGCGGAGAGACCCTTCCCCCATTTCCTTTGGGTTAGACGATAACCAAGAACAAGAATATGCCGACCTGCAGGTTGAACGTGGAGTCCTGAATCAATCTTTACAAGAGTTAGAAATGGAACTTGCACAAGGCAGGATGGCTAAGACCGACTATGAACGCCTCAAAGCCACGGACGAACATCGGCTGCTCCACATTTTAGATCGCTTAGAGATACTGAAAGATGGGAGAGACGGCGATAGCAGCCATACTCAAGAAGCCGCCCCGAAACAAAAGGGTTGGCTCTCGGCCATCGCATCGGGAATAGTGGTCTTAATAGCTTCTGTCGGGATTTATAGCATCTTGCAAATTCAAGCTGCCCAAAAGCTCATGGCCGTCGAAGCGGAAATGGGTGGCGGACCCAATCCGATGGAAATGGTCGCGAAGTTAGAAGCCCGGTTGAAAGAAAACCCCGATGATTTACAAGGACAAATTATGGCGGGGCGCTCCTATCAAGCCTTAGGACGCGCGGCAGAGGCCCAGAAGGCCTGGGCCAAAGCCTTAGAATTAGATCCCAAACAGCATGAAGCCCGGTATAACTATGGGGTTCTCTTAATTGACTCGCGAAAAATCGATGACCCCAAACTCTTCCAAGAAGCCCTCAAACATTTTGATATGGTCCTCGCCGACTTGCCCAATCAACCAGCCGTCAATTGGTATCGAGGCATCGCCCTCTGGTATTTAGACAGAAAGCAAGAAACCGATGAAGCCTGGTCGCTTGCCGCACAAAACATGGAACCAGGCAGCCAAGACTTGG
The DNA here is from genome assembly GCA_029261295.1 of Nitrospirales bacterium. Classification (GTDB taxonomy): domain Bacteria; phylum Nitrospirota; class Nitrospiria; order Nitrospirales; family UBA8639; genus Nitrospira_E. The sequence goes on along the minus strand of JAJDBP010000002.1, from coordinate 487,220 downwards.
CGTTCGTCAAAGAATCTCTTACCAAACTTCGCGCTGGCCAAGCCCCGTTTTAAGCAATAACTGCCTTAAAACGGGAACCGCCTCAACCTAAAATAAACACTCTACCTTCCAATTCGTCATGCTCGCAGTTTGTAGCGGGCGGGCATCCATCTTTCTTGAACCATTTCGTGCAAATTATGTCGATTCAGGAAGTTGTGAGGATGGAGACCAATTAGTGAGCTCACGAAAGGCTATTGATATCACAGTTACTTCCACCGGTGTAAAAAGAAACAGGGCAAATGTAGAAATGAAGGCACTAAGCACCGGAAATTCAGCTAGTCCAAGGAATGGCAATAGGAGCCATAGATTTCCGACGGTAAACGGAAGGAATCCCACCAAAACAAACATTTGCCAGTCATTACCTTTTGTCTGTTTCCAAGACCAGCCGATTCTAGGCTCCTGATCTATTGCAATGGTAGGAAACACTAAAACCCATCTTCCAAAAACGTAGTAAAAAGGAAATAGAAATACCCAAACCACAAATAAATCGCCAATAAAGGTGTCCTCCCAGAATCCTTCTGGAAAAATTTCAATTATGGAATCCCAAATTGTTACCACAATGAATACTCCTGGCATGGTAATGAAGGCGCAAAATAAAGAGATTCCAAGAATCCAAACAAAGAACTTCCGTTCCCTTTCTGTAAAGAAAAATTTGAGATTGAGGGATTTACCGCCATGATAAATAAGAAATGTACGATGACAGTAAACAGCTAACAACACAAAAACTAATAAACCAGGTATCGGGGCCAAAAATATGGCCGCGAAATACGGAAAGCCTGTTAAACCCCAGCCTTCCTCCCCATAGGAAAATTCCCCGACTAAATCCCCCAACCCCGTCAGAACCGCACCAACAAAAATCCACCACCAAAAAGCATGCCGATGGTCCCAGGCAAAACCAAAAGCTTCCTTGAAAATGGCCCTAACATTGAGGGCGTTTGGAAAAGAGTTTATTGGGGGAATATTCATACGGCTAACCTAAAAATTGGACTCACCGATTATTCTTAATATTCTAAAATTAGTTACGGAACATTAGATTGGATTTCCAACTCCACCCCATCCCAAGACGGACTACTGGAATCGTGGTGGCCAGTGACCATATATTCTGGACCAAGCACTTCTCGAAATTCTTCAATCGCCCTCTCTGTAAAATTTCCTTGGTATTTCACTAGCATCGACTGCCTCGTAAAATGAATTCCCACTTTCAGGGCGAAAGGTTTTGAGGATTCGCCATCATTCATATACAAAGGCAGAAAAGAAAGTCTCGAGTTACGATTAGAATTAACAATAATTAACTCCAGGCTACCCTCGGAATTCTCTACCCGTCCATTTGAGCCCTCATCCCTTGCCATTTCAGTTGCCACCTGCTCCCATTCAGATTTAGACAGCTGAAGAATTAAGGAAAATTCTTCTGGTTCAAATCCACTACTATCCCACATTTTTTCATATGCAAAAATTGGCAAGGGAGAAGCCAAAATAAGCACACAGCTTACTAATAATGTTTTCACTACATAGGAAACATTGTTATTCAGTATTTTACAATTCACTTTCACCTCCCCTTCCTTAGAACTTCTATGAAAAAAATCTTTGAATATAATTTCCCTCATTAACTCATGCTTCCCACTTTGGCGGATTCGGAAAGCTGGGCAATAGGAATCCAATTGGTAAGTTCACGGAATGCAATTGATATGGCAATTACTATGACGGGAGTCACCAAATACACAAGAAAAGGTCGAATCACATGCTTCACAACCATCAACTGATCAATTTGCAACCAGGTCAGAAGGGAAGGCGGGCAGTACAAAAACCCAAAGGCAAATGGCAGGCCCCCAAATAATACAGCCAGGCTCAATTCATTCCCTTTGGATTGTTCCGATGACCATGCCAAAGAAGGCTTAAGATCTAAGGCTGTTGCTGGAAGGACTAGACAATATCCAGCAAGAGCATAGGAACCCAATCCGTAGGACAAAGCCGTGAATAGGTAGCTATCTACAATTGCCCTGATCAAAAATGAGTGGCCATGCGGCGCGAAAAGAATTCCCATGAATTGCAGCACAAGAGCACCAACTGTCATTACCACAACACCAATCACAAGTACGCCCGCGACCAAAAATAAATCCCATCCCAAGAACCTCCACTCTCGTTTGCTAAAGAAAAACGGGGAAATAGATGAATATTTCTTATCAACCAAAACGAGACGATGACAAAAAACTGAAAATCGAGCACAAATCATTAAAGGGACAATGACAGAAACAAAAATCCCCAAGAAGACAAAAGGTACTCTGAACCAAATAGAGGACCATTTCCCATAGGTTAAGCTAGGTTGAATAGAAGAATACTCAATGAGGTAGCAAAAACCTCCCGTGAAAATGGTACAGCCAACGATCCAAAGTGCTAAGACCTTACGATGTTGCCAACAGATTTCGAGAGTTTCTTGAATCGTCCCCTGGATAGAGATTTTTTTCACAGAAACGCTTTCAGCAATTTCATCCATAGCAATCAAACCATAAAAAACTAACAAGAGATGTATTAGGTCCTTTCACTTATCGGCGTGAAGTGGCCAACCCACAGGCGAGGAGAATCCAACAGTCGTTACTGTGCAAGAAAATCACAAAACGGAATGAATGTGAAATAAGTTTTGGAGTGGAAAATCAAAATTCGATTGGTTTTTTTGAGGTGCGCATAGACAGATGGATTCCTTTTAATAACCTGCAGGAATAACAGGAGAAAATAGTACCCCGGCAGTCAGGACCTCGCGTTCGTCAAAGAATCCCTCACCAAACTCCGCGCTGGCCAAGCCCCGTTTTAAACGAACAGGAAAAACTAGGGGGTAGAGGAAAGCGGATCTTCCGTGCCTACAGATTCTGCTATTTCAAGCGAAGTCACGTGTTTCCGGAATTCGGCCAGAATCTGTGTGGCAATGTCGTGAGCACCTAGTTCCAATCCCTCACGCAACAATTGCCCGTTCCCTGAACCCCATCGTTCATATCGATACTCACCCAATTTGGCCTCAATCTCTTCAATCGCCCAGGGGATCTGACTGGTATCTGAGAAAACTATTCGAAACTTCATACTGAGTTCATATTTCTCCGTCGAATCTTGTCCGACCTGAATCAAGCCAATTTGGACAGGTTCAATTGTCATGAAATTTTTTGGTTTCTTGTCCCTACTGAAACGAACAACATGGGGTGAGTCAACAGAAGTGGGATCATTGTTCGATGTGAGCTGAATAAGATGGTCTTCAATTTTCTTGCTCACCTCGCTTGCAAAAATAATGTATCTCAACTCTTTGGGGGAATTAATCAGAGAGTGCAATTGAAGATCTGTGGAAGTTTCTGACTTCGGCCCTACAACTGCACCACCAACTCCTCCGACCAAACCCCCAACAAGTACTCCCCCCAAGATCATAGTCGGACACATGAGGACCACGAAAAGGACTCCTTCCCAAGAATTAACACTTTGACCTCCCGAACTTGAATGACAAAAAATTTCACCCATCCACCCAGCACCCACCATCCCCCCTTGTTTAAACCCTGCGACAGAACTTTTTAGCCTAGCTACAGATCTTTCTTTCAAACTCAGGGAAAAGTCCTCATCTGGCCGGGGAACAAAAATTACATCTTCCAAGTTCACAGTCTTTTCTTCTAAGAACCTAATATCGCTTATAGGCTCAGATGGAGCCCGTAGCACATTCAATTGCCCGTCAATGTGAGAGTTCGTAATCCCACACGCCTGCAACAGAAAAAGAAGGGAAAGCAACAAAATCCCTAGGCTACGATTACAAAAGAAGTCCATCTGTAAGCCTTTCATAGTATCCATGTTTTTAAAGAAAAACACTCCATACTATTTTTCACAACCCTTCTAGTAGAAACGATACATGTTAATTACGGACCTGAAGATAAAACAAGACTTAAACCACTTCAAGATTAGGGAATCTTGACTATTCACCAGTTCTTCAATCCATCATACATATTCTTTCATTTGTGGCTTGCATCCACACTTAATACCAAAGTTAGATTCCTGATAACCAATATCGGAAATGATAGAAGTGAGGGATTACGGTTTTAACCTTGCAAAAATGACAAAAAAAAAGGCGGCTCAGGTGTTTGCCCGAGCCGCCTAATTCAAGTTGAAACTATGCTGCGGTAGGTTGCATAGTTATGTAGCGAACAATGGATAGCTTGGCTAGCGCTTCTAGCTGTTCGACAGGGATGTACCCGATGACCAGGTGGCCTGATTTGGGTTGTGCCACAGATTTGAAGCCCAACGCCTTTAGTTGAGACAAGGTTTCTTCTTTTGTATCTGCTAGCCAGACCTGGACCAAGGCTTTTCCATCCTGAAGCTTTTCTGACTCGTCGAAAGAGAAGGCCTTTCCTTTTTTCTTTTTGTCCACCATAGTCAACAAGGCCGCATCAAATTTTGACAGAGGCTCATTGAGGCTTTTCATGGAACGGTCTTCCTCTAGCCTATCAGCCATAACTGGCGGGGCTGCACTGTAGGCTTCTTGAGCGACTACTCCACCAAGAAGACTCTTACTCATTTTAGCCGCAGGCCTCATGGCACGATTGCGGAAACCAGCTTGCCGTTGATCATCACGGCCAAAGATGCCTTCATAACTGACGCCATCAGGCAATTCGACGGGTACTTCTACTCGTCGCGGTTGTCCGCCTTCGGTGATAATTAATTCTTCGACAGCCACAAATGAGGTGAACTGAGTCATCAATCGATAGTCCAAGCCCAGTTGTGTGATCGCCTTGCGAATATTAGGCTTGGGATTTCCTTGTTGAACCCCGTTGTAATCTTGTGCCATCAGATCGGCAATCTTCGTACGTGCCCATAATGTTGCTAAGACATCATGTTCGGGCTCAAAGCCAGGGAAGTCCACCTCAATCTTGCGCACGACTGAATGCCCGGCAACTTTTCCTCGTAGCCGAATGGTCGCTTTTCCAGGGGTCGTATATCGTCCCGTCACGACCAAGGGTTTGGCGCTAAACAGATCGGGCAATCGCTTGGGATAGACCTCAAACACATCCAGATCGTCCCAGTCCACTGAAATATCTGTGAGCAAGGGATGTTGGACTCGTTCATGAAATCGACGAGCGGCCGACGATCCATCATCTTGCAATCCCACATATTCCACCTCGCCACGGCCATGTTCCGCCATCTTGTCTAACAAAAAACGATTAACACTGGAACCAATCCCAAACGCGAAAACGCGAGCATTGACATGTTTTTGAATTTCCCCAACAATCGCCATATCATTGCCGATATAGCCATCGGTCATAAAACAGACAATTCGCAGATGTTCCTGGGAATCACTTGGATCTAACGCCGCTCGAATGGCCTTCATCATTTCTGTGCCACCACCCCCTCTGCGCGATTCTAAAAAGCGTTGGGCTTTGCGCACATTCGATGGCGTGGCTGGAACGGGTTCGGGAAATAGAATATGCGTATCCCCCGCAAACGTGATGAGATTAAAGGTATCGCGTGGATTCAGCCCATCAATGGCGAGACGCATGGTTTCTTTGGCCTTATCCAATGGAAACCCCGACATCGATCCTGAGGTGTCCAAGACAAACACCAATTCCTTTGGCGTGACTTGATCCGTCTTTACACGATCCGGTGGTTGCAACAGCAGAGTAAAAAACCCATTCTTCCCATTTCGATGAGTCAGCACCGCATCATGAATATCTTGGCCTGCTACAGCATACGTCAGGATAAAATCTTTATTGGGAATGGTCGCTTCTTTTTTGAGAGAAACAGCCGTTTGCGATTTCTTAGGATTGCTCACCACAATTTCATGCGTCATTGACTGAACCTGGTGTATTGGCACACCTGCATCAATTTTTACGGATAGGGTCAGATCATGTCCGGATCGAGTCCCTGGTTTCAGAACGGAAGGCGTAATACGAGAAGCATCAGGAACTTGGTTGGTGTCATATGCCCAACCGCCTCCTAAGGTTTGCGCTGGTAGCTCTTGGGAAATGGGTTGGCCAGGTATATACCGCGTCCCTACTACCATGGGAAAGACGACCGAATATGTTCCACCGTCATACGACAAGGTCTGTACATAACTTATCGTGATGGAAATCTTCTCTCCTGGAAGAATATTGGCCACTGATTGGGTAAAAATATTGGGGCGTTCCTGATCTAACAAACCAGCCACATTACCTCTACGTTTCGCGGCTTCATAAATGGCCCGCGCTTCTTCTCGTTTTTTGATCGTGCCTTTCACCACCCGATCGCCAACGGTCAGCGTCATATTATCCACCGCTGCGTTCTGCGGAAGTGGAAAGGTATAGACCGCTTCAATTTTCTCGGAATAGGGATTTTCAAACTGCTGAGTCACCTGCGCCCGCGCAAGTGGCCCGCTGACCTGAATAGCAACATTGGTGTGTTTCAGCGGAAAAGCCTGCGTCAGCTTTCCCTCATCATCAATCCCTACTAAAGCCCCGGATTCATCACCTACCCATTCGGCACTTGCATAAGCCACCGGAGCAGAAATGGACTCAAACCCAAACCATCCTCCACCCAACAGAGTCAGCGCTCCAACCAGACTTCCCCCCAGAGCCCATCCCAAAACTCTTGTCCTACAACTTTTGCCAACCATAACTCCCCTCCTTTCGATCCACGGCCCCATGCCGCTTCATGGGAGGAAATGGCATGACTCTCCAAATCCTTTCAGAATACATCTCGTATCCATAAAAATATGTGGCCTTATAAAATCCAAAGAGATTGTGATGAGGGAAATAAAATTACCAAGTAATCCGAAGGGAAATAGGAAGGGAATTATGTATCAAGCAGATTGATTTGTTTTGAGTGATGAAAACATTAAAGAATTTGGTAACTTATTGAAAAAAGAGTGAAGATTTCAGCTAAAACCTATCTCAAAAAATTAGTTATTTCTTTTTAGGTGTTTTTCTTTTTACCAACGATGACGAATTGACCTTTTATCAAGGGGTTTCGTAAGATTCTTGTGTTTTATCCTCTTACCCCCTTTTTGAAAAACATCGGCTGATGGACATGGATACCCAAAACGAAACAGACATATGGTCTAGAAGGTTTTTCTTGCAGTCTTCACTGGCAGGCATGGCCCTTCTGGGAAGCCGACTGCTTTTCCCAGATACAGCATGGTCCTCCGCTCTCCCGGAAGGGCGCATTCGACTCTACAATGTCTATCGAGATGAACGACTGACGGTACAATACCGATCACGTTCCGGCCGCTATGACCGTGGAGCTCTCAAAGACATCAATTATCTTCTTCGTTGCAATCACACGAAGAACGTACGACGGATGGATATCCGATTACTCGAATATTTAAATTTGATTGAAAAAAATTCTGCGCGCGGGAATGAAATTCATGTTTCCTCTGGCTATCGTTCTCCATCCTTTAACTTTAAACTGGTTCTCCACGAACAAGGCGCTGCTCTGAGCAGCTTTCACACCCAAGGGAAAGCCATGGACTTTTATATCCCTGGGGTTCGGCTCTCTTCTGTTAAGCGTGCTGCGGTAAGACTGAAACTCGGGGGAGTCGGATATTATCGCTCGCGCGGTTTTCTCCACATTGACACCGGCCGACCTCGCTACTGGTAATTTGCTATTCAGTCATTACCAACTTTCCGCCGTTTCAAAATTCGCCCCTTGCTAATTCCGAGAAGGTCCCACAACTATTAGCTCGTCGCCAAATTTACAGGAAGATTTCTTACTCTTCTTAGATTAACCTCCACACTCCCTATTTCTCCTCAAAATCGATATCCACACGGAGCCAATCATCGGAGACTCCTTCAGATCGAACGACATATACTGAATCGTCCGTCCGTTCAATTTGCAATTTAGCCATATTCACATTGTCCGGACCCGCACCACCTCCACTAAAATTCTCTACCGGTGTGGGAGAATAGAATACTCTAAGAGAAGAAATTACTAATTTCCCCAAAACATTCGTATAAACGCCTAGTTGGAAATCTACTGTTTGATAGGCTTTGACCGCAATCCCATCTTGCTTGGCTTGTCGATCAGCTTCTCTCGTTTCCTTGAGTAGTCGCCATGTCCCTCTTCCCACAGGCGCCAGGACATATACAAACCCCGCTTCATTCGGTTCAATAGCTATACGCACATCACTCCAATCACCAGTAATTTGCTCCCATCTTGCAAATTCAAGTACCTCACCACCCACTTCCCGCATAAAGCTATACCGAATCCCTGTAGCCTTTTGGATCACCGCTTCATCAGTTTCCACAGGCGCTTGCTTGGACTCCCGGTTTTTCTTTTTGGCCTTGAACGACGAAGATTTCTTAGAAGCCTGCTTGCGAGATGTGTGGCCGGCACCGGCCTTCCCTTTTCGACCAAGATCTCGAGCTCCAACTCCAGCATAAAATCTATCTAATGCCCCGGGAGGCGGTAACGATTCTTGCTTTTGCGCTTGAACGACAACGGGTTCCGGAGCAGGAGCTAATTTGGCATCAGCTGGCCTCTCCATTTTCTCTTCATCCAACATTACCAATGGTTGAACCGCTGGTTCTAATGGCAGTTTTTCTTGAACCGGTGTTGACTCTGAATCTCCAGCAACCCGTTCCTGGATTTCTGAAGATAAAGAATCTAAACCTCCGTCTTGCTCGCGCCGCTCCCTCTTTACCGTATCCTGGTCTTGCCTCAACCCATCGAAACTCTTCGCTATCTCGGAACTCACTTCAGACAGTGGGGGCACACTCGCCTGAGGTCGCACGGATTTTGGCAACAGACTCTCATCCTTTTTCCTGAACTTGGCAGTGAGTTTTTTCTCCTCCAGTGGTGAAGGTGTAGGTTGAGAGAGACCTGCGTCCTCATTTGCATCGCTCTCCTTTTTATTCAACTCAGATTGTTCGATCTCTGTCTGTTGCTGGACGATAGAACCCCAATCAGTGTTCATTTGCCAGCCAAAGATAAGGGCCAAACCAGCAGCAGCCATTCCTCCCACCCAGGCGAGAGAAGACGGCTTGCGAAACCATTTGAACCACGAAGGGTGGGATGAGGCGATCCATTGTGGTTCTAAGGAAGCCTTGAGACTCTCCAGAATTCGTTGCCGCGCCTTGGGATCAGATAACAACACTTTCAACGCCTCTTCATCCGCTAGGGCATCAAACAGGTCCTGGTCATACAGCGCCGCCTCAAACAATTTACGTTTTTCGGCAGCCGTCAACGTATCAGTCGCATAGCCGCCAAGGATTTGCTCCCATGATTTAGCCATTAACTCACGGTCTCCTGATTGGGTGGTTGAGCATCGCTCTTAAAGGGCTTGGCCTCCCATTGCCCTCCCATGAGGGCCAGAAGTTGCTTGCGGCATCGTAAATCCCATGTATAAATCGTATTGATAGAACCTGCACCAAAAATGCCCTTAATCTCAGGGAACGTATAGCCCTCTAATTTCAATCGGAATAAATGTTGGCACCGTTCACCTAGCTGTTGAAGAGCCTCAATCAACTGTGTCACCCGCTCCCTCTGCTCAGCTTCCTCTGATGGATCCTCACTGGGATCAACAAGGGGAGCGTCATCCACAGATTCCTGATTATACTCCCCACGCCTCAAAAGTTTTCGATGGCGATCAAGCATTTTAAATCGTAGTATTTGAAACGCTAAAGGAACCAGCTCGGTCAATGACAACACCCGGGGGTACTTTTCGTGTAACACCATGAGCACCTCCTGCGTGAGATCTTCGGCGCTTTCCCTCCCCACACGAGATGTGGCAAACGCAAGAATCCTTTCACGCAATTGCTGTAAAACTTCCTCACGTGTGAACCCCACCATAAACGTATCGTTTCCTTCAAAACCCATTAGATTCTTTATTGGAGCATACTTCCATAACTTCCCACTTCTCAATAACCTTCATGTGGAGCGTAAAAAAGAGCTATAGGGGAAACCCCTAAAATCTAAGGCCCTTCAGAACAAAATCGATAGATACTGGAGGATTTAGAGGGAGGTTAAATACACGGCAATACCAAGAACGACTAAACTGAGCACGAGAATAGCGCGTTGAACCCACACGACTTTTCCTGCAAACAAGAGCGCTGGCCCCTCGATTTTCTGACTTTTCCCGATTGCACCGTACGGGTCGAGAATAAGATCGTGCACGAAAATCAAGCCGCCCACAATGGCAAATATAAAAAGTTTGAGCATCATAATCAGCCCCCAGCTCGTTTCAATACGTGCTGATCCGCTTTCGTCTAGCAATTGTGAGGCCCCCGTGAAAATAAGCACCATCAGACTCACCCATCCCACGGTCTTAAAACGTTGCCCCATTTTCTTGGCCATTTCCATGGCTTCTTTCGTGGGTGACTTGGCCTTGCCTTCGAAAAGGCTCGGTCTCACCGCCAACTGAAAAAACAGCCAGCCCCCAATAAATGTGATCACCGCTATTAGATGTATCCAAGTTACGACGTACGCAGGCATGACTTTACTCCTTTAATTTGCGCCCCACCAATGCTCTCAATCATACCCACTACTATGAGAGAAAGACCACTCTATCGGTTGCCCGGGAAAGGACCAAACCTGTCTTGTACTTTTTGGTACTCAGTATCCTGAGGGTAACCTCCCCAACCAAGGCTAAAGCCTGGAGATTCCATTATTCCTCTTGATATTCATCGAAACCGATACAAAGGGGCCACTTCGCTTTGAACCATTTCCTATAGGTTGCGGCCTTTCGAAGAGTTCGGGTACCCTTGCAGCTCATTTTGAGCTTTTTAATTCACTGAGAAAGACTCTCATGACTGATTCCATCACCACCGACCCTATTGCCGATCCATGGGTTGAGATTGAGCCTCAAACCTTAGACGAGGACCTGCTCAATCAACGTGCCTGGCGCATGCCCGACATCGTGATCTACCAACATGGGCCTGAAGAATGGTGGGTGGCCCCACTCGATGAAGAATTACCACTCGTCCGCTTAAACCGCATGGGGGCGACATTACTCGGCGCCATGGATGGTCGCCTGACGATTGGGGCCTTATTGAATCAATATGGCAAATGGGTGTGCAGCCCCAGCCAGCAAAATGGCCGCTGGCATTTGGAACGGTGGGCGCAGCCACGATTTTCGCTTGCCTACTACGGCACCGAACCACCCAGTGGGCACAGTGCCGAGGCCAAATGGGATCTGTTACTCCAAAAAGTACGAGAAGGCTGGCATCAAAATGTGAAAGCCGAAACCGAAGACCACTTGTCCACTTTTCATGTCCAAGGCATTCAGGGCCCACATGGACATTTTGAACTCATTGAAACGACGGTTTCCCATCTTTTCCGGGAACCTTGCGAAGCCATGAACGGCACCACGTATGGACGACTTCTTGGCAAAACCTTACGGCAAATGGGCTGGCTTGCCCCCAAACCCAAACAAATTGTGGAAGTGGGTGCGGGACTAGGCTATGTCTCAAAAGAACTCGCAGGTGAACTTTCTGCAGAAGAACGGAAAGACATCAATTACACATTTCTTGACCTCACTGGCCCATTTCTTGGCTCCCAAACATCACTCGCTCGACAAGCGGGTTGGACGGCTACAGCCATTCAAGCCAATGCCGAATGTATACCCTTGTCAGACAATTCGGTTGATCTGCTCATCGACAATGAAAATCTCGCAGACATGACTCCCGTTCAATTTTCTGGCGATGAACTTCTCATGTTTAAAGGTGAGAACCCAGAACATGAGGAAGCCTTAGACCTTATCCGACGCATGCGGCTGCCGCTCAAGCCACCCTATCCTGACGAGGTCATTTTCAATTACGGCGCCCTTCAATTTTTGCAGGAAGTCTGGCGTGTGCTGAGACCAGGGGGACACGCGATCTTGGTAGAATTTGGGATTGAAGAAGATTGGCCCTCACCCGTTAAATTACCAGGTCACACCGAATATGAAGTGCAATTCAGCCACCTTCGCCATGCCGCCAAGTGGCTGGGCTTTAGAGAACAATATTGCACCTTACCTCAACTCCTGGGCATGAAACCGGACACTCAAGTCCTCTGCACAGGTGCTGCCTATACGCTACGACGAATTTGCCGTGAATTGGAGAAACCCTTTTCCGTTCGCGCCTACACCGAAAAAGAATTAGGATCCACCCTTGGAGACCTACTCCCCAAACTCACCGGCCTCCACTACCACAATGTATTAGACCCCGCTTGGTTCGGTCTCTGGGATTTCAAAGTCATGCTGCTCGAAAAGCCAGGTGGAATGAGCATCGGCCAACAACCCGCCTTCAAAGAATCTGCCGGCTTCCGCTGGTACACTCAACAGTAATCGTTACTTCAATCTTTATTGTATTTTCCTCAGAAGTTGTTCAGCTTTATGTATCAGGATTCCTTCTCGGAGGCCGTAGTCGCTGACAAGGCAGGTATTAAAATTGAAAGTTTCCATAATGCGGCGAAGAATGACAGTGCCGGCAACGATGACAAACTCACGCCCTGGCTCCAAGCCTGGCATGCCTAAACGCTGTGAGCCTGTTTTTGCAAGAAGATCCTCCTCTACACTTTTAACAGTTGCAAAATTGAGCTTATAATTATGTACTCTCGTTCGATCATACTGCTTGAGACCTTGGGCCATGGCCGCAAGCGTGGTGACAGTGCCTGCTGTTCCAACGAGAGAAACTTTTGATAATTCCCCAAAGCTCTTCTTTACCTGCGTCAGTTGTTCATCAATACAGGCTTCAGCGTTTTGCAAATCTTCCGTGGAGGGAGGGTCCTGTTGGAATACGCGTTCCAACAAACGGACGACGCCCAGATCTAATGATATAACTTTAATCGATTGATCAGTTTTGGCCAGAATACATTCAGTACTTCCTCCTCCAATATCCAACCCCATAAAATCAGCAATCTTCTGAGGCAACCCAAACCGAAGCCCAAGCAACGTTCGACGAGCTTCTTCTTCACCGGTTAAAATTTCTACCTCCCACCCAGTTTTTTGTTTCACTCGCCTGAGAAATTCTTCCCGGTTTTCTGATTCCCGCACCGCGCTTGTGGCAACTACTACTACAGAATCTAATGAATGTTTTGGAATTTTTTCTTTCCAGCCCGTGAGCGTCCCAACCACCCGATCCATGGCGGCCTCAGACAATTGCTTATTTTGGTCCACCCCTTCGCCAAGCCGAAGGATTCGTCGATCGGCATCGATTTCTTTGAATTCACCTGGCAGATTGACCTCTGCGACTAACAATCGACAGGTCAAGGTCCCAATATCAATTCCCGCTAAACGCATGATCTTTAGACCTCTTGTTCATCAATTCAGGAAAGATGCATTATCCTCACCCTTGAGTTAAGGAATCCCAGTACAGTGAAATTGCCTTGTCCTTCTTTTCCAGCCCGATATTCCTGTGGTAGGATTTTATTCTCTATCACGTGTTGGACTCTGAAAATTTCAGCCCCCTAACCTACTAAAGGAGACCAGAATGGCGCAAATTCATTGCCGCAAATGCGATAAGGATAGTGATGCTATCACTGACAATCTGTTTATGGGAAAGCTTGAAGCTGAAGTTAAGGAAAAAGTTTGCCAAACGTGTTGGAATGAATGGGCGGGTCCAGGTGGGACCAAGACTATGGTGATTAACGAGTACCAATTAAATCTCGGCGAGGAAAGCGCACGGGACACGCTGAAGAAACAAATGCGAACCTTTTTAAAATTAGATGATACGAATGAAGAATTTAAAGATTATAGAGTTTGATCGAAAGTTTGTGAGGCATCTAAATTCAATATCCCATGGTGACCTTTCTGATTGTGGATGGTTGTTTTAAAGGTCGTTCTGGCCAGGTTTCCCACTTTTCTTTCGACGGAGCTTCCCTCTTGAAGGATAATTTGACGCACGGTAGGATATGGTAATGGATGTTCCCCTTGGCAAAGGTGTATTCCTCATCGCCAAACCGGCACTCCGTGATCCAAATTTTCGGCAGACGGTGATTCTGCTCTGTGAACATGGTCCGGAGGGGGCATTGGGTGTGGTGCTGAATCGACCAACTGAGATGAATATCACCGAAGTCTTACCCCAAGTACCAGTGCTTGAAGGCCAACCGCACCGCGTCTTCTCTGGAGGCCCCGTGCAAAAAGATAGCTTGCTCGTGTTGTATCACCTTAATGAGGAAGTTGAAGACACCCATGCCGTCATTGATGGGGTGTATCTTGGAGGAAATACTGAGACACTTAAGCGTATTTTAGAAGTTCCCGCAGAGGAAGAATCATTCCGAGCCTTTATGGGGTACTCCGGTTGGGGTCCTGGCCAATTGGAAAACGAAATGAAAAGTGGATCTTGGCTTATCATGCCTGCGAAACCAAAATTTGTCTTTGAAGACTACTCATCAGGCTTATGGGCTGAAGTCCTTCAAACATTTGGCGATGAATACAGCATGTATGCTCACATGCCGGTTGATCCCAGCCTCAATTAGTTTCTTCCTTTTCTTCTTCCATATCTACAGACTCTGATTAACCATACCCATTTTTCTTCTGAACCAATTCACTGGGAGACCGTCTCCAAGTCTCAGCATCAATCACCAGTCTCTTTGCTCCAGTTGTTGGATTGTCCTCAATCGCCAAGTCCCTATAGGGAACAGAAAACGGTTTTTTAATCCAACGGGGTGCAACATGCCACGGTGGGAAAAACCTGCTCCACCATGACGCTCCACCTGCATTCAAATCCAACACTACTCCTTCTTGTACACACCTCAGTACCTTGCCCTGACCCTCCCAGACCACCTGCTCAGACATTCCCTCGGTTGATTTCCGAAGAATCACAACGTCAAGCATTTGCCCTACCATTGAGATAAGCCAGGCTTTGACTTCATTCATTGAGTCGGTCAACTCCCTCACCAACTAATGTTCTATGTTCTTACAAAGCATTATTATTTTCCCAAGTTACCCTGGTTCTTCAACGATCCCATTCGACCATTCTCAATTGCCCAAATCCATAGAATCCTAGAAGACCTAAGCATCTTTATTTGATAAGGTCATGACTATGAACACACCAAGCCAGCCATCTTCTTGGCTGTGGAATTTCTTTACCTTACTTTTCGGCCCCAAAATGTTGGTCATGCTCTTGACCGGCTTTTCATCGGGCCTTCCGTTACTTCTCACGGGTTCCACTCTCAAATTTTGGATGCGGGAAGAAGGTCTCGATTTGACCACCATCGGGTTTTTCGGACTTATCGGGCTCCCCTATACTTTAAAGTTTCTGTGGGCTCCCTTCATGGATCGAATCATTCCTCCCTTTGGTGGGCGTCGCCGCGGTTGGATGCTTATGACCCAAGTGTTCCTCATGATCGCACTTGCGTCAATGACCTTTGTCCAACCAGCCGTACATTTGCCTACCATTGCCGGGCTCTGCCTTCTCATTGCCTTTGCCAGTGCGAGTCAAGACATTGTCCTTGATGCCTATCGCCGCGAATATTTAACTGATGAGGAATTGGGGATTGGATCGTCGATCTTCGTCAATGGATACCGAATCGGACTTT
Source organism: Nitrospirales bacterium (assembly GCA_029261295.1). Lineage (GTDB taxonomy): Bacteria > Nitrospirota > Nitrospiria > Nitrospirales > UBA8639 > Nitrospira_E. The sequence continues at coordinate 471,734 of JAJDBP010000002.1, read as the reverse complement.
TGGCGTCTGGTGCCTTGACGTTGGTGTTGGCTGAATACTTGTCTTGGCCTACTGCCTATTTCATCTTAGGCCTCTTCATGTTAGTCGGGATTGTGGCAACCATCTTGGCACCTGAACCCATTGTCGAAGTTGTTCCACCAACATCCCTGCGCGAGGCCTTCATGGGTCCTCTGCTAGAATTTTGCCGGAGGCCAGGCTGGGTAGCTATCTTACTCTTTATCCTATTCTACAAAATAGGTGATAGCATGGCTTCCGAAATGCTCTCACCTTTTTGGGTGGACTTAGAGGTCTCTAAACCTCAAATTGCAGCCATCGTAAAAACCTTTGGCTTTGCCGCCCTCATTATTGGAGGCATGCTTGCCGGCCTCGTCGTGTATCGCTGGGGAATTATTCCTTCGCTCCTAATTTTTGGAATTCTGCAAATGATTTCCACGGCGGGATTTGCCCTATTGGCCATCGTAGGGAATCATCTCCCTACGTTAACGGCCGTGATTGCTTTTGAAAATCTCACCGGAGGGATGGGAACGACGGCCTTTGTAGCCTTCATGGCTAGCCTCACCGACAAACGCTTTACAGCCACACAATATGCCCTTTTGAGCAGTGTAATGGGCATTCCCCGTGTATTGTTTGGCTCAGTCACTGGAGTCTTAGCCACTTGGTTAGGCTGGGCAGGGTTTTTTGTTCTTTGTACCCTACTGGCCATACCAGGATTGCTCTTGATTGCCCACCTCCGACGAATACCGAAAAATTACATGGCTGAAACAATGCCCGTTTCATAAAGGTTTTATTCGAAAAGAGGAAAAAGGGTATAAACAATAACGGGGATCAGATACGTATCTGATCCCCGTCACAGTGGAGGTGCACGCTATGATAGTGAGGGATGCCCTTCGCTAAGCCTTGAAAGATTCAAGGCAACTGCTATTTTTTTCGTCCTTTCCCATTTCCTGGCTTCGAAGAATTACCTCCCCCATAGGAGTAGGTCACACTACCAGGAGTCGAAGAAATATGCCCAACCTGGTCAACCGCATATACTTCATACACATTTTCATTGGTTGTTGAAAAATTCGCATCTTTGAAATTAAGATTGCTTGTCGAACTGAGCAATTCGCCATTCCTGTAAATTGAATAGGAGGCGACGCCCGTCCCACCTGGGCTATCACTAGCCTGATTCCACGAGAGTTGAACCGACTGATTGCGCCGCTTACCCGTCAATTGAGCTGAAACTCCGGATGGTGCTGTGGGAGCCTGTACATCCAATTGCAATGACGCTCCAGCCTGACCTGAATGTCCGGGCTCAGTATCAGCGACCATCACCGTCAAGGAATAGGTCCCATCCGCAACCCCTACTACCTGCATCATGATAGTAGTCACCACACTGTTTCCTGGAGTCACATTCAGTGTAGGATTTTCCACCGTACTCCCCAAGCCGGAAGCCACAGCCACCGACCACGAACTGGCATCACAAAACGCATTATCATTGTTCGTCACCTTCAGCATATAGGCTTGAAGGTCACTCACCTGGGATACCAATTGTTGGCTTGGATTCAGTTCAACTGTTGGCGCTCCCATCACACAACTATTCACACTTAATTCTAAAGATGCCGAACCTTGGGCAGCATGTGTTGCAACCCCAGTATCGGTATCGACCACGTCAAATATCATCGGATACACACCATCAACCGCTCCTACCACATTCATGGTTACTGAGGTTGAATCGGAGGCCCCTGGCGCTATATTCAATGCCGGATTGGCGATGGCCCCACTTAATGAAGAATTGAGCCCTACGGACCAATTGCTGGAGGGACAAGTCGAACTATCTGTATTCGTCACGGTGACGGTATATGGTTGTAATTGACTCACATTTGTCACGACCTGAGAAGCGGGCGAGACTGAAACCGTTGGGGTGCCAATCTGACAAACCGCCACATTGACATTCAAAGAACCTGTAGTCTGTTTAAAATGCATTGGTTCATTCACATTTTGATCGGCCACATCCAAACCAAAGGTATATGCACCATTAGCGACTTCGCCTAATCCTAAGGTCACCGTGGTTGAACCTTGGCCTTGAGGGCCCACAGTCACCACTGATTGCTGAACAGAACTTGTTATGGCTGGAGCAACATTACCCAGACTATCTTTCACTGTTCCAAGAGAAACCTGATAATCCGTATCTCCACAATCGGCCGTATCGTTATTGGTAATGGTCATCACATAAGATGGGGTTTGAGTCAGAACATTCACTTCCTGACTGTTAGGAGACAAAACAACCTGCGTGTCACCAGCTACGCATTCTCCTCCAAAACTAATATCGACAGAGACAAAATTTGAATTGTTTTCTAGCTGCATTATTGTCAGATTATTGGTTGGATCGTGAAATTCGTACAGGTTCGAATCACTGAAATCGCTCTTCAGCACTTTCACTAAATAAGACCAATTATCCGTTTCAGAACCTCGATGAATATTCACCCCTGTCGCATAGGTTGAGGACATACCTGCATCAAGGCCAATCCGTTGTCGATAGGATAAGTAATAGGGGCGTCCGGTCGAAGGAGTGATCCGTAGAATTTGAGGGTCACTCGAAAGACCAGGAGCCGTTCCTAAAGGTGCCAAGGAATATTCCCCTGCCCCTGTGACATCAACCAATTTGTCCTGTAAGTCCGCTCGATCAAACCATCCCACTTGGTCAATGTGCACGCTGTTGAGCTTGCGCTTGGAACAACAGTAGCCCATCAGATCTGATGTATCCCCATACTCCACATTTTTGAGGCCATCATTATCTGGATCTGTCGCCGCGTGATGCCAGCCAATGTTGTGGCCCAATTCATGAGCGAAGGCGATGGCATCAATCCGCGTACTCCAGGATTTCCTGGTCGACGTACTCCCATAGCTCCCCACTTCGCCTAAGGCGAGCCACCCACAACCGGAAATAGCTTTAGGAGGGACCACATACATTTTGTGACGATAGCCATTGACACTAACAGGTGAAGCCGAATCAGCTTGCGTGGCAATTGTGCGATAGGCACAAGCTTCTCCCGGATCATAGGGTACGGACACTAAGAACACATCTGTCGCCGTACTTCCTGAAAACGTCACTTGCCCAAAGGAGGCTTCTTCATACGCACTGTTCACCGAAAACGCGACAGGATCATGCATGGCTTTTCCTGAATTGGTCACATGCGTTTGCGTATAGGGTGAGGCCCCCTGTGCTCCATAATCCACCCCCGTCATATTAATCACAAAGGTAATCGTTTTTCGATCTCCCGTTGTTGCCTCAGCGACGTTTCCGCTAGTTGTACTGGTGGAACTATCTCCATCTAATGCCGCGACCTCCGATACCCACACTTTGCCCTTGGCCTTTCGTCCCTTAATTTTGACTTTCTTCCCCGTACGTAGATGCTTGGGAGGTTCTCCTTCAAAAATCATCTCGACGACATCCTCAACCTTCCCACCCTTGGGATGCAGAAAGTAGGCAAATCGAGACTTTTCCGGAATCACTTCATCAATGTGAATCATAGTCACTTCCCCATCCATGAACACCGCATTGGCATGCTCTGGTGGTGCTGCCACAGCCCATATGGGCTGCGCTAATGTACCCAACAATCCCATGGTCAGAAGCCATGTTTTTCCTCGATTTTTTTGTCGGCTGGGCGTTAATGCTTCCTTGGATGTCGAGGGAAACTTTGAAGAATCATCGTGATCCATGCGAGGCCTCCGTAAATGGTTAGCTGTGGGCAAACAGAAGCACTCGGAAGGAATGAAGGGAAAGGCTGGACTAAATATCCGAAGCAGCCACAACCCGGCAATCCCGCTATCTGCATGTTGGTGCAGACCGGTGATTTTGCGTCCCCATCTCACGATGGGTTTGCCCTGAAACAGATTATGGGTAATGTTGAATCATTGCCGAATATAGATATCGGCCGCTGGTGAGAAAACTTTCGGTTAAAAAATTAACTGCTATAACACTAAATATTCTTCTCCAATGAATAGCGAAGGGGGATTACAATTATGTTCCCAAGTGATAGGACTAACAGGAACTCAAGAGGTTTTCAGTCAACGCCCCTGGGCTAACTTGAAGAACCAGTGTTGGAAATAAAGAGAAAGAGACGAGCCTAAAAAAACCAGAATGAAAATTGAGCAGACTCAAGCGATTGCCATAAAAGGTATCGAGTAAATTTGGCATCCTGATTCATGGCAATATGATGCACTTGCGGAACATCTTCCATACGGCCCAACGCACACCCAATGAAAAGGCTAGGCATGCCTATGACTATCCCACATTGAACCACACCGGCTCTGAAACAAAGTCTGAAAACGTGCCCGAATAGGTAACGTCAAAATTACGTCTCCAACTATTTGATTGAAGTTTGTGGAAACCAAGGAAAGAATCGGTTGGTCGTCCGTTGATAGTCGCGATAGGTCTGCCCTCGGCTAGCAAGAGCCTGGGCTTCTGCCCAAGGAACACCTGTGATCCAGAGCAAGGAAATGGTCATCAACAAAGGCCAGACAATCGACACCCATGCCCAAGGGAGACCAACAGCCAATGGAACATAGGCGCACCAATGCAAACTTTCAAAAAAGTAATTTGGATGCCGGGAATAGTGCCACAAACCCGTTTGCAAGGTTTTTCCTTTATTGGCTGGATTCTCCCTAAACAACTCTAACTGACGATCAGCCCATACCTCACCTATTATGGCAATAAGAAATATGATGACTCCAAGACCGTCCCACCATCGAATGCCATCTGCTGGATGATTCATCACCCAACATAACAGCCCGGCAAATAAAAGAGAGGCTGGACCTTGTAACTGAAAATACCCAAAAATCCCGATGGATTCCCAACGGCCAAGTACAGAGCGGATTCTTTGATAGCGAGCGTCCTCTGGCTGGTTCCAAACCCGATGGAGAAACAAATGGTATCCGAGACGTCCGGCGTATACTAATCCCATCCCAGCAATCAACATCTTACGAGAAAGGTCTCCCGCACTAGAGATCGCACAAATGAGGACCACTATTGCAAAGGCCAAGCAAAACCCGACATCAGCTAACGAGGCATTTCGAACTCGAATATGGAGAACCCACAAAAGGGAAAAGAAAAGACTTAAGGATATGAGGTAAATATACAGGAAGGGGGGAAGAAAGATTCCTAAGGACATACAAAGGGATGAGGAAAAAGCACAGTCTAATGGTCTAACTAAAAAAACTTAATTGGCATTGAGGGCTAAGGGAATGCGAACCATTCCTTCTTCACTGACAGGATTCAAGGCAACTTCAACTAAAAAAACCTGATTACTCGGGACCTTTCCTTCCTGAATTAAAAACTCTCGAATGTGCTGAGCTCGTTGTTGCGCTAATACACGCAATTCCCCTTCATTCACCATAGGGCCTTCTAGAAGTTTTTCCTTCATCTCATCAACAGTTAAAATATTCGTAGCCTTGCTCCCAGATTCTTTCTCAGTTTTCGGATTTTCCGTTTTTTCGGCTGATTTGGATAATGCTGATTCCCCAAATTTTTCTATAAAAAGTTGTTTAAGAAATTGAGCTTCTTCCTCTTGCGCTAATTCTAACGTATCGATTTTGAGAGGCACTTGCTCGCTAGAAGCTGGCTGTTGAACAAATTTGGCTTTTTTCATCTGAAGGAGAAGTTTGGCCTCCGCCAAGGCCTTCCCATCGACAATTGAGTCGGCAGCACCAGTAATATCAAGCCTCAATCCTGGTCGATCGGATAAGGCCTTTCCTAAAGCAACTAACTTTTCCTGCTCGGGAGGTGGCATTTCATTATCTCCGGCCGGGAACGCGATATATTGAAGCGCATCGGCATCACCTCCCAGAACTCCTCCCACCAATCCACCAACAAGCGAAAATGGTGAAGTGGCTATTTTCGTAATCAGATTTAGCAAGGCATTCCAAATGATGCCACCGTAACTAAATTCTGGATCATCGATATTGCCGCTAATGGGAAGGTCAATATCAATAAGACCCTTCCGATCCTTCAAAAGAGCCAGTGCGAGAGGAATAGGCAAGGACGTGGCGTCTGGACTCTCCACCTTGCTACCCATCGTCATTTGATCAATCAACACCTTATTTTTCCCAACCAATTCCTTTTGAGAAAGTTTATACGCGAGATCTAATGACAACTTGCCTTTATTAATGGGATACCCCGCAAATTTTCCTGAGTATGGAGAGATCGTGGTGAGATTAAGATTCTCAAACACTACGCTCACATCCGTATAGGCATCTTCGCTCAAAGGATTGATTTGGCCCTTAATTTTAAAGGGCGCGTAGCGATCGACTTTCCCCGCAAGATCCACATCGGCCTTGGCCAATTGTTCGGAAGACAGGCCCTTGATCGTTCCAGAGAATTCCTCGATCTTCGTCGCCACATTGGGTGTAATGGAACGATCAGCCATCTGGAATTGAAGATTATCAATCCGAACGGTATCTATTTGAACGGGGAGTGGAGGCGTCGATGTCTCTTTGGCCTGAGGCTCTTTATCTTCGGTGGTAGATTCTTCATCTTCCCCTGGGGGTTCGTCTGTCTGCCCAGGTGGGGCAAACAGACGCGCCATATTTGATTTCCCATCCGGGGCAATTGAAAATACGACCCCTGGGGCAAGGAGCGCAATCTCCTGGATCTTCACCGTTGTAGGTTCAACATTGAGTGAAAGACTGTTGACCTCAAAATCTTTCCAATGCAGAAAGGGTTTCGAACTTTCGGGATCCACCAATGCCAACTTTGAGATACCAATGGAACCAGCATACGTCACCATAGGCTCGGTTTTTGATGCATTTTGGTAATGAGTTTGACCAGTCAAACTCAAAGCCCCACTCCCAATGGCAAATTGCACAAATGGAGCTAAGTACGGCTCAAAAGGTTTGAGAGCAATATGAGTAAGCGCCACATTCATTTCAACGGATAAGGGATCTGCGTTGACGGTGCCTTTGAGATCGGCTTTCCCCGTCTGATTCAACTGAAAAGAAAGATCAACCGGGAGAGGCTTATCCAACGCCGATGATACCTGAGATGTATGAAAATGAAGCGCTTCCACTAATACTCGCGCTGGCTCTTCTGGTTGTCGGTCTTCTACATCAATGGTGAAGTTTTCCCAATCAAATTCTTCGACAAGCACAGACCACGGCATTTCAACTTTTCCTGATTCAACCTCATCTGCTGGAGGAGGAACGGAAGCGGACGAATCTATTGGAGATTCAATCGGCGCAAACAACGTTTGATAATTCATGGTGCCATTTTTATCGACCCATCCCACAAACTGTGCATCTCGTACAGCAACCGATGGAATCGTCACAGATTGCTTAGCCACATCAACACTGACACCCTTCACTTCAAAGAGTGGAACCGTGATGACCGGATCCGATGCCCCGACTTCACCAATTTTAAGATCTTGAACGATGACGTTTCCACCATTGATTCGAACGTCGACACCGTCAGAAGTCGTTAACACTTCATACTTGCCATTAATGTTCAACAGCCCCTGCGAAATCTGAAATCGAAATTGATGCTGCATATAGGCCCACAAAGAATCTAACCGAATCTTATCCAACGCCAATTGCCCATTGGAACCAAAAGGCTCTAACGTTAGCGTTCCTTCCCACGAAATCCGTTCTCCATCGCTCAACTCAGCCGACAGGGAATAGGGATTAGCTTGTCCTTTTTGCGTACTGAAATTTTCTAACTTGAGATTAATTGGAACAATATGAGCGACAAATGGAGTCGGTCGTGAGTTGTCTTGAAATTCCACTATCCCTTGTTCGATCTGGATATCCTGAATAATCACCGGGGGCAAGCCAGCTGGCTCCTCAGATTTAGGAGCGGAAGGCTCAACTTCTTGAGGGGGAATTCTTTCATCAGAGGGCTTTCCCAGGTCAGCCCAATTCAATGATCCATCTGGTCGCACTTCCGCTAGCCCATGGGGCAAACCCAACCGAACCTGGGCAAAAGTATACGCCTTGTTTTTTATGGAAGACAGCGCTTCAAAGTCCACAAATAGGTCATTGAACCCACCTAGGGGCGACCCATCGGACTCTTCAATTGCCAAACCCTTAATTTGTAATTTAAAAAGAAAAGGATTAAAGGTTGCCTCTTGAATCGATACTGGCCGATTTAATTCCTCGGTGAGAATCGGAGGAAGTTTATTGATGATGGCCCACGGGACAGCCAAAAATCCAAGGCCGGTGTAAAGGACGAATAGGCCAACGCACACAATAAGCAGGATTTTAAAACTTTTTCTCATAAGTCATTCGGCGAGAGAGGCGTGTTTCGAAGTACAAGATAACCCACTGCACCAAAGAGATTGTTAGGGGAGCTTGAAGAGAGAACCAATAATACCGCTCCACTACAAGTAGAGCTACCCCTACGAAAAACTAGCGATAGGGCTAATTTACCTGTAGTCATCATCGCCCTGCTTGAAATGCTTATAACCTTACATTCCAATAAGCTAAGCTACCTGATTCACTCTCCTAAGTGAAATCTGATTCACCGACGTACGTTTCCCCAAGACTTAGATGGTCTTTTGCTAGACGACCATCCCTTAAAACTGTATTTTCCCACTAACCGCTACTATTTCAGGCCGTTATATTCACTTCTCTTTGCTTGACAGAGGATAAGAGCCTTCTCTATTGTCTTGAGTTTGCTTAAAATAGCATCTTTAGCATAGGACCGCCTTCCTTGTTTACGACATTAACAGAAAAAATCGAGAGTGTTTTCAAGCAGTTACGCGGCCAAGCCGTGTTATCTGAGCAGAATATTACCGATGCGTTAAAGGAAGTCCGGCTAGCCCTCCTAGAAGCTGACGTCAATTTTAAGATCGTCAAAGACTTTATTGAGAAGGTTCGGGAAAAAGCCGTCGGGCAAGAAGTCCTAAAAAGCCTGACCCCAGCAAACCAGGTTGTGAAGGTCGTATGGGAAGAACTTCGTGACCTACTCGGGCATGAACAAAGCGCCCTACATCTGTCCTCTCAACCTCCGACGATCATTATGATGGTGGGCCTTCAAGGATCCGGAAAAACTACCACAACTGGCAAACTTGCCAATTATTTTAAAACCGACGGAAAACGTGTTCTGCTTGTAGCGGCTGATCCGCGACGCCCAGCCGCAGGAGATCAATTGGCCTCGCTAGGAACCGATCTGGATATCCCTGTTCATCGCGGGACCAACGAAGGCCAACCCGGCGCCCAAGCTGTACAAACCTGCAAGGATGGGGTCTCTCGTGCCAGAGAACATGGCTACGATGTGGTCCTACTCGATACTGGAGGTCGCCTGCACATTGATGAAGAACTCATGCAGGAGTTGGTGGATATCCAAACTGGGGTCCAACCCCAGGAAATGCTGCTGGTCGCAGATTCAATGACTGGGCAAGAGGCCGTTTCCGTCGCGGAACGTTTTAATGAAACTCTAGGGCTTACTGGCGTTATTCTGACCAAGGTCGAGGGAGATGCTCGTGGAGGGGCAGTCCTATCCATTCGGGCTGCAACCGGCAAACCCATAAAGTTTTTAGGGGTAGGCGAAAAGCTTGATGCGCTAGAACCCTTTTTCCCAGATCGCATGGCCTCTCGCATATTGGGCATGGGGGATGTGCTGACACTCATAGAGAAAGCACAAGAGAACTTTTCACAAGAACAAGCCCAAGCATTGCAAAAAAAGGTTTCCAGTAATACCCTAACCTTAGAGGACTTTCGCGACCAAATTCAGCAGGTGAATAAACTGGGTTCTTTGGACCAGATTATTGACATGCTGCCTGGCAGTCAAAAAATCAAAAATATGATGGGCTCCGCCGGTGCCGGCAATGCCGCCGTTCCTGAAAAAGAGATGAAGCGGGTCGTGGCCATTATTGATTCCATGACTCCAAAAGAACGGCGGGATCATACGGTTCTCAATGGGGATCGGAAAAAACGGATCGCCAAAGGTAGTGGGACATCTGTTCCTGAGATTAATCGATTAATTAAACAATTTTTAGATGCCCGCCGAATGATGAAATCATTGGTTGGTGGGCAATTAGGCATTGGGAAGAAAAAGAAAAAACGAGGGAAGCTGATCCGTGCTATTCATGCCCGGTAAAGCTGACAAAGACCCTGCATTTTTCATGTGTTCATTTTTTACTAGAGGAGAATACCAGTGGCAGTTCATTTACGTTTAACGCGAATGGGGCGACATAAACGGCCATTTTATCGAGTAGTCGCCGCCGACTCTCAGATGAAGCGAGACGGTAGGTTTCTTGAAATCATTGGGACCTACGATCCTTTAAAGGAAAGCGATAAAGCCACATTCAAGGAAGACCGAGTCCTCGCTTGGCTCCAAAAAGGCGCGCAACCCACCGATTCGGTTCGAGCGTTATTACGACGAACCGGGGTGTACAAAGCCTTATCCGAATCAAAAAAACTCGCTAAGGCCTAAGGACCAGGAATGTGAAAAGGGTGAGGCGGATTCGCCAGGATCAGCTTTACTTGTTACTGAAAGAGCGTAATTCACCATGATGTCTCCTGTATTAAATCGGTCAGAAATTCACAGCGACTCCCTTGTCACCATTGGGCGAATTTTGAAACCCTTTGGAGTCCACGGTGAGGTGAAAGTGGAATCGCTGTCGGATGTACCTGGACGTTTTGGAAAATTAGAGAAGGCCTTCCTCACCCTTCCAAATGATACAGTTCCACTACAGGAAACCACTGTTATCCAGGTGAGGGAGGTGCCTGCAGGGTTTCTCATGAAATGTTCAGCGTTTTCAACACCTGAAGAGGCCGCTCATTTTAGAGGGGCATGGATCCAGATTCCAACAAGTCACGACCTCCCTCGTCCAAAGGATACATATTATCAATTTGAATTGATTGGACTCAGTGTGGAAGATCCTGATGGCCAACAAATGGGAACGGTAGAAGAAATTTTGGAATATCCCCAGCATCATGTATTGGTTGTTCGTAGTGAGGAGAATGAGTATTTGATCCCCGCCAATCGGAGAACCATCAAGAAGGTTGATTTAGACAGGCAATCTTTGCACCTTGCTTCAAAAGAATGGTGGGATATTCATCATGCACTGTGATCTTCTTACCGTCTTCCCTGAGCTTATTCAAGCTGTGAGCTGCCAAAGCATCATGAAGCGTGCTCAGGATAAGGGCCTGCTCACCCTTCAAACACACAATCTTCGTGATTATACTGATGACCCTCATCGCTCTACCGACGATACCCCTTTCGGTGGTGGTGGTGGAATGGTGATGAAGGCCGAACCGATTTTTCTTGCCATTGATGCCCTCAAACAAAGGAGGAAGGAGATCCGTCTTCTCCTCCCCTCGCCCCAAGGAATTCGGTTTTCCCACGGATTGGCACTAGAATTGAGTAGAGAAACCCGATCTTTGGTATTTATTTGCGGACATTATGAAGGGATTGATGAGCGGATCCGGACGCAATTATCGGTTGAAGAGATCTCTCTAGGGGATTACGTGGTCACTGGAGGTGAACTTCCTGCCCTCACGATGATTGATGCCGCCATGAGGCAAATTCCTGGCGTCCTGGGTGATCCACAATCGGCCCAACAAGATTCATTTGTTGAATCGTTATTGGATTACCCTCATTTTACGCGACCGGCCGAGCTTCGCGGCCATTCAGTGCCAAACGTGTTAATGTCAGGCAACCATGAAGCTATTCGTCGATGGCGACGAAAGGAGTCCCTGCGCCAGACCTTGCTCAAACGACCCGATTTATTAGATCATCATCCACTGAATAGAGAAGACCATCAACTTTTAGAAGAAATTGAACATGACTATACCTCGGCGGGGTACGATCCGCAGAGACATTGAAGGAGAAAGGCACCCATGAACCAGCTAGAACGCTTAGAACAATCATATGCCACTGAGGCAGCACCTTTTTTTGAAATTGGCGATACAGTCCGTGTGAAAGTCCGAGTGATGGAAGCACGGGCCTCGGGCAAAAAGAAAACCCAAGAAGAGGAAAAAGAGCGGATTCAGGTCTTTGAAGGTCTCGTGATCGCCAGGAAACACGGAAAAGCTACGGAAACTTTTACCGTTCGAAAAATCTCATTTGGCGTTGGAGTGGAAAGAATTTTTCCCGTCCATTCACCAAACATTGCCGGCATTGAAGTTGTTCGAAAAGGGAAAGTCCGTCGCGCCAAGCTTTATTACATTCGTGACAAAAAAGGAAAAGCGGCAAAAATCTCTGAACGAGAGTTCTCACGCACACCTAAAACCATTAAAACCGCTTCCACCGCAGCAGTTGAGGAGCCGACTCCTGAGGAAACTAGTGCCCCTGAGGCCACGGAATAACTCGGGATGCCTGAAAAGGATTCCTTCTCTACATCTTGAACAACCCAACCCTTCGAGAATCCAATAGAGGACCAACGGACTTCTTTGAGACATCCGCTTGGGCCTGTGGGTATCGGCGGATTGCCGGGCTTGATGAAGCTGGCCGCGGCCCCTTGGCCGGCCCAGTTGTGGCTGCCGTCGTTATTCTCCCTCGGCGTTGCTCCCTTGATATTCTCGACGACTCTAAACTCCTGACAGCCGCTCAACGCCATTCTCTTTTTGATTCTATTACTAGACATGCACAAGATTGGGGACTCGGAACGGCTTCTGAACATGAAATCGACGAGTTGAATATTTTAGGTGCTACTCGATTAGCTGGGTTTCGCGCCATCCAAAATCTTGCCGCTCCACCGGACTATCTTCTTTTAGATGCCCTTCACATTCCAACGATTGTTGTTCGTCAACGCCCAGTGATCAAAGGCGATCAACTGTCCATCTCCATTGCCGCAGCCTCAATATTGGCCAAAGTGACCCGAGACCGCATTATGGAAACCTATCATGAACAATTCCCCAATTATCAGTTTCATCTTCATAAGGGCTATCCTACGCCCGAACATCTGAAACGATTACGCCAATTTGGCCCCTGTGCTGGACACCGCCAAAGCTTTCGTCCGGTTCAAGCTTGTAGCTTGGATGCCTGAGATACTCAATGCCATCATCATCTCAATTGTTTGGGCGGTTAGCTGAAAACCTGGCTGAACAAATGTTACGAAAAAAGGGCTATCGCATTATTGCAAAAAATCTGCGCCTGGCAGGCGGGGAATTGGATCTTATCGCTGAAGACCGCCACACCCTTGTCTTTATAGAAGTCAAAGCTCGACGCGGGGACAAATTCGGAGGGGCGTCCTATGCTATCAGCACTCATAAAAAGCAACAGCTCATCAAATTGGCTCTCTTCTATCTTGCTAAATATAAAATTACAGATAAACAATGTCGCTTTGATGCCATTCTTATTGTAAGTCCGCAAGTAGATTCCCCTCAAATCACTCACATCAAACAGGCATTTGAGGTTCCCAGCTCCGATTGGCAATGGTAAATTAACAGAACGGGTTCCAAAATCACCCAAGACGGTTTGCGCAGATTGGAATGAACCCCCATCATCGTTCATATTCACATACCCAAATAAGTACATTCTTTCTATATTTTTAGTACCGTCACCCATGATTCAGTTATTTCACGTCACAAAATATTATGAGGGCTGTCTAGCACTCTCCGATATCTCTCTTCGAATCGATAAAGGAGAGTGCGTCCTCCTTACAGGACCCAGTGGCGCTGGCAAAACTTCTCTACTCAAACTTATTTTCGGAGCAGAACATCCTGATGATGGTCAAATTCTCGTCCAAAATCGCAACATTGCTAGGCTTCGTCGTGCAGATGTCCCCTATCATCGCCGAACCATGGGATTTGTTCTACAAGACTTCAAACTGCTTCCCCATCGGACAGTTTTTGAAAATGTCTCGCTCCCACTTATTATTCGGGGATTATCCTCGTTTGAATCACGGCGAAAAGTCATTGAAGCCTTGCGCGCAGTCGGGATGGAACATAAACAAAGTACACACGCCGCAGTACTCTCGGCTGGAGAACAACAGAGAGCCTGCATTGCTCGCGCCATTGTGAATAGCCCCATTATCTTGCTCGCGGACGAGCCGACAGGAAATTTAGACCCTCAACTCACCATTGAAATTGCGGAACTTTTCAAAGCCATCAACGCGCGAGGGACGACCGTGATGATGGCGACCCATAATCGCCAGGTTGTGGAACAATTAAATGGCAGAGTGTTACGGCTTGAATGTGGGCACCTTTTATCTGATCAAGGGACTTACACGTGAAACGCCTTTGGTATTTCATCCGAGAGGCTTTTATCAGCCTCCGAACACATCAAGCCAGCACGGTGATTGGCATTATTACCACAGCGTTCACGCTCACCAGCTTTGGAACATTTTTATTGTTGTACCACAATGTGCACAATTTGATTGGCCGCGTTCAAACCAATGTTCAAATCATCGTGTACCCCGATGATTCTATTGAACCACAGGAACTCCAAAGCCTAAAAAAAACAATACAAGAGGATCCAGCTATCGATTCTCTCACCCTCATTTCCAAAAATGATGCGTTAAAGGATTTCAAGCACCAATTCCCCGACGAAGCTTATCTGTTAGATGGCTTAGGATCGAGCCCCTTTCCTGCATCTCTGGTACTGAATTTGGCCAACACCATCCCTTCAACTGGCGTCGTATCCAATCTCGTTAATCGTTTGCAACAACACCCACATGTAGAACGGGTGCGATACAATCGTGATTGGATCGAACGGTTGGCTTTGGTGATCACCTACATAGAAGTCGGAGCTTTGATCGTAGGTGGCGTCCTGGCTCTAGCCTCTATCACCATTATTGCCAATACCGTACAACTTGCATTTTATACTCGCCAAGAAGAAATTGAAATTTTACGATTAATTGGTGGAACGAATCTCTTTATCAGTATTCCCTATCTTATCGAGGGGGCTGTCATAGGAGGACTCGGTGGTGGAATCGCCTTGGTCTTTTTACGGGGAGGGTTCGAATTTTTTAAGCATAAAACACATACCTTGAGTGTCATTGGCGGCTTTTCATCAATATTTGAATTTTTCCCCTACTCTTTTTCCTTCCTGCTCATTCTTGGAGGAATCTTGTTAGGATGTGTTGGAACATTCACCAGTATGTACGGATGGATGAGATTTCGATTATGACCCGGTTTCAAAAAAATTTCATACTTATGACTGGCTTGCTCGTCCTGTTCTTCATGCCCCTCGTTCCTGGGTATGGGGCCAAATCGTCTTCTATTGAAAACGAAATGAGCGAGGAACGCAAACGGCTAGAACAACTTAGGAAAAAAATTGCAGAATCCAAAAAAAAAGCCAAGAAGGCGAAAAAACAACATGGATCGGTTCTCAAAAATATAGAACAACTTGATCAGCGTCTGTACCGACAAAAAAAAGAACGAAACCGAATCGACACGAAAATCAAAGAAAAAGATCAAGAGTTAGCCAAACTGAGTATTAGCATTGATGAACTTGAGAAAAACCTTCAGAACCACAGGAACGCTGTAATCGCTCGCCTTCGTTTATTGTATATCGAAGGCCGGTCTGGCTATCTCAAAACCTTGTTTACTGCGGAAACATTTGCCGAGGCGGCAAATCGCATGGATTATATTGCATGGGTCGCTCAACGAGAACATGTTGTGGTCCAACAATTTCAAGAAAGCCTTACCAACCTCCAGCTTCTGAAGAACCAACAAACCAAGGCGAGAGAAACTTTGTTCGCGCTCAAAAGCGAGACCCAGGACACCATCAAAGAAATTTCTGGGCTAAAAAGAAAGAAACGCACCGTGCTGGTGAGTCTGTCTAAGGAAAAAGATACACATGAACGCACCGTAGAAGATCTCAAGCGATCAGCCGAACAAGTCGATAGCTTACTGAAAGCCCTCGACCAGCGATTTCAACTAGCACAGTCGAAATTACGGACCACTCCAGGCAAACTACCCTCTTTGGGCTCTTTCCTTTGGCCCACGAAAGGAAAAGTGGTATCCTTCTTTGGACGGCAAAAACATCCGACATTTGATACCTATGTCACCAAAAAGGGGATTGAAATACAAGCGAGAGAAGGCAGTCCCATCCGATCCGTTTCAGCGGGGAAGGTCGTCTATGCCGATTGGTTGAAAGGCTATGGGCTCGTTGTCATCGTGGATCACACTAATGGGTTTTATTCACTGTACGCACATGCCTCAAAATTGTTAGTCGCTGAAGGCAATAGCGTAACTATGGGGCAAATGATCGGACATACTGGAGAAACAGGCGTAACCCAGGACGATACTCTGTATTTTGAATTACGAAAAGGTACAACACCAATCGACCCGCTCAAGTGGCTGGCAAAGCGATAATCGAACTCCTAAAAGAAGGAACACTCATGGCCAAAGAACGATTTTCGACTGTCCTCATTTCTGGTCTCACTTTAACCGCGATTCTCTTTGTCGGTATTTTTATCGGGAAAGGAGGCGACCAGACAGGACATGCCAGTGAGTCCTATGAAGAATTGCAAGTGTTTGCTGAAGTCCTCTCACAAGTGAAAAAACATTATGTGGAAGAAACGAAAACCAAAGATTTGGTTCAAGGGGCCCTGCGGGGCATGCTAGCAGGACTAGATCCGCACTCCTCTTTCATGACCACCGACATGTTTAAGGAAATGCAAGTGGAAACCAAGGGAGAGTTTGGTGGCTTAGGTATTCAAATCGGCATTAAAGAAAATCGCCTCACCGTTATTGCGCCCATCGAAGATACCCCGGCATTCGCCGCCGGCATTCAGTCTGGAGACACGATCATTAAAGTTGACGAGATCCCGACCAAAGACCTTACTCTGATGGAAGCCGTCCAGCATATGCGAGGGCCACGAGGAACATCGGTGACTCTCACAGTTTTTCGAGAGGGGCTAGAAGAACCTTTGGTCTTCACCATTACAAGGGATATTATTAAAATTCAGAGTGTCCGATCGAAGCTTTTAGAAGGAAACGTCGGCTATGTACGACTTAGCCAATTCCAAGAAGCCTCATCGAAAGATTTAACAAAGGAATTGGAAAAACTCACTGCGAAAGATATTCAAGGATTGATTCTTGATCTGAGAAATAACCCTGGAGGCTTGCTTACGGCTGCCGTTGGAGTCTCAGAGCAATTTTTAGAAGCCGGACGCCTTGTGGTCTCGATCCAAGGTCGGAATGAGAAAAAGATTGAATATCGGTCTGGAGCCAACAGCAAACATTATGAATATCCCATGATCGTTCTGGTCAACCACGGCTCAGCCAGCGCTTCTGAAATTGTCGCTGCTGCCATGCAGGATTGGGGAAAGGCAGTCGTCATTGGCACCACTAGCTTTGGGAAAGGATCAGTCCAAACCATTCTTCCACTTTCGGACGGTTCAGGTCTTCGCCTAACCACCGCAAAGTATTATACCCCCAAAGGCAAATCCATCCACTCGATTGGAGTTCAACCAGATATTGTTATCGACCCAAAAGCCATTCAGGTCACAAAAAAGGAAGCCGGCAAGGATAAAAAAGATGGAAAGACTGCAAAGGCAAAAACCCCTTCCAAATCTAAGAGCAAAGAATCTAAAGCTCCCGTAGACCCCGATGCTCCTCAACCAGTTCCACCAGAAGATGTACAGTTACTCAAAGCCGTCGAAATGTTAAAGTCCTGGAAGGTCTTTGAACAACTTCGGCCTGCAGCCTAAAGAATTAAGAGAGGGTTGGGAGAAAACGAGGGGCCAACAGGTTTTTAAGGGCAACTTCATACTCTACACTTTCTACCCTTAGTTAAAGCTTGAGAACAATAGCTGTGTTCGTCTTGGTTATACCATCTATTCCTCGAATACGAACCATAACCAAGTCATTCAATTCTTCTAAGGTTTCCGCCTCGGCCTGTACCACTAAATCATGTGGGCCAGTCACAGGATAGACGGCTTGTACACCTTGAATTCTTGTCAGAGTCTTATAGGCGCTTTTGGTATGATTGCCCGTGGTATCGATTAATACAAATGCAGAGATAGCCATAAAATCTTGATCCCTCCAATTAATACAGGTATTGGTTTTTGCCCGTTTCTTTTCCTATTCTCTTAGGATGGGGTAACCACATACTATCATCTAGTTTCTCTCTCCTTATTGAATGGGCCCTTTTTCTGCTTGATACACCGAACGCTTGCTCCGAATGACTTCAAGAATTTCTTCACTTCGACCTTTTAAGCCAGGCAGAGTTTCCAAAAGGTGTGATTGAGCCAAAACTTCCAAATCTTCCCATGTGGTCATACCCAATCGAAAAAAAAGGTCGTGCACGATTGGCTCAGAAAACCCAGGCAGATTGACCCATTCTCGAACAGTATCGGGTAAAGGTGTTTTGAGTTCTTCATAGGCTCGGATACGACCTGTCGCGAGAAATTCCTGAATTTTAAGTTCCAACTCCTTTCCAATACCAGAGATCATACGCAATTCTCCCCGTTCACCATAGGCACTGATTTCTTCGGGGAGATTCTGTATGGAATCAGCAGCACGCTGGTAGGCTTTTACTTTGTAGGGATTTTCCCCTCGGGAAGCCAACAAACCAGCCATGGAGCCAAACAAGGCAGCTAAATTTTGATTGACTTTTGTCATAACGAAATTGGAGATAAAGTTAGGACATACGGTATTAATGGGTAAGGGCAACATGCCGTTACCCCCTTATTGTATGCCATATGCTTCACTCAAAACTAGTGAACCATCATACGTCCTTCGCCTTATGCCTACTGATGATTCGTGGCTACAGAGGTCTCATTCATTGACAAGAATTTCACCTGTCCCGTAGGATGATTTCCTACCAATCGTTGCCAATGAAAAACTGGTATTCAAACGCCTTGCCTCATGAAGATTATTGTGAATGGAGAAAATCAAGAGCATACCGTCCCCCTTACCGTGACCACTCTTCTACAAAAGCTTGATCTACAAACTGAACAAGTGGCGGTGGAAGTGAATCTCACTATTCTTGACCGTTTAACTTTTCCGACCTGGGAACTTCAAGATGGCGATAAAGTAGAAATCTTAAGTTTTTTTGGCGGTGGGGCTTCATAACCAAGACATTCCCAAGGTACCAAACACGATGACTAATTATACTTCAAATGACCCTTTAATCATTGCGGGAAGGGAATTCCGTTCCCGCCTTTGGGTTGGAACTGGAAAATATAAAGATTTTGAGGAAACTCGGCTTGCCATTGAGGCTTCAGGAGCTGACATCGTCACGGTTGCTGTCCGTCGAGTCAATATTACAGATAAGAATTCAGAAAACCTACTAGATTACATTGATCCCAAAAAATACACGATCCTCCCCAATACCGCAGGCTGTTATACCGTTGAAGATGCAGTCCGATATTCTCGCTTAGCTCGAGCAGCCGGGGTTTCAGATTTAGTGAAACTCGAAGTCATTGGTGATGAACGTACCTTATTTCCTGATACTGCTGGCCTCATTGAAGCCGCAAAAATCCTCATTGCGGAAGGGTTCATCGTTCTTCCGTATACAAATGATGACCCTATTGTTGCGCAGAAATTAATGGATATTGGCTGCCCAGCGGTCATGCCCCTCGCCGCTCCAATAGGTTCAGGATTGGGCATTCGTAATCCATATAATCTTAAAATTATTATGGACACCGTAAAAGTACCTATCATCGTTGATGCCGGAGTAGGGACCGCCTCTGATGCAGCATTGGCCATGGAATATGGGGCCGATGCAGTGCTGATGAACACAGCCATTGCTGGAGCCCAAGACCCAATCATGATGGCGACAGCCATGCGTTATGCTGTGGATGCGGGGCGACTTGCATTTAAGGCTGGTCGAATTCCCCGTAAGCTTTACGCAACTGCCAGTAGCCCCATTGAAGGTATGCTCTAGCCTCGGGAATGTCAGGTTTCACCCTTCCTCGACTGTACCTTCTCACAGATCGCCACAATACCTCTCAACGACCTCTTCCATCCATTATCAACCAGGCGATGGATGCTGGAGTTCGCATGGTCCAAATTCGT
Organism: Nitrospirales bacterium; assembly: GCA_029261295.1. Taxonomy (GTDB): domain Bacteria; phylum Nitrospirota; class Nitrospiria; order Nitrospirales; family UBA8639; genus Nitrospira_E. The sequence goes on along the minus strand of JAJDBP010000002.1, from coordinate 451,844 downwards.
GAAAAGGATCTAGACACTAGGCCTTTGATCGATTTAACCAAAAATCTCATTTCTCTAATACAAAGGCAACAGGGGAAGGTCCTCCTAAATGATCGCATTGATCTTGTCCTTGCTCTTGAGGCGGATGGGGTTCATCTTCGCTCGAATAGTCTTCCCCTTCCATTCGCTCGCCGAATGTTGGGGGCGAAAAAACTGATTGGAATCTCAACTCATTCTGTAGACGAGATTAGAAAAGCAGAAAATGAAGGCGCGGATTTTGCGGTCCTGGGTCCCATTCATGAGACACCATCAAAACGTATCTACGGACCACCATTAGGTCTTTCCACACTTGAGAAGGCGTGTCGAGCAACTCATCTCCCTATTTTTGCCATTGGTGGCATCAATCCAATGAACGTCCACTCCGTCATGTCTTCCGGAGCCTATGGAATTGCTGTGATCTCAGCTATTCTTCAAGCACCCAATATTGTTGATAGCACAAATACTCTAATCTCAAAACTTCCATAGTTTGTCAATTTAAGGTCGACTGATCTCACGATAGCTTTTGGTTGACCCTATTTTTTTTTGAGTGGTAGACTCTCATTAAGTCTTTTTCGTCATTTCCCGTTCATAACATATACCCCTACTCTCCCTCAAAGGGGTTATTGTCCTCATCGCTTGAGGAGTTGTACAAACGATTTGAGACGCTTATGGGAATAAGAAAAGCTGACGACACTTCCCGCGAAATTCAAAATTTGCGGTCCCAGCTGGAGTCTTTGCAACTTGAAAGACAACAGGACAACGAGTTTCGCCAACAACTTAACCAAACCCAACAGAAAAATGAGCGGTTAGTCGGAAGCCTTCAAGAAGCCCGAACCCAAATAGAAGCCCTCAGAAAAGAAGTAGAGAAATTAACAGCCCCACCTTCAACTTTCGCCATTTTCTATGGCACAAATTCTGATGGGACCATTACTGTTTCCCAAGGTGGGCGAAAATTGCGTGTCAATTTACACCCATCCATTCACATAGACTCTCTTAAGACAGGGCAGGAAGTGATCTTGAACGAGGGGCTCAATGTCATTGAAGCACGCGGATATGATCCCCAAGGTGAAATCGTTCATCTTAAACAATTGCTCGATGATGGCCGTGCCGTCGTGAGCACTCACTTGGATGATGAGCGGGTTGTTGAAGTATCCGACGCCCTCACTCAACAAAAGCTCAGCGTAGGCGATCACCTTCTCTTTGAATCACGTTCGGGCTATCTCACTGAAAAAATCCCTAAAGGTGAAATGGAAGAACTCGTGATCGAAGAGGTCCCAGATATTAATTATGACCATATTGGCGGCCTCGAAAAAGAATTGGAACAAGTGAAAGATGCGGTAGAGCTCCCCTTCCTCCATCCCACTCTTTTTGCCGAGCACCACCTATCCCCGCCCAAAGGGCTCCTCCTGTATGGTCCACCAGGCTGCGGGAAAACCTTAATAGCCAAAGCCGTAGCCAATTCCATCGCGAAAAAACTCGGGCATCTCAAGGGCAAAGATATTCGTAGCTATTTCCTACATATCAAAGGGCCTGAGCTTCTGAATAAGTATGTAGGCGAATCTGAGCGACAAATCCGAGAGGTCTTTGCTAAAGCCAAAGAAAAAGCCTCTCACGGCCATCCAGTCATCGTATTCTTTGATGAAATGGACGCATTATTTCGGACCAGGGGAACCGGCATCTCTTCAGACATCGAATCCACTATCGTGCCCCAATTTCTTTCCGAAATTGACGGGGTAGAAAGTTTGCGTGATGTTATCGTGATTGGTGCCAGCAACCGGCAAGATTTGATTGACCCCGCCGTCTTACGGCCTGGCCGATTGGATATTAAAATTAAGATCCCTCGACCGGACAAACAGGGCGCTAAAGATATTCTTGGTAAATATCTACTAACCAACTTACCCTATTCTGAATCAGCCATGGCGGCAAAGAGCCTAGATCGAACAGGCTATCTCAATGATCTTATCGAGACAACCATAGAGTCCATGTATGCCAAAACCGAAGAAAATCAATTCCTAGAAGTCACCTATGCCAATGGAGAAAAAGAAACCGTGTATTATAAGGATTTCTCCAGCGGTGCATTGATTGAAAGTGTCGTATCGCGGGCCAAGAAAATTTCCATCAAGCGTACGATTTCCGGAGGTGAAAAGGGGCTCACGAGCGAGGACTTTCTTCAAGCCATTCGAGAAGAATTCAAAGAACAGGAAGATCTACCCAATACGACACATCCAGACGACTGGGCGAAAATCGCCGGGAAAAAAGGAGAGAAAATCATTCACGTTAGAACGCTCACCGTGGATGAAGAATCTGAATCACGAGAAATTGAAACCATGAGTGTCGGTCACTATTTTTAACCAACCGATCTGCCCTTAGATGAGGTTTCTTTGCTCCGCATCATTGGAACTGAAACAGAATATGGGATCATCGCTCGGTCTCACCTCAACCCTGATCCCGTTGATAATTCACTTCGCTTAATCAGCCACTGTCCTCGACTTCCAGCACCCACTGCCCTGTGGGATTATGAAAACGAAAACCCCTTCTTGGATGCCAGAGGATTTAAAGTAGAAGGTGAACCCGAACGGCCGGGCGTTCACTACAATCGCCAACTCAATAAAATACTGCCCAATGCCGGTCGACTCTATATCGACGGGGCCCATCCAGAATATTCAACACCCGAATGTAGCAATCCACGTGAAGTCGTTGCCTATGAGCGAGCAGGAGATACCTTTGTCGCCCAATGTCTTGCAAGTCTGAACACGAGTGTAGGAACAGATGAATTTCTGGTGTATCGCAACAATTCCGACGGAAAAGGCAATAGCTTCGGATATCATGAGAATTATCTTATTTCTCGAAAAATACCCTTTAAAAAAATAGCCGAAACACTTCTGCCATTTTTTGTATCACGCCCAATCTATTGTGGAGCAGGAAAAGTCGGTGCAGAAAATGGGACAAACCCCACGGCCTATCAAATATCTCAACGAGCGGACTTTTTAGAGTGTCTCTTCGATCTCAATACCATGGTCAATCGTCCCATCATCAATACCCGGGACGAACCACATACCCAACAATCCCACTATCGTCGACTGCATGTCATTGTCGGTGATTCTAATATGTGCGAGGTATCGACTTTCCTCAAAATTGGTACCACCGCCATCATTATGGACATGTTAGAAAACCAAGGAGTTCTGCCACATATCGAACTAGCCGATCCGGTCAATGCAGTAAAACAGGTTTCTCGCGACCTTACTCTTCAAACATCCCTCTCTCTTCAGAATGGCCAGCATACAACAGCCCTGGCTATTCAACAGGCATTTCTACATGCCGCCCACGATTTTTATACCACCCGAGAATTATCTCCTATCACCAAAGAAGTCTTAATTCGCTGGGAGTCAGTGCTTGAACAATTAGCCCAAGATCCCACTAAGCTCAGCCAAGAAATCGATTGGGTTGCCAAACGCCTGCTGATAGAATCCTATATGGACCGCAAGCACTGTTCTTGGGAAGACCCTCGTATTGCCATGATGGATTTACAATATCACGATGTACGACCAGACAAAGGCTTGTATTACACCTTAGAACGATCGGGGAAGATAGAACGGCTCACTCACACGGAAGAAGTCCAACGCGCGATGGATATCGCTCCAACCCAAACCCGTGCATTTTTTCGAGGAGCGTGTCTTCAACGATTTCCTAAACAGGTCTACGGAATGAGTTGGACTTCCGTCTTACTTGCAGGAACGGATGCTAAAATAAAACGCATACCTCTTATGGATCCTTTTCGCGGCACACAATCACTCACTCAAGAGCTTTTCCAGGACATTGAGACAGTTGATCAGCTATTATCTCGGCTCAACACCTAACAATGACTATGGCCTCAACACACTACGCAAGCGAAGGTCGAAATGAATACTGACAGCTCTCCATTCTCAAGGTTCTCTTTCGACCCCTGCTCAAGCTTTTATCAATTTTTATCGACACAGCGGCCAGAGCTCTTACCGATAGCACGATGGGGCACGATCCCTGGGCAACAAGGATCAAGTGAAAATTTTCTTTCGAGTGGATTACCTGCCTGGCCGCATGGCACCACGGTTCTTGCGTTCACCTACCAAAATGGAGTGCTCATCGCGGGAGACCGGCGAGCCACCGAAGGATATCAAATTGCCGCCAACCGAATGGATAAGGTATTTCAAACCGACGAATTTTCGGCCATGGCGATTGCAGGGGCTGCTGGCCCTTGTGTGGAAATGGCAAAACTCTTTCGAATCGAATTGGAACATTATGAAAAACTTGATGGTAAACCCCTAACATGTGAAGGGAAAGCTACTCGCCTTGGATACATGGTCAAGGCAAATTTTCCAATGGTGATGCAAGGCCTTGTCGTAATTCCGCTCTTTGTCGGATACGATCAGAAGCGAGGATTAGGGCGTTTGTTTAAATATGATATTACTGGGGGCCGGTATGAGGATACGGATTTTCACGCAGTGGGATCTGGTGGCAAGGATGCCCGCCTCACATTAAAAGAACATTTTCGTAAGCACCTACCCGAAGACAAAGCGGTTCATGTGGCCATTCGAGCTTTATCGAATGCAGCGGAAGAAGATGTGGGAACAGGGGGGCCTGACTTACTTCGAAAAATTTTCCCCCTGGTCAAATTAGTTGACGCCCAAGGTGTTCGAGACGTAGACGATTCGACTCTCGCGACCATCTGCCAAGAATTGTATTCGGAAGAACGGGAACCATAAATCATGGCCATGCCCTTTTACGTTTCCCCCGAACAAATGATGCAGGACCGAGCAGAATATGCCAAAAAAGGTATTGCCAAAGGTCGTTCAATTATTGCCATGGAATACGATCAAGGCGTGTTATTTGTCGCAGACAATCCCAGTGCCTCACTCTTTAAGATTTCCGAAATCTATGACAGCATTGCATTTTCAGGAGCCGGCCGATACAGCGAATTTGAAAATTTGCGAAAGGCAGGCATCCAACATGCTGACATGAAAGGCATGATGTACAGCCGAGAAGATGTTACGGCTCGTTCATTGGCGAATGGATATTCACAAATGTTAGGGACCATCTTCAGTCAAGAAATGAAGCCGTATGAAGTGGAACTCCTTCTGGCACAAGTTGGTGAGACCCCAGAAGGCAATGAGCTGTATCGCATCGGCTTCGATGGAAGCATTATTGACGAACGTAAGGTCACCGCCATTGGCGGACGATCGGAAGCCATTCTTACTTTTCTTCGTAAGGAAATGCCCGAATCAAGTCCACCGCTTAATATGGCCTTACAATTATGCCAACAGGCGTTTGAAATTGGCGCAGAGCCTAAAACGCGTCTAGAGGGGCTAGAAATTGCTCTTTTGGATCGAACGCGTTCGGGGAGAAAATTCCGTCGAGTTGAAACCTCTGAAGCCTCAGGCCTCCTCTCCTAACCCTTTCAGGCTCACCTATTTCGTCTAAAAGTTCTTAGGTTGAACATTCACCAAGAGGGGTGTATTCTGACTTTATGACGAAGTAATCCCTATCGAACATTCCTAAAATACGCTCATTTTGAGAAGCAATAAGGCGGCCATGATTAAGCGAATTTTCGGCCTTGAGTGCGAATACGGACTGACCTTTTCTCCCACCGGACGCGTCTATCTTCCAATTGAAAAGATTCTCGGGTATATCTTTGAAGGACTCATTCCTAACAGCTGGCCATCCAACGCATTTCTCACAAATGGCGCACGATTTTATCAAGATACCGGATGCCATCCAGAATATTCGACACCCGAATGTGATGATCTCATTGATTTAGTCATTCATGATAAAGCCGGCGAACGAATTTTAGAAAATTGCCTCCCCATTGCTGAGGAACGATTGAGAGAAGAAGGCCTCTCAGGAGACATCTACATTTTCAAAAATAATACGGATTCACTCGGCAACACCTATGGATCACACGAAAACTTTCTCATGCGGAGGGATGTCGATTTTTGGAAAGTGAGTGAACAACTCATTCCATTTTTTGTCACTCGTCAAATTTATTCCGGCGCCGGAAAAATCCTTAGAGTCTCTGGCAAATCTCAATTTTTCATTTCTCAACGTGCTCAACATATTCATGAGAAAACTTCATCTTCAACGACATCCTCCCGAAGCATTATTAATACTCGGGACGAACCCCATTCTGATGCAGAAAAATTTCGTCGTCTCCATATCATTCTTGGCGATTCCAACATGTCGGAATTCGCCACCTATTTAAAAGTCGGCACGGCAGCAATCGTGTTGTCTATGATTGAAGATGGCTACTCCATTCCCAATATCGATCTAGAAGAACCAGTCAAAGCGATTAGAGATATTTCTCGTGACTCCACCTTAAAGAAAACCGTCAAATTAGAAGATGGGCGTGCACTGACGGCCCTCGAAATTCAACAGGTCTTTTGGGAGCGCGCGGGAGAATATTTGCAGTCCCAACCTCCTAATAAAATATTTTCAGAAATTCATGATGAATGGGGACGAGTCTTGCAGCTTCTCACGCATTCGCCCATGCAGTTGGTCAGAGAAATCGACTGGATTACAAAAAAATGGTTGATGGAAAATTACATGGCAAATAAATCATGCGGATGGGATGATCCACGACTCTGCATGATGGACCTGCAATACCATGATATTAATCGAAAGCGAGGCCTCTTTTATCTGCTAGCGGAACGACAAGGCATCAGGAAACTTGTTGACGAGGAAGCCATAGAACAAGCCAAAACCATCCCTCCACAAACCACGCGTGCAAAAGTTCGCGGCGACTTCATTAGATTTGCCCGAGCCAAAAATCGGTCGTATACTGTGGATTGGACCTATCTCAAGCTGAACGGATATTGGGAGGAAACAATTCTCTGTATGGATCCATTTTGCCCATTTAACCCAAGAGTTGACGAATTATTGAGCCAGGTTCCGCATAATCGGCTCTACCCATGACCAATAAACATTTTCCATTATTATCGATTTTTCCCCAGGTTAAGGGACAAGGGCTCCAGATTCTCTTCTTCGTCCTTGTGAGCACTTTTTCATTCCAGATTCTTGAAACCCCTGCCGTAGAAAAACATCTTTCGGCTCCAGAGAAACAATTTAGCGGCAAACAGGGAAAAGTCTTATGGATTGAAGTCCCTGTCAACAATCCACAATCTCATGTTAGCGGGGTTTTTCTTAAACGAAAGATTCCCTTCTTTCGAATGACGAATAGCAGGTTTGCCGCTATCGTTGGCATTGATATGCAAGACCCACCAGGGAAACAGAAATTGCACATCACAGTACAGGCCAATGCCCAATCGGATCATCTCACTTACCCGATAACGATTATCAAAGAAGACTATGCCGTCCAACACCTCAAATTGCCTAAGAATAAAGTTGACCTTGATGCAAAAACTTTAAAACGAGTACGGCTCGAACAAAAGGAAATGTCAAATGCCTTTCACCATATCGGCAAACAGCCGCTATGGGATGGGCCTTTTCTCGAGCCAACCAAAGGCACCGTAACTGGACGATTCGGCAGTCGTCGTGTGATTAACGGACAACACAAACGCCCCCATTCTGGAGAAGACATCGCTGCACCTCTAGGCACACCAGTCCTGGCTATCAATAAGGGCACGGTCGTAGCAGCGGTTGATCATTTTTTCTCAGGAAAAGGAGTGATTATCGATCATGGGGTCGGATTGTTTTCCATGTATTTTCATTTATCGGAAATTGACGTACAACCCGGCCAGACTCTCAACAAAGGAGAGTCGTTGGGGAAAGTAGGAGCCACGGGAAGAGCTACCGGGCCGCACCTTCATTGGGGAATTCGCCTTAACGGCGCGCGAGTTAACCCGTATGCCCTCACAGTTTTACCTCTAGAACATCTACCAAAATGACCGCCCTCTTCTTCTTTTCAATCACTAACTAACGATGCAATATATTTGTGTCTTTTGTGGGTCAAGCCCTGGGATAAACCCTGACTATGCGAACATGGCCGAAGGCTTAGGGAAAGCCCTCGTTCAACAGGAATTTGGCCTTGTCTATGGAGGCGGCAATATTGGGTTAATGGGAATTTTGGCCTCGACAGTCCTTGAGGCCGGAGGCAAGGTCATCGGGGTAATACCAAGGCAGTTAGCCGAAAAAGAGCTGCTTCATACACAACTCACCAACACTCATATTGTGGAAACCATGCACGAACGGAAAGCGCTGATGGCCACCCTCTCTTCAGGTTTTATCAGCTTACCCGGTGGATTAGGAACATTGGAGGAATGCTGTGAAATGCTGACATGGGCTCAGCTCAAAATTCATGAGAAGCCCTGTGGGATTCTGAACTGTTTTGGGTTTTTTGATAAGCTACTTGGATTCCTGGACCATCAAGTGAGCCAGGAGTTCCTCACTCAGAAAAATCGAGCGCTTGTTCTTGAAGCCACCGCCCCAGAACCCTTACTCGACTTGATGAAACCTCATCTTCGCCTGAATAGTCTCCCAAATTTAGCGTAGGTTAATAAGCCGCTGGTCTGGAAAGTGGGCGATTCGACATCAATTCTATGGCGCGAAGATTATCAAATGAAAATGCGCCATCTCCCATCGCCACCAAGCCTATTTTTCCTATTTTGAATGATTGATCATAGACATCAATCATGAGATGGTGGTCAAAGAAAATTTCGGTGAACTCTTTACTCACAATAGTATTGCGTTGAATTCGAAGAAAATGCCATTCGGAAGGTTCAACAATTAACGTTTCACGAGCGATTTCCTTTGGCTCCCCATCTTTCACCACATACGCCACAATTTCATTAGTTTTTGGTTCAACCACGACCGCATAGAAATTTTTCGCATTCTGAATCCCATAAGCCAATCCAGCTTTTCCGGAGGGAGTCCCCAATCGCATTTTCATCTGAACCGAAAGATCGACATATTCGACCGTCACTCCATCGACACTTAATAACTGATAGCACGGACCTTTCTCACAAGTGAGATGCTGTTCTACTGTTTTTGGCCGGCTAGGAGCCGTGGCATCTTTTCGGACAACCCAGCTACCTTGAGGATCCTTCCCAATAGCTTCCTGAGAAAATCCCTCAGGTAAGTTCGCCAGAGCGGATTTATCAAATTGCCATTCCTGAAATAAAGGAGCGCTGAGCATATGAGTAGGCTTCGGAAGCTCTTGCGGCTCACTGCCAGCCAAAACTACTAATGGAGAGCCGACCAAACACCAACCAAGCCCAATGCTTAGTAGCAGCATCTTCCTAGCCACGGTATTTTCACTCAAAATTTTATCATTTCGAGAATTCTTTCCCTCTCCTGCTTTACTTAGACCATCGTTCATCCTACCCAATGTCATAACAATCCCTACCCTGTTTACGAAATTTATAAAATGCCTGGTCTCTGCCATACAGGAATGAAGTGATACGCATTCTAAGAGGACCGAGACGACCCCTTTTTCAACTGGAAATCTCAAATATAGAATGGTGAAATTTCATACTATCTTTAGCGTAAACTTTGAGAAGGCCTGAGGGCAAATTGTTTTACAATTGCCCTCTCTCAACTACCTTTGGTAGCGTCAGCTACGGGAAAATCCCTAAATTTCATCTATCTAACATCGCTTGCCATTTAGCTTTTGCCAATTTGTATCCTAGGGGAAAATTTTGACCAAGCCCCTCTCCCTCAATTTGATTCTCTTCCAAACGGAAACACCAGCTTTTGGCAACCAATAGTCGCCATATCTTTCGCATCTGTCCTGACTCTATGAACTTGATCTCGGAACGTGCAAGCGGACTAGCCTTTCTTCCGATTACCACGACCGTTGGATTTTACTTTCTCCCTTCACATTGGCAATCCAATATTTTCATTCAATTTATTCCCCAACTAAGTGCCTACCTGGCCTTAGGACTATGGTCGCTTCAAAATGTTGCCCTTGTAACCAAACTCGGCCTTGAAAGGCATAAGGTGGGGCTAGGGGTGAAAGTCGGAACCGGAATTGGAATTCTTTTAGGATGCATCAATGCAACCATCATTCTCTATCTCGTCCCATTTATGGGAGGCAATATATCGTTTCTTCGAGATACCCCGCATGCACAACTACCATTTTGGGTCATGGTGCCTTGGTTCATTCTGTTGATTGCCGTTTTTGTAGAACTGAATTTCCGTGGATTCATTTTTGCGCGCTTGCTGGTTTTTAGTTCCCAGTCGCTCAGCCAATCAGAACCTTCCTCTCCTGCTCGTATAAGACTGGGACTTCTGTTGTCGTTAATCATCTCCGCCCTTACGTTTTCCTTTGATCCATTTATGGTGACAACCTTTGGTTCCTTACATTGGATTGCGGTCTGGGATGGACTAATTTGGGGATGGATGTGGATTCGTCTAACCAATCTCTACTCTGTTATCACGGCACATGCTGTGGAAGTCCTCATCCTCTACTTTGCGGTCCGTGCAGCACTTCTTTAAACCAATTTGGTGGCCACCAATCATTCCCTTACAATCACGGACACGGGCTGCGATAAAACTAAGGGGCGCGTTCATCTTATAAAAAACTAGAGGAGAGATCATGCCTGAACTGTCGAAATATGCACTGTATTTCATTATCGGTGGAACGCTGGTGAGTATTTCCACCTATTTAGGAAGTCATGGGAAAGGATTTCTCGCCGCTCTCGCCAGTACATTACCCGTCATTAGTGGAGTCACCTTTATTCTGGTGTATCTCAATGCTGGCGATTCTCCAACCGTGGCATTCGCTAAAAATTTGATCTGGCTTTCACCCCCATGGTTTATCTATGTTGGGACCATGATTGCCGTCGTTCCTAAATTAGGATTTTGGCCAGCTTATGCCCTCGCGATCGGGCTCTACATAGCCGGAGTTGGAATCACACGTGTATTCATTCATTAATAAAAATTCCTGACTCATGTTCGACATGAACGAAAGGTTTCATATATGACAGATTTCATTAAACCCAGCATCCATGCTTTTTTAGTATGTGATACGATTATCATTGATAGTTTAACCGGAAAAAAAAGCATCATTGGCGCCTTCACTCACCTGTGGGCCAAGACATTCCCTTGTCAACATCCACAAGTCGGAGTGTACTTTTCCTTGACTGACGCCGAAGGCAAATACACCTTTGACATACAATTATTTTACCTTGACAAGGATCAAATGGTAGGCAAAGGCTCACTGCCTCCTATTGAAATTCAGAATCGATTGGCGACACACGATTTCGGTGTCAATATTCCTTATTTAGTGTTTCCCGGACCGGGGAAATACGAATTTCGCCTTTTTGCCGATGGAAACTTTATCACCCAAAAAGATTTTCACGTCATCCAACAAGACCCTCAGTCTCACCCTAATGAAACGTCTTAGGGGCAAAATACCTTCCCTCCGGCTTTCGACCATCAGAGTTCAGCAGCTGAATTTTTCTAACTGGATTCAATACGAATACACAGAACCCCACACAAACGAATAGTAACCAATCCCTGCTCTCCAATACTTTCAAGAAAAATTCTTTACCTTTTTCCTTTTCCTTCCGAAGTAACAGCATTGTCAGTGAGTATCACTGCTATGAGATGGGCAACCTTCCAAAACTTTTGTCTGGAAAAGCCCTACAGATCAAAGAGTTACCCAACAAGGAGAGTTCCATGAACGGTTATCATTCTTCACGCCGGCCTTACACCTTCAGCATACTCTTTGCTCTCATGATGTTTTTAACCTTTTCTGGTACCACGCAAAGCCAAGTGGTTGGAAAAGGGTATAACAACAGTCTCATTTATAAAATTCAATCCGACACCAACACCGTTTATCTTCTCGGATCAATCCATATACTGGCTGAAGAATATTACCCTCTCACTCGAGCGTTTTCGTATTCATATTACAATTCACAAAAAGTCATATTTGAAATTGACCCAGAAATACTCTTTTCATTGACCCCAAATAAAAATGTTGAAAATTATCATTACCTTCAAAACGGGAACACTCTTGAAAAAGTGCTCCATCCCAAGACACTCAAGCTACTGAAAAAACGTGTCGCTCAAATGGGACTCGACTTTGAACCGATTAACAAACTCAAGCCATGGGCGGTCAATAAAATTATTGGTCGAAGTCCTTTATCAACCAATGATTTCCGACCAGACCTGGGGATTGAATATTATTTCTTTCGTTTAGCAAAAGATGCTGGGAAACCCACAGGAGGGCTGGAAACCATCGAAGATCAGCTCGACATAGATGACAAACTACCCTTGAAGATGCAGGACAAAATTCTTCGTGAAACCCTAACCGTTTCGAACTCGGAAGAAAGTGAGAAAAAATTTCTCCATTTAGTGAAAAATTGGCATCAAGGAAATTTTTCGGAATTAGAACATATTATTCAAGAACAAAAAGCAAAGAATTTGACGTATCATAATTCTCTACTAACCAACCGCAACAAACGATGGATCCCTCAAATTGAAAATTTTCTATTGGAAGATAAAAACGTCCTCGTGATCATTGGCGCAGCTCATTTAGTTGGCGATGATGGGCTTGTAACTTTATTAACGGAAAAAGGCCATACGCTTGAGCGAGTCTCTTATGCCATACCCTAACTCTCACAACTCAGGGTGAGCATACTCACTCTCTATAAGCCTCTTTCGCGCTGTTCATAGCCATCCAATCAATGCCCTGAGGAAAACACAATTTCACCAGTCGTCCTAATTTCCCTCGTAGGGATGTCACCACTAAACATCTTCGCTGAGTATTCGCCTTCACAAAAATATAAGCACAAGCTTCGGCACAAGCTTCTAACCGCCTCCGATCACTTGCTGCCAACACCAACTTAGGAGATTAAAGAGTGAAAGCCAGAGGCAGATCTTCTCCAGCACCCACAGAAGCCCCAATAATAATGAGAACCTCATCTTCTCATTGTCTTGCCATAGCTTCTCTTAAAAAATCTTTTATTAAACTGAATGTGCTGATACACTTTTTTATAAGGGTAGTCGGAGCGTTGGGCTCACCAAAACCAACTTTTCCAAACGAGGTTTTTCCAATTCATTAGAACCAGGACATTTTTCTCTGGATCAAGATTATCATGAAAAACACCCCCCACCCCTTCCCACCATTTCAACTAGAACTTCCTCAATGGGTAACTGAATTTCTTAAGTCACAACCTGTTGCCTTCCCTACCCCTGAGGCACGAATGACCCTAGTCACTACTCTATCTCAACACAATATTGAAGAAGGCACGGGTGGCCCATTTGGGGCAGGAGTGTTTAGAGTCGATACTCATCAACTCGTGGCTCCAGGGGTTAACCTGGTGCTCTCTTCTCAGAATTCTCTGGCACATGCAGAAATTGTGGCAATCATAATGGCTCAACAATTACTTGGGAGTCATGATTTAGGGGCCGCTGGTCTCCCATCACATGAGCTGGTCACGAGTTGCGAACCCTGTGCCATGTGCCTTGGAGCCATTTGTTGGTCAGGCGTTTCTCATCTGGTATGTGGAGCTCAGGGAAACGATGCTGAAGCAATTGGGTTTGATGAAGGCCCGAAGCTCAAAGATTGGGCTTCGGCTTTGGAACAACGCGGGATTACAGTAACCAAAAATATTGGGCGTTTCCAAGCCACTCAAGTCTTACAGAAATATGTCGAACAAGGCGGAAAGGTGTATAACAGCCGACAGGGCTCCAAGGAACCACCTCGCTAAGGAGAAACACTCATGGCATCGACATCAAAACGCATTTCTACAATAACCAAACTGGTCACTCTTGCTATTGATATTGGAGGGTCGGGAATCAAAGGGATTCTTCTCAATCCAACAGGACAACCGATTGGGGAACGCCTGAGAATCGTCACACCACAACCGTCCACACCAAAAGCGGTGCTTGCGGGCATCACCGAACTCGTCAAAGGAATGGGAACATTTGATAGGGTTTCGGTAGGATTTCCTGGTGTGATTCAGCAAGGGCAAGTGAAAACCGCACCGAATCTCGATCAATCATGGCCAGGAACCAATCTCGTGGGAGAACTTGTCCGCCAGTTAAAAAAACCAGTTCGCGCGGCGAACGATGCCGACGTGCAAGGCTTTGGAGCCATCAAGGGAAAAGGCGTCGAACTTGTGATTACGCTGGGTACGGGATTTGGCACAGCCCTCTTTATCAATGGAGCGCTGGTGCCTAATTTGGAAATAGCCCACCACCCGTTTCGAAAAGGGAAAACCTATGAAGATGAATTAGGAGCCCCCGCACTCAAGAAGGTCGGGAAAAAGAAATGGAACCAACGCCTGGCTCAAGCCATCGAAACCCTTGATCACGTCATCAACTACGACCGCCTGTATCTAGGAGGCGGCAATGCAAAGAAGGTCACATTAGAATTGCCACCAAATGTGACCACCGTTTCAAACGTCGCTGGATTGCTAGGGGGCATTGCGCTTTGGATGAATGGGGCAGCCAATAAATCATCGTCGGCAAGTCGTCGTAAAGCTCAATCCATTCGTCAACCCACTCCATCAAAACGCCAATCTAAAGCGTGAAGGAATAGAGATCATCGAATCAACCATCCGCTTGCATTCTTCCCCTGGCATCTAGACAATCTTTTAGCATTGAAATCATCATGACACCATACGGATTACCACAACTCCTTTGGGTTGGCTTTGGCGGATTTCTAGGCTCAATTGGCCGTTTCGTCATGGCCGGCGCGTTGAATCGATTCAGCCCAGTCTTGGGCTTTCCTGTTGGAACCCTCACGGTCAATATACTCGGATGCCTGTTAATCGGTCTTCTTCATGGAGTGACAGAAACCCGTTCACTGCTCGGACCTGATATCCGCATCTTTCTCTTCATTGGAGTACTCGGAGGATTTACGACCTATTCCACCTTTGGATTTGAATCCCTAGCCCTCCTCAAAGACGGCGCGATCCTCAAAGCCTCCGTCAATATCATTCTCCATGTATTTCTGGGTCTTTCGGCTGTTTGGGTCGGAGATGCCCTCGGGCGGTTGTAAGCCATAAGCTCTAGCACAGACAACTGAATTCTCGGTCGCAAAGAACTCTGGATAGGTTTTGAAAACAGATTAAGAGGATGAGATTGCTGCCAAGGTTCGTTGAAAGTGCCGTAGCTGTAGATGCAAATCTACTCGGGTTAAGACTTCCAAATTCGTAAACGGCTTAGTCAGTACATCCGATCCGCCGGAGGCTAACGCGTCTCTCCAGACCTCTGCAGTCACGTGAGCACTGGTCAACAGTATCGGAGCTTCCTTCATGTCGACCAGACTCTTGAGTCGTCGACAAGTCTCAAAGCCATCCATCCCAGGCATACGAACATCGACCATAACGAGATCCGGTTGGCCAAGTTTCGCACACTCTAGAGCCCTTTCCCCGCTTTCCGCACAAAGCACACGGTAACCAGCATCAGTCAACATATCCGATAGCACGAGAAGATTATCCGGCGTGTCATCAACCAAAAGTAACGTGGTGAGGTGTGTATCCATGTGACCTTTCCCTAAAAGATGCCGTGACCTATTTTCTGGGTGACTTTATGATTGTCAAAGTTTTCCAATCTCTCTCGGAACATGAGAAAGATTATTGCAACTTGAATGCCACAGATGGCCTCTTTGTCGCCTGATAGGACCAAATACCTAAAACCCATATAACCATGAGAAATACGTCTTCCGAATTGATCGAAGCCAATGAAGACGGGAGATCAAGGAGGGTCAAGCCAAAAAGGCAATTGGCAACATTTAGCCAATTTGGCGATAAAGAGCCAGAAGGTTTTGAATAGAGTGGTCAGGGATAATCAGGAATGGAAGGATTATTCTTCACGAACGATGCCAAGTTTCTCCATGCGGCCGCGTAAAGTAGATCGGTTCACTCCAAGAAGCTGTGCCGCCCCTTTTTCGCCAGAAATACGCCACTTCGTAGAATCCAGCGCACGAAGTATATGGAGCCGTTCCACATCTTCTAGGGACATAAACCCAGTGGTCTCTGGAGTAGGGCGAGGGGGAGTGGCATCTACGGGGGCAACACTCGAAGATGTCGGTTGCTTATCAAACCATTTCCCGATCTGGATAATGGGCCCTTTGCTCACTATCACGGCTCGCTCAATCACATTTTCCAATTCTCGAATATTCCCCGGCCACCCATAATTCAGAAGATCACTCATGCTCTCTTCGTGCATAGCATCAACATTCTTGCGATGCCTCTCCGAAAATTTCTTAAGGAAATACTCGATAAGCAAGGGAAGATCGTCTTGACGTTCACGAAGGGAGGGAATGCGAACAGGGAAGACATTGAGCCGATAATAGAGATCTTCGCGAAACCGTTTAAGCGTCACGTCCTCTTGAAGATCACAATTTGTGGCGGCAATGATTCGAACATCAACCTTTTGGGTAATCTGCCCCCCAACCCGCTCGAATTCTTGCTCTTGAAGCACACGCAGAAGCTTGCCTTGGATATCGAGAGGAAGCTCTCCGATTTCATCCAGAAAGAGCGTTCCCCCATCGGCCAGTTCGAACCGCCCCACACGTTTCGCAACAGCGCCAGTAAAGGCACCTTTTTCATGTCCAAAAAATTCGCTCTCAAACAAGTCCTTGGGGATGGCGGCACAATTAACTTTAATCATCGGCATAGCGGCACGCAGACTTTGTTCATGAAGCGTCCGAGCGAGCACCTCTTTTCCAGTTCCAGTTTCGCCAATGATCAAGACTGTACAATCTGTCTCTGCGGCCTGTGCCACTTGTTCAAGTGTCTCCCGAAAAATGGGACTACGCCCAATCATCCCTCGACCGACTTGCTCTGACTCTAGCTCACCCTTGAGATACTGCACCGTACTTTTGGTCCTGGTATGGGCGTCAATTTCCGCTTGCAACAATCGATTTTGCTCTTGGAGTCCTGCTTGCTGCACTTCCAACTCCCGGCGGAGTTCACGTAGAGCTAGATGAGTCTTAACTCTAGCCAAGACTTCTTCTTGGTGAAACGGTTTGGTGATGTAATCAACTCCCCCCACTTCAAATCCCTTGACCTTTTCCACCGTATCCGAGAGGGCTGTCATAAAAATAATGGGAATGTCTTGAGTCTCATGATCAGATTTCAATTCTCGACATGTCTCGAACCCATTTGGTGCGGGCATCAACACGTCTAACAAAATGAGGTCCGGATGCATCTGGCGGATGACCTCTCGAGCATCGTCCCCACTTTCCGCTACAAGGACTTTGAATCCAGCTTCCTCCAAAAAGGCCGAAACCACGCTAAGATTCGTCGGAGTATCATCAACAACTAAAATCGTTCGATGGCAATCAGCAGTAGAGGTCATGCGTCTGGGCCTTTGAGACTCGATAGAAACAGTCGCAGTTTTTTTATTTGAAACTGCTGAGCTAATGTTCGCACACGTTCAACAAAGTTCTGATAGGTGGGCTCTGTTTGCTCAAGCGCCTGAAGACGATCGAGTATTTGTGCCATATCCCCCGAGAGCACAAGCATTTGAAGCTCCTTCACCCATTCCGCTGGAGGTAAAGTCATTCCTGTCGATGAAATCACTCCATCAGGAAACTCCTTAGATGCTGCAGGTTTTTGTTGCTCATAAATGACTTCGAGGCGAAGATGCTCGCAGAGCATTCGTATCAATTTCCCCACTCGAAAAGGTTTTGACAAGAACCCGTCAGCTCCTGCATCCAGGCATTCGGTCCGATTGTGATCAAAAGAACTCGCCGAGACACCCAAAATTATGAGGCTTCCTCCCTCAGGAAGGGCACGAATGCGCCGCGTAGCTTCTAGCCCATTCAAGCGTGGCATACGCAAGTCCATCAAAATCGCATCGGGCTTACTTTCGGCTACTTGCTGGAGGCATTCTTGCCCGTCTTTGGCTTGCTGCACAGAAAAGCCGAGGGGCCGTAACGCATCCGCTAAAAACTGCCGGTTATCAGGCTTATCGTCAACCACTAATATCTTTCGCTTCGGCCCGGCCACTCCAAGTATGACTCGTTCTTCCTGTTCCAGATCTTGTTCATTGACTGTGGCTTCAGGAAGGTCGAGGTCAAACCAAAACATACTACCCTGACCATAGTGACTTGAAGCCTCCAGAGTCCCACCCATTAACGAGACCAATTTCTGGCTGATGGTCAGTCCAAGACCCGTCCCTTCTGGCATCAAGTTGGAATGATGTACTTGCTGAAAGGCTTCAAAAATCGCAGTGAGGTCCTCCTCTTTGATACCAAGACCGGTATCCTCGACTAAAAACCGAATGGAACCATCATGAAAGCCCACCTTCAACGCAATGCCTCCTTCTTTTGTATACTTGATGGCATTGTCGAGCATATTGATCAACACTTGACGCAATCGTTTGATGTCCCCCATCACGGTCCGAGGAAATTCTGATAGATGCTCAAACGTAAACATCAACCCTTTGTCTTCAGCTCGCGCCCGCATGATGTTCACTAACGCGTCGAGCATGGTTTCTAGAGAAAACGGTTCGATGTACACCTCAAGGCTTCCCGCCTCAATTCGAGTAAGATCTAAAATTTCATTGATAAGGCCAAGTAAATGTTCGCCTGACTGCTCAATAACCGTAAGGGCCGCCTGATGAGTGGTGGCAACACTTTTGTCATTTTGGAGAAGTTGGGCATACCCAAGAATTCCGGTCAGAGGCGTTCGCAATTCATGACTCATGGTGGCCAAAAATTCACTCTTGGCTCTATTCGCGAGTTCTGCGGCTTCTTTTGCGGCATGCATTTCCCGCTCAGCCTGGATACGCTTGGTACTATTTTTTCCGTAGACCGTCACAAATTCCTCTTCATGAAAGGGGACGAAAAACAAGGAATACGTATTCGGCTCGTATTCAACTTCAAGATAGTAATTGGAACGAGTGACACTTACATCTCCAATCACTTGGCAAATAGCCGACGGGGCAACTTGCCCCACCTGAGAACCCCATGCAGTCAAAAGATCGCCACTCGCTGGATTGGCATAAAGGATCGTCCCATCATACGCGAGCCGAAGCACAGGATAGGGGTTTTCATCGGGAAACCGTGTATTTCCTTGTGCAGCTTTTTCCGCCGCTTTTCGCGCAGTAATATCTCGAAGAAATCCACTAAAAACCAGCTTTCCATGGGAGTGAAGAGGCGTAATACTGAGTTCAACAGGAAACTCATGACCATCCTTGTGCAGGGCCGTGATTTCGATTCGTTGTTTAAGGAGCTTTGCCTCCCCGGTTTCAACCAATCGTCTCAAGCCGGCACGATGAGCTGCGCGATATTGCGATGGAACGATCGTTGTTTCTAAGCTCTGCCCAATCGCTTCCTCTCGCATCCAGCCAAAGATCACTTCGGCTTGATGATTCCACCCACTAATGATGCCTTCTGCATCCATAGAAATCACGGCATCAAGAGCATTATCAACAATCAATCGTGTCGTTTCGTCACTTTCACGGTACCCTTCTTCAATCCATTTACAATTTGTGACATCAATCATAGATGCTACAAGGCGACATGAGCCGCCCCCATTCTGATCGACGAATTGCCCACGGTCGCAAATATAGGCATAACTTCCATCTGCACCCCGAAACCGGTAATCAGCCGCCCAAATGGAATTCGCGGAGTCCTGCGCTTTCTCAAGCGCTGCGAGGACTCCTCCCTGATCTTCTGGATGTAGACGGTCCTGCCACCAATGATTCGTCACTCCAAAGTCTGACCTGGAGTAACCAAAAGCTCCCGATTCTCCCAACTCCCAAATCATCGCGTTTGTCTGGAAATTACAGATACGAAGGACTCCACACATCCCCACGAACATGGAAAAGGGATCTGAGACCGCGCAAAGCTCTTGAAACTCATTACGGAGAGAAGCTTGGTCTTTTTTGTTTTCGCGCACTGACAATCCTTAATTTTCCCAGTCTCAAATTAATCAGACCAAAGAATATCGCTTCCGCTAAGTTCTTTGGGGATATGGATACTACCAGAGCTCGTTTTCATGTAATAGCTCTACACTACTAAGGAAAACCACATAGAGGTAATTGCCACCCTTCTTTGCGCCTGAAATTTATAGCGCAAAGCTTCAAAAGTCGCAATTATGAGAGTACGTAGAATTAATGATGAGTGGCTCAATTACAAAGGGTAGATAAACAGATTTGTTTTCTAAATTTAACGGAAATACACATTGACGTTGAATGAATTTCTGGCGTGCGGAGAATGCAGAAGAAGTGAACCTCCCTACAAAAATAGGGAGGCTCGTATAGGTAAGTTAAAAAAGAGGAACGGCCTTGGCCAACCAATCATTCAAATGTTGCTTACTGGAAGGGAGCGACGTACTTTTCGAAATATTCCTTCGATTGTTCTTGAGCTTTCGAAATACAGGTTGGGCCAAGAATGTTTCTGAGTTTATTGCGCAGGTCTTTGGCAAGACCGGAATTCCCTTGAGCCGCGGCAATATTGGCCCAGACATAGGCTTCAATATCATCTTGAGGGACACCCTGTCCGTTGGTATAGAGGAGTGCAAGATTATATTGCGCATTGCTATGTCCCTGCTTCGCCGCCTGCAGATACCACTTCCGCGCTTGGACGAAATCTTTTTCAACTCCACGACCATGATCATACATCAATCCTAGATTATTTTGGCCTTCTGCACTACCTTGCTCTGCAGCTTTAAGAAACCAATTTCTGGCCAGCCCATAGTCCTGAGGTAAGTCACGGCCCCGCCTATACTCCAGGCCAAGACTGACTTGGGCCTTGGCATCCCCTTGTTCGGCGAGTTGCTGAAGTTCAGAAACATTCGTTTTATCTTTTTCAGCAAAACTGACAGTAGCGGCCATTAATAGGCCCATCACGACCAACATTATTCGAAGTAGCAGAATGGCTTTCATTGTTTCATGTCTCCTTTATGGATTCAAAAGGTTAGGCCCCAAGTTGCCCAACTGGTCGTTGAAGTTGTTGCAACCTGAGGGTGTTAACTGTACCTACGGTTGCGCGAATGTCTAGGTTATCGTTGCAGTGAAAAAGGACAGTGTGGTCATTGACTGGTTCGTGTCTCTCTATGCAAACAGAAACGTAAGCTACTCCTATCGTTTCCTCAAACATGACTTCTAACTCAGGAGACAGCAACAAAAATGTTTGCATTTCTTCAAATGGGCAATCCCAGGATGTCACAAGAAGATATCCATGGATATGTTCATATTGTGCTTCGATAAGATATCCGGGAATCGTCCTGCCGGTCGGGAACCCATCCTTTATCAATTCAGTATCCTTGGGCCATCTCTCGTATGGTCCGTGATGCTTGGCTAATTCAAATCTTTCCAACGATTTCATAAAGACGTCCCCATGCCTGCTATGGGTTTCCCTTCGCTTGTATGACTTCAAAGAGTAGCAAAAGTAAAAAAATAAGATGACTGCTTTCGCTCTTTGGGCAGCCTGGTAGTCAAAAAGTGTTTAATCAACAAATCGTGCAGTCATCTCTGCTTACTTGGCAAAAAGACCATGGTACCAATCAAACCCAACCAAAAAACAGCTGCAGGAATAACCATCGTTTCAAAATATGAAGCACTCCAGTAATACCCCTCAGGAGCAAGGGAAGATCTAGAAAAAACGCCAATAGGCTTGATGAATGTAGGATAATGGGGATTTGAGTCAAACAGCATACTCACAAAAGGCCAACTGAGTATCCAAAAAATCACACCTGCCAGTTTATTAAAAAATATCTGTTTTAGTTTATCTTGAATGCTAGTCATGGCCTGCTCATACTATTGGCACGATGAATTTCATATAGGAACGTGGCGGAAAAAAGAACAAAGAAGGATGAAAGGTGGAAAATTGTTCGATGTGAAATCGCTTTTGCCTGATCGAGCAACTTACCTTTCATTGTCTCTACTTTGGTATTAGCACTATTCCACTTTATTCTCTCTTCGCGTTGCTCTTGGGTGGGAGTAAAGAATTTGTATTGATGATCCTCGGATTTATACATCGTCTTCACTCCTGACACTAAATACAATAAAGCTGCTGCTTGGGCGCCTTGGTCAGCACCGTGGGCGATTAGTGCTCGATCGACAAGGCGTGCGATCATCTCTTCAATGGGAGGTCCTTTTGTCATGGCCACTGCATCAGACGTCACACTGCCAACGGTACCATGCACCAGTTGGCTTAATGTAAACACCAACAAAAACCCCAAGGAATAGAGTGCGCCTTTAAAAGTGAACTGCCCTTCATTCATAAACCTTATGATTGATAGTGAAAACCCAACGGGCACCACTACTGCCAGGAAGATGTCCATTGGCCCGAGCACAGACTGGAGGACATTCATGTCACTCAACTCCGTCATGCCGAAGTAGATGTAGAGCAACACCAACCAACATGAGTAGAACATGAGTTTCATGAATGTCTCTCCAGATATCGTTCTTCACACATCTCTGGTCATACGCTAACGGATGCAACGCCATCTCGATTGACCGAAGTCTGGCAAGATGGGCAGACATCTGGAACATTTCCACGGTAATCATTCACAATTCGCCCACATGGCTGACAAATTTTCAGGGTACGCATAAACAACTGAGAGATGAAGGCCGCAATCGCGGCCATAACCAAGGCCACGATCAGTCCTTGAGTAAAGTAGGCTGTGCCCACCACTTGCGCGCTACTGACCACAAAAAACGGAAGTAAAAGCCTTTGCTTTAAAACGGCATTTTTCCCCACGAACAGATACACAAGACACCCTATTGAAAAGAGCATTCCGACACCCTTAAAAAGACTAAAAAGTTGAAGTAACATGATGCGCCCTCCTTGTGTATGTAAGATTGATTCGAAATACTTCCACTCTCCACATGAGAACTATAGTAAAGACCTCTTAATGCATCACACTCAGTGACCCTGTATTAGAAATGGGAAAGAGTACTGCAAGTATGACCACGCAGATAAGACCGAACACGAACGTGCGTCGAGCAAGTTTCATCTCTTTATTTTTCTGACGGGCAATGCCTGAAATACCAAGTCCCACCAAAGCCAAAATGAGACAAAGCAGATTGTAGATCGGCACGGCCAATGCTGAGCTATAGGTACCATTGATCTGATTGATGATAATAATTCCAATCATGATGCCTATTGATCCGACGAGGAATATGAGAGCTATCACAACCCCAATCATTGAAGGCTCCTCCTACGTTTCATCGTGCTTGGCACCGGAAATATTCTGGACCCAGCCAAATTACCGGGCCCAGATTTTTGTCGTGACATGATCAGGCTCATCGTTTCGTAAAGATCTGAATGTTATGGGTTAACCGGATTCGCGACAAAGGTGAGGGCACTCAAGCCGCTATTGCCATTTTTTGTTTCGATGCCATTCCGCGTACTGCCCACCAACTTTTTCGTCCCAGGATTCATCTGGACCGTCACGAGCCCGCCGTCCATCGTCAGCTTCCCGGCATGCACTGCTGCCCGGCAAATCATACTCTTAAACTCATAGGAATCGGTGCCAACCACTCGTCGGGAGTGCAACTTGCTTGGGGCCGCCGGACAGTCAAAAGTAAAACGTTGTCCAATTAATTGCTTGTACCCAAAACCGGTCTTTGTAAATTTCGTATCCCATTTAATTCCGCGTACATGCTCTCGATAAATCTTGTCTGTCACATCCGCGTCAGACTTGCCAACCACACTCATCCCGTCAGGAATCAACTGCACGGTTACGAGACCGCCTTTGCTATCAATGACTCCTGATTGTAAGCCAGCTTGGCAAATGGCATGTTTACGTGGATAGACAGCAGTCTTGTCATCGCCAACCTTTGTTTTTTGAGAAGTC
The DNA here is from genome assembly GCA_029261295.1 of Nitrospirales bacterium. Lineage (GTDB taxonomy): Bacteria > Nitrospirota > Nitrospiria > Nitrospirales > UBA8639 > Nitrospira_E. Next base: position 428,127 of record JAJDBP010000002.1, on the reverse strand, counting down.
TTCGGACACATCGCGGTAAACCGTTGTCCAAGAAATTTATCATTATTCATTTGGAACTTTTCCAAGGTCGTGGTCCATTCAATTTTCGGAATGGATCGGCCATCGACTTCCGTCATGGCGGGGGTGAATGCCAAAGTACTCAATGAAAGACTGATGGCCGCAAGTGTCAGAGTTGTGGAAAAAGTTGTGTGTGCCATGAGAGGGCTCCTTTGTGAGTATGAGAGTAATTGGATATGGGAACTTCTTTATTGAAGTGCCCTGTATCGTGTATTGATTAATCACTACAGCAAGCACAGTGCCAATCTCTCGAAAACCTATAACTCCTTTATTTCTTTACGATTTCAAGAAATATACATCTACAGTTAGAGCAACTTGGACTTAGGAACACTGCCGACATATGGCCAGAACGGTGGCATAACACCAGCACCATGGTTGACGACGTTTGCTAAAAGATCTCTGTGGAAATATTGGATGGAGGACTAAGAGGGAAACCATAGAACATTGAAGTCGAACCAGAAATTCTGAATGCGTTGGGGGATTTCTTCGAGGGGATATTTCGTGAAAATCACGGAAGGGTTTGAAGAACAAGAAACCTCAGATTCAGACACCTCTTCTCGGGTATAAGAATTAGGGCGTTCGACCTAAAAGAGCGGTATCGTTCGTATCACCGTCAATGTGCTCTGGCACATCATCTGAGTATCTGAATCATGGAATTCTCTCAACCAAATCTTCTCTGCTTGGAAATGGGTGCCATAAAGCCATCAATATCGAGTTGTGTCTCGATACGCTGCATCGTTTCCTCCGCTTTTCTCTTTGCTTCTGCCAGCTGATCCAGCGTGGGATCCCATTCATACATCCATGCGACTTCATACGCTTCTGCGTACGTCTCATTCTCAAAAAGAGTCATGAATCCTTGCAAATCGTGAATTCGCTTGGTTTTCGCTTCCTCAAAATACATTTGGACGTCCTGAAGATTGAGGACGGCTTCAGATTTCCATCCAGGATCATACATGTTCGTATAGTGAGAATTCCATTGCTTCAGGTGCGGAACCACGGCCTGATACATTTGAAGGAGTTCGGCAGGTAAAAACGCACGCATTTCCGACTGAGTCAAATCTATAAGGTTTTGTATCGCTAGGGCAGGACTCTCACCATCCTTCTTGAGTGGGGTGTAATGTTTTCCATCGACTTGAGCCCGAATAGTTCCAACATGATACAGCAACATGGCATCATTGGGGCGTTGTTCATGTACAGCCATATTGGCTGCCATAAGGAGCGTGATGGTGTCCTCTTCTTCAAAGTCGGCGAGAACCCGATCGATAAATGCCGCCCAATTTTCATCTCTCAGCAGTTGATCTAACTCCACAATAGTCGTGGTGTTTTGAGACTTCAACTGTTGTTTTTTTCGAATATTCACGACGTACTCCTGATTCACCTCACTAACATTCTCGACCTGCAGTCCTTCAAAACACCAAAATTGTTGTGTGCAGACGAGGTCAATAGTCTGATGGCCGTCGTGTGTATCCTCTGTGAAATAGAATAGCCGTTGACATTGGTGAGGCACAGCGTTGGGATCTCTGGGCCCAACACAGATAGCGATGTCCCATGGCTCCCACCACGAATTGGCACCCGGGGAAAGTTCTTTGAGAGGGATATGGACACGATGTGTGTTTCCCTCAATTTGCGGAATGTACGTGAACTCTTCCGGCTTTGTTTGGCAAAGGTCCGAGTCTTTGCCGTAGGTAGGACAGCCGCTGGCACGAGCGTTCTGGACATAGATCACTCTGACGACATATTCCAGACCTTCGTCGATGACACCAGTCATATTCAGATACTGTTCACTGGGATTCTCAAACAACACCACTTCCTGTTGCGGCACACAATTTCCTGCCGTCAGACAGAGCCATAGCCCCACAAGTAGCAGAACTCGTCGCATCATCTTCTCCCCATTCTTTTATGACTTGCTCCCACGTCTAAACCCCATCGTCACATCGTCATTATCTGAAAGGCCTGGCCAAGCCGCAGCAGTGCAACAGCGAAGAAAATCATAAAGCAAAAAGCGACCACAACAGTCAAGGATCTTTGGCCGTTGAGAGGGATGACCCTTCTCAGACCCCAGGAAACACCAAACACGATGACCCAAGTGATGGGATAGTACATGATGACATCGAGTCCAATTTTCCAACCACGAGCAAAGTCATTCTCGACACCAGGGATCCCTATGATCCAGAACGGAATGACCAAAGCACAAAGGGCCGCGAGCGCGCCAGAAATAACAGGAACGCCTACGTCCATGGGCTTTAAAAAGATTGAGGCCGCATCTGCAAATAACTTTCGGTTTGTGGTGACGGTTGGTCCGGGCCCCTGATAACGAAAGCCGATGAAAACAATAGTCGCAAGAATGAGATCAATGAGCATGCTTGGCATCCTCATCACAATGAAGAACAGGAACATATGAAGCTGAGCTTGGGAGACGACGATCGTTTGCACCACCGACCATAGAATGGACACAGCCATGGCATAGTAAAAAGTGCGTATTCCATATGTCTTCGTCATGAGAAATACGCCGGACAGTACATAGGCTCCTGAAATGAGAAGAGAGATGATTCCAAGGGCAAAGACTTGCTTGATATACGTATGACGCAAATCCCCTACGTCCTCATCAGCTTGAGCTATTTCCCTTTCTTGAATTGTTTCGCCGTTGTGAATTTCCTCGATAATGGGTGAAGTTGATCCCGCAGCAGGAGCGTGTTCGCCCCTCCCCTGACTCTCAGCTTCCATTTCTGGTTCCATGGCAAGATAGAAAGAAGAAGACCCGATGGTGACTAGTTGATTCACAACTCCCCATACACCAAAAATTATTGCAAGGACACCAATGAATATCATCCATTTTGGTCGGTTCATCACGCTATCTCCAGAAAAGTAAATACATACATTTTGGTATTGTGCATATTTCAAGGACTGCCAATTCGACTCAACTCCCAAGCACCAACATCGTCACAGTTGAAGGAAAAAACATGGGGTGATGTTCGTTCCTTTCACATGATCAGCCAGAATCGGCCTCTGATTCATGAGCCCGGTCATTGTATTGAGCTCTGCATGTTCACTCCTATTCATCGCTATCACTACTCTGTGAAGACAAACGCGTTAAGGTGTAACCGGATTCGCGACAAAAGAGATTGCTCCCAGACCACTTGACCCGTCTTTCGTTGCGATTCCATTCCGCACACTTCCAACCAGCTTCTTCCTCCTCGGATTCATTTGGACTGTCACCAAGCCCCCAGCCAATGTCATCGCTCCCGCATGAACCGCTGCTGGGCAGATCATACTGGCAAGGGCATAGGAATCGGTGCCCACCAAATGTCGCGAGGGTACATTCTTGGGAGCCGCTGGACAGTCAAACGTAAAGCGTTGTCCAAGCAAAGGCTTATAGGCAAAACCCGTCAGCGTAAATCTCGTATCCCATGTTATGCGTTGAATATGGTCACGGTAGATCTGGTCGATAGCTTTAGAATTTCCCTTCCCCACCACACTCAGACTGCGCGCCATGTCTTTACCAGCACCACCGGCAGGAATCCCCACACCCGGATTCAACTGTACGGTCACGAGACCACCCTTACCATCAATGGCTCCAGCCTGGAGTCCGGCTTGGCAAATGGAATGCGTGCTAGGGCACACCCCACTTGTATCAGCACTGGCTTTCTGGGAAGTCGAGGGACACATGGCCGTAAACCGCTGTCCCCAAAATGCCTCCTTATCTAGATGAAACGTTCCCAAGGTTGTCTTCCATTTGATTTCTGGTAGAACCCGACCATCGACTTCGGTCGGGGCAGGGGTAAAGGCCAACGTGCTCAACGAAAAACTAAGAGCCAGAAGCGTCAGAGTAGTTGGGAAATCAGGGCGTGTCATAAGAGAGATTCCTTTGAGATGATGAGTAGAAATGCAGAAATTTTTTTGGTGTTATCCATCTCTTGTGCGAAATACTTTTTCTTTGGAACATCACTTCAGTAACAGATGTAAGGCATAGGAAAAATCTATGGTTTCCATAAGTTGTCCATTCTTTTGTTCCTGCCATCTCCTTGAATACGCCCCTTGCTCCCATAACAAAGCAAGCACAGTGCCAATTCATGAAACACGCCTCACGCCTTTATTTTCATGAAATTTCCATGACGCGGTGATGTGGAATCGGCAAGAAAACCAAGGAAGGTGCGGTGCCACTGTCGACATACAGCCAAAACGGCTGAATACCCCCTCAACGTCCTCGACTGCAGGTTAATCAACCAACAGTTCGTTTACACCATGACGCTGAGACAAGAAGTCATCTCTATGACTAAAGAGCAAAAGGGGCAATTTTAATTGAAGGTCGAAGAATCGGACAGGATAGCGCGGCTGAAGAAGAAAAAATTCTTCGGGCGTTCGGGGTTTCCTACCACACGATGCTTCGGGAAATTGGAGGAAGGATGAGAAAGAGAGAAAATTACAGATCCAGACTCTGCGCATTCGTTGTGAACATCGCAAATTTCACCCATGTGGAATTTTCCCCTGTGGGCCTCTCCGGTCTAAGCAAACGAATCGAGCCGAAGGCTCTTTTAAAAAATACCAGTCGGTTGGTTTCTAGATGGCAAAGCCAAGCTCCCGGCTTTCGATGAGCGTGGACTCCCCCGCCCAACCCGGACTCCCATGTACACCTACGATGGCCTTCAATATGGCTAGGCTTCGGTTCAGCATATGTTTTCCATGACGACATTTAATTGTTCCAACTTTCCAAGAAGATCTTTCCATCACCCACACCCTCGCTCACAAAGGGAGAGGGATCATGACAAGGTCTCAGTTGAAACTTTATACGCGATATCGATCAATGCGTATCATGCAGGACGCCATGAGGGCGTAACCTGTGGAAGATCAGTTCCTGCTTGTAGAGTTGTCATAATCGTTCAACATTCAACTTCCTTTTCGGAGCCGTCTGCTGCCGTTTTAAAACATCTGGTTGCTGCGATGATCTCTTGTATTTTCGCGACCTCAGCCATATAGCCGGCAACACCGAGGTCGTTCTCGATGCGCTGCATCGTTTCCTCGGCACGAAGTTTTTCATCCGCCGGTTGGTCTGTTGATTGATTAGATTCGTACGATTTGACGAGATCATATGCATCGACATAGGCCTTGTCGCTGAAAAGAGTCAACCAACCCTGCACCACCTGGATTCGCTTGACCTTGGCGGCATCAAACGCGTTTTGCACCTGCGGAAAATCAGGTGCTGTCTGGTATTTCCAACCAGGGTCATAGGCGCGGCTATAACGAGGCTTCCATTGCTCAATTCGCGGTACGATGGCCTGATAAGTACTATTGATTTGTCTCTGCGAAAGTCTAGACCGGGGCATTTGAATTGAAAAAATAAGACTTTGAATGGCTGGGGCTGGCCCATTGCCGCCTTTCTCGGTCGAAACATAGTATTTGCTGTCGATTATGGCTCGAAGGGTTCCCATCTGATAAAGAAGCTCGGCATCGTTGAGATGTGCCTCCTGCACGGCCATAGTTGCGGCAGTCAATAACGTCATAGCGTCCCACTGTTCCAGGTCAGTAAGGACGAGTTCAACATATTTCAACCGGTTACCTTCTTTGAAAAGTTCCCATAACTGAGCCTTCTTATCAGTATTCGCCAGGGCCGGCCCACTCATGAGCAAACAGACCACAATCAACATAATCCATTTAGCCATCGTCCACCTCCTACCCGGTAAGATTTTCTCACACGAATTCCTTGTTTAATCTGTTAAATAAAACGTCATGGTCGTCACCACGCGAACATCTTTTTCGACTTTTCGAGAATCGCCGGAACTCTCGCCAGCATCCCAGATATAGAAATTCCCCTGTCTGGCGCTTCGAATGCTCCCGCCTTCTACTTCCACGTTGTCCGCAAGCTCATTTGCAGCGATCCGCGCATTTTTTGGGGCTTCCCGTAATGCGCTACGGCTATAATTTGCACATCCACCCGTCATCAGGTCGTAATAAGGCTAAATGCCTGGCCAAGCCGTACAAGAGCCATGCTGAAAAATATGAAGAGACAAAGAGAAACCACAACATTCAAAGCTGTCTGACGGTCAAGAGGAATAGCCTTTTTCAGAAACCAAGAAACACCAAAAATTGTGACCCACGCAATGGGGTAGTACATGATGACATCAAGACCCATTCTCCATCCTTGTGCATACGTGTTTTCCACCCCAGGTACACCGAGTATCCAGAAGGGAAAGATCAGCGCAAACAAGGCTGCGAAAATACCAGTAATTTTTGGAACCCATACATTCATTGTCGTTGCCAGACTGAATCCCTCGGCTGGCGATGACGTGTGACCCTCATTTCTGCCTTCCTCTAACGGTTGGACGCGAGTCGCGGCCCAAACAATGGCGACAAGCATCACATCAATGACCACGCTGGGGCCAAACACCGGTGCCACAGCGAGAAGCATTTCCATCTCAGCATGGGAATAGAAGATTATTTGCATTAAAGACCAGAAAATCGAGACTCCCATAATCCAGAAAAATACTCGAGGACCATAAGGCTTCATGAGCAGGATAATACCTGCAATCAAATAGGCTCCTGCCACAAGAAGATAGACAACAGTACGAATGATGGCCCATGAGTTACTATCAGCAGTCCATCGTCCCAGGAGCTCAAATGCCTGATCACCTAAAGGCTTATCGTATTGCTGAGAGTTTTCGTGTGTCGCTTGCTCTTTGCTGTGAGGCAACGGGTCCTCACGAGAGGCCACACCATTATTGTCCTCTCCCTCGTTTGTTATTTTTGACTGTTCCATGCCCTGATGGACGGTGGAGGCAAGAGAAACCAATCCTTGGAGCACTCCATTCGCCCCAATAAGAATAGCGAGGAGTCCAACAACGATGATCCATGTTGACCGCTTCATGCCCTGCTCCTACTCATCGAAAAATGTTTCACCAGCATCAGCGAGGCACTACTCACGACAAAACTGGTCCCAATCCAGCCAAAAAGATACATACCGATATTTCCGCCCGTGAAATCCCAACGAATGACGACATAAGACACCAGCATCAGCAAAAGACTGGCGAGCAACGCCGATGCCCCTTCTGACTTTAAGGATGTGAACGGCAAGAATGGATGCAGGAGAACGCGGGCCAGAAGCGCCATGAGACCTGTCAGCCCCGCTCCTATACATGAAAAAATCGCAGCAAATTGAACACTACTTAAACAATCAAATTTCGGATCGGGTCGTTGTAGCAGACAAGTTTCAAAGGACATCAGAATAATCCCGCCGCCAAACACAGCGAATGCCACCGCAATAGGGAAGAGAAATGGTGTCACCTGAAAACCTCAAGAGGTGCGACGAAAGAAACAATGGAAAATCCGCTCCCCACGACAAATACCCAAGCAAATCTATTCATGATTGGCTTTTCCCTCGAGAGCAATAATTCACAATAATCAGCGCAATGCCGCAAACGAGAAGACTGACTCCAACCCAGCCGAAAAATTGAATGTCAAGATTCGGGAAATACCATTCCCAACGACTGGAACCATAGGACACCACACCCAAAAGGAAACTTATCAGAAGGGCAACGGAAAGCTCTGAAGCCTTAGTTGGAAAAGGTTGTATGGGGTGATAAATGACTTGGGCAACAAACGCAGTAAGCGCTGCAAGGACTGCAGCAATACCAGCAATGATTGAAAAATCTAGAATGCCTTCAGCACAAGCAACGGTGAGGCCAATCCCCTGCAAAATACATGTTTCAAAGAATGCGAGAACAATCCAACTTCCAAACACCATAACTAATGAGGTAAGAGGAAACAGAAGTGAGGCTCCGTGTGTTTCTCGAAAAGTATGAGGCATAACCGGCACCTTCTGAATGGGCCCGGCCATTATGCCGGGCCCACATTCATTATCTGCTGTCAGAGGATCATTCATTCTTCAACAACGGAATGCTAGGGATTGACGGGGTTGGCCACAAAGGAGAGGGAGCTCAAGCCACTATTCCCATCATGCGATTCCAACCCATCACGAACACTGCCAACCAACTTGGCCTTCCCAGGATTCATCTGGACAGTCACGAGGCCCCCGTCTTTTGTCAGAACCCCAGCATGCAGGGCTGCAAGACAGGTCATCGTATTAAATGCATACAAATCGGTGCCGACTATTCGCCGTGGAGGCAAAGTGGACGGAGCGGCTGGACAGTCAAACGTAAATTGTTGGCCGATTAAATGCTTGGACGCACCGATCGACCTGGTAAACTTCGAATTCCATTTAATCTGTTGAATATGGTCACGATACACTTTATCAGCGGCCTCGGCGTTCGCCTTCCCAACCACGCTCAGCGTACGAGCCGTCGTGAGCTTAGGATTGCCGGTATGTATCTCACTACCAGGATTAACCTGTACCGTCACCAAACCACCCTTGCTATCAATCGCTCCTGCTAGCAAGCCAGCTTCGCAAATGGAATGAGTACTCGAATACACGGCGACCTTGTCTTCTCCAGCCTTTTTCGAAGTCTTCGGACACATGGCCGTAAACCGTTGGCCAAGAAATTTGTCTTTATCCAATCCAAATTTTTTCAAGGTGGTGTCCCATTCGATTTCGGGAATGGCCCGGCCATCGACTTCCGTCATCACGGGGGTGAAAGCCAATGTGCTGAACGAAAGACTGAGGGCCGCCAGTGTCAGGGTTGTAGAAAAAGGTTTGCGTGTCATAAGGGAAACTCCTTTGTGATGGTGATAATTAATTTTTGGAAACCATGTTTGCGAATCATTCATGGTAGAGGCATTGAGCAAGCACAATGCCAATTCGCGCAAAGTCCCTAACCCCTCAATTTCATTAGAATTTTAAGGAATTTGCTCCATGAGGCAAAACAAATGGTTTCTGGCTGAACTGCCGACATATGGCCAGAACGGCGGCATAGCACCAGCAAGATGATTGGCATCAGGATGAGGGACTGGTCAAAAAAATCCGTCCGGCAAGGCCGCAGTCCTATTGGCGCGCGGAGCCTACTCTCAGTACGTGAGCACAGCACAAGGACGACCTGCCTGCGCGAAGCCGCTCCGGCGAAGGCAGGGAACGCTGCTGGCGGCTTTTTTCAACAGTCCCTACTTGGCGAAAAGAGGGTGAACAGGGTACAACCAAGGAACACCTCACGTTATTATCGAAAGCTCCATCCCACTCTGTATGCCACCGAAAAAGAAGTCTGCCTCCAAACCCACTTCTCCACATGCCGAACTAATTATTGAAGGCGCTCGGCAAAATAACCTCAAAAACATTTCTCTCAATATTCCTCACAATGCAGTCACAGTTATCACCGGGGTCTCCGGTTCAGGGAAATCTTCATTAGCTTTCGACACCCTCTTCGCGGAAGGCCAATGGCGCTATGTGGAATCGCTCTCGTCCTATACCCGCATGTTTCTGGATCGAGTGAAGCGCCCCGATGTGGACCGACTCACCAATATCCGCCCCTCGATCGCCTTAGAACAAAAAAATCCGATCCGGACGTCACGTTCAACGGTTGGGACCACCAGCGAAATTTCGGACTATCTCCGATTACTCTTCGCCAAAATTGGGCGACTGACCTGCCCGGATTGCAAGCTGGAAGCGGTCGCTCATCACCCCACAACGGTTGCCCAAGATTTACTTGGACGATTCCCTAAGCAACGCGCCCTTGTCTGCTTTCCCAAACCTGCCCCTCACCCCGATGCCCTGGAAGCCATGAAAACGTCCCTTCTCAAGCAAGGATTCATTCGTGTCGTCATCAACAACCAATTGATAAAACTCACCACGGCCACCCTCCCCTCACCTCTGCCATCAGAACTCTTGGTCGTGGTTGATCGCCTAACCTTAGAGCCCGATTCACGGAGTCGGTTAGTGGAAGCCCTAGAATCGGCCTATCGCGAAAGTGAAGGCCGGGCATTCCTCATAATTGGGAATGACCCACCCTTCGCCTATAGTTCCCATCTTGCTTGCCCCGGATGCAATCGAACCTTTCCCACGCCCCGCCCCGTATCCTTTTCCTTCAATCATCCACTGGGGGCCTGTCCCGAATGCAAAGGGTTTGGCAATATTTTGCGCTACGACGAACGCTTACTGATTCCAGACCCTGAAAAATCTCTACTCGACGGCCTCGTCGAACCCTGGACCAAGCCCTCTAACCTGTGGTGGCAGAAAGAAATGCTCAAAGCCTTTAAGAAGAGAGGGCTCGACGAAACCAAACCGTACAATCAACTCACGGAAGGCGAACGGGAGCTCATTTGGAAAGGCGAGGGAAAAATCGAAGGCATTCATGATTTCTTTGAATACCTAGAAGGCAAACGCTACAAGATGCATGTCCGGGTCTTCTTAAGCCGGTATCGCAGTCCTTCTCCATGCACCAACTGCCAAGGAACCCGGTTACGCCCGGAAGCCCTCCTGGTGAAAATCCATGAATGCCATATTCATGAAGTATGCGGATGGCCGCTCTCAGAACTGCAAACCTGGCTACAATCGTTACCGCTCAGAGAATTTGAAGATGCCATTGCCAACGATCTATTAAAGGCCTTGCAGTCAAAGCTCTCATTTTTGCTACGTGTAGGCTTAGACTATCTCACCTTGAATCGGGAAATGCGGACCTTATCCGGTGGGGAGGCCCAGCGCATTCATCTAGCGACACAATTAGGCAGTCAGCTCGTCGGCACACAATATGTGTTAGATGAACCGACCATCGGCCTCCATCCACGAGACACCGAGGCCATGGGTTTGATTCTGCGAGAACTGGCGGAGCGAGGCAACACCGTCATCGTGGTGGAACATGATCCGCAGATCATTCAGCAAGCCAATTACATCGTCGAGATGGGTCCGCAATCAGGCGAGCAAGGCGGGCAAGTGGTGTGCGCTGCCCCCTATAAAACCTTCCTCAAACATCCCCAGGCCCTGACCGCACAATATTTGCGCGGGGAACGAACGATTTCTCTACCTACGAAACGTCGTGCAGGGAACGGAAAGAACCTGCAGTTCACGGGAGTTCGAGAACAAAATCTCAAAAACCTTACGGTTGATATTCCGCTCGGCACATTGATCTGCGTCACCGGTCCTTCAGGGTCAGGAAAAAGCACATTGGTCGAATCCACCATCTATGCCGCCCTCGCGCGTTTTTTCAAAGTTGGCACCCCTCCGCAACCGAACCTTGAAGGCATGACAGGAACCGAACATCTTCGTACCGTCTGCCTCATCGACCAAGAACCTATCGGCAAAACTCCCAGATCCAACCCCATCACCTACCTGAAAGCCTATCAAGACATTCGCACGTTATTTGCTAATTCCAGGGAAGCCCGTGCACACCGACTCACACCCGCGCACTTTTCCTTTAATACCGGAAAAGGCCGATGCACCCAATGCCAGGGGAATGGCTACGAAAAATTGGAAATGTATTTTCTGGCAGATATGTATGTCCCCTGCGCGGAATGCGAAGGCAAACGATTCAAAGATAAGATTTTACAAGTCCAAATCAAAGGGCATTCCATTCACGACGTGCTCAATCTCACCGTCGATCAAGCGATTGATTTCTTCGAAACCTCCTGCCCTTCATCTGTCAAAGGGTTGCGAGTACTCAAACAACTAGGCTTGGGCTACCTCACCCTTGGGCAGCCAGCCAACACCCTTTCTGGTGGCGAAACGCAACGACTCAAAATCGCCCGAGAATTAACCAACACTCCAAAACGTTCATCCACAACAACAGCCCCCAAAGGCGCACTCTATATTTTGGACGAACCTACTCGAGGATTGCATTTGGAAGATATCACACGCCTGTTAACGGTCTTGAATCAACTGGTCGAGGAAGGAAATACAGTCTTGGTGGTAGAACATCACCTAGACGTCATCAAATGCGCAGATTGGGTGATCGACCTAGGCCCCGGCGGCGGCGAATCGGGTGGACAGATCGTCGCCAAAGGAACTCCAGAAGAAATAGGCCTCAACCCAGATTCCATCACGGGAAAATATCTGAAAACTCTAGTCGCCCCAAACTAACGTTCAAAGTAATCGGCCTGCGCAGATCTTCGAGCAGATCCGTTTGATTGCCCGGTTAGAAATTTTGAGGCTCTGTGGCTCCAGATTGAAACTGAAAGCCTACGCGTTCAAGCATATGGACAGCGTTTGCCATCCACCTCTCTGTTTCCAATATCGCTTGGTCTTTCTCCCCGTACATCTCCATGAAAAGTATTAAGTGTTCTCTCACAGCCTCAAAAATCAACCACACATGCAGCTCATAGAGTTCGAGAGCTGACTCTTCAACAAAGACAGGGATGTACGAAATGCCATGGATTTCCCCCGCAGACCGCCTGTCAAGGAGTGCTTCCAGTAAATATAGATTGGATGGGTGAGCAACATCATTTAGCTGACCATAAATTTTTTGGCAACCTTCAGGAGCATGCTTAACGTTCGGTGTTTTCCCGGGTTTTGCCACCTGGTGTTTTACTTCAGATATTCTTGCGAGTATCTCTATATCTTGCTTAAGTGCCGCTGTCGCCTTTATATACATACCTTCTGATATCAGGATTTCTGAATTAGATGCTCCTTGAAGAAAGACCATTATCAGAGTTAACCGCTCGCTGATCTGAGGTGATGTAATTCCTGGTACGCCGTCCTTTGATGTTAATAAATGTCCCGATACAGACAACAATCCCAGGCGAGCATCGAGCCACTCCTGTCTGTATTTTGATTTTGAAATCTCTCGAATTTTCGTTCGGGCCTCTAGCGTTTTGGCCTCAAGTTCGATGCCTTTCATTAGAAAATCTGACACTTCTTGAAATTCAAATCCAGGATTTTCCATTTTTACCTGTGATGGCTTGGGGGCACATTATTGGTGAAAAGGCTAAGGCTCCGCTTCAGCCTCGGCGGCGCATCGGCTGAAAAAGGTTTTCATGTTTCACTTCAATGCCCCCAAACCTGCGCGGTCTTTGCATCAAAGAGATGTACTTTACACTTGAAATTATTCACAATCTGCTCAATGTGCTTCCTGTCCGCTTCTGAGTAGACGCCGATGTACAGGCTCCAGAGCTTGTTACGGACTTTCCTTCCGTGCTTCGTAGCGCGGTTAATGGCGTCGATGAGGTGTTCATCATTAGGACCAAAATTGAAGCCAAACGTCACCAGAGACCCTTCAACTTTACAAAAGCTGTCATAGCAATAAGTTAAGTAATGGTTGTGCATAATGTGCGTTAGCTTCTGGTTTCCATCACCAGCAGTAACAAAGATCGGATATTCCCCTACTTCCATTCGGTCACTAATCTTTTCCAATAGGTAGTTGTATTCGTTGTATTCCTCTTTGATCACTGCAACACCATTGTCAAAAAAAGGCAATGCGCCGTGTAGATAGAATACATTCTGCTCATCACGATGCTTGCCCCATATAAGTTCAGACCAGATTTGTTCTTCTGGCGGGACAAACTCATCTGGATTCTCTAGCTCTCTTCCACAGCCATCGACATGGTTAACGATGCTGTTCCGCATGAGGACCCAATAGAGCAAGAGGTCATAGTTTGTGGAGTAGATGCTGCCGCCAGAATTTAGGAAGACATTGAGAAAGTGAGAACAAGCCTGGCTTTGTTTTTTTGGAACCTTAAAGACGTGTTCCGGATGGAGGGCCCTTACAGCTCCTAACAAACTCTTCTTTAGCTTGGCGCTAGCGGCAACAATCCTCTTCCTCAGTTTTGGGTCACCACCAAAGGCAGCGATCAGTGCAGAGAAGTTGTCAAGTTGCTGCATGATGACTTCAAAGTTTCTAGTTTCAATGACGCCAAGTATCTTTGAGAGGTCCTCGTCGTCTAGATTCTTAATGAAGTCGTGCAGTGCGTTATAAGAAAAAATCGCCGAATCGTAAGCCATGCTGAATCCATTTCCGAGCAGTAAGTGAAATTCACGATTCGGATTCTTTCCGAGAGAGCCCAACACATCATCAAAGGTTTCTAGCTTCATGATCGGATGGCTACCTCCTTGGAGGGATCGGTGTGAAACATTTGGTCAAGTTCAGCGGTAGGTTGTGTGTTCTGGTTTCCATGGGGTTAATTGCTAAGCAGGCCACAGTTCAGTGGTCAGGCCCTGCAGCCACGCCCTTTTTTTCGGCTTTACTCACATGTACCACCGCGGAACAATTCGCTGTCGCATGGCAAGACTTAACCCAGGACGTTTTTCTATGGCATAGAGCCCCCCGCACGTCCTTCAGCCGACCCTGCCCCGAGAGGCAAAACTCTAAACAAAAGATTTGACAACTTTTCCTAACGTTTGACATAAGCGGCCGGTGGTGGAGTGCGCAGCCCGTGAGCTGTCCTCTCGATGGAAGGGTTTGGCGTCACTTTTTGCGTTCTTGGGGTCAGGTCTTGCAATCACACAATTCTTTTCCGTCTTCACTCAACTATCCCACCGCATGACAATCCGCTGTCGTATAACCAGACCTGACCCCAAGTAGGATCTTTGGATTTCTAAGCATCCCAATGTACCCCCTTGGCCAAGATATTTTGGAGGTTCTTTACAGGCATAATGTCTCAATACGATGGGCCTCAGGCTCTATCTCAGCTGGAAAATCGCCCATTCCTTACCTGGGACACCCTACTTTCAACTGAAAATATAGGCTGCCTTGCGCAGTCCTAGGCAGAACTGGCGGAGGGAGGCCCGTCTGTTCGAGTCAGGCGTTCGGCCCTCGCAAACAGACCTAGGCACGAATTAGATTTCATAGTCTTCTGAGACAATGTTACAGAAGAGGGATGCACCGAAAAGATCAGGAAACAACGTCGAAAAATTGATATTCATGAGCTGCAATTTCTTCAACGCTTCTTTTCTGAACATTCTATCTCCAGGTATGTCGATCTTTATGAGCACAGACCGAGCGGACTTTTTCGATTTCTTTTCTACCCAATCATCGACTGATTGCAAGACAGGACCCTTGGTAAACATGCCTGATTGTCCGAGCAATCGTTTATTGTCGTCCGAATCTGGGACAATGACATGAAGCTTATCCTCTTCGATTAGCCCTTCATTGATACCCTTTACTTTATCTCGATTAAGGCACCATACAACCCGATAGTTCTCATCTTCATTAATGCTTCCTAAAGCGAAGAAAACAGAAATATAGGGGGATAGAGACCAATCCAGGAGAGGCGTTGCCAAGCCAAAATGTTGTCCAAGCGCCCAAAGCTCGTTTTCGGGGAGCTTCGGCGGGTTATCTCCCCTCCGACCACGAATCTCTAATTTAAATCTTTCTAGGTGAGCGGATACGAACTCTTTGACAGGTCCATACTTAGCACCCGTTTTCCGTGCATGGGCTATGAGACGATTTAAGGTTGGGTTGAGACTCCATTGTTCGTTAGACTGTCCGCGAAAAATATATCGGTCAATTCTCGATATTTCATTTTCGATCAAATCTCTAAGCTGCTCAAACGTCTTCACTTTGAAACATCTAATTGGTCCTTTGTCTTGTTGTCCATACTTCCCCATCTACATTCCTCCTTGTGACCTAACAATGTTTAGACGGATCAGCATTAGAGTCGGAGTTTTCATTTTCTTTCTAAAAAAGACGCCATTCCATTTCGACTTCTGAAAGATCAATGATTGGGAAAGATTGTTGATAAAGGCACGAAATAAGTCAAGAAAATTGAGCGTCAACCAGAAGACTCATTTCTTCTAAATATATTTGAGGTTGGGTCTAATTCCCAGAGGCACCTGCTAGCCCCAACGCGAAGAGAAAGACTGATAGAATCCCCATGTAGGTTCGTATGTGATTCCACCACTGCCACTCTTTTCGCTACACGGGCCAAGCCTCTGCCGATTCGGTGAGGGAGATTCCAGCTAATATATTATTGAGCGGTACATTGAAGAGTATCGTGATCCCAAACGGTTCCAACAGGTAGATCACCGCGCCCGCGAAGAAATACGCGTGTCCAAGAGCGACGAGCTCCCATGCCGAGACCACAACAATGATTAGGCAAAGTACCGGGGTCCCTTGAATTCACTAATCCCATGGCTCTGAGGCACAAACGCTTTTATGTTTTGCTCCCAATGCCGCAAGCTCTGCCACTGAGCGCCCCAAACCATCAATGCCGGAAAACATCGCCGAGGCCGTTATGTTCATCAGACGAAGTTGGGCCAAGATTCCAGGTTTGCTGTCATGTGGAATCAGAATTCTCTTGACCTTATTTGGTCCAACTTGCTTACTGATACAATTATGTTTCTGATGAATCAAGAGACACATAGTAAATGTGCCCTGTTGTTTTGCTATTCGCTCACTCGAAACGAAGGGGAAGGTGAGTGGAGCGACGGCTTGCACCGCTTTAGGATCATGCAGTCGTTTATGAAGCTCCTTTACACTTTGGTCTTCCTGGTCGGTCTTCGTGAAATCTGGGAATCCAGACTGATACTTCTGTTGAAAAGTCTTTTTCAGTTGACCACTACAAAAGCACCACACTGCCCCATCCTTACCAGACCCGTCTTGTTGAGCTGCGAAGTAGGCCGCCACATAGGGTGACGTTGACCAATCAAGAAGCCGGGATGGTGCTCCGTGATGCTGCATAACTGCCCACCAGCATGGATTCGTCTTAACCTTATCCAAGAGGTTTCCATTTACGTATAAGTGTGCTTTTGACCTAAATTCTCTTTGCCCAGCCCGCTCCAAATCAATAGCTTCTTTGGGCTTGAGTCCAAATCGACCAGTGATCCGCAAGAATGAGGGCTCTAGATCCCATTCGTGATTACTCTGTCCTCGAAACCAATAATTCCCTCCCTCCTCCGTGTGTGACTTCGAAACCAAGGGGTCAATTTCTTTAACGAAGTCAGCTAAGGAGGACACTGTGACCTCACATGCTTGCCAAATCCTGTCCGCCTCACTAACCGTCGATTCATAAACCGGTTTCTTTGGCATGGTCTACCCCTTAATGGATTGATAATTCCAATCAACATCGCCATAAACCAATTAGATGAAAAACAGCTCCTGACAAGTCATTCGATTTGGGGTCAAGTCTTGCAATCACGCAATTCTTTTCTCCCTTCATTCATCTTTAGCCGCGCTTACAATCCTCAATCGGATTCCCTTACCCCCCCTCCAAATCGGCTAACTGAGCTGACGCTCAAATCAAAGGCGGACCTTGTCTAAGCCTGGCAGGTTGGGGCGCCACGCCGTCATTTAATTGTGATGCGGCTTTGTAGCTTTCCTTATTTCAAAACCAACTAAAGAGCCAATGAATGCCGGAATTGTAAACGGTATAAGAAATATCATTCCTAAAGGGATAAACATATTGGCGCCGCCGCCACTCAAGAGCAATAACCCTTTCATAAAATTACCCAAGCCAAAAAGAACTTCACCAAGATAAATGCCTAAGGGCCAGAGCCATGGATTTTCTTTCCCAATAAATCCTAAAACAAGACCTAACAGACCCACAGTCAGCCACCCATATAGCGAATCCCAAGGCTCAATATTCAACCAAGCAAATATCGCCCAAAATAAAAATCCTGCGATAACGGAAACTATAAAAACATTTCTTTTACTCATTAGGTGACATAAATTTTATGACACTTACCGAAGAGCCTGAAGTCAGGTCTTGCAATCACGTATTTCTTTTTCGACTTCACTCAACTATACCACTGTAGGACTATCCGCTATCGCCTGGCGGGAATTAACCCAGGACCATTTTTCTAAGACATAGAAACTTTGGCCCTGCACCAAACGCGTCATTCGAGCCTCCTTGCCCCAAGCGACAAAGTTTTCAACAAAAGCTTTGCCCTCATTCCCTCTTCAGAACACCCAAACTATTTAAACCGCACGGCTTCTCCACTACATCTCTGTGCCGCAAAACAATTATTGAGGAGAGGGACCGGGCTGCAGCTAACATCGACAACAGCATCTGCATTCACCGCAGCCGCTTTTCTCCTTAAGGTTTCAATTGCCCGTTCGGAGTTTCCCCACACTCTTCCTCCACCAGGTGCCCCGGAACAATCTGCAGCACTTAGTCCTTCCAATACCGTATATTCTTTAGTGGGATTTTCCCCAGTTTTATGAACGGTTATTTTTGCTAGTTTCAATTGTTGATCCGGCGTAAGCCGTGGCGCGCCAGAAATACACCCCCCAACGATCAGAGTAAGACCCAGTAGCAACAGTTTACTTGTTTTCACAATTCCTCCTTATAGATTACCGAATGGAATCCGTGACCTTGTGAGGGGCCGCAAACCCGCTGGTTCGAGCTACACGTTCGGTCGCCCACCCTGTTTGAAGACATGGGTCTAGACCATTCTTGGGTTGATAACACCAATGCTCTGGTATTCTTAAAGGATCAGCTCCACCAGTGGGTATGAAGAAAATAATTAAGAAGCTGATAAGGATTGTTGATAAAGGTACGAAATAAGTCAAGAAAGTGGAGAGCCAACCTGAGGCTCATTTTTCCTACAAACATTTTGGGGCGCGTCTACACCCCAAGGCCGTTGGCAAGACCCAACGCAAGGAGAAAGACCGACAGTATCCCCATGTAGGTCCGAATATGGTTCCACCACTGCCACTTTTTTTGGTACCGAGGCCAAGCCTCTTTGGATTCGGTCAGGGGCGTTCCGGCCAAGGTATTATTGAGCGGGACATTGCATACCATCGTGATCCCAAACGGGCCTAACAGGTAGGTCAGCGCACCGGCAAAGAAATATACGTGACCGTGAGCGCTGAGATCTAATACCGAAGCGACAACAATAATCAGGCAGAGCACCGGGGTCCCCATGAAGAAGATGAGAAATATGGGATTGATTATCCGTTTATTTATCTGTTGCATGGCGAACATGCCCTGTTCAGGCGGCAGGTCTTCCAACGCACGCATCACGAAATTCGAGAAGGCGAACAATAATCCAGACACCACTCCAGCACCCGTAATCGCCATAGCGACGAGAATTGGGAGGTATTCGTTCATTGAAAGAGACCTCGCAGGTAGGTGAACACAGGAAGATGCGAATGAAATTAAATGGGAATTACTATTGTTAGATAATCAGATGCACTTGACTGCAAAAGCAAGAGCTTCAGCCACTTAACTTCACGCATTCCAGATTTCAAACGGACGTTGTAAAATTTTCTAGGGCCCGACCAAGGAAGCAGCAGTAGCAGCCATTATAAGAACCAACGCACAATGGTGACAAAACCCACGGAGGCAGCAATCACAACAAGTATCAACACCCCAGCTAACACCCACAGGGCGTAGCGGTCCCCCCAACTCGCTGAAGATGAGGGCGAGCTGATCTCAGCACGATGCTGAAGATCCTTCGGATTGACCCCACGTGTCTCCAACTCTTTTCGCACAATTTCCGATAAATGCCCTAAGCCTTGGCGTCGAATAGTAGCGGGAAATTGGCGAATGAGGTCATTGATGTGTGTTCGACGGGTACGATGAAGATACAGGGAAATAGCCTCTGCGTATTCCTCGTGACGCTTGCCTGATAGGAACAGGTATTTGCCTGCTTGAAATCGATCACCAATTTCATTGAGCAGCACACCATAGGCCTCGAGAAAATCTGGCTCTAAGGCGTGGCGTTCCTGTGATAGGGAACCTTGAAAGATCTCTTTAGCTCGCCAGAGACGACCTTTCTCAATTTCTGCCTTTGCTCGATTGAGGGCGCCCAATACGGATGGGGAGGTCGTACTTTCTTCTTTCATTATGCCAACTTTTAGGAAGCACCTTCATTCAAGCATCGGGCTATGGGAGCTTGCTTATATTTATAACAGGCTTTTTCAAATCTATGGCCAGAACACTCCCGCTTAATCTTCACAATAGCATCCTTGAGTCCAGCTCGATTCGTTGCGCAAAACTTGGGGTCAGAACGCGCAGTCTTTACGCATCCTTTTGGAAATCCTACATTTAAAATTGCACAAGATTCCCCTTCACACGCATTGAGCCGTGCCATAGCTTCCTTGTCACATTCCCCTAAGGTATGGTCTTTGCCATAGGCTCGTCCTTCTTCAACACTCTTGACGAGATCTCCACACCCAGACAAAATTACGGCTAGTAGCATTAGTATGCCGATCATTTATATTTCCTCCTTTAAAATTTCTCCTCAGCTCGCCAGACAACGCAAATTGAAGGATTTCTTCCCAAGGCGCAGTTATTGATTCACAGTCATTTTCGGAATTTTTTAAAGGTTTCTTGATGCGACCACCTCCGCCGATTTGGTATCGTTTTCCTTTCCGAAATCGAATATTACAATCCCCCTCCCACTCCTCTTGCCAAGGGGACTCTTAAAGGAGTCGCAGACCATGTCGGATTTTGAAAAGTTGGGGACTTTTTATCTTGGGCGACCGTATGACTTGGAGAAGAAAACTCCCAAGCCGGGGTTGCTCCTCTATGATTCGAAAGACCTGGTTACACATGCTGTGTGCGTAGGTATGACGGGGAGCGGAAAAACCGGCTTGTGTATTGGGCTGTTGGAAGAAGCGGCCATCGACAATATCCCTGCAATCATCATTGACCCCAAAGGTGATATGGCCAATCTTCTTTTGACCTTTCCAGAATTGGAAGGAAAGGATTTTCTGCCATGGGTCAATCCTGATGATGCCAAGAAAAAGGAACTTTCTCCGGAAGCCTTTGCGGACAAAGAAGCTTCAAAATGGAAAGCGGGAATAGAATCTTGGGGACAAGATGGCGAGAGAATCGGCCGGCTCCGGGAAGCCGCAGATTTTTTGGTGTATACCCCAGGAAGTACTGCCGGGCTTCCAGTTTCGATATTGCAATCCTTTTCTGTGCCCTCTCCCAAAATTCTTGAAGACGCAGAACTCTTAGGTGAGCGTGTCGGCACCACCGCAACTAGCTTACTTAATTTGATTGGTGTCGATGCCGATCCTTTACAAAGCCCTGAGCATATTTTATTAGCGAATATCCTGAAGACCTCTTGGGAGGCGGGCCAAGACCTGACGCTTTCCTCCTTGATTCAATCCATTCAATCCCCACCGTTTTCTAAGTTAGGCGTGATGGACTTGGAATCTGTGTTCTCCTCAAAAGATAGATTTGCCCTGGCTATGCGATTTAACAATTTATTGGGTGCGCCAGGATTTTCTGCATGGCTAGAAGGACAGCCGCTGGACATCGATCAAATTCTCTACTCTCCTAGTGGGAAACCTCGTATCGCCATTTTTTCAATCGCACATTTAAATGACACCGAACGCATGTTTTTTGTCAGCCTACTCCTCACCCAAATGGTGAGTTGGATGCGCACGCAATCCGGCACGACCAGTCTTCGGGCTCTCCTCTATATGGACGAAGTCTTTGGGTTTTTTCCGCCTACCAAAAATCCACCATCTAAAACTCCCATGTTAACCATGCTCAAACAAGCCCGAGCCTATGGCTTAGGAGTGGTACTCGCCACCCAAAACCCTGTGGACTTGGATTACAAAGGATTGGGTAACACGGGAACGTGGTTCATTGGTCGATTGCAAACCGATCGGGATATGGCTCGTGTGTTAGATGGATTGGAAGGAGCCGCCGCTCAGAGTCAAGGGGGCTTCAATCGGCAGAAGATGGAACAAATTATTTCAGGCCTTGGCAACCGGGTTTTTCTCATGAATAACGTGCATGACGATGGGCCAGAAATTTTTGAAACTCGGTGGGTCCTGTCCTATTTGCGAGGACCATTGACGCGAAACCAGATCAAGACGTTGATGGATCCGGTTAAAAATAAAAGCCTTCTCGGAATTTCGCCGATTGCACCAGCTGGCGCTTCCTCTCAAAAGGCTCCCAAAGGCACTTCAACCACCAACAATCCTCCCCCAGTGCTTCCACCCGAGATTCCTCAACATTTCGTGCCCATTCGCGGCTCGCAGCCTGAGGATTCGAACCTGATCTATGAACCCCGTTTATTGGCATCAGCCAACGTCCACTTTCTGGATGGACGAAGAAAGATCGATGAATCTCGAGAATTCACCGTCCTTGTTCCTTTAAGCGATGACGCCACTCCAGTCGAATGGGATGACGTGACCAATACGGATCTTCTCCCTGATGACTTGGAACACACTCAAGAGGAGGGAGGGGTTTTTGGCGAATTGCTCGCTCCGGCTCATCAGGTCAAAAATTACAAGAAATGGCAAAAAGACTTCGTCACCTGGGTGTACCGGAACCATACTTTGGATATTTGGAAAAGTCCGGCCATGAAAATCACATCAGAATCTGGAGAATCAGAACGAGAATTTCGTCTACGCGTCCAGCAACTCACTCGTGAAATACGTGACGAGAAAACCGAAATCTTGCGGAAAAAGTATGCGAAAAAGATGGCTCGTCTGGAAGATCGCATTCGCCGCGCAGAACAGGCCGTCGAGCGAGAGGAAGAGCAGGCGAAGCAACAAAAATTCCAAACGGTCATTTCCTTAGGCGCCACGGTTCTTTCTGCTTTTCTAGGAAGAAAGGCTATCAGTCGGACATCCATGGGCAAGGCAGCGACAACCATCCGTGGGATGAGTCGATCTCGAAAAGAAAATCAAGACATTGAACGGGCGGGAGAAAATGTTGAAGCCCTCAAGCAAGACCTGGCTGACCTAGAGTCTGAATTTACCCAAGAGACCGAAACACTTGCATCTGCCTTACAAAACCAATCTGAAAACTTGGAAACTGTCACCATTCGGCCCAAAAAATCCAATATCACGGTTGAACTTTTCGGATTGGGATGGGTTCCACATTGGCAAAATTCCGAAGGCAAGCGAAGAGCAGCTTGGGAATAGCAGTCCCCAAAAAATGGCCTCCTGTGATAGTCGCATTTTTTTAAGGGCCAATAATTATTTATGAAAACTTTCCTTTCGGAACTGTAATCTCGTATCCTCCTATATAGCCTGAGTAGAACAGGCTTCAAAGCAGTGCTAATCTATCCCCTCTCCATTCCGTCAATAAGGAATTTATCTTCTCTATTTGACGGACCATATTCTTCTTCAATTCGGAGGTATCGCCATGGAACTTATCCAACAATTGGTCAGTAGCTTAGGGGTCAACGAAGATCAAGCCAAAGGCGGAGCAGGACTCCTTTTTAACTTAGCCAAAGACAAATTAGGAGCCGGTGACTTTCAACAGATCGCTGACAAGATTCCAGGAGTTAGTGACCTTTTAGGGGCAGCACCTGCTCCCTCGGCAGCGGCCTCTGCAGGTGGGGGCGTGATGGGAGCCTTAGGTGGCGCAGCTGCTGCACTAGGCGCAGGCGGCCTGGGAGACAAATTGGGTGGATTAGGCAATCTGGCTAGTTTAGCCAGCGGGTTTTCTCAACTCGGTCTCAGCTCAGATATGGTTGGGAAATTTGCCCCTATTGTTTTGTCCTTTGTCCAAAACCAGGGCGGTGATGGAGTCAAAGGGCTTTTAGAGAAAGTTCTCAACCCTTCTGCCTAATAAACCGAATTGGCAACAGTTTTTACTTTGATTGGCGACCGGACTACACAAAGGATGATTAGGATGATTTCTCTGACTTCTCAATATCAAAAGGGTAATCCCAATTCGTGGCTGCTCTTTGGACTGATGATGGTCATGGCCATGTCTTTTCTCGGCTGTCAGACTGTGTATTACGCAGGCATGGAGAAAATGGGCTACCACAAACGCGATTTAATGGTCAGCGATGTCGAAAAAGCCCGTGACGCTCAACAGGAGGCCAAAGAACAATTCAAATCAGCCTTGGATCGCTTTACAAAAACCCTGAATTTTAAAGGCGGGAAGCTTCAGGAGAAATACGATACGTTGAATACCGAATATGAACGGAGTGAGGCAAAATCCCAAGCCGTTCGTGATCGGATTGCTTCCGTGGAGGATGTCTCAAAAGCCCTCTTTACCGAATGGGAGGCCGAACTGAAGGAATATTCCAGTGCCAGCTTGCGCAAGAACAGTCAAAGCAAATTGACCCAAACACGAACGCAATATGTGAAGCTGATTAAGGCCATGAAGCGGGCTGAGAGTAAGATGCCTCCCGTCTTGGCTAAGTTTAAAGACCAAGTTCTATTCCTTAAACATAATCTCAATGCTCAAGCCATCGCCTCATTAAAAGGCGAACTGGGCTCGATCGAAAGCAATATCAACATTCTCATTAAGGAAATGGAGACCTCTATCAATCAAGCTGATTCCTTTATTTCATCTATGAATAAAGACAAAGCCTAAATCTTTCCTTCCTTAAATTGAGAGGAGATATCACATGGGCATCATTTCCTGGATTGTGTTCGGTCTGATAGCTGGAGTCATTGCCAAACTCATCATGCCGGGGAAGGATCCAGGCGGGATGATCATCACCAGCCTTATTGGCATTGCTGGTGGGGTTCTTGGCGGAGGGATTAGCACTTGGCTCGGGTATGGAGATGTCGAAGGGTTTGATCTTCGTAGTTTCGCCACGGCGATTGGGGGGGCCTTGATCCTTCTTTTTGGCTATCGAAAAATTCGAGGCGCGTAATTGATCCCCTCTTATTCCGGAACCTGCCGGCTCTCCCGATCATTTCGTTTGTATCGAAATCTGATTTAGTAGGATTCTCACGACACTCACCGAGTCTTGAGGACTCGCCTGCAAACCTCCACATCACAAGACCCACATGGTCCGGCTTGTTTTGTTTACGCAGGATATGAATACGTCTATCCAAAATTCCTTTCACCTTCCTCCCATCCTTGCTCGCATTAAGGTTCCGGCAAAATTTTTAGGGAAAAGCCAATCACTTTCCTACGCGGCTCTTACCATTTCCGTTTCATGAAGACCCATTCTCATTCTGACATACGTTGACACAGAGTAAGACAGAATTGTGTTTCACCAACTGAAACAGTTGCAACAAAGCAATTCTTCTAAGTGATTGGAAACAAAGAAGAAATCGCCAAGCTCATTCTTGGCATTTTCTTTGCGTTATCTCTCTTCCAAGTTGTTAAAAATGCTTCGTCCAACCAATAGGAGAATTATTATGAAGGTTTACATCACTCTCACAACATTGAGTATTGCAGTACTCACGGCCTGGATGGGAACCACTTCCTTCGCAGCACCTACCCAAACACCCGTCACGCCACCTGTGTTCCTCCCGGCTGGGGACATGGCCCTTCCCGCTAACGCTCAAGCCGGCAAATGTTATGCACGCGCGTTTGAGGACCCCAAATATCGGACGGAGACAGAAGACGTCCTTAAGAAGCAAGCTTCTGAACGGATTGAATTCATTCCGGCTCAGACAGAAATGGTGAAGCAACAAGTCCTGGTTCGTGCCGCGTATGAAAGAGAAGACATTATTCCTGCACAATTCGAGGCAGTCACTGAAAGGATTCTGGTCAAACCCGCCACCACCAGATGGAAAAAAGGTCGAGGATTAGTAGAACAGGTGAATAATTTTACTGGTGAAATCATGTGCTTAGAAGAGGTGCCAGCCGAATATAAGACCATCACCAAGCAAATCATCAAGGCTCCGGCCACAAAAAAACTCGTCCAGGTCCCAGCTGAGTATAAGACCGTGATGGTCAATAAAGTCATTGCGCCGGCCACAGAAAAACGAATTCCGATTCCTGCCGAATATCAGACAGTGACAAAAACGGTGAAAGAGTCCGAAGGGAAAATGGTCTGGCAAGAAGTTCTCTGTGAAACCAACGCTCCTGAGTTGGTGAACAACAAACCAGCATTCAACAGCATTCATGCTCAGTCACGCTCCGTCACTCAACCAAGCTTTTCGGACCATGGCAAAGCCAAAAAAGATTGGTTCTTTCTCTGGGATTATGACGAATTGTTTAACAATGGAAATTTGGTCAGAGCTGAACAAGGCAACTATTAATTTCGACAGCTCTCAAAATTTAAGATTAACCCGAAAAGGCTGTCTCTTGATCGAGACAGCCTTTTCAATCGACTGAAGGACCATCATAGATTTTTTTAAAAATTATGAACACACGCTTCCTCCTCACATTCTCCGCTGCTCTGATCATTGGCGTGGCCCTCACCATGGGTATGACAACCATTGTGAGCTTGGCCAAAGAAAATACTCTGCCCCGTGCCTTCCAGCACATCAAGAAAATTACAATCGAAGGTCAGACAACGAAGGACGTTCTAGAAATTCCGAGCCTTGCTGACTCGAACCAAGCCAATTGGGTAACAGACGCCAGCACCAGCGAAAAGGATATTGAGCATGCGAAGAACGTCTCAAAAATGGAGCCTCATCCAACTTCTCACGGCGTCAAAGAAAGTCAGATTTCAACGCAGGCAGACCTCCTGAATCGAACAGAACCTTCTCCTCGGCTTCTTTCCGACCGCGAAAAATTTATGCTTTTTCTCTCCTTGTACCTTCAATCGAAGAAACCAGAATAGCCCACGCTTACAAAAAATAATGAGGGAAGTACAAAACGATCAGGAACGCGAACAGAGAACATGTTGAGGAATGAAAAGTTGGCTTCAATGAGATTTTTCTCGTCTTCCTCGTTCCCCTTTTCAATTATTAGCCGGACATCCGATCGGCACAACTCCAATCCACGAGACCCCAAAAAACCTTTTCTCGGCTAGAAACAGCGCGAATTATTACAACGGCTATTCTAGGTTGAAAGAATTCATGGCATTGCTGGAAATATCTGAAATCATGAAAAGCCATTCCTCTCAGGACAAAGGTTCCTTCCAGTTTTGTCCATCCCACACCAACATTCTTTTCCGGTTCTTTCCTGAATCCTAATCAAACTTTCTTTACCTCCCTCCTCAAGTTTACTAGACTCTTCATGCAGATGGACCGATTGTTCTTAACAACCCCAACCAATAGCTCGCTCCTTAACATGACGATGGGTTCAGGTGCGCAATGACTCCTGATGACTCGGCAGCGATATCTCCCTCTCAACCCAAAAAGATGACATCACGCACAATTATGAAGTGGCTTCTGTGGCTTACTCTAGGCCTAGCAAGTCTCCTTTTAGTCATTGCCCTCTTATTGACGTATTGGTTTCCTGCGAACATGGTCAGGCAAGAATTAGAAGTTCGACTATCAGAACTTCTGGAAGGGACCGTCACCATTCATTTTCTTTCCTTTAATGCCCTTACTGGCCTACAAGCCACCGACGTCGCTTTTCGCAAAGCCGATCAACCACCCCTTACATTAGAGCGACTCGCATTAGACTATTCACTTTGGGGATTGCTGACGGGTACATTCAGGATCAATGAAGTCACAGTTGAACAAGCCAATATCTCTCTCAATCTTCCCGAACTCACTCAAATACCCTCTTCCGAGAAACCCGTTTCTCCTCCTCCAACCAAACCCACATCTCTTCCGAACTTTCCCTTATCTATAGACTTGAACTCGCTAGCAATTATCGACAGCCAACTCCAAGTGATTGTCTCTCATGATCTTCAAGTTGCCCTGTCCACGATCAATCTTCGAAGTTCGGGGGTCGTTTCACCGGAAGAAGCCAATTTGAACGGTACACTTTCTGTGAACCAACTAGCCTTAGATTTCCAAGGCAAACATGTGCAATTGCCATTAGACATCAGGTTTGACACACAGATTAATCTTTCCACTCAACATCTTAATCTTGAAGAGTTAACTATTACCTCAGATCCAGCCTGGCATATGACCCTTTCTGGAACCGTCAGCGATTTTTTTACACAAGACAACATTCAGCTCTCTCTCACCGATACCCAGTTCAATCTTGAATCTATTGTGAAGCTAGCCCAAGCGTTTGTCCCGCCTGAATGGGCTTCTGCGAAGATACAAGGCTCATTTTCCCCTACCTTTTCTCTGAACGGCTCCCTTCCTGATAAGCAGTTTGAGGGAACCATTCAAGTCGGGCTTCAAAGCAAGGAGCTCCAGGTGAATCTCCCATCGCTAAAAATTAATTTGGGGCCTACTGCTCTCGATATCCGCGCTGAAGACATTCGTGTTCACAACAACCAGCCCACCGAAGGAACCTTATCAGCGAACGTGACTCTGCAGGATTTCAATTTCCACTCATATCGACTTGAAAACTTTCGTGTCGTACTGGCCAGCAATGCACACCTCTCTGGTCCTTTCTCAGGAACGGTCAACGTTAAGGGATCAACCATATTTCCCCCTACAATCGTTGGTACGGCTTTTTCACTCCCCTTCGATCTGGCCCTCGACACCAAGGGCAATTACCAAACTCAAGAGTTTCATCTGAGCAACCTTGATCTCGACATGGGCACTTTCGGATCGCTCCAGGCCAAAGCAGACATCACACCCCATATCTCTCAGACTCCTGGAATGGATGCGTCACTAGAATTACGGGTTCGTCCTCGCCTTCAAGCCTTTCTCTCTCTTCTCTCACAAGATCAACTCCAAGGCTTGGCTGTCAATGCAGGGACAAATCCTGAATCCTTAATTCTTCGAGCGACAGCGCTATTGGGAGATGATTTTCAGCCGGAATGGGCTACGGGTACCGCCGCACTCAAGCTTTCGCCACTCAAAGCGACATGGAATAAGATTGCCGTCAGCGGGGATTTAGATCAACTGACATTTCTTTTATCTTCGAAATATCAAAAACTCAACGGGGCGTTTCAAGGAACCATGGGGGTTTCCACTAAGCTTTCGGATCTACAGGCCAAGAAGAACCTGACCCTTGATGCCTTGAACCTTATACTCAAATCTTCTTTTCAAGGAAATGTGTCGCCCACCTTTCAACCTCTTAAGGTTCGCTCTCAAGAACAACTCCAGGTGACTCTTCAAAATGTGGGATTTATAGATCAATCCCTCACGGCCATGCTGCCCTCACTGAAACTTGTACTCAACACCAAAGAAGATCTCATCAAACAAGATTATATTGTCGAACGCCTCAAGGTCATAAGCAAAGATATCCTCGACCTCAATATGCAGGGCCGTTTCTCTCAGGCGACACAACAATTCAAGATAAATCTGCAAGCCCCGCTCATTCATATTGGCAACGCCCTTCCTTTTTTTTCCGGTCCCCTCATGAAAGGGATGGATTCTATCAACCCAAAAGGGTGGGTTGAATTCACTATGCAAGCTGACGGTCGGATTCCTGAGAAGTCTGACCTCGAAAAATTAGTGTTGCCGGTAGGGCTCAAAAGCACGTTGAGACTGCACGACTTGGCAGGAGGCATTGCTGGGTATCAGCTGCAGGGAGGGAAGGGAACACTTGCCGTCGGATATTCCCCCAATGCCTCACCACAAACTCAATTCACCACAAACATGCAAATTAACAGAATACAGTTACCAGATACGCTCCCTCTCAAAGAACTCACGGACACAGCACTTCAATTCACCATGACATCACCAGATCTCAATGAAGTGCACCTTGATTCGCTTCATTTGACCTCTCAGGGCATTGATCTTTCTACCAAAGCGGCACTTGTGGGTTTACGCGCGTTCCTCGCTTCTTCAACCACTCCGCTTGGCACTCAATTAGCCAAACTTTATGTACAAATGAACACACAACTGGAAGTAAACCTGGAACCCTTACAACACGCATTACAAACCTTTGGCCTATCTGGAAGAGGAAAGGCTCTGGTCGAAATGGACCTCTACAAGCAAGAACAAGGAACGTTGAAAACTTCGATACATGTTAATGGAGAAAAGCTCTCCATCCTCAAAGAGGGCACCAAGTTGAAAAACATGAACGGAGGCCTACACATTAGAAAATCCCTTCACTGGAATCCAAGCAATGCCAATACGTCGTCTCCAAAAAGTTTTCTTCCCTCTGACCGTATCGCGCAACTCAAAACATATTCTGGGAAAGGACAACAAATTGCCATCGATGAATTCACGTTCGGACCACTCATCATTCAGAATCTTTCAACTCATGTCGCCTTTCAAGAACATGTTTTCAGAATCCAAAATTTAGCCATGAATCTTTTGGGAGGAGGGATTGGCGGGAATATAGCCATTGCTGTCGAACATCCTTTACGCTTAACAACAAACTTAGAAATTGCTCATCTCGACATTAATGAATTGATGACAAAGAATGAACGAATTTCCGGCGATAGCAAAATTGCTGCAACCTTAGCAGTGGATGCCAGGCTTCAGGATGAAACCGGGGCCATCGATCTGAGCCGCTTGACCTGCCAGATCAACATTACCCACATTGGAAAAGAATCTCTAGATCGGCTCCTCGTCTTTCTCGACCCGGAAGGAAGCAATCCGACCCTTTCCAACGCTCGAGCCCAATTACAACTCGCGAATCCATCTCATGTGCGCATTGACATCGCGAGAGGACAATTAAATTTACATATTGAATTTCAAGGCAGTTTGATTCCCACATTTACACTCAATCGAATTCCCATTGCCAAAATGAAACACATTGAAAAATTGACCGCAGCCATTCCCACTTGGAAGACCCTCGTTCCCTTATTGGATATGATTGGAGCGGAGACCTACTCTTTTTCGCCTGAAGGAAAGGTCATACTCCAGTAAATACGAAAATTCTTTATCATTTCATCATCTCTCTCTCACACCTCAGGAATATTTGATATGATGCCTATCATGCACCTGCAACCAGCAAATTCTTTTTTTGAAAAAGCTACCAAAGCCCTCACAAGCTGTATCTCCCTGACGATATTCATGGGATGCGGGGGGCCATTGGTGGGAGTCACGGTCGTGGACGAGCGCACGGCCTTAGAGAATCAAGTCTTAGGGACTTATCAAGAGTTGAACCAGGAAGTCATGCTGGTAGCCTCAGTCCGATATATCGATCCCAAAGGCAAGCTCAAGCAAACCGCCGAACTGCCGCCTGGAAAAAAAGAAGTCGTACGGGCCTTACAACGCATCTCCTTTAACAAAGACGACCTCAATCGCTTTAAAGCCCTGGGGTTAGTCGGTGAAAATATGGAGGGAGGGGTTAGCCCCTTGTCTCCGGAAAAGGTTGTAGATTCAGACAAGGCATTTCTCGATAATCTCCTCAAGGAAGAAAATGAGGACCGCGTCGTTGTGATGAATCGGGTCGTGGAAACCAATGAAACCCTGACCCCTCAAGATTTGCCAAAGGTGCACAAAATGTTTGCCGCATTAAATCGAGATAAAGCTTCGAAGGGTGAATGGATTCAACTCGAAACTCAACGTTGGGTCCAAAAGGAAAGCACCAAATAACCACCTCTACGTTCGTTCACTCGGCGAAAGGCCCTTTCCCTTTTCATTGCTCTACCCTCTTAGATTAGGACCGGTCACATTGCTCATGCCCATGAAGACCACACCATCCTTTGCTATAAGTCAGACCTTATGCAGCGCCTGGACCAGAGTATGGGGTCTTGGCCTCCTAAGCCTTTTACTCTCGCTTCTGTGTGCCGCACCATCCTTTGGCGCATCTCCTCAACAACTCACCTCTCATCCTGCGGCTGATTATCAACCCTCCGTTTCAGCCAATTCCCAATTTCTCACGTATGTCTCAACTCGCTCGGGCAACGAGGATATTTGGCTTCAATCCCTTGAAAACAGTGGCATGTCCTTACCCCGTCAAATCACCACTCATCCGGCCAGCGATTACAATCCAGCCGTCAATTCCGATGGTACCCGGCTTCTGTATGTATCCCACAAATCTGACCCTCGTGGGGATATCTATCTTCGTGATCTCATAACCCATGAGGAACAGCGACTCACCGACCTCAATAGTGGTGATGCGTTCCCTCAATGGGATCCTGGAGAGGATGCCTTCTTTTATCTCAAAACTGATCCGATCAAAGGCACTTCTGCCGTTTACAGGAAACCATTCTCCGACAAACATGAAATACGCATTATTCCTGATGCCAGCAGCTTTTCAGTCGGACCCAATAATACCATTGTGTATAGCGATGGCTCTCTTATTAGGACCTTGGACATTCAGACAAAACAAACTGAAATTGTTGATCTTCCCTCACCAGCCCTTCATCTGTGGCCGACCCTCCTTCCTAAAACTGGATCTTCCGCCACACCTGAAGCGTTTGTGGTTTTTTCCCGCTATGAACAGGACACCAACGCGGATGGGGAACTTGATACTGACGATGAATCATCTATCTGGATGCAATCTTGGCCAATAGCACCCACCAATCCTTCTAAGAATTTTCGACTCACGTCAGCCAAGCAGTTCCATGCTTATCCCTCAGCGGCTGGAACATTTATTTATTATGCCGACCTGAAAAAAGGCGACATTTTCCGAATCAATATCCCAGCCTTTTTAAAGGACTATGCCAGTTGGGATCAGGCCAGATTGTTAGCGACGTCCTATCAGGACACAGGACACCCCCATGAGGCTATCCTTATCCTCACTAACATTTCACGCAATCTCTTAGGCACCCTTAGCCCTCAGGCCCAAGCAGAATTTGATTTTTCGCTCGCCGAAGCGTATGTCCAGGAACGCAACTTTGTCGCAGCTCAACAGGTCATTACCCCTCACCTCGCCCAACCTGAGCCTATTGGCGCACTCGCATCAATTTTTAATTTGACCCTACAAGTTCAGGGGGAGGCGCTGACCGTCAGTTCAGCAGAGCGCGCCCGTTTAGTTGCCACAGCGACTCAAGAACTGCTTCAACTAGGCCACCAGCATCAGGCACAAGAGGGTGTCTATGGGAATGCCTTAATTGCGGCAGGCCGTCTACACCTGTTTGCCAATAACCCGCTCAAAGCCTTGGATTTCCTGATCAAAGTTGATGATCTAGAAAATAAAGACGTCCGTGCCAAGGCCTTATTTAGTCGAGCAGAGGCCTACCAAGCCCTTGGAGATACCACCAACGTTCAACAAGTCTTTATTGATGTGATTCATCTATTCGGGGAGGATTCCACTTGGGGGAGGCGCGTTATTGTCCGATCTCTTGATTTGTCCCAGCAAGACAAAACGCCGCAAGGTGCTATTTCGGCTTTGAACCATTTCATGGCTCAACATGCGACCCTTCCTGTTTTATCTGCCACGGCACGCCTACGAGTCGCGATTTTATATGAGGAGTTGGGAGAACAAGGTTCGGCCTTGGAATCGCTCAATTCCGTCCTGACCTCAACCGATCTCCCTCGGGACCTCCCCATTCAAGCCTATCAACGAAAAGCCACACTCC
Organism: Nitrospirales bacterium; assembly: GCA_029261295.1. Lineage (GTDB taxonomy): Bacteria > Nitrospirota > Nitrospiria > Nitrospirales > UBA8639 > Nitrospira_E. The sequence goes on along the minus strand of JAJDBP010000002.1, from coordinate 395,207 downwards.
TCTCCCGCGCCGAACGATTTCAGGAAGCAGCCGACACGTATGCTGCGTTGGGGAAATTAACCGGAGAAAGCCAAAGTCAACTTAAGGACACTCAAGATTTATTGGTTCTGCAACTCGTGAAAAAGTCCTTAAAGGATCGAAAATTTGGAGAGACCCGTATTGCCGCAAAATCATTAAAACACCTCATCGACCGCTATCCTCAATCGGTAGAAGCTCATCGGGCTTATATTGAAACCAAAGCTATGCTGAACGATACGCCTGACCTTCAACGATGGTATTCCGAATTGGTCAATACACAACCTCAGAATGCCGTCTATCGCTATGGACAAGCTCTCGCGTATTCCTATGCTACGCCACCCGATCTTCCTTTTGTCCTTACGGTCCTCACAAAAGCAGCCCACCTGGATCCTTCCATTTCCTATATCCATCAAACACTGGGATGGGCGTATGAACAAACGGAGCGAATCACGAAGCAATCCGGCAATCTTGAACAGGCTGAACGAGAATACCGTCTTGCTCTTGACCTTAATGACCCCGCTCGTTTGCCAGAGGTGGAATCACAGCTGCTGCTCAACCTCGGAAACACCTATTTAGCGTTGGGGAATTTCCGTGAAGCGTACCGGCATTACCGTCAACGAGAAAACCAATTCACTCCCAGTGGTGATAGCGCAACGGAAATGCTCTATCGAAAAAATTATGGAGAAGCCTGTTTCAAATCCGGAAGAAGTGCTGAAGCCGTGGCACAGTATCAATTGGCTTTACGACGAGTCTCTTTGGAGCAATCCGCCTTCAAAGCGCAATTATTGGAGCGTTTAGGTCTCGCACACCAAGACTTGGGAGAGCATGCTCAGGCCATTGAAACATATACCCAAGCCTTAGATATGAATCGAGAATTGGGGAACACGCAAAATGTTGCCCTTCTGCAACGCAACATTGGCGTCAATCTTTTCAACCTCAGTAGCAAGGATCAAGAAGAAAGCCGAACAGATCTGAAGAGAGCTCTCAAGAGTTACTTCACCAGCCTTGAGCATCTCAAGCAAATGGGGGGAAAGAAAAAAGAACCAGGAGGAGCAGGGCTTATCAATCTTGAAGTAGGGATAAGCGAGACTGCCTCGCAAGCCGCCAGCGGGTTCGACAAGAGTGGCGAAGAAAAACTGATGTTTAGCTATATCGCGAATACCTATGAGCGTTTAGCCGAACCCCGTCAGGCCAGAGAGTATTTTGAAAAAAAACTTGCGTTACTCAATCAAATGGCTTCAGATCAGCCATCCGCTGCCGCACTCACGGAGAAAGCTATCGTCCTCAATCGCATTGGAGTCCTCTCCCATCAGATCGGGCAACCGCTGCAAGCCACTGAATCTCTCCGTCAATCCTTGAATTATACCCGCATGTTGAATATTCCATTTGGGACAAGTGTCAATCTCTACAATCTCTCAAAATTAGCCGTTGACGAAATCAGCAAAGGACGACACCCTGAAGAGAGCGTTCTTGAATTGGTAGTGGAGGGGCTCGATGACCTGCATTCCACAGGATATGAAGATCCTGCTCTTTTCTATACGCTCACGAATACTGCTCTACTCTTGTCCCGGCGAGAACATGAAATCCAAGATGACAAAACCAAATGGGAAGACACCGTCAAACGGATCCATCGCCAGTTCCATTTGAACACCTTACCCTGGTCTTACTATACACGAGCTGAATCACTTCTTGAGAACTCTTCCCTGTTTTCTGAAGACCAACGTGCCTCGCTCAAATTTTTGGTGAATCTCAATCAAGCTGAGTTGGCAAACAACGCTACCCCTTCAAGGAAAGTTGAGCAACTCAAGAATACTTTAAACACCATAGTGCAAGAGCAGAAGAGTTCTCACGGCTGGTTATGGTTTCTCTTACAGGCCGAAAATAGCTCTGATTCGTCACACCGACAGCAATACTTGACCAATGCCGTGGAGGTCGCACTTGAATTCCCAGCTCAAACCGATCCTCTAACAGAAGTGTCTAGTCTGTGGCCAGCCTATGACCGGCTCATTCAACTATCGGTAGACCAGCTAGTCGCAGACGGACAATCAGATGCAGCCTTTTTCATCGCCGAACAATTGAACCTTCGACAACAAACCAATGCAGTCTATGAGATGTTTGGCGAAGATTTTTTTCTAAAAGGTCTCGAAGACTACGGTCCCGAAATCCAAGCACTCTTCGCTGAAATCCGTCAGGCGAGACTGAAAGGTGACAAAGAGTCTCTCGAAGAACTCAGCCCGGCCTTGGAAGAAATTCTCTACGCCTTACAGGAGGAGAAGCCTTGGGCCACGGCTTCGTTTTGGCCCTATCCCCTTACGAATGAGTTGATTTTTCTAGCAGTCGATGGTGGTCATCCCTATGTGAAAATCCTTCAAGGGCAAGATGGTTACCATGGGTTTGTCCATAACGGAGAAAGCCTCCATTACAGCCCAATCACCCTCAAGGATGGGAAGATCATTGGCGATCAAAAATTTCATCAGCGCGTGAATCAGGCAGCCTCGGCATACGTATCGATTCCTCCAGAACTGGAGCCCACCCTTTCTTCTTTGCCATTGGGAACAAAACCCCTGACACGGGTGAGCAGTGCTTACGATTTCATGACCGGTTTTCATCTGCGCAGTTTGTTTTTCTCTCAACTCACCTCCACACTCAATTTTCAGCCCAGCATTCAGCACGAGGGTGGAGAAATCCCGTTTGTCATGGAACCCTTTACCGGTAGGCCGGACCATGACCGTACCTTGGCTTCGACCACAAATATTGCAGCATTTATTCATCCACCTAACGGCGTCAGTTTTGATGTTGCTCAAACTCATCACGTACGAGAATCGGTTTCCATCATTGATTTTGCGGGTGCTCAGCATCATTCCCTCATCTTGTTTGGCGGCCTAGATCCAGAAGGACCATCTCCAGAAATTGCAATCGCCGGGCTCCTTCGCGCAGGCTTTCCACATGTGATCATTAGTCAACGGTCCGTAAAATCGGCGGAAGCATCTCAATGGTTAAATCGATACCTCGTTCATCTCCACCAACTCCCGCCAGATGAAGCCGTCGTAGCCGCATCAAAAGATCTCTGGGGTGAAAAGGCTAGTTTTACGGCCTTTTATCATTACGGATTTGCCGGCATGGCAGCGGATGAACGCGAAGAATATGCCACGCTCATCTACGACGAGGAGCAGGCTAAGGCCATACAGGCTTTTGAGGAACAACGCTTCCCAGAATCTCTAACCCACCTCGAACACACGTTGGCCCTGATGACTTACGCCGGGCGGCAAAATGAATTCCAAGACCTCATCACCCTCGCCGTTGAAACAGCCTTTGAGATTGGCAATTATGAAAAAGGCCTCTTCTTTCAACAAAAATTACTCAACACCTTCACCCCGGATACCACCCCTGCTGATCGTGCAGCTGTCCTGTACCGATTGGGTATTCTCTACTCTCGATTAGAACGGTTTGACGAAGCCGTACAGCAATTGGAAGAAGCTACTCGTTTGTGGAATGAAAGCGGAGAGTTAGATCGATTGGCTGAAGGTGTGGCCACGCTTGGGGTGGTTCGTGAAAATATGGGTGCCTATTCCGAAGCCTTGGACAAATTCCAAGAGTCGTTTTCTCTGTATGAAGAAATTGGAGAGATGGGCCACACAGCCTTTCAGTACCGAAGAATGGGCCGTATTCATTATCTTCGCCTAGGAAGATATGAAAAAGCTCGTGAACACTTTTTAGCTGCGTTAGACCAATACCGTCAACAGGAAGATCCACAAGGGGAAGCGGAAGTCTTATTTGAAATCGGGCTCACATTTGAGAAAGTTGCCTTATTTGATCAAGCCTCCAACTACTATACACAAGGGTTGACGATTGGACAGGAGCTCAACCAAGCATTTTTAATTGCGACTGGCCACTTATATCTGGCCAACTTGGCTTGGTTCCAAGGAGATTACCAAACGGCCTTTCAACGACTCACCCAGGCTGACCAGCAAGCGACACTCACGAATGACGCGCAAATCCGAATTATGGTGAAGAATACCCGCGGCCTCATGTATTGGACGCTCAATGAACCCGAAAAAGGGCTCTTTCATTTGAATGAAGCCGTGAAGCTCAGTGAGGCCTCCAACATTCAAACAGAACTGGCCTCCTCCTTGAACAATTTGGGTCTAATTTACCGCCAGGAAAATGACCACCATACGGCCTTGGAGAAATTTACCCGAGCACAAGAGCTAGATGAGTCACTGAAATCCCTCTGGGGACTGGGTTACGATCATCGCAATATCGGGATATCGCTTTTAGCCTTGGGCAAACTGAAGGAAGCAGAATCGCAGTTTTTAAAAGCCGAGCAAATTAGTGCCGACATCCATAATGTCACCAATTGGGTAAAAGCCTTGTTGGAACTCGGAAATGTGAATCATGCCTTACATCAGCCGGAGAAAGCCTTGGAGTATTATCAGCGAACATTCGATCTATCCCAAAAACATGGCATTAAAGAAGTGGAGTGGAGGGCAGCTGCAGGGATGGGAACCGTGTTACGAGAAAAAACCCAGACCACGGAATCCCTGGCCTGGTTATCCAAGGCCGTTGAAGTCGTCGAGAGCATGCGAGCCTCCTTGAAAATCGATGAATTGCGCAACAGCTTTCAAAACAACAAATTGGACCTCTATCGAGACATTATCACCTTATTGATTGATATGAATCGGACGGACGATGCATTTAACTATCTAGAACGATCAAGGTCACGAAGCTTCATTGATTTGCTCGGCAATCAAAAAATGTCGTTCAAAAATGAGGCAGACCAAGAAACCTGGGCACAGATCAATAGGCTTGGGTCTACATTGGACTCTCTCCGTTCAGAATTAGGTTCTTATGACCAGCCACCAGCAGCCATCCAAGAACGTTATCAACAACACAAAGTCCAATATGAAGAAGCCATCCTTCAGGTCAAACAACAGAACCCCAGTCTCAGTAGCTTTATCACGGTTGATCCTCTCAACCTTCAGGGGGTTCAAAAACTCTTGGCTCCTAAAGTCGGGATGGTTTCCTACTTCCTCACCCACGACCATGTCTACCTCTGGCTTATCACTCAGCAACGCACCATTTTCAAAAAGGTTCCGGTCAGCGATCAAGAACTCATGACACTCATTACTCGGTATCGCCAATTGGTCCAACATGTGGAGCCTGTTGATAAGGAATTGCAAAAACTGTATGACTGGCTCATCAAACCCATCGAGACAGAAATATCCAAGCTTGACGTGCTTGCCATTATTCCCGATGGCCCTCTCCACTTCCTGTCGTTTGCCGCCTTGAAACATGGACCGACGTATCTGATCGACGACATCCCTTTGTTCTATGCTCCATCGGCCTCTGTCTTTCAATTTACCTTTGCTAAACGTCAAGCCAAAAAGAACGACAAGGTCCTGGCCATTGGCAACCCAGATCTAGGCAACTATAACTACAATCTTCCTTTAGCCGAATTAGAAGCCCAAAGCATCAAATGGAATTATCCTAAAATGGATATTTTGACCGGAGCCAAAGCTACAAAAGAATGGGTGGTAGACAATATCTCAAAATATGGGATCATTCATTTAGCTGCACATGGGGAGTTTGATGAATTTAATCCCCTGCTCTCCAGTTTATGGCTGTCTTCCCCCAATCCGGAAAACCGCCGTTTAACCGTGAAAGAAGTATTTAGCTTAGAATTGAATGCCGATTTGGTAACCTTAAGTGCCTGCCAAACTGGATTGGGCAAATTGGAAGCCGGAGAACTCATCGGACTGAATCGGGCCTTTATTTATGCAGGCACACATGCCTTGGTATCAGCCCTTTGGCGGGTGGACGACCTCTCAACTTCGGTCCTCATGAAACATTTTTACCGAAATTACGTGACACTCAATAAAGCCAAAAGTTTACGACAGGCCCAGTTGATTGTGAAAAAAGACTTCCCTCATCCCTCTTATTGGGCAGGATTCAGTTTAATTGGAGACTATCAATGACACCTTTCGATCAAACGAGAAAAGATACTCCGCTTCGATCCTCTTCCAACATGCACAGGTATTTGGCCATTATTATCATGTGCGGAGGGATATTCTTCCTTCCCTCACTCTCTTGGTCCGCTACACTGTACGCCAAACAAGAGGGCGTGAAGGTTACGACGGGAAAATCGCCCACCTCCGCAGTCGTCACTAAACTAAAACTTGGAGAAGGAGTCACTGTTCTCAGCAAGGCAGGCCGACTGGCCAAGGTTAAAACAGCCAAAGGGAAAACGGGTTGGGTCTTTACATTTAGACTCTCCTCTACTAAACCCAAGGGCAAAAGTGGCTCCGGCCTTTCAGGATTAACAGGAAGACGAAAAATTGCGGCTCGCGAATCGCGAGCAGGTGGAAGCATTCGCGGCCTTAAAGAATCCACCGAACAATATGTCAAAGACAAGCAGATCAAACAGGAGCATCGCGATGCCGTCGATCGCATGGAAGCATTTTCTGTGTCCTCCAATGAATTGATGACATTCAAGAAAGCTGGAAACTTAGGTGAATTTTCCGGAGGTGCCCAATGAAACGACTCATAATCTTAAGCAGTCTCACCCTCCTATTCTTGGTTCTTCCAAGTACCGGAATCAGCGGATTTCTAGACGACCTACTGAAAGCTCCGTCTCCGAAAAAAGAACAAGTGCCACCTCCCCAAGAAGGATCAATTGAAAAATCGCCTAATAAAGAATCTCCAGACCTGATTCAAGGCTTAGGTGAAGCATTTGGTATCAAAAACAAGAAGATCGACCTATTTAAAAAAGGCCTGGGGGTCGTAGAATCGCTTCAACCGATTGGCGAGGAAGAAGAAATCACTCTGGGGGAAGCCGTGGCGGTCGAAGCCTTCAGCCGATTTGGAGGAGAATATCCGAACCAAGAATGGATTCGCTATATTAATTTAGTCGGAAAAACCGTGGCTGAGTTTTCTGATCGACCCACGCTTGAATATCATTTTTCCATCCTGAATAGTCAGGAACAAAATGCGTTTGCTGCACCAGGGGGATACATTTTTATTACAGTGGGGCTATTAAACACCCTAAAAAACGAAGCCGAATTGGCTGGAGTCCTCGCGCATGAAGTTGCTCATGTCACCCACCAGCACATGCTGGAAACTATTCGCCGTGGAGCCATTCTTGGTAGTGTTTCAGACTTTACCCTCTCGGCGATGAAAAAAAATCCCGAAATGTTTTCCAATGTCATTGATGAAATGACTGAAGTGTTATTTACCAAAGGGTTAGATAAGGAGAAAGAATTCGAAGCTGATGATGTGGGAATCGAATATGCGTACCGAGCAGGATATCATCCTCAAGGACTGAGAGATTACCTCAAGTCACTGGGGAAAGAAGAAGGTCATACATCATCCCGGTTTTTCACGACCCACCCCTCAACTGCCTTGCGCATCTCAAAGATTAATATGTTATTAGGCGGCTATTCTGATCTACAAGCTCTCCCATTTCTTACGAAGCGCTTCCAGCAGTTTCTACAAACAAGTTAATTCTCTAGATTTGTACCGTTCTTCAGGTCTGGGGAAATGATTCCAAGGACCTGAAGAAACCGCTCCCTCACCTTATTTTTTTCTGAAACGTCAAAACCCTTATCAATAGAGGCGAAAATCAGGCAGCCAATCTACCCTTATCAACAAAGGTAATAGATTTCTGTGGATAAATATTTCAGGAAAGTCAATCAAGCATATTATTGAGCCAGTCTGGAACAAATCCAAAAAAGAAAGTCAAGGAAAAAGTCATTTTCTACCTTTACGACTATGCCAAAAATCTCACACCACAAAATATAGTGCTGAAAAAATACTTTCATACTATGCCCAAATACTAGGCAAATAGCTCAAATATCTTTCAATCCTTATGATCTGAAGCCAAATACCATAGCCACCACCATGTTATCCACAAAATTTGGGGAATACATTTTTCTCATCTGGTCTATATTTTGCCGGATATGAAAACACTGAATTAATAGAGAATATTGTTGCCCAATGAAGAGATATATTGGAATTGACCCGAATCAATCCCAAAATCACTTTTAAAATACAGGCAAGTCATTCATAAATATTTTTATTCTTGAGAGGGGATCGATAAGATGAAATTCCTATCAAAATAAAAGATTGATGATTATGAGGAAAAAAACTCTTGCCTTCTTCCTCAAAATTTTTGGGGTTATCTTTTCCAACTACTCATGGAAAACGTTCTCTCTCCTAACTATTGATTCCGTCACTCCTAAAGAACTATTCATTTTTTCCATATCAACAATACACATGACAAAACGATCTTTGGTTCAGATTCATCATTTGCTCCCGTACGTTACCGATTGCTCTTGGCTCATTTTTTTGGTACAAACGAGTCAATCTTTCCGTTTTTTCTCTTCCCTTTTTTCCCAAATTCATCATATTCGGAGGGCCTCATCATGTCCCTACAGGCACAGGCACTTTGGTCTAGGCGGGCTTTTCTCACAACTTCCTTCGCTGGAATGATACTGCTTAGCAGTCGTTTTCTCTTTCCTCCTTCAATTTCGGCACAATCACGCCCTGAAGGAAAGCTTCGTCTCTATAACGTCAATACAAAAGAACGCCTGTTGGTGAAATATCGGAATCGATCAGAGCAATACGATCGAGCTGCCTTACATGACCTCAATTATTTTTTTCGTTGCCCACACTCAAATCAAACCTGTGATATGGATATCCAACTCATAGAAGATTTGAATCAGATCGAGAATTTGGTGGGAAGAGGGAACGAAATCCGTATTTATTCAGCGTATCGGTCACCCTCTTACAATAAATTATTAATCCATCAAGGGCGAGGCGCCGCACCCAATAGTTTACACACCACCGGTCAAGCGGTAGATTTTTCTATTACCGGTGTCAGGCTCTCTCAAGTACGGCGGGCCGCATTCAATCTCAAACGGGGTGGTGTCGGGTATTATCGACGACAGGGGTTCATCCACCTTGATACTGGTCTCCTCCGCTACTGGTAGGACTTTCAATCACCACCAGGTCTCACTTACCCTTCTGCTTTGACCATATGTATCGTTCGCTGAGGAAAGGGTATGTTCAATTTTTCTGCATCAAATCGTTGTTTGAGTGTCTTAGTAAGATCAAATTTCACGGGCCAATAGTCGCCAGCCTGACACCACACTCGGATTGTCAGATCAACTGAACTCTCCCCAAGATTCCCCACCACCACCATGGGAGCAGGATCCGCCAGAACTCTCGGATCACCTGTCGCAACCTGCTTAACGACAGACTGCGCTTTATCAATATCATCCCCATAATCTATCCCCATGACCAAATCTACCCGCCTAGTTTCGTGATGGCTATAATTTTTTACCACTGTCCCCCACACCTGACTATTGGGCACAAGGATTTGCACATTATCAGGTGTGGCTAATTCGGTGACAAATAACGTGATCGACTTCACCGAACCTTTTATACCCGCTGTCTCAACCACATCTCCTGTTTTAAATGGGCGAAAAAATAAGAGCATAACCCCAGCTGCAACATTGCTCAGCGTCCCCTGCAACGCCAATCCAATCGCTAAACTGGCCGCACCCAACACAGCAATCAAACTGGTGGTCTCGATTCCAAATTGTGCGAGAACCGCCAACACTGTGGCAATTAAAACGACATACCGAGCCAAATTTGCCAAGAACCCCGTTAACGTCGCATCAACTTTTCCTGACTTCACAAGCCAATTTTCAACTTTCCTCTGGACAAAACTGGCAATCATTTTTCCGACTATCAAGATAAGAATAGCGCCTATGATTTTCAATCCATATATCGTTAACAAGCTAATTCCTTGCTGCATTGCATCTTCCATGATCAATTCTCCTTTACTGAAATAACTGAAATGTCTAACGATTTCGGGACATCCCGCATTTGATATCCTCTGGCATAGATAGGTTGGCTACTTCAAGAAAGTAATTGATCGTATGTTTTATGTAAAGAAAAAGAAGAGAACACGAGAGGAAAGAGATTGGCGGATAAGCACACTATTCAGAAAGCAAATTCATGTGGTGTCAGAGTCATCCCTGATGACCCTGACACCAAAGTATATAAAGGAACGACTATCGTTCCCCGCGCATACGACCTAACCAATGTTCCATTTGTTTTCCTGCAGCCTCCCGCCCTCCAAGGCCAAAGGAGAGAGCAAACGCCACCGCAATCGCACCCAAGGTGAGCCCAAAAGCAAGATTGACAATATCATCCGCTAAGCCCATGGCCCGGAGACCCATGGCTAAGACAAGACCTAAAATAGCAAACCTAGCAATACCTGCTAACATGCCCCCATTGCTTCCTCCAACCCTTTGAATCGCCTCACAGGCAACATTCGACAACCAGAAGCCGACTCCAATAATGGCGGCTCCTAATAAAACTTGTCCACCAAATTGGATAAACATCGCCACCAATTGTGACAGTTGGTCAAATCCCAATCGGTTGGCTGCCTCTACGGTTGCAAAGAGCATGATAAAAAAGACTATAACCTTACCAACTAATTGAGAAGGAGTGATCCCACCTTCAAACACTTGCCCTACACCAACCTTCGTTGGCAATTGATCAAATCCCATTCCTCCCAACAAGTTGCTGATGAGATGCGAAATGAGTTTTGACACAAAAAAGGCCACAGCCAAAATAATGGCTGCCGCAAAGATGTTGGGAATTGCACTCATCATGGAATTCAACATTTGGGTCGCCGGAACAGTAATCACCTCAATGTTTAAGGCCTGGAGAGCTGCGATCAGGGCAGGCACAAAAATGAGGATATACGTGATTAATCCAACAAGTTTTGACAAGGACATCGTCCCTCGGAGTCCTACCTGTTCCCCCATTCCATCAGCTCCACCTGCAGCTAAGAGATTACTCACCAAATCTCGCACAATCTTGGCCACAAACCACCCCACTCCGCCAATGATCAAGGCACCAAACACATTGGGGAGCATCCCCATCATTTCATTGACCATTCCTTGAACAGGAGCCAAAATTCCATCAAGCTCTAACGTTCCAAGAATCCCCGGGAGAAACAACAAGATAATCAGCCAAAACAACACGTTCCCCAAGTTGTCGCTCATTGGACTCATCCCAGCTTCGGAACTGAGTTTGTCATCCATACTTGTTGCCTGTAAGGCTTTACTCACCAGGGTCCGAACCACGGTAGCTAGCACCCATGCGACTAAAAGCAAGACACCACCAGCCACAATTTTTGGGGCAAACGCCAACACCTGGTCAAGCAAACCACGAAGTGGTCCTGACACCAACTCCAAATTCAAGGCATTGAAAAACCCAACCAACACGAACAGCAAGACAAGATAATACAATGTGGTCGCCGTTCCACCTTCCACATCCATCTGAGTGCCAGTGGTAGACCCTAAACGTTTATTCAATTGAAGAAGACCAAGGCCTTTCCGAACACCAGCCCTAATGACAATAGCGACAATCCATCCAATGATGAGAATCCCTAATGCTCCAAGGATACCTGGCAAGGAAGAACCAAGGGTCTCCTGCAGGGTTTCAGTTAATTTAGTCATGTCCATTGATGACTCCCCTTTCATAAAGATTCACAGCAATTGATCAAAGTGAGTTTCAAATCTAAGCGGAGGCTTTTAGCTCAGCCGTACAATGCCCACATCTCGTTGCTTTGATAGGTATGGTCATTTGGCACAATCCGCATTCTTTGGTTGTTGGTTCGGCCGGGGGCGCCTCCTCTTCTTTTTTCATGGAATTCATCCATTTGATCACCATGAAAATAGCAAAGGCCACAATCAGAAAATCGACCACGGTCTGGATGAACATACCGTACTTGAGCAACACAGGCTCTACATCAGGACCACCTTCGGTTAACTTCATAGCCAACGTGCTAAAATCAACCCCTCCCATGAGCAAGCCGATGGGAGGCATCAACACATCACCAACAAAAGAAGCAATAATTTTTCCAAAAGCACCACCGATAACAATACCTACTGCCATATCAACCACATTTCCTCGCATCGCAAAGTCTTTAAATTCTTGGAGCATCGTCTCCTCCTTTAAATAGTGGGATTATTAGGCTCAGGGCGCCATACAAGTATTAATTGGCTGAAATAAAATAACCCATGAGACTCAATCTCCATACTTTCATAGCAACCCACTTGGTTGTTATTCCCTTTGAATTGCAGTCCGGATCTATCCTCGCCTAAAAAAGCCTCTTATGCAAGCCTCTTCCATTACCTTTTCAATTGCATTAAGAGACCAAAATGATCGAACCAGGATTATGAAGAGTTCAAAAAAAAGCCCTGGACGATCCCCATCTTCCTAATCTCCGGCCTGAAAAAGGTACCCCCTCTAAAGTCCCTTTCTCAAAACGAAAACACGGAGTCGGAAATCGTCCTGGGCAATGCTGCACCAAACCCTCGTTAAGAACTAAGTCGCCCAATCAATTATTTTTTCTTATCTTTCCTCAATCGCCCTTATATTTGCGCCATGACCTGACCTACTTGCCGATAATCTAGGGGTTTCCATAAAATCTGGCATCCTCTTGTTCTTTGTATGGCTATGAAATCTGACTTCAACTGTCCATCAGCCAAAACCAAGAGGTGCGCCCCTTCCTGAATGAGCCGCTGGATTTGATCACCAATCCCCTCTGATTCAACCCCCATCAAATACACCCCATCAACAATGACGACTTGATTCGAGTCGGAGGTCAGATCAAAGCAAGAACCCTGAAGGTCCCTTGCATCGATATGTCGGTACCCTTGAAACGCCAATATTCCATGGAGAAATTCTCGAACATATCGATCTGCTGAGAATATCGAAACCTTGAGAACCTGCTGGCTCTCCGATGGTTTATATCCAAGAATTGCTTTCCCCCATTCTGTGGAAGTTTCATTCCCTGATAAACTAAAATCTGCAGATTGAAACCAATTGTTAAGTGGGGGCATCCTAATATCCTCAACTGCTTCCATGACCCGAATCACTTGGTTTGCGCCATACGGAGACTTGGCATGGAAGAAAAATTAATTTCACCAAAAAAACTTTCTGAGGACGAGCGCGTATGATCAGAATCGATCATTAAGGAGACTCCACCAACTGCAGTGGCTTTTTCTCCAAATATGCGTTCATAATCTTGTCCCACATTTCGCATTTCCTGAACCCATTTCCCAATTTTCAACTTTCCACTCCTCACCACAACATAGTGTATTCTTGAATCATTTTGGCTTCTCACAATGGTGCCTTCCGGCGCATCCGATTCCCATAGATACCCAATAATTCGGGTATTCAAGAATCCTGGAAATTTTGGAAATATCACATAAATCCCAGCTGCTTGATCATCCCGCTCAGCATCACGGGCATCACCGTGTACCGGCAATTCAGTGACCTTCCATTTCCATGACAAATTTGGGTACTGGGCCAAATCAACGTCGAGGGTTTTGTACAAGGCTACGTTGGATTGATGACTTCGCAATCTCAAAACAGTTCCATTGCGTTCCTTAATGATTTCAACTTCAGGAGTCCCTCGCCATACTCTGACTGACCAATCCTCCGGCAATGGGTATGAAGATTGGCTAGTGTGCCCTTCTGTAAAAGTACTAACCAGAACTTCTGGACCAATCGCCGCCAGGTCCTCACCAACTATGCTGGTTACAGCAAGGGCAACGAGGCCTATATAAAATGATGTTAGAAATTTATTTATTTTCATGATTATCTCCTTTGCTACTATGAGCTCTATATCAAGAACGAAGCCAAAGTTAAGGCTTTGTTTTTCTTGCATATTTTCGCGTTGAATTTGAGGACATCATTTGGAAGACACAACCCAGCGTCTCAAAGTGTCTCAGGCTGGGACAGCTGAAACACTTAAAAGGAAGCAAACAAAAATCTGAAGAGAATGGGGAAAACAGGAATTGCCCGGAACCCAGTTCTTTATAAAGAACCGGGTTCCGAAGATAGTGAGAGGAAATTAGGATTCAAAAGCATAACCCACGGTGAGGAGATACTGCTTATCACTTTTCTTATTCCCAGGAGCCGGAGTGTTGTCATAGCGCCAATTAAACTGCAATGTCGCAATAAAGTTTTCCAACATTGTCCAACGTAGTCCCTGTTGGGATGTGATGTAATAATCCTTTCTCTTTTCTAACGAGGGGTACCCCTGGTGTTGATGAAACAACGTCAGCACCGGAAGAACTGGCCAATTGAAATTGACCGCCCAACGACCCGTCACATTACTGCGATCTGACGCCCGTTTAAAATCTTCATTGAAAAACCCCAAGCCGGTTTCTGCGCTCAACTGCATCTTGGCCAAATATGGGCTGGCAAAATCGCCGATGTCAATAAATTGATATCCAGGACCGGTAAAGAGCGATGTCCGCAGATTCAAATCTTGAAAGGTATCTTGTTCAAATAAGGCACCCGCATTCCAAAAGAATCGTTTCGTAATAAAAAAATCTAACTTGATCGTGCCAAAGGCATTCCGAGCGTTTACATCACCATCGGCTTCTCCATACAAGTACCGCCCAAGAATTGTCAGACGTAGGCGATCACTCCTGGCAATGAGCTCTCCGAGAAAACTATAATTCTTGAACCTTGTATTGCCAGTGATAATCGACGCCCCAAAATTAATATTGCCGGTATACACGACGGCTTTCTTGATTGGTGGATTAACAGCCATGACCGACTCCACCGCCACGGGAATGGGCTCGGCCAACATATCTGTTCGAATTCCGAGAGTTCCTGGCCCTAGCATGGTGGGCTTTCCTTGAAGAATGGTCCCACTATTCAACACCACTGAAACCGGGTCCTCAGATGTGATTCCAACAACTTCGGCCCATTTAATCTTAATTGGATCTCCCTCATGAAATAAGGTTTTGACCGTGATAAACCCATTGGTCATTTCCAGAATTTCGACATAGATCTGGCTGCCATCTTTTAAAGAGAGTTTCCCCAAAGGTTCAGCCATGCCCCCAATAGGCATCAGGAAAAGAAAAAGGAACAGCATCCATCCCACTAGCTTCTTGCTCATTGGACCTCCGTGTTTGGATTGAGTGAACATGGTACTCGTCAAGGTGTGAGGGGTTTTTCCCATACGCCAACTCCAAGATCATGTGGAATAATCTTAGAGAGAGGGGAAAGGCTGGGAATATATTGTACTACTGAATTTAAAAAGTTTGTTCTGACTTTCGACGATACCTTTTAGGGGAAATTCTTAAAAAAACTTTCCGATGGTACTAAACTCGTACTTATCCAAGCAAATTTTTGTTCTCCCATTTTTTAACCTGACCTGATGCATTAGTTATAAAGAATTTTCCAAACTATAGAGAACATTCTTCTGGAGATATGCCTAGTTCACTGAGTCGACGATAGAAGGTTGACCGACTCATCCCCAGAAGTTTTGCTGCCTGCGCACGTTTTCCCTTTACCTGCTCTAATGCTGCCAATATTTCTTCTCGCTCATCCCTAGGGGACGATCTTAGTGAAAGTATTGGGGTAGCTGAATCGTGTAATTCAGGCGGAAGGTCCGAAGGCTGAATATGGTTCTTCTGACAATGGATCAACGCATATTCAAACGTGCTTTTAAGTTCTCGAACATTTCCAGGCCAATGATACCGAAGTAACGTCTGCATAGCGTCAGCCGAGATTTCCTGCACGTCATATTTGGATGTGACCGCCCTTGCCTGACCAAAAAAGGCCTCACTCAATAAAGGAATATCTTCTCGACGTTCACGAAGCGGGGGAAGATCCAACCTCGCAATACGAATTCGATACAGAAGATCTGAACGAAACGCCCCTTGAGCGACCAAATCCTGTAAGTTTTGATGAGTTGCAGCGATTACTCGAACATTCACCTTTCTGGGACGTGACTCACCCAAACGAATGATTTCCTTTTCCTGTAGGACCCGCAACAATGTCGTCTGAACGGTCAGTGGCATATCGCCAATTTCGTCAAGAAATAAGATACCGCCTTCTGCCGCCTCAAAAAATCCTTCATGATCACTCACCGCTCCAGTAAATGCCCCACGCTTGTGACCGAACAACTGGCTTCCCAATAAGGAATCCGTTAACCCAGCACAATTGATTGCAACAAACGGCTTGCCTTTTCGTGCACTCAATCGGTGAAGAGCTTGTGCGACCAATTCCTTACCTGTCCCGGTTTCGCCTTGAATGAGCACAGGCACATCGACCGGAGAGATTTCTCTGATCTTTTTATAAATAACTTGCATCGAAGGACTTTTTCCAATGAGCTGTTCAAAGTGCGCCTGACCAATCAATTGCCGCCGAAGATCTTCAACTTCAGTTCTATCTTTTAGGAAAAGAATGGTTCGCTGGTAATCCCGAGGATCATCATGAACCTCAATCTCAATCTCTAACAATGCCTGGTGCTTTTTCTGCAACGAAATGCCCACGGCAATCCGATTCCCCTCGGGCAGAGCTCTTTGTTCCTGGATCTGACGACTCTGTTCTGCCGTCAAAGGCAAAACATCCGGCCATAACCCACCAACCAGATTTTGCTTATCCAGGGTGAACAAATGGCACGCGGCAGGACTGACGTAAGTCACAACATTGTGTTCATCGATCATGATTATGGTTAACTGCAAATGATCTAGAACGGCTAGCACATCGTCTCGAACTTGTTCACTCTCTGCTAATTGACTCCCCAATTGCGCTTCTACATGATTTCGAACCTCAAGTTCCTGGCCATGGGCTAAATGTTCTTCTCGAGCCTTCTGTAACACCGGTTGTAGCGTGACCAATTCCGGCTGGTATCGTTGAACAATGATGAAACGCTGCTCCTCCTGAATCAGCGCAGTCGCTTCCAAGTAACTCCCATCTCTCATAAGGGCTGCCTCGACCCACAATCCGGAAGCCAACATTCCCGTATTATGGGTTTGCCAAAACTCCTCCGCTTCATTCAAAAAGCACTGCAGGAAAAATGATTTTTTGATAAATTCTTCGGGATCTATTGAGCGCCCATCTGTAGAGATTTCAAGGGGATACCAACTTGGAACGAGGCCTAAGATTCGGTAGTGTGAAGCTGACTGAACGTGCAGAATCAGCGCCTCAAAAATTTTGAGAATTTCTGGATAAGGGGTCTTCACACCCATACATTCATCCATTTTTTTTGACACGAGGTTTCAAAAACCATCATCTCCAAATTCAATTGTGTCGGAAGGGGGCAAGATTCTTTCTAGTCGAGGGACGTTCCCACCATCTCTTGGGGAACACAGCGAGGACATCTATACCTATTTACGCCTTGAGCATTTGCTTGGCTAATTCGGCAAATGCTAATTCGACCCCTTCACCAGTCTTCGCACTAGTCTCAAGCACTAGACAGGCGTTGCGAGCCAAATCTTCATACAACTTAGACTCAACTTGCCATGAATCTCGAAGGTCAGATTTGTTAATCAAAAGAACATAGGGAACCGACCCCATAGTTTGTATGGCCAATGCCTTCAATTGACCGGCAACGTCTACCGTTTCTTTTCTTGTTCCATCAACAACCAACAAGTATCCTGCAGACCCTTGCAAATATGACGCCCGGACTTTTTGAAAGTCATCTTCCCCGTACACATCCCACAAAACTAAGACCATATCAGTCTCATCGACTTTCTGAGATTTTTGATCAATTTTCACACCAATCGTTGTCTGGTATTTTTCTGAAAACTGTCCCGTGACAAAGCGTTTAACGAGGCTCGTTTTTCCAACGGCAAACCCTCCAAGCATGCAGATTTTTTTGTGGATCAGCGCCCCCTCTTTCATCAAAGCCTCTCAGATACCCGATCTTCCCCAACAACAACTCGAAAACCAACCTGACGTCCTCGCGAATCCTCTATTCCGTTGGGAGGCAGGGCTTCATCGACAAATGCTGGCCCCATGCCTACCGCCTCAATACTGGCCGCTCGAAAAGATCCTAGAGCCAGTTCATTCAAAACCCCTCTCGCTCGCAGCAAGCTCAAGTGGAGATTGACCTCCTTCCTACCCTCAGGACTAGCAAATCCCTGAACTTGGACATGAGGCGCAATACCTAAGAGCAGTGCCAATTGGTCAATCGCGTTAATTGTTTCAGAAATACTCAGTAGGGCAGACCGTTGTTCTTCGCCAAGTATGGAGTTTCCTACTTCAAAGCTAATGGTTTCCCCTTCGAGTTTGGCCTTTAATGTCTCAAACTGTTTCAAATCTGTATCAACCAATTGCTTCATCTGAATATGTGTAACCCCTGGAATAATTGGTCCGATAAGTTGAGCCTGTTGAATCCAGGAATGAGGGGCTTCTCCGGTTAAAACCAAATTTGTCCCTTCCCAACTCATGGCAACAGAACTTGGAGGACGCAACTGAAGCATGGCTCGCTTAAGTATAAATTCTGGGGTGAGATCCATAAAGGGGTTTAAACGAAATATGGCCTGTTTGGAGGTATAGCCGAATTCGGAAAGGATTTCATTGGGATTAATCGCCAAAGGATCTCGCAATCCATAAAAAACGGATTGTGATCCTTGATCTTGGACCGAGGTCACCACTAGTCCTGGTTCCCGCCCTACTCGCTCTAACAATTGCGCCCATCGTTGTTGATCTGAACGCGCCTGAACCGCCCAAATCCCCATACCAAGTAGCAACAGCCCCAACAGGATCCAGAAAACCAAGGGGAGGCCTTGCGATTTTTTCTCAAATTGGGCTTGTAAACAATCTTCTAATGGAAAACGTGTTTCCTCAAATGCCGTCACATCCCCTTTGAAGGACTGCAATAATTCTGAAAATTGCGCCTGAACAGTCTCGAGAGTTTCTTGAAAAACCTCTCGTAGCTCCATCGGCGGCGCACCACGAATAACTCCGGCTAATATAGCCCCCGATCCCTGTTCAATCCACACTGTTAAATCACCAATCCGGAGAGACTCCAACCCATCATCTTGTTTTTGTCCAAAGGAATCTCGGACGAAATCTTGAATAGCGGTTAACATCCCCGAAATAACTTCTTCCCCCTGACCGCTAATCCCCTCAGCTACCACATGATTTAGCAAGAGTCCTGTTTTTTTGTGGATCAAAAATACCTGTTCCACTCGAAATCGTAGGGTATGCAGCAACACGACTTCGGCAAAGGATTTTCCCGTTCTGAAGGCTTCCCATCGCCATTGAAGCCCCTTCAAAGACATACTATATTCAAGCGTTTGATTCAGCGATTGGACCATCCCTCTCATGGCACGGGTAATGGCTTTTCGAATCGCCGGGCCTAAAATAGGAGCAATGGAATCACTGATCAGCTGAGGCGATTGCTTGATGGAAAGAGAGAGCGCCTCTTGCGTGATAGGAATCATCGATGCCAGTAACCGGGAGTCTTGTTGGGCACGAAGTCGGATCGCATCCGGCAACACACGCCCAACGTCCTGAGGCTGAAGCCTGAAATCCTCTAATCGATCCTTGAGTCGTTCAAGTTCAGTTTGTTCTGGCGCAAGCAACAAGCGCCGAAGGGAGGAAAAACCTTTGGAATCTTCGTGTGAAATTTCTGAAGAAGACTTAGGAAGGGAGGGACGAGACGGAAGTGCCATTTCGTTCCTTAATATTCTTGTGTCGGACTAAGTTCCAAAAATAAATGAATGGTCGAACTATTTTCAGTAGCCGCAATTAAGATGGGGTTTCATTTCTAGGGCCCACCTTTAACCGCAAAGCTAAGTCCATTAACATTTCAGCTAAAGCCGCTCGGTCAGTTTTTTCGTTTTTCAAGAGTTGGATACCCTCCTGAAATTGTTGCTGTAATTCAGCCATTTGTTGGGTATGATGCTCTGTTAAGTCCGCTTTTTGTTTAGCAATTTGTTGTTCGAGAACATCTGACTGCTGATTGGCCTGTTGGCCTAATTGCGAAAGTTGGGCCTCTAAGTTCACGCCTAAGGTTTTAATAACTTGTCCCATATCTTCCAAAGACGTTATACGGCCTTTTTCTTCTTGTTGAATATGATGCGTTAGTTGTGAAACTTCCTCCGTAAAATGAGTCTTGAGGCTTTCTAAAGATCGGGTTAACTCTTCCCTTAAGTTAGAACTTTCTTGCAATAAACGTTGTTCAAGAGCATGAACACGTTGATCAAATTCTCGACTTTGTGCTCCAAAAAGAATATCACGGACTTTATCTAAGCTTCCGTCTTCAGAAGACGGGAGTTCCACCGAGGAGGCATTTTTTTCTTCATTTGCTGAAGGACTGGAGACTTCATAGGCAATTTTTTTGGATCGTTTTGAAGATTCAACTGGATTCATAAGATTTCTCTCCAATTTAGCGGTCATAACCTAGTGGCGATAACCGATAGTGAAAGCATCCTATCACCCTCAAGAAAACGGGACAAGACCATACCAGTTCTCTCCACGGCTCCTTCGCATTATGTTGGATCAAGCCACATTGCCTCCATCCCACGAAGGAACTAGTTGACCGAACCTCACGTGGTTATTGGGAAATGGCTAATTTTTGAATTTCCAAGAATTCCAAGGATTTGGAATGGGGAGGGGGACCAAGACCTTCTTCCGAAGCAAATGACGTTGAAAAAATAAGGTCAGCTGAGAAAATTCTCTAATCTTTTTCGGGCTCGGAACCGCCATGCTGGTGGGTCACTCGATCCTCGTCAAACAAATCAGCCATTTCTTGGGCCATAACGTCATTATCATGAGGAAGTGAAACGACAGACAATTCTTTTTTTATTTTTAGAGATTGGGGCTTGGACTCGTCGACACCAGCTTCCACCTCTTCTGAATCTTCACGTTTTTTAGCGTCATCCACCATGTTCATCTCTCCTAGGCTGGTTATTC
Organism: Nitrospirales bacterium; assembly: GCA_029261295.1. Classification (GTDB taxonomy): domain Bacteria; phylum Nitrospirota; class Nitrospiria; order Nitrospirales; family UBA8639; genus Nitrospira_E. The sequence goes on along the minus strand of JAJDBP010000002.1, from coordinate 374,435 downwards.
AAACGATTCCAAAAATGACTGTTCAGGAAACTGTGTTTGGCATTCTGAACAAGTCACAAAATAGACAGACTCACGAACCGAAATCACCGCCCTAAAATCTAAGGATACTCCACGATGGCGACAGGACTTACACGCAATTTCTTTAAGAATATAAGGAATATCTGGTTGGGTTTGAAGATAAAACTCCATATCTGTATAGACGGGAAAGATATAATGGCAATCGAGACAAATTGCTTTCCAATCCCCATCCCCTTCGGTTACAGTCCTCGAATCAATGCCAAAGCGATTCCCTTTACAAATCGCACACTTTACTTCCCCTAAACGGCCTTCGACTTCCTTAACGCTTAATTGTACCATCAGTATTAACGGCTATTCCTCAAAATATGTAAGTCTCATCAGTATAGGCTGCTGGAGAAGTTCTCGCAACCAAGACTACCACCAAGGATTTAGGGCATGGCGGGCACGATATGTCGGTTGTATCCCGCTTGTGTTTGTCCATCTCCTTGCCGACAAGAAAGGGATAATGATCAGTTATGTTGACCAACAGCTCTATATTGGTGAACAGGCAGATGCAGAATCTCCTCCAGCCTTTATTACCGCAGTCCTCTGGACTGCATTAGACATTCACCTTGCTCAAGCCTCCGATATCCTCTTTGCCCGACTCCCTCTCAAAGAATATACGGAACCCGACCCCATCGATCTGGACATGGGAATCACCTGGCTCACCCGGCATCTTCCAGAACATCATATTTTAGTAGCCTGTCGTGCAGGTTTCGGGCGCTCACCTTCACTCATTATTGCCTATTTTTGCTGCAAACTTGGGCTTTCCTTCGAAGAAGCCCAGGCCCTGGTCACACAAAAACGACCTGGCACCACTCCCCTTCCTTGCTTGGCCTCGGTAATCGAAAAATTGAAAACAAAAACTCTGGCCCGCTCCTCTGATCGATAACATCATTTCATGCACCTGGTCTGTTTCTCTTCCGCATCAGGGATCAGATGGTTAGCCCATCATCTTATAATCCAGAACTAGAAACATTTCCGGATTCGACCGGGAATCTGGTACAACTCGTCATTGGTCATAACAAGACCATATAGTCGTGGCTCTCACTCACGCCGCTTCTCTCACAATACTTCTTTCCCAAAGATTCGTCTCCATGCCCGAACTTCCCGAAGTCGAAGTGGTCGTCCAGCACCTCAAAAAACATGTTGTTGGGTCTACGATTCAAACTGTCACGGTTCATCGGTCGGATATCATCAGAACAGGGCGTGACCTAATCCCCTGGTTTCACGGAGCAACATTGACCCATGTTCAGCGAATGGGAAAATGCGTGGTGATGACCTGCCAACGCTTACAGGAAAGCCGGTATCTCCTTTCCGAGCTCGGCATGACGGGGCTTTGGTTTTATAAGGCTCATTTCGCAACATCCCCTCAACATATCCATTGCCAGATCAGATTGTCTGGAACCAAAAAAAACGAGCTCCATTATTGGAATCCTCGAAGATTTGGACGGCTCTGGCTGTTTGAGCCCCCGGGGTTGGAAGCTTTCATTAAGCGCCGATTTGGACCTGACGCTCTGACTATTACCAAAGAGGCGTTTTGCCAGCTTATTCAAACAACGCATGGCCAACTGAAAGCCTTCCTCCTCAACCAACATCGGCTAGCTGGCATTGGAAATATTTACGCCAATGAAATTCTCTATCGTGCCAATATTCACCCTGATGCCAAAGGACACCAACTTCGACGAACCTCATGCCAACGCCTCTATCAAACGATGCAAGAGGTCTTGCGAGAAGCGATTACTGCTGGAGGGTCCTCTATTCGCGACTTCCGTACTCCCAACGGAACACAAGGGCACTTTCAGGATTCGCATCAGGTCTATCAAAAGGATGGGACGCCCTGTCAGCATGGATGCCCAACCGTCATCAAACGCCTTCAGAAAGAACGCAGTTCATTCTTTTGTCCGGCCTGTCAAAAGAAACGCTGAGATAGATATCTCTTTCTTGAGGCATGTGAGGGCCTTTGTTAGAATGCAACCACGGTTACAAATTTCTGATACAAATGCAGGTAGGAAGGTAATTCACGTCTTCTGTGAGAAAAATTAAACTACGCGAAGGAGTTGATTTAGCAAATCTATTCGGCCCACAGGACTTGCACCTCAAAATGATTGAAGGGGAGCTGAAGGTCAACATGGCCGCACGCGGCGATGAAATCACTCTGGAGGGTCAACCTGAATCCATCAAACGAGCCGAACATATTTTACAGGAACTCGCTGACTGGACTCAGATCCACCATGAATTGAAACCGGAAGACATTTCCCGGGCGATCAGAGCGACCGAAGAAAAACGGGACGTTCCTCTCAAGCCCTACACCTTTCCTACGAATAATCTTTCTACCACCAAGGGAACGGTTAACCCTAAAACACCCACGCAGCAGGCTTACCTCCAGGCGATTAAGCAGTCTGATTTGGTCATTGCCATTGGCCCTGCCGGAACTGGGAAAACGTACTTGGCCATGGCAATGGCCTTAGCTGCTCTGACCCACAAACAGGTCAGCCGGATTATATTGGCACGTCCTGCCGTAGAGGCCGGCGAGCATCTTGGCTTTCTCCCTGGTGATTTGTTTGCCAAAGTCCATCCTTACTTACGGCCTTTATACGATGCGCTCTATACCATGATGGATATTGAGCGCGCGAATCGACTCATCGAACGAGGGGAAATAGAAATTGCTCCATTGGCATTCATGCGTGGCCGAACTTTGGATGACGCATTTGTCATTCTAGATGAAGCCCAAAACACCACAACCGAACAAATGAAAATGTTTTTAACGCGTCTCGGGATGAACTCTAAAGCTATCGTTACCGGAGATATCACACAAATTGACCTGCCGGATTCACAAAAATCAGGGTTATCCCAAATTGCGGAAATTCTTGTGAAGATTGAAGGTATTCAATTCGTCTATTTCTCAGAACAAGATGTGGTCCGTCATCAATTAGTCAAAGACATAATCAAAGCCTATGATCGGTTTGAATCTGATTCGGGATCGAACACCAATGGTCAAGGACCGATGGTCTAATGCCCCATGGCCATTTGGTTTCGTACTCATCTTCGCCGTCATTCCGTCCATACCAATACGATTCGTCGCGTCGCCCAGTCAATATTAGTACAGGCTGGTCATCCCACCGCACAGTTGAGCCTCTCATTGGTCGGAAAAACACGCATGCGCAGTTTAAATCGGAAATACCGGGGGAAGGATTACCCCACCGATGTTCTCGCGTTTCCAATGGTAAGTGTGGGGAAACAAAGAGAAGTCTTCTTGGGAGATGTCGTCATCTGCCTACCCATCGCGATTGGGCAAGCTTCCCGGTTCGAAAATACCTCTGACCAAGAAATTCTTCGATTACTCATCCACGGGACCCTTCATCTTCTAGGCTATGATCACGAACAATCAGCGCGGGAAGCCGGAAGGATGCAGCGAAAAGAGCGGACCATCGTTAAAAAACTTTCGCCCATCCCTCGACTACTTGCCTAAATCAACTCTCTCTATACATTCACCACTTTTTCTCCTGTACAGGCTATGAGCTGGATTCAACGTCTTCAGGATGGGTTATCGAAAACACGCCAAAGCGTGCAAAGTTCACTTCGCCGCTTGATCGGAAGCGAGCTTGATCCAACTGTTATTGAAGATGTCGAGGAAAGCCTTCTTCAAGCCGATGTCGGCGTAAGGACGGTTCAAAGATTTTTAGAAGAAATAAACTCTCAAACCGGACCATTTCAATCTGCCACTCCCCTTGAGGTACTAAAAAGACTGCTCCTTGATATTTTAAGAAAAGGGGAAACAGAGCCACTAGAAGAAATCATTCGTCGAGGACCTCAACCGTTCGTGTTCTTAACTATTGGCATCAATGGCGTTGGCAAAACCACTACCATTGCCAAGTTAGGCCATCGTTTCAGTCAACTCGGATTAAAAACCCTCTTTGTGGCAGGCGATACCTTTCGTGCAGCCGCGATCGAACAATTAGATATTTGGGGAACGCGAACGGGTGTGGACGTCATTAAGCATAAACAAGGTTCCGATCCAGCAGCTGTGGTATTTGATGGCATCGTGGCCGCCAAAGCACGAAACGTGGATGTCGTGCTCATCGACACCGCCGGACGGCTTCACACCAAAGTCAATTTAATGGATGAATTAAAGAAAATGAAACGAATCATTGAAAGGGAGATGCCTGGCGCACCCCATGAAACATTGCTCGTCTTAGATGGTACACTGGGCCAAAATGCCATCGCCCAAGCTCGACAATTTCATGAATCACTTGGTGTCACCGGACTTGCTCTCACGAAACTCGATGGAACAGCAAGAGGCGGAGTGGTGGTCGCCATCGTCGAAGAACTCAATCTTCCCATTCGACTCATCGGCGTGGGTGAAAAGGAAGAGGATCTCCAAGATTTTAATGCTGCAGCTTTCGTGGATGCCCTGTTGCCTCAAGAAACACCCCCAGATTGACATGGCCACCCTTCGTATTCTTATTTGGCTCATTGCTGGGTGGATGGGTACAAGCCCCATTACTGTCGCCTCTACCCTACCATCCATACACCACAGCCTAACAGTTGAATTAGCCCCTGACACTCATAACCTCTCGGCCACGGATGTTATTCATTTGCCGAAGAGCCTGTTAAAGCCATCACCATTTTCCTTTGCATTGAATCAGAATTTGGTAATAGATCGGGTAGAGATAAACGGACAATCAGTCTCCGTTTCAAAAATTCCTGATAATCCCTCAAACCAAACGGGATTCAGGCAATGGATAATCGACCATCCCTCATCTAGCAAAAAGCCATCAGACGATATACCTACCCTCACAATTGCCTATCACGGACAGATTGAAGAAGCGCCAAAAACGTCAAGGGGACTTCGCTTTGTCAGGCCAGATAAAACCAAGGGCCATATTGGACCGGAAGGGATCTACCTCACATCAGAAACATTTTGGTATCCAACGTGGGAACAACATCTTGTTACATTTGATTTGGCAGTGACTCTCCCTGCTGATTGGCAAGCGATCACACAGGGGCAGGAAACCAATCAGTCGGTGACGGGGGAACAACGAATAAGCCAATGGAGTATTCAGGCGCCCACCGAGGCTTTGACGCTAGCCGCCAATCATTTTGTGGTCCAGAAACAATCCTGGCGGGACATTCAACTGGCGACCTATCTCTTTCCAGACGAGGCCCCATTGGCACCCCAATATCTCGATGCGACTGCCAATTATTTAGATCTGTATACCAAACTCTTAGGCCCCTATCCCTTCACACAATTTTCCGTCGTTGAGAACTTTTTTCCTAGCGGATTGGGGATGCCCTCATTCACCCTTCTAGGACAACGCATTGTACGCCGTGGATACACACAACCCTACTCTCTTGGTCATGAAATTGTGCATTCTTGGCTGGGGAATTCCGTGTTCAATAATTTTTCTGAGGGCAATTGGGTCGAAGGCCTCACAACCTATCTTTCTAATTATTATTACGATGAAGCGACGGGGAACCACGCGGCAGCCGTCAAGACCCGCCGTCGAATGATGGACGAATACAACCTCTATGCAACCCCAATTAAGGATTATCCCATCCGGCAGTTCCACCACAAAGAAACCCGTATCGATAATGCTGTAGGGTATCAAAAAACTGCCCTGGTCTTTCATATGCTCCGACAGGAGATTGGTGACGATTTATTTTTCAAAAGCATCCGTCACATTATTCATGAAGGAACAGGAAAGTATGTTGAATGGAAAGATCTGGAACGAGGGTTCTCAGAGATATCAGGGCAGAATCTGACAGAGTTCTTTAGGCAGTGGGTTGGGCGACCAGGCGCACCATCAGTCACCGTTGAGAACCTCTTATTTCAGCCAGATCCGCTTCGTCCAGGCCAAAGCCTTGTGTCCGGAACTTTTTCTCAAAATGATACGCCCTATACACTGCCATTACCTATTCAAGTCAATCTTCAAAATGACCGAACATTCAACGCGAAAGTGACGCTGGAGCAGAAAAGCCAGCCGCTTTCATTAAATGTCCCTGGCATTCCTACTTCCATTTCCCTTGACCCAGAACACCATTGGCTCCTGCGCCTACAACGCGAACAGTTGCCTCCCATGTTGAATGCTTGGGACACCGATACCCATCGCATTTTGGTTCATGCCAAGACCGCTTCGGAAGAAGAAGATGCCAGTCTCCAGGCTCTCATGCAGCGAATCCAGGGGCAGCCTAATATTGAAGTACGTCAAATCGATTCCCCGAAAATAACGGATGAGGCTTCATATCTCATCATTGGCACCCCGGCCCGTCAGCTCTTGGAGTCAAAATCCTTCCAAGCCTGCAACAAGCATGTTCAGATGGAATCAGGACGCACCACAATTCTGGACCAGGTATTTGAGGGACTCAACATGGCGTTTCTTATCACCTGTTCACATCCGAATTTGTCGAATCACACTGTCTCGCTCTTTTTCGGCCACTCGCCTGAAGCCGTCACTCCCGTCGCCCGTCTCCTCTTCTTTTATGGGTGGGATAGTTATTTGGTGTTTGAAAAAGGCAAGGTTGTTGCCCGCGGGATGTTTCAGCCAGTACACTCTGCTCGTGAATTCATCATCTCATCACCATGAGCAATGCGCATAAACATTCGGGGCTTTGATCGTTCCCTCTCATTTGTGGGGAGGGGACAGGGGAGGTAGAGACTACAACATGGATTGGAATATCCGAACTAATACGCTCGCAGCATGGACACTTTTGACCATGCTCTTTTTACTCATCTATTCTCCAGTATTGGCTGCTGAACCTCCTGCAGCACACACTCCAACTCAAGAGACGAAGTCCGAACCCCATTTAGCCAATATCAAGCAATTGACATTTTCCGGAAAAAATGCGGAAGCCTATTTTTCACCTGACGGTTATAAACTCGTGTATCAATCCACGTTGGAACCGGATGGCAAAACACTGCGTTCTTGTTATCAGATCTACACCATGAATCTTGATGGCTCGAATGTCCGTCGCGTGAGCATGGGGGTAGGTGGCACAACATGTGGGTACTATTTTCCAGGAAACCGTCGAGTCTTATTTTCCTCAACTCATTTAACTGGCGGACAATGCCCACCAAAACTTCCACAAACAAAACAGTACCGATGGGCGTTAGATAACTATGATATTTTCTCGATGAATGTCGCCAGCACCGACTTACAACGGCTGACGTCGGCACCGGGATACGATGCGGAGGCTACAGTTTCCCCGAACGGGAGAATGGTGGTCTTTACCTCAGTCCGCAATGGCGACCTTGATATCTATTCGATGGATATCGATGGGCGAAATATCAAACGCCTAACCAAAGAAGTCGGCTATGATGGCGGGGCATTTTTCTCACCAGACAGTAAGCGAATTGTGTATCGGGCACATCATCCTCAAGCCGAGGACGAAGTGAAGGCCTACAAGGAACTCTTAGCACAAAACCAGGTGGAGCCCTCCAACTTAGAAATCTTTATCATGAATACTGACGGATCACACAAAACCCAGGTCACAAACAATGGACGTTCAAACTTTGCGCCATTTTTCCTCCCTAACGGCAAGCGCATTATTTACTCGTCGAATCTCGCCACACCACCCGATCATCAAGGTCGTCCATCGTTTCATCTCCATGTCATTGGGGAAGACGGCACAAAACCCGAACAAATTACCTTCAATGGGAAATTCAATGGTTTCCCTATGTTCTCGCCTGATGGGAAACAGCTTGTATGGTCTTCCGACCGCAATACAACCGCCAAAGGGGAATTCAATATTTTTATAGCTGATTGGGTTCCATAATTTCCTCCTTCCCTTTCTATGCTCCCTCGCCCTTGCAGGGAGAGGGCTAGGGTGAGGGTCGAGACATAGAAAATAATTACAGCACTCCAATAGTTGGCAGGAATCCATCCTCACTAATATTCTGTGATTGACCAACCACCGTCTCCTTCACCCGTTCCTCCAATCCTATCCAGGCACGCTGCCAACTCGATTATCGGACTCTCCATCCTTCTCATCATCCTGTTGTTCGCGGCCATGGGTCAAGCAGACCATCCCAGCTTGAACCTCGTTCATCGCTTCACAGATCCCCTCGTCGATCAAATTGGCAATATCGGAAATAAGATGGGACACGGCCTCACCTTAGTCCTAGTTTCATTGGCCATTGGAGGAATCGGCCTTTGGCTTAAATCGGAGAATTGGAAATTCGCTGGGCTTTACTCCTTACTCGCCCACGGCATTAGTGGCCTAATCACTCAAATCCTTAAACACACTCTAAGCCGACCCCGTCCCCGCCTCATGGACACCACACCCTGGGAGATCGGCCCTACCCTGGAGAGCGGATTAGATTCCTTTCCTTCCGGCCATACCTCCGGATCATTTTCGATGGCACTGGTGTTCTCCTATTACTTTCCTAAAGGAAGAATAATATGGTTTGGGCTTGCGACTTTCATTGGCACATGCCGCGTCATCAAAGGCTCACATTTCCCTACAGATGTGTTGGGAGGATTATTGGTGGGAATAGGATGCGGTCTAGTCTTGGTCTACACCCGCGCTACCTGGAAAGAAACGACTGTTTACGTTTTAGCCCATGGCCTCCCCTGGCTTGTTACAGCGTTTGGCCTATTCTGGATTCTGGTACCTCATCCAGGCATCGAATTGGAGCCCTACATCTCACTATATTGCGGACTGGTTTTAATAATGATGGGATTGGGACTACGCTTCTGGTGGATAGGCGAAAAGAGAATCGCTCAGACGGATTCCCACCTGAAAAAACCAACCTGGCCACGAGTCCTCATGGGAATCGGCCTAGCATCAACAACCGGCAGTTTAATCGTAATAGGGGCAGGTAGCTTGGCAGGAATCACTTGGTGGCTGAACATCCAATCTCAATCAATCTCTCTACCTAATAATACTATCAAGTTCATTGCTGAACTAAATCCCTTTCTCACTGAAGCTATTTTTGGAATAGGAATGTTTCTTCTCGCTCTCCTGTGTTTCTCAATCAGGATTAATACTTTTCCATCTTCCTTATTTTAAACAAAGGTACTCGTTTATGAACTTTGTCCATCTCCTTAGAATTTTTTGCCAGAGCTATTCATTTTTTTCAGAACCTATTTCATGAATTCTATTCCAAATATTTCCAAAAATCTGCCGCGCACCTTAGGCCGTAGGATTGAACTACGCCTAAGGTGCGCAAACTCCCTCTGTGAATCAAGATACTGGCTGAATCAGTACTCGCCAGTTATTGAGCTTCCCAACATCGAGCCCAGCTTGATCAGAAACTTTCAACCCCCAAGTTCCCTTTATTGATTCGCCTGCTAATGTTCCTAAAGTAGGGGTAGTGGAGGTCGTGTAGATTTCTTCCACATTATCGCCAGACCCACCGGTCCGACTATGGAGGGCCACCTCTGTGCCGGAAGGCGACAGCAAGCTAACCCGCAGATCACCAATATAAGTATGTGTAATATTGACTGAGACTTCTACATTGGCAACCTCCCCCTCTACATTGGTATCGAGAGTACGCTGAATGCCTGCAGTATTATTATCCGGGATATGGGTACCTGGAGACTCTTCCAATATGACATCTCCCTTTGGCTGACTACTTGTGGCAAATTCCAACCCCCAACGGTTCAACACTCCCACGTCAGCAGAGGCCAGATCTTGAACCATTAAACGCCAATCCCCTAATGTGCTCTTCCCATGGAGATTGGCAAGAATTTGCAGATCTGACTCATCGTAGATTCGCTGAAGATGATCAGCGCTCCCACCTTGGTTTCTTTCATGCAATCGAATCTCTTCACCCCATGGAGCGACTAAGGTCACCCGCAAGTCTCCACGATAGGTGTGTGTAATATCCAAGGTTACCTTGGCCCCAGCTATCATCCCTTCTTGATTGATGGTGATCGTGTCAGAAATCCCAGCAGCCATATTATCTGGAATTGGAGCCCCCGGCAAAGACTCCCCTTGTATGGGCTGTTGGTTCTCATCATCCTGGAATAACTTCGCCCGAAACTGCATTATGGGACCAGGTGCCGAAATTTCAGAAATATCTAAGTGAGATGCCGTTCCATCCCACCACTTACTATTCGGCATCGTGGTATCTGAAAAACGGTTGTTGTTCCGTCCATACAAATCGGTTGAATCTCCCATATGAGCGCGCCAAGTTTCTAAACGGAATTGCGCATCCGCCTGTTCTAAGGATAATTCGTAATGCTGGTTCGGAGTCATTTGCTCATGACTGTTATTGCCATCTTCATCCACATGCCAAATAGTGAGACCTTCATCAGTTAATGAAATATCTCGTCCACTCTTTTTTCGATTCTCAAGAATGAAATATTCCCCACTACTTTTCGGAAAGAGAGCAAAATCATTTGTCCCAGAGGCCAGTTCTATTTCCTCATTGTGCCCAATGGCTTTGACATTGTTGGCCCACCCAGACAGCCGCTTAAGATATGCGGAAATATGGGTTGGGTTTTTCTCATTGATGTTCCCCCCAGCACACATTAAGCAATAGGCGCCCACCCCACTTGACTCACTTCCATAATCATATAAATCAGGATAGTCACAAAGCATGTGCCCGTTCTCATGGCAAAACGTTCCAAGCGACAGTTGGTGACTCATATCGGTAAACTGATAATCAAAGGCGGCCTTTCCAGGCGCTAATTCAATCGAGTTGGCTAAATGCCATGCATGGGGCCATAAACCTTCAGACCAATTATTCACTACCTCACCGGAATAATACACATTCAGCGCATAAACAAATCCTTCACTATCAACGGTTAATGGCGAAAAATCAAAATTATTATTTTTTAAATGTGTGAGAGCTTCAACAATCAATTGCCGGGCCCGAACTCCCATCTCAATGGCGGGGTTGGTATAAAACGATTTGGGATGTTGAGCTCGATAATATTCTACGACAATATTCGTATAACGACATCGGCCAATTGAATTATCCAGGAAATAATCAAAAACAGATCCGTTATTACCAAAACCGTTGTACCCTTGTTGATTACAAAATTTGTCAACGTCATCTCTGGCAATCGTTCCATGTTCATCAGGAAAATCAATGAGGAGGCAAAGCCCTACAAAATCACCAACTGTTGGGCGTTGCGGCGGGGCAAAAGCTGGCCCCCTCAAGCTTCGAGCCGACCTGGCCAGGGATTTACGTTGTTCCCGCCGCCGATCACATCGCCGGCCGCTAAACCGTAATGCGCTTTCCAACCCTCGCGCCCGAGCTGTCTCACGATTGATCCGCACACCAGGCTGAACGGAAAACCGCCTCCCATCCATTTCTCCTCGTGGACCTGATGCAGGCTCTAGATGATCTCCATCATTTGATAACTGGGCAATTTCGAAGAATCCCGTGCTAGGATTTTTCACTAAGGTATACCCGTCTAAGGTTTCGAAAACTCCATAATGCTGGTCACCCCATCCACGTACTTGAATCATCGATCCATCTGGTTGCGTAAAAGTAAATTGTTTTCCAATAAACGGTGAAGCCATTTTCCAACCTCCTGTTCAGAAACAATAATAATGATTGAGAGGACCCAGCGAATGTCGAGTCAATCAAAGCTCAGGAAATACCCAAAATTTGATGCTGACTCAATGCGGGAAGCGAGCAACTCTTATGCCGAATCTCTTCAGCCTGTACGTTTTAGGCCTTCTGCAGGTAAATGCGTGAAAGACAAGGAGGTATTCAGTTTTGGGTCGGAAAGGACTAGGTAGAGAAGGGAGACAGATCAAAAGGTACCCGTATCCTACAGGATACATTTGGTATCTCAATGGATACGGGAATTCAGAAAACTCAATTCAAAATCTGGCTTGAATTTTCAAACGTTCGCTAGCCAATCCATGGATCTTGGGCTAACAAAAACAACTGGCAACTTAGGCATAATAGGAGTAAGGATCTTAGCAGGAATCATCTGGTAGCTCGGAACTCAATTTGAACGGCTATCACAATCTGAAATCCCCAACAATTTCATCGCAGGTCTGAATCCCATCCTATCGGAAGCGGTTTTGGGTATAGAAATATTTCTCCTATCCCTCCTAACCCTCTCCCTGCGTTCCCTATAGTTATCTTTTTTCTGTTTTAGAACAAGTAATTAAGGCATGTAATATGATCCAAGGACTTTTTCCGTCCTTCGGATAACAGTGAATCCCTTATGTTGTCGAATACGGTTTTTCGCTACCAAAGGCAATCTGCAAAACCAACTCGTTAACCACCATCCTTCTCACAGACCTCTGACCGAACAATTCCACCACAGCGCCTGCAATTGCCTTCGACGTATATCCTACCATTATCCTTGTACTCCTGTGGTGAGTTCATACCCAAGTCGGCCTCCCCGCATACATCGCACCAAGTGTTTGCCATAATCCACTGGCGTTCGCCTTCAGAACGTGCCAGGAAGTTGAGAGGGATCCTACTCATTTTATTCTCCTCATTCTCCACGTCGCTTTCCAATTCAGCAGGTTAGATAAGTCCATCCGCTGCCACCGTCGTTTGGAGGCCAACCGAAGGCTCCCATTCTCCACCAATACCATCAATATCGTTTGGGGGTTCCATTTTCTCCTTACCCGACGCCTGCCGTTCGGCCATCTGGACAGACCCTCCAAAAATCTGGAGGGCCTTGTTTGAGCGTAGCGAGTTGGTCCGCCCTCCAAAGTCTTGCGTTCGTCACATTTAATAAGGCCGGACGGGACGTCAATGGTTTTGGATTCTTTTGCCGAAACAAAAGGAGCTCGGCTGCCGGGCCCAATACCCGGAACCTTAGGTACACAATTCTTCGTCAAGCATCAAAAAAGTCAAGAAAGTTCCCTACAACAGCGGTTCGCTGGAGAGCAAAGAGAAGCCGCCATGTTCGAGGACAACGGTCCAATCGGACACGGCTTCTGGTATCTCTCGACGAAGAGGTGTTTGAAGAATGATCATTTTTTTCCCTGAAGCCGTTAGATGAGTTTCCCATTTTTTCTCATCTCGTGGTCCGAGAAAATGCACCTTACGCTGAGCATAAAAACTGAGAGAAGGACGCTTTCTTCCGACTTGCAATAGATGGTCATCTTTCCCCAAGTTAAACCCCGCAATCGCCGCTAATTGCTGAGGTGGTTCGAGAAAATACATGTGGAAAACGGGAAGCGCGCCTTTGACAAGAAAAAGACCAAAGACGACCATCATTCCAGCGGCCACTCCCAAGGCCCAGGATCGCTTTGTTTCTGAATCCAGACACAGTCGAGTACCCAGCGTTCCTAGCACAATGACCAATCCCATGATGACTGGAAGCCACCCAAAGTCTACCTGTACGGCAGCCGGAAATTCCTTAGTGATTTGCGTAATAAATTGATGAAAAATGGCGGGAGCGACCATGATAGCTATTCCCAAGACATAGCCTATTCCGAGAAGGAGCCGACGAGAGATTCGCCAATCCGGTGATACAACCATACTGCGAAAACGCCTCCACCATAGCGCCACCAAGATGGCGGATGGGGGAAACAACGGATAAATATAGTGAGGCAACCGTGTCGCGGAGAGGGTAAAAAATATCAACAAGCCCACAACCCATAGACTCAGAAAAAATTCTAGATCAGCTTCCTTTGTGGAAAATTCTTTCCCCTTCCAATAGGTCTTCCACTGCTTCAATGATTGGAAGAGTATAGAAGGGAGAAAGGCACTCCAAGGAAAAAATCCCAGCAGCAAGATCGGCACATAAAAGAAGAGCGTTCCCCCATGACCTTCCATCGGATTCATAAATCGACCAGTGGTATTGGCTTGCGCCGCGACCCAATAGGCATCCCCATGAATTTGAATCATCGCGATATACCAGGGTGCCGCGAGCAGAAGGACAAGACCTATTCCGAGCAACGACATTCCTTTTTGCCAAAAATTTTTCCCCTGTCGGGTTAGCATGAGATAGGGAATCGCACCCACCAACGGAATAATAATGCCGACCGGACCCTTGACCAACATTCCGAATCCCATAGCTAGATAGAAAGAACTGAACCACCATCGACTGGTGCTTGTGGAAGCGTGCAACCCTTGCCAGAAGCAATACCCTGCTAACGTGGTAAAAACCACTAGCTCTGGATCAGTAATCACCATACGATTGATTGCTAAGAATTCTATATTGAGCAACAGCATGAGTGAGGAGAGAAAGGCCAGTCGCGCACCCAGCCATCGATAGACAAAAACATACTGCAACAACAACACACAGAGTCCCGAAATGGCTGAGGGAAATCGCGCCGCAAATTCATTGATGCCAAACAGGCTATAGGAGCCGCTGATTAGCCAATAGGTGAATGCGGGCTTGGCAAAACGTGGTTCGTAATTGAGAGTTGGGGAAATCCAATCACCAGTTTCCAGCATTTCTCTCGCGGCCTCGGCATTACTCCCCTCATCCCGATCGGTCAGCCCTAACCCACCCATCTCTAACCCCCCAAGCCATCCGCCTTCCAAGCCGAACAGCCAGATACCTAGCATCAGCACTAAGACAATATGCACGAATGCAGGGTGAGAAAACTTGGATTGAAGAGGAATAGAAAGAGAAGGCGACGTCGAGGAAGAATCAGAAGGAACAGAGAGATTATCCACTCATCGCTCGCTTCTTCGAACGATAGAGAAGAATTAGGTTACGCACATAGACGACGGTTCCAACACTCTGCCCTGCGATAAAAACTGGATCCACTCGATGAAGGGCATAAGCCAACACGATGATACTGCCGATTAAACTCATATACCAAAACGAAACCGGAATATGACTTTCTTCACGCCGTTCTGATGAGGCCCATTGCAGCAACCACCGAGAAAAAAAGAGACTTTGTCCTAAAAAGCCAATACCTAACCATACGAGTTCTTCCGTTGTCAGCGAAGTAAAATCCATCCCTTAGCTATCACTCTTGGGGCACTCATTTGAGCGTGAAGGATTGGACTCTCGCATAGTAAAGTTCAGACAGCGTTTCTGCATCCATCGAACAGCCAACAAATCATAGAGACCTACAAACAATCGATTGCCGACTCCATATTTTGATACGCCATGGGCTCGAGGAAAATGCTGCACAGGAATTTCTGCTACGGTAAACCCATACATCTGCGCTAATGCAGGGAAAAAGCGATGCATATTTTTAAACAACGGGATTCGCTCGACCACCGCTCTGCGAAATATTTTCAACGAACATCCTGTATCAGAAATCCCGTCATGAACGACCCAATTCCGCACGAAATTGGCAATTTTTGATGACCACCGTCGCACCATATTGTCGTGTCGAGCGGCCCGTTGACCACAGACTAAATCAAATTGGTTCACTAATGGTAACAGGTTTGCAAAATCATTTGGATCATACTGCAAGTCGCCATCCATCGTGGCAATAAGTTCCCCTTTTGCCTGGCGGAACCCCGCATCAAAGGCTGCCGTCTGCCCATGATTTTTGTCCAAGTGAATGACTCTCACCGATGGAGATTGCATAACCAACTCATCCAACAACGTCTCACTGCCATCGGTGCTCCCATCATCCACTAAAATCAGTTCAAAGGGAGCGGCTACACTTTCCGCACGACCCTCAAAAAATTTGAGCAATTGGCTCACTAATAAAGGAATGTTGTCCCGTTCATCTTTGATGGGTATAACGACTGAAATCCATGGAAGGGAAAGGTTGTTCATGGAAAGGACTGAGAAGGCAGGGCGCCCTTTCTTATTGGATACCGCTTACGTCAAGGTATTCCAGCTCAGCTAGGCCATTCTACTGAATCCTTGAAAAACCGGTCAAACATTATGAATGGAGAAGCCTCTCTACTTACTCGAACTCAGTCTCCAAAAACGACGGGCCGAGGGCGGCCATTATTCCAGCGAAAGTTGACCAAATGAACCCGCTTTTGTAAGGTGACGATTATCTTTGTGGAGGAACGTTAATGCAAGAAGACATCATGCAAGCTTATATGGAAATTGAGCAGGCCATGCAACGCTACTCAATGTTGCTTGGAGACTACGTGGGAACTCTCCAAAAAAGTGAGGACCCAGCAGACCAGGTAAAATTCGAGCGTATGAAGGCTGGCTCAACAGCGATACGAGACAGCAGCCAAATCTATCTTTCGTATGCGAAGTTCATTGCCTACGGGATGCCTGACAGTGAAGAGCTGATTGAGGATGAAGACTTGCAGAGTTAGCGCTGGCAAACATTTCCCTGTCTTCTTGAGGAGACTTTTCCTCCTCGTTGTTCTCTTTTGACTTCCTACTGAAAAATTTGGTCGGGGCGAGCCGATTTGAACGGCCGACCTCTCGCACCCCAAGCGAGTGCGCTACCGGGCTGCGCTACGCCCCGCCAAATAGTGTCATATCTTTTCTTTACCTGGGTACCAATCTTTACGCCGATTGGCGATCTAACAGCTTCAGGATTCCTTGCAGTTCCGATTTGGCTTTTTCCACTCGATCCTTGGGTATTTGAACCGATTTCCCGCCTTTTTTCTTGCGATACCAAAATCGTTTCAACCCGGCAATAGTATAACCTTCCTCATACAACATTCGTTTGATTTCAAAAATTGTTTCGATATCCGTTTTAGTATAGACCCGATGCTTACCCTGGCTTTTTTTGGGCTTCAAAAATATAAATTCGGATTCCCAAAACCGCAGCACATAGGCAGGAAGATTCGTTAACGAGGCGACTTCCCCAATCTTATATCCAGTTTTTTCTTCGTGTTTCGTGCCCGCGGCCATACTCGTTCACACCATAATCATGATACGCTCTGACCTTGGCCATCGGAGTTGACATATTGCTTAAAGAGGGCGCTTGGCCTAAAGGACACGACCCGTCGAGGGGTAATGGCAATTTCCTCTCCGGTCCGTGGGTTTCGCCCTTTGCGCTCCCCCTTACTTCGAACCACAAAATTACCAAACCCTGCAATTTTGACCACCTCACCTTGCTGAAGCATCGCCTTAATTAAATCTAAGACCTGCTCCACCATTTCCATAGATTCCGACTTTTGAATCCCGGCGGTTTCGGTGATAATATCGGCGATGTCCGCCTTTCGCATAATCAATACCCCCTGGCAAATGATTGTGAAAGGAGTAAAAAGGGACGACCTGTCCTCTCTCCCAGCGGTCTTGAATGGCAGAACGTAACGACACTCATGATTGTTGTCAAGAAGAAATGATTTTCTATTGACCCATCGCTACCTACAACTGGACGCATTAAGACTTGGGCTTCAATTCCTGCTCTTTCATTAATTTATATTCAATACTATCAGCCAAAGCCTGCCAACTCGCTTCAATTATATTCTCGGATACCCCAACCGTCCCCCATTTTTCCTTCTGGTCACCCGATTCAATTAATACTCGGACCCGAGAACCCGTCCCCCGGCGCCCTGTTAACACTCGCACCTTATAGTCAAGAAGTTTGACCTCCCGCAATTGAGGGTAAAATTTCTCGAGGGCTTTTCGCAGGGCATGATCAAGCGCATTAACTGGGCCATCTCCTACCGCTGCCGTATGTTCAACAACCTCGCCTACTTTGACCTTAATGGTGGCTTCAGATAGTGATTCTTCATCAGTTTTTCGTTTTTCGACAATAATACGACAGCCTAGCAATTCGAAGGATGGGGTATGAGTTCCAAGGGCTTCACGTACCAGTAATTCAAATGATCCTTCAGCACCTTCAAATTGATAGCCTTCATATTCCAAGTTTTTTAAAGAACCTAAAAGTTCCTGAACTTTGGGATTATCCTGGGGAAGATCCACCCCAAAAGTCCCAATCTTATTAAAGACTGCGCTGCGACCACTGTTATCTGAAATAAGCACTCTCCGTTGATTGCCGACTTCTTCCGGTTGTACATGCTCATACGTCAGAGGGTTTTTTTGCACCGCATGAATATGAACTCCCCCCTTATGGGCAAACGCCGTATCTCCCACATACGGTTGTCGTTTATTTGGCAAAAGATTGGCCATTTCCGCCACATAATGAGAAATCATCCTGAGGTTGGATAATTTTCCATCCCCCAATGCGGTCCGGCCCATTTTCAATTCCAAATTCGCCATAATGGAACAGAGATTTGCATTACCACATCGCTCGCCAATGCCATTGATCGTTCCCTGAACATGGGAGACACCCGCTTCCACCGCCACTAGGGAATTCGCAACGCCCATTTCCGCATCATTGTGAGCATGAATCCCTAACGGTACCGAGCACCCCTCTTTGACTACGGAGACAATCTCCCGAATCTCCCAAGGCATGGTTCCCCCATTGGTATCACACAATACCAGGCGTTCCGCTCCGGCTTTCATCGCTGCCTCAAGGGTTTTCATAGCATAAGTGGGATCGGCCTTATAGCCATCAAAAAAGTGTTCGGCATCATAAAACACCTGCCGACCTTTTGACCTGAGAAAGGTAATCGAATCCGCGATGAGTTCCAAATTTGTGTCTAAGGTCGTACTCAGAGCCTCAGTTACGTGCAACGTCCAGCTTTTGCCAAAAATGGTCACAATGTCAGTTTCAGCGGAAAGCAGAGCCTCAAGTGTGGGATCTTCTTTGGCAGAGTTTTTAGCTTTCCTCGTCGACCCGAACGCCACAATTTTTGCCTGTTGAAGCGGAGTGGCTTTGATAACTTGGAAAAATTCGATATCTTTTGGATTGGCTCCAGGCCACCCGCCCTCAATGAAATGAACGCCCAATTCATCCAACTTGAGAGTAATACGAACCTTATCTTCCACCGAAAAACTCACGTCTTCGGCCTGCGACCCATCTCGCAAAGTCGTATCATAAATTTCAATATTTTGATTCTGAAGCATTGAACTCAATTTTGCCGATCAACCCCTCTAGAGGCATTCATACAAGAGGTCTTGTTTTAAACGATTGTAGGCTTTTCTAATTCGAATTCCTGGTGTAATCCCCGAACCGCCGATTCCATATATTTCTCTTCAATCACACAAGAAATTTTTATTTCTGAGGTACTGATCATCATAATATTAATCCCATCTCGAGAAAGGGTTGCGAACATCCTTGCCGCTACCCCTGAATGAGACCGCATTCCCACTCCCACTAACGAGACCTTGGCAATAGCTTCATTCACTTCAAAGGTTCGAGCGCCCACCTCTTTGGCAAGGTCTTGAACCAGACTGGTCGCGGCCTTGAGATCTCCCCTTGGCACGGTAAAGGAAATGTCCGTCAAAGACTCCTGGCTCACATTTTGAATAATCATATCAACATTGATCCCGGCTGCCGCAATGGCCACAAACATTTTCGCCGCAATACCCGGCTGATCCGGGACCCCAATCACGGTAATTTTGGCCTGATTTCGATCTCCAGTTACCCCTGAAACTAAGACTTGTTCCATATCAGCATCCTCTTTTACCACACGGGTTCCCGGTCCGTCCTGAAAGCTGGATCGCACTTCCATAGGAACCTGATGTTTCGCGGCCAGCTCCACGGAGCGTGTTTGTAAAACTTTGGCTCCTAAACTGGCTAATTCTAACATTTCCTCATACGAGATTTTTTCCAATCGACGAGCCGTCGGCACCATATTGGGATCAGCGGTATACACCCCATCCACATCAGTATAAATAAAACACGTCTCGGCATGAAGCGCGGCGGCTAGGACCACTGCGGTGAGATCTGACCCTCCACGTCCCAGGGTCGTCACATCAGAGGCTTCATTAATACCCTGAAACCCTGCCACAATAGGCACAACCCCCTCTTTTAAGGCAGCCAAGACCCTTTGGGTATCGACGCGGGAAACCCGAGCCTTGGTGTGGGCCCCATCTGTCACGATACCCACTTGTCGTCCGGTAAAAGATCGTGCCTTCACACCAAGATTCCTTAGCATCATGGCCATCAGTGCAATCGTCACCCGTTCCCCTGAAGAGAGCAAGACATCTAATTCTCGATCATCAGGATCCGCACTAACTTCCCTCGCCATTTTCGTAAGCCTATCCGTCTCCCCACTCATGGCAGATAAGACCACCACTAATTGGTGCCCTGCGCGATAGGTTTTATCAATAAGCTGAGCCACGTGTTGAATACGCTCGATACTTCCTACCGACGTCCCACCAAATTTCTGAACATAACAAGCCATAGCAGCTATTTCCCCCCGAAAAACCGATCAAAAAAATTACCTGCACGTTGAATAGGACCCTGCGAAGCTGCATGTTCATGAAACGCTATCTCAGAAATCGGCTTATCAGCTTTTTGCTCTTCATACAGCACAAACGGCGCGGGGGAAGAGGAACCCTCTTTCGAATTTCCGGCCCCTGGAGTGATCACGACAAAAAGCTGAGTATTCCCATTTTCCGAACAGAATTGCTGTAACGATTTAACGAGATATTCATCAATTTTTTCCAGATATTCTACAACCATCCCAGCTTGTTCGGACAATCGATGACTAGGAAACAAAGAAAAGAAGGGAATATGGAGACAGGCCAAATCCTGTTTTTCCAAAATCATTGAAGCCAATTTTGCCATTTGTCCTAACGGTTCTGGTTGACTCTCCTCAAGATCTTCAGACTTGACCACCTTGAGGCCGCTGGCCAAAGCAACCCCACGATACGGCCCACTCTGTGAAACCACCGTACCTTCGATTGGCCACCGTTCTATCAACGGCGTCAATTCTACCGGCTTACTCTGTCCCCATGGCCACAAGCAATTTGCTGGCTTCAACCCAGCATTGACCCGCTCTTGATTCACGGAGTGATGCCGCAGAATCATACGAGAGGCTTCCATAAATTCGCGCAATATTTGAGTCCCCTCTCCTGTTGGGAGATACGGCTCAATGGATTGGCCTAAAGCTTCCTGGGGATTCCGGCAACCAATTTTAACGTTTCCACCGACCCAAACCATGAGATGACGGGCATGATGCCCGAAATAAAACTGAATATTTTCTGACACTAATTGTTCGTTAATGGCATCAATTAATTCGCGTGCCTCTTCAGTCTCCAACTCTCCACCAGACACATCATCCATCACTAAGGCTGGTCCAAGTTTTTTCCCATCTCCCCAACCATCTTCGGCCCGCAATGTCACAAAGTCACACAAAAAGGCCACGTCATTTCGATCGAGAACCACTTCTAAATTCATGGCTTCAAAGGCTCCAGGGCCGCCATACCATTTCTGCGTCTCATAACCTAACAGACCTAAAAAAGCCAATTCTCCGGCAAAAGCACGAGATTCATGAGGAATTCCTAAATGCCCCAATTCACCATGTTGGGCCAAATGGTCAAAATGCGGGATATTGGCCGCTTGCAAAATAGTACGAGTGCCCAACTCCTCAAAGGAATGAGCAGACATGCCATCGATGTGAACCATGATCGTTTTCTTCACGATCCTTGCCTCACTGTTTAGGATTCATTGTTGGAGCGTTAGCGTTTGGGTAATACGCACATAAAACGATTAGGCCGTTAATTGGGCGGCAACAGCTTCACGAGTTGCAGGAACCGTTACCGGTCGATAGGAGACAGACAATCCGGTATCAGGATCTTTCAACCCATGGCCGGTTAACGTACAGACGATAGGACCTTCGGGAGGTAAGAGGCCTTCCCGATTAAGCTTGTAAACTCCAGCAAGAGACGCGGCCGAGGCCGGCTCACAAAATACACCTTCTTCACAAGCG
The DNA here is from genome assembly GCA_029261295.1 of Nitrospirales bacterium. Lineage (GTDB taxonomy): Bacteria > Nitrospirota > Nitrospiria > Nitrospirales > UBA8639 > Nitrospira_E. The sequence continues at coordinate 352,825 of JAJDBP010000002.1, read as the reverse complement.
ACCATTTGATAGGCCTGAAGGATTTCCTCATCGGAAACCATGTGAAGGCATCCATCTGATTCTTCAACGGCTTGAAGGGCAAAGGTCCAACTTGCAGGATTTCCAATACGAATTGCGGAGGCTACCGTTTGAGGTGAATCCACAACATGGCCTCTGACAAGAGGAGCAGCTCCCTCAGCTTGGAACCCAAACATACGAGGCAAACCTTGCGTTTGTCCAGCCTCTTTATATTCGCAATAGCCACGCCAATAGGCCGTAATATTTCCGGCATTGCCAACTGGTAACGCATGAATCACGGGGGCACCCCCAAGTTGATCACATACTTCCATAGCCGCTGTTTTTTGACCTTCCAACCGAAAGGGATTTATGGAATTGACCAATTCAATTGCCGTTTCCTCACAGAGCGCTTTGACAATTGTGAGGGCCTGATCAAAGTTTCCCTCTATTTGGATAACCCTGGCGCCATGCATGAGTGCTTGAGTCAGTTTTCCTAAAGCAATCTTCCCAGCAGGAACAACGACATAGGCTGGCAGCCCAGCTTTAGCTGCATAGGCCGCGGCAGCGGCTGAAGTGTTGCCAGTTGATGCACACATCAAGCCTTTGGCTTTCTTTTCCATGGCCTTAGAAACCGCCATGGTCATACCTCTGTCTTTAAACGACCCTGTAGGATTGGCACCTTCTATTTTTAAAAAGAGCTCTCTCCCAGGGCAAATGGTCTTAGCCAAACGTGTAGCAGGAATGAGAGGAGTATTTCCCTCTTGCAAGGACACAATAGGAGTCTGATCGCTCACCGGTAAGAATTTGCGGTACTCCTCAATTATTCCACGCCAGGGTATCATTGTTCGCATTCTGCCTTTATCGGCGAAAGTTGGCCCAAGGTTTATTCTCCCCCTTCCATTCTTAGCAATGTGGTAGGTTCTGCCACGATTGAAAGGGCGTTTATATCCTGAAGGGCCGATTGAATGCCACGCTCACTTGAATGATGAGTCAAAATGATCAATGGAACGGGCTGCCCTTGTTTTCGGCCTTTTTGCAAGACTGATGAAATACTGATTCCCTGCTGGCCTAGAATACCAGAAATAGTCGAGAGGACCCTCGGTTCATCTTTGACCATACAACGCAAATAGTACCGACTCTCTATATCCGGCATCGGCTTTATTGTTAGGGGTTGGCGAGACTCCCATTGAAAAGAAGTTGCCGGTATCCTGGAAGAAGATCCCCTGATTCGGTTTCGAGCTAAATCAATAATATCCCCGACTACCGCACTTGCCGTGGGTAGAGAGCCCGCACCCTGCCCATACAGGACAATGTCACCCACTGCGTCACCCACTAAATGAATCGCGTTATACACACCATGGACCTGGGCGATTGGAGAATCCGTAGGAACAAGAGTCGGATGCACACGCGCCTCGATGACTTGGTCTTGAAATTTCGCAATTCCTAATAATTTAATGGTAAAGCCCAATTCTCTGGCAAATGCAATATCCACAGTGGAAATTTTTGAAATGCCTTCGGTGTACACAGCATCCATTGGCACCGGTGTTCCATAAGCCAAGTTTACCATGATCACCAATTTGTGGGCGGCATCAATGCCCTCAATGTCTAAGGAAGGGTCAGCTTCTGCATAGCCCTCTCGTGTGGCTTCTTGCAAAATATCACCAAAATTTCGCCCCTCCTGAGTCATTCTCGTTAAAATATAGTTTGATGTTCCATTCATAATACCGGTAATCGACGTTAGATGATTGCCTGCCAATCCTTCGGTCAACGATCGGATAATGGGGATTCCCCCACCCACACTGGCTTCAAATCCCAGATCCGATTTTGACTTAAAGGCCGCTTCAAACACTTCTTCACCATGATCCGCTAACAAGGCCTTATTTGCAGTCACAACACCTTTTTGGGTTGATAAGGCTTGGAGAATGAAACGCTTGGCAGGCACATGACCGCCGATCAATTCCACTACAATGTCTATTTCAGGATCGTCTAGAATATCATTGACATTCGTCGTCAAAACACCTGAAGGCACCGCTACGCCTCGATCTGTCGTGATATCCAAATCCGCAATTTTGGCGAGATTCACGCTTTGACCAACTCGCCGAGCAATGAGGCTGGCATTATCTTGCAGAATTTTCACCACACCTGAACCAACGGTGCCAAACCCAATCAGTCCTACCTTCACGGCCTGGTTCATTATGTGTCTTCTCCTAATTTCAAGGCCTGCCGAATCCCACGGACAGCCTGAAAGATTCGCTGTTGGTTTTCAACAAGGGCAAACCGTACATATTCATCACCGCCCTCACCAAATCCGATGCCCGGTGACACCGCAACTTTGGCTTCACGAAGTAAGAACTTGGAAAATTCTAATGACCCCATCCCAAGATAAGGTTCTGGGATTTTAGCCCAAGCAAACATCGTGGCACGAGGATAATCTATCGGCCATCCAATTCGATTAAGGCCACGAACCAAGGCATTTCGTCGTTGCTCATACAATCCCACAATATCTTTGACACAATCTTGTGGTCCATTGAGGGCAATAATACTGGCAATTTGAATCGGCTGAAACATCCCATAATCCAAGTAACTTTTGACGCGAGTTAACGCGCCAATGAGTTCAGGATTTCCGACACAAAATCCAACGCGCCACCCAGGCATATTATAACTTTTGGATAACGAATAAAATTCTACCCCAATTTTTTTTGCTTCAGGAATTTGCAACAGACTCGGAGCTCGATATCCATCAAATACAAGGTCGGCATAGGCTAAATCGTGAATAACCCAGACATTGTGTTCCAAAGCAAACTCAACAACTTTCTTGAAAAATTCGAGATCCACCACCTGTGTGGTTGGATTGTGGGGGAAACTAATAATTAGGGCCTTCGGAGCCGGTTGGGTTTGCTTAAAAGCCTTCGTGAGGTTTTCAAAAAAATCAGTGTCAGGGCCCAATCCCACTCCACGGACTTCCCCTCCAGCAATAATGACGCAATACATGTGTATTGGGTATGTCGGAGTCGGTGCTAGAACCACATCGCCAGGCCCCACAATGGCCAAAGCAAGATGAGCTAACCCTTCCTTGACACCTAGGGTTACGATCGATTCGGTCTCTGGGTCCAACGTGACATCATATTTTCGTTGATACCAATCACAAATCGCATGCCGTAATTTAGTAATACCTCGGGAAGCCGAATACCGGTGATTTCGTCCATTCTGAGCCGCTTCAATTAATTTCTCCACAATATGAGGGGGAGTTGGCTGATCAGGATTACCCATTCCAAGATCAATAATATCCTCACCTCGCTTTCGAGCTTGAAGCTTCAAGTCTTGAACTTGGGTAAAGACGTACCCAGGAAGTCGTTGAATTCTGTAAAAAGGGTCCATTATCAATGAAGAATGAAGGAACGTTCCTCGGTATTTGAGGCGGTAAATAACAGGAAATTCTAATAAATCTTAAGAAATTTCATTCTAGTGGAGGGAATGAAACCAGTCAATTTGGAATGCGGATATTTTGAGGGAAAATCCATAAGATAGTTTTTGCCGGTTATCCAACGATGCCTTGAAGATTTGTTTTATTGCCGGACCAATTCCGGTTTGCGATAATATCTTCCCTTTCTGTTTCTTTATCCTAGGAGGTGCAATGGCTCGACTCGGCGTCAACGTGGATCATGTGGCAACTCTTCGTCAAGCTCGCGGAGGACATGAACCCGATCCTATTATGGCCGCTTCTCTGGTACAACTAGCCGGGGCAGATGGACTTGTCGTCCATCTCAGAGAGGATCGGCGACATATCCAGGAACGCGACCTGACGATTCTCAGAGAAACCGTCCATATTCAACTGAATTTAGAAATGGCAGCAGAGGAATCGGTCGCAAAAATTGCCCTCCATGTTAAACCAGACATCGCAACATTAGTTCCTGAACGCCGGCAAGAACTCACAACAGAAGGAGGGCTTAACGTGATCGAACACAGTGATCGCATCCAAGCCATGGTGAATCTTCTTCATGAAGGAGGCATTCGCGTGAGTTTATTTGTTGACCCTGACCTTCAACAAATTCGCGCCGCTCACAAGGCAAATGCCGATTTCGTTGAACTCCATACTGGGCGTTATGCCAATACCCAACGCCAACAGGAAACGGACACCGAATTTGAGGCACTTGTTCAAGCTGCAAAACTCGCTGCGAAATTAGGTTTGCGCGTGAGTGCCGGACATGGTCTGAACTATCACAATTCGCAACGGATGACTAAAATTCAAGAAATCGAAGAATTTAATATTGGACATAGCATCATTGCTCAATCCATTTTTGTCGGCCTTGAACGCGCTGTTCGAGAAATGAAAGCCCTCCTGGCGTAATGCCTTCATCTCAATCACCCCCTTCTTCCAATGGGACCACGTGGCTTGTGACCCCAGACCAGATGCGAGCGCTCGACCATCGAACGATCGAAGAGGCCAAAATTCCTGGTGTTTCCTTAATGGAACGAGCCGGAACCGGCGTGGTTGCCCACCTTCTCCAGTACTATGGCCCTCTAAATGGGAAGCATGTGGTGGTGTTTTGTGGGAAAGGGAATAATGGGGGCGATGGGTTTGTGGTCGCCCGGCTCATCCAGTCAAAAGGTGCCCTGGTCCAAGTGATCTTGCTGACTCCATATCAAGAGCTCAGTAAAGATGCCAAAACAATGTATCGACGGTTTAAAAAAAAGGCCCAACCTTCTCAAATCCTTTTACAACCTCATGCCGAAAAACTGCAGGCTGTGACCCTAAATGCTCATCTGGTCATTGATGCCCTTCTAGGCACCGGCCTTTCATCATCAGTACGCGCTCCCTACATAGCGCCCATTGAATCAATGAATGCCTCTCACGCCTATACGGTCGCAGTAGACATTCCATCGGGATTGGACGGCAAAACAGGGGCTATATTTGGTACAGCCATAAAAGCTGATTTGACTGTGACATTGGGTTGCCAAAAAGTTGGACTCTATGTCGGAGATGCCATTGATCAAGTAGGACACATCGAATTGGTAGACATCGGCATTCCTCATACATTTGTCAATGAGATGCATCCTCACACTCAACTCTTAACACAACAATCCATTCGCTCTTTGATTCCACTCCGATCTGCGTCTTCTCATAAAGGCACCTTCGGGCATGTTGGAATTATCGCTGGATCCCCTGGAAAGGCTGGAGCACCAGCACTCACGGCACTCGGAGCCCTCCGGTCGGGAACTGGCCTCGTCACCGTTGCGACCCCGGCAACCATCTTGCCGATCGTGGAATCTAAACTTCTTGAAGTGATGACGCTGGCCCTACCGGAAACACTCGAACACCTGATAGGGATGGAGGCTCGACCTGTTCTCATACAATTTTGTCAAAATAAATCGGCTTTGGCCTTTGGCCCAGGGATGGGGGTTTCTTCTTCAACTACAAAGCTGTTATCCCATCTACTTCCCCAAACTGAGGCCCCTTGTGTGTTGGATGCCGATGCTCTCAATAATTTGACTTCCAACTTAGAGGTCTTTTCGACCATGAAATCTCCTCCAATTTTAACTCCACATCCAGGGGAAATGGCCAGACTCCTAAAAACCCATTCACCAAAAACGATCAATGAAGATCGGATCAGTGTCGCCAAGACCTTTGCCACCCAACATCGCGTCATTCTCGTTTTAAAGGGTGCAAATACCGTCATTGCTAACCCACAAGGACAAATTGCCATTTGTCCAACTGGGAACCCAGGAATGGCGTCCGCGGGCATGGGCGATGTGTTGACAGGGATGATAGCCGGATTGCTAGCGCAAGGATTGCCTGCCTGGGATGCAGCCCGAGTAGGGGTCTATGTCCATGGCCTGGCTGGCGACTTAGCTGCCTTATCCACGGGGGAGACGAGTTTAATTGCCAGTGATCTCATCTCAGCCATCCCCCAGGCTCTCTCCAAAACGCTTTCGAAGTAAGGGGAGGCCTACCATTATAGACAACCCTTCACATTCCTCTCCCAAATCGACTCTTGAATCTTTGTCTCTTGAATTGAATTCTGTAGAGAAAACCCTGGCATTTGGCGAGAACTTGAGCCATACCTTGATAGGAGGAGATGTCCTTGCCTTAACCGGTGATTTAGGTGTGGGGAAAACACTCATCACTCGAGGAATCGCCCTGGGCTTAGGGATCCCAGCTGGCCAGGTGAATAGTCCAACGTTTTCCCTTATCCAAGCCTATGAAAACCATATTCCCGTCATTCATGTCGACCTATACCGACTGGAAGACCCAGTAGCCATTTTACAGTTAGGACTGGAAGATTATTTCACGGCTAAGAATATTGTCATCATTGAATGGGCTGATCGATTTATCCAGGCTCTTCCGCCTGATTTTTTAGAGATTCATTTGGAACATGGCGATTCCGAGACAACTCGTGCTATGACCATACGAGCAAGAGGGCCCAGAAGTCAGGCAATCGTATTAGCTCTCCATTCCAATACGGCACAGTAAATCACTTTTTCACCAACCGCTGACCCACGCCCTATGAAGGATCAAGAATTCTCTCCCCTCATGCGCCAATATCAAGGCATTAAGGCGCAACATCCTGAAGCCATTCTGCTTTTTCGAGTTGGAGATTTTTATGAAATGTTTTTCGAGGACGCTGAAGAAGCTTCCAGCCTCCTAGGAATTGTGCTTACAGCGCGAGGGAAAGCCAAAGGCACGGCTATTCCTCTCTGTGGTGTGCCGCATCACACTGCCACTGGATATATTGCGAAACTCCTAAAATGCGGGAAAATCGTGGCTCTCTGCGAACAAGTAGAAGACCCAAAACTAGCAAAGGGGCTTGTTCGACGAGAGGTTGTTCGGGTCTTTACCCCTGGTACCTTGTATGACCATGAACTGCTCCCCGCTCGAGAAGCCAGCTATATTTCCTCGATCTTTTATTCACAAGCACCTCATGCTCAATACGCCAAAGTGGATAGCCATGTGGGCTTGGCTACCTTAGATCTTTCAACAGGAGAATTTTGGGTTTCTGAAGCTCTCTATGAAAAGTCACCGCACATTCTTCTTGATGAGCTTGGTCGTATCGACCCTAAAGAAGTGATTTGTCCTGATTCGCTGCATGAAGAACTTTCCGAACGTCTTCAAACATTAGACATTCCTCGCCTGGTTCCCCGCCGCCTGGATACTTTTAAATTAGAGGCGAGCAAAAAAACACTGACGAATTCTTTTGAAGTAGAGGATATCCATGACCTTCAACTTTCTGGGCTAACGGTGGGCTACCAAGCCTGTGGTGGCCTGCTGCACTATCTCACTGAAACACAGCCAACTTTAGCTCATACCCACTTGCGCCGACCATGGATTCGCCTGCTTGACCAAGAAATGCAATTGGACCAGGCCACCCTCAGAAATTTGGAAATTCTCAAACCCGCGTCAGAGCAACGGCAAAGCCCTACCTTGTTTACCACCTTAGACCAGACTCAAACGCCAATGGGAACTCGATTATTGCGCCAATGGATCATTCGCCCTCTCACCCAACTCTCAGGCATTCAATCCAGACAAGACGTCGTCAAAGAATTCGTAAATCACGTGGGAACGCGAATGTCGATTCGTGGCCACCTGAAATCAATCAAAGATCTGGAACGTCTAAATAGTCGCATAGCCTTAGGTGTAGCCAATCCTCGGGATCTCACGAGCCTCTCTCAATCATTGGAAAACTTGCCGAAAATTCAGCTGCTCTTATCATCATTCCAAGCCGACTTCATGATGACCATGAACACTAATTGGGATTCACTCCAAGACGTGTCTTCCTGGATTTCAGATGCTCTCATGGAGAACCTTCCTCTTTCAGCCAAGGAGGGAGGTATATTTCGAGAAGGGGTGCATCGGGAGCTTGATGAGCTTCGCATACTGTCCAAAGAAGGCACTCGTTTATTAGCTGAAATGGAAACCAGAGAACGGGCGAAGACTGGCATTGAAACTCTCAAAGTGAAATTCAATCAAGTCTTTGGCTATTACATTGAAGTGACAAAAGCCAATGCTTCTCGAGTGCCTGCAGATTATCACCGGAAACAGACCCTGGTGAATGCGGAACGCTATACAACAGAAGAACTTCAGGAATTGGAAGGCCGTCTTTCCAGCGCTGATCAGAAGATGAAACATCTGGAATTTGACCTCTTCGTAGGCCTTCGACAACGAGTGGGTTCAACAGCAACACGCATTCAGGCCATGGCCCAACAATTAGCCATGCTTGACGTGTTTAGCTCTTTAGCTGAAACCGCTGCACTTAACCGCTATGTTCAACCTACGGTCTATGAAGGAGGAATGATCCAAATCACAGAGGGGCGACATCCTGTCATTGAAAGTCTCCAACATATCAACGGATTTATTGCAAATGATACTGTTTTAGATTTCGACACCAACAGACTGCTCCTCATTACCGGCCCGAATATGGCAGGGAAAAGCACCTATCTCCGACAAGTAGCCCTGATCGTATTAATGGCACAAATGGGAAGTTTCGTCCCAGCGGATTCTGCTCGCATTGGCTTGGTAGATCGAATATTTACACGAGTAGGAGCGGCCGATGATTTGAGCGCTGGTCAAAGCACGTTTATGGTGGAAATGAGTGAAACAGCTAAAATTCTCCAATCCGCTACCGCTCGAAGCCTCTTATTACTCGATGAAGTGGGAAGGGGAACCAGCACATATGACGGCCTCAGTATCGCTTGGGCCTTAGTAGAATATATTCTTGATCGAGGAAATATGGGTGCAAGAACCCTTTTTGCTACGCATTATCATGAAATGACCCAATTGGAATCACAACGGGAGGGGATTAAAAATTACACCGTCCTCGTACAGGAAAAAGGTCAGGATGTTCTTTTTCTGAGAAAGATTATTCCAGGAAAAGCTGACAGAAGTTATGGGATTCAAGTGGCAAAACTAGCAGGAATTCCAACAGCCATTTTACATCGAGCTAAAAATATTTTGGAACAACTTGAACAGGATCACGCTTCTCCAAATGTTTCAAACCTAGAATCGAGCGAAAATTTTTCCGTCCTTCAAAACCAACTTTCCCCTCAACCCCATATAATCTTAGAAGAAGTTAAACAGATAGACTTATTTTCCATGACACCTCTTGAAGCCCTCAATCGCTTAGCAGACTTCAAAGCTCGATTAGATGTTGACGAGAGCACAAAAAAAGAAAGGCCTGCGTAGTACGCAGGCCTTTCTTTAAAACTAGAGATAATCTAAAAAGATTATTTTTCTGGATCCCAGACTCCTAACCCTTGATCGGAATAAGGAATGACACCGGAAATGGTAGGTCCACCCGGGATCATCACATCATATTGCATCTTCCGATTTTGTGGCCAGCTCTCATCAGCCGTAGCTTGCGCTACTGGAGTTGAGCGTAAAGCATGAATGCTACGTGGTTTTGAAGGCGTTCCCGCAACATCATCAATAGCTTTAGCAGAAAGAATGATACGCTTGTTTTGTTCTTTTTCTTGAACCACGATCTCAACCATTCCGTAATTCGATGGCTTGGTACCTGTCATGACGGCTTGGCTATGTGAAGCTTTCCCAGCTGCATTCAAAACACCCATGACTTTATCGTCTGCTGGATACATTTTGATATTTTTGCCTGGGAAATATTTTTGCCAATAATAGCCACTTTCAGCATTTCCACCAAATACGGCAACATTAACCCAGACGGCTTTGTCATAAGGGTCAGCAACTGCAACCCGCGCATGAAGCGTGGTTGGCTTGCTTAAATCACCCCATTCAAACCGTTCCTGGAATGCCTCGATTGCCAATGCACTGGAGGCCATTGTGCCTACAAGCGCCATGGCTCCCACAAAGGCCCATCCTTTCATCTTAGCACCTTTCATAATGGCTTCCCTCCTCGACTAAAAAGTTGTATGTCATTTATTAATGAGTAAAACTTTTCTTTAGTTCAAGATTTTAAAACCCGTGACCGTATGTCCACTCACTTGTACTTCCATGGCCACAAAATCTTGGGCGGCCTTAGTCATTTGATCCATGAGGGCTTTATCTTTGACTGCTAACCGAACCGTAGTTTGTGGCGTATACCAACCAGAGTACGGATTATTTTTGTCCGTACCGCCTTGATAACCCCAGCCACAACAGGACACTAATGGGTCTGGAAGCGTTTGAATACGGTCATCAGAAGCCCGACCTGGAGGATTCCCCACTTCCGCTGGCTCAGAGGTATTCCAATATTGAATACCGAAAAGAATTTCCCCATCAGGATTGTCAGCCCAATGTCCAAAAATTCTTCCTTTTAAACTCGAGGCTGCCACACCTTTCATGGAAATATCACCCTGTGAGGTGACATCTTTTGAATCTCCCTTAGCCTTTGGATTACCAGCAGCAGGGCCTTTTTGCGCGTAAACCGCTCCGGCCATACCCATGCTTAGCAGTCCAAACGCACAGAGAGCTACCATCGCCCGACGTAGAGATGACTTCTTCATCTGCTCCCTCCTTACAGTGTTAGAATGACAAAAATTAAAAAACACCTTAACCATTTTATCCTCTGAAAACTTACAAACCTTAATCCCAAATTTACTACTTATTCTTACCCCGATTTCCACCTAAAAATAAGGCTTGGTCTGGGGAGGGACAATGCTACTCGCACAGGGTATCGTTGTCAAGCAATTTCCCATGAGAATTTTGGCCTCATCCCCACTTTGCCACTACCTTTTTAGGTATTGGACCTAGGGCTGTAACTACAAATTCCTTTTGATCTAATAACTTCTGACTGAGTTGCCGGATTTGTTCGGGGGAAATTCGGTCAATGGCCTTCACAATTTCTTGAAGCGTCACATGACGACCCTGATACAATTCGTCTTTGGCCAGTTTATTCATACGACCATAAGTCCCCTCTAAACCCAACATCAAATTGCCTTTAAGTTGCGTTTTGGTTCGCTCCAATTCCTTTTGAGCCACTTCCCGACGACACATTTTTTTTGTTTCTTTGCAAATTTGATCAATGACGGCTTCCACTTCGGTCGGTCGTGTGGCCGCATACACTGTTAAGGTTCCTCCATCGAGAAAACTCGATAGATGTGTATAAATTGTATAAGCCAAACCACGCTTTTCCCGAACTTCCTGGAACAATCGGGAACTGACACCCCCGCCTAAGATCGTGTTCATCACATGGGCCACATACCGATCAGGATGCCCAACTTGAAGCCCATTAAATCCGACACAAAGATGTACCTGCTCTAAAGGCTTCTGATGAAAACTTGTTTGGGTTGAGGGATGGTCCGGCCACCCATTGTTTCGTACTTTCTCAGGCACGGCAATGGCCTGTTCGCCTTGCCATTGCCCAAAATATTCATTGATTTGATCCAATAACTTTGGGAAAGAAAAGTTTCCAGCCACTGCTACGATTGTGTTTTCCGGCCGGTAATGTTTGTGCTTATACTGGAGCAGCGCACGACGTCTCATTTGTTGCATTGATCGTGGCGTTCCGAGAATCGGCCGCCCTATGGGATGATTACCCAAAACATCCTTGGCATGTAACTCATGGATGTAATCTTCTGGATCATCTTGAACTGTGCGGATTTCCTCCATCACAATCTGCTTTTCTTTTTCAAGATCACGAAGCCCGAAACGCGAATGATGAAAAAGGTCAGACAATAAGTCAAAGGCCGCTCCCACCTGCTGATCTAAGACTTTGACATAAAAAGCCGTAGCCTCATGGGTCGTAAAGGCGTTCATTTCCCCACCCAACGCATCAATCTCATTGGAAATTTGCGCAGCAGTTCGGTTTCGTGTCCCCTTGAACATCATATGTTCAATGAAATGAGAGTAGCCTTCCTCGCCTTTGATTTCGTAGCGGCTCCCCACATTCGCCCACACCCCTAGGGCCACGGACCTCAAAGAGGACATCCGCTCAAGCACTACACGCACGCCATTATCCAACACCACTTTTTTATACATGGACATTAATCCAGATGGGGTTATGCCGAAGGTTGATTGCTCTCGGGTTGTTCTGCCATCGCTTCTTTCCGGCTGAGTCTGATTTTGCCTTGTCGATCAATCTCCAGCACTTTAACCAGAATTTTTTCACCTTCAGACACTTCATCTGAGACAGATTCCACACGATGAGCAGCCAATTGAGAAATGTGGACGAGTCCATCCATATTCGGGAGGATTTCCACAAATGCCCCAAAATCCATTATTTTCTTGACCGTCCCTAAGTAAATTCTTCCTATCTCCGCCTCTTCAACTAAGCCGCGTACCATATCCATGGCCTTCTTGGCCGAGCTCTCATCGACTGCCGCAATCGTCACAATCCCGGTATCTTCAACATTCATTTTCACGCCACATTCCGAAATTATTCCACGGATAACTTTGCCTCCAGGACCAATGATATCTCGAATCTTGTCTTGCTTAATTTGAATCGTGCTGATTCGAGGAGCATAGGGGGCCAATTCAGTTCGAGGAGTAGCGAGGCATTCATTCATTTTTTCCAAAATGGTCATGCGTCCTCCACGTGCCTGCGCGAGAGCTTGTCGCATGAGAGTGGGCGTGACCCCACCAATCTTAATATCCATCTGTAAGGCCGTCACACCATCTTTCGTTCCGGCTACCTTAAAATCCATATCACCTAAATGATCTTCCGTGCCTGAAATATCAGACAGAATGGCCAGCTGATCACCTTCGAGGATGAGCCCCATGGCGATCCCTGCTACCGGGGCCGTGATCGGAGCAGCCGAGTCCATAAGGGCCAACGTTCCACTACAAATCGTGGCCATTGAGGAAGACCCGTTCGACTCCAACACTTCTGAAACGATTCGAATGGTATAAGGGAATGCCTCTTTCGTAGGCAGGACCGCGCTCAAAGCCCGCTCAGCTAATTTCCCATGGCCCACTTCTCGTCGTCCTGGCCCACGCAAAAATTTCGCCTCGCCAACGCTAAATGGAGGGAAATTATAATGCAGCATGAAGGCGCGAGAATATTCGCCTTCCAAGGCATCAATGCGCTGTTCATCATCTCCCGTTCCTAGCGTCACCACCCCCAAACTTTGCGTTTCCCCTCGCGTAAATAAGGCAGAGCCATGCGTGCGCGGCAACAGCCCCACTTCACAAGTAATAGGACGAACTTCATCTAGCTTTCGCCCATCTGGCCGAGTTTTCTTTTCTAAAATCATCCTTCGAACTTCAGAATATTCCAAATCATGAAACGCCCTCTTAACGTGTGCCTTTTTCTCATCATCTTCACCAGCAACCGCCTCAATTGATTCTTGAAGGATTTGATTAAACCGGTCTTGGCGATCCGCTTTTCCAGGAATATACATGGCCTCACAAATCGCCGCAGCCGCTTGTGTGCGAACGGCCTTTTCTACCTCTGCGTCAAGGGCTTCAGCTTGGAACGCCCGTTTCGCTTTCCCAACCTTATCCTGTAGCTCTTGGGTCTTCGCAATGATTTTTTTTATTTCAGCATGCGCCAGTTCAATTGCCTCAAGCATCGTGTCCTCGGAAAGCCCATTGGCCCCTGCCTCAACCATCATGACCGCATCCTGCGTCCCCGCCACGACCAGATTCAATTCACTTGTTTCCAAGGCACTTCGATCTGGATTGACCACAAACTCTCCGTTGATGCGACCGATTCTGACGGACGCCAAATGCCCAGCACAGGGGATATCCGAAACGGCCAAGGCTGCAGACGCAGCCACAATACCCACCACATCAGATGCCATCGTTTGATCAATGGACAGCACGGTCACGATGATTTGAGTTTCATAGTAAAAACCATCAGGCATTAGCGGACGAATCGGACGGTCAATCAATCGGCTCGTCAACACCTCTTTTTCACTTGGGGCGCCTTCCCGACGGAAAAACCCACCAGGAATTTTCCCGGCAGCATAAAACTTCTCTTGGTAATTCACCGTGAGAGGTATGAACCCAGCGTCAGGCTTATATGTCCTCGAAGCCACCGCCGTGGCTAATACGACCGTATCAGCGTAGGTGGCCAACACTGCGCCATCAGCCTGTTTAGCCATTCGACCAGTTTCTAACCGAAGCGGACGCCCACCAAGTTCCATTTCAACGACATGAATCATGTTGCAACCTTTCTGAATCCTTCATAAATGCTCAATTTTTATATTGTATTTGGGGTTTTCTGCTTTGGCTGAAGAATCCGGGCGAAGGACTGTGGGCCAAGACGAAAAGACACCGGCCTTGAAAATGCTATCAGGCGTTCGACCCAAACTACTGCCCATGGGGCAGATTGCCATTACTTTCGAATACCTAAGGCGGCAATCACCGCTTGATATTTTCCTTCATCTCCTCGCCGTAAATAATCTAACAATTTTCGACGCTTACTCACCATTTTCAGTAATCCTCGACGAGAATGGTGGTCCTTTTTGTGTGTTTTGAAATGATCTGTCAGACTGGTAATTCGTTTTGTCAATATCGAGATCTGAACTTCTGAGGATCCTGTGTCTCGATCATGGATCTGATGTGCAGTCACCGCTGCCGTTTTTTCTTCCTTTGTCAATGACATAATGCCTCCTTGGGAATACCCTTCTCTACTTAAAATCTGCCTTATTCTTTAATAACCATTATAAATACGAATCGGGTCTTAAATAATTTTCCTCGATTCTCCTAGCCCAATAGCGTATCAACCCCCAACACAGGACCACTCAGCCCTGTTTGAAAGGAAGGCCCCGTTCCTAGAGCCAACAACACGCCTTCTTTGGTTTTTACACGAACTCGTATGCCTTCTTCCAGTGTAGCCGTTCCAGGTTTCTCACCAATCCACTCTATTCGATTCCATGGAATGGCATTTCCATGCAAGACTTTTCGAGCATCATCCCCATTCACTTGCACCGCAGGGAATTCTTTTAACACTTGATCCAAACTCAACCATGCTCCATTTAATTGCGATAATTCAACCCCTTCAGTAAGGGATTCCATAGCAACAGCCTCATCAAGACGTAACGGTCCGACCCGTCCGCGTTGTAACCACTTCAAATGTCCCCCAACACCCAATTGATCCCCAATGTCGGCACATAATGTCCTGACATATGTCCCTTTGGAACAAGCCACGCGGAAACTGACTTCAGGAATTGCCACGCGTTGAATCTCCAGATCCTGGATCACCACAGTTTTGGCCTGGCGTTCAACAGTTTGGCCTTTCCGCGCTTTTTTGTACAAGGGCTGCCCCCCCACTTTCACGGCAGAATACATAGGTGGAACTTGTTGTATCGGACCTTGGAAACTCTTGAATGCTAAACGAATTTTATCATCTGACAACGATTCACAATCCCGCTCTTCTAGCATGGTACCCCATGCATCTTGGGTATCAGTCGTTCCCCCCAACTTCAGAACCGCTGAATATTCCTTGTCCCAATCCAAAAGGTATTGGGCGATTTTGGTTCCCTTTCCAATTAACACCGGAAGCACCCCGGTTGCATGCGGATCCAAGGTCCCAGCATGACCAACCTTTTGGATTCCTAAAACTGTTCGAACCCGTTTCACCACATCATGAGATGTCCATCCATCGGGTTTATTCACAATTAACACCCCATGAAGACCTGCCGGCCCCAAGTCATTGCTAACGTTCGAGTGTTCCATGGTAGGAGAAAGGAGGGTCATGTATATATGGCTCTCCTTCTAAATGGAAGAAAGAGTAGAATCTTTCGAATCATTGGGTTCTTCGGGAGGAAGAGAGTCAAGAATTTTTTCGATTCTTTCAGCATATTCTGCGCTCGTATCTTGATAAAACACAATTTCAGGCGTATAGCGTAAATTCAACCGTCGACCCACCTCCGTGCGAATAAACCCTACTGCACTTTTGAGGCCTGGGGCCGTTTGTTGGTTATATTGCTCTGGCGCTAATGTCGAGACATAGACCCGGGCAATCTTGAGGTCAGCCGTCATTTTGACTTCGGTAACCGTGACAAACTGCACTCGAGGGTCTTTTATTTTTCGTGAAAGAATCTCCGCGACTTCCATCCGGATTTGATCGGCCACTCTTGTCGCCCGACTGATTGTTGACTTTGGCATGATTCAAAATGGATTAAGACCTTATAGCACTTCAATTTGAGACCGTAAAAGTTCGAGTGACGGATTGGCTCGTATATCATTGAGAACAAAGTCTAGCGTCTGATTCACTCTGGCCGTTTCATTGGCAATCGACGCAATTCCCAAAATGGATTTTTGCCAGAGATGATTCTCATCAATTTCAGCAATGGATATGTTGAATCGGTTTTGAAGGCGAGTTTTCAAGCTAACTAGGATTTTTCTTTTACTTTTGAGCGATTGGGCATCAGGGAAATGTAGCTCTACAGTACACAACCCAATAATCATGGCCATTGACTCTATCCCGCGATAATATCCGCCTTATAATTTGGTCGCCGACTCCTCCAAAACGTAGGCTTCCAAAACATCTCCCAACTTTACATCGTTAAAATTTTCAACTCCGATTCCACATTCATAGCCCTGCTGAACTTCTTTGGCATCATCTTTAAACCGACGCAATGAGCCAATTTTACCCTCATATATCACCACCTGATCTCGCACCACCCGTACCTTCGTATTTGTCCGCGAGATCGTACCATCTGTGACATAACAACCAGAAATGGTCCCCATCTTTGGAACCGAAAACAATTGTCGGACTTCAGCATGGCCTAAAACCCGTTCTTTTATGGTGGGGGCTAACAACCCTTCTGCTGCGGAACGAACATCATCAAGTACATTATAAATAATGGTATACAGACGAATCTCTACCCCTTCTCGTTCAGCAATATTCGCAGCATTAGAATCAGGCCGAATATGGAATCCAATAATAATCGCTTTGGACGCGGCGGCTAACAACACATCCGATTCATTAATTCCGCCGACACCGCTATGAATGATCTTGAGCTTCACCGCATCGGTCGAAATCTTTTGCAAAGCATCACCCAGTGCCCCTACTGAACCTTGAGCATCCGCCTTGAGTAGTACGGGCAATTCTTTGATATCGCCATCCTGAGTTCCAGCAAACAAATCATCCAAGGTTGGCCGAGACGAAGCCGCAAATCCAACATCCTTTTGCTTTTGCATACGGTCTTCCGCAATGTCTCTGGCTGCTCGCTCGTCCTTCACCACAACCAGTTGGTCTCCAGCTTCTGGGACCCCTAACAACCCGATCACTTCAACAGGCGTTGAAGGCCCGGCTTTTTTCAGACGGACACCCTTATCCGATGTCAGGCCACGAACTCGTCCACTCACAGCCCCAACCACAAATACGTCACCGACGCTTAATGTTCCACCCTGAATTAATACTGTGGCTACAGGTCCACGCCCTTTATCTAATTTGGCCTCTAGGACAACACCCCGAGCAGAACATGCCAAATTGGCCTTTAACTCCATGACTTCCGCTTGAAGCAACAACATGTCCAAAAGACTATCTAAGCCTTTGCCTTCTTTAGCTGAGACTTCTACAAAAATAGTTTGGCCTCCCCATGATTCAGGGAGCAGTCCATATTCAGCCAAGCCTTGTTTTACTCGATCAGGATTCGCCCCAGGCAAATCAATTTTATTGATGGCTACGATAATAGGCACACTTGCCGCTTGGGCATGATTAACAGCCTCAATCGTCTGGGGCATCGTTCCGTCGTCTGCCGCAACCACCAGGACGACAATATCCGTCATTTGTGCTCCGCGAGCCCTCATCGCGGTAAAGGCTTCATGCCCAGGCGTATCGAGGAATGTCACGCCTTTTTCGCCAACTTTCACATATGATGCCCCAATATGCTGGGTAATGCCTCCGGCCTCCCGATCCGTCACCTGGGTTTTTCGAATGGCATCCAACAGAGACGTTTTTCCGTGATCAACATGTCCCATCACCGTCACAACTGGGGATCTCGGCTCCAATCGTTCATCGCCACTGGGCTCTAAGATATCCTCCAGAAGCGCTTCACCTCCTTTAGGTGCAACAGCCTCGACCGCAATGCCATAGCCCTCAGCGATAAGAATCCCGGCATCAAGATCCATCGGTTGATTCAGAGTGGTCACAACATTTAAATCCATTAATTTTCGAATGATTTCGGTCGGCTTTTGACCTAGAGTCTCGGCAAAATCTTTGACAGATATTCCAGCCGTCACCTTCATCACTTTTTTCCTTGGTTTGGTCGTTTCACCAACCGAGGCAGGCTGAACTTGGCGTGCTCGCTCTTCTCGGCGCAAGGTAGGTAATGGGCGAAGGTCCTGCCACACTGCAGCATCTTCAAATCTGGCGGCAAACATTTCTTCATTTTTTAATCGCGGCCCTTTTTTAGTTTTTTTGGATTTTTCGTCTGCTACGCTATCCCGTGGAGTCGCAGGACCTTTTTTGTCGAATTTCCCCTCAATTTTCTTATCTTTATCAGCGGGTTTATCTGAAGGAAGAACTGGTGGGTCAAGAGCGACGGATTCAGCAACATTTGCACCTTGAGCTTCGGCAGGAGACTCCAGAGAAGAAACTCCCGCAGCCAATTCTCCAATGCCCTGAGTGTCCCCTGTCAAGGCACTTACAGCCTCAGGAGCTTCAGAACTTTCATCTTTGATGGAAGGAAATTCCGCTGCCTCAGCGGCCAGCTCCTCTTCCGTCTTTTTCTTTTTAATGAGAATATGCTTCTTGCCTGGTTTTTGAGGCTCTGAAGGCAGCACCTTGCCCTTCCCAGAAGCAACCCCTTCCTTTTTTAGAAGTCGCCCACCACCTTTCTTCATTTCCCCCTTACCAGGAATCGCCACAGCGGGTGGGCCACCTTTTGGGTCGGATATCTTCCCTTGCAACACATCCATTGCCCACTTAGCCGCATCATCTTCAACAGCATTACTATGAGAAGTTACCTCAATTCCAAGCCGCACGAGCTCCGGAATAACCAAACGGCTTTCTAACCCAAGCTTCTTTGCAATTTCGTGAACTCTCATTCCTATCCTTTACGCTGACGAAGAATCTTCTGAAACCGCCTCTTCTGTAGTCTTGTCCTTAGACTCATCAGGAGCTACTTCAATTGGCTGATCGACAGCTTCACTCGACGCGCCTGATTCATCAACAATATTGGCCGTTTCTTCGGCCAAGGCAGCCTTGATTTCCTGATCGCGTTCCATTTTTTCTTTTTCATATTCGGTTGAGCTAATAATATCAATCTTCCAACCGGTGAGCTTCGCTGCTAATCGAACATTTTGCCCGTTTTTACCAATAGCTAAGGACAGTTGAGAATCCGCAACCACCACAAGGGCTGATTTCTTTTGGTCGTCAATCCCGACTTTCTCAATTGAGGCAGGGTTCAATGCTTCGCCAATAAATACGCGCGGATCATCCGTCCATGGAATAATATCAATTTTTTCACCACGTAATTCACGGACAATGGCTTGGACTCGAGACCCTTTCACTCCAACACAGGCGCCTACCGGATCAACCGCTTTATCCCGAGATGCGACTGAAATTTTTGTCCGGTCTCCTGGCTCACGAACCACCGCCTTAATTTCCACAATTTTTTCAGAAATTTCAGGCACTTCTAACCCAAACAACTTCACAACAAAATGTGGATGGGCACGTGACAAGATAACCTGCACATCCTTTGGTGTGCGACGAACCTCAAGAAGCAATGCCCGAACCCGATCCCCTCGTCGATGAGCTTCACGAGGTATCTGCTCTTGGACTGGCAATAATGCTTCTGTTTTTCCAATATCCACAAGATAATTCCGCCGTTCTTGCCCAAGAATCACCCCATGGACCAATTCACCCTCTTTTTTAGAATACTCACGTTCAATGGATTCCCATTCCGCTTCACGAACTTTTTGACAGATCACTTGCTTGGCCGCTTGGGCTGCAATTCGACCAAAATCTTCCATATCAATGAGCGAGCCAATTTCATCACCCATCTCAGCTTCATCATCTATTAGTCGGGCTTCTTCCAAAGAAATTTCTGTCTTCGCATCAACAACATTCTCGGAAATAGTTTTCTTACTCACAATGGAAATTTCGCCTGAATCTGTATCAATATCGACCTGAATATTATCTCCCTGCCCAAACCGCTTTTTGGCTGCAGTCAACAGAGCTGACTCTAAGGCCGCAAGAACCTTTTCTTTCTCGATACCTTTTTCGCGACCAATTTGGTCGATGACTGACATAAGTTCGCTTTTCATGATTGTTCCTCGCAACGCACCATAAATAGTAGCCACTACGGCACTTGACTGCTTGTCGTAGCAGTCGGAGTGCTAGAATTCTACCTCAATATTGGCTTTTACTATTTCACCCCAAGAAACCGAATGCTCTAAGAGAGCTTTTTTCCGATCATCAACCAAATGAAGTCCGTCCTCGGTTACGGCTTCCAAGCGTCCTATAACCACCACGTTTTTTTGGGTATCGTTTTGTACGGTCACTCGCAGCCGTTGTCCTTGAACGCGTTGAAAATCTTTTGGGACTTTTAGGGGACGGTCTAATCCTGGAGAGGACACCTCAAATCGACAATTCGGTCCCGAAGGTTGGGTAACATCCCATGTCCTTCGAAGTGATTGGTGGAATTGTTCACAATCGGCAATCCCTACCCCTCCCTCTTTATCAAGCGTTAAACGGACCAACAGATTGGTTGGTTTCCCTATGCAGTGAATATCGAGAATTTCGATGCCTAACGCCCGGGCAATGGGATCGCCCACTTGGCGTATGACCTGACTAATGTTTTCAGTCATGAAGGCCACCATAGAATACTTGAGAGACAGCGGCCAGAGCTACAGACCAAAAAAAAGTGGGCTCACGCCCACTCAACTCATTCCAACACTAGCACTTTCCTCTTTCAAAGGCAAGATATCACAGCTCCATTCTCAACGCCATAGGACCTCACACAGTATGAGAAAACCTTGCGAGGCAAAAGGCCACCATAGGCATAAGATGGGGCTCGTGATAGACTTATTCCCAAGAAAATAATCCCATTTTTCTATTGCAAGGAGAGGGGAAATCAGCAGATGCCCACAATCATTTCTGTGGCCTCCGGTAAAGGCGGAGTTGGGAAGAGCATGGTGGTCAGCAACCTTGGGCTTCTTTTGGCCAGAAAAGGGCTGCGGGTTATTTTAGTAGATATGGATATTGGAGGTGCCAATCTCCATATTCTCTTTGGGATGTTTCATCCACCTTCAACGCTGACCGACTTCTTCTCTAATCAGGTCACCCATCTTGAAGATCTGGCGCATCCAGTATCTAGCCCCTCACGACTCCGTCTCATTCCCGGGACAGGGGAAACACTGATTACGGCTAATCTTCAACATGCCAAGAAAAAACGTCTCATTCGACATCTCCACAAACTCGATGCCGATGTGATCCTCGTGGATGTTGGAGCTGGAACAAGCTATCACACCCTTGACTTCTTTCTCCTGGCAGATCATTTTTTGGCCGTAGCAACACCTGATCCTACCTCTGTCTTAGATCTGTACAGATTTATCAAACTGGCAGCGATTCGAAAGGTCCTCTCAGCCTTTTTGGCTCGAGACCCCGTAGCTGAATCGCTCCTGAACAAGGAATTTCATAGCATCACAGAAGTTTTGGAAGCGGTCGGAAGTACGAGCGAGTCGGGTGTCGCGTTGGCTCAAAAAGCCCTGCAGGGATTCCAACCGGCTTTAATTCTCAATCGTATGACTCCAAAATCTCGTATAAACACCCTGCATTTGAAACAATTGCTTAAACAATATGTTGGGGCTGACCTGTCTGTTTTAGGAAATATTCCAGAAGATCCACAGGTACAACAGTCTATATTGAAATATTTGCCAGTTGTGGAACGCTCTCCTCAAGCTGCCGCAACATTGGCTTTTGAGGAAATTTTAGAGAATTTACTGAAACATGTGAGACAACGAGAAGAGGTCTCAGAGACACAGGTAGAGCCCAGAAAATTGCGGGCTTAAAACATGGCAGGATTCACAACATCTACCTTACCAATTTATTTCGGATCAGAAGGCAGTAAGTTCCGTATCGCGTTGGACAACGACTTGAGGGTCATCGACACACTTTCCAATTCAGCTCCTTTATTTTGCAATTCTGCCTGCATCGTGGAGACTTTACTCACCAATCGGTCTCGTTCCTTGGAAGTCTGAGTAAAATCGGTCAACGATTCTTCTAACTGCTTCACCTTTTTCTCCAAACGATGACAGGTCTGCTGGGCTCCTTCTGACTCCCCTTTCACCGACTCCAATTCCTTTGTCAATGAATCGACCATCCCTTCGGCAGATTGCAAATTTCGCTGAGCATCCGTCCGATCTTCTTCACTTTCTAAAAATTGCTGGTTCAGACGATCTATAATTCCCGTCCATTCCCGAGCCACGCCACCCAGGGCCTTAGGAACTGGCGCGAGGGAAGCGTCTTTTCCTAAATGCGCAACAGCCTGCTGGATCCAATCAATGAATAGGGTGGCTTCACGAAAATTTAAATCCACGGTTCCAGATGGTTCATCCGAAGAGGGGGACATATCAGCAGGTGATTCCTCCTTCGCGGAGGGCGGAGGGGAAGAAGGCGTGGTAGCCGATTTCTCAGTTTTTTCTACGGACGACTCCACATGGAATTGCTGCAATAACACCGCTACGCAATGTCGACAAAAAGGTTGTTCCGTCGAGGGGCAGGAACATTTGGTCGATAATGTCCCGCCACGTAATTTAATAGTCTGGGCATACACCCCGTAGGTACCATTGACCTCGGCAACAACTTGCGTCCCATTCGCTTCGACGATATTGACTCGTTGGTCAGAAAAATATTGGTTGCCAATTTTAAAAACCTGGTCCCCAACCACAGACTGCACCATAGCGGGATCTAATTGACCAAGGTCCTGGGCGGAACATGAAATCCGATTCCTCATTTCACCCTCACATTATTAAGAAATATGGATATTAATACCTACGAATTCATTCCGCATTGATACCAATAGACTTAATCTGGAACGAAATATTACCGAGAATGAAGCTTAAGATCCAACTTCTTCTAAAATTTTCTTTCCCCATAGGATTTCCACAATGATCGAGTCCACGCTTAAAGACCAAACAACCCCACCATCGTTTCTGGAAAGTCTGCTGGAGGATGCCCCAGAATTTCTTCCTATTCTTCGGCAAAGTTGCCTGCAAGTCTTAAATCTTACCCAAGATAAACGTTCCAGCGCCAGCGATATTGGAGACATTATCAAGCGTGATCAAGCAATAATGACGAACGTCGTCAAAATTGCCAACAGTCCAGCCTACTGTACAAAGGTTCCAGTAAAAACCCCGACTCACGCCGTAACCCTCATTGGATTTGACGTCATCCAAGGAATGGTGGTTGCAGCCCAACTCCTTGAACAGGCAAACGGATCTAAAGGCAATACCTCCCTGCTCAAACATATCTTAGCCCGAGCACTTGTCACCGGGACTCAAGCACAAGAGATTGGTAAAGCATTGAACCATCCAGAGCCTGGCTATTTATTTACCAATGCCATGCTTTCCTCTTTGGGTGAATTCATTTTGGCCTTGTGCCGTCCAGACATTGCCGAGCAGCTCGAAACCATACGAAGAGAGGATCCCTCAAAAAGTTCAAAGGCCGAAGTTGCGCTTCTTGGAAAGCCTCTATCCACCATTGCAGTAGCAATGGCAAAACATTGGCATTTACCTGACAGCCTCATCCAGGTTTTAGAGAAAAAACCGGTATGGCCAAAAACTCGCCCCGAAAACGATCAACAAATTATGGAGAATATTGTCCATGCCGCAAAGGAACTTTCCTGCTGTTTACTGAACCCTTCTGGAAGAGGGCAAGAAAAAGTTTTTCAGTCCCTGCTCCAACAATTTCTCCCTCCCTATTCTCTCACATTCTCCCAACTAGAAAAAACGGTAACAACCGCTTTCATGCAGGCCTCGGAAGTAGCATCGGCCATTAATATTCCTCACCAACATTTAAGTCCTGACTTAAACCCGGAGACCCCCCCGGTTCAAAGTGAACAATTACAAAAGCTCACTCGGGCCGTCCAACAAACTCTCCACAGTGAAGACTCGCTACCCGAAGAAGAAAACACCCCTATTAAAATATCACACAATCAAAAATTGGTTGAACCATCTTCCCGACAACTAGACAATCAGTTAATGGATTACACCCTAGCAGCCATGAAAATCCTTGACCCTTCTAAACTCCTCACATTAGCGACAAAAACCCTCTATTCTTCCTGCGGGTTCGATCGAGTTCTACTCGCATTTGCCATTCCCGGGAAAGAAAAGCTTGAGGCTAAAATTTGCTATGGAGAATCATCGGAAGAATTACAACAGACCTTTCATTGCCCCATTTCCAAGGGCAACTTTTGGTATCGCCTCCTGCACCAATACCATCCCATTCAATTTCACTCTTTAGTTGACGAAGATACCACAAAAGAAACCCCAGCAAGTTTCCTAACACTTTGGGGAGCCTCCCCAGGATTGGCCGGGTCTCTCTATGCCCCCAACAAACCCATAGGATTGATTGTCGCAGACCGGGGCACCAACGACAGCCCATTACAAGAAGCTGACTTTGCCACGTTTTCTTTAGTGCTCTCCCAAACCAACGCCAATCTTGCACGACTCGCCCAATCCCACTAAGAGCCTCCATACGAATTTTTCATTTGCCGCTATCGACCATAAAATCGAGTCTGACCCCATTTTTATTTCCTCTAAAAGAGGATTTTTTCTGGTGAGCCGCGTGCGGCTCGAACGCACGACCCTCGCCTTAAAAGGGCAAGCCAGGGGGATAACGACCAACAGTGACAGAGGAAGATGAACAGTCATTATCTCTTTAACTGGACAGGCATTTATTCATTTTTTATTGCGATGAATGACGAAACAGGCAGATGCTTGATTGTGATTGAAACTGTGACCGAACCGTGACTAAAATCGTGACCAGATTCGTTCCCTCCCAACGATGGGTAGCCAGAAAACGTAGAGTGGGGGGTCTAACCATCCTTTAGGGCTTCCTCGCTGTGCTTGAGAAATTTGGTTAGAGCAGCATTCTCTTACCAGATGACTCTTCTTAATTTGTCTCTTATAGCTTTTATTGTGGAATTCTGTAAAAGTTATGCTAGATGGGGCTTCTTCTAGGGTAGAGGATTTAGGGAAAATCCTCATGATGCTCCCAAATATTATTGAGGAACAAATAGAATGGCAGGCAAAGCAGAGAAAATAATTTTGGGGTTAGTGGTTATTGGATTAGGCTTCCTTCTATTTTCTAAAACACCAACACACAATTCCAAAACACCCTCAGTACAGGAAGAGCAAAGACCAAAAGAAGAGGAGCAGAGGTTCATTCAGGATTTTATCCAAAAACATCATGCCATTAATTATGACAAAGAGATCGTGAGGTATAAAGAACATCGCAACCCTTATTTTTCGGAGCCGTTTTCTATCGAGATTGAAGAATGGATGAAAGGCATGGTGGGAAAAACTCTTTTTATACGTGGGGAAGTTGAAGATATTTGGAGGACTGACGAAAGAGTTTTTCTTAGGATGGGAAATCCATCTGGGGCTGAAGCAAAAGGTAATACTCCCCCTATTGATTTCGTAATGTCTTGTGAAGAAACCAAGATAAACAAGGTAAGAGATATTTTCCAGAACTACAAAAAGTGGAAAGAGAACGCTGAATACCCCTTGACCTTGAAAGTGCCTGACATAGGGGCAATTTTAGAAGTTAAAAAGGTATCCAAAAAACGTTATGTGGAAGAAGATACCTATGCAGAAATAGATACAGATGGTCATGATGGCGGCACAATTGAATATGAGCATGAAATAGAGCTCGCTCTCCATAGTCGACAAGAAATTATTGGAAAATGCCTAGCCTTCCACTGTGTAAATTGTACAAACTTTAAAACGACCCAAGACCATCCATCATAATTCTTCCCTTCCACTTCAACTCTTCTCTGCTTATTTTTTGGAGGAGGGTTCAATCGTTTGTTTGAAAAATGCAGCTTTATATATTGGTTGAAGTATCTGCCTTTTGAGGGAGCGTTTAGAAAGTTCTCAAATCCCTCACGGGGGACTTCAAAGTAATAATATTCATAGCCGTTGATGAACCGAACGAACAGTATGTGTTGTGTGGTGTCATATCCCAGTGTGTCGATGGCAGTTGAGACGACCTGGTGATATTCAAAGCCACCTTTAGCTTGTTCTGATGCTGCTTCTTGACAGGCAACGGAAGAGACACACAGAGAGAGGCATGCCACAAAAAGGAGGACAACTCTCATAGAGAGGTTTTTGTGACCAGGCATAGACCTAGAATAGTTTTTTATGGTGCCCAGAGAAAGGAAAAACTCTTTTTGGCGAGAAATTCTTTGAGAGTGTGAAGGTCTTGTTTGGAAAAAGATAGAATGCTAGTGAGACATCTTTCGTCCCGGTCAGATTGCTGGAACAAGGCGTATTGAAAGGCATCCCCTCTCTCTGGCCTTTGAGTTCTCCACAGGTGGGTGGGTTAAAAGACGCTCTTAACATCATACAAGACGTTGATTCCATTATCGGGGGAGACCACCCGTCGTTTATTTTCAGGAATCATTTTTTCTTTTCTTTTGGTATGTTCTTTCGTAGAGGTTTCCTGAAGAGGCTTGAGAAAGATTGGATAAAAATTATTACCCCTTGTGACCTGTTGCGAATAGGCTAACGACGGGCATTGGCTATGAACTTGCAAGCTCTGATTCCAAAGCTTGAAATCCTTTTAACCCGGATTGAAGATTTGGAACAGGAGAATAAGATGCCTATCCATTTCCTTCTGCCCTTAGCGGACAAAGTACCGGAAAAGGCTCCGACCTGTTTAATAGAATTCTTAGACCTTTTTAAAGGAATTCCCGAATTAAAATTTTTTCATAACCAATACCAAGTTTGGCCATCAGGGGGAGCTCAATATTTAACCTATGACTTTCTTGCCCATTGGCTCATCCGCAGAGGTAGCCAGCACGGACCAAAGGAGGCAGTTCAAAATATAGAGAAGTTTTTCAGCTCTCCTAAAATTCCTTTTCACCAATTTTTTTCGATTGACGGAATTCAAGTTCCGGAACAATTCACTATTACTCCTGAACTCTCTCTCATTCCCTGGGACTCCGAAATTCTTTCTACTTCACATCACAAAACGCAAATTGACCAGAACCTTCTCCCTGGGATCCATGGACCTTCAGCGGCCATAATGAGGGAAGTGATGGTTCCTAGACACGCCATTTTTTCTTCAAACCTACCAGTACCCAATATGTCCGACTCCACAAAAGATTTACGTATTCTGGCCCAACTTCTTGGCGTCTTAGGCCAACATGGAATCAGGTTTTGGTATTCTTGGAAAGAATTTCCTGATTGGGTTCCGCTGAATGGGGATCCGTCCCCACAGCCATGGATTTTCAGCAATAAACTTCAAGTGGCTCCCCCATCACCCTGGGATACAAAAAAGCTCAATGAATGGGAAAAGCTATTCAATTCCCTTTTGAAATTGTCCAAAGAAGAACAAGCAGCTATTGAGGTCCCCGTAGAACGATTGAACTCATCGAAGGGGCAAAGCTTTCTTCGAGATAGTGCAATAGACTCAGGAATAGCTTTAGAGGCATTGGTCATTGATCGGAACCAACCACCCGAAGATGGAATTGCTAAAACCTTACGGCAGCGAATTCCTGCAATTTTGGACATCAGGGGCCGGAAGAAAAAAAGGGTAGTGAGTTTAATTACGAATTTTTATGAACTACGTAGTCAAGCTGTTCACACTGGAAAGGTAGAACCCAAGATCCACCAAAAGAGTTCCTATGAAGTTATCAATGAAACACATAATCTAATTTCCGAACTCATTCAATCCTGTATCATGAATGGAAAACCGCTCTACAAAAATGTTGAGGGAAGGAACATATGCACTCGTTTGACCAAGAAGGTTACTGACTTTCTTCGTCTCATTCGTAATTGTGGGCTCTTAGGTCATCGTCCATAACTCTGACAAGCCACGCTCCAGGGATCACCGCTTCATCTTGAAGGACGGAATGATTGGTAATTTTGTAGAGATTGGCTTTGACCTCTCGAATCCGTCCATAACAGCGACCAAACAATGGAGAATCAAATTCCACTAATCTCCCTTGGTTCTTCGCCTTTAAGCCCATCACGGCATCTGCCATATCGAGATATTTACCCATGTTCCTCCTACGAAAGAAACGAAAGTAACGAAATAAGTCTATCCCCAACTACCCTTTTTTCGTTTAATTCGTCTATTTCGTTCCTCATAGCTAGGTCACGAACCACCGCTCAGCCTTTCGGCCTCCTGTTTCTTCAGAAATCATTCGCGCTAGCCCATATTCCAATAACACCCCCAATGCCCGTCCAATTTGCTGCCGGTTACGGTTGCCATGCAAGAGCTGACTAATCTCAGTCCGTGTTAGCCCATCTAAATTATTCCGGAGCGCTGTCAGAATGTCATCGCCTATCGGATCGCCAAGTGTATCGCCAAAGATAAACCGAGCACTCGCTTTACAATATTCCCAAACTGCCAATGCTGCACGCAGGTGCAGTGCTTTAATTTCTGTGGCCCCATCTAATAAGGCATAGAGACAAGCCAACCGCATTACCTGGGCCTCGGCACGTGACGTGACTGCGCCTAACATTCCTGGAACCCCTTCGGATAATTTGGGATAGACGGTCCGCCATATCTCCCTAGCGCCTTCATCGCGGCGTAATTCACCCGTGGCGCGAGCGGTCTCAATAGCCACCTTCAGCCTATGGATTAATGGAGCAAAATTCAGTTGGTCGGTCCGTCCGCCTTCGGGAAGAAACTTGGATCGCGTAGCACACACCCACAAGAACCGATTCCCGAAGCCATTCCCCGCTTCTGTGCGGCTCAGATATCGCCGAACTTCGTCCTTCACGATATGGCCCACAATGCTGATATGCGCATTGGTGGCTTTGGCTGGGGAATTTTTGGTGAGGGACTCTAAATTTCCTGATTCCCACGCTTTGCGAATAATGGGTGACAAGGTGTTTCCTGACCGATCCGGCATATGTAAGAGTGCCGCAAATTCCGCTTCTTGGGCCAATAGTCGTTTATCCTCAACACCGGGATCCACACAGATTTCTTGGTATTCTCCGGTGTGCAATCCCTTATCTTTAATCGGTTCTTGTTTATAGATGGGATCTCGAACATTCCAGATGAGACCCTCTCCTGAAGAAAGGCCTCCCTTCACCCGATTCGTCGCCCACACTTCATCGCAGCCGTTAAAAATATTCCACACATGTGACCAGCTACTCCCCTTCCTGGCCTTGGAGGTTTGTCCCACGAGGACCATAAAGAGATTCGTATAGTGTCGTGTCCCTTCCGCGACAAAATGCGGTCCTCGACCAACCACCGACCCGAAGGCCGTGAGAAATTGCAAAAGAATGGCCACAGGGTCGGCTTCTGATTCCGGCTCTACCAGACGCACAAATTCTCCAGCCAATCCATAATAGGCCGCTTCATTGATTGGATCGGGCCATTGTTTGTCAGCCGGAGCATTGATAGGAATACCGTCACACTCAAAATTGGTTGCCTCATCCTCCAGAATTGGCATACCAATTTCTTGTGTCGTTGCCTCAAAGACGCTTAGTTGCTCATCCAAGGTGTCCATAGAAAGTATCCTCATTTTCCTCTCGCAATAAGTCGTAGGCGCGCCCTACGGCCTTCATCACTCGATCAAATTTTTCCTCGCTCCATTGTGAAATATCTTGGCCTTGACTTGCTCGGAGTAGAGCCTCGGCTTCTCTTCGTGCGTCAATAACCCGACTTTCCTGTATCTTTTTCTTGTGGTCAGCCTGTTTTCGTTCTCGTCGTGCTTGTTGGAGTTGGGTCCATTGAACGGGTGACAGATTCTCAGCGAATAAGTCTCGAATGCCGATACCTAACGCCCCACAGATCGCGGCAACGCTACACCCCGAAAAGCAATGGAGAAGGACTCGATCTTCTGCCTCTCTGATTGAGAGGGAAGGGCTTCGATCTTCATGGGCTGGACATTTCGCCATCCATCCCTGGCCACTCTTCCGTACCGATCCAATTAGGTCTAAGATTTGGTCCAAGAGCATAGGCCCTTATGCTCCTTCCTGAATTGCTGGGCGATAGCCTGCACGAAGAATATGTTGAACGGCGATTTCGGGAATCCGCACACTTCGGCGCGACGGTCGTACCGTGTCGATTCGGCGCTCCAGAATCATTCTCCTAATTGTTGAAACGCGAAGCCCCAAGGCATCCGCCACTTCCTCACACGTCATCAACCGTCCCAATTGAGGTTTGTTCAATTCCATCTTCTTCCTCCATGGCTAAAAGTATTGACACTGTTTTCCCTAGAGTTATATTATGAGATATGAAATTGATAAATCGCTTTATTCAATTACATTCAATTACACCTACCCCCTGAAAAACTATGAAGCCTAGAAGTAACCTCCCCTTAAAAACGTATGAGTCTCAATGGGGCCAACCAAGAAAAGCTCAATTGGTTAAGGACAAGATCATCGTCGAAAGTCCTCTTTCTTATGATCCGTTTGACCACTACTGGCCAAGGGAACAGAACCCACCGAAAGGAGGGAAGTCCCTCCCCTATCTCTTCCTCGATGTTCATCCTCAGCGGCCAAAAGAAGTTCTTCGCTTTTGCCAAGAATTTGGACTTCCCGGTCCGCTGAACTTCACAGGGAACATCGATCCATCCCGACTTGATGGTTTTGACCTACGCATTCTCAAATCCTCCGTTCCGAAGGAGAAACCTAGCCACACCTGGACGGGGAAAGACATCAACGCCATCTTTCAGGTACAGAAAGCCGACCAACCTCCCCCCTACGGCTATGTTTGGAAGCACTACACGACAATGAAGCTTTCCCAGTTTCATGAAGCGCAAGAGGAATTACGTGCCACTATTGCTCTTGCCCAAGCTGCTGAGGTTAATCCAGACCCCTCCGTCAGGCTCCACGCCAGCCGTACCTTGGAAAAAATACTTGGCATTAAGTTTTATGGATTTCGGTTCCGCCTGATCCAAAACACCCTAAACAAAAACGTTCCAAACAGAGATTGGATAATGTGGTGGGATTCGCCTTCTTTATTGGGCCTCATGTATCTCATGGTGATGCTGGACTTAGAGGAAGGGAGTGGGATTCAAGTGTGCCCCAATTCAAAATGTAGTCGAATCTTTTTAGCTCGGCATCACCGGGGAATCTATTGCTCGCCCCGTTGCCAAAACCAGGCAAATGTTCGTCAATGGAGGGCAGCTCAACGCAAAGGGAAAAAAGCAACTGACAAGAGTAAATCCCGAAAAGGGAAAACTAATAAATAGGGGGCACGATATGGCTAGAAAAGGTGGGAGAGACCGTGGGGTTTTGGAATGGCCGCCCAAGAGTGGACGGTGGTCTACGAGAATATGGGTAAATGGCAGAGAAAGACGGATTCGCTGTTCGACGAAGAGTGAGGCAAAGGCTCTTTATGGCAGACTGAAAAGCGAACAGCTTTCAGGGAAGCATTTCGAGAAGCCGAAAACAATTCTCTTTCGGGATGTCGCAAATGATTATATTGCTCGGATTGACGCTCGCCGGAAACGGAAAGGCGATGACAAGTCACGAATCGACCGCTGGATTGCCGAATTGGGGGATCTGGATATCAACAAGATGGGGCCCCGGCATATCGAGAAGGTCTTATCCGCATTGGCAGAGGAAGGCTATCAGCCAGGGACAGTCCTACGATTTTTTGGGGTCCTGAAAGCCGCACTGAATGATGCTCGCCGGTTGGGAATGCTAAAAGAAAATCCAGCAAGCCGAGTAAAGCCGCCTAAGGTCAATAATGTATTAGTCCGATACCTCACAGCTGGACAAGAAGCGACCTTATTTGAAAAGCTTCCAGAAAAATATCGGTCCATCGTCGTGGCAGCTGTAAACACGGGATGCCGACAAGGTGAATTGTTACGATTGAAATGGTCTGATGTAGATTGGGATACAGGGATCTTGGCCCTTCGCGAAACCAAGGCTGGGGATTCTCGGAGAGTTCCTATGAATTCGACCGTCCAAGATCTCCTGAGCAATATCCAGAAATCGTCCGAGGTTGGCCCTCAGGACCGAATTTTTCCACTGGACGTGCGCTATCTCCGACGGGCATTTGATAAGGCAGTGAATGCCTCTAAATTGGCTCCATTTCGGTTTCATGACCTCAGACATACCTTCGCCAGTCGGCTGGCCATGCAAGGCGCAAATGATCGAACACTGATGGCTTTAGGGGGATGGAAGAGTCCGGCCATGTTGTCGCGCTATGCCCATCTCAGCCCGACTCATTTATGGAGTGCGGTAGAAGGACTGACGACCTTTGCGGGGAAAATTCCAGATGGAACCGTGACTAAAACCGTGACTGGGGGAAGTGAGGAGGAACCAGAAGAGTCGCAACCCATTGATTCTTCTGGTGAGCCGCGTGCGGCTCGAACGCACGACCCTCGCCTTAAAAGGGCGATGCTCTACCAACTGAGCTAGCGGCTCACCGAAGGCGATGCTAGCAATGGCCTTTGTCGTTGTCAAACAACCATTGAAAGTGTCTTGAAAAGAATTTACTTTCGACGTTTTTTTGAATGAGTAAGCGGGTTGCGGATGACAATAGTTTCCTCACGTTTAGAGCCGGTGGAAACCATATCAATGGGACAAGACACCAGTTCTTTGACACGAGCTAAATATTTTTTTGCGGCAACTGGCAAGCCTTTATAGGAGGTGACTCCAGTGGTATCAGTCGTCCAACCTGGCCAACGTTCATACACAGGCTGACAATTCTCCAACACCTCTAAATCAGCCGGCATCTCCCGATACAATTTCCCCTGATATCGATAGCCCGTACAAATCTTGAGCTCTTCACAGCCGTCCAACACATCCAACTTCGTCATGGCGAGAGAGGTCAAGCCATTGACTCGAACGGCATACCGCAACAATACCGCATCTAACCATCCGCAGCGTCGCGCCCGTCCGGTGGTAGCTCCATATTCATGACCGCGTTTCATGAGTTGCGCCCCCATGGCATCATCCAATTCCGAAGGGAATGGTCCGCCACCCACGCGAGTGGTATAGGCTTTTGTCACTCCTAATACAGCTGAAATGTTGGTGGGCCCCACGCCACTTCCCGTGCAGGCACCCCCGGAGCAAGAGCTCGATGACGTCACAAATGGATAGGTTCCAAAATCAACATCTAAATGTGTTCCTTGTGCTCCTTCAAATAAAACCTTTTGCCCATTGGCAAAAGCCCGGTCTAAAACCAATGGGACATCAGCAATATGAGGCCGCAATCGTTCCCCATAGGCTTGGTATTCCTTAAAGATCGCTTGCACGGTAAATCCCTTGGCGTGATAGATGCGCTGCAAGAAAGCATTAATCTCCACTAAGTTTTCTTTGATTTTTTTCTTTAAGATATCTGCGTTGAGCAAATCCCCCATCCGAATACCCACACGAGCCATCTTGTCGACATAAGCGGGACCAATACCTCGACCGGTGGTACCAATACGCCGAGCCCCTTTGGCTTCTTCAGCCGCCTTATCAATGGCTTTATGGTAGGGCATGATGACATGCGCGCGTTGGCAAATGAGAAATCGTTTACCAACAGCAATGCCATTCTTCTTTAACCCATCTAACTCACCAATTAACCCACCAGGATCGATCGCTACGCCATTGCCAAGAACACACAGCTTTCTAGGATAGAGAACGCCCGAAGGAATGAGGTGAAAAATAAAGGTCCCTTTGTCAGTGATGACCGTATGCCCAGCGTTCGAGCCTCCCTGAAAGCGGACGATGACATCGGCATCTTTTGCGAGAAGATCGACAATCTTCCCTTTTCCCTCATCACCCCACTGGGACCCCACAACAATAAGCGCTGACATCGTTTCCTCCACTCCCTTACGATAATCTGGGCAAAAAAAAGCTCTGACAAGGCCAGAGCGCAACTTGACATGGTAGGTCCCGTTTCACAAATTGTCAACGAAGAATTGCACTGCACACTCCACTGGAGCTTTCTTGACCGCATTCAAAACCCGTGATAGCATCTTTTTCGGTGTGGGGCTGTAGCGCAGTTGGGAGCGCGCGTGAATGGCATTCACGAGGTCGCCGGTTCGATCCCGGCCAGCTCCACCAACCTTCCGTTATTATTACTATCTTCTCTGGCATTCATCCCTGACAGGAGAGAGTCAGTGTATCCGACCGACTGGCCGGATGATTTTTTTATGGGATCACGATGTTACACGTAGAACGCCTCACTAAAACCTTCCCAACCAAACCGCTGTTTTTAGAAGCGTCGGCCCATCTGAAACCCAATACCCGTGTGGGTCTGGTTGGACCAAATGGATCGGGAAAAACTTCGCTCTTACGTATGATTCTTGATGAGAATGATATCGAAAGTGGCCGAATCCGAAAACGGCCACATCTCCGAATAGGCTATCTGCCACAAGAATTGGAAACGCTGCCAGGCAATACCATCTTGGATGCCACCCATCGTGATGAATTCCCCGAATATGAAGCCAAGCGCATTCTGGCAGGACTCGGGTTCCAAGAAGGGGATTGGGACCGAAAGATTCAGGCCCTCTCTGGCGGCTATCGCATGAGGGTGGCACTCGCCTACCTCTTACTATCGGCCCCGGATGTGCTGATGTTGGACGAGCCTACCAATCATCTTGATAAACCCACGCAACGATGGCTGGAAAATTTTCTCATTAATTCACCCTTCACACTGCTGATCATCAGCCATGACATTGAATTTCTCGACAAAATGGTCACCCATATCTGGGAAGTCCGTAATCACACGCTGCAAGAATATCGGGGCAACTACACGCGCTTCCAAAAGCTCAAAACCGAACGCGATGCACAAGAAGAAGCCGCCGCTAATCGGCAATCCAAAGAAATTAATCGCGTCCAATCTTTTGTGGATCGATTCCGATATCAAGCCAATAAAGCCACCCAAGTCCAATCGCGCATCAAGGCCTTGGAAAAAGTTAAACGCATTGAATTACAGCGAGACACCAAACGACTCAGATTTAAATTCCCCGAGCCTCCTACGAGTGGAAGAGAAGTCCTGGAGATGCAAAACATCCACAAACGATATGGCGAGAAAATCGTCTACGAGGGACTAGACTTTGCAATTGAGCGAGGCCAGCGAATCGCCTTTGTTGGGGAAAATGGCGCGGGGAAATCAACCCTCCTGAAAATGTTGGCAGGCATTCTAGAATTTGAAGAAGGCAAACGAACTGTCGGACATGGCGTCACCATCCATTATTTCGCGCAACACCAAGCCGAAATTCTGCATCCGGAGCACAGCATCCTAGACTCCCTCGAAGACGCCGCCCCTATGGCTGAACGGAATTTTCTACGAGGGTTGGCCGGTGCCTTTCTCTTTACTGGAGACGATCAACACAAACCCATCAAGGCCTTAAGCGGAGGCGAACGTAATCGCGTAGCCCTTGCCCGTATGCTCGTCGAACCAGCCAACACCTTGCTCTTAGATGAGCCCACGAATCATTTAGATCCCTCATCGGTCGACATGTTGACTGATGCCCTTCTCCTATTCCCTGGCACCATCGTCTTCATCTCCCATGACCCCACGTTTCTCATGCGAGTCTCCACACGTGTGGTAGAAATAGATGAAGGGAAAGCCCGGGATTACATTGGCGACTATGAATACTACTGCTGGAAACGAGCCAAAGAATTAGAAGATCAAATTCCGCCGGAAGCCAAAGTCGAGAAGAAAAAATCGAAGAAAAAGCAGAAACCCGAAAAAGACAAACCCACGACCGAACACGTCACCAATGGAACCACCACGACTACATCATCCGTCGCTGCTCCTGCCGCACCATCTCGACGAGACCTCTCCAAAAGTATCGCCCGCTTAGAAAAACAAGTCAGCAACGTCGAAAAAGAGATTGCGGAACTTGAAGAGCAAATCAAAGCGCGAGATGTCGAACTCGCCGCCCCAGAGACCTATCAAGACTATTCCCGCTGGAACACCCTCCATCAAGAACGCGAAAAATGGACTCGCGACCTCGACCGTCTCACCCACAAATGGGGCGACCTCACCGCCCAACTAGAAAAGCAACAATCCCAAATCTCGTAGTTTTTACTTCTCTGGTTCTTTTGAAAAAAGACCTACTAATCGAAACAGCCCAATTTTTCTATTTTTTCAGAAATATTCATTAACAAATAGACAATTTTTAAGAATTCCTATAAGTATTGTGTTTGAGTTTTAAACTATTGCTCCATTTTCTAGCTAGATTTTGAGTATGTAGGACGTTAAATGAAAGAAATAGTAGAAGGACTATCAAAATTTCCAGACCTGCTAAAGGAAATATACGGAGACTTGGCTAAGCCCGGAGTATCTCAAATAGGTAAGGCAGTAGGTGGAATTATAGGACTAGGAAATACAATTTTATTACCTATCCATATACTCAATGAAAGATCGAAGATATTTCTTGAAAATAACCTAGAGAAATATCGCCTACAGACAGAAAATATTGAATTAGAGGATGTTGTAGAAGTCCCGCCTGAGGTTGGAGTACCGATTCTTGAGAAATTAACTCATGTCAGTAATGAAGAACTCAGCGACATGTATGTAAACTTATTAGCCAAAGCATCTTCACACAAAGCAGCGAATCAAGCACATCCAAGCTTTGTAAACTTAATTTCCTCTCTAAGCCCTGACGAAGCTGGTTTTCTAAAAATATTGCAGCAAACACCTGCCATACCTTTTATAGAAATTAGGTTACTTAAACAGGAAAAAAACGAATGGGTTACATTAGCAGATTATGTAGTTCACTCGTCTGTTACTAATGGCTTAACTTATAGACAAAATATAGCATCTTATTTAAGTAATTTAGATTCTCTAGGAATTATCAAAATCAGAAGAGATATATTCTGCGTCCCTCCAGAACAACACTACAATCCAATATGGACCGAACAAGAAAAAATGTGGAAGCAAGTTGCAGAGCAAATGCCGGAGCATAAATTGACCTATGAAAAAGCGAGAGCTGATATTACGCCATTTGGACAACTATTTATTTCAGCATGTTTAACCAAACTATCTAAACCTAACCAATAACTGCCCTTTATATATTGGTTTTAGGCCGCCCTTGCGGTCTGTATTTAAGCACTCGCCCCGCCTTCTTCTCACTTCTCATGAAAAGCCTCACTAGCCTTTTTTGAATTGGTTCTTCCAAATAAACTCCCAATCATTGTTGTCTGCTAAGCGCCTTTGCTCCGGACCGACGCCTACCGTTCGGCCCTAGGGACGGACGCACCTTGTATTCGGCGGGCTTTGCTTGAGCACAGCGAGTTAGGCCGCCCTCCGTATACTTGGTCCGTCCCTTCAAATGAGGCAGAACGGGGCGTCAATGGTTTTGTCTACTTTTCCCGAAAGAAAAGTAGATCGGCCGCCGGGATGAACCCCGGCTTTTTAATTTTAAATCAAATGATTATCAGGAAGCGGAGGAACTTCTTCATCCTC
The DNA here is from genome assembly GCA_029261295.1 of Nitrospirales bacterium. GTDB lineage: Bacteria > Nitrospirota > Nitrospiria > Nitrospirales > UBA8639 > Nitrospira_E. The sequence continues at coordinate 315,437 of JAJDBP010000002.1, read as the reverse complement.
AATAGAAGAAGGATCTTTGGCTCGATAATACCTGCGACCTTCTAATTCTTTAGGAAGATGAGTTTGGGCTTCGGCTCCTGCTGGATCATCATGGGCATAGCGATAGTTTTTTCCATAGTCTAGATCCTTCATCAACGACGTTACGGCATTGCGCAAATGCAGCGGAACCGGCAAGTTGCCTTTTTCTTTGGCATCTTTTCTCGCAGCTAAAATTCCGGCATAGGAGGCATTACTTTTAGGAGCAGTGGCTAAATAGTTGACCCCATGGGCCAGATTAATTTGCACTTCAGGCAACCCTATGACTTCCACTGCATGAAAGACCGCCGAGGCGATCACCAGCGCTTGCGAATCAGCCATCCCAACATCTTCCGAAGCAAAAATCATCATGCGCCGGGCGATAAACTTCGGATCTTCTCCGCCTTCCAGCATTCGTGCCAGCCAATAAAGAGCCCCATCGGGATCGGAATCCCGCATACTTTTAATAAACGCGGAAATGAGATTGTAATGTTCTTCTCCATCCCGATCGTATCGTAAAGCCTTTTGCTTGAGAGCCTGTTCGACCTGAGGTTTGTCGATAGTAGTCGGCTTCTCAGTTTTTGCATATTGAGTGACCACAAATTCTAGACCCGTTAACATCGAACGCGCATCGCCGTTGCCGTACCCAATCAGCAAATGTTTGGCCTCAGAAGTCAGCGTGACGCGTGAAGATCCCAGCCCCCGTTTAGTATCTGAAAGAGCACGATCCAAGATATGCCCTAGGGCCTCATCGCTTAAGGACTTAAGCACCACCACCATGGCCCGCGACAACAACGGGGCAATGACTTCGAAAGATGGGTTCTGAGTGGTGGCTCCAATGAGAGTGATATCTCCCCGTTCCACATAGGGCAGAAACGCATCCTGTTGGGCTTTGTTAAACCGATGGATTTCATCTACAAAAAGCAGCGTGCGTTGCCCTGAGACTTTTCGACGCTGTTCCGCTGTCTTTAATAGCCCACGCAACTCTGGCACCCCACTGAGCACCGCAGAAAAAGGCACGAAGGTCGCTTCCGTTTTCTTCGCAATAAGATTGGCTAAGGTGGTCTTTCCCGTTCCTGGGGGTCCCCACAGAATCAGGGAGGGGACACGACCTTGTTCTATGGCCATGCGTAGCGTCTGATCTTCAGCCAGTACTTCTGCTTGCCCGACAAACTCCCCGAAATTCTGTGGGCGCATTCGATCTGCTAAGGGAGCTTGTTGGTGATCGGACGGCTCCTGAACGGGGAAGAGATCTTCTTGGGACTGTGATTCAAATAGTTCCATAGATATCTGATACAACTTTATCGTAGCTCTGATTATTCGATGTGCCTTTACCCTCACCCCAACCCTCTCCCTGAAAGGGCGAGGGAGTTTTGAAGGACCTTAGTTGAATGTTAAAAACATTACGTAGGTGTGGGCATGGCTTTCCTGATTAACTCTTCAACCCCCATATGCTATAACCACCGGCCATACTCCCGCAAATGGAACCAAGATATTGCGTCTTGATGACATCTCTTAAGAAGAATCGGTGTGTCTACTCTAGACGAGAATGGAGGAAATGATGCAGACCATTATTGATGGAATGACAGTTGGCTATACCGACCAAGGGAAGGGCACGGCTCTCGTCTTTATTCATGCTTTTCCACTATCCAAAACCATGTGGCAACCGCAAGTCGAGGCTCTAAAAAACACCTATCGAGTCATCACCATTGACCTTGGGGGACATGGAGAATCCGACCTTGTCCCCTGGAATGATTCGCTGGATGGTTATGCCAAGAATGTCATTCGACTCCTTGATCATCTCGAGATTCCTCAAGCCATGTTTGTGGGCTTGTCGATGGGTGGATATACGCTCTTTTCAATCTATCGACATTATTCAGATCGTGTGAAAGCGATGGTCTTTGCCGATACGAGGGCTCAAGCAGATACAGAGGAAGGAAAAGTTGGACGACAAGCGATGGCAGAAGTGGCGTTCAAAGATGGGGCATCAGCCATTGCCGACATGATGCTGCCTAAACTTCTGGCCCCTTCAACTATTGAACACCACCCTGAACAGGTGGAACAGGTTCGGCAGATGATTCTTGAAACCCCAACAGCGGGGATTGTGGTTGATTTGGTGGCGATGGCCTCAAGACCGGATTCGACTGATCTTCTTTCCACCATTACTTGTCCAACCTTGGTTATTGTTGGTGAAGAGGATCAAGCGACTCCCGTTGCAGAATCACAATACATGGCCCAGCGCATTCCTCGGTCAACATTCGTGACTATTCCTCAAGCAGGGCATCTCTCAAATTTTGAGCAACCCGCCGCCTTCAATCAGGCCGTACATTCTTTTCTGGAAAAATGCCTTTTATAATGAGACAGGACAATCAAGGCAACAAGAAGGAAGAGATTAATTAGGCGTTTGTTGATGGGCATATCGCCCTACCCACCACTTGCACTGCTCATTTAACGAAGAGACGACATGAGCCATGATACCGGCGCATCCTGCGCTCCTGGCCCGTCCGTGGGAAAGGAAAGAAAACTACAATTATAAAAGAAGCCCTATTAAAGCTAATTCTTTGAAAATGGTCAAGAAGTGAGCTAAGCCCGAGATGAGAACAAGAAGAGGAGAAGAGAGGAGCCTTAATCTCCATCTCCACCACGCTGACGGATCAATTTGAGAAATTCGTCTCGAGTGCCCTGTTGTTTTCTGAACACCCCTAACATTTCACTTGTCACTGCGACCGTGTTTTGCTTTTCGACCCCTCGCATGCTCATACACAGATGCCGTGCCTCCATGACGACCGCAACACCATGTGGATTGAGTTTTTCTTGAATGGTATGGGCAATCTGAACGGTTAACCGTTCCTGCACCTGCAAGCGTCGGCTGAACATATCTACAATACGAGGGATTTTACTCAACCCAACCACATGCTTTCGAGGGATATAACCCACATGACATTTACCAAAAAACGGCAATAAATGATGTTCGCACAAGCTGTAAAAATCAATGTCTTTGACGATGACCATTTCGTCATATTGAATGGGGAAGAGGGCTCCGTTGAGCAATGTATCAATATCTTGATGATAGCCCTGAGTGAGATAGGTTAAGGCCTTCGCCACGCGCTTGGGGGTCTCTTGTAACCCGTTCCGATCAGGGTTTTCCCCAAGCTGGCTCAGCAATTTCCGAACGGTGGGCTCAATATCTTTGATCTGAGCCGGTGGCTCAATCTCGATTTTAACTGAGTCCGCGATCTTTCTAATATTTCGCGACTTCGATGCGACTTTAGACTTTATGGCTTTTTGTTTCATACGGCTCCCTAATTTCGGCTTCGTGAAAACGACCCTCTGCCCTATCTATTGCTTCGGGTCACCAACATATTCAAAAAAGTTATCCCGTGTTTCGACGACTCCAATTTTTTCCAATTGACCTGATGGAATTCGATTCACCAATAGACCCCAGATGACACGGGCCAAATTTTCCCCTGTTGTGGTGAGATTGTCGAATGCCGGATCGAAATTTAAATGTTGGTGATCGAATCGAGCAACGATGTCTTCTTGCACTACTTGATCAAGTTGATTCACATCCGTAATCAATCCGGTTGTTGTATCCAGTTCTCCTTGAACAGTAACTTGAATCGTATAATTATGGCCGTGGCCGTTCAGGTTATTGCATTTGCCAAATATTTTCTGATTGACATCCTCTGATAATTGATCGGTATGCAACCGATGCGCGGCACAAAAGAAATACGTTCGGGTAATTGAAGAAATTGGAGGCATTGAGACTAGATGGAGCAGAATGGATTCATTGGGGTCATGAGACGTCGCTCTCGTCTCTGAGCATGAGATTGCGTGTTATTGCGGAGAGGATTCGACTTCTTGAGATTCATCTAATGATGATTTATCCCATTTCTCTTCAGGGACTTGAACAATCACATCCCCCGTCACTCGAGCCTGACAGCCTAATCGTCGATATGGTTCGATTAGAGCTTCGCGATCCAATAAATCTTGCTCATCAAAATCTATGTCAGACAAGTTTTCCAACCCGGCCACCACATCCACGCGACAGGTTGTACACGAGGCATTGCCGCCACAGTCATGATTGAGAGGAAAGCCTAATTGCTCTGCCGCCTCTAAAAGAGAAAGATCGGCTGGCACTTCTCCACTTTTTCCTTCAGGATGAATAAACGTCACACGAGGCATTCTTCTCGTCCTTTATCCTGCTGCCACCGTTGCTGTTTTTTGTGGGCACCGTCCTAATCGGATATGCTCTTCAAACTCAGGCCTGAACAGTCGCAAACTATTTTGCACGAGAACCGCCGCACCGGTCACCAACGTACAAAATCCCGTACCTTTGACAAACCCACAAATTTGCAACAATTTTGCCAAATCTTTTTCTTCGCCCTGTCCGTCTTCAATTTTCCGAACCAACGTTGCCAATTCTTCCGTGCCAATTTTGCAGGGAGGGCATTGGCCACAGGTCTCTCGCTCAAAGAAATGTGAAAACTTGAGAGTTTGTTCCACCATACACGTTGCATCATCCACCACAATCACACCCGCAGACCCCAATCCGGTTCCCGCCTTTTTTAAGGAATCAAAATCCATCGGCAGATCTAACTGATCCGCACCCACCATGGAGAAGGAGGGCCCACCAGGGAACACGGCTTTCACCCCACGGCCCTGCGGTACGCCTTGCCCACACACTTCAATCAAATGCCGGATGGTTGTTCCTAACGGCAACTCATACACTCCCGTCCGATTGACGGCCCCACTCAAAGAAAACAACATGGTTCCCGGCGTCGTACTGGTTCCCACTTCTCTAAACCATTCGGGACCTTTCTGAAGTAATTGTGGAATATTCGATAATGTCTCTACATTATTCACCAATGTCGGTTTGCCATAGAGCCCAAATTCGGTCGGATAGAATGGCGGCTTTTGTTTGGGTTGCGCTGGACGCCCTTGCATGGACTCCAACATGGCCGTTTCTTCGCCGGCAACATAGCTTCCATAGCCATCAAATACTTCAATATCTAAATTGAGACCTGTCCCTAAAATATTTTCACCCACTAGACCCTTAGCTTTCGCTTCTTCCTTAGCTCGCTCAAAGATAGCTTTCTCCTCAGAAAATTCGTGATTGAGATAAATGTAGGCTTTTTTGGCTCCTACGGTATATGCGGCAATCAGGCACCCCTCTAAGAGTTGATGGGGATGATGTCGGAGTAAATAGCGGTCCTTAAAGGTACCTGGTTCATGCTCACCGGCGTTGCACACAAAATAATGCTCTTCGATACGATGATTGAGAACTTTGTCCCACTTCAAACCGGTTGGAAACCCCGCGCCACCACGCCCTCGAAGATGAGCTTCCTTCAATTTCGCAATAATGCCCTGCGGATCAGACTTCGTCAGGCATTCCTTCCAAACCTCATACCCACCCTGCTTGCAATAGGCTTCACTATCCCAAGCGTCTCCAGGAACTTCTCGTAATACACGCGGAGTCATTTCCTCAACCATTAGGATCCTCTGTTGGAACGGGAAAAATATTCATTTTAATAGTATCCAGATGGATTGGACATAGATATTTCACGAGCCCTTCTTCGCCCCTCACTATACGAATGGGTCTCAAATGACGTCAAGGAATGGCTTGAAAAACCAAGGGCATCTTGACGTGAGAAACAAACACACTGATAAGCGAAAGCACACGCGGGCAAAGAGTTAGTCCATCTTGATGGACATCTGATTAACCAGTTCACATAAGTCCCGAACCACCTGCGCAGAGTTTTCTAGAGCAGCTTTTTCCTCGACGGTGAGCGCATATTCAACAATAGCCTCAGCTCCGCCAGACCCCAATTTCACCGGCACGCCTAGCACCAAGCCATCAAACCCATACTCACCTTCACATAAGGTGGCACAGGGAAGAATTTTCTTTTGATCTTTTGAAATGGCTTCTACCATTTCTACAACAGAGGCTGCTGGAGCATAGTATGCACTTCCCGTCTTCAATAAATTCACGATCTCTGCGCCTCCTTCACGGGTGCGTTTTATCAAAGCCTCCAGCTTCTCAGGCGAAAACCATTCATCAATCGGACGACCGGCAACCGTGGTATACCGAATGAGAGGCACCATGGAGTCCCCATGTCCTCCCAGCACCATGGCATGAATATTTTCGACAGAAACTTGTAAGGCTTCTGCAATAAAGGAACGAAATCGTGCCGAATCCAGGACACCTGCCATACCCAACACGCGGCTTCTCGGAAATCCACTGACGCGGTGAGCCACATACGTCATGACATCTAATGGATTGGAGACAATAATAAGAATTGCTTCCGGAGACCGCTTGGCCGTTTCTTGAACAACCGAAGACACAATCTTGGTGTTCGTCTCGAGTAATTCATCCCGACTCATTCCTGGTCGTCGCGGAATACCCGAAGTTATAACGATAATGTCTGAATCTTTGGTCGCCTCATAGGTATTCGCACCAGTCACCGCGGAGTCATACGAGCAAACGGGCCCAGCTTCGACAAGGTCTAGAGCTTTGCCCTGTGGCATGCCTTCAACAATATCTACTAATACAATGTCGTAACAATTTTTTTCAGCCAGGCGTTGAGCAATCGATCCACCAACATTGCCTGCCCCTACCACGGTCACTTTCACTCGTCTCATCATGCCACCCATCCCTTTGAGGATCTCAGCCATGCCGATTTAATCATCGTCATGGCTCGCCCAACCTGCGACTTTAAAGTTGATGGTACATACAAAATTATCCCCATCGTAAAAATTTACTTTTATCTTTTTCTTGCCGTATTCACGTGACAGAAAACTATCTGGGTTTTCGACAAATTCCTGGTATGTTCCTGCTGCATACCCACCCAATTCTTTAAACGCGACGATCATTCCTGTTTTGATTTCTTGCAACATTAAGGTTGTGCAGCGTGGATAAATTTCCCAAAACTTTTCCCGAATTTCGTCTTGCGTTGGCTCCGGACGTTCTCCCTCGGCTGTGCGCGGCTTTGCAAACTTGGCCTGACGCCGAACATAGGGATACTGATGTCCGGTAAAGAGTTTATAGAGCCAGGGAGGCACTTCTGGTCGCGTAGAGTTCGTCATGGTATTTTTTGATCCACTAAAGGATCACTGCGCCGTCAATCGTTGATAGATTTTTGGCAATCGAGTCGGAAGCGATTCGACATCGTCCACAACCAAAAACCCAATATCCCCATACATACGTTTAACATAATCCGTGGCGGCTTGGTCGATGGTAATACAATACGGATGGATGCCCTTCATTCGCGCTTCACGAAGCGCCATCTTGGTATCTTCCAAAGAATATTCATCGGCATAATCATCATCCAATGGCTTCCCATCACTAATTAATATTAAGAGCCGTACTTTTGCCGCCTGCTGCAAGAGTCGATAAGTGGCATGACGGATAGCCGCCCCATCCCGGTTTTGTTGCCGAGGTTTAACTCCACTAATTTTTAACCCAACTCGTCCACCGGATCGTTGATCAAAATCTTTCACAACATGAATATCCACAGCTTCCCGACTTTGCCCAGAAAACCCATAGATGGCATATTGATCGCCAATGGCCGAAAGTGCCTCGGACAGTAATAATAACCCTTCCTTTTCAATGTCAATCACGGGGCGAGACCGAGCCCCGATTTGTCGACCAGTCGAGCCACTCATATCCACTAAAAACGCGACGGCTACCTGACGTTCATGTTTCTGGCGAGTCGAATAGACCTGATCTGATGGTTCCATTCCTTGGCGCCGGTCTACCATCCAATTTACTAACGCATCAAGATCAATATCCTCTCCATTGGACTGCCGACTGAGTCGTCGAAAGGCCTGGGGTCGAATGGTTTCAAAGTATCGTCGAATCAATCGGACCATAGGCCCATAGGTACGGAACGTGTCATCAACAAAGTCCGGGGAACCTTCCGCACCCACCTGCTCAAGAACTCGACACCATTGGGGGCGATAATCACGAATCATTCCATCCCACTCTTCGTAGATATATTTCCCCTTTCCCAATGAGGCACCATGCTGTCCATCTTGTGGGTGAAGATTGGGTTGAAACCATTGTTGCAAGGGAGAAGCCCCAAACTTTGGCTTCTGACTCTCTGGTGGAGTTTGTGATGAAGAAGAGAGGGAAGGTTGTTGACGACTCAGTGGTGAGCTCCCTCCTTGACCTTCTACACCAGCGCTTCCTGCTTGTTGTCCTTGAGATTGTTTATCCGATGTGGGCTGGTCATCGGCTTGCACATGATCAGGATTTAATACGCCTCGGAACTCCCAATTCAGGACTGGTTGATAATTGTCTTCCAAATGCTCAGTGGCTTCATGGTGTTGCCCTGCATCGGAAACTGATTGTTCCTCAGAAAGATCTTCCTGTTGTTCCTCATCTGGATCTTTGGCTAAGGTTCCAATTCGTGCCTCTAATTCTTGATAAAGACGATCTGCCAGCTCCACCCCATCATTAACCGTGGCAGTTGGCGAGAGGATGGTTTGGGCAATTGTCCACACCTCATCAATCACCTCTTGAAGGCCGGGGCGCGAAAAATCCTCTTTGGTAAGTCCTGAAAAGTACAGCAGCAATGCGTCTAACACAATTTCTCTTGCCGTCATCCCATGTGACAAGGAGCGCGTTTGAATGGCCTCTTTTGTCAGAATTTCCAGGTCTTGCTGTAAGCCAGGATATTCTTGTTTGAGCAAAAAATCGATGCGAGCATCTTCGATAATTTCCCATAAATCCCGAATAATTCTGGATTGGGGATACCGACGGAACAAGTCCCCTAAGGTTTTGATATTCCCATGCTGAGGGTTCACTGTTTGTTCATACCGGTTGGTCACATCCAAAGCCACACGCTCTAAGACCTCATGTGATACACGAAAAGTTCCAAACTCAACATGACCCACTTCATGGGCCACCATGACGGAATACCAGCGACGATTTCCTTCTTGCGTTGGAGATCGTTTCATTATGAGAGGAAGAGAAATCGTTAAGCTCTCCCTGCCTGCCGGTGCTGGCTCTGAATCTACAAACGGCAATTTTTGATCCAACGAGGCACCGCCTACTCCCGTTTCAGAAATTGGTGCCAAGATGATTTCCTGTCCACACAAGGCCATAGCAAACATCTTCAAGGAACGAGCTACTTGTCGGAGTGGCACCCCGGTAAGTGCCTCTTCTACCACAGCACAGGCTTGCCGTGACTCCAACGCAAAAAAGGCGCGGCCGGCCTCAATGCTATACTCCAAGGCCTCCATTCCTTGCCCAAACCAGGCATCAAACACCGTTGTATCATCAGATTGCCCCTGCAAACCCAAAACTTCCGGGACTTGGCGAAAATACGTCATGGCTGTCTCAGGATCTTTGTCCACAATCAATAGGCCAAATTGCAGTACTCGGATTTTCCATTCTTGTGATGATAATTTTGAAAGAATGGCTGGGATTTCGGCTAAAAATAGGACGGCTTGATCAGGAGAGTGGCCAGCAAGAGTGGATCCTAGATCAATCACACGTTGCTTCACTTCGAGATTTGGCAGTTCGGCAAATAATTGAGGACTATTTCGAAAAAACTCTAAGGTGCCAACATAGTCAGGCTTTCCAAAACTATTTTGAACGACCAACTTCATTCCAAACCCAGTCCAACCTTTCGCTCCTTCCAGTGGAATAGCCTTCATAATCGCCGGGCTCTCTCGGAAAAATTCGTTTCCTAAAACATAGTTCCAGCCAGCCAACTCCATTCCCAAGTCAGCCCATTGTTGCAAGTCTTCTAAGGAATGGTCGTGAGCCAACTGTGGCAAAACCTTAAACCACTCATACGCACATTGGGGAGCAGCCTCGGTCGGCCCATCTGCTAATTCCAAAACATGTGCGAGGAGTTCGTCTCTCTGATGTGCCGGTTGTAAAAATCCTAGGACTATGGGACTCTCTTTAAAATATCGAAGACCTAGGGCACCTGTGGCTTGAGCAAGGGTAATTCCCAAATCAAGCCATGGAACGACACTAGCCAAACATTCCCTACGCCCTACCTCCCCTAAAGCGGAAATTGCTTCACTCTGAATTTTTGAGGAAACCTCCCCTAATTCATGTAATAATTCCAAAACAGGAACCTGGCCCTTTATTGCACCCAATTGAGCAACCAAATTCTGGGTCGTCTTCAGATCAAGCTGATCACGCAAGAGTTCTTCAAGCTTATGAGATTGAGAGGTTTGTGACATTACAAATTGCTGACAGGTCTCATGTGGCCGGGAACTATCTGATTTCTTCTAAACAGAAATGCTGGGAAAATAGCGAATTTCATTTCTAATTCCATAGAAAACAGGGCATTATAAAAGTGCCCCAGAGCCTTGTAAACAATAACTCGAGCAGGATTTGCTTTGTCCAATCGATCAAATATGACTAGTATTAAGAAATCAGTATCATGACCGATTTTTTTAGAAATTGGTTTTAAAAGAGTTATTTTAGGATTTGTGGAAGATGTTCTTGAATGTCTTGTGTTGTCTTTCCCCTAATTAACACCTTCTTCTTCCGAGCGCTTTTACCTGAAAGAATTTGAACTTCTGCACGTGAAACACCAAAATATTTTGACAGGAATTGGCATAACTCTAAATTAGCTGCCCCTTCAACAGGAGCCGCGGCCAGCCGAATTTTCAACAGGTCTCCATAGATACCAACGATTTCGGTTTTAGACGCAGGCGCCTGACAATGAATAGCCATTTCCACATTACTGGATCGCTCTTTAATGAAAGGGGGAATTTTCACTAAACCCTTATTTCTTTTTTTATCTCACAATTCTCTCTGTTTATCCCATAGAACAAGGAGAATAACTCATGAAAAAGAACCTAGAACAACTTCATAGAAATAAGAATAACTTATTAAATTTCAACGAGTTAAATAGATAAAACATTCCCTTGACAGGCCAAGAGCTTCATAGTAAAATTATTTAAAGTTGAGAATTATTATCATTATCGAATTGATCATTCAACGAACATAAAACTATGTACATTTGCATCTGTAAAGGTATCAAGGAATCCGATGTTCAGGAGCTTGGAAAAGCAGGGGTAACCTGCCCAAAAAAACTCGCTTCTGCATTGGAATTGAATGATAAGAAAAACTGTTGTGGCCGCTGCATTAAAAATATTTCAAAATTTGTTGAACTTGCCGAAGAAGAATTCTCCTGCTCTCAATCTCCAGTTCTAAAATAGTGCCCTTATATCTTCCTTTAAGGAATTGGTTGACACTACACTACCTCGTCCTATGAAGGACAATCAGTGTTTTCCTCGCCAATACGGTCTTTAATCATTCCTTAAATCTCATTTTCTAAAAACTTTTAGTTAATAGGGTAAGTTTCCTGACTAACATTTACCCTATTTTTTAGGGGTTTTTGTCAGATTAATCTGACATTTATTATATTTATGAGACACAGTGTCAAATATTTTTACATTTTCCCCACCTAGTTTTATTATGTGTCTTGTGTAATTGAAGGGTGAATTCAACAAACTCAACAAAATTATCAAGAATATGCATGAATTTGGTCTTAATTCATCAATTTTTTTAATAATATTTGCATTTTTTTAAGATGGTGTAGAAATTGCATTATTCCACGTTAAAATAGGTTGAAAGCAAGAATTTTTTGGAGTAATTAAAAAAATTAATTATAACTTGAAGTCGGGTTGCACTCAGGTCTAAAATTTAAGTATAGATAATGAATACGAGAACATACAAAATAAACCCCCTTGAAATGGCTAGTACAAAAACAATGAGGAGAAAAATATGAAAAACTTTTTAAAAAAGAACAGCCTGTTAGGCGTTACATTGATAGGACTCTTAGTTCTCCCGTCTTTTGCTCATGCAGCAGGAACATTGGGTGGACAAATTTTTGTTAAAGAAAGCGGAACGGTTGCTGTAACATTTGCCGGAAGTAGTGCAAGCTATACCAGCACATTATTCTTGCAGGGATATGGAGAACTTTTCTCCTCCAATGTGGCATCAGGTACGACCATTGAGCTTGGTGGCTTTCAGGCCGGGCAAGTACTGACCTTTTCCATTTTCGTACAAAATACCGGTCAAACCTATTACACTGGGTCAGGTGATCTTAACGCAGATGGAGTCGCCCATGCATCCGTTGAGAATACCGGGGTTGGAACTTCTGTTGGCTTTGAAGACTTGTACGGTGGTGGGGATCAAGACTACAACGACGTGATGTTTTCATTTTCCAACACGAATACAGAAACCAAATTAGTCCAAAACCCGGAACCAGGGACTATCCTCCTGTTCGGATCAGGATTGTTAGGCTTAGGAGCCTGGCGACTTCGAAAAAAACAAGCATAACTTTCTTAGACAACTCTGCTCAATATAAGTAGCCCATTCAAGAATCTTGAATGGGCTATTTTTTATTCTCTGAAGAACACTCAATCCTCAGAATCTTATATTCAACGTCCCAATACCCTGCCATTTCAACCAAGCACCCATTCCTAAGGCAATACCTAAAAAACACAAAACAGCATAATCTCGCCTTTTCAACTTTTCTCTGTGATAAAAAGAACGTGAGGCTATTGGATGAAACCCTTTACATTCCAACGCCATTGCGACCAGATTCGTTTGACGAAGAGTATGTCCTATTAACGGGACAATTAAAGGCACATACCTACTGATACGCTCCAGGATGTTTCCAGAAGAAAGATCAAGCCCTCTTGCACGTTGGGCTTGAATCACCCCGATTCCAGCCCCTAAAAGAACTCCAACCCAACGGAAGGCCAATGAAAATACAAAACCAACTCGAGAGGCCAATCCCAGGCGCTGAGATGCTTGAGCCAATTCTTCAATTGTCGTTGTTGATAGCAGCCAGACTCCTCCCCAAACCATAATTAGCAAGCGCATTCCCATTCCCAAACCAAACACACAGCCTTCCCAAGTCACCCCTAGAAGCTGAAGTCCTAGAACAGGAGTCTTTCCATTTACAAAAAATGGCCACAACACAATGCTATAACACACAAGGAGTGCTGCCAGAATTCCTATTTTCTTTACATTCGCCCCGGCTTGGGCGACAGCTAATCCTGCTATGACCACGGCCAAAACTCCAAGCAAATAGCCCGGGTGTGAAAAACACATCGCTAACACAAAGATGCCCAACACCATTAAGAGTTTGGTCCGTCCGTCTAACTGATGAACCCACGTTTTCCGGTTTACATACAAAGAAACCGTCATAACACCTTTGCCCTCAGCGAAGCTTTGACCTCATTCACCGTCAATAACGTATATCCCCATCGTTGACTAAACTGGGGAATCGCGGGAACCTCCAAAGAAGCCCTTCGGACAAGCACAGAATCACGAAAAATATCACGAGGTGACCCATCACCAATAATTTCCCCTTTTGCCATTAAGAGGCACCGCTGAGCATGCGCAGCTACTAAGCTCATAGAGTGGGTGATCATTACAATGGTATGACCTTCTCGGTGTAACTCCCTGATCATGCCCATCATCCGATCGGTCTCTGAAGCATCTAGGCCTGTCGTTGGTTCATCAAAAATTAACACGGTTGGTTGTGTCGCAAGGATCGAAGCAACAGCCACTCGTTGCCGCTCACCCTTGCGTAAGGAAAATGGATCAAGATCACTTTTTTCTTCAAATGGAAGGCCCACAGCTTTTAATGATTGTTGGACACGATCCCCAATCTCTTCCTGAGAACAGCCAAGATTTTTAGCACCAAATGCCACTTCCTCCCACACCGTGTCCGCAAAAATTTGATGATCGGGGTTTTGAAAGACCAAACCTACTCGTCTCGCCATTTCCTTCATAGAAGTGGTCAAAGTATCCAAGCCATCTACCAGTATCCGCCCATCTGTCGGGACTAATAGTCCGTTCAGCAGGCGCGCCAACGTACTTTTCCCCGACCCATTGGCCCCGACCAAGGCCAAGAACTCACCAGGATATATGTCACAATAAATATCCTGAAGCACAGGGAATTCATCGTACCCAAAGCTCACATCCTCGACCTGAATAATCGGAGCGATTTGGTTCTCTCTGGGAAACACTGGTATTCCAAAACGGACGGTATCATTCAGGACCTCCGCCGGAGGATCGACCATTAACTGCAATTTTTCCGAATATGCCCAGGCTTGTTCTAGAGTGAGGGGCAATGGTTCGCAATCAAAATCCTCAAAACATTCTGTTATCGGTAATGGTCTGATACCTCCCTGCCTCATTAATTCAGGATTTGCCAACAAAGCATTTGGCTGACCATCCCAGATCACCCTCCCCTCATCAAGAAGAATGACACGATCAACTAATTGAAAATCACCATGATCTTGCTCCGTCATCAATACACTCAATCCTTTGCTTTTCAACTCCTCCAAAGTCAGCTGAAGTCGCTTCCGACTGGCAGGATCCAAATCCGAACTGGGCTCATCAAGAATCAAAACCCTGGGCTCTTGCACCAAAACAGAAGCCATGACAAGTCGTTGACGTTGTCCACCTGACATCCTCAACGGATCTCGGTCAAGCTCAACTTCCAAACCGAGAGTGCTCAAAACCTGCTCAATACGCCGATTGATTTCATGAAGAGACAGAGGAACTTCACGATATTCCAAGGGATGCCGAAGTTCGGCTCCCACTGTGGTGCCAATTAGTTGAGTTTCAAAATCCTGAAAGACTAACCCTACGTATTTCGCCCCTTTCCACACAGGAAAGGTTTGGGTGTCATTCCCACACACATGAACCTTCCCAGAAAATTTACCCGGAATCATTTGTGGAATCAGGCCATTACAGGCATAACATAGAGTGGACTTGCCTGATCCACTTCGACCCAACAACATGACGAATTCCCCAACAGCAATAGTAAATGTCATATTGTGAAGAGCCGGTGTTGTATTGCGAGAATACGAAAAAGAAAAATCTCGGCAGGTCAAGAGGGGTGAATTAGTTCCTTCTTGTGGGAGAGAAAGCGAATTATTATTTGGGGTGGGAGTATTGGAAGACTCACAAGAGTCTACACGGGGGATCAGATAAGGAAGGATATCTTCATATCGTAAATGCCATCGTTGAACACGGGGATAAAGAAAACCAAGCAGTGGGGGACCCAGAAACAACCCCATCACAATATTATTAAAAAAAATTGCGGGAGCTAGAACGAGAAAAGGCAGCAAACCCAATAGCTCCACTCCCCATCCAATAATCCCTGCACACACTCCAGAAGCCACCACACAAATCAGACCATATTCCAAGCCTTGCCGCCATGATTTCACCATGGGTGGTCGACCGGACGACAACCATCCCAAATGTCCCCACA
Organism: Nitrospirales bacterium; assembly: GCA_029261295.1. Taxonomy (GTDB): domain Bacteria; phylum Nitrospirota; class Nitrospiria; order Nitrospirales; family UBA8639; genus Nitrospira_E. The sequence continues at coordinate 300,150 of JAJDBP010000002.1, read as the reverse complement.
TCAAATAAGGAAAATATCCAAAAAAGAAATTACCCAAAAATCCAAAGACACTTGCAGGACCCAACGTTCCGAAACAATCCCCAATAATATTGCCAATGCCCGAACCCCACGCAGCGGCCGGGCCGAATAACAATGAGGCGACAATGGGAATAGCATTGGCGGGACGTAATTCCACAAAACCCGGAATGAGAGGAATACCAGCTTTAAAGGGGATAAGAATCGCAGCGTAAATTGCCGCAATTTGGGCAATGATGACAATGAGCCTAGTATCGGCCCAAACCCCAGTCAGGTCTCTCCACCAGCGGCGAGGGTCAAACAAAGCGCAAGAAACGATCATCAAAACGTGGAAGATTTTGAAAGATTTTGAAAATCATTGACCTGAAAGGTGATCCCCATAGAGAAGAATGAAGAAAATACTATCCTTGCGAAAGAGCCTCAAGCCTTAATACAACGAAAACCGGTGTGGGCATAAGAATAGCCTTGGCGAAACCAATTTCGGAATGACCGCCTTAATAATCGCCCAGCAGTCAACGGTCCTCCGCCTTTCACAACGTAATGATCTTGATCAAAAAATCGAGCCGAATAGCCTGGATAGGTTGAGAATGGTTGAAAGCCTTCAAATGGGTGGAAAGGAGTCGATGTCCATTCCCAGCCATTGCCAACCAATTGAGCCACACCAAACGCACTCCTTCCCTGGGAATCGGCTGTCACTGACGTAGGATCCCAAGCCTGAAAATTAAAATTGCCGCAATGTTGAGGGACAGAATTTGCAGACCAGGGAAACGGTTGATCATCACCCGAGGGCCTACCATACGCTGCGCGGTGAAATTGTGCTTCAGTTGGCAAAGTCAACTTTTTCCATTCTGCATAAGCCTGAGCCTGTGTATGCGTCACGTACACAGGCCAAGAATAGGGTAAGGGCACGAGTTGGAACATCGTCCTCAACATCCACTGCTCCTCCTGACGCTCCCAAAGAGCAGGTGGGGTTCCCCCCTGATTCACAAATTGTAAATACTGGCCATTGGTTATTTTATAACGGCTCATGGCAAAAGAAGGTACAATGATTTCATGTTCCCCAAATTCATTATCCCACCCAAAACCCTCCCCATGACGACGACCTAACCGAGTCGGCCCTTCAGGGATCTCTACCATTTCTTCGGAAGGGGCTGTCCCATTTAAAGAAAGTCGTGCAGAATGAGGTGTCTGTTTCTCTCGAAGGTCCAAATGATGAATTAAATACGCGGTAGTCTCGATATGCATGAGACGATGTTCAATCGCCACATGCACCATCTCTTCTGAGACTTGCTCTAAGGCCTGATCAACTTCTTGCCGAACGCGAGTATTGTAATCTCCCACTTCACGGATTGTGGGCCAATCAGAAGGGGTGTCGGCCGTAGCAGTTCCAACCGTCGGATCAATGCCCGCCTCAAATAATTGATCAAACGATGAATGAAATGCCGGCCTCCCCAACGTCCACCGACATAATTGATTCCAGTCGAACGCTTCGATATGCCCTAAATAAAAAATCAACCGATGACGCTCAGGAATCGGGCGCGCATACATTGCGTCTGGACTTATCAACTCAAACAAACTATCCGTTCGTCGCCGGGCTTCTTCCAATTCCTGTTGAAGGCTAGAACATAATGTAGTCATACAAAACCTCAGGCATGATTGCGATCCACAAAATAATGAACAGTATGGGCATCAATGAAAAAGTGGTCTATTGGCTGTCGCTACTATACCGTACTTGCACATTTTCGAAAAGTTCACCTGAACTTTTCCATCAGAAAATCCAGCCTATTTCTTATGTAAAAAATCCTACATTGAACCATTCGTATTCTCGGCTAGCCACGATTACCGTTCCTTGCTATTCTCAAAATATACTATTGGGATAAACTGCCAACCCTCCATAGAGAATTTCCTTTGAGAATGAAGGAATGCGTCCACTACTGACAATGAAATACCTGTGACACACTCCTCTGAACTTGAAGCTAGGAAACTCAGCAAACGTTTTCCCGACGGGACAACTGCTCTTGAAGAGATCGATTGGAATGTTAAGCAAGGCGAAACCATGGTCCTTATTGGTGAAAGCGGGTCAGGGAAAACCACCCTCCTGCGATTATTGAATCGTCTTGCCGAACCTTCATCAGGCGAAATATTCATCCAAGGTCATCCCGCAGCTAAACAAGATCCTATCGCGTTACGACGCCGATTGGGATACGTCTCTCAAGATGGGGGGCTCTTTCCACATTGGACGATCCATGACAATGTCTGCTTAGTACTCCAATTATTAGAATGGCCCATCGCTCAACAAGATGAACGTTTCAACTCCCTTCTACCCCTAGTCAATTTAGATCCCATCCAGATCGCTTCCCGATACCCAATAGAATTATCCGGCGGTCAACGCCAACGGGTAGCCGTTGCCAGAGCGTTAGCTGCTGACCCTCCTATTGTCTTATTCGATGAACCATTTAGCGCGTTAGACCCATTGACTCGGCACGAATTGCATGAGCAATTTCTCACCCTCAAAACCACGATCCAAAAAACCATGGTCCTGGTCACGCATGACATGGCGGAGGCCTTTCGTCTAGGGGATCGTATCACGGTGTTAAAAGATGGGCACATTCATCAAATAGGGACCCCGCAGGAGCTCATAGATACACCAGCCACCCCATATGTGAACTCGCTTATTCAACATCACTTGGCATAACCACATGGCCATTAGACCATATTTCCCGAACACCCATCGCATCAGAAACAGGCCTCGGCTCTTGGTGAAGATCATCCTGTTGAACCTATTAGTGCCTCTGATCTTGGCAGGTCCAATTATGGCTTCAACCAATTCCACAGTCATTGTGGGCTCAAAAAATTTTCTAGAAAATCGACTATTGGCTGAAATGTTCGCCCAACTGATCGAATCCCAAACCACACTAACGGTCAAGCGTCGTTTTGGCCTTGCCGGCACACAAATATGTTTTCAAGCCTTAACCACGGGAGCCATTGACCTCTATCCCGAATATACCGGAACGGGTTTGGTCACCATTCTTGGTGAATCTGCCAAGCAGGATCCACGTGCCGTTTTGAACCAAGTTCGCTACGAATTTCGAGAACGATGGAATCTGTGGTGGCTTTCACCACTGGGCTTTGATAATTCCTATGCTCTAGCGCTCCGGCGGGATCACGCACAGTCATTAAAAATTCGTACCATTTCAGACTTGGCTGAAGCCGCCCCAACACTCAAAGCTGGATTTGGCTACGAATTTATCGAACGGGCTGATGGGCTTCCGGGCCTCAAACATATATATGGTCTGAAATTTCGTGATGTGGTTGGCATGCAACAATCTTTAAAATATCAAGCAACCGAGAGGGGTGATATTGATGTACTAGACGTGTATACCACCGATGGCCGCTTAGCGGTATACGACTTTGTCGTGTTGGAAGACGACCAAAGTTTTTTCCCGCCATATGACGCTGCAGCACTCGTACGAGGCGAAACGCTGGAACAACATCCTGAATTGAGCAAGGTCCTGGGTCTTCTCACACAAGCTCTGAGTCCTGAACGCATGCGAGAATTAAATCTCCGCATTCAAGAAAAAGGTGACGCGATTCCTCAAGTGGCTCATGACGCATTACGAAACTTACATCTTGTGAAAGAACCCCAGGCACCTTCCTCTATAACCATCAAAAAACCTACCTCATTCCTTTCGTATATGTGGGAACGGAGAGGACCATTATTGGTTCGGACTGGGGAACATTTAGGATTGGCCGGGATAGGGTTGTCACTGGGTATTATCGTAGCCCTTCCTTTGGCTTTCATGTTGGAGCGTTGGCGAACCGGCGCGGAAACGATGATTCGCCTCATCGGCATGTCCCAAACGATTCCTTCTATCGCCTTACTGGCCTTTATGATTCCGGTTTTTGGAGTCGGGGTACTACCCGCGATAATGGCGTTATGGATTTATTCGTTGTACCCCATTGTGCGCAATACCTTTTCAGGCCTCCGGGATGCCGCACCAACGGTCGTCGAAACTGGACGGGCACTGGGAATGACCGAATGGCAAATCTTGCGATCGGTTCGCCTACCTTTGGCAGCACCCACCATCATGGCCGGGATTCGAACCGCTGCGATTTGGACGGTAGGTACTGCTACCCTCGCCGCGTTCATAGGAGCCGGGGGTCTGGGAGTCCCCATCGTGTCTGGCCTGCAATTAGCCGATGTCGATGTCATTCTTTCTGGAGCATTACCCGCGACATTATTAGCATTGATCGTTGATGGCTTTTTAGGTTGGGTTGAACGGCTTATCCAACCAAAGGGCATGGAACCTTCACAATAAATCAACTATGGAATCTTCTCACCGTCGTTTCAATTACATTGACAAATCTATGGCACCATCGCTTTCGGTTGCATAGATTGAAGAGGATCGGTATAGTGGTTATACTTATACAACACTTCATAACTTCCCTAGTCCTATCCAATTAGTTTTCCCTTCTCATACTAAATTCATCTATTTGTATTTTCATCTATTGGACTTGTTCAAAATGCTAATCCATAGATGTTTTAAGCCGAGGCTATTTGTACGTTCTTAACCCAGGGAGGAAGGCATGGATTCGAAAACTGAGGCATCAATTACCATTGACGTACCGATAACACGAGAAGATCCCGATACATTGGGAAAAATCGTGAAGGTCGGCCTCCTTGCTAATCCGAGAACGTTGCCTTCTAAATTATTTTATGACGAACGTGGCTCAACCCTCTTCGAGCAAATCTGTGAATTGCCAGAATATTACCAAACACGGACTGAGCATCAGCTGCTTCTCACCTGGGCTGATGAAATTGTCGCGCTGAGTGGGGCTGAGGAACTGGTTGAGCTCGGGTCAGGCGCAGCTACGAAGACTCGCGTCTTATTAGATGCCATGGCCCAGGCGGATCAATTACGGTATTTCGTCCCCTTTGATGTAGATGAAGCCATCGTTCGCCGAGTCTCAGAAGAACTCGTTCAAGAATATCCCGGCCTTCAAATCCATGGTGTGGCAGGAGATTTTCTCGTCCATCTCGAGCACATTCCTGAAGGCGGGAAACGCCTAGTCGTCATTCTTGGAGGAACCATCGGCAACTTGCCGCCAATAGCGGCTGAAGACTTTTTAACAGCAGTCAATACCGAAATGGCCTCAGGGGATTTCTTCTTATTAGGCGTCCAACTCATCACCAGCCAAAAACGCTTAGAAGCCGCCTATAACGACCAAAAAGGTATCACCGCGAAGTTTAATAAAAATATTCTCCGAGTGCTTCGCAATCAATTAGGGGCACAATGCGATTCAGATAATTTCGAACATGTCGCACGCTATAATTCAGACTCCCATCGCATTGAAATGTGGCTACGATCTTGTCAGGATCAAACATTAGACATTCCCAATTTGGATCTTTCAATTCAGCTGAAAAAGGACGAAGAAATTCGCACAGAACTCAGCACGAAATATGATCATCCACTAGCAGAAGACCTTCTAATATGTGCAGGATTTGAATTGGTTAAATGGTATACTGACCCCGATCAACTCATCAGCCTCGCGCTAGCCAGAAAACCATAGCCTTCGGACAACCCCCTCTCATTTAGCACGTCCCTTGGCTCAATTGTTTCTTCTTTACCCCAAGGGCCTCGCTCAATCAGGCGAAACACGCTTATGATCTATTTTAATGTCGCAGGCCTTTCTCCATTTAACCAGGAGGTGCAACGGGAGGTCACCACTACACTTGAGCAATTTAGCCGGCTGCTCTACTCAGATGAAGGCATTCGCTATTATCGTGAGACTCTTCAACGCTGTCGATATGCATTGGCAAATTGGCTTGGGGTTCAGGATGAAAATTCTGTGGCCTTTGTGCCCAATGCCACCACAGCCAGCTCACTAGTGCTATCTCGCATCGCATGGAAATCTGAAGACCAAATCCTCACAACGACGCATGAAAATTCCACGGTACTCAAAGAGATCTTGGCATTAGAATCTCGAGGGGTTGTTGTTCGAACATTAGACCCGAGTTCTCCTCAAGAATTGAAAATTCAGATTGAAGGCCATTTAAAATGTTCCCAGGTTCGTGCCATCGTCATGAGTCATGTGTCACATATCGATGGTCGCATTTTCCCTATCGCCCAACTCGCCAAACTTGCTCGCACCCATCAGGCCATTATTATTATTGATGGCGCACAAGCAGTTGGACATATTCCTGTTAGTTTTCAGGAATGGCAACCGGACGCCTATTTTTTCCCTGGGCATAAATGGTGCGGAGGACCGATGGGAACCGGCGCACTTATCTTAGGAAAACAATTTGCAGAACATACTAATTTGAGTTGTGCTAATAAGAATGAACTTCGTCAGCCACTTTGGACAAACTTTGAACTAGGAACACAGAATATTGGATTGATAGCTGGCTTGGCCAAAGCCTGTCTGATCAAACAACAAAACGGACTCAAGCCTGATAAGTTGGAACACATCAGAGAAGAGCTTCTACGAAAATTATCAAAGATTCCTCAAATCAAAATCTTAGAATGGAATGGAGCACATTCCCCTGGGATTTTGTCGTTTACTTGTCTCAACAAACAAACAGAAGCACAAGTCCAATCTAAGTCGCTCAATTTATCTTATAAGACGTTTCAATTACAGAATAATCATAATCAAACTGGCATTCGCCTTTCCTGGTCTTCCAACACTCCAAAAACAGAGGTAGAGTTGTTTGCAAAACTGCTTCAAAGCTTCCGTTGACATCAATGGCCAATTATCAAAAAGGCATGCGGTTCCTTCCAACATTTTATTCTTATTTTCATCATTTCCATCAATTCTGACCTGACAGATATCTAATTTTCCTCATAGCCTTACTCCTTTGCATTTCTCCTCTTTGACTATCAAACCAATCAGGTCGATTTAGATTATCCATAATTTATTGGCTGTTTAGTTGGCAACTGGATTGCTAGCCTTTCAATCCTCATCGACAATTCTGTGTAGTTATGGCTATAGAATGTTTGACTAATCCTCTAGCAAGATTGTCAGAAATCCTCCTACCTGTTCAGTACCCATTCGCCCTTACAGAAAGGCAACCTTAATAGAAAAAATTAGCAGTTAAATAGCATTGCAAAAAAAGGAGTATGAAGAGAAAATGCAACAAAACAAGAATTGAGCCCTTAGGCTAATTCCCAGTTTATCGGCATTGAACCCCACAGATTGGAACCAGCGCACAAACTAGGTTGACGGGAAAGGTTAGCTTGAACGGGAAATAGAAGGCATTGTACTCGGAGCCTTGAGATAAAAAATTATTCGATTTTGGTGGGCTGAATAAAATCAGAGAAAATGAACCAGTACAGGAAAATATACAAAACTTATCTTTTTAGATAAAGAGCTACAGGCATACACCTCTAAGATCGAGTCTTCAAATTTTTATGGGAACCAGCATTCCCAAGCCTAGAAACTTTGATCCTTGTGAATGTGATGGCCCATATTACCCAGATAACTTTTAGTTTACTTACAAAAACCAAAACCTGAACAGTTCATGCCAATGGTCATAACACAGAACCCCAATCTTGGGAATCCTTCCTTTATCCTTCTTTGAAAGAGAATCTTTCTCTCCGTATATTTCGTTCAACAGAAAAAGTTTAATCAGAATATCCTCGGCTCATACTCTTATGAAAGCCTAAAAAGTATCCATTACAAAATTCTTCTAGAACATTCGAATCATTAGATCCGTTTCCATTGGCTTCAATCTCAGGTTTCAAAACTATGAAAACCATCATATTGAGTGTACGAAGTCTTTGTCCAAGAGTATGCGACTACGAAGTCCATTGTGCCCGACGACCACGACGAAATCGCAAAGGTTCCTCTTGATAATCAACCCCTTCCAAAAATCGTAACGCGCGACTGATGCTTCGGATATCCATATTTTCATCAAAGTCATCTTGTTCAGCTAACGTTCCTTGCAATTGATTTGGATGAAAGAAATAACTCATGATGTTGCCCTCCAGGTAATTAAGTTAATCAAAAAATGGCTGCTTATCTATTACCTAAAGCAAAGGCCATACCAGGGCTCAACTACCACGGGACAATTTATATGTCATTGAAATTTCTATAGTTTTTGTTTTATGCCACCTCAGTAAACTTACAAATATTTAAAATTTTAAAAGGATATTCTTGTTATTGAAAATAATGGCAATACATTGTATTTCAGCGAAAACATTTATGACTCCATTTTCAATTAGCGCATCGGACTCAGAGGCTACCCCAAGGAAAATTGGAGTTGCCTCTTCAGACTATTTCCAAAATCTTAGAAATCGTTTGCTGAAGGTCATGAAAGGGAAAAACCAACATATCTCCTGAAGGGCCAACCCTGAGCCGGGAATTCTAATTATTGAATTAATCGGCGATATGGGAAATACCATTAGGAGCACGGAACAAGGAAAGTTCATGCCGAGCGGCATGTGGGAAGAATAGCTGGGAATATTAGATCTGGCTAGCTAGAAAAATTATTTGGGAAATTCGGTGTGATGCTTCTGAACGAAGAAACGTTTCTCATTCTGAAAAGATTAATGCAAACTTTTCCAATGAGGGAAGTTCCGTGTAGTAGCTGCTACTTCGTAAGGGACGTGTTTTTGATATGTACTTTTTCTATCATTTTGTATAAATAAATGAAGTTCAGTTTGGCAACCCTCTGCTCCAGTCTTCTCCCGGAATTAAAAGAAATGCGGAAACGGACAGGCAGTTTATTTTCCCCATTAAGAACAAAGGCTGTGTATGCTCGTCCAATTCCTAAATAGCGTCAGTTGATCTTTCATTTAGGACTTATCAAAGGGCATAATTTGAATCGAATGTATCTCAGGATATTAGTTATATCTGCACTTCATGCACCAACAAAAAAGTCATTTGAGGCGGGTCATGATCTAGCGGTGGCTCCGGCCTTCAATGATCTACCTTTTGCTTGGCCAACTATTCATGCAACGTGCTTCGTTGAAGTCTTAAAGTGATGCAACTTTTGCTACTTTGTGGCTCCCATCACGAACAATTTTTGGTCATGATACAGCCCTATACATGAATTTCCATTCAACACACCATTTACTTATTTTTCGCATTCTTATGTTCAAACTCTTTTAGGCTAGACGTAAATAGGGATGCGCCTGTACTTGCCCGGTTATGTTCTAAGGAAATCCCTCGAGTTCGCCCTTGCTCAAGTGTTTCGACGTAGGGCTCGCAATTACTGATGGATTCCTGTGAGATTTGCGAGGCAGGAAACGGTTTGTCGCTGGCTATAACCTTAATCACTTCATCTCCAAATGGACCTTGAATTCTAAAACGTTCAGGAGCATTTTCATTCCCAAATGTATAGACCTTATCTTTTTTAATAAATGCCTGTTGGCGAAAAAGATTAGGAACTAAATGAACCACCTTACAATCAGCCTGGAAGTAATCAAGCTTTAAATAGGCATCCTGGTCAGATTTGACGTTGATTACCAAATAATCTCCTTCAATATATTGACCATCAGGATTATTGAGCCAAACCTTTATGTCAAATTTGGAGTCAGGTGTCTGAGTGGTTACTCGTTGTTTAATGGAACTCTGCTTTTTCCGTTCAGCAATAAGAGCATCCACTTCTTGCGGATTTATCTCGGCATTCACAGTCGTACAAATTTCCTGAACTTTTTTGGTGACCTGCCGTTTTTCACTCTGTAACATTCCCACAGCAATTGTTTCCACCCAATCCTTTTCCAACTTATAATCTTTCACAGTCGTATTGACTTCCACCCAGACCTTAAAGTTACTCACAGCCACTTCACGGGCCAAGGCCAGTGCCTTTTTTTTTGCCACATTCACGGATTCATCATCACCATATTGATAGCAATGCTGTCCTTCAACTGGCACCAGGCCCTCCCCGAAGGCCAGCTGAGGAATGAAAAAAAGAAAGATGAGAACTAAATTTTTACAGGCTATTTGATAGATGTCTCGACTCATTGTTTTATCCATTTAAAAAATTTTAATGTGTGAAGGACTCTAAAAGTTTTTGCATTTTTCACTTAACTCTCCTCAATACACAATGACAACCTTAGCATGTTTGAGAAAATCCAAATGTTTGGGATCCATATGAAGCAACTGAGCATCAGCATCTTGAATCACTAGGTCAGTGCTACTGCCTTGGGCCAACGCCACGGCTTTGACCATGATAGGCTTGGCCGTAACCCGTTCATGGGCTTTAGCCTCATCCAACCCTTTCACATAACCAACTACATGACGTTTGGATAACACCTTGGTATCCACGTGTTGCTGAGAATAGACAACTTGCCCATCCTCCATAACGATTTTGGGATGCAAACATTCTTGGACGTTTAATCCCTCGGCATCAATAATGAGGCCGGTGTAATTCCCATCGTTGGAAGCAGGAACCGTTGGAAATGGGGCTTTCCATTCAATCTCAGGGGGCGGCTGAGCAGAGGTTGGCCTAAAGGGTTGTTGGACAGTAGCCATATCAATCTCTAAGGTAATTTCATAGGATCCATCAGGATAAGGAGTTTCCTTGACCACTCGTGCTCCGCTCACCATGCCTCTGACATTAGTTTTAATAATATCACTTTCTAAAATAAAGTTTTTGACCACCGTGGTAGAGTCAACCTGAATACCTTCAATGACTTCCAATAAACGCCCCAGGGCGACGACGTGCGCTGCACGTTTGGCCATGGCGCGAGCTTGGGCGACATTCTTGATGTGATCAGGTGGAACACCTATACCAGTCGCTTGAACCGCACCCATTGACCAATCAACCCTTCCCTGTCCCCCATTGGCTGCCGTCACAATGGGAATAAAAACCCAAGAGAGAAAAACCAAGAAGCCGATACCCACCATCACTCTGCCCAACCACCGCCATGTGGGGATTGTGTCGACAGAATTTCGTGTGTCACATCTATTGTTTCCATTCATCATTCCACCTCCTTATCAGAAAATACCTTTGGCTATTCTCTATGAGAGAAAAACATTTCAAATTATTCTTTTCTTGTCCTGTCCTATCAAGGCACCATCAATTTAGGCATTTTCTCCTTAGTGACTCCCGTCCAGGTCAAAATTCTAATTTGAGGGAATCATTGTCATCACGCATCTGATTGTTAGAAACCTCTCGCTATGTCTCAGATTCTTAAATTTAAAAAAGGATTTCTAAAATTTAAAAAATTCTTGAATCAGCCCTATTACCCAAAAATCTATGACAATCTAAAATCAGCATCTGAACTAACAGAATATGATGATCATGCAACACTTTGAAATTGTGGCAAAGCAAAAGTACCTCCACATTTCAGCAATGACTCAGCAGTCTCCACTTTCTATCGAGAAAATACCTCTTAAGACTTTGGCGGAAGATTGCGTCGGTATCATGATGAAAAAAGCACTGGAGCGTCAGCTTTCAGTTTTTCGCTATTGTTGAAGTCGATCTGCATCAGAGATTTCATTACGTAATATGGCCATTTTTTGGATAATCAGTTGGCGTTGAGCCTGTGTTAATCGAGAACGCCTCGAAAACTCCCCTGATTCCATATTTGATATTTCCGCATTCTTCATTGTAGATACCGAATTGGCTTCATCACTAGACATCGCTTGTGGCTCTCCTGGAGAGACCGATTCTTTGTCAGTTAAAGGTTTTGGTTGGGTGTCCATTATAGGGTCGCCTTCTGGGTCAGCAAGAGGTAGAGAAAAATTCTCAAGACCAATAATATCTGCTTGGAAAGCCACTTGATGAGTTGCTCCCGCAATGGTTTGGGTGAACGTGTTAATCGAAGAACCTCCGAGTTTCGTTTTTAATCGTTCAAGGGTTTTTTGTGGAAGCTTTCCAACCAAACGGCTTCGGTCCACACCGATCACTTTGTATGTTACATCTGCCTTTAACGCCTTGAGAATGGTATACACCGTTTCACCCTTGGCTTCTCTGGCGGCTACTGCATCACGACATGACTGCAAACGGGCAGGAATACCTTTATACAGATCCGTCTCTGAATACTGGAAGACTGACGTGTTACGGAAACGAAGTTGGATTTCTTCAACTTTAGGAAATTCTTCCCGAAGGGCTTTCAAATACGGAGGTTCAAAGTCATGCCAGTCTCCAAACTTTCCCTTCAAGGCCGATTCTGCTCCTGGAACTGCCCGTGCAGGAGGTAACCCAGGAAAGGCTTGGGGTTGCCAGCATACTGGAGTCAGTACTGCCAAACTGTCACCAGACTCCTCCAACACAATAAGTGTTCCTGGCCCCAGAGTTTTTGATGGTCCTTGAATTCGCTGAAATCCATGTTCATTGGATATCTGGGAAAGAGTTTGCGAACATCCACCAAGCACAACTATGACGTAAAGTGCACACAAAGCATGGAATCTCATAATCTACCTCCCGAAACAAAAAAAATGAAATGATCGTTTGAAAATTTCTCGTCCAAATTTTCGAAAGACAATGAAAATTAAGTGCACAAACCATGCCTTGTCTTATTGAGAAGGAAGTTATTTCGTATTTCACAGAGATCTCGTAGAAATTTTCTTGGGATGAGCATCACCAAATGATTCGCCCCCATTCATCTCCGTTTTTGGGAATAGTAATTTTAATGGTTCTACCAATAGCGTTGGGAATCACGACCTCACCATTTGACCGAATTCCTTTGGTGAAATAAATGGTCGCCTTACCTTCTGTGGGCTCAGTAGCGACTTGGGCAATATCGATTTGGACGGATTGATATTTTGTATAAAGGGTTTCTAGCCAAAATCGTCGAGATTCAGACATAGTACTCAACCGTTCAAGGGCATCCCAATTTTTTTCAATGATAGCCCGTTGAAGTTTCTCAACCTGATTATGAAGAATGGCTTCCATGCTCTCTTGTGATGCTTGATTGAGGACAATGTCTAAGCCATTTTCTATCGTTTCTTTAGGAAAGTCTGACATTACCGGTACCATCGGAGGGACCTCTAAAGAGGACAAGTCTGAGTTGGGAACTTGGGACAAGTTTATAATAGTAGATTTTGACTCTGGCTGACCCTGAGAGGAAGACACGATATCGTGAGCAGACTCCGCTTGGATTTCCTCCGCTTCGAGAGGTTCAGTAGAGAGATCAGATGAGGGGGATGGACGAGCAATGGCTGGTGGAGACATTTGAGTAGAAAGAGTCGGTAATACCTCTGGGCCAGGGGAGTCAAATTCCTTGGGTTGAGGTCCTTTGTTCTCTTGTACGTTTGGTTTGGAATCAGAAACCACAGGCGCAGTTTTTAATTGTTGAATAGTAGATTCTATCCCTGGTTGGCCCTGGGAGGGAGGCACGATTTCGTGAGGAGACTCCGCTTGGATTTCCTCCGCTTCGAGAGGTATTTCAACAGAAAGATCAGATGAGGGGGATGGACGAGCAATGGCTGGTGGAGATATTTGAGTAGAAAGAGTCGGCAATACCTCTGGGTCAGGGGAGTCAAATTTCTTGAGTTGAGGTCCTTTGTTCACTTGTACGTTTGGTTTGGAATCAGAATCCACAGGCGTGGTTTTTTCTTCTTTTATAATTCTGAGCTTCGGTGTCATTGCTAATTGATTGTCTTTGGGCAAGCCTGGGGCTGTGCTTCCAAAATAGTGCCAGGCATATCCACCAATGGCCAAAAGAAGAGAAATGGTAGGAACAAGAATGCCATACCTTAGTCTCAAAAACGATTTTGGTTTTGGCTCAGTTGCCAAAGCCTGACCCAATGGAAGAGCTTGTTGATTCTGGAGTGCCGCCATTGACCCTTGATGTTCAAACGCTGAACCCTCATCAATGTTTTTGGATTGGAAAGCGCCGGAGCCTTGAGAACCCGTCGCCTCATTCGCCTTAGATTTAAGACTATGGTCCAGACTCAAGGTTTTTGTTTCACTGGTATTCTCAGCGTGAAATTTAGTTTTAGCAGTAGTACTACTGGGAAAGGATTGCTCTAGTCGATCTATGAAGTTTTCCGCGTTGGGAATTCTATTCTCTGGGTGAAACTGAAGAAGGTCAATAATAATTTGTTGAATCTCAGAGGGGATATTTAGGGTTTCAGAGAATCTCAATGAAGGCATATGACCTTCAGTGACAAGTCTGCTGAGGATGCCAACAGCCGTCAAATCATTCCTTGGATTTTCGCCTGTCACTAACTCGTAAAACAGCATCCCAAGCGAATACAGGTCAGATCGACCATCCAAAGGCATATCACGCGCTTGTTCTGGGGACATATATTTAACGGTGCCTAATAATTGGCCTGTGGCAGTGTGGGCCGTTTGACCAAGTGCACGAGCAATACCAAAATCGGTTAATTTTACGGTCAATGAGTCATCAAGGATAATATTCGCTGGTTTAATGTCTCGATGAATAATTCCCTTTCTGTGGGTAAAGATAAGTGCGAGAGCAATTTGGGAAACAATCTTCACGGATTCATTGAGGCTAAGAGGATTATTTTTTCTGAGATATGTCTTAAGATTGACCCCTGGAAAATATTCCATGACGAGAAATGGCATACCTTGATCATTCTCAACAGAATAGATCTGGATGATATTGGTATGATGCAGAAGAGCCATTTTCCGTGCTTCGTCGAGAAAGCGATCCAAAAAGTTAGAGTCCTTGGCTAAATTTTGATGAATGACTTTCAACGCCACCACCCGTTCAAGCATGCGATCCCAAGCTTTATAGACGATCCCCATCCCGCCCTGAGCGATCTCTTCCTGAATTTCATATTTATTTGAATACACCGTGACGGTCATAGAAATCCTATGTTTTCTAATTGAAAACAGGTGTGTTAATGAACCCACGAATCGTGTTGCACCTATAATCCACTCCATAATAGATGGATGTAGTGACTATATTCAATGTGAACCTCCTACGGAGAAAAAGCTAGGGTTAGGTAGCTATAAGTGCTTTTGAATATGTACTTTTACCTTGAAAAGTGGGTTTCCTCTAACGGTTAACAGTAGAGGACACTCGAAGGTCACCCAGCACTTAAAAAAGTCTGTGTAGCAGAAAAACGGATGAATTTGGTCATCCAAAACGAGGGACTAGGCAGATTCAGTGTATAGCATAAAATACCTAGATAAAATCACCTGAAACGCACTTAGTAGATCCACAGAAAATTGAAAGACAGGTTCATCTGCATGCGCCATCTGTGGAGGACGCATCTCCCTCACAATCTAGCGAATAGTAGATCTTAATCTACAGATAACAGACCCAACATTGTGGTGATGTCTATAAACACTAGAGCATCAAATTGGTCTACCAAATGCGTTTGACTATAGTGGGCTTCCAACTCATTGGCTGAAAGATAGATCACACCCACGTGCCGTTGTAATCTTGAAGAATTCAACCATTGCCTAATTTCAAAAGGCTGTTGTAAAAACAGGAAAAAACGGGAAACGCCCAATTGATGAAACAGTGCAGAATTACTCTGCGGCAGAACTGGCCGGAGAGGCATGATCTTGGCAGGAGAATCCCAACGATCTGAAGCAACAACATCGCCGGCATAGGTCATCATACCAATTGAAAATACGTTGTTAGGATATTGTTGACGGATCAATTGCCCTAAATTTAATTTTCCTTGCTTGGCCATATCTGTCGCCAGAGCATTGCCCAGGTGAGAACTATGTCCCCAGATAATGGTTTTTGGATGTTTTAAATGTTGTTGCATGACATCAATACTTTCTTGCATATGCCGATCTCGCCCATTCCAAGACAGAACATCACTATCCGATTGATATAAATCACGATAGTATCGTTCGGTATTTTTGACATTTAATGCATTTTGTTTCGCTTGAAAAAACTCCTCACGATTCACAGAGGTGTTTGAATCTGGGCATCGGATTTGACAATCAATAAAGGCACGGTATTCCTGTGTGACCTTAGATTCGCAAGAACGTGAAGGATCATTCTTAACTGCCTGGCCATATTGATCCATATCATTATTGAATTGCGCAAAGCATGCATACCGTTGCTTCGCTGGCAAAACAGCTTCAGGGGCTGCTTTTTTGAAATATTCAAGGACTCGTCCCTGAGAACGAAAGCTGTCATATATATCCATACCGTATAAGCTCACTCTTTGATTACTGTGTTCTGCACGGCTATTGTACTCCTTTAACCATCGAATAAAATCTCGCATCTCTTTATTGTTCCACACCCACTCAGGGTATTCATTGAAAACTTCCAGAACCTGTATTGCATTTTGAGGAATACGGGAATGAATATATTGGTTCAAGAGATAAACGCTTGGCCAACTCCCTTCTATAGAAATCAACCTAAATTTTTTCTCTTCAATTAACCGCTTACTGATATTCATACGTTCCAGATAAAATTCGTGAGTACCATGAGTGGAATCGCCAATTAAGACAAAGTGAGCCTTCCCAGATTTTTCTATCAGCGGTCCATAATCATCAGTATGATGTATTGCGATAATGGCTTCCTCTAGATCGCAAATGCTTGGCCCAGATTCTAATTGAGGTTGACATCTTTTTTGTAAAAGAGGCTCAGCAGTACTTTCCTGAAGGTGAACATGAAAGAGGTGCAGAGTGGCCAAAAGTAAAAATAGGCACAGTAAGGCATTCCCATGGCGAAGATAGTTCATACTTTTGGCCTCTTCGCCTCTTTCACATAAAACCATAACCATTCTTCTTCAAATTCATCGGAGAATGTTCGCTGACCGAGAGAGCCTAGTATTGCCATGATTTTAAATTTTCACCTGCATTCGACTTCAAAAAAAATCGCGCGAAATTTACTATATTGGAACTCAACACGATTGGACTTTGGATTGTTCGAAGAAGAAAAGTTGGGCCTGGAGAGAAATCTCAATCTTTCCATAAAGGAGCGAATGGTACTCACCTGTGAAAAAGAGAAAAGAAAGAAGGAGGAAGAATAAGTTTACTGGGAAAAAGCCGTTTTTTTGTTAATTTGCTCTTTCTGTAAATTGTCTGATCTATCTGCATTGATTTTGTATTTCGCAAGAATTCCTGGGGTGGCTTCTTCTGCTTTTTTCCTGTCAATGGTTATCAGAAACCCGTTAGTATCTTCGATAGTATGGTAATCGCCTTGGTAGGATTCGAAGGCATGTACCAAATCATTCATAGTGGATATATGTTTTCCGTTGACGGAAGTAATCACCACATTCTGGGAGGCGTGATAGCCAATATTGAGTTCATCAGCAAGAACTTTCACCAAGACTATGACCTCTCTTCTAGCATTCAGCGGTTCTCCATTGAAGTAATAATTGACGAGATCAGTCGGTGCATTAACATTCCAATTTCCTCCATATTCTAATAGATAGCTTGCCGTCAGTGGCTCAAAGACCAACCCTCCAATAATGTAATAGGCTGGAGGAACATCATATTGTCTGTGTGGAACAAGACGTTCATAATCAATCGATTGCGATAATTGAATCAGTAATGTTTCTTCTTGACCAGCTCGAAGAACCTTCAGACTCACAACGTCGTCCCTTTGTTTTCTCTGCAAGGCGTATGCGAAAAATGTCCGTTCCCCTTTTCGAAATTCAATAGTCCCATCATTTTCTACCCGCACATCCTCAATCGAAAGAATGACATCTCCCCTTTGCAGAATCCCCTCTGCCGGAGAATCCGGGTATATTTTGCTGACGAGCACGCCAGTCTGATTTTTTTTCATGCGGAAACTTTTTCGTAAATCAGGATTTTCCATCTGCTGCATAGACACTCCTAAGTCAGGAGTACCATCATGCCTCGTATCTTCAATATCCTTCAGGAAGTGCTTAACGACTGGCGCAGGAACCATATATCCAATATTATTGTAATTAGCACTCTGCAGACTTTGAAAAGCCACACCGACTATCTTCCCATCTTTAATGACTGGCCCTCCACTATTGCCTGAATTTATCGACGCATCGATCTGACATGCAAGAAGATAGGCTCCACTATGCGCATAACTAGCATGCTCAACCCTTGAGACGATTCCATCGGTCAAAGATAATTTGTCCCCTCCATCTGGGAACCCGTACACGCTAACAGAATCCTTCAGCTCAGGAAGATCTCCTATTTCAAGCGGAGTCGCACCGAAGAAAAATGAATCATCTTCAACCCTCACAATGGCCAAGTCTGTTTCATGGCCAATCAGTTCTACTCTTCCGGTGTATTTTTTAGCTTGCCCTGCACGCCTCACTTGAATAAACATGTGGTCGCTCACCACATGAGCATTCGTCAATATTCTCCCACCACCAATAATACTCCCTGATCCATGAGAAGTACTTTGCCCCTTCATCGCCCAGGGTTCATGGTAATTATACCTATTGTTTACCGAATAGATTTTGACGATGGAATCCTTGATGCTCTCACCAGCAATGGCGAAAGAAGAAAACAAAAAATGTGCGGTTAACCCCAAACTGAGCAGAAACGTTTTGAAATGAATATTACTGAGGTTCAATTTCACCAACTCCATCAATCTTCTTTGTCACTTCAGATGGGTTGCCATAATAGCGAATATCACCTGCCCCATCTATTTCGGCAATGAGCCTCTTAGAGGCATGCACCACAGCCTCCCCTGCGCCGTCAATTAAAACTATTGTTTCTTCTGCATGAAGATTTTTGGCAAGAATATTTCCTGTGCCATTGACCTTCGCTGAAAACTTTCGAGTCTCCCCAGATACACGAAGATCACCTGCACCGTTTACTAGGGCGGAAAACTCCTGATTGTTCATTTTTGATATAGTAATATTCGTTGCACCATCTGCTTTCAAATGATCAAGGTACTTGGTGGAGACCTGCACCACCAGATTTCTTTTAGGACAGATGGATTCGGTGGCTTGAATCGTTAAAGTCTGCCCTTGAACTTCTGTTCTGACATAGGGCAGGATATTGTCGTCCCCCGTGATGATTAGACTGGGGGAGTTCTGAAAATCAATCATAACCTCAAAAATGCCATCAATCGAAATTTCAGAAAATGCTGATATGGCGCGAATGTCTGACTGCTTTATTCCGCTTCCTTCAACGCAACCTGTCACCTGACCCACTCGACTGACGCCGCCTTCACTTGTAATTTCAATATTTCCGTTTGTTTCATCATGATTAATAAAGATCTCCGCATGACCAATTAGTGTCATGATCAGCATTAAACCGCCAATGAGACAAGATACTTTACCAAGGGATTCCTTCATACGACCACTCCCCCTCTCAAAAGATTGGCAGATTTCTATTTGAAATGGAAAATGAAATTAACTAAAGAAAGGATCGGCGAACAACCGGCACTACGGTATTTCAGGAAATCGCAAATTGAGATGGCTTCGCTCAAGCATTTTTTCCTCACCCACTTCTTTATATCGATACACAATCTTCGTTTCTCCGGTAATGGAATCCATGACAAAAGCCCCATGAGCACTACCATCTCCCCATGCTGCGATCCGATAACGGTCACTATTAAGTAGAACAACTTCTTCCTGGTCTAATAAACGTGCACCCATAAGTGATAAAACCGCCACGACAACAAAAACTCCTAGAAAGAAAAACTTTATTCGCTCTCTGTAATGTTTATCAGCCATGTTCCACCTCACTTTTTCCAGTACATGCAAACGCTAGACTCTACTTTTCTGCATTTCTGACAACTCATAAAATAACCCTATAATTACAAGTCGAATAGATCAGGAACTCCAGCACCACTTAATCTCAAGCGAAATTCTTAATTCGCCTTTGCAGCACTGAAGTCATCAACTTGGGCACCAGCGCCTTCCACCTCGATAACATCACCTTCCCCGACAACCTTGTCGCCCATCAGCTCCCCAGCCTCATTGACCCTTAAAACCATTTTGACGTACGCATCTCCATTTTCATGCCATCCAAATTCAGTCACCTCCGCTAAATATATAGTCGCCAATACCTTCGTTTTGACAGAATCAGACACTAACATGTAATTTTTAACGGAAGTTTGGCTCTCAAGGGTAAACCCTACCACCTGCTTGACCAATTGCTTGTAAGCATCAAGCTCTGCTGCCCTCATGGCTCTTAGTGGACTAGCTTGGGAAGGGGTAGATGTTGCAAAGGCAACCCTTCTGAACACTTTATTTTTTAAATCTGTAGTTGAACCATCAATATTCACGATGTTATCTAGCTGTATCGACGCAGTTACTTTCGCGATATCTTTGGTCTCATCATAAACCACTTCTTCAAACTTAATCCCAGAAATGGTGGCTTTTGTTTTAGTTTCCGTCTGCCCGACAAAGCTCGAGGCAATTAAATCCTCAACCGCTTCTGTCGCCCGAACTTTTAGGCCATAAACTGATTCCACTAAAGATCGCTCCGCCATCACTTTAGCCGCACGTGTGGTCATAATTCGTTTATTTCCAGCCAATCCTGCCTGGACCAAAAGACCCGAAACCACAAAGGTCAACAGTATTTTATGCCATAATTTTATTTTCATTTTCCTATGTCTCCTTGTTCGGTTTCTACCGTATATCCTTGATTAAAATTTATCTCATCATCTTTCTCGGTCGTGATCTTTTTTTTGTAGATATCTATCACTGGAGACCCATCGTTATAGAACACCTTAGCTTTTAAATCCACTGTACCCGTTTCTGGAAGGTTCGGAATTTGTTTCACCGCCTTCTCATTTAATTCCTTCAATTCTTGAACATTTTCCTCCACCATTTCCAAATTACCCGCCATGGCAGAGTATCCGAATAGCCCTAGCATCAAAAGACCTCCGCCTATAAAGGCGACCCGGCTGCTTACAACTGACCGGCTGAAAGTCATTACCATTCCTCTTCAGTTAGGAATTTTCCAATGCCCGTTCGTTTTGGTCCCGCCACATAGGTTGGCTTTTGCGATTTCGGCATTTCTTCCGCAGGTGAGGTTCGCAGTACAGTATCTTGCTGAGCATATGTCGATTGAGCTTCTGCCTGAGGAGATGTAGACGACCCTTCCCCAGAGGCTGCAGTTGCACCATTCTCTAGATTCTCTTGCTCAGAAGTTGTCTGACTGTCAGCCAATGCTGGCGTTGCTTCCGTCACTGGAACCAAATCAGTTGATTCTGAAGCCACTTCTTCCACAGACTCTTGAGCATTGACAAGGTTGACCATCTCCTGCTGTCTTGCTCCTGCTTCGTATGAAATTGGTATATTGACATATACCTTCACAAAGGTATCTGAACTTATCCTGTTATCTGATAAGTTGAAATCCGGATCGACCGCAACCAATGCTGTTTTAGTTTTCTCGTCAAGCACGCCGTTAAGAGGCACGTCATGCCCGTATATATATAGCCACCTTTGAACCATTTTCGTGATATCGACTTCTTCCTGTGAAGCATATGCTCTGGCCAATGCATGAGTCACCACAGGATCAGGAAGAGCATCTTCCCCAAGCAACCGCCAATAGGGAATCGCAAGATATTTCCCCACAATCTGAATCATACTGAGCTCAACTAAGAGTCGGACCGCATGATGACGACCCTGAACCTTTTTAATGGTACCTTTCAATCCAAAATTCTGCCCAAATAAACTAATGCCTAGCTCCTTACCTGCCACGCCCTTGAGAACCTCCATCGTATTCACGGCATTGATTTTTGGAATGCCCGCTAAGGTCTGAAAATTAAGCATATTAAAATCAAGTGTGATTCTTGCCAGTCCAGCTTTTCCTTCATCAGAATGTCGAAGACCAATATTCTTGGAGGGCAAGAAATCTCCAGGAAGGCTTTTTATTTCTGCTTCAAGACTGAGGTCCGTATTTTCACCCCTAGTAATAAGTCCACGATCAAATTCTGTTATACCTCCACTCAGCACAACTTCCGGGATCTCTTTGTTTTCAAAATTTGAATACCCCGTTACCTGTTGATTTTGAATAAAAGCCGGGTCATATGGGATAAAAAGTACATGCCCACCCATTGAATTCAAGGTAGTTTTGATCATTTCAGTAATGTCTCTAGGGATCTCACTCCCTGTTGACTGAGAGGCCCCAGTAACATCTCCAATGGGATTACTTTGGATCCTTAAAATATCCGTAGAATAGATCTCAGTCATCAAGCCCAGCTCGGGTAAAGCTTGGGTATAATTGGTAACCTTTACCGCTGGCGCCGTCTCAGCAAGCTCGAGATCAACTTCCCGAGGATCAATTGATGAACAAGATACAAATGAAACTGCCAGAGCGCATGCCATAGTTGCCTGAAAGAATCTTGATGTTGTCACATCTCTTCTCCATTTTCTCTTATCTTGTGTATTCCCAATGGTTTTCATAGTACCTCTTTCCGCAACAGCTCTCTGAATTAAATTGATGTCTCTCTACAGACCCTCATCTCTTGTTCGTTCAATCTCTCCTAGAAAGATGTCACTGCTATTGTTAGAAACTAAACTTGCACTTGAACGCAATGGGCTCAGTTCCGACCCAAAATCCGCTTCATTTGGTTTTCTTGTCCAGTTTTGTTCTAACCAACTACCGCTCGAAATTCTTCGCTGGAGGCTATGGCCCAACAATCACATTAATCACATCGCCAACCTGAGACCCTGGACCAACAACAATACTGTTTTCGTTATTGTCACCTTCACCGTTGTTGAAATTTGAGGTAGAAGATTCCTTGTTCTTTTTAGCATTAGAAATGGCTTCTAAAACGATGAAATTGATATTTTTGTCCGTTTTCAGCGCCTGATCCTCTCCCCTAATCGCTTCATCCCTGTATTTAGATATCCCATCATCCAAATCACTAGAATAGACGACATTAGAAACCGGAAGAAAACTGAGCGCCATTAAGACTACAACCCCTGAAAGATACCCTCTAACTAACATTGCTATTCCCTCCTCAGCTTTTTTGAAAAGTTTTTGGCTGATCCGCCTCTACGGAGTAAGAACTCTGTAGAGGCGGATCGCACCCGATGCCTTTTCAACTATTCAACAACGACTGATCCCATATTGGCTTCACTGTCTTCACCAATAGCCAAGTTTGCAGATTTGTTGACCTTCGCTTTATTCACAATCGTGCCCTTGACCTTAGCATTATCCAATGTGACAGACCCCATGTTGGCGGTAGCCCCTTTGCCAATGGCTAAGTTCGCCGATTTATTCACTTTCGACTTATTGATCACTTTGCCCTTGATCTTAGAATCCTTTGCCGTAATGGACCCCATGTTAGCCGTAGCCCCTTCGCCAATGGCTAAGTTCGCTGACTTATTCACTTTCGACTTATTGATCACTTTACCTTTGACCTTTGACCCATCCAAGGTGACCGAACCCATGTTGGCGGTGGCCCCTTTACCAATGGCTAAGTTCGCTGACTTATTGACTTTGGATTTATTGACCACCGTACCTTTAATTTTAGAATCTTTTGCCGTAATGGACCCCATGTTAGCCGTAGCCCCTTCGCCAATGGCTAAGTTCGCTGACTTATTCACTTTCGACTTATTGATCACTTTACCTTTGACCTTTGACCCATCCAAGGTGGTCGAGCCCATGTTGGCGGTGGCCCCTTTACCAATGGCTAAGTTCGCTGACTTATTCACTTTGGATTTATTAAGAACCGTGCCTTTAACATTTGAGCCCTTAATCTTCACAGACCCCATGTTAGCTTCCGCACCTTTACCAATTGCCAGGTTCGCTGACTTGTTGACTTTGGATTTATTGATGACTTTCCCATCAATTTTTGATTGCCCAAAAGCTACAGGCGTACTGACCAATAATAATGCGACGACAAATGATAATACTGTTTTCATTTTGCTCTCCTTTTGTGAATGATTAATTTCTGCTTGCATGATTTCCTCCTTAGTTGAATGTTTAAGATGTATGTTCATTTCAGCCACCTTTCTTTTGAATGCCTGTCATCAATGCAATACTTTTAACTTAAAGCAAAAGCCATACCAGCTCTCAAGTGCCTTAGAGTTATGTATATACCATTGAAATATGGATTGTTTTTTCTTGAAAATTTTCATTCAATTCGCAACCATTTAAAATTTTGAAATGAAATTTGAGTTTTTAAAAATTAATAGAAATACTTTTTTATTTACTTAATTGGCTCAATAGGTTTCTGATTATTTAAAGATCACGGAATTTTTATTTGAGGTCTTCCCACCAACAGCTATATTGGCATTTTGGCCAGACAGCCCACTAAATGGGATTTTGACATCATTAATGACCACTCCTGATCCGGAACGATTATTGGCCCCACCGCTACTGTTTTGGTTTTTCATTACAACCGACCCGGAATTTGCCTCACTTCCAGAACCTACAGCCACGTTGGTCGCTGTCATACCCGTCACCTTATTAACAATTGTCCCGTTATAGTTGCTATTTTCCAAGCTCACAGACCCTAAATTGGCCGTGGCATTTTTACCAATTGCCACATTCGTAGCCGCTCCGGTGGTTGTCTTATTTACAATAGAACCTTTCATGGTGCTGTTTTCCAGATTGACAGAACTTAAATTGGCTTTGGCATTATTCCCAATCGCGACGTTTGTTGCGACTCCAGCGGCAGTAGTATTCACAATTTTTCCATCCATGGTGCTATTTTCCATGTTTACGGCTGAAAGATTGGCTTTGGCTTTTTTGCCAATGGCCACATTGGTCACCGCTCCGCCTGCCGCCGTATTGACCACCGACCCTTTCAGTTTACTGTCTTCCATATTCACCGCCGCAAGATTGGCTTTGGCTTCTTTGCCAATGGCCACATTGGTCACCGCGGCACCTGCCGCAGTGTTAACCACGGTTCCCTTCAGATCACTGTTTTCCATGTTTACAGCTGCCAAATTGGCTTTGGCTTTCTTGCCGATGGCCACATTGGTCACTGCACCCCCAGCCGCGGTATTGACCACGGTCCCTTTCAATTTACTGCCTTCCATATTCACGGCACCGAGATTGGCTGTACTATCTTTCCCAATGGCCACATTCGTAACAGCGGCACCAACAGCTGTGTTCACGATTGCACCTTTTACCTCACTGTTTTTGAGGCTGGTCGATCCCAGATTTGCTTTGGTTCCTTTTCCGATCGCGACATTGGTCACTGCAACTCCTCCTGCTATATTGACCACCGCGCCTTTTACTTTGCTGTTCTCAAGACTCGTGGACCCCAGATTGGCCGTACTGTCTTTGCCAATGGCGACGTTGGTCAGAGCTTGCCCCACGGGGGCGTTAATGATCGCCCCGCTAACCTCACTCCCTTTCAACTCTGTGGAGCCCAAGTTGGCGGTCGTTCCCTTCCCAATCGCCACATTGGTAACAGCTTGCCCAATGGCCGTATTTACTACGGCACCCTTCACCGTACTGTCTTTTAAACTCGCTGAGCCCAAGTTGGCCGTACTGTCTTTGCCAATGGCGACGTTGGTCAGAGCTTGACCCACGGGCGCGTTAATGATCGCCCCGCTGACCTCACTCCCTTTAAGATCGGCCGAGCCCAAGTTGGCGGTCGTTCCCTTCCCAATCGCCACATTGGTGACAGCTTGCCCAATGGCCGTATTTACTACGGCACCCTTCACCGTACTGTCTTTTAAACTCGCTGAGCCCAAGTTGGCCGTACTGTCTTTGCCAATGGCGACGTTAGTGAGAGCCTTCCCTACTGGTGCATTAATGACTGCGCCCTTCACATCACTGCCCTTTAGAACTACAGACCCCAGATTAGCCTTGGTCTCTTTGCCAATGGCCACATTGGTCGCGGCCTTTCCAATGGCGGTATTGGCAATGACACCTGCGACATTGCTTTCTTCAATTTTGACCGACCCCAGGTTAGCCTCAGTCTTTTCTCCAATTGATACGTTGGTCATTGTTTTACTAACCGGAGCATTGATCACCGCTCCCTTTACGTCACTGCCCTTTACTTGTACCGAACCCAGATTAGCTTCACTCTCCTTGCCAATGGCAACATTCACCATATTGGTGCCTTGTGGCGTATTGGAAACCACCCCAGTTGTCTGGCTATTTTCGATCTTGATCGATCCAAGATTGGCTTCGGCTTGTTCGCCGATACCTACATTGACGCTGTTTTTCGCCTTTGGTGCATTGACAGTAACTCCCTGAATGTCACTATCTACAATCTTTGTCGAATTGAGATTTGCCTCACTCTTCTTTCCTATTCCAACATTTACGGAACTTTTAGGGCCCGAGAAATTAAGAACGGCCCCCTTCACTTCGGACTCACTCAAGACCACAGAAGGCCCTAACAGCAGGAAACCACCAACCATTAGTAAAATCATTTTTGTCTCTTTGGTGTTCGTCATGTTAATCATCTCCTTTTTCACTCTATGCTAGAGAAAAATGCTCACTGACCCTTTCGCATTTACGTACCTACGGCCACAATCGGCCCCATGTTGCATAACAAGGTCTTCGATCACTTCTATTTGACATTTTAAAGAAACCTTTTTGGTTTGAAGTAAAGTGTACTCTTTAGATGTTATGAATTCCACGAAATATCCCCTTTTTATTAAAATTGCAATAATAGTGCCATATAACGCATGTGTGGACAAAAAATAAATTATTGAGCTAAATTTCATTTATTTTCAATATGTTATTAAGTATGTTCTATAAAATATTGCAGCTCTCAGGAAAATCAAAATGGTTTCAAACTTTAGGAAAATTGATCTTAATTTTAAAAACGTATCTAAATAGATAAAAAATGAATCATTCAGCAAGTTTGTATGAGAAAACTAAGAAGCGCTTCCGATCACCAACAGTCGACTTTTCAGTCCTTTTGAAATGAGCCACTCAGAGATACGAATAGGATAGGGGGCCTGTTCTTATTTTCATTTTCAGAAGAGATATGAGCAAAGGAATTATCTTGCCTTCTCTTTTGGGAAGGTTCGCAAATTTCGACAAATACGCGTTGGGGACAATTTCTACAACCAATCTTCCGGGTTCTTGAATTCTTGGGCATTGCGAAAAAAGTGGCATTTTCTCATTCATACGCATATAAAAGGGAGCATCCTTTGTTGCTAACTTGAAGTCTAATAAGATCTCCAATTCGCATTACCTATTTTTTTGAATGACTTCGTCCCTTTGTTCCTGAGGGCTTCTTGATTAATTTTTGAAATTTCTTCAGAATTCTCTAACTTCTTAGGCAATGCTTCCGTATGATTATGGAAACGGCCTAGGTGGATAGTTCTACAAAAGGAAACAAGACTCGAATGATTAAATTTACTGTTCATTTAAGAGGCGCTCTGATCATGCGAGTGTCCTTCAATAAAGATTGCCTTTCAATTGGGAGATCTGACACCAATGATGTCGTGTTAAATGATGCCCATATTTCTCGGTTTGCCGCTGTGGTTGAATGGAAGGGGAATGGGTATGAAATTGTGAATAAGAATAAAAATGGTATTTTCCTAGATAATCTACCCTTGACTGGTCCAGCCCCACTCCCCAACCGTTGTCGTCTAACGGTTTACCCCTTTGAAATAGACTACGCACAATTAGATGAAGACGAAACCAGGCCCATGCCGGCTCTCTCTCAACCAGTATCCAAAGAAGACTCTATTCATATTTCTTCAAAGAATCAGCCTTCTACTTCAAACACCATTCATTTTGGAGGGTTAATCGGGGAAAGCTCTACCATGAAGGATTTATATAAACTGATTCTTGATGTCGGCGACAGCCCAGCCACCGTTCTTATCAGAGGAGAGCATGGGACAGGGAAGGAATTAGTGGCTCAAGCCCTTCACCAGAGCAGCTCGCGAAGTGGGAAAGTGTTTTTGCCAATCAATTGTGCGGCTCTACCCATCGATCTGATGGAAAGTGAATTATTTGGTTATGAAAAAGGTGCCTTTACCGGTGCCGTAAATTTGAAAATGGGAAAAATCGAGCAAGCCAAGGACGGCACAGTATTTTTGGATGAAATCGGAGAACTATCTTTGACCGCTCAAGCTAAATTACTGAGAGTGTTGCAACAGCATGCCGTCATGCGGGTTGGGGGGTCCCAAGAAATTCCAATAGATGTCCGGTTTATTACCGCGACAAACAGGAATTTAGAACAGGATATTCAAGAAGGGAGCTTTCGCGAAGATTTATACTACCGGCTGCGAGTCGTGCAAATTGTTGTTCCCCCCTTACGGGAACGAATGGAAGACCTTCAATTTCTTATTGATCATTTTTTACGAAAACTTGGGAAAGAGCTTCATTTAGAAACTTTGCCGGTTATTACGGAAAAAGGCATGCAATTACTATTATCGGCCCCATGGCCGGGAAATGTTCGGCAATTAGAAAATACACTCTATAGCGTCATCCTTCGTTCTCGCCCCACCTATGTGGTTGATGATGAGGTTATTTACAACGAACTTCCCCCTGATCTCAGCGGTGAGAATGTATCTGAAGAAAAACCGTCCCTGTTGGCAGATGTGAACCGGCAAACCCTCATCAAAGTGCTGACCGAGCAGAAATGGGATACCCAAAAAGCAGCAGACGTTTTAAAAGTGAGTCGAGGAACCGTGTATTATAAGATTAAAAAATATGGGATTAATATTCCACGGTAATATTCCTATATTTCTAGCCCGCTTCCCCTCTGGCATTCCTTTCAAAGGATCATTCCAAGCACAACAAATACGAAACAGAATCTAGCTCCAGCTTGCTCGAGAGCAAGCTAACCACATCCACAATTGTAGAAATATGTACATTCATCTTGGAAAACACATATAGCCTCAGAAATCAATAGCTTGGGCTGGCGAAAATTATTACTAGGAAGGAACTTTTGAATTCTGAGGGATAAAGATAAAGTCTCCCAGACTTTCATGGCCCGCAAATTGGATAGGCCAATAGGTAGGAATTTGCTCCATTTGATATTGTCCGGCCGCACTAACTACCCTGGTACGAATGGCTAAGAAGAGGCGTTCGGTTTCTAGAATCGTTTGATTTTCTCCTAAGAGGGCTAGGAAAGCGCCCGTAAATATTGAATGGCCCCCTTTCCCTGAATCCAAAACCGGCTGTTCGCCTCCCGATGTCATCGCGGTTCTTACTCGCTTTTTCGCAACCGTCCTTAACATTTTCATTCGTTTTTCTTCTGAAAGCCCTGGGCGCAATTGTGCCAAGCCCGACCGTGTCATTTTTCCTGCAAAGCATGAATCCGCAACAACTAAAATGTGTTTGGCTGAAATCAATTCAAGAAGGTCCGTAATACTGGGAGTGAGGATCCATTGAGAGGTGTCATCAATTTCAGCATCCACCGGAATCCAGTAGCCTCGATCGATATCTTTTTCCAAGTGACCATGCCCTGCATAGTAGACCAAGAGGTTGTCATTTTCTGTAAGGCTTTTCCTAAAGTTATTGAGCCCCTTTAAGATATCGAGTCGCGTGGCATCTTTCAGGAAGGTCACCTCAAATCCATAACGGGTTTCAAGGATATCAGCTACTGCTTGAGCATCGGCAACGGCATTTTGCAAAGGATTCCAATGCTGATATTTATCATTCCCTATCACCAAGGCGTAATAGTTTCCAAACACATCCATGTCTTCCTCAGACACCGAAGGAGGTGGCACTACCGACTGGCCTGCCACAAGTCTAATTTTTTTTGCCGCGTGTTTATTTTGAATATCAACGGCCATTATTTGAACGAGTAAGGTTTCATGGGATTCCTGAATAGGCGGAAAGTCCATCGCAAACATGCCCTGGTCATCAACTTGAACTGAATGGCCATTTATCTTGAACATTCGCAGTCCAGCAGGTGCGATGACCCGTCCAGCCAAATGTCGTGAGACCCCCACCTGAGCGGGAATGCTTGGAACATCACCCACTACGATGATGCCACGAGTGGACGGCATAGGTGGATCAACAATTTCTATGGTTGGTCCCTCAAACCCTAAATCAATGCTCGGAGTTTTTTCCAATTCACTGTTTCGTTCAGCCGCCTCTTTCTCCAATGAAGCAATCTGTTGGTGAAGCTGCTGGACTTCTTGATTTCGTTCAGTCACGACCTTCTTCTGATTGTCCAGCTTCACTTGGATGGTCTGCATCTCCCTTTGCAGTTGTTCCTGCCTAGCATTCCGCATCGATTGCGATAAAGACGTTTCCAATTCTTGGATTCGTTGATGCATGCTCTTTGTGACCGTGGACTTTTGCGTCAGAAGACTTTTTAGTTTTTGAAGTTCTGCTTGATCTCGCTCATGTTGAGCCTGCTCTCCCTTAATTTGTGTTTGAATTCCTTCATATTTCCCTTCTATCGTAGACAACTTCTGATGTTCCGTTTCTGCCTCTGATGATTGCTGACGAAACTGATTGCGCAATTGCGAAAGTTCTTGAGTAATCTCATTAATATGCGTTCGCAATTGATAAATCTCTTTCTCCTTATCCCCCATGGCTTTTTCCAGGTCTTGGATGCGACTACTGGCTTCACCATTCATCAACATTGATAACCCTGCTTGACCCAATCCTGAAGCCTGCCTATACCATTTAAATGCCGTGGATCCATTTTTGGGCACACCCAATCCTTTTTCATACAACCGTCCAAGATTCATAGCCGCCTGATGATGCCCCTGCTCAGCAGCTTTTTGATACCAGACCGCAGCCAGAGCATAATCCGGTGTTCCTTTCGGCCCCTTCTCGTATAGGGTACCCACGTAATACTGAGATTTAGGATCTCCCTCCTGCGCAGCATCAAGCCATAGCTTCAAAGATGTTTGGTAATCAGCACGATCGGAAAGAGTGTATTCACCACCACGAATGGCACAATCTTGGGCGGTAACCCGAGCCGGCCGCCGTGCAGTCACAAACGTCACATGTGTCCCAAGACGCCGCATTTGCCCCGGAAGCAAACAATCGACAGTGACAAAATCATCGCTAGATCCAGCCTCAGAGGAAGAAAGCCCCGTATCGCCACCTGCCGTTTGGGAATCTTGCTTGGAATTCGACTTACATGAAGAAAACAACCCGATACTCAATACCACCAATATGAGACAAGTGGTCCTGGTTTTCTTCAAAACATAGAGATAATCAAACATATTGAGAATCCTTGGGTTTGCGATGGTCATTACAGTGTACTGGGTCCACTCTATTTGGATCAACATAACATCTAGTGACTCTAAGTTGAAAAATTGTCCTCTAGCCCTTATAATCGGTGGTTTTTTAAACTCGGGAAAGAGTACTAATTTTGTCAGATTAATAATTTGAGGAGGTCGGTATATGGACAGTGAAAATAACAAGTTAGGCATCAAATTTTATACAGGGAAGGAATCACCTGTTTCAAGCCAAACACGTACCTTTTTGAATTCCATTACTTTTAATCGTGCCCTTCTCGGTTCGGCTCTATTAGCCACAGCTTTTTGTCTCCCGAGTCAGGCCCTCGCAGCAACAACTCTAGATCAAGCGATAGCCAACCAACTTGATTTAAATTGCCTGAACCTTACGGGGGGCGGAGCCGCTGCCGGATTAAGTACCGAACTCAATACCATTTGTGCTGCCGCAGGTGGTGGCGGAGTTGGAGGTGCTAATGGCGGAAGCACCGGGTCTGCTCAATCTCTAGGAGCCACCGTTGAAAATCGGCGGCAAGATCGGTTGGAAGGAAGACCCACAGGAAATCAAGCAACTCTCACCCTACCTAGTGGATTGGGACTCTTTCTTTCGGGAAACTTCGAATCCTTGGATAGAGATCGGACCACATTTGGTGATGGCTTTGATTCAACGGTATTAGGAGCGACAGCCGGAGCCGATTTTCGATTTAGTCAGATGTTTTTAGCAGGTGCGGCCTTTAATTATGTCAATCGAGATGGTGACTTTGATGGTGGTGGAAATTTTGATACTAATTCCTACGGCGTTCTGGCATATGGATCCTTCATGCCCATCTCAGCCATCTTCCTGGATGTCAGCTTGGGCTATACCAGGCATAATTATGATGTGAAAAGGCCAGTACTCTACACCAATCTTGGCGGGACTCCGTTTGGGTCCAATGCCAAGAGTGACTCTGATGGTAATGAATTCCTTGTCAGAGCATTGACTGGCTATGATCACACCATCGGAATGGTGACCGTTGGACCCCGGGTCGGAGTGAACTATTCCCGGCTACGAATTGATGACTACTCGGAAAAGGGCGGAGCCGGCCTTGCTCTTTCCTATGACGATCAGACGGTGAAGTCCCTTCAGACCACAGTTGGTCTTCAAGGATCAATGGCCATCAATACTTCTTATGGCGTTTGGGTTCCACAGGCAACTGCAGACTATGTTCATGAGTTTGAGAATGATCGACGATCCATAGACGTTCAATTTGCAGGAGATAATCGGGCTAACGCGACAAAATTTAGCTTTAACAATGATAAACCCGATCGAAACTTTTTCAATTTTGGCATTGGAACGGTGTTAGTTCTACCTAATGGAATTCAGCCATTTGTCAATTTTAGAGCATTGGCTGGACATAGCCAATTTGATAACTTTGCCGGAACAATTGGGGTAAGAATTGAAGGTAGTTAAAAACTAGATCAAATTTTGTTGTAAAAAAAGCGGCTAGCCACCACAGGCTAGCCGCTTTTTTTTTACTTGAAATACCCTTCAGAAATATTACCAGTCTTTCCTTTCTTATCATCAAAACACTCAGGCCAAATGCGCTTCTAAACATATTGGTGCTTTGTGCGTTTCTCCTAAAGCTTTGAGAAATTCTTTTTGTGTGGCCGGTCCTTGAAGTTTTGTGAGTCGTTCAACTTTAGCTTCATTAAGATTCTTGATCACCGTGGAAATAAACAAATTGATGACCACAAATGTGCCTAAGATGACAAATCTCACGAAATAGACCACAGACAACCGATGGGATTCCATGGCGGAATACATCACATACATCCAATCTTCCAGCGTCATCAATCGAAACAACGTGAGCAGCGAAATCCCCAACATGCATGAGGTCGCCATACCGCCGCATCAGTGCCGGTAATGTTTCCATACAGGCCCTATTGATCAGGATAAACACGATGAGCACGAGCAATCTGATTCGCTTGCTGTTTCATTCTTCTAGACTCTCAGATTCAAGGCCTTCTCTCATCCTCAAAAGCAATTGAGTGCAACACCTGATAGAAGTTTATGTGTAACGACGCAGGAAGGTTGCCAAGGAAAACCCCTACACTCAAAGTGTTTTTAGAGGAAATCGCTTAGAAAGCCGTAAGGGGGGAAATAATTTTAAACATTTCCAAAGCTCAATATAAATTTTGATACAAAAGTAATCGATAAGGATACACCGTCCTTAAATGCTACTCATTTTTTTCTTTTTCGTTTTTCCTTCCCAATATCCAGAAAGATTGAATTCTCATTCAAAATGTTGCTCCTTTCTTAAACTCGATAATCGAGGGTCACTAAAAGCATTAAAGACTATTAATGGCATTATTTTTGCTTAATCATTCAAAGTTGTCTATTTTTACATTTAAAAATGCCTTTATTGTAGACATTTCCACACTAGTGATGAGGGAATGAAACACAATTTTAAGAAAACAGGTAGACTAACTATGGTTGACCACATTTCAAAACGCTTACCAACTATTACCCCAACTTGGTGGCACCGAGGCCCGTCTGGACTGGTTGAAGAATGGGAAACTCGAGTCTCTGAAGAAGAGATTACTCGCCGACAAGATCGCTGGCGGTCCGATCCACCCACAAACACCTCCTCTCCGAAGACAGGGCCACCCCGCTCTTGACTCTGTTTTTTCTTGGCCTCATTCGTAATTAACTCTTTAATATCCTTTCTCTTTCTCGGTTCATTACTCCGAACCTGCGACTCGTGCCCAAGCTTGCCCTAACTCATCCCCTGGCGAAACCCTATTGCAAGAAGCCGGATTTAAGAGACTGAATAGCCTCCTCGTCCCCAAACCTACTGCACTGTAATGGGACAAAAGAATTCAATGAAATCCTCATATTTTTCGCTATACCTACGATTGCACAGACCCTAAAAATCCCGTAAGGTATTAAGATTGCTTCAAATACAAAAAGGCAGCAGTCATATCATCCAGAAAGGTGGATGCTTGAACAACGCAGTACGATTAAAAAAATGGCCAAGGATCGGCTTCATCTTTTTTATATTGGGACTTATTCTTTGTAGTGTCCCTCCCATTCTTCTTGCTGGGCCTCCTAATGTTGTCATCAATCGAGGCACTCATTTCCCTACGATTAGCGGAAATCCCGTTTCTCTCTCACCAGGAAAATATCTTGTGGAACAGGCTGGCCCAGAGGAATTACGTGTGACTACGGTAAAAGATAAACAAGAATTCCTCATCAAGGCCGAAGCACTGACGCATGAACAATATGAATTGTTTGCGCCCATGGCTTTAACCCGCTATAGCAAAAACCATGATTTTTTGATTAATCTTTTTTTGCCTGGAGGGATTCGGCTCCAAGCTAGAGGCAGTTCAAAAGAACTCGCAAAACCCATCTCCGGCCAAGGGCCACCTCCATTTACACCATTGGTAAAAATCCCTGTCCAACAGTCGGAAGCTAAACCGCCTGTTGATACCCCCAAGGTTGCGTCCATTACACCAGATCCAAAATCACCTGCCCTTCCGAAATCCTCACCCATCCCCGGTTCTCCCTCATCCCTCCCAGGCATCCCTGGAAAAACATTTGGCATGATTTATCAATCACCCGCTCGTGACCAACCAGGCCTGCGCATTGACGGAACAAGCTCCGACTCGCAATTCCCATCAATCTTCGTATTAGCACCAAATCATGTTGGACATACCAGTCAAGAACACCCAGTGCTCTTTTGGTTTCTTTCTCAAGAGACCCATGATCCCTTAGATATCATGATTGCCAAAGAAGGTAATCTCGAAGCGTTGTTAGATATACGGTTGTTACCCCCGCTCCAAGCAGGCATTCACGAACTCCGATTAGGAGATTATGGCATCGGCCTACGTCCCGATGTGGTATATCGTTGGACGGTAAAAATGATCACAGTGCCACCATCAAAAGGCCTTACAGCCAGTGGAGCAATCAAGCGAAATACGGTTCCAGTAGGATCTTCTAAATCTCTCGTCTATTCCCCGGAAAATTACGCACAAAAAGGGCAATGGTATGATGCCCTTACAGCTCTCGCAAATCTCATTCAAAGCAAGCCCGGAAACACTCTACTTCTCGCCCAACGGGCTGCCTTATTGAAACAGGTCGGACTCTCTGAAGCAGCTGCATTTGTTCAGTAAGCCCAAAACCGATAACGCCTTCTCACAAACTTTTTGTTCTCAAAAAAATCTTTTGATGAGCTAAACTATTTTTTGGCTCAATATCTCGCCTCCCTTCTCATATTTCTTGGGTATTTCAAATAGTATATATATTTACCTAGGCATCCCCGACTTACCATCACAAAACCTTCTCTAAAGATTGGAATTACTCCGCATTATTTTCCAGCCAAAGTACACTAGACCCTACCCGAAACCTAATAATCCCCTTGCAAGTCAACCGAATAAAATCAACATCGAAGTTCATGCAACAGACTTGAAACGACCAATCATTAATCACCGCGATCCTTATATTTCAATCCTAGAAAATAACAGAAAGATTGGCACCCTCTTTGTTGTTCTCACCATAAACCTCTTCTTCTTATATGTTTAATTCGAAAGCCAATGACCGATAACATCTAGGGTTTTTTTGCCGAAACCCCATATTTTATTTTTTTTCATGAAGGGAAATTCGAGGCATTCCTCTCCAGTCTCTTTATGTAAGGTCTGTAGGGTTCGTGCAAATATTTGAATCAAAACTAATGCCCTACTTTGCACCCTTGGTCGAAAAAAATTCATTAATTTCAATTTCAATATTTCAAAAGTTTCAAATCTAGATCAAAAATGGCCACTCTCTTATACTTTTCGCTAGAAAACTGAAACACCGAACCCCTAGCTCTTTAACAAATGATTCAATATGATGAGAGAAAACTCCAATTTATTAGGATTTATTCTTGCATCTGGTGTGGTAGGGTACGATCTTTCTAGATTAATTTGCATATTTTGACCGACAATAATTGTCTTGTTTTTTGGATTTTTTTTTGGGCCTTATAGTTGAACCATGCCCCCACTTCTCAAGACTGATTGGGTAAGTGGAGAAGAATCACCTTTTAGGAAACCTATTTCCCATGGTTAGACAGAATATTCCTTTCTCTCCCAGCATCTATAGTAGATGGCCCATTTTCCCACTTGTTATCTTCGCTCTGTTTTTTAACTTTTCCCCACAGGCTCTTTTTGCGCAGGATACTCCTTCACCAACTCTCACAGGAAACCATGGTGAAATTTTTGCTCTGTCCTTTTCCCCGGATGGGTACCATGTACTTTCAGCTGGGAAAGATGGCTCCGTTCGCATTTGGGATAAAAAAAGTGAGAAGAAATTAGCTGTCTTCACCGAACATCATAAGCCCATCTGGCCTCTTGCCTTGACAGCTCATGATCATACCTTCGGCTCTGTAGGCCGCGACCGCATAGTTCGCATTCGAACACCCGAAACCACCTCAAAAACTACGTCTCGAAGAGTAAAACGCCAACCCGAGGTTCAAGAACGAGACGGTGAGACGGGCCCACCACCATCTCCCCCTCCTATTCCGAAAGTCCGAATGGTCATTCAGCCCCATGAAGTCAAACCTGGTCAGCGCTTGAAGGTACATTTGATTGTAAAAAATACCGGAATGGGTCCCTTGTATCGCTTCCAAGCCCTTACACACAGTCCTGATCCTTTGTTTGATAAACAATTATTGTATTTTGGAAAGATTGATGCTGGGCAAAGAAAGTCAGAATCCATCACCATTATGGTTCCTGATGATTTTTCTTCTTCTCAAACTGAGATGGACGTCTCCTTTAAAGAATTTAATGGATTTAATCCTGATCTCTTACATGCCACTCTGACCATCAGCGGCGCTCAACGCCCACGATTAGCATACAATTATAAAATTTTAGATGATGGAAGTGGCAAATCAGTTGGAAATGGTGACGGGCGCATGCAAAAAGGAGAGGCTGTCGATCTGCTCCTGACCCTCCGGAATGTGGGGATAGTCCCGGCTCCAAATACCTGGGCAGAGC
Source organism: Nitrospirales bacterium (assembly GCA_029261295.1). Classification (GTDB taxonomy): domain Bacteria; phylum Nitrospirota; class Nitrospiria; order Nitrospirales; family UBA8639; genus Nitrospira_E. Next base: position 263,271 of record JAJDBP010000002.1, on the reverse strand, counting down.
TGACGAATGCGGAAGGGCAGCATCTCAAGATTCGACCACATATGGTTCGGTTTGGAGCACTCAAACCTCATGAATCCAAGCAGGTCCGCATAAACTTTACGGTGGAGCCCAATCTTGAGACGGACCACCTACAATTTAAATTATTGATCCAAGAAAAAACTCAGCAGGTTTTCCTCAATGAAAACCTTCAACTTCCCCTTGATGGTCAACCCGCACAGTCCATCATAGCGGTTGATAAACAAACGACTGTCACAGATGAATCCGCCACAGTATTAAGTGGCGCTGGATCAGATACGTCCGTCATTGCATCGATCTCTCAAGGACAAACACTTTCCATCACTGGTGAATTGGGCGACTGGTATCGAGTCCAATTATCAGATCAAGAAACTGGATGGATTGCCAAAGCCCAGGTCTCAGCAGCCACATTGGCTAAAAAAAACGCTCTGCCGGTACCCACCATTCAAGACTTGGAACATTCCAAGGAAGCACAGTTCATCACCTTAACCGGAAAACTTAAGGCGTCTGAAATCGCTCAAGCCCAAATGGAAGAAAATCTTGAGCAACGCAGAGAAGAAGTCGATGAGCTTCGCGAGAAAGTCAAGACACTCACCGCTTCCCAAGCAGCGAAGGTCTCTCCCAGTCAACAAGAGTCTGAACAAGAATATCGGGAACGAAAACAGGCCGCGAAAGCCCTCAAAGAACAAGAACAAGAAATGGAACAACTCCGCGCAAAACTGGATTCCATGGCCCATTCTCAGTCTACCGAGATTTCCACCATGCAAGAGGAACTCGAACGAGAACAGTCGGAGCGTGAACAGGCCGAAGAAGCTCTCCTCCAATTTCGTGGCGAACTTCAACAGCTGCGCTCTCAACTCGATGAATATACCAGTGCAAAAGCCATCAAACAGGCCCCTCCAGCTATTGCCCTTGCTACTCACTTAGATGGGAAAAAAGTCAAAGTTGATCGCATCCAATTGACTGGGGCCGCTGCGAGCGAAATGGGCATTTCGCGCATTGAGATCAGAGTGAATAATGAGCTTCTGGTCAGACGGCAAGTCCGTGGGGTCCAAGTGGTAGGCAATGAACCCTCTGTGCACCTGACCATGGAATTTTCTGAATCCGTTCACCTACGCGAAGGCAAAAACGAAATTACCGTTACTGCCTTCGATGACAAACAACTCTCGACGATACGAACTCTCAATCTGACTCGCCTCGTCGATAAGGGGAAAATTTGGGCAGTCGTCATAGGGATTTCACAGTATGAACAGGTTCCCCCATTAAAGTATGCGGACAAAGATGCCATAGCCTTTTATGATTATCTCCATACACAAGTTGGAGTTCCAAAAGATCAGATTACTCTGTTAGCCAATAACCAAGCCACACTATTCAACCTAAAACGATCCCTCGGGACCGAATTGAAAAGAAAAGCAGGCCCTCAAGACACCGTAATTATTTATTATGCAGGGCATGGTGCTCCAGAAACCGATTCCATGAGCCCTGATGGAGACGGATTGGAAAAATACCTTATTCCCTTTGATGCCGATCCCAAAGACCTCTACTCCACGGGACTGCCCATGCGAGAGGTTGAGACGATTTTCCGTCGCTTGTCGGCTGATCGAGTCATTCTCATCACCGATTCTTGTTATAGTGGGGCCACCGCAGGTCGCACCTTTTCCACAGCTAACCGACGAGCCGTGGTCTCTGATAAATTTCTTGGTCGACTCGCAAAAGGCAAAGGCCGGGTTATCCTCACTGCCAGCCGAGCCGGCGAAGTGAGTGAAGAGCGTGACAACCTGCAACATGGAGTCTTTACCTATTACCTTTTGCAAGGCTTGAAAGGCGCAGCCGACTATGATGCGGATGGACTAGTAACAGTAGATGAAGTCTATTCGTATGTTTCGACTCATGTGCCACAAGTCACCGGACAAAATCAGCACCCGGTTAAAAAAGGAGTATTTGAAGGGCAATTAATATTGGGCCGAGTTCAATCACCATAGATAGAGCTACAGAATAATTTTTTTGACCTAGTCACTGAAAGTCATTTTTCAAGAAGGAGGTTGTATATGAACCACAGGTCCATGGGATTCTCAACTCTCGTAGGATTCCTTACTATCGGATTGATATCGGGCTGTGCGAACCTCATGCCACCAGCCCCATTACTGATTGAACAAACCAAAGTCTATGTGGCCAATGAAAGCTCGAATTCAGTAAGTGTCTTTGATGGAAAAACCTTTAAGCCTATAGGGGAGATTGATACCCTCAACCATGGGACTCACGACCTCTCCTTGTCTCGAAATGGCAAACAATTATGGGCTACGAATTTAGCCTCAGGTAGAATATCTGTTATCGATACCGGTGAGATGGAAACCATTGCTTCTATCTATACCGGGAACCGGGCTCATGTGGTCACGCTCACCAATGACAATCGACAGGCTTGGGTTGCCAATATTGGGAATGACACCATTTCCATCATCGATACGAATAACTACCGAATCCTAGGGACCATTCCTGTGCACAAAGGCCCAATGGGCATTGCCTTTTCTAAAGATGGGCGCTTGGCATATGTCAGCTCTCAAGACAAAATGGTGAATGTTATTGATACTGCAGCCCAACAAGTCATTAAACGTATTCCGGTTGGAGCCAACCCACATTTTCTGGTTCTTGGACCAAATGGTAGGATTTGGGGGACCAATACCGGCAGTCAAGACTTGTACATCATTGATACAAATTCCAATGAAGTTGTCCAAACCCTTGAAGTCGGCCCTGCCCCACAACAAATTGCCTTTGCATTCAAAGGAACCTCAGGCCCCAATGCCTATGTCACTGTCGCAGGCCTCAATAAAGTCATCATTGTCGGTGCCAATACCGAAGTACCTTCCGTCCGAGGTCAAATTGATGTTGGGGAAGGGCCGAATGGGATATGGGCCAATTCGGTCGGAACACGGTTGTATGTCGGACATACTCGAACAAACGAGGTACGCATTCTCGATACCGGAACGAATCAAATCCTAGCTACTGTGCCTGTTGGCCGAAAACCCATTCGAGTGGTTGCCTCAAAATAACGGGCATGGCTTGAAACTGCCTTTCTTATTAACAAGAACACAGAAAAGTATAAAATTCGGTATGCACACGAAGAAAGGATCAAACAATATGGGACGAACCACATATGGGCAACGATCTCTGTTAGCCATCGGGCTTATTGCACTGTGTATTGGAACTGGTGACTTCAATACCCAGGTTCGAGCCGAACTAGAATCTGTCGGTACCACTAAAAAGGGCATGGGAGAATTTTTTATTGTTCGAGCAGACGGTATCGAAGAGAAGCTTCAAGGCAATGGGAGTCTCCCGTTATACGAAGGAGATGTTTTAAAAACACAGACCGGCAGTCAAGCTTTAATTGAATTCAGGAATGGCATTCAGGTGGCTTTAAATGAAAACACGGAATTTACAATTTTATCCCGTTGGGAAAAATCAAACGGCTTTACACAAATCTTGCGCTTGAAACAGGGAGAAGTGTGGGTTGATACTCAAGGTGGGCCTAAACCACTAGAAATTGAAACTCCAGTTGCCACAGCTGCCGTCAAAGGAACTGAATTTAACCTTGTCGTGGCTCCCAATGGTCAATCAACATTGACTGTCATCAAAGGGATTGTAGAGTTCGGGACTGCATTTGGAACCTGCCCTATTAAAACTTCGAGTATTAGTTACGGCAATCGAGGGAAAAAGTGCACGAATCCCAAACCCCTTAATGTGGGACCTACCGTTGCCTGGACGAACGGTATTCGACAGTAATTGTTTGATAGTTTTAGCGGCTAGGCACTCTGCCTAGCCGCTTCTTTTCTTTCCTGAAGAACCTGGCTTTCATTTTCGACTCCCTAACCAATCCCAACGAACTGGCCAACACTGCTTAAGACGTTTTATCTAAGCGCTCCTCTAAACGCTTGAGAGCTTTTTGGGTATCTCGCAAATCTTTGAGGATCTCTTTTTGAGTGACCGGTCCCTGAAGTTCAGCCAGTCGTTCAGCTTTAGCTTCATCCAGATTATTGATAACCACAGCAATAAATAAATTGACCACAACAAATGTGCCCAATATGACAAAGCTCACAAAATACACCCAGGATAAATAATGAAATTCCATCGCCGCATACATCACATCTGTCCAGTCTTCCAGAGTCACTACCCGAAACAAAGTCAAAAGGGAAATGCCTAATGATCGCCAATGTGTCGGGTCATGTTCATGGAACAACTGATAGCCAGTAATGGCATAGATATAAAAAATTACTCCCATAAGGGTCATGACATGAATCATGCTGGGAATGGATCGAACCAACGTCGAAACAATCAATCGAAGTTCTGGAATCGTCGAAACGAGACGGACTACCCGTAATAAGCGAGCTAATCGGGCAATCATGGCAAACTCACCTGTGGCGGGGATCAAAGAAAACACAATCACGGAAAAATCAAATACATTCCAACCATCCTGAAAGTAACGATTGACTTGTGGAGCCACAGCAATCATTTTCAGCAAGGCTTCTAGAATAAAAATTCCCAGAATTACATGATTACCTACATGCATCAAGTGCCCATAGTGTTCTACCAGGGATGGTGACGTTTCCATCCCCAAAATCACCCCGTTGATCAGGATGAAGACAATAATAAGGCGCTCAAACCATGGAGCGCTGACAATTTGAATCACTCGATTTTTCATCGTCGTCAACTCACAGACTCATGGCACGCGCTCATCCTAGAATGAGGAGAAGAACGAGCACCAATAGAATAATGTTAGAAAATGGAAAGAATGTGCACGGTGAGGAAGGAGTAGCACAACTCCTCGGGGAGCTTCAACTCCCCGAAGTTTGCAAATAACCGCGTAATAGGTCTCGACGAGCGACAATACCAATGAGATTACCCACATTATCCAAGACCGGAACACGAATGAGATGATTATTTTGTAACACATCAACGAGAGTCATGACATCGGTATCTTTGGTGGCCGAAACCGGATTAGCCGTCAAGATATCTCCAGCTGTGACATCCTCTAGTTTTTTCCCTTTTCGAAGCGCAGCGAGCAAATCAAACTCTGACACAATTCCAATCAGCTTTTTCGTTTCATCCACAATCGGCACAGACCCAAATCCCTCCATCATATAGGAGGCCAACATTTCAGCTTTGGTGTCTTTGGTTGCACTTTGCACGTCCATTTCCATAATCGAGCCAACGGTCAAATGTCCGAACTTACTTTCTCTCAATGCGGTACGTCCTTCAGCTACAGCATTCATGTCTGACCTCCTGAAAAATCAATGAGTTATCTGTTGAAAATCACGCTAATCAGACGTCTCGGTCTACCAACCTCCAAATCTACATAAACGACGATTGGGCTAGACGTTCTTCAATAACTGGATCGGATTTCAGAGGCCGCAACTTAAGATCATGCGCTAAGGTTTTATCCCATGCTGCCTTAGGAACTAAGCCCACAATCTCGCTTTCCAAGATTTCTATCTGGTAGCGCTTTGCCTCTCTCTTCACGGCTTCAAAAGCCTGTCGCAAAGAGGTTTCTCGGAAATCGGTGAGATTCATGGACACTTGTACTAACTTCCGAGAAGTCAGGGGAACACTCAGTGCCTTTAGCGAGGGTAAACCACCATTCGAGGTCCGAATGGATTGGGCAATCTGATGAGCCATTGTGAGATCATTACTCTGGAGCACCACATTGAATGCAATCAGAAAGAATCGTGCTCCCACGACGATTGCTCCTGAGGTCGGATGAATAATTGACGGCCCATAATCCGGCTGCCAATCTTGATCGATTTTCATGCGATTCGCTAAGGCCGGCAACCCTCCCTGACGAACAATTTCCAACTTTTCCCTTCCGGGAACCTTTCCAGCCTGTTCATATAAATAGACGGGAATCTCAAGCTCTTGCCCAATTCGTGACCCAAGGTTATTTGCAGAGTTGACGCAATCTTCCATGGTCACTCCTTCCAGGGGAATCCAGGGGACGACATCTACCACTCCAATCCGGGGGTGCTCACCTTGATGCTGACGGATATCAATAAGTTGCGGAGCATCTCGAACTAATCCAAAAAGTGCCTTGCCCATCGCCTCCGGCTCCCCGACAATCGTAAAAACCGAACGATGATGGTCCGGATCAAAATGCACATCTAACAAGACCACCTGTTGAACAGCATCGATTCCAGCAGCCAGCTTGGAGATTACCTTGTGATCACAGCCTTCGCTAATGTTCGGAACACTTTCAACTAATCGGCGGATCATCTTCTTCGCTCCCCACCCTTCTCCAAACCATGAATTCCTTGACACTTCCAAAAATCACATATTATAGTCGAAGTAGCTGATTTCCAAAGGTTTTCCAGCATGTTATCTGGAATGTTTCAATAAATGAACAGCTAACCTGCTATAATCTTGACACAATTTCAATGCAAGAGAGACCATAATAATAGATTCAAATAATCCTCTCATAGACAAAGGTGACTCCCATGAATGCAACGCAAATTGAACCAACTGCAGCCCTCGCAGATTTAAAAGAGAAAAAACCAGAGAGTGTCACTATTGTCTGCCTCAGCGGGGACATGGATAAAGCGATGGCCGCCTTTATCATTGCTACCGGCGCCGCTGCCATGGGCATGAAGGTGACCATGTTTTTTACCTTTTGGGGGTTGAATATCATTCGCAAACCCGAATCGACCAGCTCGGCCAAAGATTGGATGCGCAAAGCCTTTGGGTGGATCAATAAAGGTGGAGCGAACAATTTGCCTCTGTCTCGGTTCCATTTCGGAGGACTCGGGTCCACCATGATGAAGAAGGTCATGCACAACAACCGCATGCCCGGCATTGCCGAACTTTTAGAAACCGCTCAAGACCTTGATGTGAAACTGATCGCCTGCACCACCACGTTAGGGATGTTGGGCATACCAAAAGATTCCCTGATTGATGGTGTGGACGAACTCGCTGGCGTCAGCACCTATCTGGCGGAAGCCCGCCATGGATCGGTCAACTTATTTATTTAATCGAACCCTAGAATCAAAGAGAGAAGGACTCACCATGATACCAGCTGATGTCAAACTCGATACGCTTGGATATTTCTGTCCCATGCCCATTATTCTGACCTCGAAGAAAATCAAAGAACTCGTCCCTGGCCAAGTCCTAGAGGTCGCCTCAGATGATGAGGGAATAAAAAAAGATATGCCCGCCTGGTGTGAAACCACTGGCCATGGGTGGGTCGGGCTCGAAGAAGAACCTGGAGACGAAAAAACCATCTACAAAGCCTACGTCAAAAAATCTTGAAAAAGATATTCAAAGATTATAAAAAAGGTCGTTAGTGCAAACGTGCTAACGACCTTTTTTTTCCACGATGAAACACCATTCCTTATCTGACATTACAGTTGAAACATGGGTACAAGGTGGCCCTCTAACGCTAGAGACCCTTATCGGCTCGGTGGTTTTAGTCGAAGTGTTTCAGGTGAACTGCCCGGGATGCTTCCTTTATGCCTTACCGGAGGCTATTCACTTCTATGAAACTTTTCAAAATGACGGCTTGGTGGTCATTGGACTTGCAACCGCATTTGAAGATTACGATAAAAACACAATAGGGAACTTACGACGATTGGTGGAAAACGGCGAAGTCATTGGGGAAACACAGCAAGCTTTAACCCGACAAGGAATGTTGCCTGAGGGCAAGCTTGCTTGGCGACTACCATTCCCGGTAGGAAGGGATCCTGTGGCGCCAGACACCGAACCTGTCACAGAAGAAAGAACGCTGAATTACGCTCGTGAAATAATTCCAGGATTTGATGTATTACCAGCAGATAAAAAACACACCGCGTCAAACCAAGTCAGGGCTTATTTGGGACAGAAGTCTATGAAAGCCGAGACCTTTGAACGCTTTGCTCTTCGTGGCACACCTTCATCAATCCTATTTGACCGAAAGGGCCATGTCCAAGATGTTTCCTTTGGGCAAACAGAAAACCTACAACCTTTAATTGAACAATGTCTCGCCAAAGAAAATTGACATTCCCAGCCCCCACAAGCCGTACGAATTCGCCGACCTTGCCCCCTCCTACATCACCATACATTTTGCATTACTGGTTTCGGGGCAAGGAGCATTTCCACTTGCTCTAGGAGCTCCGTGGCATTTTCGTGTCTCTCTTCAGGCAAACCGGCAGCACACGAAATAAGAGTCATCGCGGACTGGGCTTGTTCTTCAGAAAAACTTCCTCGGCTCGGCTCGAGAAACTTAGATACTTTCCGTCGCAATTCAGCCCCATCTCTTAATAAATACACACTCGAGACCAAAAGACCTGCAGCTTCTTTATTTGTAAGATTGAAGTCAGTTTCAAAAATACTGAGAAGATTGCTCTTATCTTCTTTCGTCATATCCCCATCGGCCTTTACGACTGCCACCATCAATATGGCTGTCGCATCCATGGGACTGGTAATGGTAAACAGAGGATTTCCTTGGCACGTTTTTCGCCATTTTCGTCGGCGATACCACAAAAAGGGGTTGAGCCCACCGAGATCAATTCCAGCATCTGCAAGTCGGCTGAATAAAATGAGAATTGACACAATCGTGCCAAGTAAACCAAGAATGATGTGCATGGCGCCTTACCTCTTATGACAACTCTTATTACAAATCGGCACCACCCAATAATCCTTGACAAAGCTTAAGCCCGGATTCTTAATATTAAGGACGAGGACCCGCCAAGATACTCCTACAGAAAACACCAAACCTACCTGACTCACTATAACTCCTCATTCCCTTTCTCCCATTTCAGACAGCTTTGGAGCAGAAACCGTCAATTCCTAGGAATTGTTCAACTTTATACTTCTAGGTTTAGAGCAACCAACCCTGTCCTAGCTATTAGGGTCCAACCAGAAAAGATAAGTGCTTCTCGGTCTATTGGAATGTAGACCTACCCCTCATTTCCAAAGGTGAATAGGCCTCTTTTCCTTCTCATCTCAAGATAATCTGGCCGTCAGCAAAAGGGGCTTGGACTCTCACGTTCCATTGGATTCATCAAGGAAATTAAGAATTTTCTACAAAAATATGCTACATTTAATAGACAAATCATTTTCTATGGGGAGTTTTACCCCAGGGGGGAATTTTCCTTAGTTTTCCCTTCTAATCAACCGATACCATTACTAACAGCACATAACCGCATGCAATACCTACACTACAAAGGAGTATCCCCCCCATGCTTTGGTGGCATTGGGCGATTTTAGGGTTTGGTCTCATCGGAGTCGAAATTCTTACCCTAGGTGGGTTGGGGAATTTCTATTTCCTTTTCTTTGGAATGGCTGCCTTAATCGTCAGTAGCCTTACCTGGTCTGGCTTAGTGGAAGTAGCCTGGCTCCAATGGTTCCTCTTCGCCATTTTAGGAATCATATCTCTTCTGGTCATGAAAAAACCCTTGCAAACAAAAAGGAGCATCGATGGGAAAGATGAGCCTGACGTGGACACCATGATCGGAGAAATTGCGAAAGTGCTAGAGCCTCTTGAACCCCAGGCTCTTGGGAAAGTTGAACTACGTGGATCCACCTGGAATGCACGGAATGCTGGGAAATACCTCCTAGCAAAGGAGTCCATTGCCAAAATTGTGCGGGTGGATGGACTGACTCTATGGATTCAAGCAGAATCCCTCACACAGGAGGACGAACATGTCGGGTGAATTATTAGCCACACTGGTCTTTGCTGCTCTGGCCTTACTGATCTTGAAAAAAACAGCCGTGGTGGTCCCCCAACAAAGTGCCTACGTGGTGGAACGATTAGGGAAATATTCATCCACTCACAACGCCGGCCTTCATATACTCGTCCCATTTATTGATGTGATCCGATATCGACATTCGTTGAAGGAACTCGCGGTGGATGTCCCTGAACAAATTTGTATCACGCGAGACAATGTACAGGTCGGAGTTGATGGCGTGCTCTACATCAAAGTCTTGGATGCGGAACGTGCCTCGTATGGCATTACGGATTTCCGCTTCGCGATTTCTCAACTCGCTCAAACCACATTGCGGAGCGAAATTGGAAAAATTGATTTGGACCGAACCTTCGAGGAACGAGGAACGATAAATGTTTCCGTGGTCAATGAATTAGACAAAGCCTCATCGCCTTGGGGAGTCAAGGTCATGCGTTATGAAATAAAAAATATCAACCCCCCCCAAGACGTGGTAAACGCCATGGAAAAACAGATGCGGGCTGAAAGAGAAAAGCGTGCAGTTGTGCTCACATCAGAGGGTCAACGGGATGCTGCGATTAATGAAGCTGAAGGGGAAAAACAACAGGTCATTAAAGCCTCAGAAGCCAAACGGCAACAACAGATTAATGAAGCCGAAGGGGAAGCCTCCGCCATTTTAGCTATTGCGACCGCTACATCAGAAGGGATTAGGAAAGTGGCCGAGGCCATTCAAGACCCTGGCGGCTACGAGGCCGTACAACTTCGTGTAGCCGAACAATATATTGGGGAATTTGGAGAATTGGCCAAAGCCAGCAATACACTGGTACTCCCGGCATCCGTTTCAGATGTCGGGTCAATGATTGCTCTGGCCATGAATGTGATCAATAAAAACCCTGGGAAAACCCCAACAATTTCATAATAATTTTTCCCATGCCTGCTGGTTGACTGCCCGCACAAACTTTCGCAATGATACTTTCTTCATCGGAATCAGTTCTGCCATTAAGAGTAAGGAGTTTGTCCATGAAGAAATTTTGTTTTTTATACATACTAGGGCTTCTATTTATACCAAGCTGGGCTCAAGCCGGTCCCTATGCCCCTCTCGCAGATTTTTCAACTGTACGACAAAACCCAAAATGCCAATTGACCACTTTGCACGAATCATTTCTCAAAAGCTGGACCCCACCTGCAAACTTTTTTATGGTTCCACCCTACCCTCAGGCAAAATTGGCTAGTGCGATCCCAAGCGGGACAGCTCACATTAAAGGGAAGAATTATCAAACATTTCCCTCAGCTGTGCTCCTCAGCCCGGACTCTCCCAAAACCATTGTTGCCTTTTACCAGAATGCACTAGGAAGGGGTTGGCATCAAATAAATGACCAGGGGTTAACGTATATCTACCGAATGCCAAAACCCATGGGTTCCGCGGATGAACTAACCCAACACCTCATGACTCAGCCAGGATATACTCCCCATCTTGCCATTGAGACAAACCTGAAGCCTTGCGACCAACAACTTGTACCTGGAGCTAAAACCCGTATTACAGTCGTTGCAGCTCCTCGGTAGCCAGTCTCACTGAATTATCTATTTTTATACTTCGGTCTTTACGTTTTTCGAACTTCCCGAAAAGCTAATGGGATTCCATAGAGAGGATCCGTTCGATGGCGAACAACCTCTACTTGCTCCCCTGTTTCTCTACCAAATGGTATTTGCTCACCAACTTTGGGGTTTTTCCCGTTTCTCAGCAAATGCCCTGCAACGTCATAAAGCATGGCTTCCCAGTCATTTCCTGATACCCCGATCGGGTGAAAGCTTTCCACTTCATCTAATCCAAATTTGCTGAGTCCCCTTGTGTGCAACCACATTCGCATATGCGACATTTGCTCCTGCTGTTCCACTTGCACATGATCCTCAATTTGAAATACAGCTAAATCTCGATCATTCCAATCCGAGGGATTTTGATAGATCCCGGCGGCTACATCATAGGCCGTCCCTTCCAAAAGCAAAGTGAGCCCTCTAGCTATTCGAGCGAGATGAAGTACTTCATCCTGGCGATCCACCTGGGGTTTTGGCACGGCGAAAACTTGCGCTAGATGCCGATGCTCCCACTGCAATCTTCCTTTCCATTGAGCGACAACCTCCTTCGACGGCACTAATTGCACTTGCGCCTTCCAATTCGTATGCGCCGCCTCAAAATGGTTATGCCCATTGGCTGAAAGAAACCGAATCGCTAATGGCCCCCCGTAAAGTTTGTCAAACCAAGCACCTAGATATCCTGGAGGCGGAGGCTCCCCATGTGTCCAGCCGATAAGGAAGGCCGGCAACGCCTGAGTACCAGACTTTTTCTTTTTTATTTTTTTCATTCTAGGGCACTAAAGCATCTCCTCCCTCAGAGGAAGATAGACCATCAGAGACAAGACCATAGTGAAACGAACTCAAACCTCTCTAAGGAGCCTACACTTTACCGCTTTGCCTCTTCTGGTGGCCAATCTAATTCTTCTTGTCGCCCACAATACCAGCAGGTCATTCTGTATCTGGCACGACGACGAGGGTTAGGTAAAGACTCGAATTGAACTGGTGCTAAGTCATAAGGACACACAGGTTCCATATGCAACAAATGCTCTTCCGTGATCTCCATTAACGATCCCTCATCCCAAGGTGGATCAATTTGAAGAGATCCAGTAATAACCTTTCCCCAAAAACAAGAAGCACATTGCAACTGAAAACTTTTTACTTGATCCACCCTTTGAGAAATATCTGTGACCTCCACAATACTTGAACAATTAACGCCTTCACATCGGACCGGTTGTTTATGAAGCGCCTGAACAAATGCAGCTGGAGCTTTGATTGTCGTCACATCACTCCCCTTCTTCTTTCTTCCATACCTCAACTGAGGTCTTTTTCAGTAGACTGGCCGCGTCTTGATCCAGCAACCAGACCATTTCTCCCTGGGCGGGACGAATGAGTTGCGCAGGATATTGGTGAGGAAGATATGGCCCTTCTAACACCATTTCTACAGCCTGTGCTTTGTCTAACCCACTTACCACAAATACGATTTTTTGTGCGGCATTGAAAACCATAGGAGTCAAGGTGAGACGGTGAGTCTGAAATTTTTCCACCCAAGGAGCGTCAACCAAATGAGTTTCATCCTCTAACACTGCTGTTCCCGGGAATAAGGAAGCGGTATGGGCGTCAGGCCCCATCCCTAGAAGCATCAAGTTAAATCGTGGGATTTCCGTCGCCCCAAGTAAAAAGGCCTCCTGCAACACACTTTGGTAATGAGCTGCAGCTTCCTGTGGCGGACGTTCTCCCTCTATGCGAAACACCTGATTGGAAGAAATATGAAGAGGATCTAAAAGATATTCCTTGGCCATGAGAAAATTGCTGTCGGCATGGTCTGGGGCCACTGGACGTTCATCTCCCCAGAAAAACCGAAGGGATGACCAATCTACCCGCGAACGAAGGCAATCAGCCGTTAATAGATTAAACAACCCTCGAGGTGTAGACCCTCCGGAAAGGGCAAGGGAAAAGAATGAGGCAGGGTCAGAAGGAGGAATAATTGACTGAACAACATATTGAGCAGCGGCCTCAAATAGGACTTCCTTCGTGGGACAAACAACTATTCGCCGCGACACAACGAGGCCCTAGTCCTAAGGAATATCAAAATGGAATTATTCATACCCTCATCAAGAAAGATTCATGACCAACGGACAGACCTATTTTATAGTGTTTCAACAATCGGTATAGTCGTGATCATCGAGTTTTCCTTCTTTGTCAAAATCTAGCGTGATTTGGCATTGATTGGGGGTAAAATTAAAAAATGGGAAGTGGGTTCCTCCACCCGCAATTCGGGAATACATCCACGTTTCCCCTCCAAAAAATCGGGCAGATTTCCCATTGGGCTTCCCCCAGTTCTCTTCAAACCAAGCTTGGTCCTTTCCCTCAAATTTCGCAGGATCGAGTGAGGCATCTAAATACGGATTGCCTCCACAGCCGGTGAACACTAATCCTAGGAGAATGGCAAAAATATATTGTCGATTCACAGGAACCTCCTTCTCGCAATATCAGTTATAAAGACACTCCATACACCACTTAAAAATTCTAGCCCTCGTTTACCGATCAGTCAAACCATTAAATTTGGCTCTTAAATGGCCATATGCATTTGTCCAAAATCATTTGGTTGATTACAATGGACCATCCTTTCTTTAACGCGTCTATATCACCAGCAAGGGAGACTCTTATGAAACTATACTTGGATACTGGAAACGTCAACGAAATTCGAGAAGCTGCGAGCTATGGAATGGTCGATGGGATTACCACGAATCCATCCCTCGTCTCTAAAGAAGGCCGGGATTTCAAAGATCTACTTTTGGAAATTTGTGGCCTCATTGATGGGCCTATTAGCGCCGAGGTCGTAAGTGTCGAAGCCGACGCCATGGCTAAAGAAGGGCGCGAACTCGCCAAGATTCATAAAAATATCGTCGTTAAAGTTCCGCTCATTCCAGAAGGACTCAAAGCCACTAAACTGATGGCCAGTGAAGGCATTCGCGTGAATGTGACCCTTTGCTTTTCTGCGACACAGGCCCTTATGGCTGCGAAAGCTGGCGCCTGGTGCGTTTCTCCCTTTATCGGTCGCTTGGACGATATTAGCGCCGACGGCATGGATCTCATTGAACAAATCTTAACCATCTATGAAAATTATGATTTCCCCACACAAGTCTTGGTAGCCAGTGTTCGCAATATTCAACATGTGGTTGATGCCGCTCTACTTGGTGGACATATTTGCACCATGCCCTATAGCGTCTTTCAGCAACTCGTCAAACATCCGTTAACCGATATTGGGTTGAAGAAATTCTTAGCTGATTGGGAAACACGGAAGTCAGCCACCAAATAAAGCGCCTATTAGCTCAGCAACACCTGACTACCCTTGCTCAATCAGGTTCTTGGCGCGGCGAAAGACGGAATGAAACATGGGCCGAGTCAGTGTTCCCGTAAATGTATTCTGCTGACTCGGATGGTACGAGGCAAGAAGCGTCACGTGCCAGGGCAAAAGATATTCAGCCCCGTGTGAGAACTTTGGACGCGGAGAAGGGATCGTCTTTCCCATGGACTGGCAGGTCCGTAAATACTCATCAAAGGCAATTTTGCCAAGGACAACTACGACCTGAATGTGGCGTAACAGCCCAAATTCTTCGACCACAAAGAAACGGCATCTTTCGAATTCTTCTTTCGTCGGTTTATTCGCAGGCGGTGCACACCGCACAGCGGCAGCCACATAACAGTTCCACAGCATCAAACCATCCTCGCGATGAACCGATTCAGCCTGGTTGGCAAAGCCAAAGACATGAAGCGCTTCATACAGCCAATCCCCGCTTCGATCTCCCGTAAAAACCCGTCCTGTCCGGTTCCCTCCATGAGCTGCTGGAGCAAGACCAAGAACATATAACTTGGCTCGCGAATCACCGAACCCCGGGATCGGACGGCCCCAATACTCCCAATCCTTGAAGCGTTTTACCTTTTCCTTTGCCACCTCCCGACGATACGTTGTTAATCGAGGACAAAGGGAGCAATCGGAAATCTTATTCTGTAAAAGGATTAAGGGGTTCATGATAAATATCCTGACATGGGGATTTTATTGATGACTGACAGAAAATGCCCCCAGCAAATCCTAAAAAATAGCCATATCTCTAGCAGGAAAAATTTATACTTTTGGGACGTCGCATTGACAATATTTGTCTAAATCGGCAGGCTACAGCTGACAATTGGGCTTCCTGGCGATATTGATTCTGTTATAAATTTTTTGTCGCCATTATACGAAAGTCATACTAGCAACAGCCAAGGTCCCCAATGTCACCTTCCCTACCTTCCGAAAGTACTCCATTGAGTCCATCTCACGCGTCTACCCAAAAAGATGAGCCTTCTGATTTTCGCTCAAAATTGCACTTCAACCAACAGGTACATCAACTTTTCTCTCTTGCGCCCTATGGCATCTTGGGTTCTCTTATAAATAGCGGCATTCTTGTTGCCCTCTTATGGACCATCGTTCCTCGGCAATCCATTGCCTTATGGTTTCTCGGAATCCTCATCATCAATGGGCTCTGGTCAATCTTGCTCTATCGTTATCGTCAAGAGACTCAACACGAGGCTACTGTCGATCAATGGGTCAATTGGTTCATGGCTGGAAACTTTGTATCGGGCTGTGCTTGGGGCATTGGCGGTGTGGTCATGTACCCCTCTACTTCCATTGGGCATGAAGTATTCTTGACCTTTGTATTTGGAGGAATGATTGCTGGAGCCACCGCACTCTATACCTCATATTTTCCCGCCTTTCTCGCGTTTGCTCTTCCTACTGCCACACCGTTGACCTTCCTATTTTTTTCTAGAGGTGACTCACTGCATATTAGCATGGGAGCTATGGGGCTACTTTTCGTCGTTATCATGACGATGACTGCCAAGCGCAACCAAACGATGATCCTTGAATCTCTAGCACTCCATCACGAAAATTCGAGGTTAATTAATAACGTGACCAAAGCCCGAGACCGTGCACAAGCTCTGAATGATTCTCTTACCCAGGAAATTTCCCACCGAGCCCGAATAGAAGAAGAATTACGACGACATCAAGAACATCTTGAAACACTCGTTCAAGCACGAACGGCTGACTTGAAAGCATCGGAATCCCGCTATCGTTTTGTCACCGATCATATTTCAGATGTCATTTGGATGATGGAACTGGATGGCAGTCGGTTTACGTATGTGAGCCCATCAGTTAAGGAATTTCGCGGCTATTCAGCAGAGGAAGTCATGGCCATGCCACTGGATAAATGCTTGACACCTCCATCATTCGCAATAGCCCAGGAGGCCATGCGCCAACAACTCGAACACTTTGCCAAAAACCCCAACCAATTAGACCCCTTCCTTCTTTTAGAGCTCGAACACCCCTGTAAAGATGGAAGCACTGTCTGGGCAGAGGTACGAGCGAGTTTACTATTGGATGAAAAATGGTGTCCCCTAGGATTTGCCGGAGTCACTCGGGATATCACAGAGCGCCGAAAAATCGACCAGGAAAAGCAACAACTAAAAGCACAGCTATTACGGTCACAAAAAATGGATGCGATTGGTACCCTGGCTGGAGGAATCGCCCACGACTTCAACAATCTCCTCACCAGTATTTTAGGAAATATTACGTTAACTCAACACATCATGAAACTACCCCCTCTTGGAGAAACCTATTTGACGCGAGCAGAACAAGCCACGTGGCGAGCCAAAGACCTCACCCAACAACTCCTTGCCTTTGCAAAAGGTGGAGATCCCATTAAACACCTCATTTCGATCAGGGCGCTCATTATCGAGTCTTCAGGCTTTGCCCTTTCAGGTTCTTCCTTGTTGTGTGAACGGGAACTTCCTAACGATTTATGGCCGATTGAAGCCGATCCCGGCCAGATCAGTCAGGTCTTTCACAACATCATCATCAACGCAGTCCAAGCCATGCCAAACGGAGGGACATTTAGGATCCAGGCCAATAACATGTGGATCAACAAATTAGGAAACCCCCTACCTATTCCACTCTCACCTGGCCCATACGTTCACATCACCATATCTGATGAAGGCATAGGCATAGACAAGGCACAACTCGATAAAATTTTTGACCCATATTATTCTACAAAACCTGAGGGACAAGGGCTCGGTCTCGCCTCCGTGTATGCCATCGTGCAAAAACATGGTGGACATATTTCCGTTGAATCCCAAGCGAATGTTGGCACAACGTTTTCACTGTATTTCCCAGCCTGTGCAAGTGGAGCTACACCCATAAAACTTGGAACGGCTCCTCTCCAACACGGGCGTGGAACCATTCTCGTCATGGATGATGAAGAACCGATTCGTTTATTGGCCAAGGAAATGCTGTCTCACTGCGGGTATCAATGCGAGCTAGCCAAGAATGGGCTTGAAGCCATTGAACTTTTTCAACAGGCTTTAAAAAATGGTACCCCTTTTTCCGCAGTGGTATTGGACTTAACTGTTCCCGGAGGCTTAGGAGGAAAAGACACGATTCTCCGCTTACGGGAAATTGATCCTCAGGTGATTGCCTTTGTCTCCAGCGGCTATTCGAATGATCCCATCATGGCCAATTATCACACCTATGGATTTCATGGAGTCATTACCAAACCATACTCCTTGATTGGGCTCAGCACCATCTTACACCAACGATTGAGTATCATCACTTCTCCCCAACCCAACCTCGAGACTTCCGAAACTTCTGATTCCAATACTCACTAAACTTGCCATTTCTTTTCATGCTCCTTCGCTAGACAGAAGCCTTGATTAACCCACGATGATTATCCAAACATCGAATTTACGGACGAAGCGCCTCCTGAAGGCACTTATTCAAAGTAGCTTGGACGCGACTGATCCGGACAAGGCCATGAAACAATCGATCATAAGAAAAAACCATACCCTTTTCGTGAACGGAGTCGAATATGATCTTAAGAAATACCAACGAGTTGTTTGTATCGGGGCAGGGAAGTCGTCAGGACACATGGCACAAACACTCGAAAAGATATTGGGGAAACACTTAGAAGGGGGATTAGTCATCGTTAAAGATGGGTATGGATCTAAAACACAAAACGTGCAGGTTGTCGAAGCCAGCCACCCTCTCCCCGATACTAGGGGAAGCCGGGGCACCAAACACATTCTCAAAATTGTGAAATCACTCACCAAGGATGACTTGCTGATCGTCCTACTTTCAGGGGGCGCTTCTAGTCTTCTCTGTGCTCCAGCTCCAGGCCTTACCCTAACAGAAAAACGACGCACGACTCACATGCTCATGCGATCTGGTGCGAACATTCATGAATTGAATACCGTGCGAAAACATCTCTCGGCAGTAAAAGGTGGTCGATTAGCTCAAGCCACTTCAGCGAAGATACTGACCGTGGTCATGTCCGATGTCATGGGCGATGATTTGGCCACCATCGGTTCAGGCCCCACGGCACCAGATCCCAGCACCTTTCAAGAGGCCAAAATGATTCTTGAACACTATAAAATTTTTCCCAACATTCCTGAAAGTGTTCGACGGCATCTCGAAGAAGGTAACATTGGGAATATTTCTGAAACTTGGAAAAGGAGAAGGGGAAATCCTTCACGGTCTCAATCAATCATTTTGGCCAATAACCAAATGGCCGTAGCCGGCATCGCAATGGAAGCCAAACGATTGGGCCTCCGGCCGTACATCCTCGATTCTCCATTACAGGGAGAGGCCCAAGACCTCGGAACAATCCTCGGTGCGATGGCTAGAGATATTCATGAGTTCGGCAATCCCGTGCCCCCCCCGGCCTGCTTACTTGCTGGCGGAGAACCTACTGTAACGATCACCGGTAAGGGAAAAGGGGGAAGAGCTCAAGAATGTATATTAGCCGCCGCACAAGAGTTGGCTGGACTCCACAATGTGGCTGTGGCAGGGTTTGGGACCGACGGAACTGATGGCCCAACAGACGTAGCTGGGGCCATGGTCGATGGGAAGACTCTTCAACGGGCCAAGAAAAAAGGACTGTCAGTTGAGACCATGTTAGAGAAACATGACAGCTATACCTTTTTCAACGAAATTGGTGGCCATATCATCACCGGCCCAACTCATACCAATGTCAATGATATCTATATGGTGTTAGCACTGTAACAGTGCTTCCCCATCCTTTGAACGAATGAGGACTTTTCTTCAAGAAAAGTATTGGAAATTTCCTCCTCCTTTGTCAGGAGGAGCAAGAGGAGGTAGAGACTGGTGAACGACGCACAAAAAATGGTTCAAAATTTCCATAAACAATTTGATATTCAAATCACCCAATCCCCATCCGTACCTGATGAAGCCACTCAAACCCTGAGGAATCGTCTTATTCAAGAAGAGTTCGAGGAGTTCCAAGAAGCGATGCACAACAAAGACTTGCCCAATATGGCCAAGGAGCTCGCAGACTTGTTGTACGTGGTCTATGGCACCGCAGTCTCTCTGGGAATCGACATGGAGCCGGTGTTCCAAGAAGTGCACCGTTCAAACATGAGTAAAGTCGGCGGGCATAAACGGGAAGACGGCAAATGGGTCAAACCCCCAACCTATTCCCCTGCCGACATTCAACCAATCATCCAGTCTCAAAGCACAGGGAATTAAGCTGAAATCTTCTTCTCCTTGGGAGAATAGCTTAATCTATCAATCAATAAACAACAGTTGAACCCAAGACTTTTAGAGCCAGCTTTCTAATCCTGGCCTTTTTCTTTTCTCTTTCCAGAAAATCATGGAGTCCCGCTCTTGAATAAAAAGTGATTTGAAACCTATGGCGAGCTTGATTCCTTCAGGCACATCTCAATTCATGGAGGGCAATTTCACTAACATGTTGTCAATCAGACGAATGCTTCCTATTTGAATAGCTCCTAGTAACACGACTTCCCCCCTAACACTCTTAAGCGGGTCTAGAGTTTTGGCATCGCACACAGCCAGGTACTCAACACTTATTCCAGATGTTTTCCTTAAGACTTCCTGCATATTGTTTTTAATTTTACGTACGTCAATCACATAATGTTTTATAGATTTCACACCCTGCTTTAAGGCGGCAGACAACACAGTTGATGATCGTCGTTGGCTTTCTGAAAGATAGCGATTGCGAGAACTGAGGGCGAGACCATCAGATTCTCGAATCGTCGGGCAACGCACAATTTTTGTGTCGACATTAAGATCTTGAACCATGTGCTTAATCACCAACAATTGCTGATAGTCTTTTTGACCGAAATAGGATTGGGCTGGTCGGATTAGACACAATAGCTTGGCCACGACCGTGGTGACGCCCTCAAAATGTGTGGGTCGAGCTTCCCCCTCCCAACGTTGACTGAGTTGGCTTACCGTTACCGAAGTCTGGAAATCTTTTGGATAGAACTCTTCGCTTGATGGCCAAAAAATCAGATCGACTCCAGCTTCTCGGCACAATTGTTGGTCGCTTTTCACCGGCCTTGGGTATCGGCTTAAATCTTCGGTAGGACTAAATTGCAATGGATTGACAAAGATACTGACGACAACAATTCGACATTGCTTACGTGCCTGACGAATTAAGGAAAGATGCCCCTCATGCAGCGCACCCATTGTAGGAACAAACCCAATTTTTTGGTTTTCATGTTTTCGCCGCCAAGTCTGGAGACCACGTATCGATCGAATGATCCGCATGGTGTTTATGAGGAGGGGGGGAGGGAGCAAGCCGGTCGTGAGAGATACTTTTCCCCAGGTTTGATAGCCACCTTATTGACTCTACTTGTGTCATGAAGCTCACTCAACAATTCTTGCATGGTCTTTTGCAAGGTTGGGTGCTTGTAGGCGGGATTTAATTCCACTAATGGCTCTAAGACAAATCGTCGCTGATGCAGGCGAGGATGCGGGACCGTTAACCCAGGTTGCTTAATGACCTCCTGCCCAAACAAGAGAATATCAAAATCCATGGTACGGGGACCTTCTCGATTGCTTTCTGTGCGACCTAATCCACGTTCAGTTTCTTGCAAGATGTCCAAAAGACGGTTTGGGCTCAGAGATGTTTCCAGCCTCACCACACCATTGTAAAACCAATTAGCCCCAAGTGTGCCACCGGGATCGACTGGCTCTGTTTCATAGTAGGACGACACACCCGTGACTTGTGAGAGTGGGAGTAAATTCATCAGCGCAATCGCCCGATCACAAAAGTCCTGCCGATCTCCTACATTTGACCCGAAACCAATGAAGATCGTTTCTAGTGGCATAGCGTATTCCCTTTGACAAAAAGGGTAAGGGAGGTTTCCGATTTAAAGTAAGCTAGAAAATTCCTAGCACTATTTTTCAAATACACGGGAAGATTGTAATCAAGGAAGGTCGAACTGTCGAGGGAAATGGGGATAGGATTGTGGGGACACCCCTATTTGGAATTGTCCCCACAAAGATAATGATACCAGCATCTACCACAAAGTAGATTTGACTCGCATACGTTCTTTGACTTCAGTCACAGCGCGCTTGGCAAGGGTCGTCGGTGTGGCAGGCTGAATTTCCTCAAAGGCTTCATTACGCTTATTGGCAATTGCGGTGGAAAGACCTAAATATACTTTTCGTGCCGCGTCAGACCACTTCGGGTCAAATGGTGCCCCTTTGAAAGCTGCTTCGGCGGCCTTTCTTTCGTCATGTGTTAAGGGTCGATTGTGTTGCGGCATCAC
Organism: Nitrospirales bacterium; assembly: GCA_029261295.1. Taxonomy (GTDB): domain Bacteria; phylum Nitrospirota; class Nitrospiria; order Nitrospirales; family UBA8639; genus Nitrospira_E. The sequence goes on along the minus strand of JAJDBP010000002.1, from coordinate 241,381 downwards.
TCTCCTCCATTTATTTTATAATGAATACAAAAAAATTAGCGGACAAGGGGTTGTGGTTCTTTTTCTGCTTGAAGGCGTTTACCACAATTCAAACATGCAAAGTACAATATACTCAACCCAACCTCTAAGTCCACGGCTCGTTCCATCACCATGGAACCTTGACATTTTTCACAAATTTTCATGGTGCCCCTTGTAAAAGTGTTAGTACAACCATTCGTTTCAGCAAATGGTGTGCCCAACCAATGAGGCGGAAATAACCTTTAAGATCAACCACGAACTTCCATTAATTAACTAAAAGTTAATAGTTGCAAGGTTCTTACAAGCAGAGTTGACTGCTTTCCTCGAGTCTTGGAGTTAAGACCTTCGACAGGTCATAACAGCTGTACTTGGCAATCAGTGAAAGATGGTGATCTTTGCTGGAAGGTCTATTGGGGTTGCCCAGAGGAAATCGTTAAGAGTTCCGACTATTCCAAATAAACAAGGGGTTTTAGTAATAGAAAAACTCGCAAACATTGAAAAGCCGATCAGCTTCGAATAGCCTTCTTTGAATTGGTAGAAGAAAAAGCGTTCTAACGAAGGAAAAGATACCACTCTGCTCAAGAGAACAATCTCTTTGAACTAATATGATACTTTTAAGTGAGAAAGCCCGTGAAATTACTTAGAAGAATTCCCCATGCTTACCCGGCCATTAAAAATACCCCCTGTTTCCACAGACAATCGGGGAGCACTCATAGTCCCATCAATGAGTCCAGGCGATAAAAGTTTGATCGATTCTTTAGCCACGACCTCGCCTTCAATATGCCCCTTACAGATCACACTTCCAGCTTCAATCTTGGCCTTTACCAAAGCTCGATCACCAATCACCAAGGTACCCTTAGTGTGAATGGTACCTTCCATTCGCCCATCGATTTGCACATTGCCTTCGTACCAGATCTCCCCTATACATTCCACACCTACACCAAAAAAGGCCACGACTTCCTTCTTGGCTTGCATGACCGGAGTCGGCACCTCAAAAGATTTTTGTGATCCCAAGGAATTTGAAAAAGTCTGTGTCGATGGCATCACCTCCAGCTCGCTTGTCAGAGCCATTATCCAACCTCCTCTGTGTAAGATAAAATGTTCATGAAGCTTTTACGAAGTCGTAAAATGAAATTTCTCATTCGACTCGTCCTAGCTTAGCTTATTTCGTCCATAAATCAACTTTTTCATACTGGAACAGACTTCCTTATAGGCCTATCCATCCTCTGAATAAAAATATACCCAAATTGATTTTTATAGATCACCCATAGCCACGATAGGTATTGACCGACAAATTTATTATGCTTTAGGAAAGGAAATTACTTTGGGGGGGGATATGGAGCCGGCGAGTGGGATTGAACCACCGACCAACGATTTACGAAACCGTTGCTCTACCACTGAGCTACGCCGGCTCAAGTCTGAAAATGAGAATCGAAGTAACTTCGCATAATCAGCAACGCCACGCGAGAAGCGTTACTACAAGGCACATTTATACCTTTCGTCACTTATAATCGTCAACTAAAGGAGGGGAGACCAAAGGAAAGGAATAATATCTTGGCTTTCAATCTTGCTTCTGCCTTCTTCCATTGACATGGGTAGAAAGATCGCCTAATTTCCTATCAAGTGATTCTTGAATGAAAATGGGAAGGTCATGAAGAAGTTTGCTGCTCGCATTATCGGAGGTGCATTTGGAATATTCGGATTCATGGTTTTCGCCGCTTCTGTTTATGCAGAACCAGCCTTTCAAGTGGAAAAAGTGATTATTGCCAAAAATGTCGTTAATCGAAATCCTGAAGGCCAATTCTCTCCTGCTGCCTATTGTGAAAAAGATAAAAATGGCCAAGCAGCCATCCCGATGGTAAAAACCTCTCAAACATCCAAAGTAATTTTTTGGACAAAAGTTGCTGCAACAAGAAATGGAAAATTACGGCATAGTTGGCATCATCAAATTGAAGGGACCTGGACAAAAGTATCGGAGGTCAATCTTGCCATCCGCCCTTCATCAGGATATCGAATGTGGAGTTTAAAGTCTCTAAAACCTGAAATTCACACAGGCGAATGGATGATCGTGGTCTCCCCATCTAGCAAACCTGAAGAGATTCTGTGCATCACCAGATTTACGGTACAATAAAGTATTCTTTTTTATTATCAGACTGATTTCCTCTTTGCTCTTCCACGAATCACGGCTTAATCTTTCCTCTGGAATAATTCGTTCATCCAAAGAAAGCCTTCATGTGATATCCTAATGCCTCTCTCCCAACCTACTGATTCTTCCATCCCACCTTCCCTGCCTCGACTCAAAACTTTTGCACACCTCATCCGTCTTTCAAACCAAACAGGGACCCTCCTGTTACTTTTCCCTACTTTGTGGTCCTTAGTCCTCGCTTCAAAAGGATGGCCGTCGGCAACATTACTCCTTATTTTTGTCGCTGGATCTTTCATCATGCGCAGTGCCGGTGTAATTATGAATGACCTTGCCGATCGCTCATTTGATGGGCAGGTCGAGCGGACCCGCCACCGCCCACTAGTGTCAGGACAATTACGCCCCAAGCAGGCATTGGGTTTATTAGTTCTTTTACTCCTTGGCGCCACAGGCCTTTTATGGTTTCTCAATCCCCTCACCTGGGCTCTCGCCCCGGTGGCTTTAGTGCTGGCCGCCTTGTATCCATTCTGCAAGCGATTTCTTCATATTCCACAATTGATCCTGGGTGTAGCATTTGGCTGGGGGGGAGTCATGGCCTGGGCGGCCGAACGTAATGAATTGGAAACAGGAACTTGGCTCCTCTTTGCGGCCACAGTCTGTTGGGCAATCGTCTACGATACCATTTACGCGATTCAGGATAAGGAAGATGATCTGAAAATCGGCGTCAAATCCTCAGCCATCTTGTTTGGCTCCTATACCTGGCTTGGTGTGGGATTAGCAGCATGTTTCATGTTGCTTTTTCTATCATTAGCTGGCGAGGTCAGCCATTTGGGGGCAGGATATTTTTTAGGATTACTGTTGATATCGATTCTCATAGGCTATCAGGTGGTTCTCCTTCGTTCAGAGATCACATCTCAACAAGCCTTGAGGCTCTTTAAACAACATTGTTGGGTAGGAGCTCTTGTTCTAATCGGAATACTGCTAGGAGTCCACTAACAGAATCTATTGGTTGAAATTTACCTCCTTATTCTTCTGCATTCTGGCTATCTACATTCACCAAAAGTTCATCCGATATTTTTTGGGGTGTGTTCACTAAAAATTCTTCAACCCAGGAAGTCGGCCTGAAAACCCCTTCGCCGCTCCGATGAGATTTCACATCGCTTTCCTTCGACCAATCTTTGGCCAACCAATTCGTTGGACCCTCTGCTTTAAAGGAAACATGGGAATTATGATCACCATGTGCGAAACTGTGAGTCTCTTTCCTACCCAATAAGAAATCAACTAACTGGCTGTTCTGGACGGGTCGACTGGAAAAGGATTCACTTCCTCCATTCGACAGCTCAGAATTAGCCCATTGTGTTGCTAATAATCCAGCAAGGGCTGTTGGAGTCACCTCGGCTCTATCGTTTTTAGCTTGGAACGACCTATTCAGCACGCGGTCCTGGCGATCTCTAGAAACGGTCGCCGATTCCTTGAACGTATCTCTTCGACTTTCTTCTCTCGTTTCATCTGCAACCGGAACATTTTTTACATCAGGACGGAGAACCTCACCAAAAATCTCATCGTTTCCAACACTGTCAATGGTGCTGGCAGAAGAGAGTGGTACGGGAATTTCAATGGGTGGGACAGGAAGGATAACGGGGCCACCTTCATTGCCTGCAGCACTCTTCTTGGTTTCTAATGCCAGTGGGAGTGTCGTGCGGCTCTCGACTGGAAGAGCTTCAATGACAATCGGAGTGGATTCCGAAACCTCACTGACTATTTCAGATCCAAATGATTGATCCGCCAACGCTATTGGACTTTCGCTCGCCAGCATCAGATTGGGAACTGCCACGAGTAATGCTGGCCCTGCCTCACCAGCGTCAGAAGGTGCGGCAACCGATTCCTCTGGTGAAAGAATTGGAGCAGCAACAGCCCCCAACGCCTGAGAAGTCAGCGGCCCCGATTCAATCGCGGGCAGGAAGGTTTGGAAAAACTGATTGACTTGGAATCCGGTTGTACGAAGGCCTTGCGTATCAACAACTCCCGCAACCAGATTATTTCCTGTCGCACCTGACATAAACCTTAGCGCCAATAAGCCATCCGTCATGGGGTTCAACTGCCCATTGCCATCAATATCCAACATCGTATTCTGCGCACTATCCAAATAATCAACAATATCTTGAGAGTCCACCCGTGTCCCATTGACCAAATCAACAACACCGCTGACCAAAGCATCGCCTCTTAAGCCAAAAAGGTACCGAAGGATGAGTTGACCATCAGTATCCGTAGAAATTTCTCCGTCGTCATCAATATCCAAAATAAAATCTGGACGCACGCGAATCAGGACATCGGGTGTAGCAGGAGCCCCCTCGGTATTGCCCGCATTGTCTGTGGTCTGACTGAAAAACGAATAGGTATGGCCAACTTCCCCAGCAAAGGTGGCTCCCGTCAGTTCCGTGCCCAGCAAATAGGGAAGGAATGGACCACCATTGTCTGAGACAAACACATCAAAATGTTGAATAGCAGAACCTGTGGAATCATCGGTTCCACCCCAATTAATAACAAATTGGGGATCATCGACAAGGATTGGGATTCCGGACGAACCCGCGGCAAGCTCGTCCGCCGTTAATCCGCCACCTCCTGGTATTTCCAGGGTGACGCCACTATCCGGCGGGGTCGCATCCACCGTATTGAAAATCGCTGGCGTATCGATCGGCGCATTAATATCAAACACAATAGTCGCCTGAGCATCAATTCGTGTGCCCGTTACCGTATCGGCCTTCGGAAGAACGGAATACGTGACAAACCCTTCACCGTCAGGAGAAGCATTGTTGACCGCCAAAAGACCAATCAAAGGATCGATCGGCAAATCGCCTGTCAACGGATCGACTGACACAAATTCCCAAAACGCTTCTCCATTAATCACATCGATTCCCGCGAACACATCCACAAAAATTCCCAAATCCTCTCTCAAATCCAGACGATCTTGGAAAAATGCCGCATTATCGGGCACATCAATGACTGTCGTACTCAGAGTAATATCGTTTAAGCGGAAGGTCCGAACATCAACATCAGGATCAAGCGTCGTCGTGATGCGAATCGACTGTGCGGGCGCATCAGCTAACAACGGATCATTCTCAAATCGGATCGTGTAGTTCAGTCGCTCATCAAACGGAACCCAACGCTCTTCACCAAATCCTTCGGGGCCAAGAATATCGTTCGGATCACGCGATCTTGGGTAGGTGATAAAGACTTCGATATCAATTCGTGGGTCAAGATCCCCATTCGTATCTCTCAGCTCATCACGAATCCAGTCTTTGAGATGGGTGATGTATGAAGTCGTCGACTTCAGGGCTCGATGACGAGCGGCCTCAAAATTGGCCGCAGCTTGATCGCGCTGCTCCATCGCACTCTTAAACGCAGAGATACTATTTCTCGTTTCCGTGAACGTCAGGGTCCGCAGCGTACCCTGAAGGTTGATTATTGGTCCCAGAATGCCTAAAACACCCCCAGGACTTGTACCTTCAAAATTTCCAACAGCATCCGCTGCCGTCCCTAGCAGACCCAGAAGATTGCTGAGCAGGTTACCCGCCTGATCCAATTGAGCGAGCGTGCCGTCAGGGGTTCCGGAACTGCCCGCGCTAGACACGGCGACACCCAACTGATAGAGACCATTCACCACCGCACCTACAGTATTCCCGATGGCCAAATTTGACGCGAGAGAACCGGTTGCGGCGGTGGCAGAAGCCACTGCGGCCGCATTAAAGGCTAAATAAGCAGCCGCGACTAATCCTGCATTCTGCGCAAATTCAGCAGCAAAAATGGCTCTTGCTAAATTTCGTTGAGAGAAGTATTGGTCGACCGATTCGCCCCATGTCTCAAGAAACCGATCTTGGAACTGAATGTCTCGAAGTGCTTTCCCCAACAAGGGCCTACAGGCATCACGGCATGACTCAATGTTTGTGCTCGGAACTTGGTCAGCAGTAATGGGGTCTGCGGCGCTAAGATCTGTGTTATTCGCATCCGCAAAATAACTGGGAAAGCTTAAAAATTGTAGGGTTTCAACAAACCCTGCTGGTTCGGTTGCATTGGCACCAGTCAGGCCGGAAATGACTTCTGCTCCTAATCCCCCGCTCTGTAAAGGAAGGGGAATGAGCACTCCACCTTCAGGACCGCCCTGGAATATCAGGCCCAGGCGCCCATCCTGATTCAGAGCAGTAGACGTCATCGTCACATCGCCCAGGTCATTTGAAATCCCATTCGTGACCGTTAACCCTCCGAGTTCAACATCTAATAGATTTCGAGCCTCGATCGCGGCCGTAAGGTTTGTTCCACTTGCGGTGGTAAGCGAGAAGGTGCCATCAGCCTGGGTCGTCGCGAGCCCTACAATAAGACCATTGACATCCCGTATGAGTACTTCGGCATTGAAGACAGGGTTGGACACTTCATCTACAACACGACCGATTAATGAAGTGGTACTCACGACAAGCGTCGCATCGACCGTCGCATCTCCACTTACGACGAGGCCGTTTTGAATGAGCGCATCAAACCCCTCGACTAAGACGACCAATTCATACGTTCCGTCAAGCACTCCCGTAAATTGGTATTGACCGTCAGTCCCCGATACAGTAAATCGTTCCACCTCTGTCCCGGCATCACGGAGTACAAGGCGAGCCCCCGCCACTCCCATTCCATTATTATCAATTACCGCTCCATCTACCACGGCCAATGTTTGTAGATTGAGGTTGACCGGAACCGTGGCTCCCCCATTAATCGTCACCGTGATCACTCCACCGCGATTGTTGAGCCCAGAAACTTTGATTTCATAGGCACCATCCACGAGGTTGTCGAACTGGGCAAGCCCGTTAGCTCCCAGAGTTTGGATGCCTGCGAGCTCTCGGCCATTTGCTCCCAACTTGATGACGGTTATCGTGCCCCCGTCAAGACTTTCTTGGGAGTCGGTTACCGTCACGGTTAACACCCCCTGCCCTGCCGTCAGGGTGAAATCAGGAGACTCTCCCGCATTCACGACAATCCCACTCACGACATCAAAGCTGGCCGTTTCTGCGGTTGCCCGAAGTTCGAATGTCCCTGCCCGAAGAAGTTGAAAAGCGAACGCCCCGTCCGGGCCAGTCAGAGACCGGGAAACACGGAGTCCATTTTCATACAAGTCGACGACACCCGATGCAATGCCACTCAGGTCAGAGGCTTGCAATATCCCCGAAATATCCGCCACGGGCGTCACAGAGAGGTCGGCCATAAAGGTGACATCATTGATATCATCGACCACCACGGACTGGCCGCCTGCCGAGACTCCAGGCACTTCGACCGTATAGGTTCCTCCATTTAAATCGGTAAAGAGGTAGGCCCCGGTCTCATCCGTAATGGTATAGTTGGCCTTCCCATCTGTTGTCCCGATTAAAATGACTCCGATACCAACCAACGGGGTTGCCGTTATCGTATTGGTGACCACTCCAGAAATGTTACTGCCTGCCCCTACCTCGATCAGGAGATTAGAGACCGCCTCCCCTACTGCAAGGGTTACCTCGACTTCACTGCTTTGAGCCCCAATCCGTTCGGCCCGTAACATATACGTACTCGGTGGCAAATCAAATACGTGGAAATTCCCTGTCTCATCCACACCAACGGAACGCACAAGGGCTCCATTTTCAAACACAGACACGGTTCCAACATCTGCCGGATCCACGGGGACGGTTGAGACGACTTGACCACCCATGATGACAGCCCGTTGCATAAAGCTATCACCAACGTCTTCGGAACCTCCTTCAGTCACATTCACATTGGAAATCGTCACAGGAACATACCGTTCTCGGATTACGGTCAAATCATAGATGCCTGGCGGAAGACCCGTAAAATTAAAACTCAGATCATCTTCAACCTGGGCGAAGAAGGAACCCAAGGGGGGCTCTCCCTGCCGGTCCGCCCGAATGATAAGCAAACGATCCGGTTCTCCGAGTTCCAGAGACACGGTGCCGGTCACGATTCCTCCAACACCCAGCGAAGCATCGGCATTAACAGTTTCACCCTCGGTGACCAGAATTCCCTTGATCGTGGTCGCCGGTTTATCCGTGGCTTGCGCCACTAACGTATAGGTTCCCGTGGCCAGAGCGGGTAACTGATATGTCCCATCATCATTGGTGAGAGTGGAAAGCGTCCTCCCATCAAATCCTGTCACGAACACCGTGGCCTGTGCGATGGGGAACCCAGTGGGCCCATCGGTAATGGTCCCCTGCAAGAATCCTCCCGCTCGCAGGTTGAATACCGGTTGTGCTTGTTGCCCTTGCGTCAAGGTCACGGAATCGACTCCCTCGATCAAGGCCGCATCGTAGAATACCTGGTAGGTAACCGGGGCCAAATTTGCAAAGATAAAGGATCCGTCATTGAGCGTCGTCGTGACCACCGTTGCATGGGTATCAAGGTTGACCGCACGAATCTGTTGGCCCGAGAGATCAATCGCAAAATCTGGCGAAAAAACCCTGCCCACAATCGAGGTGGTCAGTGCGGCATGGGCACGATCAAACTCAAGCTGAATCATCGCATCGGGGGTGTCCAGCAAGCCCACTTCAGTCGGAATAAGATTGGCATTCCGCGAGACCATGGCCAGATAATCCCCAAAAGTAGAACCGGCCTGGCTAATCATTTGAGCAAAAACAAGTTCAAATTCGGCATCAGTCATCTCCGTTGGACGAACAATACCCTCGCGAACGATATCCCAATCAAATGGAGCACTTTCATCATCCACCGCACGACCTACGGCGATTCGTTCTGACCCAATTCCATCACCAATTGAGAAGAAGATGCGGGAGAACGATTGATCAGGAAGCAAAATCCCTGAGGGTCCATCACCCCGGCTGTACGCATAAAACACTTGACTATCTTCCACCAGCTCCCCAAAGGGGGCCGCGGCAAAGCCCAGGGTGCTTTCCAAAAAGAGGAGCGGAGCCACCGCATCGTTAATACCGTCATTCCCCCAGGGTACGATAAAAGAAAACGTGCCACCTCTGGTGCCAAGGCGAGAAACGGAAATAATGGATGCTTCATTGTCACCCCCACCGCCATTCACCACTTCCAATCCATCTGTCACCGTCACACTATCGCCGGAGGTATTGGCCACCACTACATCATACAAGCCGGCGGAAACTTCGAATAAGTCAAACGTGGCATAGAGGCGAGTCGCATCGACATAGAAATACTCAGTGGCAGGCAACGTGAATCCATTCCCGTCGTTCAGCATGGCTGTGACGGTCCGGTCAAACTTGGCTCCGTTAATCTCAATCGTCCGATTTCCGACATTTCCACCCTGCCTATAGGAGGAATCAAGCACATCAAATGAAAGCAGCGAGGCCTCAATCGTAAAGGCCTCCTCCCCAACTGGTACCGATGACCCGAAGGCCTGAATATAATATGTACCCGCTTCAGTGGTCGGGACCAATACTTGTTGATCAGGCTGAAGTGCATCTGTAAAGCTAAAATCAAAACTTGAGCGAGTGGGGACATTCCCAAATCGCACGTACAGTTCATTCACTCCCGTAGCCGAGGTACTATCAAAATCAATTAACAGGGTTTCGCCGGCAGGAACATCAAGTCGGAAATACTCAGACCCACTTTGGCCCAGGGATCCATTTGTTGGAGTATTGAGTAAGAGGACCGGCACATCTAAATTAAAGGAATCAAGAGAAGCCGAGATATTGTTAGTCTCGTTTACTTCTTCGATATGATTCCGTATATCACTCCGAATGATCACGAAATAGTCCCCAGGCAAGACTCCGGGCAAACTCCCTACTGCTGTTTCGGAATAGTCTTGGCCGGCTAGAACAGCCCCAGTATGAGTCACACGCGAGAATAGGACATCATCGATATCCCACACGTTATCCTTGGAAAGGAAAATGGAATCCTCCCAGGATCCTAAAGCCGGATTGAGTCCCTGATTCAGAACCGTGTAGGAAATAGAGGCGGATTGTCCCGGGTTGGTATCAGGCGGTACCGTGATGGTACCCACCACAAAATCTGCGAGGGGCAACAGGTCAACCTGCATGGCCGTTGGATCATAGGTGGCATTATTCAATTCCCCATCACGCTCAAACACCCGATCACTACTGTCCACGACCCCAAACACATAAAAAGGTCCCGCAAAACCCAAGGGAACCCGGAACCCTTGCGACTCGACGCGTTCAGCCCCGGCAGCCAATCCTCCACGAAAGTGCGAACCAAGTAAACGATCACTTTTTTTGTCGAAGATTTGATCTTGGGACAAATAGATGGATTCATACCAGAAACCGGTAGTATCCGTCGGTCCATCATTTCGTACCGTCCAATTCACCACGAAAGGTTGACCACTGAACGCCGATGCTGGAGCATCCACCGCCGTGATGATCAGATCAGGCGTGGAGGATAAGCTAATCGTCGTAGGAGAAGCCGCAGGGAGAATGTTATTGTTTTCAGCATTCGGTTCAAACACTTTAGACGTGGAATCAGTATTGACGATGATAAAGAAGTCTCCTAAAAGTTCCGTATCGAGATTGAATGTTTTGGAGGCGAGATATGAACCTCCAGGACCCAACACATTCGTGCGTTGCTGGGTACCTAGCAAAAGGTCATTCCCGCTCAACGTTTGGTCAATAGACAAGAACACCTCGTCAAACCAAAAGAAGGCATTCGTGTCACCTAACCCGCTATTTTGAACAGTCCATTCAACCGTAATCGATTCACCAGCCGTCGCCGCGAGAACGGGCGTGATTTGCGTAACCTGTAAATCCGCAGTATCACGAGTCACCGTGAAGGGAAGGGCAGCCGATACATTATTAATCTCAAACGCTCCTTCAAACACGCCATTTGATCGATCGGTCTCCAGAAACAGGAAATAATCCCCAGGCTCCTGAGTGAGAGGGATTCCGAGAAGAAATTGATCCTCAGTATAAGACTCGCCAACATCCAGCAGCCCATCATGTTTGACACCGGATTCAAGAAAAGAATCATTCCCATCACCAAACACATTATCGGGAGAAATCCAGATACGATCGAACCACCGACTGATTGCCGTATCCCCAATGCCCTGATTTTCGACTGTCCAATCCACCAAAATTCCCGTTCCAGATTCAGCGGTCGCCGGGGCCGTGAAAGACGTCACGAAAAGATCCGCTGGGCTGGATTCGATCACCATCGCCAAAGGATCGTGCGTGGCATTATTGGCATTATCCACTTCAAAGACCTGATCGACCGCATCAACTTGGACAAACACGAAGAATGGGCCGGATAGCCCATTATCCAGCGTCACCGTAAAGGTGGCATCGTAGAACCCTCCATCGGCTAACGCCCCAAAATGACTGCGGGAGCCAAGGAATTGATCCTCATTGGGATCGAAGATTTCATCAAACGATAAATACAAGCGATCTTGCCAAGAAGTATTGGGGGTTACCGTGGAACCCACATTACTCGCCCGATAATCCACCGTGAGGCTATGACTCGCCTCGGCCGTGATAGGGGCATCCACGAAATCCACGACCAAATCAGGAGGAGGAGTCAAATTAATCGTCGTGGCCGGATCATCAAATCCCGTATTGTTGTTATCAAACGCAAACTCAAACACCTGGTTAAAGGCATCTGTCTGCACGAAGAAGAAAAAGGGTCCCGTAACCCCGATAGGTAAATCCACCGTTTCAGTCACGGAATAACTTTCAGTGGGGTCAAGAGTCCCGATATGCGAAAAGGAACCCAAAAACGTATCCATCGAGGTATTCAAATCGTTGTCCGTTGACATCCAGACTTGATCAAACCACGTCTCATCGATAGTGTTCCCTGTCCCTTCATTCGTCACCGTCCAGGACAACGTAAAGGGTTGGCCAGAAAACGCCTGACTGGGGGCCACCACGCTCGTCACTTGCAGATCCGGAGGCGGGGTCAACGTAATGTCTGTCGAAGGACCCACCCCGGAATTATCTGTTTCTCCAAAGAGTTCAAACACTTTGCTGGTTCGGTCTGTCTGGATGATGAAGAACAGATCGCCTTGAATGCCATCAGGTATTGTCACAGTTAAGGAATTGTTATAACTGTCTCCAGGGGACAGGAAACTGGCATTGGGGGCTTGGCCCAAGAAAATATCAATCCCATCGAAAAACTCATCCGTTGAAAGATAAACCCCATCAAACCATTGAGGCACGTTGGTCGGTCCGGTCCCAACATTAGTGACCCGCCAATCCACTTGCGCAGTTTGACCGGAAAAGGCGCTGATGGGGGGCGTCACAAACTCAACTTGCAGATTGGGAAATGGTGAGAGGGAGACATCGATCGAGATGTCATCCACGATTGTATTGTTATTGTCATTCGTATCTTCAAACACATTATTGTTGATATCCGTCGTGACGATAACAAACCGTGGATCATCAAGACCCACCGGCAAGGTGATGGATTGAGTACGTTCCACTGACTGTCCGGATAGGATGGTCCCTGTAAAGCCAAACGTTCCGAACGTTTGATCATCTCCCACTTGGTTATCGACGGATAGAAAGACCCGATCAGAAAATGTGCCAGTAAAATCTCCTGGCCCTTGATTGCTTACGGTCCATGTGATGGGAATCACATCACCGGACAAGGCCTCAGAAGGGGCAGAAATATCGGTCACCACGAGGTCTGCCAGTGGAGGTAATTGAATATCGATTGGCGTCAACGAGATCGTGGTATTGTTATCCTCATTCGCATGCTCAAACACCTGGCCAAAGGTATCGGTCTTCACCACAACAAAACGACTGCCAAACGTGGTAATGGGAACCGTGATACTTTGGTCCCGCTGGATAGACTGCCCGGCTAAAATGCTTCCGGTGAAGCCAAATGACCCAAAGAAGGTATCGCTTCCAATTAGATTGTCATCCGACAAGAATACTTGGTCAAAGAACGTCCCGGTGAAGTCGCCATCACCCTGATTCATAATGGTCCAGGTCAAGGGAATATCCTGCCCCGAATTCCCCACCGCCGGGGGACTCACCAGGCTCACGATCAAATCCGGAAGGGGAGGCACGGTGAGATCAATCGTGTCACTCGCCACATTATTGCCTTCACTACTTTCAAGCTGACTATTGAAGGCATCAGTTTGCACGAGAATATTGAACGTGCCAGCAAAAAGAGTGTCGTTCAGTGGAAGTGTGACCTGTATCGTATTCGAATACGCTGCTCCGGCGGCCAAGGGGCTTTCCGCCTCGGCATCGACCGTCAGAAGTAGCGTATCTCCCCCAAGGACAGTATCACTGGATAACCAGATCCGATCCGACCAGTTCTCCAACGCAGGATCAGTCCCAATATTGCGAATCGTGTAATCCACAGTTATCGTGTTTCCAAACTCGGCCGAGGCCTCTTGAATAACCACTGATTCAACTGTGAGATCTGGAGTTTGAATCTCAACCACCGCGGTATAGGTATCCGTGCCTTCGCCTTGCACACCATTTTGATCCTGATCCATCAAAAGTCCAACCACATCTTCGATATTTGGTCCCAGGATCAACGAATATTGTCCTAAAGCTACTTGTTGATTGAATGTCACGGTATAAGTATCACCGGAACCGGAGACTCCGGTAATGTCATTTAAGAGATCCACCGCTCCCGGCCCGGTGAAACTGACGATGTCATCAGTCGTAAAGGTCGCAGCAAGGACGTCTTCATCGAAGACGACCGTGATGGCAGAAAAAGGCGCTGAGGCCTGAAGGGCGGGAAGCTGAGCAATCACCCGAGGGCCGGTTTTATCCACCTCAAATGTTCCAGCAAAGGGAGCGCTGGCATTACCCTGCAAATCATCAAACGCGCCATCAGCCAGGGTATACGTAAAGATAAAATCGATATCGGGAACCGTGAGAAAAAACCTTGCGGTTCGCCCATCAAGGAGTTGAACGCTATCGACGGTTGCTCCCCCATCAATCGTCAAATCCGAGGCCTCGACCGTCGAGACCAAAAGGCCTTCCGAAAGCACCAGGTCGATATGGGTAGGCGGAAGCGCCAGCTTCTGCCCTTCACTTGGGGAGGTGCCTTCGACAACAGGAACAACGTCTGAAGTCCCGGTCGCTCCGTCAACGGTGAGTGTATAGGTGCCCCCCCCAAAGTTCTCAGCCCGAACTAGGACTGAATACGTGCCACCGGCTCCTCCTGGAACAATATAAGAGATGACCGCATTCTTCGCATCAGGAGCGCCATTTTCATCCAGGACAACCAAAAAGCCATTTGGGTCATAGAGCTCAAGAGTCGGATCCAACACATTCTCAATTTGCCCGACATCATCAAAAGGCGTGGTGGTGGCAATGTTAAGCTGATCTCCCTCATTCACCTGGATTTCAAATACATCGAAACGATCTCCTGCGCCACCGGCCCAGGCCACCGCTTGCTCCAAGAGTTGATCCGCCAGCCCGGAACGAAGCGTTACCACGCTATTACTCGTGTAGTGTGGTCCTAAATAGACACTACGTCCCTGCGCACCCAATTCCTGCACGACCACCGTCGGATGCCCCTGTGAAGTCCCCAGGACTGTCGCACCAGGATCGGCACCGCCTAAAGATGATTCCATAAATCCAATGAAAAAGTCGGTGATCCCTGCCGTCACAGGATGGGTATCATCTTGAATTTCAATCGTCCCATTACTGACCAAAGTTTTTGTCGCAGAGGTATCAATCGGAATCACGTCATCCAAATCAACAATCGGTGCCACGCCACCTATCACATCAAGAATGAAGGCCGAAGCCACGAGACCGCCCCCACCTTCTACATACGCTCGCAACACACTGGAAAACACCGGATCTCTCAAATCCCCCTGTGAACCCAGCACCACGACATCGAACGCCAAGAGTTCATCCAAGGTATCCACTTGATCGATCGTGACGCGTACGGCATCGAAGTCAAAGAAGGTGTCATTGTTGAGCTGATTGATCAAAAGATGGGGATCACCGGAACCAGGAGGATTGGAATCAATTTCCGCCACACGAATCGGGTGGCTTCCCGCTCCAGTGGCTGGAGGATTCGTCAAATTACCCAGCACTTGAAAGGTTTGGGAAAGGTCTTGCGCCACACCTACTTGATCGTTAGGCTCAAAATCAAAAGATGCTTCTCGCGTGGTGACCAGATTGTAGCGACCAGAACCGGAGACTTTGACGAAATAATCCCCGGTCGTGGGTGCAATAAAATCACTAATCGCATGATGCGCGTTCAGAAACCCATCATGGCCGATAGCCAGAATATTGCCCAAATTATCTTCAAGTTCAATTGTCACATTGTCGGATTTTCGAACGGTTCCAAGCAGGATCGAGGCGGCTTCTCCGGCATTCAGCGAAAGACGATAATAGTCGGCAGGGTCGTTGACATCGTAACTCACTTCAATGGTGATAAAGTTCCCACTGACAAAATCAGTAAACTCTCCACTCGCGCGGGTCGTGATTGTGGCGGTTCCTTCTAAAGAAAGCGCCTCCCAAGCTGTCGGCGTCAGGAATATTTGTGCCACCGAAGGCGTCGGGTTTCCAAACCCAACCCCCTCAAACAACGTGATATCTGGAGTAGGCCCATCGAAGCTGACCGTGAGAGATTCATCGGAACCATTGAGATCCCCGAAGGCTGTGATCGTCAAACCAACAAACCCATTAGCCCCTGGCCCCGGATCAAAATTAAACTGAGCTTCTTTCTCACCCTCAAAGGCCCCATTGACTGTGATGGATTCTGTATGGGTTCCAGCACCCACTCGTCCGACGATCGCCGTCCGATCGGCTCCATTGTTGAGTGGAAGCACACCAGTGAGGGTATCTTCCGCGGTGATCGAGGTATCGTTCGAGACAGGAGTGTGAATTTCCTCCTCGAGGGCGGCGTTGAGAATCACTTCGAACAGGTAGGCTCCAGAACCCTCAAGCGAACTCAAATCAATCGTGTAGGTCCCTCCAAAGAGGGTAGGCTCGGCTTGAATCACGATGGGTTTGCCACCGGCCACCGCAGTCTCATCGACAAACGTTCCACCAAAAGGATCCGTAATCGTCACTCTTCCTCGTTGATTGAATTCCACAGGTGTGAGCACGAATGTGGCGAGTTGGCCCTGGTCCAGATCGATCGAAAAGGTATCGATGTCACCAGCAGCATGGAAAGCACCCAAGATTGGGGGATCAGCCACGAACGACCCGAGAGGGTCACGATCCTCTAAGATAATCGGAGTGACGCCAGGTCCGTCCACGAAAAAATTGACGACAAAATCATCGCCATACGCCCCATCACCCGAGGGCAAAGGAAAGCTTGGCGAACCGTCCAGGCGATTCCCATTCACATCGAAAAGTCCGTCGTTCCCCAATCCCCCCGCAGGGAAATTAATCAAACGAAGTTCATAGGCGCCCTCAGGCAAGTCATCATATTCAAGGGTCAAAAAATCAGTAGAAAAATTCGAGATATTAGGATCGGGATTGGGAATTTTATCAAATCCGAACAGCACGTTCGAAGCTTCATAGGGCTTTCCAGTGAGAGTGTTCACCAGGGTCGCATCATTTTCATTCAGGATAATGACAGTAAAAATACCCACATCAACCGCCGAAAAGATTGGTTCACTAAAGGTGGCTGTGTAGGTGAGATCGCCTGGTAAAATTACGTCGCCCGTCTCCACCGTACTGGCGATGACTTCGGGAGGATCGACGGAGGTAAAGGTAAAGGTGGAATTGATGCTATCGGAAACATTGAGGTCATTCGTGCCCTTAAACGAGCCAGACGGCAGATTGACTGTGTAGGTTCCATCGCCGATATTGAATGCTGAAACATCCAGATCAAAAGCCAACGTATTGCCATCGATAAACCGGACAGCTGTGGCAGCCATGCCATTGACCGTCAAATCGGTGGCTTGAACCGTATCGACCTTTAGGGAAGTAGTAAACTCAACGAGAACAGACCGTGGAAACGACCCGAAGGTCTGACCACTCACATTGTCACTCACAATCTCAGTTGCTTTAACAACATTCCCACCACTTGACGATGCGGTCAGAACATAGTGTCCGGGTACCGGGGTAATCGAATCGACTAGGATTTGATACTCTTGGGTTCCCGTCGTGATGGTATGGACGATTCGGGCGCTCGTACCACCTCCACTGTTATCGTCCATAGCCAGAGTGAATCCAGTAATTGGATCGATCAAAATCAAGCGGGGATCAATACTTCCATCCACAGTTTGGGCATCGATTGTTATCGTATCCCCATCAAAAATGGTCAACCCGTACACATCAAAATTATCCAGAACAGCTTCGGACGTGAGAGCCCCTGCCCCTCCTGCTCCTCCATTGACCTCGATGAGAATATCGTAAGTACCCTCCCCATAGGACAAATCATCCCCGCTTCCCTCGCTGAAGGGATCATAAAATTCATTGCAATCAAATTCCCCACAAGCACTCACTCCGACATAATAGGTGTCCTCCTCAAACTGATCAAATACCTCAAATTCAAGGAAGGTATCGGAGAAATCTATGGAATCGCCAAATGAATTAAACAAGATAATGCTTGAACCAAATGGCAATCCCGCATCATCGACATTGATGGTTACGATATCGCCAATGTTCAAAAATCCAATTTCGAAGAAATCGACATCGAGGCTGGTATTACCCGATAAATTGAAGTTGTCTCCGATTGCCCCAGAATCTGAATAGGTGCCAGTCTCGAGAACATTGGTGCCTACGGCTTCAAAGATGGTGTCATTTGGTTCATCAAAGCCGCTTCCTACCCCACCCCCTTCTTCTCCAATCCCCAGTGAGCCCAAGGTGCCCGTTGAAAAAGTTGTTAATTGTTGTCGGACTCCATTAATGGCCTCTGGCTCGAGGCCCAGTTGCACCGACTTCGTGGCTGTCAGGATATATTCATCGCTCCCTTGTCCCAGCACCCGAATATAGAGGTCGTCGGTAGGAGTAGCACGTAGCTGTTGAATGAAAGAATCCGCACTCGTCGCTCCATCACCACCTAGGGCAATGAGGTTGTCATTCGCATCACGCACTTCGAATGACACATTCCCGCCATTGATTCCTTCTAGGGCGATACTGGAAAGGAAAAACCCTCCAAAGTTCGGCAAGAGAAAATAATCCCCTTCGGGCCCTGCTTCACCTCGAACGGCCACACGGTTTCCAAATAGCTGAAGATCGGACCCAAATAACAGAGATTCACTCAAGTCCTGTGCGGTGGCGATCGTGTCATTACTCGTCCCGCTGACTGATTCAATTTCTGCGGTCGCATCCGAAAGGATGATCAGTTCATAGGCACCAGCACCGGCAAGAGACGTCACATCGATCAATGCCGGCGCTCCTGAAAAATTGATGGGAACGGAACGAATGGAGAGACTTTGACCAGCAAAAGAAGCCGTCTGAGATTGGATGGGTGTCCCAGCGAAATCATTGAGAGTTATCGTCGCCTGAATCGAAGGATCCAACGGCTTGAAGATCACCGTGGCTTTATTGAAGACATCAAACGCTGCACTATAGGTATCGGTCTCTGAGGAGGCGGCAAAGTCCGACTGAACTTGGATGCCTTCAATCAAGGCTTCGAATGGAGCTATCGGTTCAAGAGTTAAGGGAGTCGTAATTTCTTCGGATGTTAGACCTTGGGCACTATCCGTACCATTGGAAATGTCGTTTTGAGAAGGTACACCCTGTCCTTCATCCTGAGGGGGCGTAAGACTGACCACTTCCGAAACTTCATGGACCAGAACGGCCCCTTCTGGTGATTCCACTACCAGTGGATCTGCAGAGAGAAGTATACGTGGCTCTAGAGATTCTAGCTGGTACAACCAGGGGCGAGAACCCTCTGTTTTGGCTGCTCGACGTTTGTGGGCTTGGTCTCTTCGACGAGCAAATCGATTACGATGACCCGCTACCGAAGTGGCCATCCAGGAAGAAAAAGACATAGATCACCCCTCCTATTGTTCCCTTAACAACATCCCTGGCATTACACGGGAACTCGCGAAAGTAATCTGATGGATTGTCGTTTCCTAGGCTGGAGGAGAGGAGAGGGAAAATATAGAAAATTATAACGGAATACAGCCCGCACCATCCTGCCAGAAAACATAAAAACTTAGCTCTATAGCTGGGGATAAGTCAATAAAGATTTTGAAAAATAATGATTGCACGGGAAGGAAAAACGGGGACTAGCTTCGACCAAAGAATTACTTTGGTCCTATTTTAACTTGAATGTTACACGTAAGTTAAAATACCCACATCAGGAATAGTCAAGGTATTTGAATTCTTACTCTGGGTCTGGAACAGGCCCTTCTGGCTTCGGTGCGCGAAGGGTTCCTAGATAATAGGTTAAGGCTCTGGCGTCTGCATCAGAAGCGCCTAAGTTAGGCATTCGCGTCTTCTTCTTCATCGCCTGAGGATTACGGATCCAACGATAAATCCATGTTGGATTCAACCGAAAACCAGCGCGATCTAATGTTGGACCAACCAACCCACCGACGTCATTGATACTATGACACCCATTACAGCCATAGGTACCAGTGTATAGCTTTTTCCCCAGCTCAACCTGCTGAGCTAAATCAGCTTCGGAAATAGTGAGATCCGGACGTTCAATCCGTGTCTTTTTAGGACGCTTGGAAAAGTATTCAAAAGCATTTTTGGATTTATTGAATTTGTCGTTAGCTGTGAGAAATACCGCCTCTTCTGGAAGCGTGATTTCTTCTGGCTCATAATCCTCAAGTTGCTCATCCGTCAATGTTTCTTCATACGCTTCTTGAGCTGCTTCGACTTTTTCAACAGCAGCATTATAAGCAGCTTCGGCCGCTTCCATTTCTGGTTTTGCCGTTTGGTAAGCCTCTTCTAATTCTTTTTTGCGTCCAACTAGATCGAAGGTCAACGACATACCATGAAGAGTTCGTACATGGGCCACAATGCCCCAAATTTCTTCCTCAGAAAGCGTATATTTAAACGTTGGCATTGTGGGGACTGCAAAATAGTTCTCGTCATCCAACACTTTTGGATCTTCCCAATCTCGCATATCTCGATAGACCGTATCGAATATTTCTTGGTCACTGAACGTTGACATTTCTGCGTTGGATGCTAAATTTTTGGGCCGTGGGTCTGGCATACGGTCCCAATTAAACCCCTCACCTTGCTGTCCAGAATCTCCATGACAATGGCTACAATAATGGTGATAGAGTTTTTTGCCTTTAGCCGTTTTTTCATCCCCCGCACACCCATACATGAGTAATCCAGCTATGAGCCCCAGGGTTAAAAACTTCAGAAAGGCTCCTGTGATATTTCCCTTGGCCACCGGTTTCATGCTGATTGGCCCTTTCTCAACTTCCGCACCACAACAAGTTCAAAGCCAGCTGCTAGAGCTAGCCCAAAGATAACCCATCCGAATATGGAATTATCGGCACTTGGTTCAGCACGGATAGACCACCAAGAAGACACCGCTTTTTGACTACCCTTTTCCTTCGCCACTCCGCTAACCAGGGCCCCGTCCCAAAACGCAAAAGCCACACTCCTCCATTCCCCCGGTTCAATTTGGACGTCTTGTTCATCCTCCGTTTTAAGAGCCCGCGTAAACACGACTTTCCAAGAACCACCGGCCCAAGCGCCTGTTGCACTGACATCTTGTTTTTCTTGAGTGCTCAAGGTCTTAAAACCCTTAGCACTCATATCTAGCGCTTTACCGGTTTCCTTTTTCCAAAACCAAATATTGACAGGTCCGCCCTCCACTTGGAGCATAGGTTGACCATGAGCAAAATGTGCCTTTTTGTCACCCACCATGAATTCTATAGCCGCCGCATCTTTGGGGTCATCGGTGGGATCTTCATATTCAACCAAAATTGCAAGATTTTGCCCATCATGCAATCCCTTGACTTTCACCGATTGAACTGTCACTTCCTGAATACGCTCAGGCCAATGTACTTGTGGAGCTAAGTTAAATTCGGATTCTGGAACCGCGGCCCATTGGGGAGAGTTTGGGTCATCAGCAGGAAGAGTGCCCTCTACTTGATACATTCTGATTGACACACTTGCACCAACTTCCTCCGCAGGTGGAGGATCACTGGCAAACCCCGCAGTAGAACCGAGTATTCCAGATATTCCTACAAGGGTAACTGTTGAAAGGAATCTCAGTTTGTTCAGCATGTCATATTCTCCACAAAGACACCGTTCTCAAGTAATGGATCAGGCCCCTTAATCGTCTTCTTCCCAAGTCCGAGGAGATTGATGAGCACCATCATACTCCCCCATAATAATTTTCCAAATAAACTCATCCGGTAATTCGACTTCCCAGCGAGGCATCGCGGATTTCCACGGCATAGCTTCTACTGGCAAACCTACCCCGCCTTTTTTTATCCTCCAAAAAAGATATGATTCTTGTAGTTGAGCGATAGTGCCAGGATCAGCAAAGTTCGCAGGCGGAGGATTAAAGCCTTTTGCTGCTGGGCCTTTTCCATCATAGTTTGCGCCATGACAAGGGGAGCAGTAGGCCGCATACAGCCCTTTCCCCATATTAATATTCGCTTCGTTATTCTGATAGGGATTAGCCAACCCGACAAACTCCCCCGGTGGAGCAGGATGAATCGTCCGGTTTTCTCCAGGAGGAAGATCGCTAGGAGCTAAACTCGTATAGGTTTGCCACCCGACTAATAAGGGAAATAATACCAAGACCGCGAGCCGTGCCAATTTTCCAGTTCCCGACTGGCCCTCCCCCGATAAGAATCGAAAAACAGGACCCATGAGAGACTCCAGCGAGGACGCACTCATCGTTCCATAGAGCATGATTCCGCTAAAAGCTAGGGTCATATAGAGATAAATTAAACTTGCTGGAAGAGGGGCCGTAAATAAGGGAAGAATGAATTTCAAAAACACAAACACCCCTGCGAGAAGAATTGCACCACTCGTGATTGGACCTCTCATCTCATTCCTCCAGTTTTCCGATGTTCCATCTTATGGAGCCACGTCACTTTCTACTAGCACAGAACTCGTAGAAACAGAATTGGTCTTTAAAGCAACTTCTACCGCTTCAGTCTGGTCTTCCTGCGAATCCATCACATCTTCAACCTTTATACTAATAGGCTCTCCACTCATCTTTTGAAGAAAGGCAATCACGGAAAAAATTTCTGGCTTCGTAAGTCCAATAGGATCTTTATCGATATGGGGCATACGCGCAGGATATTCCTCAGGCTTCGTAGCATGACGGAAATCTAAATAAATGTACGCTTGCGGTTGGGTGAGGCTCTCATAGATAAACTCTGGAGCCAACTTAGCTCCAATCCCGGCCAAATCAGGGCATCGCGCTGAGTGGCTCGGTCCGATAGAGTGACACAACGCACATTGTCCTTTACTAAAAAATATTTTTTGCCCTATGGCCGCTAAATCAGCAGGACTTTTCACCTTTGCAAGATCAAATTTTTCGATAGCTGGAGGCAAAGAGGCCACTTGCGGAACACCCAAAGCTATCAGGCTAAAAGACCCCAAAACCATGGCCACAAAACCGACGACCCTGAGAAACATCCCCTTGACAAACAACAGAATGAGAATCCCAGTTCCAACAACGCACAGACCAATTATTTGGAGTAACGCAACTTCACTCATGATGCCTCACTTGTGGTTTTCGAGGATCCCAGATTCCAATTTCTCGCCAGAACTTGGTGCCCCGCCAGCCATGGCCGGAGTACCACCAGGAACGTCTGACATTGAAGCCTTAGCTTGTTGAGCTTTGGCCTTATCTCCCAACGTGGCGACCCAAAAGATAAACGCCACCAACAAACAATACACAAAAGTATTCAACGACATAAAAGCAGCCGCATAGCCAAGTGCGGGGGAAAATGCATATTCCGACGTATCTCGCATCACTCCATAAATATGCCAATGGACTCGTGAAGAGGATCGCGCATAACCCATGAGAGACATCAGCAGAATTACCATCACGGCATTCAGCACCAAACAATATCCGGCTCGTATGGGCATTTTCCCCCATACCATTTCTGTTGTCGTCTTAGCACTTTTCAACAACAAGGCGGTCAAAGGCGTAAAGGTCACCATGATAAAACCTACTATGAGGACTTGGGCCACAGAGAAATAATTAATCCGGATAATGGCCGGCACAAAATAACCCCATACGCCTAGAACAATCACCGCAACAGCAGCAATAGCCAACAATCCATTCATAATAGCTTTTGCCGCTTTTGCCCACCCAGCCGTTTCTTGTTTCCCCGCGCGCCAATACATAATAAAACTCATAAACGTCACGAGGATCATGATATTGGCCACCGTCATTTTGGCCGACATGACGCCGAACACTCCTAGCAATGGATGATGGGTTCCTCCCATTTTTTGGGCTTCCGCTAAGCTCGCCACCAATGTATGAGGAGTCATCCACACGCCCAGACATAATAATAAGACGACCAACATCGCCATAATCGGTTTTTTATAGGAGTTTTCGGACCCAGGTATCCTATAAGTAATACCCATCCAAAAATAATAATTGGCTCCAAGAAAGAGCACACCAATAAGCATCGCTTGGAGAATAAACAACCAGGCAAGGAATCCACCCATCAGGGTAATACCCATCTGCTGGTTGTACTGATAGACTTCCCGCATCAACCAATAGCCGGCGAAGGGGAGCGGCAACATACCAAACACCCCAATAAAGTTCCCTACATAGCCCATCCAATCGTAATGTTCCCGCTCTTCACGGGATACCGCCAAAAGATATCTGATTCCGGCATAAGCGCCAACAATAAACCCACCCAATACCACATTGGCAATGAGTCGATGAATATTGACTGGCCACCATGTCGGGTTCTGCATCGCCATCCACGCTCTCGTCCATGCATCACCATCTCCCACGACTACAGGACTTGCCTGGAATGTGGCCCAGGAATTTGGAACGATCATGATACCAATGGCAAAGAGGTTAAGGAGAAACCCCAGAAAGAGATGAAAGGCTTTTTTATTCCCCTGCATGTAATCCCAGCCATACCAATACATATACAAAGTTGCGGTTTCCGCTAGAAACAAGAGACAGTAGACGAGGAAAGAAGGGAAAAACATATCGGTGAGATATGCCATCAACTTCGGATATAAACCAATAAGCAAGAAGAGAAGTATTCCACCAAAAAGTGCTGTTGTGGCATAGGCTGAAGTCAGAAGCTTGGTAAACTCTTTGGCTAACTTGTCATAGCGAGCTTCTTTGGTTTTCCAACCAACCAACTCACACACCCAACCAAAGATCGGCACCCCCAATACAAATCCCGCCAATAATAGATGTTGCTGGGCGACAATCCAGACCAAGTTTCGGCTACCAATTCCTGGAACATCACGATACTCAACAGACATCGCTTTAGTTTCCGCCCCAGCCGCCATAGCAATGACTGGAAGCAGGAGAACGGACAGGAAACTTACCCACTTAAAGAGGGTTGGCATCTTTTCCAGAAAATTTTTCACGTTTGATTGCGGTATCTGGTTGGCCGATTTCATCACTTGGCCCCCTTCACTCGTATATTTTTAAGCACGGGAAAAGATTTCGCATACTTATAACGCATGCCGCATTCCTCTTGCTAGCTCGAAAACAATTTAGTTTCTGTATCACTACTTCTTTTTTTCTACCTTCGGCTCTTTGGCAGCAGGTTCTTTCGGCTTTTTATCATCAGCATCTTTTGATTCACCGCTTTTTTCTTCTTTGAGTTTTTTCACAACCAACTCGGCTTTCGCCAATACCTTTTCGGCTTCCTTTAAGACTTTTTTAGGTTCAACCTTAACCTCTTTTTGTCCCGTGGAGATAAACTCATATTCTTCATGCGGATGAGGCGTTGTTGAGGGTATCAAAGCCCAGAAGACAAAGGCCAGAACTACCCCAGTACCAGTAAAGGCCGTTAGCAACAACGGCTGATCGGCGGGAACGCGAAGACCATCCCAAAAGTTTGCCCGCTCCTCTTCTGTTCCATCGAGAGGTTTTGCATTTTTGATAAACGGTTGAGTCAGCCAACCTAGACCATACAGCCAGCCTAGGATACAGAGGATGAGAACTACTGATGCCACACTCCCCCACATCACCAGCTCTATACTGATTTGTTCGGCTACTGGAATTTCAACGATAGATTCTTCAATCGAGTGGATAATACTGGATGTCACAGATTTCGCGGCACCGGTCGTTCCTGAAACAATCATTTTTATCAACGGAAGAGCAATAGCTGAAAAAACGGCCCATCGAATCCAAAGATTTTTTCCAATACCAGGCTCCGGATCAACTTTCAGCCGGTCGATGAAAACTGTTCTTGCGCATAGACCTAAAGCCCAAATATCAATTGGAATGGACACTAGCAACAATAAAAATAATCCTTCTCCGCCCCATGGATGCATGTGAGCTGCCAACAACAATAGGCAGAACACCATTTTTATAGGGAATCCGGTCCAGAAGGTTGGCCAAAAAACAAGGAGACCTAATTTAAGATTCGACATGGGCATGGGAGTTCTAATGTAAGAATTCTCTATTTAAAATAGCTGAAACGGTAAAGATCAAAATAAAGACCATAATAACAATCCAACCAACAAGAGCTATGGGTCGCTTAAAGAGATTGCGTTCAGGCTTCGTATCGATAAATGGAAGAGCCGCCAAAAAAGCCATAAAGGCTCCTGGAAGTACCATAGCCCCCATTAATTGACCCAATTCCCCTCCAAACATTTTAAGACGAAGCAACTGGAAGAGAAAGAGAAAATACCATTCAGGCTCAGGATGATAATCACCAGGATCAGGCTTGGCTTGGTCCAACAAGACGACTGGCTCAATGAACGCCAACGAGCAGATAATGAGAAACACCGTAGCCATGGCGACGATATCTTTCCATATTTGACGTGGAAAGAAATAATCAGTCTTCGCCTTCAGCTCTTCTGGGGTTCCCCTAAAGGGACCAGCCGGACCAGCTTTTCTAAATAAGAAAATGTGAAGGCCCGCTAAACCCATGAGCGCCGCTGGCAAGACCATCACATGAATCACAAAAAATCGACTCAACGTCATTTGGCCAGGAGTGGGTCCACCCTTGAGAAATCTCGCCATAAAGTCACCGACAATCGGAGTCTTGTCCATGATTTCCACACCCACGACGGTGGCCCAATAGGCTCGCTGATCCCACGGCAACAAATACCCCGTAAACCCAAATCCCATTACAATCCCAAAGAGAGCTAACCCAACTAACCATACGAGCTCCCTTGGCTTTTTATAGGCTCCCCACAAGAATACTTGCGACATGTGGGCAAACACCATCACCACCATGGCTGATGAACCCCAAAAATGATAGCTCAGGAGAAACCATCCGTAGTCAACCTCGTGAATAATGTATTGAGTACTGTCGTAGGCGTGGTCGGTACTAGGGACGTAATAAAACATCAACAAGATCCCAGTGACCACTTGCAGGATGAAAATAAAGAGGAGAACCGACCCAAACGCATAGGCCCATCTGGAACCACCAGGGATCGGCTCATTCATCATTTTGGCCTGAATATTCTTCAGGCCCACTCGCTCATCAACGAATTCTACGACCTTTTCTAATGGATTGGATTGATTAGCGGGCTCAGTTTCCTGCTGCATGAAGGAATAATCCTCGAATTAAATGACTGCGGCTTAAAGGAGGCGAATTTGATTTTTCACGCCGGCCTTGTACTCAATATCAATAATTTTTATCTCTCCGGCGGAATTAACTTCCATAGGCAGGACATCCAAACCACGAGGGGCTGGACCATCGATCACTTTCCCAGCTTCATCATATAGGCTCAAATGGCACGGACAGAGAAACACTCCGTCAGGATTACTTTTTGTTCTTCTCCACTTGTACCCGCAGCCTAAGTGAGGGCACTTCCCGGAAAATCCAATGTACGGGGAATTAGCCTTATTTACATGAAGCAACTCGCCTTTATTATCGAAAAACTTTGCATCTTTCCCGCCATACACCGCCTTTTGGACTTCAGGTGTTGCATTGACAACCCAAATATTCTTTTCAATTTGCTGTTCTGGCATGAATGCTTCCTTGAAGCCTCGATTAAACTTAAATTGAAAGCCAATATTTTCCTTTTTTATTTTCTTCACATTCCCTACAGAAAACCAGGCGTTGTCAAAGGGCTTATACATAGGCTTCATGAGAAATTTCAACACAGGAAATGCCAAAGGAAGCGCGATGAGAGTCCCAATTGCATGGGTCATATTATTAAAAAATGTCCTGCGAGGAACTCCCTGCTCTAGACAAGGGAGAGGCACTAACACTTCACCAGGTTCAACATGAAGATTATCTTCTAAATGAGCAATTTCAACATCATGAATCGTGACATATCGATCACGATCAATGGGGGGATATTGAGCAAATTCATCCGGCGAGCACCCAAGAACAATTTCTTCCTCATTCACGACCTGTTGAACTTGCCCAATTGGGATCTGACGATCAACACCTTGGGTTCCGCTTTCCTTAACCACCACATGACTAATTTCATGCGACAAAGGATCAACGATCACCTTGGAAATTTTCCCGACTTCTTGGCCACCACAAAGGGCTTTGGCGGTTAGTTTTGGTTGCATAACGAGAGACGAATCCTTGCCAGGTTCACTAATACATTTTAATCGGTTTTGGCGTATCCACCGAAGTATCTTTCAAGGTCGACAAAAAAGCAATTAACGCAACGATCTCTTCTTCAAACATCAGATCACGGTATTTATCCGGCATTTTTCCTTTTTTGTATTGCTTATCGAAACCTTCCGCTTTCCATTTCTTGGGATAGAGAAGTTTCTCCCTCAATTGCTCAGGGGTCATGAGGTTCCCAATGTTATCCAGAATTGGGCCTCGTTTTTTCCCGCCTGACCCAAATAATTTATGACAGTTGTAGCATTCCTGAAGCTCCCATTGCTCTTTTCCCAGAGCAATAATGTCACCGGAAGCCGCGCCACCAGCACTAGGCGTATCGACCACTTCTACCTTCGCCCCAGCGCCAAGCGAACTTAGTTGCTGGGTTATGGCTTTGGCTCGTTCGTCTAAGGCCTTTGTCCTAGCAATAAGCTCATCGGCTTTCCCCTGTTCAGATGCTGCCTTTCGCCTTTTGAGGACTTTCTCAATTTTTCCTGCTTCGATAGTAGGGTCGAATTGCGGAAGGATGGACGCACCGGCGATATACATTCCGGACAGTAAGAGATAAAACACCAGCAGAGCGCCAAGAGCCTTGAACCCCTCTAGCCGTTTCATAGGAGGAGCATCCAAAAGGATAAACACAAATGTTCCCAACATGGCATAGATAAAAAACATGATCTGGAAAATTTGAGGGAAATGCGTCTGTTGAGCGACCACCACCAAAATCACCCCAATGATGATTCCTATGGTCGTTTTCTTTAGGACATTTTTCGTGAAGCTTTGATTAGCCATACGATTCCTTTTCTTCCTAATACGTTCTATTTGGCTTCAGCCTGAATAGGCAAATCCTAATGCGCTTCCGCCTTTACACTTGCCGGCTTAAGCGTGACCAGAATAGCAAAACTGACTACGGCGTAGAACACGATCGTCACCCCTGTAATCCACCAAGCCGAGTAGGACAACGTTGGCGTAAAGGCTTCAGGCGTAAAATCGGGAACAAGATTATAGACATGGAAATATTTTCTGGTGAGGGACCGAACCGTTCCCATCAAACCCATTGTCCAAATGGCGCTAAATGCGAGGAAAATTAAGACAAACTGTGAAGCAAAATCTATTTTCCCCCAAATGATTGTTCCTTGTTTAATTGCCCGGTTGTACATGATGTAATTGACGATTGTGAGAAACACCAGCGTAAAGGCCGCGGCATTTTTGGCCGGCATCAGGGCCAATTCTTCGGCCCATTCTGGCAACTCAAGGTCATGGGTCGCCAACCCTTGAGTGGCGACAAACCCATGAGGCGTCATCCAAATAGCATCGGCCACCACAATCATTAAGAACCCGACTTTGATCATCGTGAAGGCCGAAATTGTAAAGTTTTTGAGTCCAGGTATCCTTCCAAGAATCATTGGAGCTAAAACAATGGCTGCTAAGTAAATCAACGATTGCCACTCAGGTGGGGGAAACATCTTCCAAGCCATACCCATAACAGCTGGCATGACCAACACCGCTACGGCCACAAAACCTGATATGCGTATCTGCTCCACGCCCTCAATACGCTTGAGACTGAGCCAAATATAGTAATTACTGGCTAAAAAGATCAGCCCGATCATTGCGCCTTGCATTTCAAAGAACATCGACAATTGGTCGGCCATCATATAGGGACAAATAGAGGCATCGTAATCACAAAGTTCATAGGCCAGGAGGTAGCCCATAAATGGAAGCAAGAGCAGTGCTCCTACTCCAATCATATTTCCCACAAAACCCATCCAATCATAATAGGATCGCTCTTCATCAGTTTTCGATCGCATAAACATATAAGCTGCAATCAACCCTGCAATGAAACCTCCAAACGTGACATTTCCTACAAGTCTGTGAAGATTAAGTGGCATCCAACTAAAATTAGCCATTTTATCCCAGAGGCTGGCCGTTTGGATAAATTCGAGCAACGAAACCCCTTCCGCAGCTTTCGCGGGGGTATTCATAAATGACGTCGGCCCATCAATCACAAAGAGCGTGACCGTTCCGACAATATTCAAGAGGACTCCCAATGCAATATGACGCCCTTTTAAAGGTCCTTTCATGGAATCCCAAGAATAGAAATACGTATAGAGAATCACTGTTTCAAGAATAAACAAGAGAGGGTAAATAACCGCAAAAACAAGGAAGAAATGCTGAATGAGCCAGGTTGAGAAACCCGGGTAGGTGCCAAGCAGCACAAAGAGAAACAACCCGCCAGTTAAGGCTGTCATACTATAGAGAATGACCGTGACCTTAATGACTTCTTTGGCAAGACGATCGTATTTCGGATCGTTATTCTTATACCCCAGCCATTCTGCCACTACGACAAAAATGGGAGCGCCAAGGATAAAGGCGGCAAACAAAATATGCAGGTTCGCCACAACCCAGACAGCCGTCCTATTCCCCGCGTAGGGAAAATTTACCGTCGGGGCATCTGGAACTTGCCCGTACGCCAGGGCTGCCCCTCCGATGAGCAAGCCAAAGACCATCCAAATACTTCGGTGTAAGGTTTTCAAGGGTGGCACCCCTCCTTTATCTTTCTTCACGTTCCTAGGATTACGTTTTGGCTTTGCTTAGTGAGCTGCATCCCCTGCTGGTGCTTCTGCTGCTGGCGCTGCATCAGCAGGCGCTTCCGCTGCTGGCGCAGATCCCGCTGTGCCGGCTGCAACCCATTTTTTGGCTGCGACATCATATTCCTTGCCTTTGAGACCAAATGTGGCTTCAAACGCAATGACTTTCCAGATTTCATCTTCTGATAGCTTGCTCTTCCAGGGTTTCATTTTGGTTCCCTTGACACCTTCGTTCACACGCCAAAACCAAACTGAATCAGAATACATCTCCATTTGCTCCGTTCGACGGAAGTCCCTGGCACCGGCCTTAACGGGTTTACCATTCTTTCCATGGCAACTGGCACAATTCACATCTATATTTTGCACCCCAGTAAAAATCGCTTTCCCCTCTTCCAGTATTTCAGGGTTATTCCAGTAGCCGTCAGGCATATGTTTGTCAGCGTATTCAGCGGGAGCAGGCGGTGGCGGTTTTGGTGGACCTTCCCCTCCGCCACAGGCAGATAATGACAGCCCCAAGACCGCTAACCCCATCACAAACAAACTTCGCAGATTTCGGTATTCGTTCATTGTTCCCCCTCACTTACGTGTTTTCAATTAGTCTTAATTTTTAACCATTGAGAATATTATTTATCATCAAAAAGCCTTTTCCGAGCCGGTTCAAATTACCCGCAATTCCCTTCTGTGTCTTGAGAAATATTGGCTGGGAAAAAGACCTGGATTTCTATCACAGACTTGCGTCGAGCGTCAATAAATTCTTCTATTCGACACAGCCCTACCAAAATTCATTTTTGGCCGTTGTTTTTCTGGACAACAAATCAGGATGGTTCTCAAATTTTTTATTTTGGAAAGGGAAGGAAATAATTGATGAAGAGAAGGAAAATAGATTGTGAAATTCTAAGCGGGGGAAGGTTTTTGCCATTTTTTGGCCCAATCCTCCCACGAACGTCCAAAAGCGGTATCCTCTCCACTGAATTCTATTTCTGAAATATCCTGATATTTCACTATGAAGGGATCTGTCTTGTTCGCTAAGTACATTTTAATATAGGGGAGGGGAATTCCTTCTTGGCGATCAAATACATAGCCATTGACACACTCTCCGGTCTTGAGAAAAATAGTCACGTCACCTCGATAATCACACACACGTCCTATTATTTCTCGCAGAGCAGCTTCCGAGTCAGCCTGGAATCGATGCCCTTCCAAGGATGTTGGCTGATTGTCTGAAGAATGCTGATCGCTCATGA
Organism: Nitrospirales bacterium; assembly: GCA_029261295.1. GTDB lineage: Bacteria > Nitrospirota > Nitrospiria > Nitrospirales > UBA8639 > Nitrospira_E. The sequence goes on along the minus strand of JAJDBP010000002.1, from coordinate 209,839 downwards.
CCGAAGGACTACCTTAGGTGAACTATGAGGAATGAATGAGGAAGAAATTTAGCGTTTCACCCAGAAGGACGACTTACACGGCGTTGGGAAAAAGAGTGGCCTTAACAGTCCCAAAAAATCCACCCCATGAGCCAAAGGTATCCTTAACGGCGGAGGCTTCATAGCCGCAATGCACCATACAATCTCGGCATTGTTCATGGCGCCCTGTCCCATAGCGTTCCCATTCCGTTTCTTCCATTAATTCTCGAAAGGTGGAAACATATCCTTCCTGCAATAAATAACAAGGACGTTGCCAACCGAAAATATTATAGGTGGGATTTCCCCAGGGCGTACATTCATAGTCCCGCTTGCCCATAAGAAATTCTAGGAATAAGGGTGACTGATTAAATTGCCAATGCCGTTTACGTTGCGTGAGTAATTGGGAAAACAACGACTGCGTTCGTTCGCGCTTCAGAAAACTTTTTTGGTCGGGGGCCTTATCATAACTATACCCAGGTGAAATCATCATGCCTTCAACACCCAACTCCATCATCTCATCGAAAAACTGGCGAACACGCGCTGGTTCAGCATCATCAAACAGTGTTGTATTGGTGGTCACTCGGAAACCTTTTGCCAACGCTGTCCGAATCGCTTTAATCGCAACATCATAGACGCCATCACGACACACTGCATGGTCATGTTCCTCTTTAAGACCGTCCATATGGATACTGAATGTCAAATACTTTGATGGGGTATAGTCTTGTATTTTCCGCTCAAGGAGAATGGCATTGGTACACAAATACACATACTTTTTTCTGGCGACAAGCCCATCAACAATGGCTGGCATTTCTGGATGAATAAGAGGTTCTCCACCCGGAATGCTGACAATCGGCGCCCCACATTCATCAACGGCGCTCCAACATTGTTCCGGGGTCAGACGTCGGTTCAGAATATGATCGGGATATTGAATTTTTCCACAACCCGCGCATTCTAAATTACACCGAAACAACGGCTCCAGCATGAGTACTAAAGGATAGCGCTCAACTCCTCGAAAATGCTTCGATAAGGCATATTGTGACACCGTATACATTTGTGAAATTGGTACGGCCATTATTCGTTCACCTCCAAAGACGGTTCACTCTTTCCACTTTATAAAGCTGAAAAGCTTCCTTACCCATTATGATATCTCTCGTAGGAATTACATTCAGCTCTTCGTATTTTGTCGTAGCTAAACAAATGGAGGCGCCGAGCGGGATCGAACCGCTGAATCGCAGTTTTGCAGACTGCTCCCTTAACCACTTGGGTACGGCGCCTTCGTCATTCATTATACGGAGTTGTTTTTCTTCTACACAACCAGGGGGCGCCCTAATTCAGAGACTTAAGAACCAAAAGCACAATTATTTGCTGGGGAACATGCGAATTTCCCGCGAAGATGTTCCGGTAGAAGCTAACGACAATTCTTCAAGGGGAAGTGTTGACGGAGTTGAAGAAGATACCAAACCACCAGGATTTTCGGCATCTTGCTCTTTTGCTAAGGCCTCCACTTCTTCGATTAAGGTATCCATTAATTCCTCGGAAGGGACACGCTTATAGAGTTTCCCCTTTTTGAAGACAATCCCCACTCCCTGCCCACCTGCAATCCCAATATCCGCTTCTTTCCCTTCACCAATACCATTGACCACACAACCCAGCACTGAAACGGTGATGGGGTTCGTTATATGTCCTAACCGATGTTCCAATTCATTGGCCATCTTTACCACATCAATTTCCACTCTCCCACAGGTTGGGCAAGCAATCACATTGACTCCTCGATGTCGGAGTTCCAGTGATTTCAAGATTTCAAAACCAACTTTCACCTCTTCAACTGGATCAGCCGCTAATGACACGCGTAAGGTGTCACCAATTCCTTGAGATAGTAACCACCCCAACCCAATGGCAGACTTAACCGCACCAGTCGTTGCCGTTCCCGCCTCGGTGATCCCAATGTGTAAAGGACAATTCGATTGCTGGGCAAAAAGCCAATAGGCATCAATAGCCATATGAACATCTGATGCTTTCAACGACACTTTCATGTTGGTAAATCCGACATCCTCTAAGGCATGCACCGCATTGAGTGCAGACTCTGCCAGGGCTTCCGCAGTCGGAAATCCATATTTATCTAAAAGTGGTTTTTCCAGAGAGCCACCATTGACCCCAACCCTAAGAGGAATCCCATAGTCATTAACCGCTTTAATCACTTCTTCTGTTTTCCACCACGGACCGATATTCCCAGGATTGATTCGGACACAGTCAACAACCTCCGCCGCCTTCAAAGCTAGGCGATGATCAAAATGAATGTCAGCAATCAATGGGGCAGTCATTTGGGCTTTGATTTTTGGAAGGGCATTGGCCGCTTCCATGTCTGGAACGGCCACGCGAATAAGTTCACACCCGGCCTCTTCCAGTCGATGAATTTGTTCCAACGATCCAACCACATCACTAGGATGAGGAATGGTCATGGATTGGACAGAAATGGGCGCATCCCCACCAATTTTGACTTTCCCTACTTGGATTTGACGGGTTTTTCGTCTGGTGATATGCATAAAAAATAATTAATGCAAAATGGCTTGAACAGAAATCCGATCATGAAGGGCCTTCGCTTGATCGCAAATACCGTCAGCCGTTAGCCCATATTTCTCGCGTAGTAAATCTTGCGGGCCTTGTTCAATATACCAATCTGGCAACCCTAAAATCTTTGTGGGAAGATTCCAAAATCCCTCTTCAGATAGGAATTCCAGCACCGCCGAACCAAAACCGCCCGTTCGGCAGCCTTCCTCAACTGTAATAAGGCATTTCACACTCTTTGCCACCTTGCGAATAAGATCTTTATCAAGCGGCTTAACAAAACGAGCATTCACAACCGCTACCGAAATACCATTATCCTTCAATTGCTCTGCGGCCTTCATGGCCTCTGATACCGTCACCCCAATGGCCAGAATGGCCACATCCGTCCCCTCAGACAACAATTCTCCTCGCCCAATTTCTAAAGGAATAGGTTCCGGATCTAAGGTCACCCCTAAACTGCTGGCACGTGGATAGCGTACGGCAATCGGCCCATCATGCACTAATCCAGTTTGCACCATATGTTGCAATTCATTTTCATCCTTCGGAGCCATAATCACCATATTCGGCACATGACGGAGATAAGCAAAGTCAAATGCTCCATGATGCGTCGTTCCATCTTCTGCTACTAACCCACCACGATCAATACAGAACACGACCGGAAGGTTTTGAGTGGCCACATCATGGACAACCTGATCATACGCCCGTTGAAGAAACGTCGAATACATACAAACCACCGGGCGCATGTTTTCTGCAGCTAGACCGGCAGCATAGGTCACGGCGTGTTGCTCAGCAATGCCCACATCAATCAATCGATCAGGAAACTCTTTTTGAAAGTTAGATAACCCTGTTCCCTCACACATGGCCGCTGTGATAGCCACCACTCGTTTATCAATCCGAGCCTGACGGCTTATCGTATTTGCTGCAATTGAACTATAGGAAGGAGCACCAGGCTTTTTCAGAGGCTCTCCTGTCATTCGGTCAAAAGGAGAGCAAGCATGAAACCACACAGGGTTATCCATGGCAGGTTGAAAGCCCAAACCCTTCTTCGTAATAACATGTAAGAGGGTGGGACCTTTGAGTTTCAATACATTATCCAAGGTAGGCAACAAATGCTCAAAGTTATGCCCATCAATCGGACCAACATACCGAAATCCCAATTCTTCAAATAATAAACCTGGCAGCAGAAAACCTTTGGCTAATTCCTCAGCGCGCATGGCCATCCGCTTCACATTTTCACCAATTTGCGGAATCGTATTTAACAACTGCGAGGTTTCCTCACGAAATCGCGTATAAAATTCTCCCGTGAAGGTGCGATTGAGATAGGCTGAAATTGCTCCTACGTTTCGGGAAATGGACATCTGGTTATCATTTAAGATCACCACAAAATCTCGCCCCATATCCCCTGCATGCTGTAGCCCTTCCAGCGTCATACCAGAGGTTAATGCTCCATCGCCAAGCACACACACTACTTTTTGAGATCCTTCTGCTTGCTCTCGGGCTTCGACAAACCCCACCGCAGCAGAAACCCCGGTACCCGCATGCCCAGCATTGAAGGTGTCATACAGGCTTTCTTCCCGCTTACAAAATCCACTCATGCCACCAAACTGACGAATAGTATGAAATTGCTCGCGTCTCCCGGTTAGTAACTTATGCGTATAGGCCTGGTTACTCGTATCCCAAACAATTTTATCCTCGGGGGTATTTAGTAAATAGTGTAAAGCCACGGTGAGCTCCACAACTCCAAGATTCGATGCCAAATGTCCCCCAACGCCTGAAATGACCTCAACAATACATTCCCGGATTTCCTGGCAAAGTTCGGGGAATTGCTCGGTAGAAAGCTTCTTTAAATCTGTAGGATTATCAATCCTTTTTAACAAGGACATCCATCACCCTTCCTATAAGATTTTTATTCAGGGAAAATTGCACAGGATAGCAACAGCGAGTACCTAGTAAAAATCTTCCCATAGCCACTATAGCCTGTCAAGCAACAGCACCTTCCTTATGGAACAGCCTTGCCCCTTTCAATGACCACAAGTTGACGCAAGAACATTTGCGCCTGAGGACGGTGAATTCGTTTCCAAATCCAGGCTTTTTCTTTTGGTGAAGTTTCCAGAACCCATAAAAATTCCTTTTTTGCTTCCTCATAAAGCCCCTGATTCAAATACCAACGCCCCAAATCCAAATGCCCAGGAACGTAATTCTGATCAAGCAAAACAGCTTGTTTCAAATATTCCCCTGCAGCCCTTTCATCTCCACCCAAAAACCAGGGTAATTCTTCATACATTCGTCCCAACATATGATGGGCCGGTGCAAATGTGACATCGAGTTCTAAGGTTCGATTGACATGTACCTTCAACTCTTGTATCGCCAAGGCTCCTTCCATTACACCCTGCAACTCCGTTGCACTCCCTAAGTTTGCTGCATATAAAAAATGGGCATACGCTGAAGACTCGTCCAATTCCAAGGCCTTTTTAGCCAATTTGGCTCCTTTTTGGAAAGAGCTCATTTTTTTTCCCGGGTCGACATACAGCCCATACCCTAGGTCCAAATACAAACTGGCCAACCGCCGTAACTCTGAAGGGTCTTGAGAGTGGGCCCCACCTTTGAACAAAAGCTGCTGAAGTTCCTTTTTCAGACTTTCAGGAGTATCCTGTTTATTATTTAGCTGGCCGGAACTCCAAGCAGGCCAGCTCATTATGAATAAAACAGACAAAAAAACCAGGCACCTTTTGGCAAAAAACGGCAACATTGCTCTCCAATTTCCTAAAGAATCAGAATGGATAATCCAACCCGGCAAAGACAGCTCCTCCTTCTCGGCTATAACCCCAATCTACCCGACTGACCAAATTCGGTCGCACGATTCCACGAAATCCCATACCCGGGGACACTTCCCATTCATTAAATTGACGATAAGAGAAATTTCTGTAAGTCCGCCCCATATCAACAAAAGGTACCGCTTCAAATTCAACATGGACATTAAACATTTTTATTTGAAACAGATGAACTCGCTCCTCAACATTAACCACGACCATATGCTTGTCAATGAATCGATCCCTTCCATAGCCTCGAAGATTATTCTCCCCCCCCAAAGAACTTTGTTCAAAAAACGGAATCCCATCTCCAAAACTCAATTGCAATCGGCCTCGAATGAGAAAAATATAGCGTTTCGACGGACTGGGGAAAAACTGACGGGCATCAAAACCGTATCGAAAATAGAGTTGATCGTCTATCTTTCGACGATCGAAATTTTGTGCTACTTCACTAAAGGCTTCGACTCGGGTTCCTGCGGTTGGTGCCGTGAGATTATCACGGGAGTCATATTGAAAGACTAAGCGATGAGCCAATATGGTAGCTCCGTTAATTCCTGCAGTATGGGGAAATCGGTCTCTAGTAAATGGCTCATCATCTACTCCCCCCAGCTGAATTTCGACATCACGGAATCGTTGATTGACAGATAATCTTGTGACATCGTTGAGATGCACCCCAAAATTCCAATGAACCTGTATCTCTCGTCCCGTATAATTTGTTTCATTTGATTCTGGGGTAATTTGGCCAATCCCAAAAAATCGTTTTGTCGCGTTTTTGAAAAACTGTGCCCCAATATCAATAAAAAACAGCCCTTCTATAAAACCTGGGTCTTTATAACGAAGCTTAAATTTTCGTTCGATTTCTTCCGTATATGACCCTACAGCTTCCCATTGCCTTCCCCCTGACCAGTATTGAAAGTAGTTGAGGGTCCCACGAACACCCAGAAAAGAATTATGAATCAATAGAGGAGCAAAGACAGACCGAAGGTTTCCCTCATCATCTGAATCTAGGATAGGAACAATAATCCCAAAATCTCGCCCGTCGTTTTTTGAGGTTGAAATAGCAGGGACAACAAAGAAAGATTTTTCAGCAAAGACAGAAAAGGGGATGAGACTGCCTAAGAAAGCAAGACAGACCGTCGCGGCCCAGCGCGAAACACGGAAAGGCACCATTTAATGGGTCCCTAGGATGAAGTGGCCAAGTCTGTCTTCGAGCGAAGCTTGTCGAGTAACCCATCGAATGATGAAGATTTGATTATTCGAGAGAATTGCCCTCGATAATTTTTTGTCAGACTGACGCCATCAATGATCACATCATAGACACCCCACTTCTCGTTTTTTTTGAGAAGACGATAATCCAAAGGGATTTGTACTTTTGGCGACACAACCTTTGTCTGGACTTCAGCAAAATTCCCTTTTAACCGCTCCTTCAGGTATTCCACCTGTTCCCCGGAGTATCCATCAATATTCCCAGCATAGGATTTGGATAAAAATTGCTGAAATAATCCAACAAATTCTTCTTGTTGTTGGGCCGTCAACTTCTTCCATTTAGCCGCCAGGGTACGTTTTGCCATTTCTTCATAATCAAACCGTTGTCCAATAATGGCTTCTAATTTCTCCCGACGCTCCTCAGATCGGGAAGAATCCTTTAAACCTTCATTTGAAAGGACGGAAAAGACCTGGTTAATCGTCTCCCTCACAGCTTCGGTTGGTGCACCAGCTCCCCATGCCAACGACACGCATAAAAGGGAGAACACGACCCAAGCCAAAATCGGAAAGAATTGAGGAAAATTCCCCATTGGCGGTAACGGACTCAACCTTAGTCCAGTCATTGTAAGAATTCTGTGCCACCCAAATCTGATTGTTGGCATAACCCCTCCACTTGCAAAGAATAAAATGTATTATTCCACATTACCATGGATAAATTGACTGATAACTTGCTCAAGATCTATCCCCGATTCCGTATCAATAATTGTGCCCCCCTTAGATAGCGGTTCACCAGCCCCACCGGGAGAAAGCCCCATAAATTTCTCTCCAATAATACCTCGAGTTTTAATAGACGCAATCGCATCATTGTATACAGTAATCCCATGTTCTATGGCCAACACCACTTGAGCTTGATCCTCTTTTAGATTAATAGACTTTACTCGACCAACCGCGACGCCGGCAATTTCCACCGAAGCCCCTTTCTTTAATCCAGAACTCGACGAAAAGTCAGCAGTAAGCTCATAATAGTCTCCGCCGACAAGCTCTAATTTCCCCAATTTAATGGCTAGATATCCTAAACAAAGAATTCCAACAAGCACAAACACTCCTACCACAAACTCTAATTTTCCACGATCCGTCATAACATCACCTGCCAAGGAAAGGGTTTGGTCATTCACAACTCCTCGAAAAAAGGATCAACTACCTAAGAACAATCTTATGATATAATATTTTCCGCTTTATGAGGCAGCCATGGAACCTGGAACAGAAATAAATTCCTGAACTAAGGGGTCTGATAGCCGTTGAAATTCGGCTGAACGCTCCATCGCAAGAACTTTTCCATTCTTTAACATAGCCACCCAATCAGAGATCGGAAAAATTTTAGGAATTTCATGGCTAACCATGATCGCAGTAAAGCCAAACGTTTTATGCATCGTCAAGATCAGGTCATGAATAGCATGGGCCATGAGTGGGTCTAAACCGGTAGTGGGTTCATCAAATAAAATAATTTCTGGCCCCATGACTAACGCCCGGGCTAACCCTACTCGCTTTTTCATCCCACCACTCAGTTCTGCAGGAAACTTATGCCCCATTTCCTTTAACCCAACCCGCTCCAACATTTCCGGAACATATCGGTGGATATCGGACTCGGAAACTAAGCGTTTCTCTCTCAATGGGAATGCGACATTTTCAAAAACATTCATGGAATCAAATAGAGCAGCTGACTGAAATAACATGGCAAACTTTTTTCGAATTTCATTTAATGCTTGATCGGGAATATTGGTAATATTCTGGCCATCAACCAACACTTGGCCTCGATCTGGCCTCATTAAACCAATCATGTGTTTTAACAACACACTTTTCCCTTCGCCACTCGGACCAATAATCGTCGTAATATCCCCCTTAGGAATGCCTAAATCCACTCCTCGGAGAACAGGTTGCCCCCCAAGCGTTTTTTCAACGCCTTTTAACTGAATTACTATCGATGGCTCCATGAGGAAATAAATACCCTTTACAAGAGAACCGAAGTTAAAAAGTAATCCCACACCAAAATAAGCACCGAGGCTAAAACAACGGACTCCGTCGTGGCTTTACCCAATCCTTCTGAACTCATTTTTGTGTAGTACCCTTTATAACAACAGACCCAACTGATGATGAGCCCAAAACTAAGGGACTTTAACATTCCTCCATAAACATCCTTCCATTCTACCGCGGATTCAATGGAACTCCAGTACGACCCCCCACTGACTCCCAATAACTTTACTCCTACCACGTAGCCTCCCCCAATCCCAACAACATCAAACAGAGCGACTAAGAGTGGAACACAAATCAGGGATGCCACCATTTTGGGGGTGATTAAGTATTGAAGAGAATTTATGGCCATGGTCTCCAAAGCGTCAATTTGTTCTGTTATACGCATAATTCCGATTTCGGCGGTCATGGCAGATCCTGCTCTGGCAGTCACCATTAATGCCGCCAACACGGGCCCAAGTTCGCGAATCATACTTAAGGCCACAGCAGAACCAAGAAGCCCTTCAGAACCGAATTTCCTCAAGGAATAATACCCTTGAAGAGCGAGCACCATCCCTGTAAAAAGCGCAGTCAGAATGACAACAAAGGTTGATTTATACCCGACAAAATGCATTTGCTTGGTAATTTGATATAACCGAAATGGTGGACGAAATAACCATCCAAACGACCGTAACAAAAACAAAAGCATGGCACCCATTTCTTCAATCTGGGCAATAACTCGAGCCCCAAGATTTTGAATGACATTCATTGACTAAGCCTTCCTCGATTCAGGAATTGACGACATTGTGAGCTCTGAAACCGTTGAGAAAAACTTCTCAAAATATCGTGTCAGTTCCAACGACGCGTACTTCGAATGCCGGTAGAGAATAAAGAGAGCCTTCCAGGAGGTCGGTGTAGACATAAGGTGCAAAATTCCCGAAAACCATCCAGATGGTTTTAAAAATAGATTAAAGTCTACAGGCAAATCATCCTTGGCGCCATCAGAAATCGTCCGAATTATCAGAAAGGGGACTTCATGCTTTTCCGCAACATCTCCGATAGCGGCACTCTCCATATCAACAGCCACTGCTCCTGTTCGTTCATGTAACTTTGCTTTGTCGACCGAATGAGTAAGTACACGATCCACACTCACAAATCTTCCTGTTCGTAGCACCGGCGCCCCTTTCGTCCCACTCACGCTCAAAGCTATTTTGACCCAATCTGGATGACACGAGATTAATTGTAGATTTTTGGAGAGAGGTGAGGCGAGAGATTGGTCAAAAAATACTTCCTGCCCAATAAGTACCGAACCTATTGATTCTGCCTGGAGATCCCCAGCAAATCCCGTAGAGATAACGACATCCCAAAAGGAGTCCGTAAGAATCTGAGACGCAATTGTTTGGGCTTTTTCAGGCCCAATTCCTGACTGAATAAGGAGAACATGTAGGCCTTGTCCATTACTGGAGACTGCTCGACAACCATATGTTGAAACGGGATGGACTAATTGAAGTGCACGTGCAACGGCTTGAAACTCTATTCTTGTTGCCGCCACTATCGCGATTCTGGTCAGGATTTGACTCCTGCCGTCGTTACTTGATGGAAAACGGAAGACTGTGTAGCACCACTCACCCTACTCTTCGCTGCCGACGGGAAGCCTGGGCCACTTTACGCAAATGATCGGCTTTGGCTTCTCCGGTTATTTTCACATTTCGATACATGCCTAAAGCCCAAATGGGGAAGTACTTGAAATAGCCATGATATCGCAGATAAAAAACGCGAGGAAATCCAGTTCCCGTATGGAATGGTTCATCCCACACGCCATCTTCACGCTGATGGCGGATAAGCCAATTGACCCCGCGCACAACACTCAAAGAATCAGACTCCCCTGCTTGCAACAATCCCATAAGAGCCCAGGCGGTTTGTGAGGCTGCACTCTCCCCCTGTCCAGCTTTTTCCATGTCCGCATATGACTCGCATGATTCGCCCCAACCTCCATCAGAATTCTGGACAGATTCCAGCCAAGATACAGCATTTTGAACCCAGGGAGCTGTCATATCTACTCCAATGGCTCGCAATCCCGAAAGGACACACCAGGTCCCATAAATATAATTGACTCCCCAACGCCCATACCAACTACCATTGAGTTCTTGTTCTCGGCGTAAAAAATCAAGCGCTGGGCCCACAGCTTGATGTGACTGGTCATAGCCCATGGCTCCTAACATCTCCAAACAGCGCCCAGTTAAGTCGGCAGTACTCGGGTCTAACAGAGCCTGATGGTCAGCAAAGGGAATTTTATTGAAAATGAGCTTGTTATTATCCTTATCGTAGGCACCCCAACCTCCATCAGACCCTTGCATGGCTAATACCCATTGAAATCCTCGTTGAAGTATTTCATCAAAATCTGGAGTTTCAGCCTGATGAATTTTAGCCATAGCTGTTATGACAGCAGCTGTATCATCCACATCGGGATACCAATCATTTTCATATTGAAATCCCCACCCACCAGGTTTAGCCTTTGGAGAAGACACAATCCAATCACCAATCTTTTGTGATTGACAAGATCGCAACCAAGCATCAGCTTTCTTTAATGCAGGATGAGTCAGTACCATCCCGCCTTCAATAAGGGCATTCATGGTTAAGGCCGTATCCCAAACAGGCGAATGGCAAGGTTGTAAATGCAGCATGCTTGGGACTGAAGTATTTGTTGAATTGGAATGAATTTCGAGTTGCTCAATTTCGCTTAATGCTTTTTGAATAAGTGGATGATCCGTCGCATATCCTAATGCCCTGAGGGCAAATATAGAATTGGCCATGGCTGGATAAATAGCCCCAAGTCCCCCGTCCCCATCCATATGCTCAATCATCCAACGCTCAGCCTCTTTTAAAGCTTTTTTTCTCAGCGATTTAATTGGATATGATTCATAAAGACGAAGAAGACTATCCACCCACACGAAGAAATTACGCCAACTCAGTAAAGTCTGATCACGATGTAATGGGGGTACCTCCGAAAAATCTATCTCATCCAACGGTATGACAAAGAGCTCTTCAATGCCTTCCTCACGAGAAACCGAACAAAGAGGACGATGTGCGAAAATGATTAAAAGGGGAATAATGACCGCACGAGACCAATAAGACACGGCATACAGATTAAAATAGAACCACTGTGGGGCAAGGAAAATCTCCGGGGGCATACAGGGAATCCCCCGCCAATCATATTGACCAAATAAGGCTAGGGTAATTTTCGTAAAGACATTGGCTTGAGCCACTCCGCCTTTTTGTAAAATAAGGTCCTTGGCTCGTTGCATGACCGGTTCGTCAGATGACACTCCGGCTAATTTCAATGCAAAATAGGCTTTCACCGTGGCGCTGATATCAGCTGGACCACCAGAAAAGATTGGCCATCCCCCATCCTCTAGTTGTGTTTGAAGGAGATAACAGGCCGCCTTTCGTTCTCTAGCAGGGTCCACTGAATCCAAAAACCGACGGAGCATGACATATTCTGAAGTCAATGTTGTATCCGCCTCTAATTCCTCAACCCAGAATCCCTGTTCGCTATTCTGGCTGCCTAACAACCATAACTCCCCTTTTTGAAGAGCTGATTCCAAGGCCTCCATATGGCCAAGATGTGCACTCCGCTGAGAAATAGTTTCGGGTGATGCGACGGGATGAAGATTATGAGAAACGAGTTTTAAGGAAGGTTGAGACTTTGCATCAGGCTGCTTTCGCAGCTTCGGTATCACCGCTTCAAAAAGATTTCCTGTGACCCGCACAATGAACCGCTTGAGCAATCTCATATTCTCGAACCGTTAACCCTTCACGAAGACCGAGTATTGAAAAATGGGGGGATGACTACAAGAACAGTAACTGCAATGGAGAATAAAAAATCCCAGCCTGAACTGGGATTTATACCTAATGGGATGAAACCTGTCAAGGAATGGCTTCTACGCACATACCCTTATAACACAGGCCACGACCTATGTCGAAAGTAACACAATTTTCTCTCGATGCTGTTGCACCTGACGGGTCCCGTTTCTGGTATCAAATACAATAGGCGCATTGTCAACAATCATTTGATAATCAAAAGCAGAATGAGCCGTCAAAATTAGCGCACATGCACCTTTCTCTAGTAATTCCTTCGTCACAACATGGGCTTTATATTGTTGATCCCCAATCATCAAAGATGGCGTATAGGGATCGACGTATTGCAAATTCGCTCCTAGTTTTTGTAGCAATTCCATGACTTTTGTTGCCGGAGATTCACGTGGATCTTCAATATCTGCCTTGTACGTCACACCAAGAACCACAATTGTGGAACCTTGTAAACATTTTCCTAGATTGTTCAACACTCGTTGCAACTTGTTCACTACAAAATATGGCATGTTTTCATTAATTTCACCAGCCAGTTCGATAAATCGGGTGTGTACATCATATTCCTTAGATTTCCAGGCCAAATAATACGGATCTAATGGAATGCAATGCCCACCTACGCCTGGGCCAGGATAAAAAGGCATAAAACCAAAATTCTTTGTTGCAGCCGCATCGATCACCTCATACACATTGATATCCATCCGCTCACACAGCATGGTTAATTCATTCACCAACGCAATATTGACCGATCGAAAGACATTCTCAAACACTTTGGCCATTTCCGCCACTCGCGGAGAACTGAGCGGAAACACTTTGACAATAGATTGTTCATAAAATAATTTTGAAACTTCCTGACATCCTTCTGTCACCCCACCAACCAGCTTGAAAGTATTGTGGGTTTTAAAATCTGCATTTCCCGGATCAACTCGTTCTGGCGAAAAAGCCACAAACAGATCTTGGCCCGCGGTAAAACCCTTTGCCGTCAGGGCAGGCAATATAACTTCCTCTGTCGTTCCAGGATACGTGGTACTTTCTAAGACGACCAACATATTGGGATGAGCATATTGAGCAAGATGTCCCAGCACTTTCACAATAGCTGAAATATCCGGTTCTTTATTCCGAGTAAGCGGGGTTGGGACACAGATCAGGACAATATCGCATTGTTGCAATACGGAAAAGTCGGTGGTAGCTTCCAAACGCTTTTGATCAACAACCTGTCGCAATTCTTCGTCATCCACATCCAAAATATAATTGTTAGCTTGGTTGACCATTTCTACTTTGGCAGACACCTCATCAATCCCCAAAACATGAAATCCTGTCTTGGCTTGCAGAACTGCCAAAGGTAATCCCACGTAACCCAATCCAACAACACCAATTATTGCTGAATGATTTTTGATTTTCTCCCGAATATCCACTTAATTTCCTCCTCTTGAGGCCTAACTTTTCATTATTTTTCTACTTGCAAAATAACCCAAAAAAAATTTAATGCATTTCTTGAATCTCCCACCATCCCCACCAACCTTAGGACGACACATCATTTACGACGTTTGTTAACACCTTCTGATCGTCAATTGTCCAGACATCACAGGTGGCATCGCCATCAATGTTGCCAATCGCCACAGCTGTAAATCCGGATGCGCTGACAACATCCAATGTTGAAGCCGTACAGCCAGACGGCAAAGTCCCCAAGTTAGCATTTCCCAGTTCATAGTAGTATCGTTGAGAGGACCCACTCACACCAAAACCAATGGCGTTAAAATCATCAATAAATCCATTATTTTCAGCAAAATAGGAAATTTCTGATGTGTGAATGGCAACCAAATTACTTTTCGCCTCAGTTTGTTTCGCTCGAGCCTGATACCGCAAAAAATTAGGAATCGCGATCGTGGCCAAGATACCAATAATGGCCACCACAATCATAAGTTCAGTCAAACTGAACCCTTTTTGATTGTGAAATCTATATCGACGGTTCATATGCTGACCTCCAAGGAAGGGTCCCCTTCCCTTATAAAATTGTAAGCCTTAATCCACTATTCAGTAATCTTACTTCTGGGATTGTGAGGTGGCCAGAGAACAATTCATGTTGGTCTTTTATTCTGTTCGTTAAAGTCCAAAAACGGTTGATAACGCTCGCAAACCTCAATTAATTATATTTTACCAATACCACAACAAAATAAAAGACCCCTGGCAGAAAATCCGTGCCTCTTCTTCATCGCCAGAAAATAGATAAATCTTAAGGAACACCCTCCAGGCTGTTAAATGATGATTTAGTTAAAATCCCCCAAAACCAATTTGACAAAAGAATTTTCTGCCCTGACAGCAATAGAACGAAGGGGTTGGCTCTACGGAGTGAAGGTGGATTGCTGAGAAAGAGTTGGGACAGGCTCTCCAAACCCAGTATCTCGGAATCGTTGTTTCAGGAGGTCATTGGTGGAATCCAATTGCAGGGAATGTACCCATGCCTCCCGCGCTTTTTCATGTTCGTCTCGGAGTAAGAAGATTTCACCAAGATGTTCGTAAATCACTGGATCATCGGCAACCAATGCCACAGCACGGTGCATCATTTCCAACGCTTCATCAATTCGCCCAACTTTAAACAAGGCCCAGGCTAAACTATCCACGTAGTACCCGTTATGCGGCTTAATCGCCACGGCTCGTTCGGTTAACACGACGGCCTCCTCTACATTGATTCCACGGTCAGCGTAACTATAGCCTAAATAATTCAAGGCATCAGCATGCTCCGGATTCAATTCTAAGGCTTGCTCCATTTCCTTTACGACCTCATCAAAACGATCCAGCTTGTCATAGGCAGTGCCTAAATTGAAATGAAGTTCGGCATTTGAAGGATCTTGCAGAATACCTTCCTCCAACCGTCTCTTGGCGTTGTGATAGTCCTTCATCTGAAAATAGGTCAATCCCAACAACAAATAGGGCTCAGGTCGCTTCGGACTGAGCTTAACAGCTTGGTCCAAATAGTCGAGTGCCTCATCGTTTCGCTTCAACCGGTAGGTCACAAACCCTAAATGCAACACGCTATCGAAGAATGTGGGGTCAATCTCGATGTTCGCCTGATAGGTGTTAATGGCACGCTCATAATCTTTTTTTTCTTCATATAACAAACCAAGAAAATCCCGTACCCTTAGTTCATTCGGACGGTCACGTAATACGGCCTTCAATTCCCCAATGGCGGCAGAAAAATTCCCCTGTTCTCCATAAATTTGTGCTTTTCGTACCTGGGCGTACAGATCGCCAGGATTATGTTCAAGTAAGGAATCGAGATGCCCTAGTGCCAGATCCGAGTTTTTTTGAGCAACATATAAACGGACCAAACGTAAGCGAAATTCTCGATGGTGAGGATTTACCTCCTTCAAAAATGTTTCTAGCCGTGCAATGGCTCGTGGCGATTCGCCTGCCTCTTCTAGAAGTTCCACCAATTTGATATAGGCACGTTCAAACGACGCCTTTTTTTCGATGGCCTGTTCAAAATGCCTAAGGGCTTCCAACTTTGCATTCTTTTCTACCGCGATAATACCCAAATAATAATGCGCCTCAGCCGACCCAGGGACATTCTTCGCAAGATCAACAAATACCTCTTCAGCCTGATCATACGCTCTTTCGGTTAATAGCAAACTTCCATGGGAAAGGTAGAGCCGTTGCTCTAAGGAAAATCGCTTCTCTCCCTCAGCAAGAATTTCCAAAGCTTGGTCACGTTCTCCAGCGCCAGAAAAAATTCTAGCCATTTCCAAAAACATTTCTAAACTCGTAATGCGCTCAAAAGGGATTTGCTTAGCCATTTCCACGGCAGCGGTCATATGAGCAAGAGAATAATGCAGTTTGGCAATCCGAAATTTCAGAAAAACCGAATCTTGATCAAACGCCAACCCAGTCTGGTAGGCCTCTAATGCCTTAGGCCCATCATTATTTAATTCTGCAAGTGACCCTCGGAGGAAGTGATAATAGGCTTGCGGATGGATAGGTTCCTCAATGCTGGACGTCGTCACCCCAGCCTGTAAAGCAGGTTGTGGTGCCGTCCCGCAGGAGACAATTAACAGTGAGACACTTAAGAGACAGGTTTGAATACGACTCAACCAAACAGGAAAGACTTTTCTGAAAGGAATGGAAGAAGGATATCGCATTAAAAAATCCGTCACCTTAGTCTCTATAGAGTGAATCTCAATTCTTATACTATACCAGATTGTCTTTTATCTAAATTATTAAATTTGGCATACCTGTCGTGAAACTGCAGATCGACTTCTCCAATCGGCCCATTTCTGTGCTTTCGGACAAGTATATTCGCAATTCCTTTGTCATCCGAATCAGGGTTATACACTTCATCGCGATAAATAAACATCACCACATCCGCATCCTGTTCAATTGCCCCCGATTCGCGAAGATCCGAAAGCATGGGTCTTTTGTCCGTCCGGTTTTCCACCGCACGGCTTAACTGGGAAAGTGCCACAACTGGAATATCTAATTCTTTCGCAAGCGCTTTTAAGGCTCGGGAAATATCAGAAATTTCCTGTTGGCGAGATTCAGAAGAACTCTTTCCATCCATCAATTGCAAATAATCAATAATAAGAAGATCCAGTCCATGCTCGGATTTCAGGCGCCGAGCCTTTCCACGCATTTGTTGAACGCTCAGGTTTCCCGAATCATCGATAAAGATTTTAGCCTGTTCAAGTTTACCAGCAGCATCTGTCAAAGCAACCCAATCAGGCGTTTTTAATTGTCCAGTCCGGACCGCATGAGAATCGAGATGAGCTTGCGAGCTAAGCATGCGTAAAACCAATTGAGCTCGAGACATTTCTAAACTGAATATTCCAACAACGGCATTCCCTTTCAGGGCAGCTTGTTCAGCCATGCCCAACGCCAAACTCGTCTTCCCCATACTCGGCCTGCCCGCCACGATAATTAAATCTGATGCTTGGAGTCCGGCAAGTAAATTATCTAATTCTGTATACCCGGTGGGCACCCCGGTTATTTTTTCTTGCCGACTGTAAAGCTGATCAACGATTTCTACACTGTCTCGAATGATACTACTGACAGGGGCAAAAGTTCCGCCTAAATGTCCTTGTGCCAACCGAAAAATCTCACGCTCAGCAAACTCAAGCAGTTCATCCGTTTGGGTCGTCCCTTCATACCCCTTCATGACAACATCAGTGGCTGTTCGAACCAAGCCCCGAAGCAATGATTTGTCTCGAACAATTTGACAGTGATAGCGAATATTGGCGGCGCTGGGCACCATTTGCACCAGCTCGGCAATATACGATGCTCCCCCTATTTGCTCTAATTCGCCTGTGCCTCGCAGAAATTCGGTCAAGGTAATCTGATCAACAGCCTGGTTTCGTTCAGATAACGCGACCATGCTACGATAGACCAACTGATGAGCAGTTCGATAAAAATCTTCCTCCGACACAATTTCCAAGGAGCGATTGAGGGCAGCATTATCCAACAAAATTGCCCCGAGCACTGATTGCTCAGCCTCTAAATTTTGGGGAGGAACTCGAATCCCCGTTATTTCAGAAATCGCCATAAATTTTCGCTCGTAACTGTTGTGGTAATTCCTGAATTGCCACTCGAGACTGCTTCGGTTTCCTTGAAGGCTCCAAGCATTCAAATAAGAGGACGGATTCTAATGAATCTTTCTTGCCTTCATACAAGAGAAGGCGTGAAATTCCTCGACGTCGAGCTTCACTCACGGCCCAAGTCAAAGAAGGTTTCTGCGGACTGTTCATCGTCTCTTCAATCACACTGACCCCTGCAACACGCAAGGACTGAGCGATGGCAAAAGTTTTATTAGCTTGTTTCCCAGAAGCCAACAATAAAACCGGTGAAAACCCATTGCTTCCTAACTGACCAGAACGCTCTAACGCTGAAAAAAGTCGATCTAAATCCAACCCAAATCCTATTGCTGATAAATCTCGCCCAAACCGGCCAACAAGATGATTGTAACGACCTCCACCTCCAATTTCACAGCCTACCGAAGAAGTAAAGACATCAAAAACCACCCCATCGTAATAATCAAATCCCCGAAACTCTCCCAAATCCAACAATATGTGTTGTTGAATTCCAGTATGCTCTAGCTGCTGAAATACCTGTTCTAAACGATGTAAAGGCTTTAGTAATTGTGGATCTTTCCCAGCAATCCCTTTTCCCCATTCCAATACGTCTTGTTGCCCACAGCGTTCAGGAACTTGAAGGATGTTTCGTATGACCTTTCGTGGGAGACGCTCGGAGGAGAGGATGCGTTCTAACTTGGGCAAATCTTTATGGGAAGCGGCCATCTCAGCCTGTTTTCTCCCAGCAGAAGATAGCCCTGAACGAGATAACAAAGCCTTAAAAAACCCCACATGACCTAACGAAATTTTCCATTCGGATAGACCAATAGCTTCCAATAGCCCGGCCAGCATGGTCACGATCTCGGAATCACCGCGATAGGTGTCATTGCCCAGTAATTCTATACCAACTTGAAAAACCTCCCGATCACGACCTCGATGCTCCAACTCATACCGAAACACAGTTGTTCGATAAGACAATCGAAGTGGAAGAGACTCGCCACCTAAACCCATCGCTACCATCCGAGCTATCTGGGCAGTCGCATCAGGACGCAAGACGAGCATACGTCCAGATGTTCGATCGGCAAATTTATAGCATTTGTCTAGAATGTCCTGGGAAAGACCAACTGAAAGAATATCAAAATATTCAAAGGTAGGAAGAATAATTTCTTGGTAGCCCCATCTCGCCAAATAGGCTAGTAATTGATCCTCTAGCTTACGGACATGTTGAGCCGTATCAGGTAATAGGGTTGCGGTACCAATGGGAATAAGAGAACGGAGCGGTTTCATAGAAACGATGTTAGAGAGCCTACCAACTGAAGCCATCAGGCCATGGGTAGTTAGTGGAGAAGACTGGTCCAGCTAGCCAAGATCGACCATGCGAACCGATAGAATATCTTTCTCCTGCTTGAGAAGGTCTAAAACAGAAGAAGACAATGGGCTATCCAACCCAATAATCAAAAGTGCAGATTCTCCTCGCTCAACCCGCGAGCATTGCATCCGAGCAATATTTACTTCATGTTTACCCAAAATTTGCCCGACCATGCCAATGACACCAGGACGATCCACATTATCAATTAAGATCATTTGTCCTTCGGATACAACTTCCACCTGAAATTGATTTATTTCGACAATGCGAGGTTCTTGTCGGTGAAAGAGTGTGCCTGCCAAAGAATAGGTTTGTGACCCAGCCTCAACTTTGAGCCGAATTAAACTCGTAAAATCACCGGCATCACTGCTTTTGACTTCCTTCACTTCAATTCCACGTTCTTTTGCAACTATTGGGGCGTTCACGAAATTAATCACGTCTTCTAAAATTGGGGAGAGCAACCCCTTTAAAACTGCCACCGTAATGGGAGCAACCGAAAGATGAGAGACCTCTCCCACGTATTCCACCGTGACAGATTTCAATCCTCCATCCAATATTTGAGCCTGAAACCGGCCCATCCGCTCAGCTAACGTGAGATAGGGTTGCAACTGAGGTAACACCTCTGGGGCCACTGAAGGCACATTAACCGCCCCACGGGCAATACCTCGTTTAAAATAATCCACAAATTGTTCGGCAATCCCTATAGCCACATTTTCTTGAGCTTCTTCGGTGGAGGCACCAATATGAGGAGTGCAAGTAAAGTTATCTAAGGTTAGAAGGGGATGCTGGGGATCTACTGGTTCTTTTTCAAACACATCAAACGCGGCTGCAGCAACATTCCCAGATTTCAATGCCTCAACTAAATCCATCTCATTGATGATGCCACCACGAGCACAATTGACAATCATCACACCATCTTTCATCTTAGCCATTGTCTCAGAATTGATAATACCTCGAGTCTCATTCGTCAACGGAGTATGGACGGAGATGACATCCGCACGATGAAACAATTCATCAAGCTCAACAACCTCAATGCCCATCTGCTTTGCTCGGTCAACCGCCAAGTAGGGATCGTACCCAATGACATTCATCGACCATCCCTGAGCTAACTTCGTGACATAAGAGCCAATTTGTCCTAACCCAACCAACCCCAAAGTCTTGTTATATAATTCGCTGCCCATGAATTTGCTTTTTTCCCACTTGCCGTCCTTCATAGATTTGGTAGCTTGAGGAATTTTCCGACTCATCGCCGCAATCATCGACATCGTATGTTCAGCCGTGGTGATCGTATTCCCACCTGGGGTATTCATGACAACGATACCCCGCCGAGTCGCAGCTTCCGTATCAACATTGTCCAAACCGGTTCCAGCTCGCCCGACAATCCGAAGACGACCACCTGCTTCAATCACTTCCTTGGTGACCTTGGTGGCCGAACGAACAATTAAGGCTTCATAATTGGCAATTTCCTGCAATAATTCCTCTTTGGATAACTTGGTCTTCACGGCAACAGAAAACCCTGCCCGCTCTAACACTTCAACTCCCTTTGGAGAAAGGTTGTCACTGACTAAAATATTCATAAATCACTCCGTTGCAATAAGAACCAAGCGGCCCCCAATTTAGGCTTTGCGTTTTTCAAAATCTTCCATATAGGAAATCAAGGCATCCACACCGGCTTCGGGCATCGCGTTATAAATGCTGGCGCGCATTCCGCCAACGGAACGGTGCCCATCCAAGGTTGTAAGCCCAGCAGAGATAGCCCCAGATAAAAATTCTTTATCAAGTTCAGGTTTTGCAAGAATAAATGGAACATTCATCCATGAGCGTGCCGTTGGTTCAACCGGGTTACGATAGAAAGTGGACCCATCGATCGCTGCATACAATTTGTTGGCCTTGCGTTCATTCGTAGCACCCATCGCCCCTAGCCCGCCTTGCGACTTAACCCATTTAAATACCAAACCAGCCAAATAAATGGCATAGGTTGGAGGAGTATTTAACATAGAATCCGCTTCAGCCTGTTTAGCGTAATCGAAAACACTGGGGGTCGTAGACAACACGTCGCCTATGAGATCATCTCGAACAATGACGAGAGTTACACCGGCTGGTCCAATATTTTTTTGGGCTCCAGCGTAAATCAGTCCATATCGACTCACTTCAATGGGACGAGATAAGATCGTTGAGGAAAAATCAGCAACTAAAGGCACATTACCCGTTTCAGGTACCCAATGAAATTCAACACCACCAATAGTCTCATTGGGCGTATAATGAACATAGGCTGCATCTTTTTGGAGCGACCAGCTATCGAATGAAGGAATGCTTGTAAATTTAGTACTCTCTGACGAAGCCGCAAGATTGACCGTACAATACTTTTTGGCATCGCTAATAGCCTTTTTGCCCCAAGCTCCAGTCAAAATATAATCAGCTGTCGTTTTGCCCCTCAGCAAATTCATGGGAATCGTCGCAAATTGCGTGGAAGCGCCTCCCTGAAGAAATAGAACTTTATAATTGTTCGGCACACCCAAAAGATCACGAACATCCTGCTCTGCAGCCGCTGCAACCGAGACAAACTCCTTGCCACGATGGCTCATTTCCATGATAGAAGCACCAGCACCATGCCAGTCTAAAAATTCTTCTTGAGCCTGCCGCAAAACGGCTTCGGGCAACATTGCTGGCCCAGCACTAAAGTTATACACTCGTGGCATGATCGTTTGTTATCTCCATCATCTAAAAATAAGGACGCAGGAGGCAGGAAAAACAAGAGACACCGCGCCGAAAAGGTCGTTACGCTAGCATAGGGTCACCAGGCAGTCAAGAAAAATGCCGGTCCTTGTCAGACCAATTCCTGATGACCTACAATTGCCCTCGTTTATGGAAAACTTACCTGAAAATTCAAGCAGTTCCGAAACTCCAGAGACTCCGACAGATAAAACCGTAAAGGCGAAACCCGGCATTAGGCTTGAACTACGCGGGCCCAATAGTTACTACAAAGGGATTCTACATATAGGCAGCACACTCATCCCAATCAGCGATGACATTCTTGATGAACTCCGAACGAAAACCGCCCTTTCCGCTGATGGGTTTTTCCGCCTCTTTGTAGAGAAAGTCGGCTATTCTTCCTATTTACAAGAACAGATTCACCAAGAAGTGAAAAACACTGGAGATCTCAACTCACAAATGGCAGCCATTCAACAAACCCTCCGTAAAGACTAAACCATCTCTCATCCAAAAATTTTGTCCATAAAATTGATGATTCGCATTTTACGGCCGGGATCTTTTTCTAAAGATAAGGCCTTTTGATAATGTTCCACTGCCAATTCTGGCATCCGCTTTTCCTCGTAAATACGCCCTACCCCAAATGTAGCCTGCGCATCATTCGGGTTAGCGACTAAGGCTTTACTAAAAAAATCCATCGCAAAATCATTTTGCCCTTTATCATACAGAAACCAACCGATGGCCGTTGCCGCCGGAGCAAAATTTGGGTCTAACCGCAGCGCTTCTTCATATTGCCGTTTGGCTAAATCCACCCGGCCTTTATTTTCATAGAGCCCACCTAAGGCAAAGTGAACCTCTGCATCATCGGGATTCACTTTTAAGGCTTTCTTATATTCCTCAATCGCCGGGTCCAACTTCCCCTGCTCTGCAAGCGCGCAGGCTAAGTTGGTATGACCCACCGCCTCTTCAGGGCGAAGCTTCAAGACTTCCCGATACTGGGGAATGGCCATTTCCAAATGCCCCTGTTCTTGATAAACCACCCCAAGCTTGAGTCGAGCCGCGACATAGGAAGAATCTCGCTTAATCGCCTCACGAAACCCTTTCACCGTTTGGTCCATCCGGCCTTGGCGTTGATGAATTTGAGCAAGAAAAAAATGCGGATAAGGAGAAGCAGGTGCCATCTCCACAACCCGTTCAAAACAGTCGAACGCATCATCAAGCAAACCAGCTTGAGTATGAAAAATTCCTTCCACCAAGGTGAAATGAGGTGAATCCGCATATTGGTCTTTGAGAGATCCAACCCATTCCCGAACGATCTCAACTTGCGCTTCCTCCCCAAGAGCCTGAGGATACACTCTCCAGGCTTGCGCAAATTCCCCACGCAACAAACAGACAACATTCAATGCAAAAAATGGCAAAGGGCCACAATCAACTTGCTCAGACCAACGAGACGCCGCATCATACACTGCGTCCCATTGCCCGGCCGCAATATTTGGATCAATACTTGACTGATAACTGGTTGTCACATTGAAATTCCGATCTTGTACTAGAGAATCATCGAGTCAAAGAATCTTCCACATCCGGCGAAATCGCCTGAATCAAGCTCCCTAAATAAGGATGCCGCTTGAGCATTTGCTCTTTCATTTCCCACGCGACTGTGCGATATGACCAATGTCCTTTGACACCGGAACGCAATTTTGAAATATATTCTACCTCGGCAAAATCCATTTTAAACAAACATCTGACCCGGAACCCAAAGGGAATGGCGTACAAAGCCGCCTCTTGATTATCCAAACGCAACCGGTCGATATCCTGCTGAACCGCATCCATAGCCAGTCGATATTCTTTTTCAACCCCGGCTTCGGCCAAAATCGGTGGTACATCATAGCCATGCACAGTTGTAAAATTTTGCTGTATTTGTTGGCACCGACGATGTCGATGCATATCCCGCCATCCGCCTATATCCATTAACACATCAAAAATAAAGGCGTAACCTGAACGGAATTCCTTCGCCAGATCATCATGCGGCCCTCGGCTTTTCATTGCAGCATCAACAACAGCCTGTTTCTCTTGCTCAGACCACCCTTTCACCCAATCTAGAAGTAATCGATAAGGGGCCTGGCTCACGCGGTAAACAAGAGTCGTCACCAGTTCATCTAATGGGGAATGAGGATCGATTAAATCTACCGATTGAGTAGTCCCCTTCCAGGATTGAGGGTCATCAAGCCCCGATTGCTTCAACAAGCTTTTGACGTGCCGATGAACATCTCGATACACCGTACTTTGATAATCATTTGGAGCGGCATAGCGCGCCAAGGTTGGAGCCATGGCTTCAAGGTTTTTCGACGATTCTTCCTGCAAATCTGCCCACGTACTTGACGGGGCTTTTGCACAGGCATCCTTCAGGTCTTCACCAATGCCAAGTAATTCTGGTAATTGTGCAGAAAGCAAACGCGTCATTTGTTTTTCCAGAGTACGAATACTCACCACTTGCCCCACGTTCGTCTTGGCTGCCAAGGGTAGCAAATAACGAATCACATCATACGTCCGCGCCCCAATCGTCCGTTCATAATCGCCAGACTTCATGTTTTCAGGACGAGGATAACGCTTCGTCAAATGCTTAGTAATCGGGCCCTTCAGTAACCGGTAAATATTATAAAGACTCCCTAAAATGCCACGGTAAACACCTTCAGTTTCGCTATTCGTAATTTCACTGGGCACATAGCACCCAGCTGCCGCAAAGTTTTGATATCGACTGGATTTGGCCTGACCGTCCCATAGAGACTCATCTTCCAAACGAATGGCTGCCAATTCGGAAATATTTTCGAAACAAATCGTGACATGGCCAAGATCCGCAATCGACCCATGCCCATAGGCAAAATAGAATTGTTCCCAAAACTTTTCAGACGAATGGGCATGCACCCACTGCAAACTCTCTTCGATGGAATCAGGTGACCGGCTATACCGTGCCAACGCATAGGCAGATTTTTCGGGAGGCATCGGGGCCAAGGCAATCACTTTTCGATCTCGTCGTTCATCACTCATAAACAGGTCTTCCCTATAATTAGAGAGAAAAGGAGCGTGTCACTATAGACAGAGGCAGCCATACATCTCAAGTTCAATTTCATAGAAACCGATGGCATGATCAAAAACCCTTGAAACGAGGCAGCGCCTTGACTACACTCTCCAAGCCCCTACGGAAAATTCTCCACACCCATGAACATTCCTGATCGTCAATCCATCCATGGCCAATGGTCCTCCCGCTGGACCTTTATCCTGGCTGCCACAGGCGCAGCTGTCGGTCTCGGCAATATTTGGAAGTTCCCCTATCTCACCGGCCAAAACGGCGGCAGCGCCTTTGTCTTGATATACATCATCTGTGTCGCTGCCCTTGGCATCCCCCTGATGATGTCAGAAATTTTATTGGGCCGGCGCGGTCGTGCCACACCAATTCGCACGATGAAAGCCTTAGCTACAGAAAACAACGCCGGGCAATGGTGGCAGATCATCGGCTGGGCAGGCACCCTCGCAGGAATGTTAATTCTGTCCTACTACAGCGTGATTGGTGGGTGGACCCTCGCCTATATCGTGAAATCTGTGACTGGGACCTTTACCGGAGCCACCGGGGATTTGGCCGCGTCCACCTTCAACACCTTTGTGGGCAGCGCCTCCAGTTTATTTTTCTGGCATACGGTATTTATGGTCATCACCATGGCCATCGTCGCAGGGGGCGTCCAAGGCGGATTGGAAAAAGCCGTCCAGTATCTCATGCCCACACTCTTTTTTCTGTTGCTGCTGATGGTGGGCTATAGCATGACCACTGGCTATTTTGGCAAAGGCTTAGAATTTCTCTTCACCCCTGATTTCAGCAAACTCACAGGATCCAGCATGCTGGCCGCAATGGGGCAGGCGTTTTTTAGCCTCAGCCTAGGCATGGGCACAATCATGATTTATGGCTCATATGTGCCGAAAGACACCTCTATTGCCAGTACATCCATCATGATTGCCATTGCCGATACCGGAGTCGCGCTCTTAGCCGGCATGGCCATTTTCCCCATCGTGTTTGCCAATAATCTGGAACCCGGCTCCGGCCCAGGGCTGATCTTTCAAACCTTGCCCGTCGCCTTTGGCAATATGACAGGAGGAATCGTCTTTGGTTCGCTCTTTTTCATTCTCTTACTGGTCGCTGCATGGACCTCATCAATTTCGCTCATCGAACCATTAGTCACCTGGCTCATTGAAACCTTTGACATGTCCCGCATAAAAGCTGCGCTGTATTCTGGCGTAGCGACATGGTTGCTGGGGCTAGGAACAGTTTGGTCGTTTAATCTATGGGCTGACCTCAAATTTTTTGGCCTCACATTTTTTGACCTGCTAGATTTCATCACTTCGAATCTCATGCTCCCATTAGGCGGCATTCTCATGGCCCTCTTTGCAGGTTGGCTTATGACCACCGACAACACCAAAGCTGAGCTGCACATATCCAACCCACTGCTCTACAAAACATGGCAAATCCTTGTGCGCTACATCGCCCCTGTAGCCGTCTTCATCGTCCTCCTCAACGCCATCGGAGTCTTATAATCCTTTGATGACAGGAATCAATTTCCCGACTCCTCAAAATTCAGCGAAGAATACGCCCTAGCAGCTCGAAAATAATAGCCGGACCTCCAGCAACGGACCAATACCTGGCTATCGTCAAGGATACCCCCAAAATGGTCGATAAGATCTGAATTCCTTGAAGAGAATCACGAAAGGATCAGAACTATGAGCCAAATCGCCGCCCTCACCGCCGCCAACGCCATTGCACAACTGACCCTCCCCCTGATCAAAAGTTCAGTCGTCCCTCAAAATAAGACCCAAGCCTCTGCCACTCCCTCGCTCCATATCACCGACACCGTCTCGATCTCTGGAAAAGCTTCCGCCCTACAACAAAACTCTAAGTAAAATTTTCTTAGATTTTCTTTAAGTTTACATGAAGATGAGGCAGAACCATCGGATTCATCCAACGACCTTACCACCACAATTTTTAACTACAGAATTTAATTGAGAGGAGGAGAATAATCTATTTGGGGGTGAGAGAAAGAAGGGCCTTTTGAAGAATCAGATATATTGAGAACATTCAACGTCTCAGGAATCTTGTGGAATGAAACCTTAAGGGGAAAAGAAAGAGAACCCAAGATTAAACAACCACGCATTGAGCCCAATATTACGATCCCCGATTCCAGAATTGGAAATATGATGAAATCGAAAACCGGCCGTAATAGCTAGATTTTCGCTCACGAAAAACGACACTCCTGGGCCAGTTTGCAGAATAAAGTTGAATTGCGTGCTTTGCTCAGGAATCCGTGGCGCAAGATCTGTCCACAGCATCCCTGCCCCACCATCCCAAAACGGCATCCATCGTCCAAACGACAAAAAATTATATTTCAGCACCAAGGACCCACCAAAAGCAGAAGCACTAAAGGGTTCATAATAATGTGCAGCCATTGGCTCAAGAAGCAGCTCTACATTTCCCGCTACGACCCCACTGCCAATTTCATCCGTTAACACTTGCCCCAACTGCGGCAAGATATAGATGGCGCGGCGATTGGACGAGGGGGCATTCTCAAAAACATTACTCCCTTTCCAAAAACCTCCTAACAAACCGTACTCTAATGTGCCCTTCGTCACCCTATTACGAGCATTGAGATCCTCTCCCCAGGCCATTCCTCCAACAAAAAAAGATAAAACCAGACTTGCCACCCAAAACATATAGTGTTTCTTTTGTAATACCGTCATCGTACTTTCCATTTTTCTACGCGTACATTTGTGGACTAATATGCCCAGCTACAAATTTTGTCCAAAGGATTGGTTACACACCGATTGAAAACTCATGACTTCATTTTGCGCAAAAACGAACAGGAATGTCGCACAATTAGCAGAAACAATTCAATGATCTTTTCTGCGATATTGGATACAATACAGTACATTCGAAAGGTGGCTCATGAAGACAACACTCCCTACTTCCGCATCAACCCCGACAAACACCGTCAAGAAAGATCCCTTCAAACGTCTGTCTTTAGCAGTGAAAAAGTTAGACCAACTGATTAACCGAGCACACCAATTGGGATCGTTTTCCGATCAACTCCTTCGGGATGACCAAACAGGCCCAAGGCTTCCATCTTCAGGGACCACTCCACCTACACCAAGTCCTACGCTTCCGATGACAAAACTGAAGATACCCAGAAAATTGTTTGAAGAAGACAAAAAATTCTGATGTGGTTACAAAAAGTGGGGTGAGTGACGGGGATCGAACCCGCGACCTCCGGCTCCACAAACCAGCGCTCTAACCAACTGAGCTACACCCACCACTAAGCCGTATGATCTACTTGAAGGGAACAAATCTTATCAGAGGGCTGGAGTGCCTGCAAGCACGTGGAACACCGATTTTCAGTATACCTCCAAGATATTCCCCTTCTCAGCACAAGGGAAAATCCGGCAAAACCAGTTCGATGAAACCAAGAAGAGGTTTCCATTTTAGTTGACCAAAATTGAAAACCTGTGGTAAATAGTACTCTTAATCTTTTTGGAGGGTTTCATGGCTAATCGACATCAATCCGCAATTAAAGCCGCTCGGCAAACATTAAAACGACAAGAACGTAATCGATCCATTTTACGCCGAGTCAAAACCTTCATGAAGAAAGTGGATGTCGCCGTTCAAGAGAAAAATGTTGATGGTGCTAAGACTTCATTACAAGCAGCCACCTCCGAGCTCCACAAAGCCGCCACAAAAGGGACTCTTCACAGAAATACTGCTTCCCGTTGGATTTCTCGACTCACCAATCGAGTAAACGCTGCCTAACCTAATCGACTTCGAATCGCCTTGCTATTCATTCGGGTCTTTTTTGGGCAATCTCTGCCTACTCTATCGAACCGCTTGCCGCTGCTTACCCTGACATAATTGTATTACCAAATCATCTAAGATCAGTTTCGGGTGTGAGGCTCTTCCACCTTTCAGGGCTGAGTCTGCACGGGCAAATCCAGCCCAGGCCTGACGAAAATGCGGCTCCTGCCATTGCCGCACTTGTTGCATGAATTCACGCGCCCGAAATGGAGGAACGCCAACTTGTCGAGCCGCTTGCCCTTGTTCCTTGCCTTCCAGCAACAGCGCCCGGGCCTTCCAGATGCGACGCATTTGCCATAAAAACGCACCTAACATTCTCAGAGGCGCTTCACCAGTTTCCAAATTTTTGGCCACAATATCTAATGCCCGACCATGATCTCCCAGGGAGACGGCTTCGGACCAATCAAAGACGGAAATCCCTGGAGGTTTTCCACGCACGAGTTCCACATCCTGAACCTGCACCTGTTGCCCTTCTGGTAAATAGGCTGCTAACTTTTCCAGCTCTCCCATAACCGCATAAAGGCCTTCATTGGCCTGATCCTTCAACATTTCTAAAGCAGCTGGTTCTAGTTGAAATCCTAAATGACGTGTCTGCTGCGTTATCCATCCGGCACGTTGGTTCTCTACCAATGGGGCACAATCCAATACGATTGCCAGTTTTTTTAAGGCTTGAACCCATTTGGTTCGCCCATCTAATTTGGCTCCGATAAAAACCAAGGTGGTGGCCTCATTGGGTTCCTGAAAATACGGTATCAGTACCTCGCCATCTTTGGCTGACAATTTTTCCGCCCATTTCACAAACAAGCGTCGCCGAGAAGAAAAAAACGCCACTTCTTCCGCTAACCCAAGAATCTCCGAGGCATTGGTTTCATCTCCATATACAACATCGGAATGGAACGTATCAAAGACTCCTTCAGAAGTTTCCTCTCCTACTTTTCCCTGACCATCTCCTTCTAATTCCGACTTTTGCAGCATCGCAAATGCCTGGTCACGAAAATAGGCTTCCTCTCCAAGAATCAAATAGAGAGGAGCCGGACCTTGCTCCTTCAGTTGCCTTGGCAATTCTTGAATCTTCATGGAACGATCACTTTCAACACAAACACAGCTAAGAAAAATCAGCTATTGGGTTGATCCCGTAGATGAAGGGAACGGGTTGGTATCCTGCATTGGGGAAAGAGGGAGATCCGAATTGGGCCCTGAACTAATAGGGGGAGAAGGTTTGCTGGTTTCCACGCTAAACTGACCTTGATCACGGGCGGATAAAAACTGATCAGCCAAATCTTCCGCTACTCCTTGTCCTGCTTGTTCCAGTGCCCGATCTTGTAACACTCGGTTAAATTGTAACCCGCTCGCACTCCCGCTAGACGAGGCTCCCACAAAAAATTCAGCAGACTTGGTATTTGATTGCGACCACCGAACTTTTCCTGTTTTCCGATGCCTAACATTCACAGAAAGATGAACCGTTACTCGACTTTCCTGGGTTTGGGTTTGGGAAAACGCCACAGAAGGAAGCTCCACGGAAGCAATGACCCCATCTAAAATAAAATCAGCAGAAAGATCCTCATCAACAATGACCGCACTGCCCACTGATTGCAGAGCCTGGCGAAGGTAGCGGGTATACTTGAACTCCAAGTTCGGTTCAAAACTATTGTTCTTCAGGGTATGTAAGGCCAAACGAACCTGAGGTCCTTGGGCCACCAGACCTCCTCCAATGACTGGCCCCGGGCCTTCGACGGTAAATTGATATCCACACCCATTCCCAACCAGAATCATCAGGATCGCTAAACCAACCCACCTTATCGCCCGTTGCCCATCTGTGGGAAAAGGGAGAGTTCCACAACACTTACATAACAAAATTCACCAACTTTTGTTCGACATAAATAACTTTTCGCGGGGTTTTTCCCTGCATACATTCGACAAGCTTTGCGTCTTTCTCGGCAGAGCCAATAATGTGATCTTTTGTTGATCCTGCCGGAACGGATATTTTACTTCGTAGTTTACCATTCACTTGAAGGGGAATCGTCCATTCGTCACTCACCACCAATTCTGGATTAAACACGGGCCATGGTTGTCGCGAAATACTAGTAGAATGGCCGATCGTTTGCCATAATTCTTCAGTAAGGTGTGGGGCAAAAGGCGCCAAGAGGAGCAGCAATGATTCTAATGTCGACTTCCACCCTGCTCGTTCAACCAGTGACAACTCCTTGGCTGGATATTCTTTCATCAATTTATAGAGCTGATTAACAAACTCCATTAAGGAAGCAATCGCGGTATTGAATTGAAAATCTCGATCGAGATCTCCTGTGACTTTTTGAATGGTCTGGTGCGTAGCCCGCTGTAAATCTTTCA
This sequence comes from Nitrospirales bacterium, assembly GCA_029261295.1. Taxonomy (GTDB): domain Bacteria; phylum Nitrospirota; class Nitrospiria; order Nitrospirales; family UBA8639; genus Nitrospira_E. Next base: position 178,501 of record JAJDBP010000002.1, on the reverse strand, counting down.
AAAGTGGGGTTTGTTCAGAGCCCGAGGAAGCACTCCCTTCCTGCAAGACAGGAAGTTGCTCATGGACCAACCGCCATATTCGGTTGAGAAATCGGTAACAACCTTCAACACCTGTATCACTCCATTCCAAATCTTTCTCCGGTGGCGCAGCAAATAAAGAAAACACACGTGCGGTGTCGGCGCCATATCGATCACACAGATCTTCTGGCGAGGCAATATTTTTTTTGGATTTCGACATTTTTTCGGTCCGCCCTGTGACAATGGCTTTGCCACATTGGCCGCACACCCGTTGTCCACCTTCTTTGCTCGTGTCTGACGGCAGGACCCATCGATGGTCTTCGCACCAATAGGTTTCTTTGGTCACCATGCCTTGCGTGAGCAACTGCACAAAGGGTTCATCCACCGTCGTCAAACCTAAGTCTCGCAAGACCTTGGTAAGAAATCTCGCATACAACAAATGCAACACCGCATGCTCAATTCCGCCGACATATTGATCGACGGCCATCCAATGTTTAGCGGCATGTGGGTTCACAGGTTGCTGGGTCTCTTGCGGCGAGCAGTAACGGAGAAAATACCAGGAAGAATCCACAAAGGTGTCCATGGTATCGGATTCCCGACGCGCCGTGCCTCCACAAGTGGGACAGGTAACTTTGGCAAAAGAGGGTGATTCTTTGAGTGGCGAGCCGCCTTTCCCAGTAAACGGTACATCTTCAGGCAACAAAACGGGTAATTGACTTTCAGGAACAGGAACGATACCGCAATGCTCACAATGCAACATGGGAATTGGCGTACCCCAATATCGTTGCCGAGCCATTCCCCAATCCCGCAATCGAAAATTCACCGTACGTTTTCCCAAGCCCTGAGTTTCAACATGTTCCCCAATGGCACGTTTCCCATCCGGCACGGAGAGGCCAGAAAATGTACCTGAATTCACCAAGGTGCCAGCGTGGGCCTGTTGTTCGTAGGCCGCCTCTAACGCATGAGGCTCAAGCGTGGCGTCCGGATTTTGAATGACCAGTCGAATGGGAATGTGATATTGCTGAGCAAATTCAAAGTCGCGCTGATCATGAGCTGGCACCGCCATAATTGCGCCAGTGCCATATTCATACAGCACAAAATTCGCCACCCAAATCGGGATCTGCTCCTGAGTAAAGGGATTGAGAGCATAAGCCCCGGTAAAGACCCCTTCCTTCTCTCGGTCAACCGCCGTGCGTGTCGCTTTATCTAATCGAGAGACACGCTCAACAAATTTTCGTACTGAATTGGCCTCAACCCGTCCCGCAATAAGCTGTTCCACTAGCGGGGACTCTGGAGCGAGACTCATAAACGTCGCGCCATGAATCGTGTCTGGTCTGGTTGTAAAAATCCGTATGGCTGACAGATCGGCCTGCGGAACTGCCACTGGAAAATCAATTTCCACCCCTTCGCTTCGGCCGATCCAATGCCGCTGCATAGCGAGAACGCGAGCTGGCCAACTGGTCAATCGGTCACAGCCATCTAAGAGTTCCTGGGCATATTGGGTGATACGAAAAAACCACTGTTCCAATTCTTTTTGAATGACCACCGACTCACATCGCCAACAGATGCCACCATCTGTTCCTTCTTGAGCCAAGACTTGTTCATTCGCCAACACGGTTTCGCAGGATGGACACCAATTCACAGCTGACCGTTTACGATAGGCTAGATCCCGTTCAACCATTTTGAGAAAGATCCATTGATTCCATCGGTAATAGTCGGGTTGAGAGGTATTCACCTCGCGCTCCCAATCATAGGACAGTCCCATCCGCCGCAATTGCTGTTTCATATAGGCGACATTTTCCTGCGTCCACACATTGGGATGTACGCCCTTCTCGATCGCAGCATTTTCAGCAGGTAAGCCAAAGGCATCCCACCCCATGGGATGTAATACATGAAAGCCCCGCATGGTTTTGTACCGGGCCACCACATCACCAATGGCATATACCCGCACATGTCCCATATGAATACGCCCAGACGGATAGGGGAACATCTCCAAACAATAATATTTAGGAGTCGTGGAATCTTCCTTGATCTGGAAAAGGCCAGCCTGTTCCCAATGGGCTTGCCATTTTGCCTCGACGGCTTGATGATCGTACGTCTGCGCCATAATGCTGCCTTATAAGAAATATTAGGGGAGGTGCAATTTACGAATTGATTAACTTAGAGGAGAGAAAAACCCTACTCGGGCAACACATTTCTCTCTCTGGTAACACGAGAAAGAATCTAGCATAGAGGGGCTGAACCGACAAGCAAATATCGGATAGATCCCCTCTTTAAATAGACCCTGAAATGATAGATTAATCGGGAGAATAGCGAACAAGAAATCCCAAGCCACTAGGGATGACGAGACTTAATGGCAACTGGGGCTGGAGGACGAGCAGTCGATCCGGAAATGGCTCCAACAATTTCTTTATGGTCTTGTTGCTTCAAGCGATGATTTTCAATAATGGGATCAATAATTTCACCACACATCAGACATCGCCATCCGGGCATCCAAATCTCGCCACTTGTGGCCATATCCACAAAGTGATCAACAATCATCGTTCCTTGGCATCGCGGGCATTGCATATTAACTAGGCTCCTAAAAAGGGTGTGACCTATAAATCGGTTGATGCAGAAAAAAGCTTAAGGAGAGGTGGGCAATATATTAGTGAAAGTGATGGGATATTCTCCCAAGATAGAAAGAGCTTCTATAAATAACACCGAGAAAATAGCTAAATCTCATCCTTTGTAAGAAGGAAGTAGTGGGAGGGAGATTCTTACTTTCCGACATCATACTTCCCCTCCCCTCAGGGGTAATAATCGCTACCCATATTGCTCCCCTTAATTTGAACCTCGAAAACCCCTTCACAAAATAACAGGTGTAGTAGTGGACAATGAGGCATATAATCCGGTTCTTTTCGTGCCAAACTTCCCACCAAGAAGGATTCTCAATATTTTTTGGTCAGATTTAATCCTGCCCCTCTTAAAATAGATTTTTAGCCTGAAGTTTAAGGAGAGGCAATTAATTTGAAATTAGGATTTAGAGGAGCGGAGACTTTGAGTAGGAATCAAGACTTGGCTACGCAGCTTGCGGTGATAGGTAATCGCAAATCGATGGGCTTCATCTCGAATGGTTTGGACCAAAAGGCTTGCAGGAGATTTCATGGACAGGACAATGGGAGATTTGTGGCCTGGAAGAAAGATGCGTTCGGCTTTTTCCCCTTTAGCTTTGGCTAACCCGCACACGACGACTTGCGATAACCCAAGGTCCCTCATAGCCTCCATGGCCGCACCAAGTTGCCCGATTCCTCCATCAATCACAATAAGATCTGGGGTTGGCAAGATTTTACCGGACTTCGTCGCCAGCGTTCCTCCATAGCGACGTTTCACGACTTCGTGCATGCTGGCAAAATCGTTGGCCCCTTCCACCGTTTTAATTCGAAACCGACGATAATCAGATTTTTTCATACGCCCATTTTCCCATACGACCATCGAGGCCACCGATTGCGCCCCCATCGTATTAGATATATCAAAACATTCCACCCGATACGGCAAAGACCTCAAACCCAATAATTGTTGCAGCTCCTCGACGGCTTCTCGAGATTCGGATTGAATGCGAAGATGTTCATTCAACGCAGCAATAGCATTTTCTTGGGCCAACCGTTGCAAATGGTGTTTTGCCCCACGTTCAGGCACCAACAAACGCACGGCCTCGCCTTTTTTCTCTGACAACCACCGTTGCATCAAGGATTGATTTTCTATATTGACTGGTAGTAACAGTTCCTTTGGCGGCAAAACGGATTTATTGTAAAACTGCTCAAGCGTCGTCTGAACAAGTTCTTCATCCGACACCCCACCCGTATCATTCCAGAAAAAATCTCGGCGGCCAATCAAGAGACCACCTCGTACAAATAATAATTGCACATCAGCAGCAGAACCGGCATGCGCTAAGCCCAAGACATCTTGATCAACTGGACCTATTTGAGCCACTCGTTGTTTTTCTAATGTTCGCTCAATTTTTGCAATACGATCACGCAAACGAGCTGCATCTTCAAAGGCCTCACGTTCAGCACACGCATGCATATCATCTCGAAGCGTCCCTAATAATTCCTGATCCCGCCCTTCTAGAAACCACCGAACCTGCTTCACAATCCGATGATAATCTTCTCGGGTTTGGTTCCCCGTACACGGAGCCATGCAGCGTTTGATTTCAAATTCAAGGCATGCGCGATCAGCCGTGCCATCAATTTCAATCTTGCACGTGGCTAACGGAAATACTCGACGAATGACTTTCAACGTTTCGCGCATGGCCCCAGTGGGCACATAGGGACCAAAGTATAGAGCCTTGTCGTTCTTCACCCGCCGCACAATAGAAAGACGAGGGAAATCATCCTGAATAGGTAGGCGCAAATAAGGGTATTGCTTGTCGTCACGCAATACCACGTTGAAGCGTGGACGATGTCGTTTGATCAGGTTACTTTCTAGGATTAGGGCTTCAAGTTCAGATTTGGCGAGAATGATTTCAAGATCGACAGCATGGGCAACCAGAGTCCGTATTTTTGGACTCAGATCAGCCCCTTTTTGAAAATACGAGCGGACCCGGCTAGCGAGGACCGCAGCCTTTCCAATATAAATTATGTCATTGGAACCATCCTTAAACAGATACACCCCTGGTTGCTTCGGTAGATGATTTAACTTACCTTGCAATTGCCTATTTTGTAGCGTGGAAGCCGTCATAGGAAGATGTGAAGGTGTGTGTAATGAATGGCCCATAGAAAACAATTCTCTAAAGGATCAGACGATGGCGACACCCGGAGCCCGCTGAATCAATTCAATTTCATATCCATCTGGAGCATCGATAAAAATAAACCGGCTACCGGAGGAAGACTGCGTGGGACCATCGGTGATTGGCACATTCTTATCTTGTAACTCTTCGATGGTCTGATCCAAATCTTCTACTTCGAACGCCAAATGGACGAGATCTTCTTGTACAGTGACACCGCCACTGGCCGGAAAGCTGCATAACTCGATTAGTTCTTCACTATTTGGTACCGCTACAAAGGCTAGATGGGAACCCCTTGGGGAAACCTTCTGCTCCACAACTTCCAAGCCTAAGACTTCACGATAAAACCGGAGAGTCTGTTCCATATCACTCACACGCATTCGAGTATGTAAAAGTTTTTTTACGTTCATTTTGTTCTCTCCAGTGCTTCTTTCTCTACTTTTTTAAAAGAACACCATTTGATCATTTGATTTAACATCTCTCTCAACAACTGGGTTCCTGACAAATGTTGGGTTTTCTACCCTAACATTGCTATATTTACTAACATTCCTTACACTTCCCCCGTTTTTGCCCCGTTCACCCATGCCCCCATCTCATGGAGGAGATGTGCTTAACCAAACAACCCGTCTGTTTATTGTCACGTTCTTGTTTGTATTAGTGAATTCCCTTCTTTTTCCTTCTTCGGTTATGGCCGAAGGGTTTCGGGTCCTTGATCACGGAGCCGCCGCAACAGGACAGGGAGCCGCCTTTTCCGCACATGCTGATAATCCATCCGCTGTTCATTATAACCCAGCCGGGATGACCCAATTACAGGGTATTCAATTTTCAACAGGAACGTTACTCCTTGGCGGGTCGCTCCGGTTTAAAAGCGATCTTGGGCCAACGGTTAAAGGCGATTTTGGAGGGACCATTTCTAATCCCCCTCCTAGCACCCTTTTCCTCACCGCTCATTTACCAGCCCTTGGACTCAAAAACTTACCCAATTGGACAGTTGGCCTAGGCATAACCTCTCCTTTCGCCCTGCAAGTTGAATATCCAGATAATAGCCTGATAGCCCCCATTAGTACGATGGCCGCTCTTCCGCTTATCGATATTAAGCCAACACTCGGTTATAAAGTAAATCAGTATATTGCCATCGGCGGAGGATTGGATATCTATACGTTTGCAGACTTTCTTGGGGAAGGGCAGGCGGAAGTTCAACAAAATGCGGCACCAGGAAACGCCTTCGGCATTCCAGCGGGAACAAATCTTGAGGGAAATGGTAGTGACACTGCCATAGGGTTTAACGCCAGCCTCTTATGGACACCTTGGCGGAATGCTCAAGGCCAACCCCAACTCAACTTAGCATTTGTGTTCCGGCATGGCCCGGATTTGCAACTTGAGGGCGATTTTTTAGCCGGGGGCACTAAGCTCGCTGGTGCTCAGACGACCCTTGAGCTTCCTGATATTTACACCTGGGCCGTGGCAGTCTGGCCAATCAGAAATTCACAGCGAGCATGGAAAGTGGAAGTTGACGTCGAGTATGCCGATTGGACCGACTTTGAAAATCTCAATTTTAATCTATCCAATGGAGCCACTATTCCTGCCCGAAGAAATTATGGAGATGCCTGGGTCGTGATGGTAGGGACGGAGTATTCTTTGCTATCTCTCAACACCCTACCAAACTGGGATGTATCATTTAGAGGGGGATATGTTCGATCCGGGACACCTGTCCAAGACCGCACACTTGATCCTTCCAACCCAGATTCGTCTTACCATGCCCTTTCGGTTGGAATGGGTTTTCTCTGCCATAACGGAGGAACGCTCCTCGGGCTTCTCCCCTGTACTAGCCTAGGGGGAAAAGCGATCGGGCTGGATTTTGCCTATCAAGTCTTGTTGTATGATGCCCGTGACATCAACAACAATCAACAACCGCTCTTAAATGGCACATGGGATACGACAATCCATGTAGGGGCCATCTCATTGCGATTAGAGTTCTAACCCTATCCCTAAATATTTGGTGCCCCCCTTCACCCTTTCCTTCCTTTCCTTTACAGTCTCTCCACGCGTGTCTCACTAGTCTGAGTACTCCATGGAATTGTTATCAAAAACCCATCGTATTCTAGAACGACCTCATATGGAATTTCGCCCCTTCGGGAAAGACCATCAAGGCGCCACAATTCAAGATGCCAGCGGCATTACTGTACGAGCCAACTTGGAATACCTTGAATCGATTGTGGCTCAGAAACACGGAGCGGATGCAGCCTCTGCTGCCTTAGACGAACTCGTCATACTACTGAATGAGCGTATTCCCGACCCAACCTACCACGTCACCGTTAATTTTTTGAGAAACCCGTGGAATAGCTACTCGTATGAATTCGTCATGTTTTTAGCAGAGTTTTCGATTCAGCTTTCGGAACAACCTGATTATCCTTTCAAACTAGGACAGGAAAAATTGGTCCCCCCTATTGTTCAGATACTTGGCCGCCCCTTCTCCATTGTTCAGATTTTTCGACTCATGCCGCACTTTATCGGAAAATTTTCAAAACATTCATTCAAACCTGAAGTTCTCTCGGTGACGAATGGCCATGCTGTCATCCGATTCGGATTTTCAGAATCGGTTCTCAACCAATTTGGCCCGTATCTCCGTGGATGCACGGAGCGTATTTGCCATACCAGTAAGGCGGGAATAGCCCAAATCTCGGCGAACATGTTTAACCAAGCAGCCGCCACGATAGAAGATGTCTGTTGCATGGCTGAAGGGGCTCCTTATTGCGAATGGGTCTTTCGATGGACCCCTCAATCCCCTCCGTTTTGGAATTGGTTTTTCACCGGGGCAACCATGGGCTTAATCGCATTGGGCCTGACCACTGTTTTTGCCCCTCACTACCCTTGGTGGGGACATCTCGCCTTCACGCTCTTACCAATACTCACCTTGATTTTGGTAGGACGAGTATGGACCGATCGGAAAGAGCTGCAGGAACGGAGCAACATTATTCATGAACAATTAGCATCGGCTGAACAGCAGCATGAAGAACTGCGCGAAGCGTATCTCGAACAAGAACAGAGTCTCGTCAAAGTCCGAAGACACGTTGACGAACTCACGATGCTCCATGAGCTCACCCTTCAAATCAGTTCAACCCTCAATCAACAACACATTATCCAATTTGGCCTCCAGGCAATTATCCGATCTCTTCATTTTAACCAAGCCTGGATCGCCTTATGGAATCAAGAACGCCAACTTTTTGACCGGATTCACTTGGAAGGTGGCCCCCAAGGTTGGGCGGAAAATCTTCGAGCCTTCACAATACCTGCCACACCCGATGACCTTCTGCACAAAGCTCTCAATAGTTCGCAACTCATCACCATTGAGGATACACAGGGAATACTCGATCAGGCGCACCCCGTAACCAAACAACTCTTAATGGAAGGTGGGTTCCACCATGGAATTGCCCTAGCTTTGGTGAGCCAAAATCAACCGTTGGGTGTCTTGATAGCTGGCAACCCCGAGGGAGACCAGGTATCGATTCTAGAAACTAATTTACTTTCCACCATCGCCAAGCAACTGGCCATCGCCCTCGATACCGCGTTGGCATACGACGAAATTGAAGCCTTGAATATTGGGCTAGAAACCAAAGTTCAGGAGCGGACTAATGAATTACAACAGGTCAATCATTCCCTTGAAACGGCAAACACCCGTCTCAAGGAACTCGACCGGGTGAAATCCCAATTCCTTGCTCACTGTTCTCATGAGCTCCGCACCCCACTCACCTCCATCAAGGGCTTCACTGAAAATTTACTCCATGGCATGGTGGGCCCCCTGGCTGAACGCCAACACCTATACCTCACCAGAATCAACGCCAACGCCGATCGCTTAACCCGAATGATCGGAGACCTTCTCGATCTCTCCCGCATTGAGGCTGGTACCATTACACTCGCGCCTGAATCAGTTTCTCTTCTCACCCTTCTGGATGAGGTCACCCAACAATTTACCCCGTTGACCCAAACGAAAAACCAAGAATTGATAATGGAAACCAAAGGAGAAAACCTGACGATCTATGGGGACTCGGATAGACTCCACCAAATTCTCACCAATCTCATTCATAACGCCCATAAATTCACCCCTGAAAAAGGGCGAATCGAAGTGAGGGCTATTCCAGACCCACCCAATCATATTCTTCTTACCATCACTGACAATGGCCCCGGAATCCCTCAGGAAGCACTAGCTCACCTATTCCAAGCTTTCTACCAGGCCCACCGAAAACCGGAAATAGGCACCGAAGGATTGGGATTGGGGCTTTCAATCGTGAAACAATTGGTGGAACTCCATGGGGGCACCATCACCGTAAAAAGTACGGTGGGCGTGGGAACCACATTCAACCTTCGATTTTCTCAACCAGCCATGACTGCGCCTTCTACCTCAACCTGAGCCTGGCCTTCCCCTCTTATTTTCCGTGTCGTGACAACTCGAGAAAGCCTGGAGAAACTTTTCTCCTCGGCCATTTCTGCCGAGCTGCCTTCAAGCACCCGGCAAAAATTTCCCGAAATGACTCATGATTTTTACAGGCGTGCCGATAAACGTGAATAGAATTGCTTACTCATTTATTTTTAAGGAGGTGATCGCATGGCAAAAGTCGCCAAAAAGAAACCAGTAAAAAAAGCAGCAGTTCGTATGAAGAAAGCTACGACAAAGAAAAAAACGTCACGATAGCTTCCCCGGACGTTATCAAGTGTAAATCCGGGGAGTAGGTGACTGCTCTCCGGAATACACCTTCCTGATCTTCGCAATTCCCCTTTTCCCCATTTCTGTCCTCTACAGCACTATCATTCAATTCATGACATCAAGACCAATCGGTTGAATTTCGAGCCTCTGTTATGTGATAACGTTGGCTGAGCATTACGGCACGTCAAACCAGTAAGGAACAGCATGGCAATCACAGCACAGACACAACTCTGTGGCCTATTGGGAAACCCGGTTGATCATTCCCTTTCTCCGGCCATCCATAATGCGGCTTTTGAAAAATTGGGATTAAATTTCGCGTATCTTGCCTTCCCGGTTGAAGATCTTGAAAACGCCATTGAAGGTATCCGGGCATTAGGACACATACGTGGGTTTAGCGTGACCATTCCCCATAAAGTGTCCATCATGTCACTGTTGGATTCTGTCGAGACCACCGCAAAACACATCGGGTCAGTCAACACCATCATCAAAGACCGGGGGATTCTGGTTGGTTCAAATACGGATGCCTCTGGAGCACTTCAAGCTTTGCGGCAAGGAGGTGTTGATCTTGTCAATCAACGAGTGGTCATGCTGGGTTCCGGAGGAGCCGCTCGAGCCGTGGCCTTTGGCCTCTGCGTGGAAGGAAACATTGGAAATCTGACCCTGCTAGGGATCGATGACCAGGAACGACAAATCCTTGCCGAAGATCTCCGAACAAAAACTGGCGTCTCTATTACCGCCAATTCCTTAAATGAATCAACATTAGGTCCAGCATTAGCCGACGCACAGTTACTCATTCACTGTACACCGATCGGCATGCATCCAAAAATCGAAGCCAGTTGCGTCCCCAAAAAATTGTTCCACCCGGGATTAACCGTGATGGATATTGTTTATAACCCGCTCAATACCCAATTACTTCAAGATGCGAAGGCAGCCGGATGCCCCACCATCCAGGGTATCGAAATGTTTTTGCATCAAGCGGTTGGACAATTTGAACTTTGGACTGGCCAACCGGCACCCATCGACACCATGCGCAACATCCTCACCACCCACTTCTCATGAACATTGTTCTCATCGGCTACAGAGGCACTGGGAAAAGTACCGTGGCAAAAATCCTAGGGCAATGGTTAGGGCGGAAAGTCATGTCGACAGACTCGGAGATCGTCCATGAGGCAGGGCAAACAATCCCCCAAATTGTCGAGCAGCATGGCTGGGATCATTTTCGAAAGCTAGAAACACAGATGTGTCAGAAACTTCAGGATCAAACCGACTTGATCATCGATACCGGAGGCGGGCTCATTCTGAAGGAAGAAAATGTGAACTTCTTGAAAGCCAATAGCACAATCTTTTGGTTAACTGCTGAGATACCTACTATCGTGAAACGAATCTCCGGTGACACACAACGACCCTCACTCTCAGGCACTAAATCCTTTGTGGAAGAAATCGAAGACATTCTCAAAGAGCGCACACCTAAATACCAGGCTGCCGCTGACCAAATCATCCCAACCGACCAAGTTTCCCCACACCAAATAGCCAACTCTATTCAATCCTCCATTTCAAATTAGCCGATTCCACAGGCCACATGACTGAGGTCTATTCTCTGCCAAAACTTTATCTTGAAGGAGGGCACTAAGAAGGCTTTATGCAATAGTCAATTTTAACCATTTCCGGTAAAATTGGAAAATTCTTCATCACATATTTCACTCTTTTTGGAGCACTCTCATGGCACAATCTGAAGTCAGAAATTGGTTTGGTGATATTGCCTCTCACCCTGCGGAAGTGGTGGAAGTCCATTCACCTGAAGACATTGTGGCTGTTTTGACGAATCCCGAGCGCTATCCTTCTCCTGTGCGCGCTACAGGGTCAAATCATTCTGTTACCCGATGTGGTGTGGTCACTGGCGGGACGTTAGTAAAAATGACCAAGATGAACCATATTCTCAACATCACAAATGACACGGTAACGGCAGAAGCTGGTGTGCTGTATCTCGACCTGGCAGAGGCGCTTGAAAAACGCGACATGCAACTCCACGTGAATACAGAAATTGGCAATCTCACATTGGGAAGTGCAGCCTGTGCCGGGACCAAAGATGCTTCCATGCCTGGTGAGTTTGGTCAAGTCAACTCCTATGCCATTGGTGTCAAGATGATTCTGCCATCCGGTGATCGCTTAGAAGTAACCGAAGAGGCGCAACCCGAACTCATGCAACTCGTCCGCTCCAGTTACGGGTTATTTGGAATCGTCTATGAGGCAACATTCCGCATCCGCCCGATTGAACCCATGGCGGTCTATCACGAGACATTTTCATTAGACGAGTTTATTCAATCCCTTCCAGAGCTGGCCGACAGACAAGAATCCATCATGATGTATATGTTTCCCTTTGAAAACAAATTGACCGTGGAATTTCGCAAGTACAATCCTACGGCAAAAGGGTGGCCTGATCGCATCGCGTGGAAGCTACGTAACTATGCCTGGAAAACAGCCGGGCCAAAATTTGCTCACGACGTCACAGAACAAATTGACAATCTTGATATTCGCTATAGCATAATTGACAAGTTTCATGAGGTACTCCGCTTTAAACTCACCACCCTCATTAAAGGCGACCATACGTTTGCGCCAGATCAGATCATTCGGTACCCGGAAACCTCTGACACGAGCCGATATACTTTTAGTTTGTGGGCTTTTCCCGAACAGTCCTATCCTGTCGTCTTGCGTGACTATTTTTCGTTTTGCCAGGATTACTATAAAAAGACCGGATACCGATGCAATCTACCCAACGTGGGGTATCGCATTACCCAAGATCAACAGTCTCACTTTTCGTACTGCTACGATGGCACTATTCTTACCATTGATCCCGTCTCAACGGCGAACCCAGGATGGATCGATTTTTTACATACCTACAATGATTTCGCCAGTGAACGAGGCGGCCGGCCACTTTTCAATCAAACCTATGGACTCAAGCGACAATACATAGACAAAGCTTTTGGCGATCGCGTTCAAAAATTTGAAATCCAACGCAAGAAATTTGATCCGCACAATCGCATGTTGAATCCCTATTTCCGCGAACTCTTTTCTTCATAATCAGCCATTCTTCTTTTGTCTGATCCATTAATCTCATCTTTTCCCTTATGACACCACCCACTGAAAATCTGATTTCCCCATTAGAAAATTATTGGCGAATCCCTTGGGTTATTGAGTGGTCTCAATTTCTCCTCGATAGCTATGCTCGGTTACTTAAACAAGAGCTTATTAGTAGAGCAGGAACAGCAGACGAGCAAGCGCAACGTCTTTTCGCAAGCCCATTCGTCGTCGCATCCCATGGACTACAAAACGATCCCATATTAAATTACGGCAACCAGATTGCTTTAGATTTATGGGAAATGGATTGGAAACAATTTACACAAACTCCCTCACGTTTGACGGCTGAACCTGTCAATCGAGAAGAGCGAGCACGTATGCTGGAACAAGCCAAAATTAATGGATTCATCAGAGACTACAAAGGAATCAGAATTTCTGGTAGCGGCAAGAGGTTTTTGGTAGAACAAGCGACAGTTTGGAATATCCACAAACATGATGGGACGCTGCTAGGGCAAGCCGCAACCTTTTCAGATTGGACTTTTTTGTAGCTAGGATTTTGAAACTTTTGGTACTACCCAACTACGTTATAAAAATTCTCCAAGAAATGATCCCCATGTAACAGATCACCGTAGTCGGTTACATTTTACGTTAACGCGGTGGCAGATCAGTGTCACCGCGGAGCGGCATCCGTCGGCATCAACCTGTTAGCTTGCACTATGAGGGTCAAGACGAACATCGATTTCGCGTAGCTTGGCAGCTACCTCACTGAGAGACTCCGGAGAGACTTGGAATCCCATCTCACGGTCTTCGACGGACGCCAGGTGTTCAGCAACTTCAGAGACAGTCGCCTTTTGGTAGAGCAACCTGTAGACACTGCCGATGTAGCCATCGTACTCATCGCGTGGAACCGGGACTCCGATCGGACTCCAATCTTCCAACAGTACTGCCCGAATCTTGTCCTGAATCTCTCGAGCTCTGCGATCACGTATGTCCATGGTCATCCTAACTGTCTGTCTTCTCTCCTGTTCCCGACATTTATGTCTTGAATGTAACACTATGGGTCATTCGGTTACATTTCCAAGGAATTTCAAGTTGTTGCCTGAGGGCTAACCCTTTTTAAATCAATACTTTACAAGACGCCCATGTTTATTGAATATGGTCAAAAATGTAACAGTTCCCCTAAGCGACGAGTTACATGTTCAGTATTTTTTTCATCTAAAACGTCCATCCGTTGATTCAACTTCTCCTTATATCCGATGCCTGCTGTCCGGCTCTCGGGATGAACGCTCTTGTATACCTAGCGGGCCTTGTCTGAGCGCAGCGAGTTGGTCCGCCCCCCTCCCTGCATTTATCGCCTTTTATCTGGCCGGACTGGGCGTCAATGGTTTTGGCCACTTTTGCCGAAACAAAAGTGGATCGGCTGCCGGGCCGAAACCCGGCAACACAGAGAATCACTTTAACGCGTCGGATGCAATTACCCGCTACCACTTTTTGCAAGGTCTTCACCAACCTCACCTCCTTCCCTTGCCTCAGCGATTTTATCTAGGCTATGGTGGCTATCGATTGCTTGTCACATTTATTGGCCTATTTATATTGAGAAATCTATGATTCTTGCTGGCGATATTGGGGGAACAAAAATCAATTTAGCCCTCTATGATTGGGATAAAGGACGAGTCGACCCTATCCGCGAGGATACCGTATGGACAGGTGATTACGAATCCCTTGAGGAAGTCCTGACTGAGTTTCTTGAAGAACCGGAAGTCACCGAGCCTGATCCAGATGAACTCTCAGAAGAAGACGAAGACTCCTCAACAACACCTCCCTCTTCTTTGAGCCCTTTAACCGCCGCCTGTTTTGGAGTACCAGGACCAGTCCTCAACAATACGTGTCGAACCACCAATATTCCCTGGACGGTTGAAGGCGATAAGCTGGCGGAATTTTTACACATTCCTCACGTCCGATTGTTGAATGATTTAGAGGCCACCGCTCACGGACTGCCTCTCTTGGAACCCGATGAAATTGAAGACCTGAATCCTAATGCCCCGTCTCCACCGCCTGATGGTACTCGAGCCCTCCTCGCCGCAGGAACGGGGTTAGGAGAATCGCTAATTGTATGGACTGGGAAGGATTACCAGATTTGTCCGTCGGAAGGTGGGCATTCCGACTTTGCCCCCAATAACGATCTGGAAATCGAATTGCTGCGCTATTTGCGCACCAGTTATTTACATGTGAGTTACGAACGTGTGCTATCTGGTCCCGGATTGCATCTTATCTACCAATTTCTACGCGATACCCAGAAAAACGAACCAACCTGGTTTGCAGAAAAACTTCCTACTGGTGATCCAGCAACGTTAATTGCCGAAGCTGGCCTTGAAGGCAAGCCCGATATTTGCAAAAACGCCCTTCAACTTTTTGTCTCCATCTATGGAGCAGAAGCTGGAAATATGGCGCTCAAAACGTTGGCTATGGGAGGTGTCTATATTGGGGGAGGCATTGCACCTAAAATTTTACCGGCCCTTCAAGATGGCACGCTCATGAAATCGTTTTTAGCTAAGGGGAGGTATAAACGCCTCCTCGGCAAAATCCCGGTCCGGGTTATTTTAAATCCTCACACCGCATTATTGGGGGCGGCCTCTGTCGCTGCCGACATGAACGCTTAACGAGATTCACCCGTGGCATCATCGGCTACTTCTCTCACACCCGATCAACATAAAGCGCAGGCCGCCCAGAAAGCCGTTGAATATATTCAGGATGGTCAGGTGCTTGGATTAGGCACAGGTTCAACGGTCCACCATTTCCTCACCGCATTGGGCATCCGAATAACACAAGGCCTTCGTGTTCGAGGAGTGCCCACATCTCAAGCAACGGCTACCTACGCCAAACAACTAGGGATTCCGTTACTAGATGACAATAAACCTTGGGACATAGATGTAGCTGTTGATGGAGCCGATCAGGTAGACCCGCACCTCAATCTCATTAAAGGAGGTGGGGGAGCCTTGCTTCGTGAAAAGATTGTGGCTCGGGCCGCGACTCAATTTATTGTGATTGTTGATGAAGCAAAACAACGCCCCCATCTCGGCTTGCCCTTCCCTCTACCCGTGGAAATTCTTTCCTTCGGCTGGCGAACCACACAACGGCATTTTGAAAATATGGGTTGGCCGGCACCTCAACGAGAACATTCAGGGCAACCATTTTTGACCGATAATGGCCATTTTATTCTTGATGTACACATTCCAATTATTGACGATCCGGCTACACTAGAAACCACACTTCTCCAACTTCCGGGCGTCGTTGAATGTGGCCTCTTTGTCAATATGGCCTCGCTCGTGATTACTGGAACGGATCAGGGTCCTCGCCTCGATCAAGCCCAGGATAAGTCTATCCCCTAATCGCCCCCAGTAGTTTTTTGACCTTCAGCCATGTATTTCTCCCACATGCACAGGGATGATAAGATACCTCTAGCAGTCGTTGTTTGAGGAGAAAGGCCCCCACGCCTTGGCTTGGTTTGCCTATAGCAATAATGGACAGTGATAGAATAAGGAGCGCTTCATGAGGGAGTTTGTCATATCAAGAAAACGGATCTGGAAACACCGAGGGCAATCTATTAGCCTTATCTTTTTGATCGGATTGCTGGGATTGACACAAATCCAATGCTCTGAAGCCCCTTCTCAAGCCCCAACTGCGACCAACTCACCTACCGTACTCACCAAATCTGGGCCTCATCCGGCAATTGCCCTCGCCTCTGATACAACTCCCGTGATGAAAGTTTCTACTCCGCTCCTAGCATCTAATGAGACTTTTACTAAAGTCGCTAAAGACGCCATGGCCTCAGTCGTTAATATTTCAGCGACTAAACGCACAGCGCAATCTCAGGAAAATCCTTTTACCGATGATCCTTTTTTCCGTCGGTTTTTTGGAGAAGAATTTGAGCGCCGATTTAAACAGCCACGGCAACAACCGGAACAGGGCTTAGGTTCCGGTGTCATCGTATCTGACGATGGCTATATCGTGACCAATAACCACGTCGTAGAACAGGCAGACGAACTCCTGGTGCTGCTAGGTGATAAACGAAAATTCCCAGCGAAGCTTATTGGCACCGATCCTAAAACTGATTTAGCCGTGATCAAGATTGAGGCAAGAGGATTACCAACTCTTCCATGGGGGAACTCGATTTCGTTGGAAGTTGGAGAACTCGTCCTGGCCGTGGGAAATCCCTTTGGCCTGAACCAAACAGTGACAATGGGTATCATTAGCGCCGTGGGCCGGGCCAATGTCGGTATCGTGGACTATGAAAACTTCATTCAAACCGATGCGGCTATTAACCCTGGCAATTCTGGTGGAGCCCTAGTGAATTTGCAGGGGCAACTTATCGGCATCAATACCGCGATTTTTTCGAGGACGGGTGGGTATATGGGAATTGGTTTTGCCATCCCAAGTCAGATGGTCAAGCACGTGATGCAAAGTCTTATTGGTCATGGAAAAGTCATCCGCGGATGGTTGGGGGTATCAATCCAGGATATATCAGAAGACCTCGCCAAACAATTTAATGCCCCAGACACTCAGGGAGCCCTCGTAGGGAATGTGTTCAGCACGAGTCCTGCTGGACTTGCTGGAATTCAAAGGGGAGATATCATCCGAACCTACAATGAAGTTCTGGTGAAAAACCCCACCCATCTGCGAAGGTTAGTCGCTGATACGACCCCACATACTTCTGTGCCAATGACCGTCTTCCGCAATGGCAAAGATGTCACTCTTTCGGTTTCCATCGGGGAAATGCCAAAAGATGTCGCATCATTGACGAAAACTGATCCCGGCTCAATTCAAGGGGACCATGCATTGGCTGGGTTGACTGTTGAACCAGTCAAAACAGGACAAACCACGGATGGCCAAGGGGTCGTCGTGACCCAAGTAAAACCCGCCTCCCCAGCTGAGAAAGCTGGTATTCGGCCAGGTGACATTCTGGTAGAAGTGGACCGTCAGGCCATTCGTTCTGTCAAAGATTTCGAGCAACTGGCCAATGACCTTAAGGCGAACACTCCAGTCCTTGCTCTCATTCAACGCGGCAAAGGAACAATTTTTCTGACGATCAAGCCTTGATACTAAAAATTTTGGTGGCCAGAAATGGCTGAGACAAAACGCTTGATCATGAACAACAAACCATTTCAGAAAAGGTTTCCCTTGGCTTTGAAGAAATTGTTTGAGAGATTGGTTGTCCTTACAGGTGTTTTTCTCATATCAGCAAGTCTTCCCCTGCTCGAAGCCTCTTCTTCACATGACATTCAAATTGAAACACAACCTCCATTTTTTTCTCCCAATCAACTCACGATTTCATTAGGTGCCCGACTGACTTGGAAAAATCGGACGCAGGAACCCCATACCATTATTTCAGATGACTGCCGTTTTGGACGAAAATGCTCATTTGATTCAGGATTTTTAGGGCCCAACGGGCGCTTTGCCCTTCCTCCTCTCAAGCCTGGCCGCTATCCCTATCACTGCGGCATCCACCCATTCATGCGCGGACTCCTCACGATCCACCCGCCACAATCATTTTCCTCTTCAGACATTTAAATTACATTCAGATAGTTCTCATCTGCCTCCTGTATTTTACTCACCGAAAACGACTTTTCCCTTTTCTGGGCTTCTGGTTATTTGCACGAAATATGGGTCCGGTGGTACATTCTGAACACATTCTATTAAGATAATTACCAATTGAAGCCTCAAATTACTGGTCCCATCGTCTAGGCTGGTCTAGGACGGCACCCTCTCAAGGTGCAGACACGGGTTCAAATCCCGTTGGGATCACCAATATGGCCTTGTTGTAAAACATCCTTCTCCCACTCGACATTGCCAACTCCCCTCTGATTTATTGATTCTCTTCATTATTCATGAATACCCAAATAAGGGATAAAAAACAGAACTATGACTGAACGAACATTTCACGATGGTGAGAGCGATGGACTGGAAGCTCTCGAAGCACTCGACCCAGAATCCATTGACTCCTTTTCTGGTTTGTTGGAAGCTATGAAAAAGACGGCCTTTGGTGGTCGTCGTTTGGGGGAAGGGTTTGACATTCTCTCCAAGATGATTCAAGACCCGGACTGCGCCGTCATTATGACGCTTTCCGGTGCGATGACCATCGCTAAAATGGGCAAAATCATTTGCAGCATGGTTGACCACGGGATGGTACAAGCCGTCGTCTCAACGGGTGCCTTGATTGCTCATGGCCTCACCGAAGCTGTCGGGAAAACGCATTATAAATACGACCCGTCGATGTCGGACCCAGAGCTGTTTGAAAAAGGCTACAACCGGGTGTACGACACCCTGGAGATGGAACTGAATCTGAATCATGTTGAACAGGTGGTGGGAGAAACCCTCAAACGTCTCACACCTGATACTTCGCTATCATCCGAGATACTTACTCGCGAATTGGGCAAAACCTTACATGATAATTATCCCGGCGCCGGTATTTTGAAAAGTGCCTATGAACAATCCGTACCGGTCTATATTCCAGCCTTTACAGATTCCGAATTGGGCTTGGATGTTTCTATTTGGGGCATGAATCATGGAAAATCCGACCAACCAAAAGCGGCCTCCGAAGGAAAGACTGATCGAGAAATTTGGAATGAGTTACGGCAATCCTGTCCCACATTTAATCCATTTTTGGATTTGAATAGTTACACAGAAAAACTCCTTTCAGCTAAACGACTCGGCATCTTCACGATTGGTGGTGGAGTACCTCGAAATTGGGCGCAACAGACTCCGCCCTATATCGAAATCCTGAACCTCCGTATGGGCACTCAATTAACCCCACCTCGTTTTCATTACGGGGTAAGAATATGTCCAGAGCCCGATTATTGGGGAGGCTTGAGTGGATGCACCTATGAAGAAGGGGTTTCATGGGGAAAATTCGTTCCCAAACACGACGGCGGACAATTTGCCGAAGTCCTGAGCGACGCAACGGTCGTTTGGCCTTTATTAATGATGGGATTATTGGAACAGGTTAAGAAAAGGAATCCCTGAACTTACACGTTCATTTCTACCCTTACAGCAACACTTTCCTCGACAAGCTTAAACCCACATGCGACAATTACTGAGGAAAGGAATTCCCCATGACTATCGGTAAACATTCGAGCACAATTTCATTTTTGATTCCTCTATGCCTTGGGCTGATGCTGTTAACCGCCCCTGTTTATGCGCAGGCCCCAGATTTTTTGATTCAAACTGACGATGTGGTACGAGGCGATCCCAATGCGCCGATTACCCTGTTGGAATATTCAGACTTCACATGCCATTTTTGCAAAAAGTTTTTTCATGACACGTTCCCAAAATTATTATCGGAATATATCGAAACCGGAAAAGTCCGTTTTGTCTATCGAGACTTCCCACGAGGCTTAGGGAGTCCATTACGTGCAGCCGATGCTGCCCGCTGTGCCGGGGAACAAGAAGCCTACTGGCCCATGCATGACCGTTTATTTAATAGTGATGGCCAGTTTAGCCCTGAAAACCTCAATAAATTTGCCACCGAACTTCAGTTGAAACCGGGGCAATTTTCCCAATGTGTAAACGACCATAAATATTTTTCTGATATTGAAAAAGATCTCAAGGATGCGGGATCCTTGGGCATTCGAGGGACACCTGCCTTTGTCCTTTTCCCAACACATGCTCCAGATGACCCCAATCTTATTTTGATCCCTGGAGCGTTCCCCTATGAAACCTTCAAGGAAGAAATTGACAAGCTGTTAAACCTTCAATCGACTTCAGACCAGAAAATCCCAGCCTCCTCCTAATCACAGGAATTGCGGCCTGAGATGGTCCACACGTCAAGGTATTCGCTCATTGATCTTATTATGTGAATCAAGGTACATTGGATTCATCGGATACATTTTTCGTAAAACTCTCACTCATCGCGATAGGGACCTTTCATGAATCCTTCATTGTCGTTTTGGTCAGTTGAATGTCCAGAAGGTGAACCAGATTTATTTGTCTGCTTAACATGTTTTGATGAAGTCTTTCGGGCGAAAGTTCCCGTTGAAGGCTGCCCTGGCTGTGGAGCCATTGGTGCATTTGAACCCTTCAATATAGCAGCGATTAAAGATTGGGGGACCGAGGACCTTATTCGAAAAGCTGAGCAACAACCCTTACCCCCTGATTCAGTTCCGAGTGCCAATTCCAACTCAGTTGGATAACCGTATCCAACCCACTACCTAAATTTCCTTCTTATGACTGCCCCACAGGCAAAGCCGTTTTTACTCAACGGTCAATGGGTCAACTCTTCGTCTGTCGAACCTGTACTTTGCCCCTATTCCGGTGATCTTCTCGCGACGGTTTGCCAAGCTGGTTCTCAACATATCGATCTAGCTCTTGAATCAATGAAAGAAGCGAGGGCAAAACTCGCGGCGAGTCCCGCACACGTCAGAGCCAAGGCCTTATCCCACATCGCTAATGGGATTTCCACTCGTCATGAAGAATTTTCCACCACCCTAAGTCAAGAGGCTGGAAAACCTTTAACCGACGCTCGCCGTGAGATAGACCGCGGCATTCAGACGTTTCGACTGGCAGCGGAAGAAAGCACACGCATCCCTGGCGAGACCATCCCCATGGATCTTACGCCTGGGGGCGAAGCCTATACTGCTACGGTTCAACGATTTCCTCTTGGGCCGGTTCTAGGGATTACCCCATTCAACTTTCCCCTGAATCTCGTAGCCCATAAAGTGGCTCCCTGTTTGGCTGCTGGGAATCCTCTTGTTTTGAAACCAGCTCCTCAAACTCCTTTGACCGCCTTACTCTTAGGTGAAGTGTTTCTCACCACCGACCTTCCCCCAAACGCGCTGACCATCCTCCCCTGTTCCAATGCCCTGGCAGAACGTATGGTAGAACATCCCGTATTTCAAGCTTTGAGCTTTACCGGTTCAATGAACGTCGGCTGGATGTTAAAGGGAAAGGCCGGACATAAACGGGTGCTTTTGGAATTAGGTGGCAATGCCGGTGTCATTATTGAACCCGACGCTAATCTAGAAATCGCCATTGCTCGTTGTGTCGCTGGGGGGTTTGGCTATGCGGGGCAAACTTGCATCTCCGTTCAACGCATTTACGTTCATCAATCGCAGTATGACCGATTTCTCCAATCATTTGTCGACAAAGTCCAAACATTGCCAACGGGAGACCCAGCATTAGAGACTACGGTCGTCGGTCCTTTAATAAACAACCAAGCTGCCATACGAGTAGAAACGTGGATTCAGGAAGCCGTATCCCAAGGTGCCAAAATCCACACGGGAGGCCACCGGCATGGCTCAGTCATGGAAGCGACGGTCCTGACCGATGTCCACCAGAATATGAAAGTATGTTGTGAAGAAGTTTTTGGGCCCGTCGTGACGATCAGCCCCTACACCAAACTTCAAGATGCTCTCCAACTCATGAATGACTCCCCATTTGGATTGCAAGCAGGAATTTTTACGAAAAACATTGATGCCATGTACCACGCTTACGCAAGCCTGGAAGTTGGAGCCGTGTTAGTCAATGAAATTCCTACATTTCGTGCTGACCATATGCCATATGGCGGGATAAAACACTCTGGATTGGGACGGGAGGGGGTTCGCTACACGATTCAGGAGTTAACGGAACCAAAATTACTCATCGTCAAATCGCCGTCTTGAGAGACTTTTTCCTCCACTCGCCTCTCTCCTTGCACCTTCCCTACAACTCTTGTTAAAAATGGGCCTGCATAATGTGGAGATGCCCTGGGTGATTTCCGGAAGGCACGACCACCAGGCATTTGCATTACCCATCACGCAACAAAGGAGTCACGATGGTCCCAACACATATGTTTCTCACCAAAGGTGTGGGAATTCACAAAGAAAAGCTTACCTCTTTTGAAGAAGCATTAAGGAGCGCGGGTATTGCCTACTGTAATTTAGTGAGCGTGTCGTCCATCCTTCCACCTGATTGCAAAATTATTCCACGCAAACGAGGAGAAAAACTGCTCAATCCTGGAGAAATCACCTATTGCGTCATGGCAAGAACTGATACGAACGAACGCAATCGGCTGATTTCGTCTTCGGTGGGCGTCGCGATTCCATCTGGGAGAAAAGTCAACTATGGCTATTTATCAGAGCATCATGCGTATGGGGAAACCGACGAAGAAGCAGGTGAATATACAGAAGACTTAGCGGCGCAAATGCTCGCCACCACTCTGGGCATTGAATTTGATCCTGACGTGGCATGGAAAGAACGGGAGCAAGTCTTCAAAATGGGTAAGGATATTGTACGAACCCAAAACATCACACAATCAGCCATTGGCAAACCCAATCTGTGGACCACCGTTGTGGCATGTGCCGTCTTCATTCCACTGGAAAACGTTCCGCAGGAAAAGAAGCCACGTAGTCGGAAAGCCAAATAACACCCTACGCAATGTCTCTGCTCAGGCCTGTTTCCCTACCTCATGCAGCTCTTCATCTGTTCATGAAGTATCGCTGGGCTTTTCTGTCTGATCTGATCACACAGAAAAGTCCGCCCAGAGTATCGTATGGTCCGAGGGCTGTTCGGCCTTGCGCGGATTGACATCGACTTTGATATTTTGAGAATACGCCAGGAGCGACGGAGTGACCATCATGTGATCAATGCGCCAACCCCGATTTGCCTCCATGGCATCTGGCCGCCTGTAATCCCAAAACGTAAACTGCTGCTTGCGAGGGTGATGATGGCGGAAGACATCCACAAATCCCCACGAGACCGCATCCTGATAGGCTTGCCGCGCATCTTCATGAAAACACACATGCTTTTTATGCTTTTCGGGGTGATGGACGTCAATAGGCTCAGGAGCCACATTCATGTCCCCACACCAAAGAGCGTGTTTCTTGGCTGAAAGATTTCTCGCAAAATATCTTTTCAAACGCTGAAACCATTCAAGCTTATAGGCATACTTAGGAGAATCTAATGCATACCCTTGGGGAATGTAGGTATTAATAATCGGAATTCCTTGAATAACTACCCGTGCAAGCCGAGTAGGGTCCTCCTGAGCTTCCCCATCTTGGAACCCAAAACTCACTTCCTCCGGCTCTACTCGACTTAAAATCGCGACACCATTATAAGATTTTTGTCCACAAAAATTGATGACGTAGGGTAAATCCGAAAAGGCTTCCAAAGGAAAATCCTGATCTTGAACCTTTGTCTCTTGAAGACACATCACGTCCGGTTTATGGCGACGCAGCCATGGGGACATGATATCAATCCGCTTTCGAAGAGAATTCACGTTAAACGTGGCAATTTTCATTTTTGGTTGCCGCGCTAAAAGACCAAGCGAAGGTAGAAACCACCTGATATGATACGCGAACTCATGGTCAAAACAGCTAGTTCGTTCTAGAGGACGCAGATGAACAGAATTGATTCATTAACCGCAGAGGAATGGCAAGTTTTTAGTAATCATGATTTTTTTCTGAAAAAATCAGCTATTTCGGCAAAGCTCAAACGGACATTAGAACAACTCCATCTCGCGTTACAAACAGAGGTGTCTCATCACTCCCTCCTCGCACCAGAGGATTTTGACCGCGAAGCTTATCAATTCGTCAAAGGCGAGCACCTTGAAGACTGTCCATACCAATACCTAGATTTCCCTCGCCATTTCACACGCCAGGAAAAGCTCTCATTCCGTTCGCTCTGTTGGTGGGGCCATCACATTGTGTTCTCTCTTATTGTGGAAGGCCCACTCGTCAAACAATATCGCACCAACCTCTTCAACAACTTCACACAGATAGCTGATCGACAGCTCAGCCTCAGTCTAAGCTCTTCGTTATGGGAATGGAAAGCCGGGACCGGTTTTACCCTGGACATCACCCATAACCATCGCTCTGAAATTGCGGCAGTGTTGGACCGTAGAACGTTCTTTAAAATTTCTCGTTTTCTATCTCTTCACGACCTCAATGCCGACTCCTCTCAAATCATCAAAGCTGGGGTATCTAGCCTCCAGGCCATTCTGCCTATCATTACCCCTTAATTCGTTTAGCAAACAAGATGACAATGCATTACTCTTCTTCAGCTAATCCCAACATGGACATGACCGACTCAACCGAATAGCTTTGGTTTAGCTGCAAAACGACGATATTGATACCGGCAGCTTTCAACACCGTATCAACAACCTGCCCACGTTTCTCTATCCGTGGATCTTCGTGCTCTTCTTTTTGGAAATGGACAACGGTCACTGTTTGAAGAGTGCCTGGATGTGCCAACACCACATCAAGTCGAACCGACTGAATAGTTCGCATCAAGGCTTTTCTCGCTTCTTCATCCGTATCCACCACGGAGACAACCTGCATAACTGGCAACTTGACCAAGACCAGTAAATAGTCCTGGGCAGCCAATCGAATAAGGTTAAAGAGTGTGGCCTCTTCAGCCGTCATTAATGGTCTGGCAGTCACCTCACTGTCATGAGAATCAGAGGAGGTTCCAATCTCAGATTCCCTTGTTAACGGACGGCGCCATATCCATTGTAAGAAAAAAATGGCTCCAAGAAGTAGCACTCCTAGGAGAAGAAGGGATAATCCACCATTTGGCATCAGACCATCCATTTACTTGGCCATTAAAACCATCAACGAGACTTCACTTTAGAAATTTATGAAGACCAGGCGTCACAGACCCCAAAATCACGGGATGCCTGGCACCAGTCACTCTTGGCACATTGGTACAAATTCCGTGAACGGTTTGATGAGCCAATACTGCAAACGCCTGAGCTTCGAAGGCCTGACTGGATGACCCACAATCATCCATCGTTCGAACCGGAATATTCGGTGTAAAAATTTTCTGAATTTCCGCCCAGAGGCGAGCATTGCGAATACCCCCACCTCCGCATACCACATCTCCGGGAGCCTGCTTGGTCCACTGCTGAGCATCTCGAATGCTTTGAGCAATAAATTGGCACCCTGTCGCTAAAAGATCGTTAAGGGAAAGATGTCGTCGCCTAGACTGAGACAAGACCTTTTGTACATACGATTCCCCAAAGATTTCTCGCCCTGTTGACTTTGGAGGAGATCGCCGTAAATAAGGATGCGCGAGGAACCATCGCAATAATCCGGAATGTACCTGACCACGTTGTGCTAATCTTCCGCCACGATCTATCGTCGTACGCCCCTTGGTTCCGAGGGTCACCAGGGCGTCTAACAGCATATTGCAGGGACCCGTATCAAAGGCCTGAACCAAGGCGAGTCGGTCACCCCGTGGGAGTGCCGTCACATTCGCAATCCCTCCGAGATTTACGACCCAACGAATGGCCTTCGTATTTCGGAAGAGGAGAAAATGCGTATAGGGGACTAAAGGCGCACCCTCCCCGCCAGCAGCCATGTCACGAGAACGAAAATCTGAAACTGTCGTAATCCCTGTGCGTTCGGCTATGACCGCAGGGTTACCAATTTGAAGAGTCGAACGAATGGCTCCCAAACCTCGCTCGTTTGTAGGCTCAGGAAGATGGTGAACCGTTTGCCCATGGGAGCCAATTAATTTCACCTGTTTGGATCTGACCTTATACTGAGACAATGCAGCCAAAACCGTTTTCGCGAAAACTTCTCCCAGTAACGTATGAAGATGACAGATTTCTTTTATGGTTCCCCGTTCAGCCACTTGCAAGATGCGTTGCCGTAATTGGGGAGAGTAAGAACGACCGTAATGGCCAATGAAATTAATGTCCAAACGATGGCCAGCTTGGGAAATGTCCACAACAGCGGCATCCACACCATCCGCCGACGTTCCGGACATGAGTCCGACCACAATCATCAATGACATCCTGTCAACATGAATATGATGTTAAGCCCGTACCATTCCCAACAAACAAGATCGTTCCAGCTAAGTCGACGACAATGGAGGTTGTTTTCGTCGATCCCATACCATACCAGTCTGCTCTTTATCCGAAAACCCTAGAGAGGCATAAAACCCTTGATAATGCCTGGTGCAGAGCCAAAATAATTCGACTTGATCCAGGGAGGGATGGGTCAGCATTCGTTGGATGAGTCCTTTCCCAATATCTTGATCTTGGAAGTTCCTGTCCACGATGACATCCCAAATCGAGGCCCGATAGACATAATCTGTCAGGACCCGACCAAAACCTACCAAATGGGTTCCTTCCCAGGCCGAGATAGTCAAATCGGTCTCGTCCAGCATCTGCTGGATATCTTTGAGACTTCGGCCACGCGCCCAATCGGCTTGCTCAAATAAAACCAGAAGGTGTTGGGGGTCAATATTGTGAGAATCGAAATAACTGATCATGCGTTGGCAGATTGTGGCAAGATATATTACACTAAGTCCACTATTAATCGCGGTTGGTTTTTTCGGAGCTGTCTCTATGTCAATGCTCGTTCGAAAATGTCCAAAATGCAGCAAATTATTTTGGAAAAAAGAAGAAGAAGTTGAATACGCCGATGAGAATACCTTGAAAGTCGTTTGTAATCATTGCCATCAGGTTTTGCGAATTCCGCTCATCACCCAAGGGGCAAACGCTGGGGCCCCTAAGATGGGGCATTGATCCCACGATTGAGGTACCCTCCGTCTCTTTACTTCTCGTCTTTCTCCATTTCCCATTGTGACCAATATCCCTCTTTCTTTCCTGTAAGGATTTCTTAATTCCATGCGACATGAACAATGGGCGGGCTTAGACGTATGCATTTCTGGGGGATTAGATGGCCAAGGTAGTGGAGATGGCCCTTTGATAGTGCTATTACATGGCTTTGGGGCTCCAGGAGATGATTTAGTCGCTTTAGGGCAATATTTAAAGGTGCCTCATAACGTTCGTTTTCTTTTTCCATCCGCACCACTAAGCTTGGACATGGGCTTAGGTGATGCAAGAGCCTGGTGGATGTTGGATATGGAACGCGTCACCCAAGCGAGAGCCCAAGGTCAATGGGAGGCCCTATCAGAAGAAATTCCTCGTGGACTACTACCCGCTCGCACTCAAATGCAAGAAGTCCTGACGCTCGCCATGGAATCATTATCCGTCCCCTCTCATTCGCTGGTTTTGGGGGGATTTTCGCAAGGCGCCATGCTGTCCACGGATCTCGTTCTGCACTCTGATCTTTCATTTGCTGGCCTAGCACTGCTCTCTGGAACCCTCATTGCCAAACAGAAATGGCTCTCCCGTCTTCCTAATCGTAAGGGGCTCCCTGTTTTTCAAAGTCATGGCATAGACGATCCTATTCTGGCCCATTCCATGGCCCAACAGCTGCGAGATCACATCCACAATGCGGGATTACCTGTCAGCTGGGTCGAATTTCGTGGAGGCCATGAAATCCCAATCCAAGTCCTTGACGGCCTCAGCACGTTTCTCCATACAGTCCTGAAGCCTGGTCTGGAGCCACATTCATAACTCCCCAAAAAGATGCCAATATCACGATTGCGCAAAAAATTCTGGCTCCTGTATAGTGAACCAACAGGCTTTCCATTTTATTCTTACACGAAGGTAGAACCATTTCGATGATGACATTTGAAGATCTCAGCACTCAACTTCAACAAGCTCTAGGCGATGCCGAAGTCTCTGTGCTTGATCGCACGGGCACGATGGATCACTTTACCGTCAAGGTGATTTCTGATGCCTTCGAAGGGAAAAATTTGTTAGACCGCCACCGAATGATTTATCAAGCTCTTGACGCGCCGATGAAAGACGGACGCATTCATGCCTTAGAAATTCAAGCTAAAACCCGTAATGAAGCCCAAGGAGGATAGTCTTATGAGTTCACCCATTGAAGACGAAATCAACAAAGAAATTGCCGAACACAAAATTCTCATTTACGGGAAAGGGACAAAGACTGCCCCGCAATGCGGATTTACTGTCGAAACCATGGAATTTTTTAACAAGTACGGCTATCCCTATGAATTAATCAACGCCCTGCCAAATCCAGAAAAGCGCGAGACCCTGACAAAAATGACGAACTGGCCGACCCTACCCAAAGTCTTCATCAATGGCCAATTCTATGGCGACACTGATGTCCTAGGCCCCATGGAAGAAAAGGGAGAACTCCAACCCCTTCTAAAAGCAGCTTTCCCTGATCAAGCATAATTTCTCGATTATCCTTTTGATTAACAAGGCCTACCAAGAAATTGGTAGGCCTTGTTTTCCCCCTCGCCCATAAGACTTCTCTCCTCTCATCTATTTTCCAAAAAATGTTCAATAATATTGATAATTTATTTTTCACAACCCTAAGCAGTTCTATCAGGTTTTTTTTGAATCCGACTCGTTCCTGAAGCATTCCTCATCATGCGTATCAAGCCCTACGTAGGCATTCCGATACGTGTAATCAAATGAGAGAGGAAATTAACTATAAAACCTTCCTGATCACCCTCCTCCTGATTCTGCCATCCACAGCCGCGCTCGGAAGCCATGTTGATCTTCCATCGACTTATTCCAGCCCATCACCCATGTCTCACTCGAAACAAAAAACGGAAAATGAAATTCTTAAGAGAAAAACTCCTGGTTCAGTTTCTAGCCATAGAAGTCAGACAAAAGGCAAGAATCTCCACAATCCACATTCTACGCCAGGGCCGAAGAAACAAAAATCATTAACAACAAAAGGTCACACAACATTAGGCTGGCGTTATTTATTAAAGGGAAACACTCATGCTGCGATCGCAGCCTACAAGCAGGCTCTCCGGCAAAATCCGAAATCGGCCGGAGGGTATTTAGGATTAGGCATTTCCTTAAAACACTTGGGGAAATTCGGGCTGGCGAAAAAAGCCATCCTCAAAGCCGTGAACCTCGACCCCCATCTCACCTCAGCACTTGTACATTTAGGGTATCTCTATGCTGAAGGCCATTTTGGCCAAACAGACCTCACCACTGCCCGTCGACTTTTTCATGAAGCATCCCAATTGGGAGATTCTTTCGCATCCATTGCCCTTATGGATATGAAATCCCATTCCAAACTTTAGTGGCATAGGGTGAAAAGGAATATCCCTCGTTCAAAAGCTCCTCACTCCCCTGACCAATCTCATCTTCTCCTCTTCAACTTTTAAAAAAGGCCCTTCTCAGAGTACGTAAATGCCCACTCTTAAATAATCTGGACATACAATACTCGGCGCAGGTCATCCTAGGAAAATACCTCTGAATTAAAAGAGGCCCCAGAGGCAGAACTTGCTCTGTCTTCTTCACATTCTTTTCTAAAGCTTGTCGCATCCCCAGCCTGCATTTCCCCCATACAATAAAGATTGCCTCATCAATCTCCGACAAAAGAAAGAGAAGTATCTTCGAAGAACCTTACATAAGTACAAAAAATACTTGCTTAGCAAGGTTTGGAAAAGTCAACGAGTTTCGGAAAATGTTCATTCAGCCCAATACCATTTCCGCCATCAGACATGATGAAAACAGTATTTGGATGAAAACTAAAACATATTACTCCTCTCAATGGCTCAATCAAGTTCAATGAAAAAGGTCGTCTTCCACACAAATTTGAGTATTACCAGAGAGACCGAATCCCTGGAGCCTCCTACTCCCAATCTGATGCCTTTGGCATTGGGGGTCTTCATCATTGGATTCTTAACTCTGTGGGGTTGTACGACCACTGGGAAAAACACAGAAACTCCCGCAAGAGCCCTACAGACCTCGGCATCGGCATCGGCAATTTCACCCAAGGAAGCTAATACTGTCAAAACTGATTTCCACAAGTCCCATATCTCATTTTCCCTGGAAGACCGAATGGTCCTCAACAGTCATGGCCATAACACTCCTGCCCCGATACCTCCCACATTAGGCCCGCTCTATTCCTTCCGCGCACATGAATTGCCTCTCATTGATGCATTAGCCCTCTTTGCTCGGAACAACAAACTCAATATTGTTTCTGGACCAGAGATTACCGGATTTGTCACCGTCGATTTTCACGATTTGCCTCTGGAACGTGCCATGACCGCACTGCTCGAAGCTCATGGATTTTACTGGGAACAGCAGGGAGACTTGATCCAAATTAAACGATTTAAAACTCGTTCCCTGAGTGTCGATTACATTCGTTTGATCCGAGGTGGAAACGGGCAAAACCGCGCTCAACTGAATTCAGGATCAAGTGGGACCTCAGATGGAGGCTCCCAAAACAACGGACAAATTACGGTTAACCAGGAAGACGAAATAAAGTTCTGGGAGGAACTGGAAGGCCAAATTCGTACCCTTATGTCTAAAGACGGACGATTGGTTCTCAATCGACTTTCTGGAACGATACAAGTCACTGATTGGTATCAACGGGTAGATGAAATTGAACACTTCCTACAATCTGTCCATCAAGCCCTCTACAGACAAGTTCAAATTGAAGCCCGAATTTATGAAGTCAGCTTGAATGATAATTACAGCCTGGGCATTGATTGGAATAAAATAAATTTTTATGACACATCAGGAAATTTTGGACTCTCAAATATTATCACGACACCTTTTGGAGGCTTTATCGCCAAAGCCGCGACGACCACAATCTCCTTCGCTGATGGTAGTTTTGATGGCGTTCTCCAAGCCTTACAAGAGCAAGGAGAGCTTCGCGTTGTATCCAAACCAAGGGTCGTGACTCTGAATAATCAACCAGCCTTAATTAAAGTGGCAACTGATGAAGCCTTCTTCACTTCCACCGTGTCACAAGGCACGGCAGGCACCGGCAATATTGTGACTGAGCAAGCACGATCAGTAACTGTAGGATTAGTACTGTCGGTGACCCCACAAATTTCCGATGACGGCTGGATCATGTTGGATGTGACGCCAATTATCTCTCGGTTACGTGAAATACGCGAATCCCCTCAACGAACTGCCACGGCCCCGGTGTTGGATGTCAAACAATCATCAGGACTCGTCAGAGTGAAAGATGGGGAAATGATTATTATCGGTGGACTCATTCAAGAAGAATCTTCAGAGACCCAACGAAAAATACCAATTTTAGGCGACATTCCACTGCTGGGTAGATTATTTACCGGCACATATACGGTCAAAACAAAAAACGAGTTAGTTATCTTTATTTCACCAAAAATTGTAAAGGCCTCGCTATGACAACACTTGACTTGAGCCTCTGTTACGAAGAACTGGGATTTGCAGAACCACCATTTCGCCTCACCCCGGATACCGATTTCTTTTTCGCGGGGTCTCATTATGTGGAGGCGCTAAACCACCTACGATTCGGCATAGCCAGCAGTAGTTTCACTATGTTGACGGGTGAAGTAGGACTCGGCAAAACACTCCTGTGTCGGCACCTCCTTCGACATCCTCCCGAAGGCGTTCGCTTTGCCTATCTTATCAATCCGGATCAATCTTATGCCGATTTGCTCACCTCCATCTATGAAGATTTAACAGGAACGATCCCCGAAGATTCTTCCCTGAGCGCCCTTCAACGAGAATTGCCGAAGGTCCTTCTTCGTCTCGCTGAAAATGGGGAACGAGTTGTCGTGCTTGTCGATGAAGCCCATCGATTAAGTGCCAAAGTTTTAGAAGGCCTCAGGCTCTTATCCAATCTTGATACCGAAAAAGAGAAACTCATGTGTCTTTTGTTGGTTGGGCAACCTGAACTGGAGCAAAAACTTGCGACTCGCGCCTTACGCCCACTTCGCCAACGTATCAGTGTGCGCTATCGGCTCCAACCGTTAGGCTACCGAGAGACCCGTGACTATATCCTTCATCGACTCCATAAGGCCGAACGAACTCATCGGCTCCAACTTCATCTTGGTGTCCCGTGGCTCATCTTTTTATTGTCCGGGGGAGTGCCAAGACGCATCAACCAACTGTGCGATCGAGCCATGCTCGGCGCTTTTGCTAGAAAGAATCCGAGTATTGGGCACTTCCTCGTTTGGAAAGCGGCGGGAGATTTCCTAAAATAGTAAAGGTCAGGCTAGAGGTAAGAGACACAAGAAAACCAAATCTAAACGGTTCACAATTATCTTTTTGTTACCCAGCCAATTAAAATCATGAGCATTATTGCAGAAACCCTGAAACGCTTACAGACGGATTACAGCGAGACGACACTCGGTAAGGCAGAAGAACCTTCCGTTGGTCAGGATAACCATGAGAAGGAAGCTAGACAACATCTCCAATCCTCAGAAACAATACTTGGAAGAATTGCCCTCACCCTAACCATAGGACTGGCAGGCCTCTCCCTATTGGTTTTTTGGGGAGATGATTATTTAGACTTTAGCTTTTCGACCAACAGCCATTCTTCCCCAACCTCTCCCCTAGCCGTAACACCTGAGAGCACGACTGATACACATAATAAAACAGAAGTCGCCACGCCCCCCACGCCTATCCCAACATCCCCATCTATAACTTTCTCTAACAAAGAATCCAACTCGTCAGCACCAATAACGGCTCTTACCCTATCCCCGATTACACCACCAAGACCTAATGGATCTTCCTCAACACAACTATCAACTGAAATTCCACCACCGACCCTTCCACATGAATCGAGAAGCTTTGCACAAGCTACGCTCGTAACGAAAAACAAAAATTTGGAAAGCGGCCCCAACTCAGTCAACCCAAGAGCAACGACGGCTAGTTTGGCTTCAACAAAACAGCGGACCGAAAAAGAACACCCGGATGTCTCGACCCAGAAAATTAGCCCTCAAAAATTTGAAAAACCAAAGGCCGCACATCCTGTGGTCTTGTCTTTGAAAGATACAACTATTCCGGTGAAAAAACTTCCCAAAACACGCCAAACTCGTACTCAATCCACCAAAACCATGGCTGGCCTCTCAACACCGCAAACACGACCAGATTCAACGAGGTCCGTGATCCCAACAGCTGTGCCGGTTCAAACCGTATCGACCAACCTCTTACACCAGAGCCAACATTTCATTCGAATAGGGAAATATAACGAAGCTGTCACGTTATTATCCCCACTATTTCATGATCCACCCAACAATTGGCAACCCTGGTTCTGGATGGGAACCGCCCTCCTCGGCAAAGGGGAAATAGACCAAGCTGATCAATATCTTTTAAGTGGCTTGGCGAGGAATGACAAAATCCCGCAACTGTGGATTCAACGTGCGCTCGTGGCGCAACAACGCGGAGACTATCAAGTGGCCATCCATGAATTACGGCAAGCAGAATCCCTAGAAGCCAACCTTCCACACATTCCCTTGAATATGGGGTACGCTTATGAGCGACTGGGAAATAATCGCTTGGCCAATCAATATTATGGGAAATTCCTCGAACTGTCAGAAGACAATCCAAAATTTTTCTCCATCAGGAAAAAACTATTTGCCCGTCTCACCCAGAAGACCCAGACGACTAGCTCAATTCTGCCTTCAGCGATGACGACATCCAAACCCTAATCCAACCAAAACGCTGTTCGTATTCCAGGCACAACATAGCGACTGTCGAGATTCTTTCTTTCAAAGCATCGCTATTTCAGATTCCATCCGAAGCCACCGAAAAAGATATAGGGCTTTCTTATTAGGGAAGGTACAGAGGCCTATCTTTCATGAATTGAAATGAATAGGAAGGTATGCCCTACATTATTCATGTATGGACTTGCATTTTTTTGACTACACAAAAGACCCCCAGAGGGGGAATAAATCATCCATCCTCATAACCCAATGAACCTATTACGAATGTGAAGGAGAACCCATGAACATTCAAACATTCTGTCTTGATAATTCCAGCCCATCAATCACTCGCCCGGACTTTGTCCAAGATCCGCAAAAATCTCTGGTTATCT
The DNA here is from genome assembly GCA_029261295.1 of Nitrospirales bacterium. GTDB lineage: Bacteria > Nitrospirota > Nitrospiria > Nitrospirales > UBA8639 > Nitrospira_E. The sequence goes on along the minus strand of JAJDBP010000002.1, from coordinate 144,303 downwards.
TATTTGGATCGCCTAGCTTCCTTGAAACACCTGATCGGGTTCAGGAAGTCTGCCAAACATTTTCCGGCATTCCCGTAATTGGCTGCTCGACTTCGGGAGAAGTATTCGGCAGTGAGATAAAAGACGAAAGTCTTGTGGGAGGGATTTTGCAATTTGAATGGACCACCGTTCAAACCACCACTGTGGCGATTGCTGAATCATCGCAATCCTTTCAGGTTGGCCAACAACTAGCCAATGACCTTTTACGTCCTGACCTCCGAGGGATCTTGGTCCTTTCCGACGGTCTCAAAGTCAACGGGAGTGAATTCATCCGAGGGATGAATTCGGTGCTCCCAGAATCCGTGGTCATTACCGGGGGCTTGGCCGGAGATGGAGATCGATTCCAGCAAACCTGGGTTCTACAAAATAATACCCCCACTGGTGGATTCGTCACAGCAGTCGGATTTTATGGCGAGCATATACAGTTGGGGCATGGATCAAAAGGGGGCTGGGATTACCTGGGCCCCGAACGTCGTGTGACCCGATCGAAAGACAACATACTCTATGAACTGGACGGCAAACCAGCCTTAGAGCTTTACAAGGAATACCTTGGGGAACGAGCCAGCGGTCTCCCTGCAACGGCTCTACTCTTCCCCTTGGCTTTGAAACAAGCCGGACCGGGTGATGAATACCTCGTGCGAACGATTCTTGCCGTCGATGAAACAGAACAATCCATGACCTTTGCTGGCAATATCCCTCAAGATTCGCTCGTGCAACTCATGCGTGGAAATTTTGATCGCCTCATTACTGGGGCATCAGAGGCTGCAATCCAAACCGATGCTGAAGCGTCCAAGAATACTCTCGCCATCGCCATTACCTGTGTCGGACGACGTCTTGTCCTAGGGGAACGTGCCGAAGAGGAAATCGAAGCCACGTTGGATGTTTTGCCTCAAGGCACTCAACAAATTGGGTTCTATTCCTATGGCGAACTCTCTCCCTATACCAATGGACGATGTGAACTTCATAACCAAACGATGACCTTAACAACCATTTCAGAACAGTAACCATTTTATGCATCCCCTCCTCAAACGCCAACTCAAACGCTTGGGCTTGGCCGATCCTACGCTTCCGTTGTCTTCCAAGGAGTGGGATACCCTTTTAGAGCGTGTTAGCCATGCCTATGCCGAAGCCGACCAAGGGCGAGAACTTCTGGAACGGTCGCTGGCCCTGTCCTCCAAGGAAATGCAACAACTCTATGAAGATCTTCGACAAGCCAGCGAACTGAAGCTCAAGGATAGGGAGAAGGAAACACAAAACCTGATTGATCACGCTTTAGATGGGATTATCAGCATCAATCCAGAAGGGAAAATTCTGACATGGAATCCCCAAGCGACCACAATTTTTGGCTGGCCACGGGAACAGGTTCTTGGGAAAATTTTGGCTGAGCAAATCATTCCTCAAGAATTACAGGCAGCCCACCAACAGGGTCTGGAAGATTTTGCCAAAACACGAAGCGGGAAGGTCACAAATAAACGCCTTGAAATGACTGCACGGCATCAGGACGGTCGAGAATTTCCTATCGAAATTTCCATAATCCCGATCATTCAAGGTGATACATACTTTTTTTACGTCCTGGTACGGGACATTACCCAACAACGCATGGCGGAACAGGCCATGTTACACGCCAAAGAGACCGCAGAACGTGCGGCCAAAGCCAAAAGTGAATTTTTAGCCACCATGAGCCACGAAATCCGTACTCCCATGAATGGAATTATTGGGATGACAGGATTATTATTGGATACCGACTTAACCTCTCAACAACATCAATTCGCCGAAACCGTCAGAAATTCTGGAGAGGCACTGCTCACGATTATCAATGGCATCCTGGATTTTTCAAAAATTGAAGCTGGGAAACTCGAATTTGAAACTATTAATTTTGACCTTCACCTCGCCATTGAAGATACCCTGGATCTCCTTGCAGGAAAGGCCGCGAGTGCTCACTTAGAATTAGTCGGCTTCATTGAACCGCAGGTTCCCACCGCGCTACGTGGTGACCCAGGACGCTTCCGACAAGTTTTGTTGAATTTGATCGGCAATGCCATCAAATTTACCAAGGTGGGGGAGGTCCAAGTCATTACCTCGCTTATCCAAGAGGATTCCCAAACCGTTACTGTTAAAGTGGCCGTTTCAGATACTGGTATGGGAATCGAGCCATCGACTCAACAAAACCTCTTTGAGCCCTTCCAGCAGGCTGATAGCTCGACAACCCGTCAATTTGGAGGGACGGGGTTAGGCTTGGCTATCTGCAAAAAATTAGTCCATCAAATGGGAGGAACGATTGGGGTAGAGAGTGAGCCCGGCAAAGGTAGCACCTTTTGGTATACCGCACAATTTTCGAAACAACTGCCCAATACCACTCTCCCGCTTCAACAAACAACATTAGATGGCTTGCGCATTTGCTGTATTGACGATCATCCCGTCAATCGGCAACTTCTCCAGGAATATACGGGAAGCTGGGGCATGCATGTGGAATTAGCTCCAACTCCAAGGGAAGGGCTTCAGATGATTCAACAGGCTCAGTATCGTGGATGCCCATTTCATTTGGCTATTCTTGATATGGAAATGCCAGGATTGGATGGAATGACATTAGCTCACACGATTAAAGCCGACCCCCAGATAGCAGATATTCACCTAATCCTTCTAACTTCTTTAGGACGACCAGGAGATCCTCAAAAAGCAAAAGAGTCAGGTTTTTCAGGATATTTAACGAAACCCATTCGTCGAAATGTGCTCAAAAAAACTTTGGAGGCCATCATGGGTCATGAATCAAACATTCTTCATCACCCCGACACTCCCGTAGTCACACAATTTTCATCTCTGGAGTGGACAAAAAATGAGGGGCATCGAATCCTGATCGTCGATGACCATCAAGTCAATCAACAATTGGCTGTCATGTTGGTCGAACAACTAGGGCATAAAGCGGATGTGGCCGCCAATGGTCAAGAAGCACTTGATGCCATACAAAAAATTCCATACGACCTTGTCTTAATGGATTGTCACATGCCGATCACGGACGGTTATGAAGCCACGCGCATCATTAGAACCGACGAACAAAAACTAGGGAACAGCCGGAAGAGGGAAAAGACAACCTCTACAAACCAAGAAACGAATTCTTTATCTCCCACATCCTCTTCCTCCGCTCTCCTACATCTGCCTATTATTGCTATGACGGCCAATGCGATGCCTGAGGATCGTGAAAAATGCCTACAAGCCGGTATGGATGACTATTTGTCCAAGCCTATTCGCCCAGAAAGTGTCGCACAAATCCTTGGGAAATGGCTTCCATCCAAACAAGAATTGCCTCCAGTAAGCAGTGAAAGATAAAAACCCCTCCGGTCCAATTCTTTAGGCGAGTTTCCCTTTGGCCACTGGCCGTTCCTTCATAAATCTCCACAATTTTCCAACGTTAAGAAACAACTTCCTAAAACCGACAAGAGGCAGATAGTCTGATTCTCATAAGGGGTGAGGCATCCTCATAATATGGTCAAAAACTTTTGTCATCAAAGGAATGCTCAACAACTGTTCAACCTGTAGAGCTTGAATAGATTTCTTACACAGAATTCATTGTAACGACCTCATGCCAACCGACCTCCCATTCCAACCCTTAACTTGGATGCTGACCTGCACCGCACTTGTCTTATTGATGCAGGCAGGGTTTACCTGCTTAGAAACCGGGATGGTTCGAGCAAAAAATAGTATCAATGTGGCCATTAAAAATGTAGTTGATTTTTGTATTGCCTCGATTATTTTTTGGATATTTGGATACGGATTGATGTTTGGCACCTCTGCGATGGGATGGATTGGCACATCGCAGTTTCAATTCAACGGTGGAGCCAATACTCAAGTGTGGACATTTTTCTTGTTTCAACTCACCTTTTGTGGAACAGCAACCACGATTATTTCTGGAGCCGTCGCGGAACGAATGCGCTTTAGCGGGTATTTGCTTATTTCCATACTGATCAGCGCGGTGATCTATCCCATCATGGGGCATTGGGTATGGAAAGGCAGTATCGACAACCGGTCTATGGGCTGGCTCAATGATTTAGGATTCCTGGATTTTGCGGGAGCCACAGTCGTCCATTCCACAGCTGGGTGGGTGGCTCTTGCCGCCATATTGGTTATTGGGCCTCGTCTAGGACGGTTTGGAGCAAGCCAATGCACCATTCAAGGACACAATATCCCACTATCCGCATTAGGCCTGTTTTTACTCTTTGTAGGATGGATGGGATTTAATGGTGGCAGTGTCATACAAGCCTCTCAAAGCATCCCCCTCGTCTTAGTGAATACTGTTTTGGCTGGTGCCGCAGGAGGATTGGCCGCCCTAGCCTTTGCCTGGCGGGAAACTGGACGTCCAGATGTCGGTTCTGTCATTAATGGCATTCTAGCAGGACTTGTTGCCATTACAGCATCAGCGCCCTTTATGACTCCTTCCGCATCATTACTCGTGGGAGGATTGGGGGGCATCATCTGCGCCATCGCAACTCGAGTCTTGGAACAATGGCAAATCGATGATGTCATCGGAGCCATCCCCGCTCATGCCTGTGCAGGGGTTTGGGGGACACTCGCGTTAGCCTTGTTTGGAAATCCTGAATTATGGGGAACCGGGAACGACCGACTCACTCAATTCGGTATACAGCTCACCGGTGTCATTGTCTGCTTCTTTTGGGCATTTGGATTGAGTTTTGTGATCTTAAAAGCTCTGAACCGACTTGTTCCTCTCAGAGTATCGGAGGATGAAGAACGCCTAGGGCTGAATATGACCGAACATGGAGCCAGCACCGCCCACCTTGACTTACTGGGCCAAATGGAAAGCCATCGAGCTCAGGGAGATTTCTCAAAATTGGTGGAAGTTGAACCCCATACTGAAGTTGGACAGATTGCCACAGAATACAATCAAGTCTTAGAGAGAGTGAACGCAGAAACCTTCAAGCGCGAGGAGGCCATGCAAGCCCTTCGTGAGAGTCAAGAAGAAATTCGTCTCATTATTGACCATGCGTTAGATGCCATCGTGACGATCGACCAAGAAGGCGTCATTACCGACTGGAATCCCCAAGCAACATTAATTTTTGGGTGGCCAAAGGCGGAAATATTAGGACAGAGTTTTCGAGACAGACTGCTCCCTCTCAATCATCGCACTGAGCAAGAACACCAACTCAAATATTTCTTGGAAACCAAGCAACAGCATGTCGTGAATAAACGTCTTGAAATTCAAGGGCTCCACCGAAAGGGCCATGAGTTTCCAATAGAAGTCACCATGGTTCCCTTGTTTAAACAAAACTCTTACTCCTTTTGTGCGTTTATAAGAGACATCACGGAACAAAAAGAGACGGAAGTCGCCCTTCAGCAAGAAACAGCGTTCATGAAATTGATCCAACTCATAGCCATTGCCGCGAATCAGGCACAGTCCATTGATGAAGCGTTTCAAGCCAGCCTCAATCGCATCTGCGAGTTCACGAAATGGCCGGTTGCACACGTCTACTTCCGTGACGACGAACGAGCCTCCACGCTCACCCCCTCCACACTATGGTACCTAGAAAATGAAGAAGAATTTAAAACCTTCAAAGCACTGACAGAGCAAACCATTTTCCAGAGTGGCGTAGGCCTTCCAGGACGAGTTTTGGGGCAAGGTCGAGCAATGTGGATTGCGGATATCACTCAAGATAGCAACTTCCCACGAGCAAAAATGGCGGAGGAACTAGGCATTCGTGGTGGGTTTGCTTTTCCTGTCATGGCGGGGCAATCCGTCATGGGTGTTTTGGAATTTTTCTCTCGAGACGTAGAATCCCCCAATCCACGATTACTCGAAGTCATGGAAATTATCGGAACTCAACTCGGACGAGTCCTTGAAAGAATTCGAGGAGATCTCGCTCGGGAAGAGAGTGATGCACGAATTCGAGGCATCGTTGAAACAGCAGCTGACGCCATCATTACGATTAATGAATCAGGAATAATCCAATCATACAATAGTGCAGCCGAACGAGTATTTGGCTATTCAGCTCAGGAAGCTATTGACCAAAATGTTTCGCTTCTTATGCCATCCCCACATCACGAGCACCATGATGAATATCTCCAACGATATCTGAGCGGGCACACTTCAACTATTTTTGGGAAAAGTCGTGAATTAGAAGGAAAACGTAAAAATGGGACAATATTCCCAATGGAACTCGCCGTGAGTGAAATCCATGCCGGCTCTCGACGCACCTTCACCGGTATTATTCGAGATATTAGCGATCGCAAGGAACATGAACAAGAACTTCGAGAAGCCAAAGATCGGGCAGAAATGGCCGTCACGGCCAAAAGTCAGTTTCTTGCCACCATGAGTCATGAAATCCGAACTCCGATGAACGGAGTCATTGGCATGACGGGGCTCCTGTTAGAAACAACTCTTTCCACACAGCAACGCCAATTTGCTGATACCGTCCGTTCTTCAGGAGAAACGTTGCTGAAAATTATCAATGATATTTTAGACTTCTCAAAAATCGAAGCGGGCAAACTTGAGTTTGAAACAATTCCATTCGACCTCCGAACCACTCTGGAAGAATCCTTAGAGTTATTAGCTGAGGCGGCAGGCAAAAAACATTTAGAACTCGTCGGATTAGTATTTGCCAATGTACCCACCGCCCTTCAAGGGGATCCAGGACGCCTGCGTCAAATATTTATGAATCTTATCGGGAATGCCATTAAATTTACTTCTGAGGGGGAAATTATCGTCAAAATCTCCTCCCTCCAGGAAACCCACGATCACATAGGCATCCGTGTAGAAATCAATGATAGCGGGGAAGGTATTCCCGCCGACATCCTTCCCAAACTCTTTCGTCCTTTCACCCAGGCCGATAGCTCAACCACTCGTCGTCATGGTGGAACCGGTCTTGGCTTGGCCATTTGTAAGCAACTCGTTCAACAAATGGGGGGCGAGATCGGCGTGGAAAACCGTCCGGAGAGAGGGAGCGCCTTTTGGTTTACCGCTCATTTCCAAAAACAGCCGGATTTGGCAATGACCATCTCTCATGAACCCATCGCACTGGAACGTCTTCGCGTCTGTGCAGTCGATGACCATCCCACCAACCGTCAATTGTTAGAACAATATTTTCAACATTGGAATATGGATGGGACTTTGGTTGAACGCCCTAGCGATTGCCTCGCCCTCCTTCGCCAGCAGGCCCAAAATGGCACCCCTTTCGACCTGGCAATTTTGGATATGGAAATGCCAGAAATGGATGGATTTGAACTCGCACATTTGATCAAATTAGATAGCAATCTTCAAACCATGCGTCTCATCCTTCTGACCTCATTGGGAAGACGAGGAGATGCCACTGCTGCCCAGCAATGTGGATTTTCAGGCTATCTGACCAAACCCATTCGCAAGAGCCAACTCCAAGCGTGCATGGAAACTGTGATGGGCTTTCTCCCATCTGAAGATCTACAAGTTCCTCCACCCCTTGTCACTTCACACTTCCTAAAAGACCTGGAAGGAAAACACGCCTTTCGCATTTTAGTGGCCGACGATCATCAAGTGAATCAACAATTGGGGGTCTTAATGGTTGAACAGTTAGGCTTTCGCGCCGATGTGGCAGGAAACGGCAAAGAAGTCCTGGAGGCTCTCACGCGTATTTCCTATGATGTGATTCTCATGGATTGTCAAATGCCGGAAATGGATGGATATGATGCTACGCGCGCAATCAGGAGAGCAGAAAACGAAAAATTAAAAGTAATAAAAACAAAGCAAGAAACAGATCGTTCAAAATCTCCTCATTTCTCACTTTCGACTACGCATTCAAGGGTAGCCATCATTGCCATGACAGCCAACGCCATGCCAGGGGATCGTGAAAAATGCTTGGAGGCAGGCATGGATGATTACCTGAGCAAACCGATACGTCCGGAGGAGCTGTCCAAGGTCTTGGCTTTATGGTTGCCGCAGGCAGAAATGACACTCCCCTCGCCCACCATCACAGAGGAAAATGCCACATTCGTTGCGGGAAACATATCCACGAATTCTAGCCCCATTAATCATGCCACATTAGCCGACTTAAAAAAGCGCGGAGGGCCTAAATTTTTCGAATCAATGATTCGGCAATTTGTGGAAGATGCTCTGCACTGCGTCACCCTTATTGAACAAGCTCTGGATGGACAGGATCTTGAGAAAATCCAGGAATCAGCCCACGGGCTCAAGGGCATTTCACGAAATATGGGAGCAGATGACTTAGCTCAGGTCGCATTGGATCTTGAAAACGCCTGTAGGGCCGGAGCGATCACCTTCCCTTCCACCCTTCAGGCAACCTTACAGGATGTGTTCCACTCGACTCGGCAAAAGCTGGAAGACGCTTTACACCATACCTAATAAAGTAAGCAGAGAGAGATCCGCCCCAGGAACGCCACGCAAAAATCTTAGTCCTTACATACTATTAAGGCCTAAACACAACAAGAATTTCCTCTTTTCAATTTCCTTTCCTCTCTTCCGAGTCTTAAAACATTCCATCACACACTAAACTGTTAGGTATTCCCACTCTCCAACATTAAGTTTCAATCTTCAAGAACCGACAAAAACATAATAGAAAACTGACCCATTTCCTTAAGCAGCTTCCCCCTCACTATTGCCCATTCAATGCAAAAGGAAATTGCTATTTTCAATAAGGCCATTTCTGTCAACTTTAGTCGGAGGATTTCAAGTTGCGTTTTTCCAAAGAATACCAACCACTTTACCAGATAGGTCCTTTAGCCTTGCGACTCGGATTATTCATTCTGGTTTTTCTCGGTATCGCAGCAGTGGCAGTCGGGGAGGTGCCTGATAATTTTTCCCATTCCGATTTGACTGAACTCACCTTGGAAGAATTGATGTCTGTAGAGGTTACTTCGGTCTCAAAGAAAAAACAAAAACTATCGGAATCAGCAGCGGCGATTTTTGTCCTCACGCAGGAAGACATTCGCCGTTCTGGCGTAACCAGCATTCCTGAAGCTCTTCGCATGGTGCCTGGCATTCAAGTTTCGCGTGGGAGCAAAAACCAATGGAATATTAGTGCACGTGGATTCAATGAACGTTTTACCAACAAACTGTTGGTTCTCATCGATGGACGAACGGTCTATAACCCGTTGTTTGCTGGAGTGACCTGGGAAACACAAGACACCATCCTGGAAGATATCGAACGCATTGAAGTCATCCGTGGACCAGGCGGAGCTCTCTGGGGAGTGAATGCAGTCAATGGGGTGATCAATATCATCACGAAAGATGCTCAGGATACAGAGGGCCTTATGATAAGTGGCGTAGGTGGAGAAGAGGAAGGGATCGTTTCCATCCGTCAGGGAGGAAGCCATGGTTCAGATTTGCACTATCGCTTGTTTACAAAATATTTCAATCGAGACACGAGCTTTAATGCGATGGGAGCTCACGATGATACGCGCATGTTTCGGAGTGGATTTCGAACAGATTGGGAGCCCGCAACACAAGATCATGTGATGGTCCAGGGTGAGCTCTATACCGGTGACGGTGGACAACAGAGTAACGTCGCAACGACCCCAACCTTTCCCTATGGATTCACAACAGGAAATGAAGATCTGGAAATGTCTGGTGGTCATTTCCTCACACGCTGGGAACATCGCTGGGGATCAGAATCGGATATGGCACTTCAATTTTTCTACGATCGATATGAACGAACCGAAAATACCATTAAAGCAACCATTGATACTTTCGATGTGGACTTCCAGCATCGGTTTGAATTCTTTCGTAACCAAGAAATACTTTGGGGCTTGGAATACCGCTATTGGATGGACGATTTAAACAATACCCAAGGGACGTCAGTTTTCCCGGATTCAAAGTCTTTTGACTTATTGAGTGGATTTCTCCAGGACCAAATTACCCTAATCCCTGACACGTTTATCCTCACCATTGGAACGAAGCTTTCCGACAATGATTTTACCGGATTTGAGCATCAGCCAAATGGGCGGTTCCTCTGGAAACCCGCAGAAGGCCATAGTGTGTGGGGCGCTATTTCTCGTGCAGTCCGTGTGCCTTCCCGACTGGAAGATAATAGCCAGCTAACTTTTGCCCCAAATGCCACAACCCCCGTTCCTACAAGGTTTTTAGGCAATAAAAAATTTAAATCTGAAGAATTACTGGCATTCGAAATTGGGTATCGATTGAATACATTCGAGCGGTTCACCTTCGATATGACAGGCTTCTATAACCAATACGATCATGTCCGAGGAACTCGAGTCATTAGTCTCCTTCCCCCGACTGGTACTCTAGAAAACAATTTGAAAGTGGACACAATTGGGGCAGAATTCGCAACGAATGTTCAATTACAAGAATGGTGGCAAATACGGGGAGCCTATTCTTACATCAACATGAGCGTGGATGGCCCAATTAATTCGTCTCTCAATACGACGGGAAGAGCCACCCCTCATCATCAAGGCTCACTTCGTTCTTTGATCACCCTGCCCTACCAAGTGGAATTCGATTCCTGGCTCCGAGTCGTTGATAAACTCTCTGCTCCCAACATTGCCAGCTATGTGGAACTTGACCTGAGGCTAGGATGGAAACCGTTACCAAACCTTGACCTGTCACTCGTCGGCCAAAACCTTTTGGACAATCACCATCCGGAAGCAGCGCCTTCCCTATTTTTGACCACACAACCTACGGAAGTGCAGCGTAGCGTCTATGGAAAAATTACCTGGCAGTATTAATCGTTTCAATTATGGCACGGGCACAAGGAACTCTTACTGAAGGCACACCTCTCTCTCTGTTGATGAAACACCACTAACTATGGAAGCCGTCACTTTTCGCATTCTGTATTCCCTCATCCTCAGCGTCGTCGCCTTCACATGGCTGCCTAGTGCCAGCCAGGCCGAGGGCCCTAGAGAAGATCAAGTGAAAGCGGCCTTTTTTTATCATTTCGCCAATTTTGTGGAATGGCCAGAGCCAACCTTCCATGCCACAGATGGGTACCTTCGAATTTGTGTCCTAGGAGATACTCGTTTTGATCAATCATTAGAAACGACCCTGTCTCACAAAAAAATTGGAGACCATCTTTTTGAGATTCGACGTAATCCTCCAAACGCAGAAATCCAACATTGTCATATGCTCTATGTCTCGAATTCTGGGAAAGCCACCATACAGACCATTCGTCGATACATTAACCAAAAAGATGTGCTCACCGTGGGTGAGACCCTCGATTTCATCAAACATGGTGGCATGGTTCACTTTTTCGTTGAAAAACAAAAAATGCGATTCGCAATCAATACTCAAGCCATTAAAAACAGTAATTTAAAAGTGAGTTCTAAGTTACTTCGATTAGCCAAGACCTATTCCCCATGAAATTGAAACCAGCCAAAAAATTCATACAGATATTCCAAAGGATTTCACTCAAAAAGAAATTCCTCTTGATCTTGGTACTCACTTCTGGGTTAAGCATTCTCTTGGCTTCTTCAGTATTGGTCCTCAATGACTTATGGCACATTCGTGAATCCTTAGTAGGAGAGTTGGTCGAGCAAGCAGGGTTAGTAGGGGAAAACAGCTCAGCAGCCCTCGTGTTTCAAGATAAGGAAGCCGCTCAGGAGATCTTATTTGTCTTTCGGCATCAACCCAACATTCTTCAAGCGGTACTATTTACCCCTAGAGGAAAGGTCCTCTCTCAATATCAACCTGGAACTCCGCCTGACTTTATTCATCTTTCTGCACCCGTAAGTTCCCGCATCACATGGGAATCAATTGAAATATTTCGAAAGATCTACTTAGATGATAAACAGGTAGGAACGATTTACCTTCTTTCCAATTTGCGGCCCGTCTATCAACGGTTTGATGAACTTCTTCTGGTCAGTCTGGTGGCCTTGATTCTTTCCAGCCTCTTGTCGCTCGTGATTTCTGCCCGTCTCCAAAAGGCCATTTTACTCCCCTTGGTGAATCTCACGGCTGTGGCAACTCGTATTTCGGAAAAACAAGATTATTCCTTGCGAGCCCCTGAACATTCACCGGATGAAATTGGAACGCTGATTGATGGATTCAACGCGATGCTCCAAGAAATCCAGGACCGTGACCAAGAACTGGCTCAGCACCGTCATCATTTGTCCAGCCTTGTTGGGGAACGAACCACTGAACTGTCTACAGCTAATACCCTCTTGCAGGATGAAATAACCGAACGACAACGAATTGCTCAACAGGTTCAAGAGATGGCCTCTGACCTAAAAATTAAAAACGAAGAATTAGCTATTTCCCGCGATGCCGCACTTCAAGCAGTTAAAGCCAAGTCAAATTTCTTAGCCACCATGAGCCATGAAATTCGAACCCCCATGAATGGGATCTTAGGTATGACGGGATTACTATTGGAGACTGCCCTCACACCCCATCAATATTCTTTAGCCAATACAGTCAAAAGTTCAGGCCATGCCCTCCTCACGCTCTTGAATGACATTTTAGATTTCTCGAAAATTGAAGCAGGAAAACTCGAATTTGAATCAATTGACTTCAATTTAGGAGCTACGGTTGAAGACAGCCTAGATCTTTTAGCTGAACGTGCCTCCTCCAAAAACCTTGAACTCACAGGGCTTATTTTTCCCGATGTTCCTACCAGCCTTAAGGGAGACCCAGGGCGACTTCGCCAAATTCTTCTGAATTTGGTTGGCAACGCCATTAAATTCACTGCCAAAGGAGAAGTCAGTGTTCAAATCCTTTTAGCCGAAGAAAACGAAACGGAAGTAGAATTGCGTTTCCATATATGGGATACAGGAGAAGGAATTTCTCAGGATGTCAAAGACAAACTGTTCAAGGCCTTTAGCCAAGCCGATAATTCTACGACCCGAAAATTTGGTGGAACCGGGCTTGGCCTAGCCATTTGCAAACAACTCGTTGATCTCATGAGAGGACAGATTGGAGTGGAAAGCCAACCAAATAAATGGACGTTATTTTGGTTTTCAGTCCCCTTCCTAAAACAGCCCGTCCGTCAAACCCACACATTGGTCTCTCGAAAAGAATTGCAAGATTTGCGAATATGCTGCATTGATGATAACCCCACGAACCTCTTCCTTCTCCAGACCTATACTCAAGAATGGGGGATGCAGCCTTTTATCACCGTGAATCCAGAAGAAGGCTTTAACACATTGTGCAATGCGGCAGCCGATAATCGCCCCTTTCACTTTGTCATCCTTGATCGAAATTTCCCTGGATATGACGGGTTGCAATTGGCCAATCGCATTAGGTCAGAAGCTTCAATTTCCCAAACAAAGTTAGTGTTACTCACCTCGTTCGGACAACGGGGTGAAGCTGCAGATGCCCAACAGGCTGGATTTGATGCGTATTTAACCAAACCGATCCATAAGCTCCATCTTCATGACAGTTTATCTACGGTTATAGGCTTTCCAGATTCTCATACTTCGTCCCAATCTAGGCCATTGGTCACTCGACACACCATCAAAGAAGCGCAACGTCAATTACGCCTTAAGATCTTAATCGCTGATGACCATGCCATTAATCAACAACTCCTTGTTTTGTTATTGAAACGCCTTGGCTTATCGTGTGATGTAGTCATGAACGGGAAGGAGGCCGTACAAGCGGTCCTAAACGAATCTTATGCTCTTATCTTAATGGACTGCCAAATGCCAGAAATGGATGGCTATGAAGCCACTCGTACGATCAGGTCAGCTGAAGCTGAAAAGAATACCGACGAGTCTAAATCTCAGACCGTCCGTTCTAATCCTCAGCATGTTCGAATTCCAATAGTCGCTCTCACTGCCAACGCGATGCCTGGAGACAGAGAAAAATGTTTAGCTGCTGGGATGGATGAATATCTCTCCAAGCCAATCAACCCAGAAGAATTAGAAATAATCCTCGCAAGGTTGCTTCCTTCGGCTCTAGATGACAACCCTTACCTTTCCATGTCCCAACGGGAAAAGGGGAACTCACCCGATCCAAAATTTTTACCACTACCTAAAACGAAACACCAAGTTGCTAATCCGGACGAGGCCACTCAAAAAGAAACCAATCAGTCTCCAATGAATCTTGCCCAATTTCAAGAATGGCAAGAATTGGGAGGGCCGGACTTTGTGAAACAAATGTTAGAACAATTTGTCTCAGACGTGGATGCGTGTGTTCGAGAAATCGAACATGCTCTAGAGCAGAAAGACCATGAAGCCTTAGCCGAGGGAGCCCATGGGTTAAAAGGCATCTGTGCCAATATTGGTGCAACAGAGTTGCAAGCCCTAGCCAAAGAACTTGAAGAATTTAGCCGACAAGGTAAGCCTATCGACAGTCATCAAACCATCGAAACCCTTCAGACTGCGGTGACTCACATCACCACATTCCTGACTACTCTCCAATCGCCTCAATCATAGAAATCTGACTTTTCTATATCAAAACTCCTTTTTTCATCTCTCAATTTCTTTAACTGTTCACTAACAATCGCCATCTTACAGAATTTTCGCACAAGAGATGTGTGCCTTAACCGGACACCAAGAAAGTTCCATATCTGCAGTCAAGTTTCTAGCAGCTTGTCCGAAAATGAATCAGAATCAAAAAGTTTTCCTTTTCCATTCATGCCAAATAACCATCCTCATAAATCAGTCAATAGAGAATAAGACAAACATAAAAGAATCTCATGATTACACAACAACAATGCCAAAACGCCACAATTCTAATTGTGGATGACCAAATGACCAACATTCTGCTCTTGGAGAGCATTTTACAAAACGCTGGTTATATGCATGTGCATTCTACTCAAGATCCTACCCAAGTCGTCTCTCTTGTCAAAGATGTGAAACCAGATCTCATTTGCTTAGATATACGCATGCCTCAAATCAATGGCTTTCAAGTGATGGGGCAACTAAAAATTATCCAGAAAGAAACCTATTTACCCATTCTTGTTTTGACCTCAGAAGAAGATCGTGAAACACGACTTCGAGCACTCGAATCAGGAGCAAAAGATTTTCTCCATAAACCTTTTGATAAAATCGAAGTGCTTATGCGCATTCGCATTCTCCTTGAAGCCAGCCTCCTCCATAAAACCATCTCTGAGCAAAAAGACAGTCTTGAAGAAACCGTTCGATTGCGTACTCAAGAGCTGAAAGAAACTCAATTGGAAGTTGTTCATCGATTAGCGCAAGCCGCTGAACACCGTGACAATGAAACCGGGAGCCATATTGTCCGCATGAGCCATTACGCCGTGGTCATCGGACGCGCGTGCAACCTGAGCGAAGAAGACTGTGACACCTTGTTTCACGCCACGCCAATGCATGATGTGGGGAAACTTGGCATTCCCGATAAAATTCTCCTCAAGCCTGGAAAATTAGATGCAGACGAATGGGAAATCATGCAGCAACATACGGTCATCGGCGCGCAACTACTATCCAACAGTCACTCTCCCATCCTTCAAATGGCTGAATTGATTGCCCTCACTCATCATGAAAAATGGGATGGGTCAGGGTACCCGAATAAATTAAGCGGGGAAGATATTCCTCTAGTGGGACGAATTTGTGCGATAGCCGATGTCTTTGATGCACTCTCCTCTAGACGTTGCTACAAGGAACCCTGGCCACTTGAAAAAACACTGCAGGAAATCCGATCCCTATCTGGCATACATTTCGACCCTCGCTTGATAGAAATGTTCGAAGAACTTCTTCCTGTCATTATCGATATTCAACGCACCCACTCCGATATAGACACTCCTCAATTTAATCTGGTCGAATCCAGTTACCTCGCTTAATTTATCCTTTTCAATCTATCGTTTCTTTCCCGTTTTATATCAAGGGATGTCGGAGCCACGTAACAACCCGGCTTTATCCTGATCATTTGATGAGTTATACTTCCATACACCCTCCTCATACTAAAAGAGTTGCGTCTCAATCCAACCAAAAAAATGGACGCATTACGCGGTTTGCCAGAATCATCCAACCGAAAATTTCCTGATTCCACCTGGAAAATCCTTGTCTCCGTGGCCGGGGTCATTTTTATTGCAGACCTAGCTCTTCCCTTAGGAATAGCAGGAGGTGTGCCGTATATCCTGGTTATCCTCATCAGTATTAGACATCGAAACCCACAGCTCCCATTTTGGACCGCATCGGCCTGTTCCTTGCTGACGATAGTAGGAATTTTTCTCTCTCCTCTAGGAAGTGAATTATGGATAGTTCTGGTGAATCGAACATTCGCACTATTCGCAATTTGGACCACCGCAATCATGGGTCGCCTTTATCTTCACCAAGCTGAATCCAGCTTACTTTCTGACAAGGTATTCCTGGCCACCAAAGATCACATGTCTATTCTTGACCGCGATCACAGGTACAAGCGAGTTAACCCGAGCTATGAAAAGTTTCACAGAAAGTCCGCCCAAGAAATAGTTGGAATGTCTGTATCACAGTTACTTGGAGAATCCATCTACTCCCAAACAGTAAAGCCCTTGCTCGATCGCAGCTTTCAGGGGGAGGAAATTTCCTATGAAGCATGGTTTTCTTTCCTTAGTGAAAAAACCCGCTTCATGGCTGTCACCTATCTCCCACTAATTAACGAAAGGCACCAGGTTCAAGAAATTGTCGTGATCAGTCGGGACAGGACCGAACACAAGAAAGCTGAAGAGGCACTCAAGGCTAGCGAAGACCAATTTCGCGATCTCTATGAATCTGCTCCGTTAGCGTACTTTTCTGCTTCATTTGATGACCACATCACCAGAGTGAACCATCGCGCAAGTGAACTACTCGGATACTCATACAATGATCTCATCGGGAAACACGTGTTGACTCTATATGCGCCGACCCAAGAGGGGTATGAAAAAGCCAAAAACGTTCAAAAGAGAACTCAACAGGGTGTCTCCATTCAAGATGAAGAATTAGAGATGATCAAAAAGGATGGCAGTCATATTTGGGTCAGTCTGACGGTTCGGCTCATTTATGATGAAACTGGGAAGATTATTGAGCGCCGAGGCATGGTCCAAGATATTTCAGCTCGCAAAAAAATTGAACGGGAATTACGAGCCAGTGAATATCGTTTTCGATCCTTAGTAGAAACAGCGGGAAGCATCATCATTGGGCTCACACCAGACGGATGGATCGTGGAATGGAATCGAGAAGCTGAACGTCTCTATGGCAGAACCCGAGAAGAGGTTCTTGATAAGAATTATTTCGAACTTTTTATTCAAGGGACTGATCGTGTGCCGATTTTGGCTGATATTAAAAATGTTCTCCAGGGAAAACCTTCCCGAGATTTCCAGAATGTGGTGATGACCATTGAGAGAGAAAAACGCCAGATCTTATGGAATGTGGATCGACTGGTTGACCAGGATCACCAACCGTATGGGGTCATTTGCATCGGGCGCGATATTACTGAATGGGAAAATGCCCAATCTCAACTCCAGAAATGGGCCACGATTTTTCAGCATACCCAATGGGGAGTTGCCGTCAGCAAGAAAGAATCCAGCATCTTCGACATGGTGAACGAAGCCTATGCTCGAATGCATGGATATGCTATTCGAGAATTAGAAGAAATGCCTATGGAACAAGTTTATGCACCCGAATTTCGAAGCCACCTTCCCCAAATTATTGAACAAATTCACAAAAAAGGGTTCCTTTCCTTTGAGGCTCTTCACATCCGAAAGGACGGCACTACATTTCCAGCATTAGAAACCGTTTCAGCTATCAAGGACCTCAATGAACAGACGCTCTATCGAGTGGCCAATTTGATAGACATTACTGACCGGAAAAAAAGTGAGGTAGCACTGCGGCAAAGTGAAGAAAGATTTCGAATCATGTTTGAACAGGCTGCGGTAGGAGTGGCCCAGGTTCAATCAAATTCTGGGAAATTCATCAAAATCAATCAACGTTATTGCAGCATCCTTGGCTTTTCTCAAAAAGAATTATTACATATGCCCTTCCAGGATATTTCTCACCCAGACGACCTCCCAAATATTCAGAACCAAATGACGCAGCTGCGATCCGGAGAAATTTCTAACTTCTCTATGGAGAAGCGCTACTTTCACAAAGAGGGGCACATCGTATGGGTCAACATGACGATTTCTCCCATGTGGCACATTGGTGGGGACCCTTCATTCCACATGTGTGTTGTAGAGGACATCACCCAACGAAAATACCTTGAGGATGCCATTCAGAAACACAATGTGGAATTAGAAAAAACAGTGACACAGCGAACCGAACGTATTCAGGAGTTAGAGCAGCGACGCATGCAAGTCGAAAAGTTAGCAGCTCTCGCCCAAATTGCTGCCAGCGTCGCTCATGAGATTAACAATCCGTTGGCCAGCATTTCGCAATCGTTGCTCTTGCTGAAACGAGGCATTCCACCTGAACACCCCAATTTTCATTATATGGCCAAAGCCGAGGACTGTATTGATCGGATCGCGCAGATCACCAAACACCTGTATCAATTATACCGACCCAGTAGCCCCACCCCTACCCTCATCGACCTCCACATACCAATTCATGACGCGATTGAGATCATGCATGCGCGAGCCTCTTCAAAACATATCACCCTTTCTCTATTAGACCTTCCGGCCCCAATGTTTTCCCATCTGCCGTCAGGCGAACTCACTCAGGTCCTCTGCAATTTGATCCAGAACGGTATTGACGCTTCTACTCCAGAAGGTACAATTAAGATAGCCTGCCAAATTGAACCTCGGACCATTTGTATTGAAGTTGCTGACCAGGGAGAAGGCATTCCAAAAGACATCATATCTCACATTTTCGAACCGTTTTTTACAACGAAACAAGCGCAGCAGGAAGGTGGGATGGGGTTAGGACTCGCCATTAGTCATAGTTTGGTTCAGTCCATGGGAGGAGAACTTGACTGTTGCAGTACAATAGGACAAGGAAGTGCTTTTCGGATTACCTTACCCAGAAAGGATGCGTAAATGGGACATCATGGCAACATTTTATTAGCCGACGATGAGCCAACATTTTTAGAAGCCACGAAGGAACTCCTTGAGGATGAGGGTTACGATTGCCAGGCAGTTCATAATGTAAATGAACTCTCACAAGCCTTAACCCAAAACGAATTTGATCTCCTCATCACTGATTTGAACATGCCGGGAAACCGGGTCATGGAAACAGTTGGAGAGTTACGAGAACGGTCAAAATCTTTACCTGTGATTGTGGTCACTGGCTACCCGTCTGTTCCATCTGCTGTCAAAAGCGTTCGATTAAATGTTCTGGAATACATGATTAAACCGATTGATTTCCCCAGATTATTAGAGGCTGTCCGGGAAGGAATTCACCACAAACACCTGTTGGCCAGTCTCACTTTAGCACGAGAAGAATCTCAGCAGCGCGCTCAAGAGCTCACAGCATTAGAAGCAGCAGCGAATGTCTTTCGGCTTTCCTCGGAAGAAGAAGTTTTGTATTCTGCCAAACCTTCTACACTTACTGATTCATCCAAATCACACTATTTCCGTCTTCGTGAATCAATTTTTCATACGATTCAAGTTCTTCAGAAAACCAAGAGCGCCTTCAGATCTAAAGATTTAGCCGGTTTGCGTAAATACTTAGAAACGGTATTATACGAAACCACCGAAACCAAAAAAGTCCCTGAGGACACACCTGATCCTTCACTATAGGACTAGCATGGTACCTATCCGTTTGCCCTCCACATTGGCCGTAACATTTAGTTTTCAGTCCCGCCACCCGCATAATAATACTTAGCTATTTATACGCACTATTGTCCTTGAAAACTCACCGACCCTGGCTCCTCTTCAACCGCGAGGGCTTGCCCCAGACATTCTCTTAATTTTCAGGGGCAGTCCTCCGAAAAGATCATGAGAGAATTTACGTAGGCAACACGAGGCCAGGGAGGGACTGGCTTGTTCTGTTCTTAAGCGTAAAAATCTCTTTGTTTCCAACATTATCAAGAAATGGGATATTTCTGTTACGGACCATTCTATGACTGTTTTAATCTTTCCTATATTCCTTCATTGATATGTCATTCGCCCCTATAGAACCCAGCACCCTACGACTTGGGTTATTTATTAAGATCGAAGGATCCTGGTTCAGCCACCCGTTTCCTACGAATTCTTTTAAGATTGCAACCCTCAAAGACCTAGCCACACTTCAGGGCTTAACAGACTTACAGGTGTTAGTAGATTTTGATCGCTCAGATCCAGATCCTGGTGTACCCACTGAAACTTCCAACCCGTCTGTTCTAGAAACTTCAACAGGTCTTCCTGATAAACCGGCCTTTTCAGAATCTGAATCGGAGACTTCACTATCATTTGATCACACTGCTGAAAAGGCCGAAGGGCAACAACGTCAAATTCTCCAGCAGGAGGCCTTTCGGGAATATCAAAACCATCTCCAACAGGTGGAAAGTCAATTTCACGAGGTTTTGGAAGAAGCAAAACAAACGGTTCATGACATCGTGTCCGGCCGTCCACGTGGGCTCCGCACTGCTCAAAAAATTGTGGAAAACCTTATTAATTTGGTGGATGGATCGGACAATTCCAGAGCCTTACTGAACCTGATAGGCTCGAATGAACCCAGCGATGAATTCTTTCTTCATGCCACCAATGTCTGCTCCTTATCCTTAATGGTAGGAATAGACCTAGGGTTCAGACGAGACGAAATAGAAAAATTAGCGTTAGGCGCATTTTTTCATGATGTGGGAGAACTCAAATTTCCTGCTGAAACGCTTCTACGGAAAAGCATAATGGGGCAAGGGGAACACAAAAAGTTTCTCGGTGAACATGCCAAATTTGGGGTCGAAATGGTCGAAAACATTCAAAATTTCCCTTTTGAATCGGTGAATGTCATTAGGCACCACAATGAACGCCTCGATGGATCTGGAGAACCTTCAGGAAGGCGAGAGGAACAAATCAGTAAATTCGCAAAAATCGTGATGGCCGTAGACCTGTATGATGAACTTTGCCATCACTCAGATCCAGCTCGGTCGCTCGTGCCCTCGGAAGCTCTATCATTTTTGTATGTGAAATGTCGCAAGACTCTTTGGAATGACGCCGTCGTCTCATTAATCAAACAATTGGGGGTCTATCCTCCTGGATCACTCGTTCAGTTGAGCAATCAAAAAATAGGGATTGTGACAAGTGTCAACGGTGATAATCGTTTAAGGCCTATTCTTCTCGTCTATGACGAACATGCTCCACAAGAAAAAACTTGTGTCCTGAATTTGGCAGAAGAAGACTCATCGCTAACCATTACTCATGCCATTCGCCCTGTTGACCTTGCCCCGCAAATTCGAGAATGCCTGAATCCCAGACGCTTTATTAGCTATTTCCCCTCGAACTCCCCTATCGAAGCGGCCGCGCCATTCTAATCAGAAACAATAAAGTTTTTTGGGTATGAACAGTTTTTTTCTCTTGGTTGTTGTGTCATGACTCTTTCCCCAATAGCCCTACCTATTCATTTTTCCCAAACCCTAAAAACTTTTGTATCCGCTTAAACCAAGAGGTTCCTTGAACGTTGAAAATTTCTGGGTCAGAATAGTCCACCCAGGGCTCCTGGTTGCCTAAATATTGCTCACCTTGAAAAATTCGTTGCGTACGCAATTGAGTATAGCCAAGTTCCTGCAACCCCTGAATGAGGCCCTGCAAAGCCTCTTCTTCCGTCGGAACCGCCTCAACATCAATCTGTAAGGCTTCATACCGTAAGCGAGCTTGATACACGCCGCTCTGAATGATGACCTGAGCCTGTCGATTAAACCCTCGGTCCCGATCATCGATCCCTGCAATATGATAGACGTTGGCATTTGAAGGTGACATATCCATAATTCGTTTCACAGGCTAGGAAAGGATTCTTGCTTTTTCGAATTTTTATGCTTTCATTAGTAGAGATTAGATTCTTATAATACCTACACTTTTTCGCTAGAGTCCGCTTCCTTCTTGATTTATCATCTGATCGACGATCAACACCCGTCTTCACGGAAAGGGTCAACACGCCAATGAGTCGAAGTATTCCGCAGGAGCTAGCACAAAATTTCCTCAATCATACTCCCACTTGGTACAAACTCACGATAGTGGGATTTCTCCTTCTTAATCCGGTTTTAATCCTCACAGTTGGCCCATTTGTAACTGGGTGGGTCCTGATTTTGGAATTTATTTTTACGCTGGCCATGGCCTTGAAAAGTTACCCCCTTCAACCGGGGGGCTTATTGGCCATTGAGGCTGTGCTCCTTGGCATGACCACACCCGCCATGGTCTACCATGAAACCGTCAATAATTTCCAGGTTATTTTGCTCCTCATGTTCATGGTGGCCGGCATTTATTTCATGAAAGATCTCTTATTATTTCTCTTCACCAAAATTCTCTTGGGAGTCCAATCTAAGCATTGGTTGGCCCTGTTGTTTTCAATCATGGGGGCCTTTCTTTCAGCATTTTTAGATGCACTGACTGTCACAGCGGTCATCATTGCCGTCGCAACTGGATTTTATAGCATCTATCATCGGGTGGCCTCAGGCAAATCCTATACGGCCTCTCATGACCATACTAGCGACCAAGAAGTACAGGAACTCAATCGAGAAAATCTTGAAAATTTTCGGGGGTTTTTACGCAACCTCATGATGCATGGGGCGATCGGCACCGCATTAGGCGGCGTCTGTACCTTAGTGGGCGAACCGCAAAACCTATTGATTGCCGATCGAGCCAGCTGGGAATTTATGGAATTCGTGTTTCGGATGGCGCCGATCACTCTCCCGGTCTTTGTTATGGGCTTAGCCACCTGCCTGCTCGTCGAAAAAATGAAATGGTTTGACTATGGCTATGAACTACCAGACCCCGTCCGCCATATTTTAGTGGAATATGAAACAGAACAACAAAAACGCCGGGATAAGGATGATATAGCCAAGCTCATCGTTCAAGCCGTCGCGGGCATCTGGCTCATTATTGCCTTAGCCTTTCATCTGGCCGAAGTCGGCATTATTGGGCTCACCGTCATTATTTTGATTACCGCGTTCAACGGCATCATCGAGGAGCATCAGATTGGGGAGGCGTTTAAAGAAGCCTTACCATTTACGGCGCTGTTGGTTGTCTTTTTTGCGATTGTGGCAGTCATTCAAGAACAGAATTTATTTGCTGGAATTATCGGATATGGGTTGAGTTTAGATGGCACACATCAAATCGGCATGTTCTATTTGGCCAATGGCATCTTGTCCGCCATTAGCGACAATGTCTTTGTAGCCACCGTGTATATTAACGAGGTGTTTCGAGCACTTCAGGCAGGGGCGATCACCCGTGACCAATTTGACCTTCTGGCCGTAGCAATAAACACTGGCACCAATATCCCCAGCGTCGCCACGCCCAATGGGCAAGCAGCCTTTTTATTTTTACTGACCTCTTCACTTGCACCCATTATTCGCCTCTCATATGGGCGCATGGTCTGGATGGCAGTTCCTTATACCATCACCATGACACTGGTGGGATTATTGGCGGCGTATGTGATCCTCGAACCTGCCACAAGTTTTCTCTACGACCTGAACTTGATACAACATCACTCATTGCCAGGAAAAGAAATAGGCGGAGCAGGTCATCATTAAGACCCGTCTGCCCAGGTTTGAGGGGAAAGACTGAAGAATTTCCTCAAGATGCTATTGAGTGAGAGTTGCCACTGTATTGGGTTCTTTCACCACCCGTTCAGGGAATAACACAATTTCTACTCGACGGTTCTTAGCTCGTCCTTCCTCAGTATCGTTGGTCACGGCAGGACGAGTATCCGCATATCCAGTTGCTGCAAAATCCGTAGGATTCATCCTCGTTTGCTCTATTAAATACCGAAGGACGGTTGTGGCCCGAGCAGTTGATAATTCCCAGTTCGTCGGATATTGTTGTTGGAGTCGGCCATAGATAGGATTGTTGTCGGTGTGTCCTTCGACTTGAATATTTTTATTAGGTAAGGTTGCTAACACCTCCCCGACCTGTTTCATGATATCTAGTCCCAACGGTGTGAGTTGCGCCTTTCCTGACTCAAATAACACTTGGCCTAGCATGGTGAGAACCAATCGATCTTGATGCTGGGTCACGACTAAGCTCTTTCCAAATTTCTCTTCCAACGCTTTGGTAATGCGATCAATTTCCTTGCCGACTGTCTGCACTTCACCTCTCACTCTGGCCAGTTGTGCCTCCTGGGCTTCTCGTGCGGCTCGTACTTCCTCGAGTTCCTTTTTTAACCGTTCAACATGACGCAAACGCGCTTCTAACTTTTCCATTTCTTCTTCTAAAAGATCATTTTGTGATCGCAATTGGGAAAAGTCATTGAGTTGTGAAGCGAGAGTAGAACGCACATTCCGGAAAGCTTGTGCTAAATCATCAAAGTCTACCTCATCGCCATTCATCCCTCCGGAATAACTGGCTGGCGTGGCTCCCGACAGTTCCCCAAGCCCGGATACCTGCGAATACAAGGCTTGTAGTTCCTGTTTTAAGACTGCTAAGTTTTTATCTTTAATCTGCTCTTGGACCTCGACTGCCGCTTCTAATTCTTGATTGGATTCCTGAAGGTGAATAACCGTTGAGTCTTTCTCACCCAGAGTTTCTTCAAGAACCTGTTTTTCTTCTACCAATTTCGCGACGGAGGCCTCTTTGTCTTGAACAACCTGTTGCAGCCGCTGCACTTCCTGGTCAGAATTTTGGTTGGACATGGCTAACTCTTCCATAGCCCGTTCATGCGACTGTTGACTAAGACAGCCAAATACCATCGTCGACATAACCATTACCAGGATGACTTTGATCGTCTTCATAAGCTCACTCCTTCAAATCATTTCAATAAAATCTCATGTACCGACTTATTGGGACTCCGAATCAGGAGCCTCCACTTCTGTTTCTGTTTCTTTTCTGACCGGGGACCATCCTTGAGCTTCTAAACATTTCTCAATCCGTTCTTCATTCAACCCAACAGCTCGTTGGAGCGACTGACATTCTTCTTTATCCTTCTGTAATGCCTCTTTTCCTGCTCCAGGCTTGGACCAATAGATGGTTACCACCTGATTACATCCCAGGCTTAAGAACATCACCAGGGCCAGAACCATCTTACCTACACGAGTTCGCATCTATTTGCCTCCCTCTTCTGTTTGAAATTCACCTGGCTCACATGGCCACCTGGCTTCACCCACAGAGAGAAGAGAACAACAAAGATCACGTTCTCTTTGCCCCTTCTCGGTTCCCATCCTGGATTTCTTGAGAGAACAAAGGGGAAAAGCCAGCATTAAATACTCATGTCAAAAATCTTATCATAATATGGATAAACTTCTTATTTTTTTATCTCAAACGAAGTATAAGATTCACCAGAACATCCCCTATAAGGACTCATTCAACTTCATCGATCGGAGAAACTCCGGCATGAGACCTACATGGAGGGATCTTTAGTGTACAAGAGGATTGGGGAAGTGGAAGCTCGTCTTATTGTAAAGAGGCAAGAGGAGGTATAGGAGGTTGAGCCATCGCCATCTGTTGCACTAGATGCGTGACACTGGCATCCATCATTTCCATGAGGGGCCCAGGATAGACACCTATCCACAGTACCATGATCGCCAGAGGAATCACGGTCGCCAACTCACGAGTGGAAAGATCAGAAAGAACTCCAGCAGCCTTATTTGAAGGTTCACCTAACGCTACCCGCTGCAACATCCACAGCATATAGGCTGCAGCCAACACGATACCACCCATGGAAAGAAGAACCATGACAAAACTTGTGTCCGATATTCCTACCAACACCAAAAATTCCCCAATGAAATTGCAGGTTCCCGGCAAACCAAACGCCGCAACCGAGAATAGGAAAAATAACGCGACAAATCTTGGCATGGATTTATGCAACCCGCCATAGTCTCCAATAGCCCGGCTATGTGTACGGTCATACAACTGTCCAACCGCCAAAAACAACGCGCCAGTCGTCAACCCATGATTAAACATTTGCAAGATTGCTCCTTGAATCCCTTGGCTGTTAAACGCAAACACTCCGAGTGTGACGAAGCCCATATGGGAAACAGAAGAGTACGCCACGAGTTTCTTGAGATCTGTTTGCGCCAGCGCTAAATACCCTCCGTAGACAATAGCAAAGACCGATAACCATAAAATGAAAGGCGCAAACTTGGCGGAAGCATCTGGAAACATGGGCAAGCAAAATCGTAAAAATCCATATCCACCCATTTTCAATAAAACGCCAGCCAAGATCACACTTCCTGCTGTTGGAGCCTCGGAATGCGCATCAGGCAACCACGTATGAAATGGCACCATCGGCATTTTTATCGCAAAGGCCAAAAAGAGAGCGAGGAACAGCCAAAATTGCGTGTTGGAAGAGTAGGTTTGCTCACTCAACACCAATAGATCGTATGTGTGTCCTCCTTCTAAATACAGCCCCAAGATTCCCACCAACAACAATAGACTTCCTGTGAGGCTATACAAGACAAACTTGATTCCTGCGGCAATGCGATTCGGACCACCCCAAAGAATAATCATGAAATACATGGGAATCATCGTAAGTTCCCACAACATAAAAAAGAGAAAGAGGTCCAAGGCGGTAAACACCACAATCATCGCCCCTTCAACTAATAAGATGAGAGACAAAAATGCTCGAACACGTGTGGTGATCGCTCTCCATGAACATAAGACGCACAACGGACACAAAAGGGCGGTGAGTAACACCATTAGAATGCTAATCCCGTCCACTCCCACCGCATACTGAATATTGAACGTCGGCATCCATTCCATCCGTTCAACGAATTGCATACCCTGCTTGCCGAGCTCAAACCGCTGCCAAAGAATGAGTGAGACCCCAAACTCCACCATGGTGCAGGCGAATGCTATACGACGCATCCATTCTTGATCGCGGGCGAATGCAAGCAGAGCAATCCCCAAAAAGGGAATCACGACCATCCAGCTGATCATGTGTTCGGTAAATATGATCATATAAACCTCACAGTGGTTGATCGATTTCCGGTTCGGCTTTCAATGCATCATTGCGTAATGAGCAGATCAAAGCAGTCATTATTTACACCAAGAAATACAAGAAGCAAATAGCCGACACCAGCCAAAACACCATGACGAGCAGATGATGTTGAATGGTACGAGTTTCCGTCTCTTGGAGGATCTGGCCTGCCACATCTGCACCTTTTAAAATTTGCCTCACGTTATAACTCAACCAGCGAACATCTATCACACGCCATAACCAACGTCCAAGTCCCACACTGGATCCGCCCAGACCCACGACCATTCGATCGATACCTTTAATATCTATCACGCGCCATAACCAGCTTGCCAACAGAAGAGAAGAAGAGGCGACTGAGTGCACGACTCGATCAAACCCACGAATATCCACAATCCGCCACAACCAATTGGCGAAGCGAAGTGTCGGTTGTACGAAATAGACTTCGTAACATTCGTCAAAATACCCCTTATGAAGAAAAAGTACATATAAAGCCTTCTTCCAGTCTGCCTCTTCAGAGTGCACCTGAGCTCTGGTCCTCTGTCCAGCCATGGCATACATCCATCCACCAATTGCCACTCCGACTGGCAACAACATCCACCATGAACTGGCAGTCGTTGCTGCCACCTCTGCAACCAGTAATGGGGATACAGGCAAAGCAGGAGTGAGAAATTCAACCAACCATACCCAGATGACCATGAGCAGATAGGCCATCACTCCGCCGACAAGAACCAGTGGGATAAAATGTGTTGGCGAAATTAACTGAGGTTGGATCGTGACAGTACCGCTTTTCCCAACATTCGGTATTGTTGGCCCATGTTGAAAGAGAAGCATGATTCCACGAAAAAGATAGATGGCCGTAAAGAAGACTGTAGCTAGGCCTATAAGCCAAAACACTATCCTGGTTGACCCAAATCCATTCGCGACCCACACACCTTCGTAGGAACCAGAAAATATGACGAACGGAGGCAAGCAGGCTAACACCAAGGCCCCCACATACAATGATGGTTTTGGGTGCGAATGGCTAGGATAAGGATTCGGTGCGTGATGATTAGTGTGCACCGCTTGTAACGCATTCCCGGTAGACAAGAATAAAAAGGCCTTTAGAAATCCATGGGCCAGTAAGTGGAAGATTGCGGCAACAAAGGCTCCTATTCCACATGACATGATCATAAACCCAATCTGACTGATCGTGGAGTACGCCAGATTTTTTTTGATATCTGATTGGACCATTGATACCATTGCCGCAAATAAGGCAGTTGACCCTCCGACGATCGCGATAAATGTCATCACTTCTGGCGATAATATGAGCAATGGACTCATCCGAATTAATAAGAATGGGCCTGCATTCACCATCGTCGCTGCGTGAATGAGTGCAGAAACAGGAGTCGGAGCTTCCATCGCAAACGGGAGCCATACATGAAAGGGCAATTGAGCAGACTTTCCCATCGCACCCACAAACAAAAAGAACGGAATGATCGTGACCGGATGTATTTGATATTCCATACCAACCCATCCAAGCACATTGATAGTGTGGTCTTGTAGACCTTCAGCTTCAGCCAATATCGTCTGAATATCGAGAGTACCAAACGTCGCAAAGGTCAAGATTATTCCAAATCCAAACCCCACATCCGCAATCGCATTGACAATGAATGCTTTGGTGGCAGCTTGGATAGCCGGCTTACGTTGGGCCCAATGAGAAATCAACAGGTATGAACACAGACCCATCACCTCCCAAAAGACGTAGAGCATCAGCAGATTTCCGCTCATCACTAACATCAACATCGAAAAGGTAAACAGTGCGATAACCGCAAAGAACCGATTGTAACGAGGGTCACCAATCATGTATCGCGAGGAAAAGACATGCACGACGCTACTCACCCCAGTCACCAACATCAGGAGAAGAACCGTGATCTGATCGATGTATAAATTGAGGTCGACAACGAGGGAGCCAGCTTTCATCAATCGATAAAGCGAAATCGAGATCGGTCCGCTTGTGGCCACTTCAATGAATGCATAGAGGGAAAGGGCGAATGAAAGCCCCATGGCAGGTATTCCAATCCGGTGTCCCTCATCTCCCCAGCGACGTCCGCCCATGGCCAAGACGACGGCTGCGATGAGAGGGCACAAAGGAATAAGAACAAATATGGGCATCATGACTTTTAAAGACCTGGCGGTAACGTTTTTTCGATCAACAATCCCATAATAGGATCGCTCAGTAATCCTAAGACCATGATCGCCACAGACGTGAACCCTAAACACAATTTTATTTGGATAGGAATTTCAATAGGCCGCGCATCTGACTCCGTTGGAGCATGGCGAAAAACTCGTTCAAAAATCTTCACAAAATAGGCCAGCGTTAGCATGGTTGAAAGCAACACGGCTCCCACAGCGACATAATTGTTGGCTTCAAGCGCACCAAGAATGATGTACCACTTCCCAAAAAACCCACCAGTTGGTGGAAGCCCAATCATCCCCATAGCCGCGATGACAAGGGCCGACGTTAGTAAAGGAGATTGCTTGGCTATGCGCCCGACATCCTCTATGGTGGAGACCCCATAGAGACTATTTGCCATCCCGGCAATAAAAAATAAGGCCGCCTGCATCACGGCATCATTTAATAAGTAGAACACTCCTCCCACAAACCCCGTTTGGTTGCCTTGACTCACCCCAATAAGAATGATGCCGATATGCGAAATACCACCATAGGCGAACATTCTTTTTAAATCCTGTTGAGTCAATGCGAGGACAGCACCAATAACTGCGGCCAGTGCACCCAGTAGTCCTACGAGGAACAGGAGGGGGGTGTCGACTACCACAACTTTTATCCCAAGCACCCAAAACATAATTCGCACCCATCCTAAAAGAGCTACCTTCGTCACCAGTGCCGCTAAAATTGGAGAAACAGAATCTGGAGCATGCGTGTAGGCATCAGGGAGCCATGCATGGAATGGGACCAAGGCCATCTTTATTCCCAATCCGATAAACATAAACAGCAGCCCTCCTACGACAGCCTTGGAGGTCAATAAGTGCGGAATTTGTTCGGCCATATCGGCCATATTCAACGTTCCGGTCGCGGCATAGAAGTAACTCACCCCTAATAAATAGAGAGAGGCGCCAAGCGTTCCCAAGATCAGATAACGAAATGCAGCCATCAAAGCTTTTCCACCCGCCACGCCGACGAGGGCATAACTCGCTAACGCGGCGACTTCCAGAAAGACAAACAGGTTAAACAGGTCGCCCGCGAAGACAATGCCAGTGAGGGACGAAATCAACAACAGGATGAGGGTGTAGAAATGAACAATCCGCCCCCCAAGATCTTTTGGTGAGGTTGGCCCTGCAAATATTAAGGCCACCAAACCTAAAAGGCTCAATGCCACTAACATCACACTGGCCAATCCATCCGCCACCCATTCAATCCCTAGCGGCGGGGCCCAGCCACTAAACCCATAACGAACCTCACCATTTTGAAAGATATTGACGAGATTCATGATGGAGAGCACCACCATGCTACAAAGAACGCATAAAGCAATGAAACGACTCCATGCCCTATGCCGCAAACAGACGATGGGCATCGAAATGGCGGCAAACAATGGAACAAGAAAGAGAAGGGCTGGTAAATGTCGGCTCATTCTAACTTCTTCAAAATCTCTTCTTCGTCAAGACTGCCATACGTCCGGTAAATGGCAGAACATAAGGCAAGAGCGACACCCAGAGTCGCCACACCAACAACAATGGCGGTTAATGTCATCACGTGCGGTAAGGGGTTGACGTAGTCAATGGCTTTGACAGGATCTGTTGTCGATAAGAGGATGGGCACCGTCGCGCCTTTTTTGGCGCTAATCGATACCAGAAAAAAAATGACACTCGTTTGAACCAGATACATGCCTACAAGTTTTTTCACGAGATTGTATCTCGTGACCATGATATAAAATCCCCATAAAAAAATAATGACAAAGGTCAAAAAATTGGGGCGTTCAAAAACGGCTGCCAAGGCATCAACCATTTAATGAATCCTCGATAATCTCTTGGGCTGATAAACTGAACACAATGGAAATAGCTGTCACCGCCACATCAACGGCCACACCGATTTGTGTCAGAACAATGCCCAAGGACCGCCGAGCAGAAATCTCGAGACCCGGAATTTCCAAATTGGCATAATTGAGAAACTCGCCCCCGCCGATTAAACATAAGCCACCGACACCAGCATAGATCAACATTCCCACGCCATCGCCATGTAATACTTTTTTTGCCAACTGGCTCCGAGAGGCTTCATGGCCAAAGATGAGAATTGCGAGAAGCATGCTGGTCCCTAGAATGACCCCTCCGACAAATCCTCCGCCTGGACCGTACTGGCCAAAAAACAGCACATACAATCCAAAAATTTGGATCACAGGAATGAGAAACCGGCCCAATGATTGCACAATGATACTGTCATGAGGTTGAATCATGAGGTCTTCCTCCTCAATATAAAAGCGCAGGCTATTCCAGCGGTAAAAATCACAACCGTTTCGACCATCGTATCTAAGGAACGATAATCCATCAGTACAGACGTGACCACATTCGGCGTTCGCGTATCTTTGTAGCTCTGTTCGAGATACGACGGAGAAATGCGGACACTTGGTGGCGAAGCAGGATCTCCAAACGCCGGAAGATCCTTCGCCGCATACAGCAACAAGACGCCTAGTAGTGGAAGGGCAATGACAGCCGCAATCGGAGGGGGAGGCCGACGAAGTCTCCCGTCTTTCGGTTGCGTACCAAAAAGCGTGAGTAGAAACAGGACCGTGGCCAACCCGGCTCCGACGACTGCCTCAACAAACGCCACATCTACTGCTCCCAGCCAGGCCCAGACAACCGAAAGAAAAAAACTATAACAACCCAGAAGCAATATCGCGCTCATCAAATCTTTTACGAGGATGGCCCCTGCGGCGGTCATTAACAGGAGAAGCAAGAGTGAGATTTCGTAGACCAAACTCATGGAGCCTTTTCTTTCCACGGCTTGAGGCCTGCTCGCACCGCGGCCCGTAAGGTCGCGTGTGAAATCACAGGATTTTGAAGATACAGTAAGGATAAGACCGCCAAGATCTTCAAAACATTCATACTCAGTCCCTCATAAATGGCTATCCCAATTAATAAGAGAAAAGCGCCTAACGAATCTGTCAACGAGACCGCATGTGACCGCGTAAACACATCTGGAAGGCGAATGACCCCGATGGCGGCAACAATCAAAAAAAACAAGCCGGCGACAATTAAAATCATAGCCAGTATTTCCATATTACGGCAGCCCCTTTTGTTCCAAGTATTTGGCTACCGCCAAGGCCCCGACAAGATTTAAGAGAGCATAGCCGGTGGAAAGATCGATGAACATTTCGACTCGTTCAAACACTATGCCCATGACAATCAATAGTATGATCGCTTTGGTGGAAATCCCATTAAGTCCCAACACACGATCGAAGATGGTCGGGCCCTGGAGCACACGATATAAATAGGCGCCAATCAATGCAGAAAGCACCAATAACACAAATATGAAAAAGTCCGTCATGCTCTTGAGTCGCTATCGCCAAAGACCTGGGCAATCTTC
Organism: Nitrospirales bacterium; assembly: GCA_029261295.1. Taxonomy (GTDB): domain Bacteria; phylum Nitrospirota; class Nitrospiria; order Nitrospirales; family UBA8639; genus Nitrospira_E. The sequence goes on along the minus strand of JAJDBP010000002.1, from coordinate 111,851 downwards.
GCTTCCAGTCGTCCACTCGTGACATCTTCTCCCGACACCTCATCCATCGCATGCACCAAAAGCACTTGGCCATTCACCTCTGCGGTAATCGTTCCTGGCGTTAACGTAATGGAATTCCCCAGAAGAACCACCGCAGGAGGTTCTTGCAATTTTGATTCGTAACGGATGAGTCGGGGATGAATGGGGAGGCGCGGATCAAGAATGAGTTTGGTGAGATGCAGGCTGCTTTGTATAATTCTTAAAAACAACCAAGGAAGATACAAAAGAATTCTTCCCCACAGCTGAAATCGAGGAACAAACGGAGAATGTCCAGAATTAATCCACGCAACAAGAAACGAAAGAAGAAGACCTAACCCCAAGTGAAAAGGATTAAATTGGGCCGACAGCATGATCCACAATCCAAATAACGCTGCCGTCTTCAGAATAAGGAATTGTGAAGATACAGGTCTCATGGCACGCCTAAATCGAAGACATGACTGATGTCAGGAATACCAGATACATCTTTGTTCCGAAAAAAAGCCAACCGGATACTTCGAATTATTCATTCGAACAGCGCCTGGCTGGCTTGTCATTCCACTGGTCGCAAAGTGAGACGAACCAGTTTTTCTATTGAGCATAGGTCTTGTCGATCCGATTATTGATCGCTCAGAATTCCTTCTTCATCATCAACAACCACGCATTCCTCATCACAACGACCTAAGGTTGATGTTATACCAGTGGAACCATCCTTCCACAACAACATCCCACAGAAGAAGGTCTCAGTTCTTGCTTAACACTTGAGAGCTGGTTCCCATGTCGCGTCTATATCATACCGATGACATTCAGCTGTCGTGGGATCGAGGGCAATCAAATTCAACCACCCGTTATGAAACAGCTGTTGAAGAATCTCATGCTTTTGAATAATTGATGCAAGCACCGTCATCTTTGCCTCAATGATGGCCAGCAGCCGCATGGGTTCATGAAAATGAATGTCTCCATTATTGACAGTCTGCAAGGGAAACCCCATTTGCAAATCACTTTGACTTCCTAGCATAACCCCCACACCACCCACCACATTGTGAATGACTTTGCTGCCACTTCCATAATGCCAGGGATCCGCGCCTGAAAAGTAATAACCTGTATTAATCCATTCTCCGACGATCAAAGGAGCCGTCATAATTTTTTCGAGGATGCCACCTTCAGGGTCGGCAATGGGATCATACGAATGCAAGAAAACCCGTCCCCCTAAATCAAGCCCTTTCGTGAGACTTCGTCTCCCGATTAAAAAGGCGGCATTGCCAGCCAGTCCCCATTCAGGACGAGAACTAGCCCAATCCATACTCCGTTCTTCTACATGGGCAAACGCTTTCTCCGGAGAGATCGCAGTTGGCGCCCGTGGAATACGGGCACATCGCTCTAGCGCTTGCTGCGCTCCTGCCTTTTCAAGATCATCAGTTAACTGTTTCAAATCTTCCGCGTGACCCAGGGGAAGGTCTTCTCCATCATAAAATGTCACTCGATCAGTCGTCGTGTTATGTTTGGCTGGGAGAAACCATGTATCGTCGGGAATGTTCAATCCGTTTTCTTTCACAATACGACGCACATCTGGATGATTGGCCAAAGCAGCAAACACCCTAGCATTGGCATCTCCGGGATTCCCTCCACATGCTCCGCAATCCAAGGCCCCATAATAGGGATTATTGTCCGTCTCACTCCCATGACCACAGAGCACGATCAGTCGGCCAAAGTGTTGGGTGAGTCCCATCGCACGTAGACCATTTTCAATGAAGGTCGCCTTCTCGGAAAGTGAGAACCCTTGGCCCATCTCTTGCGGAATCCCGTCAGCGGGAACATCATCCCCACGAATATTCATCGTGTCCGATGGGGAAGACACAGCTATCTGAGTTGGGACCAAACTGGAAAACGATCTATCAATCCAAGAAGTTATGGCACGGTAGGGTTTAAGAATTAGCGTTTTCCCGAGGAGTCCTAGACTGAAGAATAATCCTAACACGTCTATCACCATGAGCGACCCAACAGGGTTGCGCTTGAGATCATGGAACAGATGATTCCCGAGTTGACTCCACCGTGATCCTGCGGAGTATTGCTCCAACGAATGTTCCTCCCCCATCCGCGGAACTTCAGTCACGGCATGTTTGGGAGAAAGGAGGACCGGACATAAATCTGATCGTTCCTCGCTATCAAATGCTTGATGACTCATGGGGATTCCAAAGAACCCTGCAAAACCGAACGTGTCATAGGGGCCCTGCTCTTCGATATGGCGGCGGAAAGACTCCGATCGAACATCAATACAGAACACCAGCTGCGCTCTGGCACGAACATCTAGGCTCTTAGCTACACCGCGATGTGCTACTAGTTTTTGCAGAAGTTCATCTCGAAACTTGTCTTCATAGGCCTCAAGCCACACCGGGCCATGAAGATCAAAGGGAAAAGCATTAAGCCAATTCAACAATTTCCGAGCATCCCTTACCGAGAGATCGTGAACCTCTATTGGGGACATCTCTAAGTATTGTGCAAAATGAAACACACGCCAAGCGTCTCGACAGATCGCCTGCGTTTTGGCATCAACAGCATGACAACTTTGCTCCATTCGGTCATCATATTCCACTTGCCGCTCATCCCAGTAGGATTTCAACGCCTCAACGGTGGCATCAATACTCCATTCTCGTTGGCAAATAACCTGGGCCAGCTCTACTTCATAAAACAACCGAACCGCTAGATATTGCCGAGTATCAATTGGATGCTTCCGTTGCGCATGATAGAGGGGATGTTCTCCTAGCCAGCGAATGTATCTTGTCCATCCTGGCAATTGGGACAGCTCTCTTGAAAGGTAGGTTTCCCACTGTGACGGGGGAATACCGAGGCGATTCAAACACCAGGCAATGCTATCTTCAGGGTCATCAGGCAAATCCTGAACTTTTTGATGAAACTGATGAATTCCTAAGAAATGGCCAGATTGATCCCATAGTGCCAAGTCTTTCCAAGCCCGGAAAAAACCCTTTTCCCTAAGTGGCATCTCCCACCCAGCCAAGCCCTCGTCAACAAAGGCAGCAATCCATTTAATCATTTGATTATTGATTTGGTCGACCAAGGTATCGCCACTCAAACGTTCGACCCAATCGCTAACCGTGCGTTGGGCAGGCAAATCAATATTCTTGCGGGTCTTCCCTCCTATTATCTTGGACACTGATGATTGAACACCGCGAGCAGAACCATTTCCATCCTGAGCCGATTCATGTAGGCCAAGGATAGATAAGGTGGCCTTCCATAGATTTGTTAAGTATGCCTCTTCCGGGCAATCCCTGCACTTCTCACATTCCTGGATCGTCCGTTGAATAATTCGATGCTTGGATTCACGTGAAAGGTCTGACCGAAATTGTTGGGTGGCTCCACCTCCACCAAGTTCCCATTGCAAAAGTACTGGCTCCAACTCCTCGAACCCAACGACTAGATGCCATTGCCATATATCACGGGCAGACAAGAGGAAATTTCCGATCTTGAGAGAATCACTTGGTTCTTCGCGAGGACCCAAACGAGCCAATGCTCGTTGAACATTTTCTGTAGATATCCTTCCCTCTCGATATAATTGTCTATAATCTTCATTCGGCAGATATCCATTTCCCCCAAGAAGATCCTTTCCTTTTCGAACCGCCTGATCAAATGGCAAATACTCCAAACCGTGAATCGGGTTTTGAGCGACCATGGTTCGCATCGGCCAGAAAGGTGCAATAGGTTCACTCGCCTTTTCAATCACCTGACGGAGATGGATCCGTTCTTCTTCTGTCAAGGACTGCCACTCTTTCATCTTGGCTTCAGAAGGCATTCTACCTCCGGTTGCCCACATTGTTCGCCATAAAGAAACCCTTTATACTGGCTCGCCCTATCAACTTCACAAATAATTCTGAATATATGCAAAACGGACGAACCAAAGGCGAGGCTGAAACAGAAATCCGAAATGCCATTATTAAATTTGAGCAAGAGTTTATGGGTCGGGGACCCATGGATGTCAAAGCCTTTATTCTCCGCGACCTAGTTCTCGTTCGCTTGAAAGGCGTGCTCACCCAGGCAGAGCGCCAATTGGCCAAGAGTGAAAATGGGGTGGATATGGTTAAGGCCATGCGTCAAAATCTCATTACCCAAGGGCGCGAAAAACTCTGCGCACAAGTAACGGAAATTACAGGAGCGACGGTCATAGGCTTATTTACTGACATCGATGTCCGCATTGGAGAACGAGTGATTGTGTTTTCCCTGAACCAAGACCTCGAATCAAAGTTTCTTTAAAAACCTCATTTAAGCTTCCTAAATTTCACGACGACGTCAAAGGCTATTTCCAAAGACTAAAGACCGACCTTTCCCTTTCAAAAATTTCTCATTTCCTCAATTTTTTCCTCGCCGCAGCTGGATGATTGGATAACCGCTGATGCTGATCTAATCCTGCAATTACTAAAGCTGAACCATTGACCTGAAATACTTTTTCCATTTCTTGAAGTTTAGCCATGACTGTTTGGTCCACAAGAAAGGTGTCCGATAAGTCCAGCGTAACTCGTGACTCATTCATTAATGGATCCAACGTTTTCTTCAGGCCAATCCAGGTACTAAAAATTGCCGAATCCTTGACTCGAACGATTACTCCCTCTTTCTCCCGGCGCTCAACCGTCACTTGCGTCTTCAATAAAGACCTTAGAGGAGCACCATTTTTCAAATGCATCACAAAATTAACACCAATACCAATCGCGATACCCATAAGCAAGTCAGTGGCCAGCACACCAATGACCGTTGCCACAAAAATAAAGAATTGCTCACGACCGGCGTGCCACATGTGAACAAATTCTTGAGGTGAAGCGAGCCGAAATCCGGTGAAGACCAGCATAGCTCCAAGGGCAGCAAGGGGGATTTGATTGATGAGCCCTGGGAGGAGCGCAACAAACAAGAGCAAAAACAATCCATGAAACATATTCGCGAATCGAGTTCGTGCGCCATTATCAATATTGGCTTTACTTCGAACGATTTCCGATATCATGGGAAGCCCACCCACAAAGGCTGCAAGAGTATTCCCTACTCCAACCGCTACCATGTCTTGATCATGATTTGTCTTTCTTTTCCATGGATCAATTTCATCAATGGCTTTCGCGCTTAAGAGTGATTCGATACTGCCAATCAGCGAAAACATCACAACATATTTGATACCGATCGAAGTCCCCAAGCCTGAAAAATCGGGAAAGGTCATGGCACTGAACATATTTTCCGGGACCGCAACCAAAAAATTCTTTCCTAAAGGATAATCCTGTCCACTAAATGAATAGGTTTGCTCTTGGCTAAAATTGAAATACATACCCAAAGGAACGGTGACAAATAAGACGAGCATTGGAGCAGGTACCATTTTGAGATGCTGATTCTTTATGAAGGGGTAACTAAACACAATGATCAAACTAATGATTCCAATAAGACCCACCAGGGGATTCATGTTCATCATGAAATGAGGAATGCTCGCGAGAAGTTCTAAAGGCTTTCCCTCTGGGCTTAATCCCATCGCCACGGGAAATTGTTTGACCATGATAATGATCCCAATCGCCGTGAGGAGACCATGCACGGTGGAGGTCGGGAAAAACTCTCCTAGAATTCCGGCTCGAAAGACTCCAAACAGAATCTGAACCAACCCTGCGGCAACACCTACCCCCAGGGCCAAGCGGTAGGCCTGAAAATCAACGGCAGGGTCCTTCCCCCCAGTAAAACCAAACTCCATGACGCATCCGATCGCGATAACAATCAGTCCAGCGGCAGGCCCTTTGATGGTGAGTTCAGAGTTACTGAAAAATGTGGCCAGCATCCCCCCGATAATGGCCGTGAAGATGCCAGAAATGGCGGGATAACCGCAGGCTAATGAAATTCCCAAACAGAGAGGAAGGGCGATCAAAAAAACCAAAAACCCGGAAAGCATGTCTGCTTGCCAGTTTCTTGGAAAATCTGAAATCTGCCCTCTTGGAATTTCCATCCGATCCTTATTCATGATCATAGAAAACAAATGGGGCTAAAAATTTGTACCTCAGTTATTCAACCTTCGCCAATCAAGAGTGGTGCTATTTATCTGCACGATGATTCAGCATCTTCCTTCCCCAATGAATTGATACAAAAAAGCCGGTCATGGTTTCGGAACTCACATTCAGAAACACGGACCGGCTTGTACTGAAACGGACCCTTCATATTGGGAGAGTCAGCTACCCTACAATTTGGCAAAAGCTATTTTAAGGAGAAATGAAGTTCGATAAAGCCCGCAGTAATTAACAGTTGGCCTTACGCTCTTCTATAGAAACGACAAGGAGATATACCAAGACGGAATGGTGGACTTCAAGAATATTGCTAAAAATATCCTTTAAAATCTTCAACTTATGAAGTTTCAATTACGTATAAATACGTTATTGAATCTGTTGATACTGAATTTAATGATAAGAAAGAGGGAAAGGGAAAGGATTTTATCTTGTATGTGAAGATCTGATTACTGATGCTGTCTCTTCACAAACAAGAGAACGAATTGGGGATTACCCGTAAATGTTGAAGCCGACCATAATGGCCACGATGGCAATCATTGCTAAATCAAAAAGAGGATCCATGGCGTTCTCCTTAGAAAAAGTAATTCGTTATTATTGTGAAAATGCAAAGAATATTCCCTAACAGGACCTATTGGTTGTTAACCAATAACCTATTGAAATATTTAATTATTTCTATTTGTATTGGTATACAGTTCTCATTTGAAATTAATCAATAAGAGCGCTTTCGCTCTGGTGGCAGTGCGCGAAATCGCACAAAAAGAGGAAAAATTATGATATTGTGAGGGAACTTTAGAGAGGAAGGATGGCAGATCCTTGACTTTCCCTCGGATTGCCTTATCTTATTACGTATGATACCAACACGCCCACTCACTCATGATGAAAAGAAAGCCTCGGAAGCAGCGTTTCGAGGAATTCCCTTAGATGAAAATTGGACCGATTCTGCTAAATCGGTCTATGAAGGAATTATCCAAGCCCTAGGGAAGGATTCGTCTAATCTAGAAATTTCAGATGAGTCCTCTTTACCAACCCTTATTGAGGAATCCAACGAAACCCCATCCCCTCATTTGTTAGAACGACAACCTCAAGATTCGGAAACCTCTCAAGAAATCCCGCCAGAGTTGAAACAACTCACGATTCAGTCAAGAAAACAAGCTGTAGAATCTGGAGTTCTCAAAGATGTGACCCCTATAGCACAAAGCATAGGCCTGGATTTTTGTGTGGGCATGACGAATCCCTTATGGGAGCAATATATTAAGTCGTCTCCGGATTTCACTGAGGAACACATTCATTCCCGTTTGCGCGATACCCTCGTGGCGGTTCGGCTTCGCCTAGCCAATTTGAAAGAGACGACTCCGTTAGTGGATGTCCCCGTTCTTTTAGAATTTTCTCCCGAACCCACACCCCAACTCTGCCTCACCTTCGCCTTATTCCACAAAGACGCTGTGGATGGGGATTGCCTTCTGTTAATCCATCCAGGCGAAGTTTTTGCCACTCGCCAATCCATCGAAAATAACTAACTACCCTCCCTTTTCTCTAAATCTCCCTTGGTTGATTCAACCATCATCAACGCTTTTCACCTTCACACCATTCGGTCCTAACCTCAAGAATCCACCAGAATCTTCAGTGTCTGCCAACCAACGTACCAATACGTGGTGATTCTCAAAGGAGCTGATCCAGAGCATCGCTCCAAATCATTTTATTTCATCAAATTAACTTTTCCACCGAAAAGGGAGGGAGCAGGCTCTAGATAATCTTGGAATTCCCCATGCCCTATCTCTCTTATTACTCACCTTCATTCATTGAAATACCAAAAGGCCCCATCGCGATCAAAGGACTATGCCTGTGGTTTGGCTTTTTGGCTTTCTTCTTTTCCCCAGAAATCGTTCATGCCGAATACCTGGATCGTCTTGAACTAGTTAATCATCTGCGCCAGGGCCATTACTCGCAATTAGAAAAAATCCTGGCACATCAGGAAATTCTGTATCAGAAAAATACAATTCCAGAAGAACACGTCGAAGCTGCTTATTGGGCCTTTGCTAATTCTGCCGCCGACCTCAAAGAAAAATTAAATGAATGGGTTCAGCAGCCTAGCAAATCAGGGACAGCCCATCTTGCACGCGGGATGTATTATTGGAACATTGGATGGAAAGCACGTGGAAGTAACTACATGTCTGCGACACCAACCGCACGCGCTCAAGGAATGAAAAGTTACTTTTCGTTAGCCTGGCAGGATCTCAAAGAGGCCGCACAGAAGAAAGGAAATTCTGGAATTCCTTATATGTTTCTCATAAGTATTGCCATGAATTTCAGCGATGAGCTTGCAATTGAACAATTCTTGAAACAAGGACTTCAAGACGACCCCCGATCAAAAGGAGTCCGATGGAGATATCTCAATTCCTTACGACCTTGGTGGAGTGGGATGTCCAACGAACAAAGCATCACAACGGCCCAAGGCTTCATTGATACTCAAGTATCCCCGTTTATCAAGAACATGCCGAACCTCAAATCCCTCTTAGGCTACCCAGATTATTTACAAGCAAGGATCTTGGACAGAAATGGCCAGGGGGTAGATGCTTTGGCATTTTACGAGGAAGCCCTACAACATGGATCGGACTATTGGTTCCGATTCCAATGGGCAAAAACACTATTCTACCTAGACCGAGATAATGAAGCCTTGGATATCATTGACCTCGCCTTACAGGAACGACCTCAGGTTCCGACAGTCCTCCATTATCGAGCACGAATATTAGAGGCACTGAATCAACCAGAAGCCGCCCTCCAACAAGAAACCAAGGTTATTCAATTGGACGAGCTAGATTCAGACCGTCTTCAGCTCTATGCCTGGCGGCTCAAAAGACAGGGCCGGATTGAAGAGGCGAAGGAGATATTAACCCAGGCCCTGATTTATGGATCACATGATCATGGCATACTAGGAGACTTAGGAAGACTGTATCTTGCCGACCTTCATGATCCAACTGAGGCATTGCCATATCTTAAGAAAGCTGTGGAGTTGAAACCCGCAAGAGCTTGGCATTGGCTCAATTATGGATGGGCACTCAATAAGCTAGGACAATGCAAAGCCGTTGGAATTCTAGAAAGTTACAAATTTCGCTGTTTGGCATCAGGCAATTGCTCCTCCAATGATCTCGAATGGGCCAAGAAGACCTCCCAGCGCATGATCTGGAAGGAAGGCTGCTGGCGCGAACATCCCACGTTGAAAATTCTGAAGCATCTTGCCAAATGGCTCCCAGAACTCTAACGCTTGACTGCCCTCGTTAGGGAATCCACTAAAAAAGTCCATCCTAGCAAGCCCAGTCTGCGAGCTACTACCTTCACAGACTGGGTTCAACCTATTTTTATTCTAAATCATCCGGGTTATTAAAAAGTTTTGGCAAGGCAATATTTCCATGCCCACTCTGTGGAAAATCAGGTTCACGGGGATCGCCTGGATTGAGATTGGATGCCGTGTCATCCGGAGGAAACAGCACGAGCGATCCTAAAAAATCTAGAATTTGGCCTTGCTCACTATTCGAGAGTCGAGCGAATCGATCGCGAGCATTCTGAGCTTCTCCCCCATGCCGCATAATCACTGACCATAAATTAATACTTCTTCCATCATGCCCATAGGGCGCAGTCGTTCCGACTCCCCAGAGCGGCTCAGTCATAAATTCCTTGGTAAGGGTGCCATCAAAATTTCGCTCCCAAAAATTTGGGCCAAGATCATGCCGTTTAAAGTCCGCATAAATACTCTTCACCATAAACGACTGTCCTTGAGGCTGCTTGGCTGGAGGGCTGCCAGACCCTCCCACTTCCTGCATGAGCGGTATCGCCGTTGCAAATAATCGGTTAAAAATTCCACGTCGTGAGTCATATCTCGTTTCGACATCTGCCACTCGTCGATCTTTGTCGATTACTAAGGAGGGAATATGACAACGCGTACAACGAATACGCTCAAACAATTGCTTGCCTCTTCGAGAATTTGGCGTTTGCCGTCCGGTTGCAGGTTTAAAATAATTCAACAGATAGAACTCAAAATGATCAACCAGACTTACTGGAATTTCATTGGCCACTCCATCTAAGTCGGGGTCGTCACTTTCACTGATAGCTGGAGGGGCTTCAATCGCATCTAGAGAGCCATCTAGCACCATCCCAGACGGGGTCACAATTTTTCCTCCTGAGGCTGCCTGCGCAAGATCTGGGTCAAACGCTTCTAAACCCATTTCGGCATTCAAGGCTCCGACGACAAATTCTCGTATGGAAATGGTTCCACCTTCATGAAAAAATGGACGCACCCGTAAATCTGCATTGATACCCTGGATATTAGAAGGATCAACCGAACCATCAGGATTCACGGTTATACGTCCATAACGAATCCCTTTACTGACTAAAGCCCGAGTCACGGAAGCTCCCCTGGATTGCGCTTGTAAGATCGACTCATCACGAAGCCGTCTGAGGTCTTGAGTGATTTCATCCGCCAACATTTCGACAAGACCGAGACCAAATAAATGTGGGGCATCTCGACTATCTGGTCTTGTGAACACATCGCCTCCAAACCCTGCCGAACCTCGCGGACGTCCATGGCACCCAGCACAGCTATCAGCCAAGCCCGCGCCAATTGAACCCTCCGCAGCAATATCGCCCAACCCATCACCAGTACGAGGGCCTAATCCCTGTTCCATCGTAAATTTTCTTTGAAAAAGATTTCGGCCGCGACGGATGGACCGGAAGGGATCTCTCGCAATGAGATACTGAGATGAACCGGGCGAATCAACATCGCCACGTCCTGTACCAATTTGCTCAGTAAGAGATTTCTGGATTCCGGCGTTTACGGTATTTGGAGCTTGGGTCACATCTGATTCTTGAGCATAAGCCAGAGTGCCACCAAGCATAAAACTACTCAGAGACAAGAGTCCTACGAAACGAACCCAATGAAGACGCACTTTTCCTGGATAATAATTCATGAGATATTCCCGCTTTCATGGGGGACAGAGGTGTGACGACAAAAGGCTCATCACAAGAATGAACCCCTTCATTTTCAACGAGCCATTAATGATGAAAGCAGGCAGGTACCATGCCGAAGAAATGCTCTGAACGTTGATGTAAGCAAAGTCAGTGCCTTGTAATAAAAATCATGAAATTACCTGAAAAACCAATGGCTTCCTCATGGAAGAATGTTTTATCTTCTTATATGTAGGTTACCTGACTGAATGTAATCTCCTTCACATTTCTAAAGGATGCAAAAAGTAATCACTGGGATTACATGGAAATGGGCCACGATGTGTTGAGAATTTGCCTGTGCTAGAACAAAGACCTTGGCTTTTCAATGATTATGCGCGATACCCACACAAAGGATAGAATTTTTTGCACTCTCAACCTGAGCCTTTGACAGAACCACCTCCTAATCCATTTGGAGGGAAAACATTAATCGTCGATCCTCATCAACCAGACTGCTTTGATCTTCCCAGCGAAGCCTTAACCCAAGCTGAATCGACAGATCAAATTTTTATCCGGCCGGGAATCTATGAAGATCGATTGGTGATCACCGAACGGCCGATTTATCTCATCGGATCCGGTCGCGATCAGGTCACTATTTTTAGCCGTCTAAGTGGGCCCTGTTATTTACAGAAAGTCTCAGGTGGGCATATCAGTGGTATCACGTTTCGCTATGTTGGTAGCGACCAACATTCTGCGCTGAACATTTTAGATTCGACCTGTACCATCGCCCATTGTCGAGCAACTGAAGGTCTTTTATCCGGAGTCGTTATTTATGGCCCTGATTGCCGGCCAACCTTACAGTCCAATGAAATTTGTTATAACCGAGAATCTGGGATATTTGCCTTTGCCGGTGCCCAGCCTTACTTACGAGAGAATCAATGCTTTGGGAACCATCATTTCGGCATGGCGGCTCGTGACCAAGATACACGGCCAGACATCATTAACAATATTTGCCGGGATAATATGCTGAGTGGGCTTCTCCTTTTTTCAGAAGCACAAGCCCTTATTCTCGACAATACGTTTGAGAACAACACGCATTGGGGAGCCGTACTCACTCCAGATTGCGAACCCACACCAAAGACAGAAGAACTCCTCCAATCCAATACCTTCAAAGATAATCCTCGCGGAGAATTTACCATCACATCAAAACCCCTGGCAGATATTGGCCGTTAGCCCTGGGCTACAAAGCTTCCAACAACCTCAAACTTCAATCGACATCAGTGGCTAGAAGGGATGATTAAAAAATTCCGTCCAGCAAGGCCGCAGCTATTTAGACGTGTGCAGCGTACTTCCTGTACGTGAGCACAGCGAAATAGTGACCTGCCCGTGCGAAGACAGGGAGCGCTGTTGGCGACTTTTTTCAACAGACCCCCACCGTATGAGGTGCTGGGGGAAGAGTCCCTGTGATAAGGTTGAGCCCCATCAGAAATATTAGGAGACCGTGACAGTATGAATGAAAATCTATGGCATCAAGTGAATGCCGTCTTAGGAAGCCTCGCCGTGACTGTCGGACTGTGGCTCTTATTAGGTGCCATCCCGCTACCACTTGGGATTGCCATGGGAATCGGTCTGGCAATCCTTCTTGCGTGGAAATGCCCATCCATCGGATATATCTGGACTATTTGCACTTTATTGCTCGGTGTTGAAAGCATGGCCTGGGCCATGACACAAGTGACAGACCTCCAAAAACTCGGACGTGAGCCCACAATGGAAGAAATGGAAAATATTTTTCCTGGAGTGATTCTTGGTCTCTTCTCTGGCGTGTTTTGGCTTACGTTTGCCTATGGAATTTACAAACGCATTCAAGCCCCCATCATCCACACCCCATTTCCAGAGCCAGCATCATCTTCTCCCCCCCCTAAGAAAAAATCAAAAAAGAAAAAAAAGTGAACCTCTCCACATAATCCCTATTGAATTTCTAGAGGGTTGACGTGAACCTCAAAAAGGACCGGCTCCCTTCCAAACTCTCGGTCATACGCCTGTTGAATTTTCCGAAGACTTCGTTGAGTCTCTTCCAATGAAAACGTTTTAATGAGAAATATGGTTCGGTTTTTTTTAAGACGTCCTGGTTTTTTTGAACTCATCGGCCCTAAGACCAGAGGCATTTCTAATTTCCCGTGTTCTTCTTTAGGAAAGGATTCATACAATCCTACTTCTTTCATTTGTTGATCGATGAAATCGACCACTCGCTGAACACGTACCTCCTGCTCACCAGTGACGACCAATAACAGCATATGTGTCGTGGGTGGATAGGCCAATGCTTCACGCAACTCTAACTCCTGCTGATAAAAGAAAAGAGGGTCTTGTCGAACCATGGCCTGAAACACATGGTGATCAGGCATTCGCGTTTGTAGAAATATTTCACCCGATGGCCCCTCCCCTTGAGGAGCCGATTGGACTAATTGCCGCGCTTTCGAAAGATGAAAAAAGGTGCCCTCCGCTGAACGGAAGTCTTGAAGATGCAATCCAAGGTCAGCTTGAGGAAAAGCCACAAAATTCGCGGATGGAAGTTCAGATTGATGAAACAAAAATTCGGTCCCAATAAGAATCTGAATCTTTCCCTGCCGAAATTCTCTTAACACATTTAGGGCTTCATCTGTGGTTTTCACCTGATCCCGATCAAACCTGAAGATTGGATGCGACGGGAAAAGTTCCGAGAGTTCTTCCTCAAGCCGTTGAGTTCCCCCTCCAGAAAATCGAAAGACCGTTCCTAGGCATAAGGAACAGGTTTCCGGTGTTGGAGAACTCTTTCCACAATAAGAACACCATAAACGAGAAGGACGTTGGAACAAGCGAAGAGTCACACCACACGTTTCACAGGATGGGGAATGCCCACAATCTCGACAGATGAGAGATTGAGAAAACCCCTTTCGGTTGAGGAGGATAATAGCCTGATGCCCCTCAAGAAGAACTTGGGAAAGTCGATCAACCAAAGTCGAGGAAAGGAGGGTTTTGGAAACCTCCTTTCGTAGATCAACGAGAGTCATGACTGGAAGCTGCTGACGAGATGCGGGCCATTGTTCCTGAATCTTTTCACGAAATTCTGCATAAGTTTCCAAGGAGGGACAAAAAGAACCATACACCACCAAAGCCTGTTCAATCGCCCCCCGCATTCCAGCAACATCACGTGCATGATAATAGGGCAGATGTTCATCCTTAAAAGACGCATCTTCCTCCTGATCTACCCAAATGAGGGCAAGATCTGAGAGCGGGACAAACAACGCCGAACGAGTTCCTACCACAACATGGACCTGACCTTGCCGAATCCGCTCCCAACAATTCGACCGAGCTGGCGCAGAGAGTTTCCCATGATAGACTTCCATCTCCCCATCAATAATTCCTCGCAACTGCTTGACGACTGCTTCAATTTGATGCACTTCTGGCACAAGCAATAACACAGTTTTCCCTTGGTGAATTAATGATTGGGCGATGTGCTGAAATATTTGAAGTCGGTCATGGGCATTGCCTATGACGACCTGTTTCGTAAATTTCCCAGTGCCGCTTTCCTGTATAAGGTTCTCCGCGCGCACTTCCATTTTCTTTGAAAGAACCGGTTTGGTAAATGAAACATCCGATGAGCAATTGCGGTCTTGTTCAAAAAGATCACCCATTCCACTAAAAGACGAATTGCTCCGGGATTCAATAGGAGGGGAATTTTCTCGCTGGGCATTCACTTTTAATCGAGCTGGCAAGGTTGAACGTTCTTCAATCCACCCTTTTCTTTTTAACTTCGTCACAAGAATCACGGCTTGAGGGACTAGTCGAATGAGAGAGGAACGGAGTACTCCCTGAGATGAGCGCGCTAATTGTTGCAGTACCGATCGACTGTCCACAGGCAAAGAGGCATCGTTTAATGCCTCACGGCCTGCTTCCGTGAGAAGAAGACGCTTAGTCACCTTGAACACACGAGGAGGGATAACAAGTCGTAAACATGCTGCCAGTGGGGCAAGATAATAGTCAGCTATTCGTTCAACCAGCATCAGCAGCCTCTGATCAAGAGACGACTGATCAGGAGAGGCATCCACGGATAAGATGTCGCGAATGGTTACGGCTTGATTCGAGGAGCGCAAAGAAGGGAGGGCGGCATGCTCTAAAATCCGAACAATCACCCCGGATACGACCGACGGACCTAATGGAATAAGAACCGGGCTCCCAACGAAGGCCTGATCCTGCAATGGCTTGGGAATGTGATAGGTAAAAACTTGAAACCGCCGACTGGGCAGGACAACATCAGCAAGCATGGGCGATTGACATTCTCATGGAGAACCTCATTTTATCAATCGCGCGATCGGCCCACAATATTGTCCGGTCTTGAAAAGAGCTTTTTCTGACTGGACAGATGATTATTTCAAGTGGCAAGCTTTAAAGAGAAAACGAACTTGACGTGAAGGGTTTCGTATGAAGCAAAAACACACAGCTGAATAC
Organism: Nitrospirales bacterium; assembly: GCA_029261295.1. Classification (GTDB taxonomy): domain Bacteria; phylum Nitrospirota; class Nitrospiria; order Nitrospirales; family UBA8639; genus Nitrospira_E. Next base: position 96,384 of record JAJDBP010000002.1, on the reverse strand, counting down.
CACCCCCCTACTCCATGGCTCATTCTTTTTGACGGCGTTTGTGGATGGTGTACTGGATGGGTACGCTTTCTGGTCAGGCATGACTCCGAAAAACGGTTTCAATTCGCTCCACTCCAATCCCCGCTAGGGCAGCAGCAGCTAGCGAAGTACAATCTATCCCAAGAGAATTTTTCGACCTTTGTCGTGATCTCCCCAGAAAACTACTTCACCAAATCTACCGCCGCCTTACACATTATTCATCGCCTTGGCGGTCTTTGGCGCATTTTGTATTATCCGCTTATTTTGCTTCCAACCGTTCTACGAGACAGCATCTACGACTTGATTGCTCACTGTCGCTATCAACTACGAGGAACCCTCACAACGTGCTATCGACCCCCACCAGAATACCAAGATCGATTTCGCTATGAGGTCTAGCAGAATTCATTCAATTGTGCTCAGTCTTCGTTTTTGGATATCTACGATTGAAAGAGGATGGCTTGAAAATCTACCGGAGGATGTTTCATGTACGTGGAGACGAAAATATGGGAGCCTTAGAAATTCTTGGATTCCTTGGCATCGTCATTGGAGTCATTGGTCTGATTGTCTTGTTTAAGAGTCGCAAGAATTCAGATCGCTAAAGCATGGATGGCCAACAAGGGCAAACGTTTAGGCGTCTGATTGTTTTTTGAGACGGCGATCCAAAGCAAACCGTGTGATTCCCAGATGCTTCGCAGCCAAACTTTTATTGAAATCCGATACCCGCATCACTTCCTCAATGAGGGTATGTTCAATATCTCCCAGCGTGTGCTCACCCAGCTTCATCTCAATGCGCACGGTAGGCTCCCCTCCCTGTGTCACAACATTCACGGGAGATCTCGCCACTTCCTGAACTTCGCGCGGCAAATCCCCACTGGTCAAACTTTGTCCTCGGCAGAAAATGACCGCTCTTTCAATAATATTTTGGAGCTCTCGAATATTGCCTGGATAGGAATAGCGCTCCAAAAACTGTTGCGCTTCAGAATCAATCGCCGTAACCGCTTTGCCTAACTCTTGACTGTGCCGAATCAAGGTCTGCAAGCCCAGAGGGATGATATCTTCAATGCGTTGCCGCAATGGAGGAAGATTGAGTGACACCACATTCAATCGAAAATACAGATCTTCACGAAAGTTCCCTTGCGAGACTTCTTTCCGAAGATCTCTATTCGTCGCGGCGATCAACCGAAAATCAACTTCAATATCTTGACGTCCTCCAAGACGTTTAAATGATCGTTCTTGAAGGACACGAAGCAGCTTCGCTTGCATGGTAGGGTTTAAATCGCCAATTTCATCCAAAAAAAGTGTTCCGCCTTCAGCCTGCTCACAAAGCCCCGGTTTGCGTTGATGTGCTCCCGTAAACGCCCCACGCTCATACCCAAATAACTCACTTTCAAATAACTCCTGAGGAATAGCCGTACAATTCACCCCAACAAACGGTCCTTTTGCTCGAGGACCATTGTGATGTAACACTCGTGCAACAAATTCTTTGCCTGTTCCTGTTTCTCCGAACAATAATACGGTCGTATTCAGGTTTTGAGCCATTTCCTGAATTTGTCCAACTAACTCAATCATGCTGGGGCTATTGGACACCAGGCTTTGCAAAGCATACCGGCCAGGGCGATCTTGTGTTTCGAAATCAATCCGGCGACGCAACGTTAAATATTCCAACGCCCGATCAATCACTGGCTCCACTCCTGAGAGATCCACGCTTTTGATGAGAAAATCGTAGGCACCTAGCCGCATAGCCTCAACAGCATCTTCGACGGTGCCATAAGCCGTCAGCAAAATAACTAACGCTTGTTGTGTTTTTGATCGCACATGCTTAAGAGTTTCTAGCCCACTCATGCCGGTCATTTTTAAATCTAGAAAAATGATGTCAGGCAAATCAGAGTCAAGCGCCACAAGTAACGCCTCACCAGAATCAAAGCTTCGGACCTCATGATGGCGCTTCGCCAATCGCCGGCTAATCGCCTGACGAACAACTTCATCATCATCGGTTACAAAAATTGTCGCGCGCATATTTATACTGTTGAAAGTTGTGGTTGACAGACACAGGGAAGCCACAGCGAAATCGTGGTCCCAATGTGCTGTTGGCTTTCCGCGTGGATCTCTCCACCATGGGCTTCAATAATATTTCGGCAAATGGCCAAGCCGAGCCCCGTTCCACGATGTTTCCCCGTCGTAAAAAATGGCTCGAAGACTCGAGACAATACCGCAGGCTCAATACCTTTGCCAGTATCTTCGACTTTTAATCGAAGTCCTTGATGGTGTTCATAGAGTTCTTCAGCAATAGATATATGAAGAGCACCATTGGCTGGCATAGCTTCAATAGCATTTTGAAAAATATTCAAGAAGACTTGTTTGAGTTGGTCGCGATCCGCCAAAAGACTATTCACTTTTGAAGGCCGATAATGGTGCACATGAATGCCTTTCTGCTGTACCGGGTCTGCTAAAACCTGCAGAGATTCATGCAGTAATTCCTCAAGCTGAAAGGTGACCGGAAGAAGATCGCGCGGCCGCGCATAATCGACAATCTGATTGACAATCCGATCCAATCGCCGTGTTTCTTTCAGGATGGTTTTCAAATCATCTCGTCGGGAATCTCCCTCTGCAAAATCCTCTAATAGCAATGATGCCGTAGACCCAATTCCAACCAATGGATTCCGAATTTCATGAGCAATACCTGCAGCGACTTGTCCCAGAGTGGCTAATCGTTCCGACCGACTCAATTGCACTCGCATTTGCTCAAGAGCCGTAATATCAACATTAAAGCCTTGATACACCATGGCCTGACCAGATTCATCGTTAATCCTGACCGCACGACTTAAGACTCGTTTGACCGTTCCATCCTGATGTAAAAATCGGAAGACCCGCTCGAAAGGCTCACCTTCTGCCCGAGCTTTGTGAAAGGTTCTGCGAACATCTTCTCGATCATCAGGATGAATGGCTTCCCACATGTGCTCAGGATCTAGAGTCTGGTCGGGATCTCGCCCAGCTAATATCCAATTTTGTCGATTACTAAAAATAATGTGATTCCGTTCTAAGGTAAAAATACCAATAGGTGCATGATCAACAATGCCACGGTATTTCGCTTCTGAAGATGTAATTTCTTGGTTTAAACTCCGTAGCTCTTGACCAGACTGCTCAATCTGCTGAATATGTTGCTGAATCTGAGTACCTGCGGTATTCATGACCCTGGTCAAATTCCCAATTTCATCTTGCCTATCCAGCACAGGCACATTGGGCATTGTTCCTCCTGAAAAATTTTCGACCGTTTTAACCAGAGTAGTTAACGGGCCTGTAATGGAACGCGCAATCAACTGCAGTGGAAGCAGCATGAGAATTAAGGCAAAGGCCCCACCACCCACAATGACTCCCATGAGAATTGAGCGGTCTTCCGAACTGCTCGCCAGTGCCTGCTGTAACTGTTCAACCTCTTGACGATCAAATCGGGCCATTTCTTCTCGAATGGCCAACATTAATAATCGTCCCTTTTCTGCTTCCACGTATTCATGGGCCTCTTCCGGATGTCCCATTTTCACTCGCTCAATTAGACGATCCTTATCAGACATCAACAAATGAATATTCTGTTGTACTGATTGAATGAGCATCCGTTGGGCAGGATTATTCTCCACCATTTGGCGAAGAGAATTCCCTAGAGCTAACACTCGTTGTTTGGCTGCTTGATAGGGTTGCAAGAATTGCGGTTGCTGCGTCAACACATAGCCGCGGAACCCGGTCTCAAGATCCACAACTAATCGCATGAATTCAGCAGAGGCACTCTGGACATGATAGACCTCATTGAGATGATCTTCATCTAGAGAAAACGTTTCAACACTTCGATAGGTCAATAAACTTAAAACTAACACGGCCACCATGGGAACCGCTGAAACCAAAAGGAGCTTCTTGGCCAGAGGAAGATTCAAAAAAAATGAAGTCAAATTCATAACCAAAAAAGGAAAATGCAATTAGAATACGCTAGAGATGTCATTCCCTACAAACAAAGCCATCACCAAAGGGAGCCTACGAAATTTATTTGCCACCTGTCCATGGCCCCACAGCGAGTCAAGTAAAAGTCTGGCCATCCACAGGTAGTAGTGGAAAACCAGGTCATCCTGCTATCATGCCAACAAGTGCCTTCTTTGAACAGATTTTCAGGAAACTAAAGTTCGCAGCTTTTCCGGTTCTCCAAGTCGAGGAGATATGAGCGGAAAAACCATCCTTATCTCATTGAGCGCAGGTCTGATGGGCCTTCTTCTGGGCTGGGTTATCGGATTTAAGATGGCCCCTACCACAGGCCTTCCCATACGAGTGGTCGCCGATTACTTGCATGCCGTTCTTCAAGCCGACCGAACATTTTACGCCCAGCACGTCGTGGAGAGGATGGAAGCCATGCTCATTGTGAATGCCACGGAAAATTGGAGAGAAGACCGTACCTTGCCACTCCCGGCACAGTTTTTCAAAGAATCTTCGCGAGGACTACAGGTTCGTGGAAAGCCATTTCGCTACCGATTAGTTAGTTTATGGCCCATCAATCAGGAAAATGCTCCAGAATCAGAGAAAGAACGGCAGGCATTAGAACAAGTCATTAACTATGGAGAAGTCGCGGAACAGGAAATTGAGCTAGAGAAGCGGAAATATTATCAAGCCATTTTCCCAGACCGGGCAGTCAGTCGCGCCTGTGTGAACTGCCATAATGCCCATGGAAGAAGCCCGAAACGTGATTTCAAACTCAACGATATAATGGGCGGATTAGAGATATTGATCCCTCTGGAATAAAATCGTTCTTTTCCCTCAGCTCTATTGTATGAGTTAGCTGATTTCAAAAAACTTGCCTTCTACCAAATGAACGCCCATTCAATAATGGGACATGATGTTTCAGAATCAAAAATCTTGTGAGGGTATCGAATACGTAGGCAGGGTCAATGTTGGCTAGAGAATATTCCGAACATACGTTTTTCAGAAAGAAACAGGTGAATGAACGATTGGGAGGGTGAGATGAAAAGACGTGCCTTGTCCAACCACAGAATCTACCCACAAACGCCCCCCATGTTTCTCAACAAAGTCTTTACAAAGCAGTAAGCCTAATCCAGTGCCTTTTTCCCCTGACGTGCCATCTGTGGTTCGTCCAACCATCGGCTCAAATAGCATTGAAACCTTTTCTGGAGTGACCCCTACCCCAGTGTCAACGATAGATATTTGATACATGGCATCTTGCTCAGTTACTTGAATCATGACTCGCCCACCGCTAGGGGTAAATTTGATAGCATTCCCGATCAGGTTTTGAAAAATCGAATGAAGCATAGTCTGATCCGCAAACACTTCCTTCCCAGGATTCGGTTCATAAGACAGATGAACCTTCTTCTGAGTGGCATTGTTCTTCAAGAGCATTAGGACATTGGCCACAACGGTGTCAATGACAATGTTGCATGGCCGATATTCCAAAGACCCTAATTCAAACCGTGTGCTTTGCAAAAGATTTTCAAGCAAATGCATGAATTGCTCTGCGGAAGTTAGGACTGTTTGAGAAAAGTCTTGGATTTCATCCGTGGTCAAGGTTTCAGCTTCCTCCGTTAACATTTTGGCGAATGCCAGAATGCCATTAAAAGGTGAGCGCAGGTCATGGGATAAGATATGAAATAATTTGTTCTTGCTTTCTACAACCTGTTGCAGCTCCTTGGTGAGACGACGTAATTCCAACTGGGAGACCACCTGTCGAGCCAGTGTTTCCAACGACGAGATTTGTTCCTGAGATAATTTTCGAGGTTCACGGTCAATCGCACATAATGTCCCTATAGCTAAGCCATCAGGGGTGATCAGAGGAGCACCAGCATAAAATCGAATATGCGGATCCCCTGTTACCAGGGGATTATCAAAAAAACGTTGATCGGCTTGAGTATCGGGTACTACAAACACATCAGACTGGAGGATGGCATGTGAACAAAAGGCAATCTCACGAGAGGTTTCTGAAGCTGAGCATCCAACTTTGGCTTTAAACCATTGCCGATTGGGGTCCACCAAACTGATTAAGGCAATTGGCGTTTGGCAAATAAAGGAAGCCAGCCTCACGAAATCGTCATAGACCGCTTCAGCCTCCGTATCTAAAATGTCATACTGGAGGAGAGCATGAAGACGAGCTTCTTCGTCTTGAGGGATTAGGGCCTCTTGCATTGAAAACCTTTATGAGCCCAAAGGTTATGAATCAGATTCATATCTTTATGAATTCTAGGAGATATTATTAAAAAAATTCTGGAGATTACCCTCCTTATCTTCTCGGAAGATTCCCTACCCATCTTGAACGTAGCACCTGGGTTTAACCCCATAAGGGACCTCCCTTAATGAGAGGAAAATGCAGGTTGATTAGGATTTGACGAAGAGATGATATGTCGGTTTTCGAAAGAAGGGAAAAAAGGGCGGGCATTTAATAAAAAGCGGCCGCTTTTCGAAATGAAAAGCGGTCGCTTTTTTAATTCAATCATTCTCTATGACAAATTCAATCAGGCGACTGATGGCTTCCGAGATCGCCACCACCCTAACCCTGCTAGACCTGAACCAAGGAGAAGAAAAGTTCCGGGTTCGGGAACTGGTTTCAGATCAATATTAAAATCACCGTGGTTTGAGCCTTGTCTATGCTTAAGGGTTATGTTACCCAGGCGAAGACCAATTTCCCTGTTATTGGAATCCGTCACCGCCACTGCATTTGTACCCGGTGCGGTTACCATCCAATTAAACCAACCTGAGGCACCTAAATGAGTATTTTTCCCGTTGGCCCCTTCTCCCACTTGAAAATTCGCTCCGAAGCCGGTCAACTGAAGGACAAATCCTTGATACAGTCCTTTTCCCTCTAAAGTACCAATGGAATTCCCCATAAAGGTGGATGCTCCATTTTTCTCTCCATAATAATGCCATGTCTTAGTATCAACTGGCCCACTTTGTTCAACATATGAAGGAGCATCAAATCGTAATTCTTTTTTGGGACTACCTGAAAGCACAGAAGTTGTTCGATTATTTAAGGTCACATTGAGATTCCACCCACGAGTGGTAGGGTGAGTCTCACTCACCACCATCCCAGTTAAGGTGGCTGTTCCATCTGCATTTTCTATAAAGGTTCCCAAACCCGTCCCATTGGTGAACACAAAATCGTTCCCAACTCCACTCTCCAATCCAGGCATCCACAACGCATGATTATGATTTCCGTTATGATAAGGAGCTTCAGACAAGGCATTATCAACTGAAAACGAATTAGCCTGAACAAGGGCTGGACCGGAAAAACCGAGACCTACAGCAAGAGCCGCGCCGATCGCAAATTGACGAATACACATTTGTTTCATTTCATCTCCTCCTACCCACAGGATGTTGTTTTCAATATTTTTTATTTACGGCAATTTCAAGCAATCGACATACCATCTCACGCAATGAAAAATAGCGGAACATGATCATCCTGCAATGAAGATGAAAGTAACCAAAGATAAAAATAGAGCCTGTATTGTTTTCTGGCCAACGAGCTCAATCTTGATGTGGATGAGGGGAAAAATGGGATTTCTCGATAAGAAACCTGACAGCACTGTCGAAGAAACTGGCTGCTTCAAAACAACTAGGTACAGCGCATTTTGAATAGTCCGTAGGAAATTAAGGGATGGAAAGACTTTTCTAAGAGAGAAGAGAGAGTATGGGAGCTGAAGGCAAGGAAATTGACTGAACTAGCCGAGGCAGAATGGGCTCCTACTGGCCAAAACCCAAGACTCGAAATTCGTGGTCTCTCAATTCACACACAGGACTTCAATGCCCTGTGTGTGATTTTAGGCTTTTCTTCAATAACAAAATCTGAGATTCAAGAATGAGGGCTTTACCCTGACGGCCCTCACCTCAATATTTCTATAGGGTTTCTTCATTATCATTTTCCAATTGAATATTTCGAACTTGACCTCGAATTTCTCCTCTAGGAAAAGCCGTGGTCCGAATATTCACATACCCAGCGTGGGAGACAAGAGCCCGCAACACTTCACGAAATGCTCCGACCTCAATACCTTGTTCAACGGGTCCAATAATATTCCGTTCAGCAATCACGCCCTCAACGATCCCGTCCTCATTGCAACTAGGGGCATTCCCTGTGGGGTCGGGATGATCCCCCGTTTGACATAACACCACCATCACTCCACCTTTCGTGCCCCGTCGTCCAAATTGAAGATGTGCGAGAACTGGACGCCCTTGCAAATCGGCGTACCGAAGGACATAGGCAACAGCTTGCCCTTCCTGGATAAGCCGAGCATGAAAGGTCCCATGTCCAGGCGTGGAGATAGCAGGAATCTTTTGATACCCATTTACCCGTGCGACAAATCCTCTCACTCCCTCTGAAATAGCCTTATCATTCGTCTCCTCATCAACTTGAGCCTGGACTAGTGGTAACTCCATATTCCCTAGACAAACCAGGCCTAAAACACAACACACGAAAAATAATCGTGACATTCTCATCCTCCTTTTCGATTTGTAATCCCACAAGATTCCCCATATGAAGTCGTGCCCAGACTTAGACAACAGACTTCCTTTTTACAAAAAAGCGCGCGCTATCTCCAATAACGCAGGTGGTCTCGTTTGGTTGACCGAAAATAAAAGAAATTTGCGAATAGCGAAAAGAAGACCGCAAAGACCATTAAGAGAGGAAGAGAGAAAACCGATAAGAAACAACGAAGACAATGAACAATCTCGCGAAACAAGCCGTCACAGGAAAAGACAAACCTACGTTGGGGGACCTTCAACAGATGACCAGGTCAGATATCACCCTGACCGATCGACTACGTTCTGGCTACCATCGCATCTGGTACGAGGCTACTCAGGTATTGCGTTGGTCGCGAGGAACCTATCGGGAAGCACCAATTACAACACTTGGTAATCTGACTCCAGCTCAATACCATCGTATTGAGGAGCTCGGGGAAACCTATGGAACACGCTTTGAGTTGAGCCATCCACCAGAAACAACACTCCTCAACTATGGCTATTTAGACTTGTTGGATCGTGCACGACAAGCCTTAAAATGGCCAATCATTAAAAACCGTAAAATCTGCGATGTCGGTAGCGCCAATTTTGTCTATGCGGCTGCCCTACAGGCCTTTTTTCATCCGTCTCAACTCACCGGGACTGAAGTCGATGGCCATCGACTCTATTGCAATGGACGGAGCCGCATTGATTATGCTCAGGGCCATATTCAAGATCTCCCGCACACCAACTATGTGGTTGCTGACTACCGGCAATACAACAAACCTGCCGAGATCATCACCGCCTGGTATCCATTCGTGACGCCCAAACCGCTCTTAGCTTGGCGTCTACCATTAAGTTTGTTTGATCCAAGGGCCCTGTTTACCAAAATCGCAAACAACCTCGTGATTGGCGGATCATTTGTTATGGTGAATCACAGCCAATCCGAAGCCAAAATCGCGCAGAATATTGTTGAAGCCACGGGTCTCATCTGCCGGGGGCATTATGTTCACGACACCCCACTCCGCCCTCGCACCCAGCCCGCAGTTCTCACACTCTGGCACCATTCCTGAATATTCCCTCAAATGCAGTCGTTCCGTTAAAAACGAGAATCCAAGCTGCCCCGCAACTATTCTGAATACCCCATCACAAACCGACCCTAAAAGAATATCTTTTCATTTTTTAGATCTTACGACCAAACCTAAAGGGAGAGGAAACCACCAAAGATCTTCCATTTGGCAGTATTCACGGTACACTGAGCCTATGCGAAGTCGCTCAAGAACATTGCCCTGTTCTTCCGTATTTCAAAAAACGTTTTACGTTTGTTTCATGACGCTGCTTGCTTTGGTCACCGCTTGCGGGTCTTCCGAACAAGAATCTCCTCAAACCACGGCAAGGACAGCGGCTCCTACTTATGTAGAACAAGGAGACCTGGCTTCCATCAAACAACGCGGGCATTTGCGAGTGCTGAGTCCTTCACACAGTCATACAACACATCTTCCTCGACAGGGGTTCCCACAAAACCATGAACACGAGCTGTTAGAAAACTTTGCAGACTCTATAGGCGTGAAACTCGGCTATGTGGCCATCGACCGATATCAAGATCTCATTCCCTACTTATTGGAAGGAAAAGGCGATCTCATTGCCGCAAATTTTACCGTCACCCCCACACGCAAGGAACACATAAAATTTTCCGTGCCCATTACGACTACCAAGGAACAAATCGTTACACGACATGACGACACTCAACTCAAAAAGCTCGCAGATCTTAACGGCCGAACCATCTTCGTCCACCGTTCCTTAACCTTTTGGGAAACCGCATCCTCCCTTCAACAACAGTATCCAAAGCTTCAACTCCAAGAAGCCCCAGAACATTTGGATATTGAAGGAATGTTAGATGGTGTTGCCCAACATACATTTGACCTCACCTTGGCGGACAGCAATCTTGTCAAAGCCGTGCGCTCTTACCGTTCAGATCTACGCCCAGCTCTTACGGTCACCGATGATCAATCCATTGCTTGGGGAGTCCGTCCTCAAGCCTCAGACTTGCTCGCTGCCCTCAATACATTTCTCAATAAGGTCAATCTCACCCAGCATCAGCCTTCAGAATCCCGAGAAGACTTACCAGGCATTCAAAAACGAGGAATTCTGCGCGTTCTCACACGAAACAACCCCGCAACATATTTCCTCTGGCGTGGTGAACTGATGGGATTTGAATATGAATTGGCTCGACATTTCGCCGACCAACACAAGCTCCGGGTGGAAATCGTGGTGCCACCAACTCGCGAAGAGTTGATTCCATGGCTACTCGAAGGAAAAGGGGACGTCATTGCCGCCTCCCTGACGATTAACGAACAACGCCAACAACAAGGAGTGGAGTTTTCTCGTCCCTATCTCACCGCCTCGGAAATTGTTGTGACTCGAGCCAAGGAATCTGAAAAAGATCTAGCTTCAATCGAAGACCTGGAAGGTCGAACAGTAGTCATTCGTCGAAGTAGCGCCTATTGGAACACACTAAAACAATTCCAAGACCAAGGGATTGGTGTAAAAATTCAAGCCGCACCCGAGGACCTAGAGACCGAAGAACTGATTGCCAAAGTGGCAGAAGGCGAATACGACCTCACGATAGCGGATAGCCATATCTTAGATATCGAACTCACCTGGCGAGAAGATATCCGCGCAGCCTTTCCTTTAGGAGATCCCCAACCACTTGGGTGGGCCGTTCGCCCATCTAATTCAAAACTCTTACACACACTCAATCAATATATGAAGAAAGAATACCGTGGGCTCTTCTATAACATGACCCTCAAAAAATATTTTAAAGATGCACGCAACATTCGCCAACATGTCGATACCCGTACCACACAAACAGGTAAGCTCTCGCCCTATGACAAGATAGTCCAACCCCACGCCAAACACTATGGATTTGATTGGCGGTTAATCGTCGCTCAAATGTATCAAGAAAGCCGATTTAATCCCAAGGCTCGCTCTTGGGCAGGCGCAGTGGGCCTCATGCAAGTTCTTCCGCGCACCGCTCGAAGCTTAGGGTTTCAAGAGGTCACCACGCCTGAAAAAGGCATTCATGCAGGAGTGCAATATTTGAATTGGGTGCGAGAACGATTTGATCCAGAACTCCCCGTCCATGTTCGCACCTGGTTCGCCTTGGCCGGCTACAATGCCGGGCACGGCCATGTCCGAGATGCTCGGCGACTCGCACGTAAGCAAGGCCTGAATCCTGACCGATGGTTTGGACATGTCGAGAAAGCCATTCAGCTCTTGGCCAAAAAGAAATATGCACGACAAGCCCGACACGGGTATTGCCGTGGATCCGAGCCGGTCAAATATGTTCAAGAAATTAAACGCCGCTTCGAAGCTTACCAGCAAGCCACAGACTTATAAGCCATCGTGTCTGTTCATTGTTGAGCAGTCCAGGAATTTCTCCCATAAAGTCCCAACACCCCGATTCGGAGAATCTTGAGAGATGAGTTCAACCGGTAGGAAGGAGTGGATGTTCGGCGAAGACGGAGGGAGGGAACTGCACACCGGTCTCGGTATGGCGTAAGGTCCGTTTCAATACAAAGTCAAACAGCAGAGGATTGTAGTCGTAGATTTCATTGAGTGCTTCTCGCTCTTCTGCGGTAATGTATCCAGAAGATTCAAGGGTCCTGGTCTGAATGACAATATTGACGGCAGGCAATGGATAATCACTGCCATTGATGAGTTGAGAATGGATAGCCGTATTGGCCAGAACTTTATTGAGATTGTCTTTTCGATTATCTTGAGTCAACGCGGAAATATCAGCAAATAACAATTTCTTATAGCGTGGTTCTTCTAGCATTTGGATAGCCACATCAATATAGGGTGTCCCCGTAGGACAGATCGTGACATCTTCTTCCAGACATTCTCCCAAACTGGCGACATGAGCCATGACAACTTTCACACCCATGCCTAAAGGCTTTCGTAAGAATAATGGATTTCCCAAATTCTGAAATTCTTCGGCTTCAGTGGCCTTTTCATCACCTGTATGGGAGATGAGCACCATGTCATGCCGGTGCATAATCCCATAGTAGGCCTCCAATTTATCCTTCATGGTTTTAGAGGCAGGATGAATTCCCATCGCATTGGGCAACCACTTCACAAATCGCACACCCTGTTCGGCATAGTGTTGTAAGACAGTGGTCGCATCGGTTCGATAGGGATGGATAGACACAATTGGAAAAAACAAATCCGGACTCTCCCGCACAATCTTCATGACATAGTCATTCGGCACATGAAAAGTCGTCAACACGGGATCGGACTGACCCTGCTCATCATGAAAATAATCAAAAGCCATTATTCCAAACTTACCGGAATGCGGCATGTGATAGATGAGGTCTTTTAAACGAGCTAGATATTGGGCATCAGCCTGTTCAACATCGGTAATAGCCGCCGAACTTTTGTAGACCTCAAATTGGATATAATGAATCAGCCCACTCCAAGGTGATTGCCATCCTTCGTTGACAAACGTGCCATTCAATTCGGTATTCATCCCTAAAATATGTGTGTGGTAATCCCGCCGTGCTGAAGAATCAATGCCCTTGAAGGCCTCTTCCATAAGTGTCCGAGCCTCTGAGCTCAAGTTTCTCTGTAAGTCCTTGGGTTCATAGTCAAACGCACCTCCAACAATATTACAGCCACTCCACAACCCACTGACCAGGAATACCAACGCTAAGGCAAAACCAGGCGAACCATGCGAGATTATTTTCAATGAGAGAAAACATTTATGGATGGCCATTTTTGACGAGCATGCTCCTTTGACCTGCCAGACCTTTCTGCCTGAACCGAAAGGTTATCCCAAACTCTGAATTAACGCACGCATTTCAGGAACGAGGTCTCCACCACCATTCGAGCGACCCGAGAGCGCCGCATCAATTCCAGAATCCAACACCTTTTTCGCCTCGTCATTCCGCTTGACCCCAGCCAATGCGCGACCCAAAGCAAAGTGCGAGGCCACGTGCACCGGATCAAGTTGGACGGCCACACTCAAATGCTCCACCGCTTCTTCTAAATTTTCTCCAGTCTGCAGTATTTTATCGCCCAACCCATATCGACCCAAAAACCCATCAGGCTTCTTCTCCACCATTTGTCGAAACTCTTCAATATCCATAAGTTAGAATCCTCCCAGGCAATCAAATAAGGAAAAAGCCATCCTAACACTCAAACCAAATACTCAGCCAGGCACTCTTTCCTTAGATACCGCCTTTTTGGTATAGAAAGAACCCCAAATTTTTCACTATCCTTTTCCCCCTATAGTAATACGTATGCCAATTTTTCATGAATCTCATGATGAGGGGACCAGTAATGGAAATTTTCAGATCTCTAAACAATCAATCACCCTTACGTCCTATCTTCATCGCTATCATTCTTATGAGTGCTGTAACACTAGAATTGGGTGTCATCACCCATGACACATGGGCTGTTGAGCCAAGAACAATTGATGGCACCAACAATAATCTCGAAAACTCGTCTTGGGGAAGCGCGAAGAGCCAACTCCTTAGGAAAGTGGCCCCGGACTATGCAGACGACATTTCTACACCGGTTGAAGAAGACCGTCCAAATGTCCGAGACGTTTCGAATGCCGTGGCCGCCCAGGATCAGCCAATCTACAACGCAAAAAATGCCACAGATATGCTGTGGCAGTGGGGGCAATTTCTTGACCACGATATTGACCTCACGAGTGGCAATCCCAATGAACCCTTCCCTATTGCCATTCCCTTAGGCGATCCCGACTTTGATCCGGAGGTGACTGGAAACCAAGAAATGCCTATGAACCGATCAATCTTTGATCAGGAAACCGGCAAGACCACAGAGAATCCACGACAACAAATCAATCAAATAACGGCATTCATCGACGCCTCAATGGTCTACGGCTCTGACCTGGAAAGAGCCCAAGCCCTGCGAACACGTGATGGCACCGGACGCTTGAAAACCAGCTCCGGCAACTTGTTGCCTTTTAACACCAGCAGCCTACCCAACGACGGCGGCACCGCGTCCTCTCTTTTTGTCGCTGGAGATATTCGAGCCAATGAACAGGTGGGCCTCACAGCGATGCATACCCTATTTATGCGGGAACATAACCGCGTGGCCGATCGCCTACATCACCGGTTTCCCCGGTTAGGGGGCGATGCCATCTACGAAGCGGCGAGGGCCAGGGTCGGAGGATTAATCCAAGCCATTACCTATAAGGAGTTTCTGCCAGTACTTCTGGGCCCTGATGCCCTCAAGCCGTACATTGGGTACGATACTGGGAAAAATCCAGGCATTCGAAATGAATTCAGCACAGCAGCCTATCGATTTGGCCATAGCATGTTGTCGCCAGAATTACTGCGCCTCAGAAAAAATGGCACGCCCATCCCCGAAGGCAACCTTTCGATGCGCGAGGCATTTTTCTCTCCATGGAGAATTACGAACGAACGCGGAATCGAACCCCTCCTCCGTGGGCTAGCCACCAATCGGGCACAAGAAACTGATCCTTACATCATCGACGATGTTCGAAATTTTCTCTTTGGCCTTCCAGGATCTGGAGGATTCGACCTCGCCTCCCTGAATCTGCAACGCGGGCGCGATCATGGGTTACCAAGTTACAACGATGTCCGACTGGCCTACGGACTCTCACCAGCCCTGACCTTTGCCGATATCACCAGCAATCCTGAGCTTCAGGATCGTCTCGCCTCTATCTACCAAACAGTCGAACACGTGGATGTATGGATCGGAGGCCTAGCTGAAGATCACTACAAACGAGCGATGGTCGGGAAACTCATCTATACCATCCTGGTCGATCAGTTTGAACGGCTGAGGGATGGCGACCGATTCTTTTACCTCAACGCCTTGCCGAATTTTCAGGTACGAAAGCTGGAAGCCACCACCCTGGCGGATGTAATTCGCCGCAACACCACCATCAATCGAGAAATCCAAGATAATGTGTTTCTCGTCCCCCACAAACATCACAACCACAGGCACCGACACGGTGGGCACAAAAATCGGCATGCCCACAAATAATCGCCAATAACGCGATAACCCCCTTCCCTAAAAAACCACCGAAGCGGCCAACCCGGATAATGTAAATTCCGGTTGGCCGCTTTTTCTTACACCCTGCTCCAGCGCTTCCAACACAATCCTTCACGATCTGCATAAAGACCGTCCGCTAAGAAATTTCTGGATCAGCAGATCCCCCAAAAAACACGTTCCTATTTTTGGTGAACTTTCCTATACTGCTTTCTGCTGTAAGAAAAATGGAACAGCCCGTCCGCAGAACAACCCATGTCCAAAATCTTCATCAGCCACTCAAGCACCAACAATGCCCAGGCTTTAGCCCTCGCCCAATGGCTCGAGGACAACGGCTGGAAGAGGATTTACTCCCTTCCTCCCACGCGCTTGCCTAAAATATTCATCTTCAGTATGTTTCGCCATGCCCAAACTGATAGGGTCGCAAAGTACACCTGAGACGAGCGAAGCCTCATGCCAAGCGCCTTTCTGAGTTATTCACGTACTGACCTAAACGAAATACTCCCACTGTTGGAAGAACTCTCCAACAATGGTCTAGCCATCTGGCGCGACCAAGAAAAAATACATGGCGGCAAGAAATGGCCGAAAGTCCTCGGGGAAGCCATCGATCAACAGAACGACTTCCTTTTAGTCTGGTCGAAACAGGCTGCACAATCACACTTTGTGGAATTAGAATGGTGCACGGCTCTTGCACTCAAAAAGAAAATAATTCTCCTCAAACTTGACGACACCCAGCTTCCTGCCTCTCTCCGCTCTCTAGAAACGATTCGAGCACGCGAAAGACCACAAGCCATCTCAAGGATCCTTGAGGCAACGCAACAGCCTTCTAACCAAGCCACCCAATCGGAGAGAGCGGAGGTCATTCAAACATTAGCCAACATTCCCCATGGGAATCCCGAAACCGTTCTCGCGAAAGCCAAAGTGTTGTTTGATCAAGAAGGATGGGTAGTGCACAGGGACAACATCCAGGCAGGTGGGGATGTGAACATTACCAATGTGACATCCCCTGCCCCTCAAAAGGGGCTGATTATCGGGCTCGCCCTGCTAGGCCTCATGGTCATCGGATTTGTCTTCTATCTCACCACTGGAGAAAAAGATGTGGTGCTAGAGCAGGAAGTGGGTGGATCCGTTTTTGACGAAGAAGGCAGCCCCATTGAAGGGGTAGAAGTCTCGTTGCCAAAGTTCCAAAAAATGACGAAGACGGATTCGCATGGCCATTGGGACTTTCGGGTCCAAGGCCCTAAACAACAAAAGATTGAAATCCTCGTTCAAAAAATAGCCTATCAACTGTTACGAAGTTCAGGAAATCTGGGAAACACCAACATCAACTTTCTTTTGGACAAGAAGAAATGAGGAACACTTTTTTCCTTTTGGGGATCAGCGTACTTGCGACGTCTGTGCTACTGGTCGGGCCATCGGAAGGCAAGAGCCTCAAAGGCCAGGTGCTTCTCGTTCGCGATGGGGGCACAAAAGAACCGGCCAGCCCTGCCATGGTCTCCATCGTAGGAGTCGGGAACCCCGACGTCACAAAAGCAGATGGCGGGTTTGGCGTCTTTGTCCCCGATATTCTCCAGACGGCCCCGACGATTATTCTCCATGGCAAATTCAGAAATTGGGTGCTGTCGGATCCTGTCGAAGGAGAATTCCCAATGCCTGAAAACCTTGACCAGACCTTTGTCAAAATCCTTCTGGTCCGCAAAGGCGCACCCGAACTACAGTCTCCAGAACATATGAGCAAGGTCATGGAAAAAACCTTGGAAGAATCGTTGACTCAAGTCACCCAAGATGGAAAAGCCGATGACTTCGACCCCTATACTTTCGCCCGAGAATGGGCCAGAAAGAACGGAGTGCCAGAGGATATTGTATTAGATCGCTTAAGAACATTGAAAAATCAATATGCTCAGTCCGACGACCCTTCGAAACAAGGGATGGCCGCCATCTTTAACAAACGCCCTGATCAGGCCGCTGGATATTTCAAGCAAGCCGCCAAAGAAAAAGAGCTGACCCGAGATGAATTACTACAGGAAATTGAACGATTGAAAAACAAACAGAGTAGCCAAGGGAATAGACCACATTCTTCCACCATCTACGCCGTAAGCTGGAGCAAACAAACGGTAGGTCAGATAAGAAAAATGTCTTTAGACAGTGAAGACGGAAACGAGGCCCAACTCAATGCCTTAGAACAGAAGTTGCGGCGGGTGACTGAAGACATAGTGGAAGATTTACGAAAAGCCGGCAATGCGCTGTACACAAATTACAAATTCGAACAGGCATTGGAAACCTATGAAAAAGCCTTCACCTACGTAACCCAGGAGTCCAATCCCACAGCTTGGGCCTCCCTATTAATCAACCTAGGAAACGTCAACAATCAAATTGCCATCCGAACGGAAGGGGAGAAAATAAGCGCCCATCTTCAACGTTCCATAATGGCTTACCAACAGGCTCAAAAGGTGTATTCTCGAGAAACCTTTCCGCAACACTGGGCTAAGACCCAGGTGAACATGGGAAATGCCCTTTCAGATCAGGCCAGCCGCACAAGGGGGGCCGACAGCCAACACTTGCTGACCGAGGCCATCACCGCCTATCGTGACGCCTTAGAAGTCTTTACCCCCAACACGCTACCCCAAGCCTGGGCCTCGACCCAGGTGAACATGGGAACTGCCCTCTCGTTGCAGGCCAACCACACCACGGCGACCGACAGTCAACGCTGGCTGTCTGAGGCCATCACCGCCTATCGTGCTGCCTTAAAAGTTTTTACCCGCGACACACTGCCCCAAGATTGGGCCATGACCCAGATGAACTTGGGGAACACACTCTCGATCCAAGGTCGCCACGCTACGAGAGTCGATAGCCAGCGTTTGCTGTCTGAGGCCGTCACCGCCTATCGTGCCGCCTTAGAAATCTATACCCGCGACACGCTCCCTCAACACTGGGCTAGGACCCAGATGAGCCTGGGGTTAGTCCTTGCTGAACAAGGCACTCGCACCACGGGGGGGGACAGCCAACGCTTACTAGACAAGGCGATGACCGCCTATCACACTGCCCTGGAAGTTTCTACTAGGGAAAGGTTTCCCACTTATTGGGCTATGATTCGCCCAAATATTGTTGAAGTCCAGCTTTTTCAACAAAAGTGGAATCTTGTCAAGCAAGAGGTGGCAGTCCTACTTTCAGACCCCTACATCACAAATGTCTCCAAAGTAGCCCTTCAGATTCTCCTGATCCTAGCGCTCATAGAAGAAGGTGAAAATGATAAAGTTCCTAGAGTTCTTGAACATCTTCGAACACGTATTGCATCGGAGCATCTTGGGTTTTTTATGACCTGGGACTTTGATGCCATCAAACAGTTCCTTCATTCACAAGCTCAGTTTACCTCTTCAAGAGATTGGGTCTTAAAATTGATTCACGCCGTGGAACGACATGGTCGGGAAAACATCTTGGAAGGTTTGGACTCGGCCATGGCACAATATTCTGAAACGACACAAAATTAAAAGCCACTCGCGTCTGGGATGTCCATTGGCTCACTCAATATCATGGCCGTGATTTGATCAACGCCGTCTGTCGTGAAAAACTCAGGGGCGTCGAATGGGTGACTTCACAAAACGTGGAGGTTGCACCGATTCTCCGAGGACGCCAGAACGAAAATGTGTGCCCATGATTATCTCCCTCTCCATTTTTTTTCGCCCGGACTTCTCTAGTGGTTTAACCATCGAATGCGCCCTTCACCCTCACCCCACCCCTCTCCCTGAAAGGGCGAGGGAGTCCTGAAATGTCTTCGTTGAAAATTAAAAAACTCGATCTTTTAGGGAAAGGGTTGTAAGACCATGAAATTTTTTCTTCTTGTTCTATGGGGAATGCTGTGGTTGACCGGGTGTTCCTCCTTCCCGACCGTGCCGGATTTGGGCAATCTTTATAATCAATTGGCTCAGCAGGAGGACCCGGACCGCAACCCGGTCATCGTCATTCCCGGCATTTTGGGTTCTCGATTGGAAGATAACAGGACTGGAGAAACGGTGTGGGGTGCGTTCGGCTCGGGGGCAGTGGATCCAACTTCGGGAGATGGCGCACGCCTATTGGCTTTGCCAATGGCACCTGGCGCAGACTTGAAGGATTTACGAGATTCCGTGCGGCAGGATGGGGCTTTGGATCGTGTGGTCCTGAAGTTCTTTGGCATTCCACTAGAATTGAATGCCTATTACAACATTCTGCGTTCGCTCGGTGTCGGTGGTTATCGTGACCAACAATTAGCCGAGAGCCATGCAGTGGACTATGGCAACCGCCACTTTACTTGTTTTCAATTTGATTATGACTGGCGTCGTGACTTGGTGGAATCGGCGAAAGCGTTGGATCGATTTATTAAGGCGAAAGAAATCGAAGTTCAGCAAGAAATTTACAAGCGATATGGTGTTCAGCGGTCGCCTGTGAAATTTGATTTAGTCGCCCATTCCATGGGCAGTCTGGTGGCCCGGTATTATTTGCGCTATGGAGCGGCAGATCTTCCTGCCGATGGAAACCTTCCTCCTGTCACTTGGGAAGGAGCCAAGCATGTGGACCATTTGGTAATGATCGGTCCTCCTAATGCAGGCTCGGTGGAGACGCTCATCACATTAACTGAAGGCTTGAAGCCATCTCCTTTGCTGTCCACCTATCCTTCCGCCGTCGTGGGAACCATGCCCTCGGTGTATCAGTTACTCCCACGCAGTCGCCATCAACCCTTACTGGACGTGAATGGACAACCCGTTTCCGATGTGTTTGATCCAGCTTTGTGGGAGAAGCATGGCTGGGGATTGGCTGATCCATCCCAGGATGAAACTCTTGCCCATCTCTTGCCAAATATTGTTGATCCGGCAGAACGGCGAGGAATCGCCTTGGAACACCTACGAAAAACATTGTCCCGAGCCAAGCACCTGACTGCTGCTCTGGATGTTCCCGCTCATCCACCTGATACCACTCGATTACTCCTGGTGGCTGGCGATTCTATGCCAACGATGGCTAGAGCTCAAATTCAACCAGACGGGCAGATCAACATCATCGAACATGCTCCCGGTGACGGAGTCGTCTTGCGGCAAAGCGCGCTGATGGATGAACGGGAAGAGAAGAAGTTAGGAAATCGATTAACCTCTCCTATCGGTTGGAGCCAAGTGCTGTTTATTTTTTCCGATCATTTGGGTATGACCAAAGACCCCGCCTTCGTCGACAACATTTTGTACTTTCTCTTAGAAAGTCCAAAAAATGTGCGCAAATAGTTCTAATTTTCTTCCTCGTAGGAAATTCCCACCTTGATACAAACCAAATATTTTGTTCAAAAAAAAGGGGCTAGCCGCACAGCGACCAGCCCCCTTTTTCACTCCTTGGTGAAAGCGAATTAATTAGAATCAAAGCCTGTTGGGGGATGGAGTTGTAAGTTTCCCCCATCAACAAACCCAAAAGATTCGTAAATCACATCGCTTTTATTCATTGAAGTCGGATCAATTCGGCCATCCGGCAAGAATGTGACCTCTGTATTCAAGACTCCCTTATAAACCGTAATACGGTAAAAATCAGGGCAGTCACAGTTGGCCAATTCGGTGGTTGGTAAAATCACCGTCGTCCCTGGCGCATTAACCGGATCTGGAACAAAAGGGCCACCGCTCTTTTCACCAAATCCTCGTCCTGGACACGTTACCGAATTGGGTGCCCCATTGTTGAATTTACCTGGTTCACCTAAATCGTCAATGTTGACTTCAAACCAATGGAAGGTAAATTCCTTATTCTTGCCACCATTGGGTTCGGGAATCACATTAGGACTGGGAATCTCAAAAACAGGTGCTTTTTGTCCCTTCCCAATATTGGAAAACGTTCCTATTGCATCAAAGTCTAACTGTTTGGCCGGAGCTGGACGGGCTTGAGCGCAGAATCCTGGATCGCTGCACCGAACATCTACAATTCGTGTCCCTTCGGCCGCACTATTGGTTCCACCATGGAATCCAAATGACCCGCTTGGCCCTGTTTGTTGATGATGTTGCCATTCACCTGAAGGTTGGGGCTGCTGAGCCGTACGAGCCCCCACTTGGCCGCCGAACGTATAGCGGTCAATCCCTGCCGGCAGATTCCCGGCACCATTACCACGCTGCATCGATCCATCTTCCAAGGTTCCGTCCCAATTATTATCCGTATCAACTCCACCACCGGTAAACCGGCAGGCTAAGGGTTCCTGCGTGTCAGGTGGGCGTGTGATAGAAATATCTGACCCAAAACTTTGGACATCGTTCGCCCCTAGGCTAGTTTCCGCCACCGCCGTAAGAGAAATCTGGCCGTTGAGCACACAATCTTGAGACGTACTGTTGTTAAAGGCACCAGGACCAAAGGGGCCTTGAGCCCCAGGGGTACAAACCGACACGCCGGATGTGGCGAACTCCATATTGTCGGTGTCCACGAAACTTTGAAAGGTCGTCATGCCTGTTAGCCCGTTTGTGCCCCCAACGAAACTAACCAGAGGCTCTTGGCCACCAGCAGCACCCACGAAATAATCGGTTTCTGTCAACGAGGATTTCAATGAACCTCCAGCATTTCCAGTTGATACCACCACATTGAGCGTCATCTTGGCTAAATCATCTGTTCCAATTATAGGTTTGGTAATTCCTATAGCTGTCACTGAGGCGAAGGGAACGACTGCTCCATTAAAATTAATGGCTCCAACAGTGGGATCATTATCACCCGGCCCATTATCGGCAATCAGAAGATTTGCGCCCCCGCTAGATTCCAGCTTTAACGAAAAGGCCTGGGCCTGAGAAAATGGCATCAGACACAGTACTCCTCCCAAAAATAGACAGACCTTTAACGACCGCACAAAAGGTCCCTTCATAGTGACACCTCCCCCATTTAGAAAAATATGTTAAAAAAATAAATATGAGGTCAAATTGTAGGTAAATCATTCAAAAACATCTACCCACCCAATCGGGGGAGAGGGAGGAGAGGGAGGAGAGGGGCATGATCAGGAAAATTGTTTGAATTTTCAACAATTTATCTCCCACTTATGTAAACCACTGGCGTGAAATGACGAAGGACAAAACAGTCGCTCTAAGCTAAAGGGAGTTTATGAGGGTGGCGATTGGGGCAGGACCGATCACTGCACCTGGTCGGAATTGTTTTGGTCCCCTCTACCCGTAAAGCCCCACAGCGTTGGCCATTTCGCAAAAACCTACATTTTTTTCCCGTTGGGCGAGAATCGAGCCAAAATCCACAGCCTTTGGTCGTGCATTTATAGACTGGCCCAAATCGGCCACGCGCAGGATCCAATATACCTTTTTTGCATTGCGGACACTTCACCCCCGTTGAAGTCAATGCGCTAACCTGACAGCCCTCTTTTTTTGTAGGCATCTCTTCCTCGATTCCCTTCACTCCGAAAATTGCTGCTTCTGTTTTCCCTTCACCCGTTGCGCCCCATGCCTGGATAATCTATCAACCCATGTTCTCATCGTGGGCGAAAAAATCTTTATTATTTTTGTAACGTTTTTCTTTCGCGAAAGACTTTGTGGGGAAAGAATCGACCGCCGTTCTTCCTGACCTCCCCCCAATAAGGTCTTTCTCGTTCATACCTCCACACCCCCATTGGAGGTCGGCTCCTTTACATTTATAAGTATGAGGTTATCCATGAGACATTCTCTCTTTTCTTTCGGTTCACTGTGTTTCGGTCTGTTGCTCATGGCCCAGCCGGCTTTGGCCAAGGACAAGGGGTTATTCGAGTACAACATCACCGTGACAAATCTGACTCAAGGCCAATGGTTTCCACCCACCATAGCGATAGGACATAACCGAGCCTTCTCATTGCCAACAGCTGGACAGGCGGTTTCTGGGACTCCGCTGGAAACATTGGCAGAAACCGGGAATCCCGGACCATTGGCTGCGCAAGTGGGTGGAGCACGGGGGGTGTATCATGTCACGGTTGCTCCTGACCCCAATGGTCTCTCAGGCGTCTTACTTCCTCCAGGGCAATCGGTCACCTTTACCATGCCTGCTTCTCGAGCCCGACCCGAACGCCTGTCATTTGCAGCCATGCTCACCCCTACCAATGATGCCTTTTACGCCATTCGTGGGGTTCAAGCGCCTCGCCATCGTCAAACCGTGACCTATTTCGCGCCAGCCTACGATGCGGGGACGGAAGTCAACAGCGAAGCCTGTGCGGAAATTCCTGGCCCTCCACCATTAGCGGCGATTTTAGGCTGTACGCTAGACGCTTCTGCTGACGCTAGTAGCGGAACTCCAGAAGATGGCGTCATTCATATTCATAATGGAATTCACGGAATCCCCAATGCTCCAGATTCCGAATTAAACCCCGTCAACCAAGACTGGAACAATCCCGTCGCCAAAGTAGTGATTCAACGAGTTCGCGTCTATTAATCTCTATCGAAGGGTGGGCTGCTCAAAGCCCACCCTTTTGAAGGCAGGCACCACTGCGTGACAGGCTACCTGCTAGATTGACAAAGAATCATTCGGAGCCCAACCAGACATCACACAGCGTTGCGCGATGAGGGGGACAAAGCTTGAGGTCTCTGCGGCAATGTCTTGCATAAATGATTCAGCTAATTCTTGATCAGTGAAGCATTCATACACATCATCTAAAAACCCGCCTCGGAGTAAGGGATGATAGAGAAACTCATGGCCTGGGCCGGTCTCGACTTCCAAAGGATATTCGGCCACATCGAGACGTTCCAAGCCACCAGATATCAACCACCTCCTCGCATCTTCTGCTGAGGGCCTTTCGGCAATATATTCCACCAACCGTTCGCGTTCAGCGATGAATCCTCTCAATTGCATTTCCTGATCGATCCGTTCCCACAACGAATCGAATGTCCCTAGCGAGGGGAAGGTGAGAACGAGTTGGCCTCCCGGCTTTAGAAATCTCACCAATTGATGCAACGCGGTCTCCCGGTCAGGCCGGAAAAACATGAACGAGAGATTTCCGGTGATTCGATCGAAGCGACCTAAGTTCTCCGGTAACTGCTTAACGTCTTCTCGGCGGAACTCCAACCAAGGAAAGTAAGACCCTTGTACTGCTCTAGCCCTCATTAATTGGCCTTCACTGACATCAATAGCCAACACCTGTCCTGCCGAACCAACCTGATGGGCGAGAGTGAAGGCCGGAATCCCATCCCCACAGTTCACATCTAAAACCGTTAATCCGGGATGAAGATCAAGATGGGTCAGGAGACTTTCTGCAAACGGTCGAGACCAGGGATCTTTTTTTGGCAATTCGCATAGCCAGGAGGGTGGAATCTTAGGGAAGGACGGCGGGGAAGGAGTGGGCATCATCATTGTGTAGTCCTCCCAAGTTATGACAATTTTTCATTCTTCAACCATCGGAAACAAATAGTCCAGGACTGAACTATCGGTGGAATTGGAAAAGGCTAAAAACCATCATGAGTGCTCTGCAACTGAGAAATTGATGGCCTTAGGAGTCCCAACCGGCAAGCACGAGTTTGCCTACCATGCGCCCTGACTCCAACGTCGCATGAGCCTGGCGAAGATTAGCCGAATTAATTGGTGAGAGCGTTTTGGCCAAAGTCGATTGGATCTGTTGGGAATCGACCCATTCTGCAATTCGTGTGAGAAGATGATGCTGTTCAATCATGTCCTCTGTCTGGTACATCGAACGCGTAAACATGAATTCCCAGACAAATGTAGCACTTTTTGACTTGAGTACGTTGAGGTCAACCGATCCTGAGGATTCAACGATTCCACAAATCCGGCCTTGAGGCATAATAATCTCACCCATGATCTTCCAGTAATGATCGATATGAGAAGTATTGAAAATATACTCAACCATGGGCCTGTGTAATTTTTGGAGTTGCGGGGGCATTGATTGGGTATGATCAATCACATCATCTGCCCCCATTTTCCGGCACCAGGCTTGAGACTCTGGACGTGAGGCGGTAGCAATCACATGAAGTTTCGCAATTTTGGCAAGCTGAATAGCCAGAGATCCTACCCCCCCAGCCCCACCAATAATGAGAATGGATTTCTCAGCTGATTCACCCTGCTGCGAAATACCCATTCGATCAAACAAGGCTTCATATGCCGTAACAGCCGTTAGCGGCAAAGCGGCTGCCTGTTCCATTGTGAGGGATGCTGGTTTCTTTGCAACAAGACGTTCATCTACCAAATGATACTCGCAATTCCCTCCTGACCGGATAAGACTCCCCGAATAATACACCTCATCTCCTGATTGAAATAGGCTTACCTGCGCTCCGACAGACTTCACAACTCCGGCCACATCCCAGCCCAACACGCGCGGAGTCGATTCTTCTTGATCAGTCAGTTGAGAGCGACGAATTTTTGTATCGACAGGATTCACCGACACAGCTTTTACCTGTACCAACAAGTCTCTCTCTTGTGGAACAGGCTTGGGAAGCTCGAGGTCTTGCAAGGAATCGGGGTCAGTAATAGGAAGTGGGAGAGATCGACCCACCGCTTTCATACTTGTAAGAATTTATTGTGCGGGGGAGGTAAAGTATTGATCATTTTCAATATCAACCCGGTGAAGCAATGTATTCGAATCATCAAACCATTCCACGCGAACCAGAGGAGTAGGACGGTCTGGATGGACAGTAATTTTTCCATAATTTTGTGAGGCTTCATGAAAATATTCGAACCTCGGCTCCAGCTTGGATATTTTATAGTTCATGGGTGCGGCTAAAGGACCAAAAATAAATTCACGGACGGAGGGATCGTGCGGCATGTGACTCACCGCCGCGTGATGCACATCCCCCGCAAGAAAGATGACCCCAGGGATTTTGTTCTCTTGAATTTTCCTCAAAACCTCATCACGTTCAACAGCATATTCCCCCCATTTATCATTTCGGGGATCGGAAAACGGGACTGGTGACACAATAAATTTAAAAGTTGCCGTAGAAGCCGCCAATTGCTGAAGAAACCATTGCTTTTGCTCCACACCTAACATGGTTTTTGCCCGTGGATCTCGATACTGACGACAATCCAACAGAAATACTTCTACCCCCTTGCCCCATCTGAATGATCGATACAGACGAAAAGGCTCTTCGGCAGCGTAGTGTCGAATCGGCCAATAATCAAAAAAGGCCTGTCTTCCAATGGGCATGCGACGATGAAGTTTAGTGAAATCATTCTCTACTTCATGATCATCCCACATCACAAAAAGACTCGTGGAACCCAATAAGCGTTGGGTAAACCCACGCCGGTTTTCCCCATACTTCGCCCAATAATCTGGCAAGGTCATTGCTGTTTTATCTTTGTCAGCATAAATCGTATCCCCAAGATATACAAAAAAGTCAGGTTTTGCCGATCGCATGAATTCCATAATAGAGAAAGGTCGGAAATTTTGGCGGGTATCTCCCCCAATCACAAACGTGACCGGCACAGGATCATTGGGAAGCGGAGCCGTGACAAATTCACAAATTGGTCCTAGTTTTTTCCCGGGAACAAGCATGCGATACAGAAACCGAGTATGGGGCGTAAGATTTTCCAAGGAGACTTGAGCCGTAAAGTCTCTTTCCGCATTGGTGGAAATTAATAACGTTTCTTGAGGTGTCTTCCATTCTGGATCAGTTGTATAGAGGACTTTCACCTCCCGAGGTCCTTTAGTTTTCAACCAGACTACCGCCCCGTGGTGGGTCACATCGCCCACCGCACAACCCAATTCTAAGCCATTGGATCGAAATATATTTCTTTCATCTGGAGTCACACACCCACTCAACGCTAAGAAAATTCCTACACTATTTATCCACCACACTTTGGAATGGAAAAATCGTTTCATTGATGGTCCTAATCCTTGAAAAAAAATGTCACACAGAACCGACAAGCCCCACGAGTATTTAATTGCCATACCCCTCTGATTGTTCACAACCCATCCTTTGAGTGAGGACATCTATACTTATTCTTCGAGCCTATTTTCTATGCATTTTTAGGCTTGTTTGGAGATCGTCTTTCCTCCCTCTACATTTTTCCACTATGATGTATTGTATGCCAATTCTTTCAGTTATTCATCACTATCGCCCGGTCACACGCATTCTCGTATATACATTAGCTCTAACAGGCTTACTTGTTATCCCTACCTCAGGAAGTGAACTATGGATCAGCCAAAAGGCAAATCCTTGGGTTTTCAGGGCCGCCATGAATTTCTCACCCTTTCCCTCGATTCAACAACGGCCAAAACTTCCGGTCGAACCGGAAGAATTTGATCCACGTGAGATCAAAGCCTATTACGATTGGCGGAATGACATGTTTTTCAGAGAGTTCGATTTAACCGGATCAGGATCCGTCAACTTTATGACTGCCCGTCGCACCTATAAAGTCTGGTTGGATGAATTTGGCACTCCCGTGGTGCTGACCATGGGTGATCCCGTTTTCTATTGGATTGATCTGAATGGCAATGGAAAATTTGAACAGGAACTCGGCGAGATGTTTAAGGATTCCTATGAGGATGGAGTCACCGGAAATGAAGAACCGTATGATAATAGTGATCTCCAAGAACCAGCTGGCCCTGGCCCTCAATGGGAAAGGCCTCAGAACTGAGTCTTTGCCCCGCTAGTTTAAAAATTTTAGAAGTTTCACAATTTCTAATCTTTATATCATCTCGGCTAAATCTAATAAACTCTTTGCTTCTCACCAGTTATCCACTTATTCGTTAATTCCTCAGGCCGCTCATAGAGAATAAACAAACTTACGTTTGGCCTTCTTCTGCGGGGCTTATACCAGGACCTATTCCATCTGAGTCTTTATCCATTCCCATCGGTAAATCGAAAAACCACCGCCCATTCACACGCAGAAATCCACTGGGTTTACCTCCAACAGTCGCTGTCGCTCGATCTCCTTCAATGACAACATTCTCAAGCGGCCCTTGAGGACCATTGAAAGGAGCTTCAGATGAACTCCCTTCTTTTTCATCAGGAAGCTCATCAATGAAGGTCATGATGTCATTGAAAAACTCTGGAGACGAAAAAGCTTCGGGCATGGGATGGCCTTCAGTACCCTCTTCCATTGATTTATTATCAATGTCGTGGCGTTTCAGGAGTTCTTCAAATCTCTTCTCTAAAACACTTACTTGAGAGACGCCTGATTCCTTCTGCTCCTGCGCACCCATTGCCTCTGCCATTCCCTCTCCCATATTCGCAAAAGCAACCGTCATCCCACCCACAACAACCATCATGGCATTCATTTCGATTAGCGAATTTGGAGAAACGCATGCGGCGACTTCTTTCCAATTACTGGTTTCCGCCCCAGCCTTGAACCTGTTGAATACCTCTTCTGGGGTTTCCCCACCAAGCTCCTGAGAAGCAAAAACGGGAGAACTTATCCCAAAAACCAGAAACGCCGATATGGTCAAAATTTGCCATGTTTGCTGACATTTCCTGGTCATAACCTTATCTCATTTTTTATAGTCTCGATTTTTTCTCTACTCAGAGAAGGCGAAGTCTTGTCCCAATGTTTTTCCTGGGGTGACCTGTACCTCCTGGGCTTGAACGCCAAGCACTGGATGCCAGACACGAAGGGAATAATGCCCGGGAGGAATATTGTCGATAACAAATTTCCCCGTCTTATCCGAAATCGCAAAGTAGGGATTCTTCACCACATACAACCAATTTTGCATAAAATCATGCCGATTACACGTCATTCTTACCAAACGACTTTCCTTCAATTTATCCGAATCAAACGTACGATCAAACGCACCGTCAGGATGAATATCTCGATTGTGCAAGGTACGTAAGACACTGCCTTTGGAATCCAAAGACACAAAGGTGTGCAGAACATGCTTAATGGAATCCTTATTTCCAAACTGTACAGCATCATCCGGAGTAAGAACTCCCGTAAAAGGGCCAAAATTACAGTTCTCGGTTTTCACCTGTAAACCCAACGTCTTCCCACCCACATACTGAAACGTGCCTTTGCCAGGGGCACTTCCACGCCATTCTTGTTTCACGAAAGGCTTTCCTGATTCTATGCCTTCTAGAATGACAACAGCCCCCTTCAGGAGACCATCTTGGACTTCCACCTTCACTAAACTTCTTTGGGAGCCACACACTTCGGGATTTTTCTCCACGTCAAATTGCAAAGGGGCCGGAGAGGTTCCAGAGAAGGTGACCGTGCCATGAATCATGCCACCCTCCCTCACTGGAGCTACTTCATAGGCGAAGGCCATGATAGCCCCACCTATGACAAGAAGGATTGTGATAAACGAATAGACGATGACTTTACGCATAGGAGTTTCCCTCCGTTTCAAACTAGCTGATCTCGATCACATTAGTTGATGATCTGCCAACCCACAAAAAACGAATAGTCCGATTCCAATTGTGGTCCATCAAGATTTTGATAAATCGGCACACCACCTTCTATACCGAGGTGATTTTCCAACCCCATGACTTCTGGGAAAAGAATGTTCATCCCCACCAAGAGGTCAAGACGTTTTCCACCTCGTCGGCCCGTCTCCGCAGTTGGCACCAGTGGCACTCCCATAGGATTCTGTGTAGCAATATTTCGATCACGTTCTTCGTAATTTGCCCATTCTCTCCATTTGAAGCGAAGTGAGTTACTGATCCATTTTGCCCAACGGTAGGCTCCATAGGTACTGACTTCATATTCGTCACCTAACGCATAACCTTGATTATTGTCACCTAAACGAATGGTCCCAATGGCCTGTAAGCCCCAGCTGGCATCGTTCAGTCCTCCGGCGTAAGTTAACCCGGGGAATAAATCAACAGTGCCTGATCCCAACTGCATGGGATAAGGAAGGCGTGTCACGCCTAACGGGGTAGCACCAGTGGCTTTAATGTCTCCAGTCGGCAAACCCACTGCTGCATTAAAATGAAAGCGATGAGATCCAATGCTCGGAGTTTCAAACGCGTACAACCGCACTAACGAACCTAGCCTAATATCGCCAAATCCGCTGGATCTCGTCGTGAACTTCCCACCCGTTCTGGTGACATGATCCATGGATTTTTGTAGATAGGGGATCATGGCAGTGAGGGTCACCGTCTGATTCAAGCCATACATGAAACTAAACATGTGCATTTGGGTCGTCATCTCAGTGGGGGTGACAAAGAAATCCCGCAAGACATCAGCGTCAGACCGACTCTTCGTCCCATCTCGGTTCCCCCTCATAAACATGCTCATATATTTATAGGTGAACATAAATTCACCTTGATTGTGCGTATGATCCCCCATGGCTCCAATTGGGCCATGAGAATCTGGACGTTCTGCAGGGTAAAAATTACCAATCACAACTTGCTCACCTTTTGCCTGCGCTCGTTCCCCTAAACTTTTTTCAAAGCCGCCCATCACCCCATCCAACAGGGCTGCATGGGCCACCGTTCCCGAACCCCCAATTGCTAGGAAACCAAATAAGAGACCAAAAAAAATATTTCGAAAACTAACAACCAATTTTATAATTCTTCCGTACATCCTACGACTTCTCCTTACCATTTCGTTTTATAAAAAACCCCAGAAATATTTGTGAATCATGAAGCCAACATTCTCCAGTCTCTTAACCAAACATCCTAAGATGAATTGAAAGAAGGCTCTTGAAACAGTCATTCACAACAGCAGATAGGCTGCGTAAATGAATGAGAGTTCCGAACTTTGAGAGAAAACAGCGATTTTGGGGATTAGACAGAAGGGGGGGCACGGGAAGGAGAAGGAATGGCAAATAGGGCCATGACAATTGTCGGCTCCGGATTTTCCACACCAAGGAAAGATAGAATAGGAGCGACGATGACCACCAAATCCGCACCATGCACTTGGCCAGCAGCACAATACCAACTGCAAAGTGGCGTAGCATGCGAAGTGGACGAATGATGCCCTGAATGCTCAGGAGCATGCCCAACGGCTTGAGCCGACAGGACGCCACTCAAGATGGGGAGCAGGACAACTAAAACAATGGCAAGAAGTGGAGACCTAAGCGTTCGCATCATAAATTCCTGAAAAAGGGAATGCTATTTTAGTGAGACGGTTCACCTATTTTCAAGCATTCTATCATTTTTTGCATCCGTTTATCACTGGCCGGGCTCAATGCAGGTTTCCCATCATAACGTATTCTGTGTTTCCAACGACCCCGAAAATCTATAGACTATTTAAGTATTCTCCGGGTTTCCCCCTTATCATTTGGGAATTGCCCCTCAGCCCAATTGTGCCTTATGACTCAATCTGATTCCTCAAAAAAAACATCACGATCTCCAGGCCCAGCTAAGCCACGCATTAACACGCAAATTCATCGGAGACAAAAGGCCAAAGCGGTTCCTCCAATGAAAGATGAATGGGATAACCAATCCAAAACTCCTCCTGACCTTCGCACTCCGTCTTCTAAGATGAAAAAAAATTCTAAGTAAAAAAATATCTCTGAACACCAAAGCTACGGGACAAAAAGCGAAAACCCGTGAGGAGCTTGCTCCTCACGGGTTTCGTGTGCCAGATTCTAGTTCAATCCCCCTGGATAGAGAGAACAATGCCCCTATTCTTTTTATCGGCGACCTCCTCGATGACCACCGTTTCCTCGACCGCTTCCTCGGCCACCTTTTCCTCGAAAATCTCCTCGATGTCGATCATTCTTCCATCCATGGCGATGGCCAAACCTTTTTGGTGAGGCATAGTGATGACGATGGCCATTATGCCTATAATGTTTCCAATGGCGTTGAGGGCCATTCCCGCGGTAAAAATGTCGACCGCCATAGCCCCGACCATAAGAAGGTACCCCTATTCCAAAATGAAATCCTCCTGGACCAATTTGAATCGAAAGTCCAGTTAAATGAATATTTCCAGTGGGTGCCTTATCTAAAGAATGGCCCCCAGCCCAAGCAGGCGTAAGGGTCAGACAGGATAGAATAATAAAACCTAGGATAAGGCCAAATTTTCTAGTTTTCGTGAGCTGTGTTCCCATACCCCGATTTTCTTTGGACTGTGAGGTAGATTGGATACTATTCATTTGTTACCTCCTAAGATAATGATAATTTCGCCCATTTAATTTTCTTTTTCCCTACTCATTGCCTAACCAATATCCATAACTAACCTTGAATCCCATAATAACAATACTCATTTTATTAGTCAATATGATAAGTAAAATAGAGTCTATTTATGAATCAAAAAGGATATTAATATAGCAAATACAATGCATTGCATTAAAACTATTTAAGTAGTAAGCTTTAAGGCTATTAAACGAGTAAATCAAGAACCAGGCTTTGGAAAAACATAAAACCAGAGGAAAAATGGCATGAAACACTTTTCTGATAAGGAGGTTGGAAGATATATCGAGGCCATTAACAAAGAAGCAGCTCAGGTATGGATTAATGCTTTCGCCCGCGAACCCAAACTACAACAAAGCTACTATTGGACTTTGTTTTCAGAATTGTTTCTCAAACAGCTCAATAACATTCCTGTAAGTATGAGTGATGCAGAAAAAATGATTCCCCAATTATCGGCTTCCCAAGCTAGACGTGCCATTCATAATGCGAAAGACGCACAATATCTTGAGGTCACGGACACAGGTGAGCGAACAAAATATGTGCGGCTTTCCCCAAAAACAGAAGAATTAATTAGAAATACCAGTTCAAAAGCGCTTCAGAGCCTGAAGGGGATTTTTGGCTAAGGAGAGAGCTCCTTTGAGATGGCAAGGCAATAGAAAACTTCACGCCGACGGACCACAATAGATATTAGGCCAGCATTGGATTCACCCTTTCCTGAATAGAATCCTGCATATCTAGCCAAGTCAACATATCCTCCTTTTTTGCCTGCAAGTATGCCGTTACTGGCAACGCCATCAGGCTTTCCTCATTTCCAGCTACGGATTTAAACAGTTGCGTGGCTAAATGCCTCGCCAAACATGTAATCGAGGCCCCTTTGGTTGGTGAAAGGGCCTTTTCAAATGCCAAATCATCGTGAAACATAATCGCGTCTTTTACTGATTCGGGTAAACCCCACCCAATCGCCAATTGCCGCCCTGCTTCGATGTAAGACTCATTTATCACTCGATCCAACACCTTCCAAGGACATCGTGTTTTCAAGTTTTGTTGGTAAAGGTTCACCGTATGGGTCACATAAGGTTTCCCGATCGCATGCAATAAACCACACAGGAAAGCATTATCAGGGTTATATCCCAAACGCTTAGCAATGGCTTGGGAATATAAACCTACCGTCAGAGTATGAGCCCACAACCCCTTGACCTCCTGCTCATAGCCCTCCACTTCAAAAACTCCAGCCTGCACAGAAAAGGAAAAGGCCGTGCTAGCAAGGAAATTTAAACCTAGCCAAGAAATGGCCTGATGTAGTGAATCGATCGGATAACGAGCTCCATAAGCTGGGGAATTCGCTAATTTTAATACCCGACACGCAAGAATTTGATCTTGTTCAACCAAAACTGAAAATTTAGAGGCATTGGCTTCAGGATCATTGGCTAGGAGCAACACCTGACTAGCGACATGGGGTAACATCGGAATTTCCAAGTCGGTGTTTGCCAGTTGATCCAAGACTGGAACTAACAGTGACTCAATGGTCTGTTCGTTAATATTCAGCGAAATGTCCTCCATGTTGGGCATAATTCCCCTCTTTCATTGAGTTTTTTCCTAGAAATAGCAAAAAAAATGGCGCAATCAAGAATTGAAGGGGAAATTCTTGCTGCGCCAACAACTTACAGGGCTTTTCTCATCTACCCTATCCGCTAGGCCAAAAACTATTAATTCCCTTCGGTAGATTGGGGCACATTCTTTATCTGCGACTCTCGCACAAAACTTTTATATCTCCATGAACCAGCTTTGCTTTTATGAGGATTTAATTGAGGCAACAGGTGGACAATGCCTTCTTTTAAAAAAACCCGTCTAGACTTCCCCCAATACTCCCTGAATAGGCCTACGCCATGTTAGGTCTTTCGTTGCATTGATTCGCAAAAAAATTGGGTGCTACCATGCGCAGTTCTAGGGTTTTTCATACAAAGTTAGGTGTGGTCTTCTCAAATTAATATTAGGAGAGTCACCAGATGTCCGGGTCGGACCTCCTTCTTGAGTACTTAACAAAGTTTTTGCCAATTTTGGCCTTTACTGTCCTAGCCTTAGGGTTTGGATTGGTAACCCTCCTTCTTTCCTACTTGGTTCAACCCAAATACCCTGAGGAAGAAAAACTTTCTACATATGAATGCGGCTCGGAACCCTTTTCCGACTCTCGTATGCCTTTTCCTGTGCGGTATTACGTGATTGCCATGCTATTTGTCATTTTTGATATTGAAGTCATCTTTCTCTATCCTTGGGCTATTACCTTTAAGCAATTAGGCGTGATTGGATTCATAGAAATGATGATTTTTATTGGCCTATTTGTTGTGGCCTATGTGTATGCCTGGCGGAAGGGGGCTCTGGAATGGGATTAATTCAAATCGGGCCACCAGCAAAAGACGGGGAATTAGGGGTTATGACCCTTTCCCTCGAAAAAGTCGTCAACTGGGCCCGCAAAGGCTCGTTGTGGCCCATGACCTTCGGCTTGGCTTGCTGTGCAATTGAGATGATTGCCGCTGTGTCTTCCCGATATGACATTGACAGGTATGGCGCTGGGGTATTTCGTGCATCCCCCCGCCAATCCGACTTGATGATTGT
This sequence comes from Nitrospirales bacterium, assembly GCA_029261295.1. Classification (GTDB taxonomy): domain Bacteria; phylum Nitrospirota; class Nitrospiria; order Nitrospirales; family UBA8639; genus Nitrospira_E. Next base: position 61,279 of record JAJDBP010000002.1, on the reverse strand, counting down.
GGCCGGAACTGTCTGTCGACGCATGGCCCCAGTCATTCGAAAAATTTATGATCAAATGCCAGAACCGAAATATGTAATTTCGATGGGATCCTGCGCCACTTCAGGGAATATTTATGACAGTTATAGTGTTGTTCAGGGTGTTGACCGGTTTGTGCCTGTCGATATTTATGTACCTGGATGTCCTCCAACTCCAGAAGCTCTGTTTGACGGAATCTTAAAATTGCAAGATCGAATCATGCAAAAAAGAGTATTCACCAAACAACCTGATCAAGTGAAGATGTCATGAACATACGGACGGAGTCATTCACCAGGAGGTTTATGATGAAATTCTTATTGACCTTGATCTCATTGGGCCTCATAGCAATAGGAGGCACGACATTGTCTCTCGCCGAAGTTACGGAACCCCCACCCTATGAAGGGAGCCCTGCCCTCCAGACGATGAAATCACTCGCGGGTATATGGAAGGGCACCCACATCATGCATGGGAAAGAAATCCCCGCCAAAATTGAATATAAAGTGTCCTCCAATGGCAGCACTGTCGTAGAAACAATGTTCCCAGGGTCCAAACATGAAATGATTAATGTCTATCATGACAAGGCAGGCAACCTAGCTATGACCCATTATTGTTCAGTGGGGAATCAACCGCATTTAGATCTGTCCGCCATGTTAGATAAAACCCTATCGTTTTCATTATCTTCCGAAGATACGGCTCACCTTGCGGATGAAGGCCATATGCATGACCTCAAAATTACGTTGGGCGATTCCAGCCATTTGAAGCAAGAATGGTCTTTCTTTGAAAAAGGCAAACAGGGTGGAATGACGACATTCGATTTAGTTCGGGTTCAATAAACGTTGCGTATTTAAGTTTTCTAAAGAAAATTGGACATGCATCCTATAGCGGAAAAAATTCAAAGTCGGTTTCCCGAAGGATTTGTCGGCGCCAATGAATGGCGGGGAGACTTGGCAATTTCAGTCAAACGCGAAGCCTTGCACGATGTCTGCACCTACCTTCGGCGCGACCCGGAAATGGATTGTGATTATATGGTGCATGTGAGTTCCGTGGATTGGCCAGATGAAGCTGAACGCTTTGAAGTGGTGTACGAGGTGTATTCCATTCGAAAACGCCATCGCGTTCGTATTAAAACTCGTGTACCTGAAAATGATTGTCGAGTAGATTCAATGGTTGATCTGTGGATGGGTGCTGATTTTATGGAGCGAGAAGTGTTCGACATGATGGGTATTCGATTCAATCATCATCCCGACCTACGACGCATTCTGATGCCTGATGATTACACCGAAGGCTATCCCTTGCGTAAAGATTTCCCTGTTCAGGGCAAGGGTTGGAGAGATACCTTTGATTTTTTAAACGACCCGAATTAACCATCGACTTTTCTGAATACCCATGAAACTCGACGATCAACGTACCACAATCTATAAAGTCGATCCGAATCATCCTGAGACTCAGGACCTTCCTACCCTTCGGACCGAAGAACTGCTCCTCAACATGGGGCCACAACACCCCGCTACACATGGAGTGTTAAAGGTCATCATGGAACTGGAAGGCGAACGATTAGTTAAATCCACCCCGGTGTTGGGCTATCTTCACCGCGGTGTCGAAAAACTGGCCGAAGGGGGCACGTACCATCAGTTCATTCCCCATACAGATCGACTGGACTATGTTTGCGCCATGTATAACAACTTCGCATATTGCCGCGCGGTTGAGAAACTCATGGGTATAGATATTCCTGAACGAGCCGAATATCTGCGCACCCTGGTCGCCGAAATCCAACGTATTATCGGACACTTGTTTTGGCTAGGCACTCAAGCCTTAGACATAGGCGCGATGACGGTTTTCTTTTACACTTTTCGTGATCGAGAAATTTTACTGGATTGGTTTGACGAACTTTGCGGCGCGCGCCTTACCACCAGCTGGTATCGCATTGGGGGGGTAGAACGGGATTTCGACGATTCATTGATCGATAAGGTTAAACGGTTCTTAGACTATTTCCCGCCTAAGATTGACGAATATGTGGTGTTTCTTGAAAAAAATCGCGTCTGGCTTGCTCGAACATGCGGAGTAGCCGTCATTTCGGCCGAAGATGCATTGAGCTTTGGATTAAGCGGGCCCACATTGCGCGGTTCAGGTGTTGATTATGATCTGCGTAAATACGAACCCTATAGCGCGTACCCATGGTGTGAATTCAGTGTTCCCGTTGGGAAAAATGGCGATACCTATGATCGATATTGGATCCGCATAGAAGAGTTTCGGGAAAGCATCAAAATCATTAAGCAATGCCTGGAGCAAATGCAACCTGGGCCTATTATGGCGGATGTGCCCAGCGTCACATTGCCGCCAAAAGATCGCGTCTTCACCAATTTGGAGTCTATGATTCAGCAGTTCAAATTATTTTCCCAAGGCTTTGATGCTCCTGCCGGGGAAATCTATTGCGGGACTGAAGCACATAAAGGCGAGCTGGGTTTCTATATTGTGAGTACGGGAGGGGGAAATCCGTATCGTTTAAAAATCCGCTCTCCATCCTTTATTCACATGGGTGCCTTTGATTATATGTCCAAAGGCTATATGATCGCCGATGCCGTCACTATTTTCGGAAGCTATGACATCGTCATGGGAGAATGCGATCGTTAACGAGGAACAGCTATGGGTTTAAAACCAGTCACATCACCAGAAATTGAAGCGGAAACGATTGAATTGACCATGGACGGTGAAACCGTTCAGGCCAAAGCTGGAGTTTCGCTTTATGATGTTGTGGCCAGCACCGGCAAAATTGTTCCAGCCATGTGTTACCACTACACCTTCGACCCTTTTGGTTCCTGCGGGATGTGTCTTGTTGCCCAAGAAGGGAAAAAAGCGCCGGTCCGATCCTGTACTGCAAAAGCGGCAGCAGGCATGGTTATTCGGACTGACGGTGAAGATTTATTTTTGGCCAGAAAAAAAGCGGTCGAGAAACATTTATCAGTCCATCCTTTGGACTGTCCGGTCTGTGACGCCGACGGGCATTGCGAATTGCAAGATACGGCCTTTGAACATGGCGTGACCAATCTGGCTAATGCCAAACAAAAAAATATCCCAGAAGATACACGCAGTTTGGTACTGGACTTCAACATGAACCGCTGTATCGCTTGTGGGGAATGCATCAACATCTGCAAAGATGTGCAACGCATTGATGCCTTGCAATTCATGAAAAAAGGTGGATTCACCCAAGTGGTGGCCAAGGGCGATCAACCGCTGGATTGTGAATTCTGCGGTGATTGCTTAGCAGTCTGCCCAGTCGGTGCCATTACCAATAAATTTTCCAAATACGCATACAAGCCCTGGCAACTCAAAAAGACCACCACGACCTGTAATTATTGTGGTGATGGTTGCCAAATTTATGTAGAAACAAAAGACACGGAAGTCGTTCGGGTCACCTCACCTCTCTCCTGGAAAAATAAATGGGGTGAGCGAAGCGATACGGTCAATGGGCATGACGGGATCTGTGTACGTGGACGATTTGGATTTCAATTTATTGATAGTCCTTCCCGACTAAAAGAACCCTTAGTTCGAACCAACTCAGGCCTGCAACCAACTCCATGGATAGATGCGTTGGAAGAGGCCGCTAATCGATTGGGTGCGATCAAAACCCAACACGGACCTCAAGCGATTGCGGGACTCATCACCGCACGATGCACGAATGAAGATCTCTATGCTTTCCAAAAATTTATGCGCACGGTGATCGGCACTAACCAACTGGACAGCAGTGCAAGATACGGACATCTCAATTTTGTCCATGCTATGAATCAGACGCTAGGGATTCATCGCATGATGAACACCTCAGAAGAAATCAATAAAGCCAAGGCCTTTTTGATCATTGGGGCCAATATCACTGAAACGAATCCAGTTGCCAGCCTACGAGTCAAATCTGCCATCAGCCTCTATAAGGCGCAAACCATTGTCGTAGATTCCTCCCAAACCAATATGGCTAAGCTCGGCTCACATCCTGTCATGGTGAATCCGGGCACGGAAGGTCTCTATATTCAAGGGCTCGTTAAATCTGCCATTTATCAGGATTTGATCGATGAGGAAACCACCAATGCTCATCCAGATGCCCTTGTCGCATTAAAGCAGGCCACTGAATCGTATTCTTTCGAAGATGTGTCCCAACAGACCGGCGCGGATATTGAACAAATTCATGAAGCGGCAAGAATTTTTGCAGAAGCCCCTCGCTCCATCATTATTTGTGGTGAAGGGATTTTACGTCAAGCCAATGGCTATCAGCATATGTTGTACTTAATTGACTTGGCGTGGATAACCGGAAAGTTAGGGAAACAAGGCTGCGGGATTAACACCTTTACTGAGGAAGCCAATGAACAGGGTGCCGTCGATATGGGCGTCGCTCCAGAATTTCTTCCTGGAGTCGCTTCCTTTGCCGATGCCCAATCGCGAGACAACTTCAACCAAGCCTGGGACACAAGTCTTCCGGAAGTCTCCCCAGGCGGCCACTTGATTGATATCCTTGATCGCTGCAGAAAAGGGGAAATTAAGGCCTTATATCTGATAGGGGAAAATCCTCTTGAAACCTTGCCCGAATCCTTCGATGTCAAAGGAGCCATAGAGAAACTGGACGTGCTGATTTGTCAGGATCCCTTTCTCACGGAAACTGCCAAACTGGCACACGTTGTCTTCCCAGCATCCACCTTTGCGGAAAAAGACGGGACGGTCACGAATCAGGAAGGCAAAGTGCAATACCTTCGCCCCGCATTGGACTCATTAGGCGAAAGCACGTTGGATTGGCACATCATGGTTGGAATGGCCAATATCCTCGGAACGCCGATGGAGTATGAAACAACCCAAGACATTCAACAAGAAATCCGAAAAATTCTACCCGGGTACTACAATTTAGGCCAGGCTCCAAAGGTCAAGCCGAGTTTCTCTCGCTATTTTTCGAATGGATATGCCAAAGAAGTCAGCCCGCGCTATGCCTTGAATGGCAAAGGGAAATCTCAGCGATCCTTCGGCTTGCGCATGACTCAATTAATTTATCATTCTGGGAAACTTTCCACCCAAGCCTCAGGCCTCATCGAGATTTCATCAAACAAGAAAAGCCTTTCTATGGGAACAGAGGATCTCAAAAACCTTGGACTGACCTCTGGGGAACGCATTCGTTTGACCTCGGACCAGGGCACCTTGGAAATGACGGTGACGGAGGACACATCCTTGATGCCAGGCACCTGTACCGTGCCGGAACATTTCAATGATCCTCCCGTAAAAGACCTCATGCCAAGGCAAGTTGATGCCACCACTGGAGTCCCTTATTTTAAGTTGACTCACGTGACGGTTGAAAAAGCCTGAGAAGAAAGAATGCGTCAAAACCATCATGAGTAGCGAAACCACCGCAAAGAAGTTTTTCGATGCCGTCTTGTTCCGAGAAATTTGGACGGCTGCGAAGGTCACCTTTAAGCACTTGCTTCATCGCCCCATGACCTTCCAATACCCTCGTGAGAAGCGGACCATCCCCGATGCTCATCGTGGAGCTCTGTGCCTGTTGCGCTATGAAGATGGAGCAGAACGCTGCGTCGGATGCGATCTCTGCGAAGCTGCATGTCCTTCTCGCTGCATTAAAGTCATCAGTGAGGAAGATAAGTCCTTGCCCTTACAGCGTTATGCCAGTGAATTTTTTATTGATATTTCCAAATGTGTGTTTTGCGGGTATTGCGTGGAGGCCTGTCCGGTCAATGCCTTAGCCATGACCAAGGTCTATGAGTTCTCTACCCACGACAAACGTACCTTGATGTTTGACAAAGATCGGTTGTATCAAATCGGAGAACGGCATTTAGATGACGCCAAGAAATATTTATATGCCCATAACCAAGAGAAGGAAGGTGAGGAAAGCCAGGCTTACCGCTATCATTTTCCTGTCTCTATCGAAAACACCAAAGATCCATAAAATCAATCAATGATGTGGCTTCTCTTTATCTACTTTGCCACGGTCAGTCTCGTGGCAGGGGTCTTGACTGTGTCTCTGCGGAATGCTGTGCATTGCGCCATGGCCCTCCTCACTCTCCTGCTTCATATGGCTGGACTCTTTGTCATGCTGAATGCCGAATTCTTGGCTATGGTGCAAATTATCGTCTATGCAGGAGCCATATTGATCTTATACCTATTCGTACTGATGCTCATGAATTTGAAAACGGAAGAACAGCATCTTCACAAGAAGCATTCCTACGTGTTATTCGCCAGCATTGGCCTTCTTGCCGAGCTACTGATTCTCTTAATGCTCTCACCCTATGGCGGTACCCTAGGAACAGCTACACCTGAAGTGATATTAAATACAGGTCCAAGCCACGCGGTAGGCATTACCATGTTCAGCGACTATTTACTTCTTTTCGAAATTGTCGGAATTTTCCTGTTGGGCGCGGTCATTGGTGCCATCGTCTTAGCCAAGACTCCACCCAAAACCGACAACCAAGAACCGGCGAATACACCAACAGTTTCGTAGATTACGATGATTCCTCTTTCTGCCTATGTTGCCCTCAGTGCCATTCTGTTTATGACAGGATTAATAGGGGTCCTCATTCGTCGCAATTTCATCATTGTTTTGATGAGCGTAGAGATTATGCTCAATGCGGCCAATATTAACTTAGTGGCCTTTTCGCATTATCTCAATTCCATGGCTGGACAGATGTCGGCATTGTTTATCATTGCCGTGGCGGCGGCCGAAGCCGCGATCGGATTGGCCATTATTATTGTGATCTTCCGTGGGAAGATGGCCACAAATGTGGACCAAATTAATATTTTGAAGTGGTAACGTGTTTGATTTACTGGTTCTGCTGATCCCCCTCTTTCCGCTCCTGGCTGTTTTGGCCAACGGATTCTACGGCTCACGGTATTCCCATGAGTGGGCTGGACGCTTGGCGTTCGGTTCGGTCGGTCTCTCCTTTCTCTGTACGCTCGGTGTCTTTGCGTCTGTCCTGTCCAATCCCGAACCGCGTGAAGTGATTGCCTGGTCCTGGATTTTTGGAGGCGATCTTTCCATCAATCTTGCGTTCCTCATTGATCCCCTTTCAACTGTCATGTTGTTAGTAGTCACTGGAGTGGGCTTCCTGATCCATGTTTACTCCGTGGGCTACATGCATGGAGAAGAAGGCTTTACACGATTCTTCACCTATATGAACCTCTTCATGGTGTCCATGTTGTTACTCGTGATGGGTTCGAATTACGTGGTGATGTTCATTGGCTGGGAAGGCGTGGGGCTCTGCTCCTATCTATTAATTGGCTACTACTACGAAAAAGTTTCAGCTGGCAAAGCGGCCACGAAAGCCTTTGTGGTCAATCGAATCGGTGACGCAGGATTCTTAATCGCTGTTTTTCTGATCTTTTCCCATTTCGGATCACTGGATTACAGCACCGTGTTCACGCAAGCGTCATCGCTCTCGACCGAAATGGCCACAGCTATCACGATCTGCTTACTCATTGGAGCGTTTGGAAAATCTGCGCAATTACCCTTATACACGTGGTTGCCAGACGCCATGGAAGGGCCAACTCCTGTCAGTGCCCTCATTCATGCAGCAACGATGGTCACCGCAGGTGTGTATATGGTGGTCCGCAATCATGTGTTATTTGATATGGCCCCCATTGCCTTAACCACCGTCGGCATTATTGGCGGACTGACCGCCTTATTCGCTGCGACTATTGGCCTGGTACAAAACGACATTAAACGTGTCCTGGCTTACTCAACCGTCAGCCAATTGGGCTATATGTTTCTCGCCTGTGGCGTGGGTGCCTATACAGCCGCCATCTTTCACCTAGTCACCCATGCATTTTTTAAAGCCCTATTGTTTTTATCTGCTGGAGCAGTCATTCACTCACTTCATCACGAACAAGATATTCGAAAAATGGGTGGGCTCTACAAAAAAATTCCAATTACCCATGCAGTCTTTCTCATTGGCACCCTCGCGATCGCGGGAATTCCACCCTTAGCTGGTTTTTGGAGTAAAGATGAAATCATGGCTCATGCCTTTGTCCATGGCTATTACCACTTATACCTTCTCGCGGCTATTGGCGCGTTCCTAACAAGTTTTTATATGTTCCGTTTGACGTACCTCACGTTCTACGGACAATCCCGAGTCGAGCCTCACGTGGCCAAACATATTCACGAATCTCCACCAATCATGACCGTGCCACTCATGATCCTTGCCGGACTCGCTGTTGTTGGTGGGTTTCTTGGAGTCCCACCAGAGCACGGTTTGTTTCATAGTTTTTTGCATGACGTGGCCACACCTGTCGGTGCGACGCCTCATGCCGTTGATATGGCGACATTACTGAGTTTAATGGGTGTTGCAGTGGCTATTGCCTTAGCGGGTTGGGGGCTGGCGCACTACATGTATTCGATTCGTCCACAAATGGGGAATGAATGGGCGGAGAAATCTCCACAAGTCTACACAACCTTGCTGAATAAATATTATGTGGACGAATTCTACGACCGGGTCTTCGTCGAACCGTTTAAGAAATTAGGAATGCTTTGGGATTGGTTTGATCGACATATCATCGACCGATTCGTCAACGGCATTGGCAAAGGGACTGACATCAGCGCGGAAGCGATCACCTGGACTGAAAAACACGTGATCTACGCCGGGTTGAATGTGGTTGGCTATGGGAACCACCTACTGGCCTGGTCTTGGCGAAAAATGCAAAGCGGCATGGTCCATCACTACGCCGCCATTCTCATTATTGGCCTAGCTGTATTAATCCATCTCGTAGTGCTGTGGTATACGGGTTCCAGTATGGCTGGATCCAGTGGATATTAATTGATTCCTATGCAAGAAGAACTTTCATTCGGCTTTCCCATTCTGACTTTTCTGACCTTCTTCCCATTATTGGGTGCGTTGGCCGTCTGGGGTTTGAAAGACCCTGCACAGGTACGTAAGGCCACGCTCGGAATAGCCAGCATTGAAATGTTCGTAGCGGCCATGATGTTGATACTCTTTGTGCCAGATACAGCCGCCATGCAATTCGCTGAACGGCATGAATGGATTCCCTTTCTTGGCATTAGTTATCACTTGGCAGTTGATGGCATCAGTGTTCTTTTCCTGGGTCTCACAGCCTTTTTGACGGTGCTACTCATCCTCTATTCATGGGATTCAGTCACCCTTAAACCCAAAGCTTTTTTCATGAGTATTTTGGCTTTGGAAGCCACGTTCATGGGAATTTTTGCTTCCATCGATTTGATCGTCTTTTTTGTCTTTTGGGAGCTCATGCTCATACCCAGCTACTTCCTGATTAAATTATGGGGGCCTGGGGAAGATTGCCACTATGCTGCATTGAAATATGTCCTCTATACCCTGCTTGGCAGCGTGTTCATGTTAGTAGGATTTTGCCTCCTGAGCCTCAATTACTTTGAAGCCAAGCAAGTTTATAGCTTTGATTTTATCGATCTACTCTCCGTACAGATTCCCCTCAGCCAACAACTCTTGATTTTCTGGTTTATCTTCCTAGGCCTGGCCTTTAAAGCACCGATATTCCCCTTTCATTCCTGGTTCCCGGATGCACTGGTACAAGGACCGATTCAAATGTCGGTCATGTTTGCCGGAATCAAAATGGGCACATACGGCTTCCTTCGTTTTTCGATGCCGTTACTCCCAGATGCTTCCCGAAACGAAACGGTCGTAGCAATCCTCATGACACTTGGACTGGCCGCGGTTGTCTACGGAGCCATCGTCGCCATTATTCAGCCTGACTTTCGCCGGTTACTCGTCTTCAGCAGCATTAGTCATTTGGGGTTTGTCGTGATCGGACTGTTTGCGTTGAATTTCCAAGGCATCCAGGGAAGTCTGCTTACCATGATTAACTTAGGCTTTAGTACGGCCGGATTATTCTTCTTAGCCGGATTTATGTACGAACGATTAGGACATACGGATGTTCGTCAATGCACGGGCCTGGCAAAGAAAATGCCACTGTTAGCCATCTTCTTACTCATTATTGGCATGGCCTCAATTGGGTTACCAGGGACAAATGGATTTGTTGGTGAATTTCTCATTCTCCTTGGCGTCTTTCAAGCTTGGTGGCTGTATGGAGCCATTGCAGTCACAGGCGTGATTTTTGCGGCGGCCTATTTCCTCTGGTTTTACGAGCGAGCCATCTTTGGACCCTTGAAAGAAAGTTTGCCAGCGGTGATCCCTGATTTAAATACTCGGGAATGGGCCATTGGGGCCTCCCTTTCGATTATGATTTTCTGGATCGGGCTCTATCCTTCTCCATTTTTGCGAATAATGAATGGATCGGTACAAGCAGTTGTTGAACGGTTAGAACCCGGTATAGCCACAGCACAGGATAGTATTCCGTCTCATAGACAAAGCAATTTTTCAAATGAAAGCCTATTAAGGGATGATCAAAAAGTTTCATCCAGCAAGGCCGCAGCCTCTTTGGCGAGCGGAGCGTACACATTAGTACGGGAGCACGACAAAGGGGCGAGAACGCAGCTGGTGGACTTTTTCAACATTCCCGTTCGGAATTAAGTTATGGGTGAATATTCTTTACTAATCATTCTGTTTGCGCCCTTCCTTGGGGCCATCGCCTTAATCTTTATTCCCCGGCAAGAGGAATTGATGGTGCGGATGACCGCCGCCATATCTGCCGGCATTAGTCTTTTAGCTTCGTTTTATATTTTCTTCGCATATGACCCCGCAAAAGGCGGCTTCCAATTTGTCCAGCGATTCGCCTGGTCCGAGGAACTTGGCATTGCCTTTTATGTAGGTGTAGACGGCATTGGGGGGCCATTAGTCTTTGCGTCAGCTATTTTGTTATTCGCAGGCATTTTCGTCTCATGGCACATCAAAGACCGGACCAAAGAATTTTATATCTTCCTCCTCATCCTCGCAGCCGCAACGATCGGGGTCTTTATGTCCCTGGATCTGTTCTTTCTCTATTTCTTTTATGAAATGTCCGTGCTGCCCATGTACTTGTTGCTAGGCGTCTGGGGAAGCCATACCAAAGGGTATCTCTCCATGACCGACCCCGAAGGCCTCAAGCTTCGCGATTCAGTCGACTTTATCTTCAATTTCGGCTCAAACAGCAAAGAATATGCGGCGATGAAACTGACTCTCTTCTTGTCAGCTGGCGCCGTGATGGCACTCATGGGCATTTTACTGATCTACCATATGTCCGGATTGCATACCTTCGACATTTTGGTCCTACGAGAACAAGCCAAATTTACCGATACGATGTCGAACATTATCTGGTTTCTCATCTTTATCGGATTCGCGTCGATTGCCCCCATTTGGCCGTTGCATTCGTGGTCACCCGTCGGCCATGCCGCCGCCCCAGCCGCTACCAGTATGTTGCATGCTGGCGTCCTCATGAAATTAGGCCATTTTTCAATTATTCGTGTAGCCTTTGAAATTCTTCCTGAAGCAACTCATAAATGGATGTGGGTTGCAGCCGTCCTCTGTATTGGCTCAATTATTTATGGCGGACTCGTATCGTATTTTGCCAAAGACACGAAGTATGTCATTGGCTACTCCAGTTCGAGCCACATGGGCTATATCTTCTTAGGCATGGCAGCGTTGAGTTATATCAGTCTATCGGGAGCCGTCATTTATATGTTTGCCCATGCTTTAGCGACAAGCATGTTGTTTGCGATGGCCGGCTGGGTCTATGACCAAACACACTCACGTGACATTCCTTCACTCGGTGGACTTTCAGAAAAAATGCCGTTTATTGCCGGCGCATTTATTGTAGGCTGCATGGCATCCATTGGTATGCCTGGCACAATAAACTTTGTTGCCGAGATCATGATTATTGTGGGCAGTTGGGAAAAATACCCTTTTCAAGTTCTGGTAGCCATTCTAGGGATCGTGCTCACAATGGCCTATATGTTCAAAATGATGCGAGGCCTGTTTTACGGGAAATTGGACCCTGAATTTGCCCATACATCCGATGCCAAAAATTGGATCGATAGAATGCCTCTTATCCTGTTGATCGCATGTAGCATTATCTTGGGCCTTTTCCCAGGACATTTTTATGACGTGGTGAGCTCAACCGTTGAACCCATGATCGATCGAATCAACCAGGTCGCACCATTAGTCACACAGAATACGCAAGGATTGCTTCCGTAACTATTTTTCCTCCCCTTGCAAAGGGAGGACTAAGGTAGGGTAGAAACACCAAAGTAGCGAATGACATCATGATGCAATTTAATCTCTCCCTATCCGCAGCAGATCTCATCCTCTTGCTACCCGAGATTTTCCTGACAATCTGGTTGTGCGTCATCCTGGCGCTAGATTTCTCTCTCAAGCGGATCACCCATCAACAACTCGGGCACTTGAGTATTGCTGGATTAGCCATTACGGCCATCATGTTATTGGTCTTTGACCAAAACGGCACAACTGGGGCGCTCTTTAAAGATATGTACGTTCTGGATCATATGGCGATCTTTTTTAAAATCATCATTGTAGGCGCCACGGCCCTAGTCCTCTTCATGTCTATTGATTACGTGCAGGAATTCCGTTTCTTTAAGGGTGAATATTATTTCATGGTCCTCATGTCAGCGATCGGCATGATGTTCATGGCTTCTTCCAACGACCTATTATCTGTCTTCGTCACCTTAGAATTTTCCACGTTTGGCTTTTACGTCTTAGTGGCCTATTTACGGGATGATCAACGATCATCCGAAGCCGGCTTAAAATTCTTCATCCTGGGAGTATTTGCCGCAGGCCTCCTGGCCTATGGCATCAGCCTGGTCTATGGAGAAACCGGAACCTTAGTCTTTTCAGAAATGGCTGGGGCACAAGGTAGTTATGGGCTAGCGATCGGATTCATACTGATCTTTGCGGCTTTGGGATTTAAAATTGGTGCCGTGCCCTTTCATGCCTGGATTCCTGATACCTATCAAGGTGCCCCTACTCCGGTCACAGCCTTTTTGTCGCTTGCTCCAAAAGCCGCCGCCTTGGCGATTCTACTCAGAATGTTTTTTGTAGCACTGGCTTCGTTCAAACCAATGTGGGTCTTACTCTTCGTAGTCGCCTCAATTTTTTCCATGACCTACGGCAATATCGTCGCCATCGCACAAAAGAACATCAAGCGATTGTTGGCCTATTCAGGGATAGCACAAATCGGAAACATCATGATCGGGCTAGCGGCAGGAACCAAGCAAGGCGGCGATGCCATTATGTTTTACTTGCTCACGTATATGTTTGCGAACTTAGGAGCCTTCGCTGTCGTCATCGCCGTCAGTCAGGTTATTAAGAGTGATGAAATCGAAGACTATAATGGACTCAATCGTCGTTCCCCGTTCTTGGCTGCCGCCATGCTCCTCTTTTTGTTGTCCCTAGCCGGTGTCCCCCCTCTCGCTGGGTTCATCGGAAAAATATATTTATTTATCGCAGCCATGAACCAGGAACTCTATACACTCTTGATTGTTGGGCTCATCAATATTGTCATTTCGATGTATTACTACCTGATTGTCGTCAAAAAAATGTATATCAATGAACCTACGGATACTTCCCCGATTCCAACATCCCTACCAATCAAAGTGGCTGTCTACACCGGGATTGCCGGAACCCTCCTCTTGGGAATCTACCCCGGACCATTCATTGACTGGGCCATCGACGCCACGCTGATGTTCTCCAACATAGTCGGACCAACAGCTTCCCTACCAATTCTCCCCGGCGGGTAATCCACCTACTTCTACCTGTAATGGAGCCTTGTACCAAGAAGGCCCATATACGAATATATTGGATTCACAAAACAGAATTCGACAGCGAATGCAGGATAACTCTTACATTCGCCAGTAGACGAGGGCTTCGAGAGGATTTAGGCCTTGAAGATGCCAGGCCGCTGCACCAAATACAGATGCGGTAATGACAAGTAAGAATAACAAACCAAGAAAAATCGATTTTTTTCGGCTTCGTGGGTAACGGATGGGGGCAATAATTTCTTCACTATTTGTCTGCCGAAAAGGATCTTCCCAAAGCTGAGATCGTCTTCGGGGTGTTCGATATATGCCATCAAAACTACGACCTAATTCTTTCCCATTAGAGACTTTTTTGGAATAGGGAGTCCCGCAGTGTGTACATAACCACGTTTCTTCCACACCAGTCCCATTTATAGCAATGTCCCCTTTCTTTTCCATTAACTGAAGCCCACAATGTGGGCAGGATTGGGCCTGTCGAGAAACAGGGCAGCCACAGTCTGAACATGTCTTCAGCTTTGATCCAGACTGCCCTACGGTACTAGCCTGGTTTCCAGGAAAGGGAAAGGCACATTCAGGGCAGGAAAGAGCATGGGTGGAAACTTCTTTTTGACATTCGGGACAAGCAACAAGTGCCATGGCATTCATTCCATTCAATAGCTAATACATCAGGTAATTATAAAGTCATATCTTATGTCTGAAAGTATAAGCAAAGTCGATACCTTTACGCACAAATGGAAAAATTTCCCTAGATTCAAGGATATAAAAATTCATCAATTATAAAGTTTCTTTAAAACTGCATGCTCTCTCCTACAGCTATTCTCCCTAATCTGCTTTCCTGTTCTCAAGGGCAATTTTGTTCACCATTACGTGAGAATCTTTGGATTTCAGCATGGTTTCCTCAAATGGACAAAATTATGTAACATTCCTTGATCTTTCAAGACTCTCCACCAGAGGATTATTTGACCTCCAATCAATAATTTGTTTATAGATTGCGGGTTTAGAATACAATCCCCTAAACGACGCCATCTTTTGAAGAGGACGCAGGAGCTATGAGCAACGAGCAAGAGAATTCCATTACACAATCTGTGAGCCAGCGTTATGCCCAAGCCGTCACCAATGGCGAAGAAATGTGCTGCCCCACCGGCTATAACCACGAAGATTTAGGCCAATTTATTCCTGAGGCCGTCTTAAAAGTGTCCTATGGCTGCGGAACGCCGGTGGGCCTTTCAACCGTCCAAGCCGGAGAAGTGGTGTTAGATATCGGCTCTGGCGGGGGAATCGACTGCTTTGAGGCCTCACGCAAAGTCGGAGCAAGCGGGAAAGTGATTGGCATCGACATGACTGATGAAATGTTGGCGCTCGCCCGTACTCACGCACCTACCGTGGCCAAAAATTTGGGGTATCCGACCACCAATGTAGACTTTCGAAAGGGCTTTGCCGACGCCATGCCGGTCGAAGACAATCAGGTGGATCTGATTATTTCCAATTGTGTCATCAATCTGGCCCCTGACAAAAAAAAGGTCTTTCGAGAAATGTTTCGAGTCCTTCAGCCGGGTGGGCGATTCACCATTTCAGATATTGTGGCCGATCAACTCATTCCTCAATACATGATTCACGATAGCGCCAAATGGGGAGACTGTTTATCCGGTGCCCTCACGGTTCAAGACTATTGGGGCGGATTGCGCGATGCAGGATTTCGAGGCTTACACCAGGTGACGGTGATTCCCTGGCGAGTCATTGATGGTATTCATTTTGTTTCAGTGACCTTGACGGGTTATAAAACAGCCGTTAACTCATCGTCCCCTTCACCAGCCTTTGCAACGTTAACCGGGCCATTCTCAAAAGTGGAGGACGAGTTGGGTACCACGTTTCACCGTGGTTCTCCGCAACAAGTCGATGAACAGACCGTTAGTCTGTTAAGCCTCCCCTCATATAAAGAACACTTTGTGGTTGCCGACCATCCTATTCCCCTGACAAGCCAGGATCCGCAAATGGTTGCCGTTTTACCAGAAGATAAACCGTGTGTGTGGGAAGGCCGATTTGCCATTCTCACCGGCCCCTTTTTAGCCGTGACGGACGATGACGATCATACATACCGATGCGGAGAACCATTAGAAATCTGTTCAAAAACGCTCAAAGTTCTGCAGCACCCCAGCTATCAACCCTCATTCGGAACCATTAATCGAGCTCGAGAATCCATAACCGCAGAACCGGTGATTTGTGGAACCTCCACCGAATGCTGTTAGCCATATGCTCATGACTTCCTGGATCCATGCCAAGCTGATATTGAGCGGAACGTTCCCACTCCGCCACTGCACCGCCTAGGATGTCCCATTCCCCCCTTCCTCTCATCTCCCCTGCTTCCTCCGTGCACCCAACACCTTCCTTTGATGATGCCCTGGCTTCTCACGGGAAAGAACCACTCACTGCGGAATCAGTGACCACGCTTCAAGTAAATTTGGGGAAGGTCTGTAACCAAACTTGTCATCACTGTCATGTCGATGCTGGCCCTCAACGAACAGAAAGTATGACCAAAGACACCATTGACCAGATTATCGAGGTCTTAGACCGAACGCCTCAGATTACCACTGTGGACATAACCGGTGGTGCCCCGGAAATGAATCCTCATTTCGAGTATCTCGTTCGGGAATGTCATATTCGAGATCGACACATCATCGATCGCTGTAATCTGACTGTTGTTTATGTCAAAGGGAAATCACATCTTCCAGAATTCTTAGCGCAACATCAGGTCGAAATTATCGCATCGCTTCCCTGTTATCAGGAAACCAATGTCGACCAACAACGTGGGAAAGGCGTGTTTGATCGAAGTATCAGCGCCTTACAAATATTAAACGCTCTAGGGTATGGAAAAACCGGAACAGGACTCAACCTACATCTAGTTTATAACCCCCAAGGCGTGAATCTTCCTCCTTCACAAGAAGAATTAGAACAGGACTATAAAGAAGAACTAATGAATCGATATGGAATCCAGTTCAATCGACTATTGACGATTACCAATATGCCGATCAGTCGATTCATGGAAGATTTAGAGGAATCTGGACAGGTAGAAACCTACTACAACCTCTTGCAGGAGAATTTTAATAGGAGCACCGTGGACGAGGTGATGTGCCGGTCCTTAATCAGCGTGGGGTGGGATGGGCGTTTGTCTGATTGTGACTTCAACCAAATGCTCGATCTCCCTCTTCAAAATTATGCGCCACAATGGATTGGCGATTTCAATCTCGCCACCTTAGAACATCGCCAAATCGTGACAGGATCGCATTGCTTTGGCTGTGCCGCCGGAGCCGGGTCATCCTGTGGTGGAACATTAACCTAATTTTCCCCAGAATTTAAAATAATATTTACATTTTTCCGCTACTCATGTTAGCCCTACCACGGCAATCAAACTGCGCCAAGATTCTCTACTAGACAATTTGCAACAAAGCGCCAATGTGTTCTTGGGATTCTATCTCAAAAAGCTTAAGGGGTTAGCACGAGGCATGTTCAGCAAGCCATGATCCTGCAAAGCGTTCATTAGAATCTCGCATGCATCTTCAGTCACGGGGACCTTGAAGAATTAATCCAAGAACGCGGCTTCTCTCTTGATCACAACATCATTAATCCCTGAGTCATTCATTGATCCCCACAATTGGAAACTGCATTTCGACTTAAAAAGAAACGTGCAGGTACGCGATGGAGAATGGATGAAACATATATCAGAGTCCAAGGGCAGTAGTAATACTATTTTCGAGCAGTCGATAAGTAAAGGCAGATGAGCGACATTCTTTTGACCGTAACACGAGATACGAAATCTGCCCTATCTTTCTTGAAGAAAACCAATAAGGAAAACGGAAAACCGAGTCTTGTGAATATCGATCAGAATGGTCTGAACAAAGCAGGTCTGAAACAAATAAACGAAACCATAACAAACGCATTAAAATTCGTAAGTGCAAATACCTGAAAAACAGCGTCGAGCAAGACCCCCGACGCATCAAGAGAACAATGCCCCCGATGCTTGACCTCAAAAGCTTTTATGCGGCTCAAGGAACAATAGCGGGAATGTGAGGCATGACGATGATCAAAAAATGGAAGATGAAGGCATAGAAGGAAACAAGAAAACTCTCGCTGAAATGTTCTACACCCTCACAGCTCAGGGTAGGCAAGCAATGGAAAGCTTTTCATTTCGGTCGAGTATTTGCGACAGAACCTGAATATTACCCACAGGTTTATGGAAATTTTCTCCCCGTCTCGGTGATGAACCACAAGGGCAAGACGTCCTTTTGAACTTTGACTTCTTTTTCCCCTCACCTAAAAACCTTGATTAAATTCACCAATCTTTGGTTCTGAAATACTATTGAAAATGATCATTTTACATGCCAACTAAAAACACACTGTTTTATTTAATGGTTGGGACTTTTAAAGCCAGTGTGGGATAACCTGTAGTAGAACACAAGACAGGCCTTCTATCCATCTTCGACGATTAATACAAGGAGCAGAGGTCGCTTGACAAAAATTGAAAACCGGCGTAAAGATGGGCTCTGAGAATAAGTTGGTTCTAGATTTCGAAAACAAGGGGATTCAATGACTGAAGCGGAAATACTCCAAAAATCCCTGTTCAGCATCTAGCTACAAATCGGATTGGCTCAGCACCTGCACCTGGGCAGAGACATACGATGAACAAACGCTTTCGCATTGCATTCTCTTTTGCTGGAGACGACAAAAGGGAGTTCGTCGCTGAGGTTGCAAGTATCCTTGCTGAGCGTTTCGGCAAAGAGCACATTCTCTACGACAAATATCATACACCAGAATTCTCAAGGAGCGACCTTGCCTTCTATCTGCCAGACCTATATGCAAAAGAAGCCGATCTTGTCATCGCAGTCTTTTGCCCCGATTACGAAAAAAAGGAATGGTGCGGTTTAGAGTGGAACGCCATCTACGGCCTTCTCAAATCCCGTAATGCCAAAGAAGTCATGCTCACTCGCTTCGAACAGGTCGAAGGCAAAGGGCTTCATGGTCTTGCCGGCTATACAGACCTTGATGACCTGACACCGAAAGAATCCGCTACGCTCATTCTCGAACGATTGGCCTTCAACGAAGGCCATCCCAATGACTACTACACCCATGACAATCCAACAAGCCAAGATTGGCCTATTGTTCCTCCACCACTTGACTGGCCAGTAGCTGACCACCGAGATGCGCAGAGCCTTTTTGCGCAACTCATAACCCGAACCGCTCCGTTCCGCCTTCTCCCCATATACGGCGCCAGTGAAACCGGCAAGTCCCACCTTACAAAACAATTTCTCCGCAATGCACTTAAAATTCCTGACCTAACCTGCGGTCGATTCGACTTCAAAGGCTCCTCCGATATGGACACCGAGTTACGTGGACTTGCCGAGCGACTTGAGGTGCCAACACCCACACCCGGTACCGGCGCCTCTGGCCAACTAGCAGAGATCTTTGCCACCATCAAGAAGGCTGCACGCCCGACACTCCTAATCTTTGACACTTTCGAGCTCGTAGGGGAGACAGAACGTTGGGTGAAGGATAACCTCCTCATCGCCCTAATCAAAGCAGCATGGTTGAGAGTAATCATCGTCGGCCAGCAGGTGCCACGAAAGCAGGGCGAACCATGGGCTGATGTCAGTTTCCAGCCAATCGAGCTCCTTCCACCAACTCCCGAAGAGTGGTTCGACTATGGCAGGTCTCGCAATAACTCGCCAGAGTTTACCATCGAGTTGGTCCGGTCCGTTCACGCTTGCGTAAATGGAAAGAGCAGCGTTATTGCACAAGTCTGTGGCCCAACGGCCTGATTTGTTATGGGTTTTGTTTCAGAACAATTACGCATTCTTCAGGCTGCAAAAGGCAGCACGGCGCTTCTCGGACTTGCTACTGTAGACCTCGCGTATCACGCGCTGTCAGAAGTGGAGCGGACAAGGATCAAGGATGCGTTGCTTGTCGCCGCTGTGCCCCATTGGTGCGACAACGGCTTCCTCGCAGCTCTTCTTGAGTCCACACCTGAAGAAAGTGGTCGCCTACTCGGTCAACTACAAGCACTCACCGTTGTCGAATCTTTCCCCGCACGAGGGGAGCATGCGGTGAATGTTCACGAAGCCACTCGGCTTGCCCTACGCGAACATCTGCGCACAACTGACGCCATGCGCTGGAAGGCGCTTTCAACTCGCGCTCGTGCATATGTTGCCCAAGGCACAGAGCCACATGCTCGCATTGAGGCACTATACCACCTCTTCGCTATTGACCAGACCGCCGCTGCCGCTGAAAGCGAGAAACTTGACCGGGAGTGCGACCGTTTGGCAAGCCGCGAGTTTCGCCATGCACTCGCCCTTGCCCTGCAGGAATTGGCTGCCACCGGCTGGCTCACCGGATCAGCCCAAGTCGAGGCGCTACTCACTCCACTTGAGATCCGTAATATTCGTGGAGAAAGTGCCCAGCTCGAGGAGGAAACCCGAAACGTTGCGAAACTCGCCCGCACGGTATCCCATCTACCAGGAATTGGTCGCTCGAATGGCCTTCTCGGTTCCATCCTCAGAACAAAGGGGCATCTCGACGACGCCTTAACTGCCTACCGCGAAAGTCTCGCCATCTTCCAACGCCTTGCTTCGACCAACCCTTCCAATGCCATCTGGCAGCGCGACCTCGCTGTCGTTCACACAACAATCGGCGACATTGCCCAAACCCAAGGCCGCCTCGACGACGCCTTAGCTGGCTTCCACGAAAGTCTCGCCATCTTCCAGCGCCTTGCTTCGAGCGATCCTTCCAATGCCGATTGGCAGAGCAATCTGGCCCGTGCTCATGCCAGAGTGGGCACCCTTGCCCAAATCCACGGCCGCCTCGACGACGCCTTAGCTGCCTTCCACGAAAGTCACACCATCTGTCAGCGCCTTGCTTCGAGCGACCCTTCCAATGCTGACTGGCAGCGCGACCTCGCTCTCGCTCATGCTAGACTTGGAATCCTTGCCCAAACCCAGGACCGCCTCGACGACGCCTCAACTGCCTACCAGGAAAGTCTCACCATCTGTCAACGCCTTGCTTCGAGCGATCCTTCCAATGCTAACTGGCAGCGCGACCTCGCTCTCGCTCATGATAGAGTGGGCACCCTTGCCCAAACCCAGGGCCGTCTCGACGACGCCTTAGCTGCCTTCTACAAAAGTCTCGCCATCTCTCAGCGCCTTGCTTCGAGCGACCCTTCCAATGCTGATTGGCAGAGCAACCTTGCCCTCGCTCATGATAGAGTGGGCGAACTTGCCCAAATCCAGGGCCGCCTCGACGAGGCCTTAACTGCCTACCAGGAAAGTCTCACCATTTACCAGACCCTTGGTTCAAGCGATCCTTCCAATGCTAACTGGCAACACGACCTGGCCCTAGCACATTACAATTTTGGTCGGACTTATAAGAAAATGGGAAATGAAGAGGAGGGGCAGGCAAGCTTCGAAGCCGCTGTGGATATCATGGAGCAGGCCACCACCATGTCGTCGGAAAATATGGCATGGGAAAAGGACCTCTCGAATCTCAAATCCTGGCTCACATCCCAATCGTCGAGAGGGTCGATTCCGTCTTGAATTAAACCGGGACACCGACCAAGGAGCTTAGCGCTAAACTATCCGTCACCAATACACATAATCGACAGCCAAAAACAGAGGCCAACTAGGTCTACACTGCTCATGACCCACAAATCAAGCAGTTTCTTTTAGCGTCAAACCACTAGAAAAAAATAGCCGATACTTATTACCTTGAGCTCTCGGTAAAGTTTGCAATCTGTATGTGGACACTCATCCTGTCTTCTATAGAAGCGAAGCAATTCCTAGACCCAGGCCTTGTTCGAAATTTCGTCAAATAACATAAGGGTGCCCTGGCTCAAGCCATTTGCCCACATTCTCGACCTATTTCTCATACACCAAGAGAGGGGGCCAACTTTCAGTTCTCAGTTATGCCGATCCTTCACGCCGAAAGTGTTTGGCACAATCCTGACTGCAAAAATAATACTTCTGACCACTGACCTCTTCGATAATAGCCGTTCCGGCCGTCACATAGGTCTTACATACAGGGTCTTGAATCATCACATCTTTCCCGGGCATCGCCTCATCCGGTTTGGGGGCAATCCAGGCTTGAGCGGCTCGCCGTACCATATAGAACATGATGATCAGTAGAACTAATATGATAATGATTTTGTACATTTTACCTCTTTCTTAATTCTGGGGTGTCAACACCATCATTATCATAGCGTACACTTGCCAGTATTTTCGATGTGACATCATAGTCAAAACCTCTCGGTTTTCCTTGAACATACCAATAATAGGTGTTTTGGGAAGCCTCATTGCTGAATTGATTCTCAACTTGATAGGGTTTTCACTATGCGAACTCTCCAAAGAAATCATCTTCCCCCAAAGTTCATAAGAGATAGCATCGGTGTTTTTCTCATATTTTTAGGCTTGTCCGGCTGTGTCTCTCATTCTTCTCCCCCTGAAACCTTCGTTGACCTCTCCTATTCATTCGACGAACATACGATTTACTGGCCAAACAATGCGCCCTTTCATTGGGAACAGTCTAGTTGGGGCCATACGCACCAAGGATACTGGTATGCCTCAGGCGTGTTTTCCGCCTCGGAGCACGGGGGAACGCATCTTGACGCTCCCATTCATTTTGCAGAATCAGGCTGGAGTGTCGATCAGATACCCGTTTCACATTTGACGGCAAAAGTTATTGTTTTGGATATTCGTTCCCAAGCCAGTTCAAACCCCGATTATATGCTTCAGGTCGATGACATCGCCGAATGGGAAAAACAGTACGGATCTATTCCTCAAAACTCTATGGTGTTTCTTTGGACAGGCTGGGGCCAATATTGGCCAGACCCTGCTCGCTACCTTGGGAGCCCGACACCTCAGGACTCTGCCACGCTCCATTTCCCAGGTTTTTCTGGCGAGTCTATTTCATTTTTAGTGAATCAACGCGCCATTTATGGTATAGGCATTGATACCGCCAGTATTGATCCCGGGCAATCACGCACCTTTCCAGCGCATCAAATTCTTGGAAAAGCCAATCGTTTTGCCATCGAAAATCTCGCCCATTTGGAGCGCCTGCCACCTCATGGGGCGTTAGTGACAGCTCTCCCCATGAAAATTAAGGGGGGAACTGGAGCACCAGTACGTGTCATTGCATGGGTTCCCTAACAACCAATCTAAATCGACGAAAGACGATCATTCATTCAACTGACAGTCAATAATTTTACTATTAATTTTTTAGAGGAACTATCTATCTATGGTGACCATCACGTTAATGGGGGAGTTACAAACCCCTGAAGGAGAGCGTTCCTTAGGGTGTGAATTAGATGATTCCATCACGATCAAACAGCTCATCCGTAAACAAGGCAAACCTTTGCGAGAAATTTTTCAACTGTTAAAAGAGAAGAAAGTGATGGTGACTGTTAACAAACGCATTGCCAGCGAATCGACCATGATCTATGACGGTGATGCCGTCCAAATCGTGGCCCATGATGGCTTAGGGCAGAGCGGATTGACGCCAGCAATGTATTAGGAAAGGGGAATGGCGTGCGCAAAAAAGCAGGGCCAGAACTTCTGACCCTGCTTTTCTACAGATCGTGTTGTCTTCAAGCCTGGAGTGAGAGGCACCTCAGAGGTACCAACCACTTTGGAAGCGCTAGTCGTCTCTCTTATTTCTTCACTCCAAGAATAGCGTCCTTGGCAGCCTTGGCGACACGGAACTTCACAACTTTTTTTGCAGGGATTTTAATGGCCGCACCGGTTTGTGGATTTCTACCCATGCGGGCCTTCCGGTGTGCGAGTACGAGCTTTCCGATTCCTGGTACCACAAAGGCATTCTTGGCTTCTTTGTACGCCAAGGTGGCAAAATCATCAAGAATTTGCGTAGCAGTCTTCTTGGTGATATCCGCCTTTTTGGCAAGGTGATCGGCAATCTGCGACTTCGTCATGGCTTTTCCCATACGGACGTCCTCCTCACATTAAAATTGATTAGTTACACAGCCCATTTTGGTTTTTCAGACTTTCAAGGAAGGGATGCCTTGTTTGTAACCTTCATCCAAGGTACGACAGGAACATGTGTTCCTCTTCTAACAACGGCGGCAGAGTCTACCGAAAGACAGAAAAACTGTCAACCAAAAAACAAGCCCAGTGCGAGGAATCTTCGTTTGAGGAGAAAATCATTGGAGTTTTTGCCTTGCTGCCTTGGCATTTCCCACGGTAAAGTAGTCAGGCAATCGTTGAAAGAGTACGACTATAGAATTCATTTCGCGTTTTCTTCACATTTAATATACAGGATGAGGCCTTAACTATGGGAAAAGAATTACCGGTTATTCCCAACCCGCAACAATCGGAGACTGAAGACAAAGAAGAACTGATTTACTCCCGCGTCTTTTGCTCTCGGGAAGACAGTCCCCCCTTAAAACTTCTCCTGGATTTTCTTAAATCAAAAAACCAAACCCCCTTAATCCCTAAAATGGAAAAAGAGGCACTAGAGGATTGGGATTGGGTTCATATCTCATTAGGATATAATCGAGACCGCCAACCTATCCGACTCTTTTGCATCCGTAATAAAGGGACTTACCAAGATGTCTTTGAAACCGAGCAAACCGGTTTCACCAACCGTCTCTCGGCCTTTGATGACGTTGAAGCGCAAATTGCCACAGAGTTCATCAGCAAAGCGCATTTTATTGCCACCACCCAAATGGTCAAAAACGACATTACCGACGATGGGTATGATTTTAACGGCTGGATCTTGGAGTTTTTTCAAGAAAATTGCAACGGAATTGTGCAAATTGACGGGCAAGGATTTTATTCTCCAAAAGGCGCACTCGTGGTGGACATGGAGGAAGCAAACGAAACTGGGCAGGATATTGGACCAACCCCAAAAACAGAGGAATCTGCCTAAGAAGGCACCTTTACCCTTTACCTCTCCCCTAGTTAGTCTGAAGGGATTGATTCATGGCCCTCCCATAGGTTTGTTGGGGAAGGGCCGAGAATCCATTGCGATAGCCCCAGCCGTCCTTCACGACCTCCACTAACGCCCCGTTATCTAACCGAGATGGGTCTTCAACCACATCTCCCTGGCAGATCAGAAGATCAGCCCGTTGCCCCTCAGCCAACGTTCCAGAATCAGCGAGACCGAGCTGCTCCGCCGCTAATCCTGTTGCTCCAAACCAGGCCACTAAAGGCGGCACGCCTTCCTGGATCAACGCCACTAATTCCATATAATTTCGACCATGCATGTCTGGTAAGACTGGATCAGTCCCAACTAATAAATTCAACCCACTGGCATGCGCGACCTTGACCGCTCGAGCATGGCTTTCCGACACGGCCTGAACTTTGGAGGTAATAAATTCATTAAATTCCCCTGATTGCAGCAGGCGTTGCCCCACCCAAGACGTCGGAGTTACCCGACAGCCTTTGACATAGGCTAATTCGGCTAATTCCTCGTCCATAAATGATATATGTTGAATATCTTTCACGCCTGCCTGAATAGCCATGCGAATCCCACTGTGGCTATGCGCATGAGCAGCCACGTACATGCCTCGTCCCGCTGCTTCGTCACATATGGCCTCCATTTCTTCTAGGGTAAAATCTCGATGCTCAAGATGATCGGAAGGAGAAACTACTCCAGGACTTGCACAAATTTTCACCAGATCACCTCCGCATGCCGCAATTTCTCTCACACGCTTACGGCATTCCCAAGGACCATCTACGATGCTAGAAGGACGCCCAGGACCTGCTGGCCATAGCCGAGACAATTCCCCACAACAACGGTCCGGTCCTCGAAAATCCGCATGTCCGCCGGTTGTCGACAACATACATATCGCTAATTGTAGGCGTGGACCAAGGAGAACACCTTGTTCCACCAAGCGTTTTAAAACCTGAGTGGCACCCCCCACGTCTCTGAGCGTGGTGACTCCGCCATGTACTAATGTTCGATACAGAATTCGTTCGGCCCAAAATGGCGCTTCAGGTGAATTCATCCGATCAAGATTTTCATTGCCCACGCCCCACAAGGTCACATGGCCATGGCAATCAATGAGGCCAGGCGTAACGGTGTGGCCCGAACAATCAATGATCTGCACCTCCGAACTCTTGGGAAGGGTCGGCTTATGTGGATGCACTTCTTTGATTCGACCATCCTCAAGCCAGATGTCCATTCGTTCGTGAATGGCATCATTCGTCGCCGAAGTTCCGTCATACAGTTTGTCGATATTGGAGAGAATTATCATGGCCATCCTTTTCATCAATGATGAATTATGTTCGAACAATAGTAATACCTTCTTCCACCCTAAACAACACAGGGGTTGGCCGGGATCTATTAGAGAATTCTTCCACCAGTCCCTCTGGTGCCCTGCCGGTAAATCCCACCCCATTTTTGAGGTGATAGAGAACTTCACCGGCTTGTTTTCCCTATAGCTGGAAGGAATGGACTTCCGACTCAAGGTATTTTTTGCATTCCTGTCAACCGATTTTCCCTCAGAGCGTTACGGTAAAGAGAACGTCAGATAAGGAAAACCTCAATCACCCGTATCTTGGAGGAACATCTATGAACATGCCCATTTTAACCATCGCCAGCCTCTTAACTTTTACCATGGCAGCTCCAGCTTTCAGCCAAGATTTTGGCGATCGAATCGACCGCCACCTTGACCGGAAAGGGGATAGGATTGACCGGCATTTGGACCGGAAAGGGGATCGAATTGAGCAACGTTTGGATCAGAAAGGGGCACGGATAAATGACCGTCTTGATCAAAGATCTGAACAAGCTGCCGCAGCCGGACATGACAAACTCGCCAATCATCTTGACCGAAAAGGAAATAAGATTGAAAATCGATTAGAACGAAAGGGTAACCGGATTGATCGCCGATTGGACAAGAAAGGCGATCGGGTCAACCAACGATTGGATCGTAAAGGGGACCGACTCAACCGTCGATTCGACCAAAGAAACTCTCGTGGGCGATAGAGGCACTAATCGTCCGCTTCCACGACCACGAAGGCCGTGAGTTTTTCCTTAACCGATTCAATCGAGCATGGAGATGCCGCAACAGCGTGGCGAATGGCATCATGCGGAAAGTTCCACACGCTGGACCAACACCGATCATGGGATCTGTTTTTTTCGGATGTCGAACGGAAAGCTTTCCGAATGGCTCAATTTGCCACTCGGGATCAAGAGGAGGCACTCGACTTAGTTCAGGAGGCCATGCTCAAATTAATCCAACGCTATCCCGAAAAACCCGAAACAGAATGGAGACCGCTATTTTACAAAATCTTGCACAATGGAATTCGAGACTGGCAGCGCCGAACCTGGGTGCGCACGCGATGGCGCGTCTGGTTTGGCCCAGGACCTCCAGAAAACGAAGATACCTCGGAATCACCATGGGAATTGTTTCCAGACCTTTCCATGTCCGATCCAGCCACTCAGCTCGACCAAACCCGAGCCATGGCATTGCTCAAGGCAACACTCCAAAATCTTCCCCCTCGTCAACGAGAAGCCTTCTTATTACGAGCGTGGGAAGGGCTCGACGTCGCCAAAACGGCCCAAGCCATGGGGTGTTCTACTGGGAGTGTGAAGACGCATTATTCCCGTGCCGTCCATACCTTGCGCGACGCCCTTGCCGAATACGCGAGCCTCATCAATGAAACCTGAAATCCAAGAAGAAAAGCTCGTCAAGCTCGCTAAGCAGACATTGGACCACAGCCTCCAGAATATGGATGAGGCCACAGTCACCCGTCTCCAATCAGCACGACAGAAGGCCATGACCCCAACTCTCAAATCATCATGGGGATGGGGACTCCAACCAACTTGGGCCATGGCCGCCGCCTGTCTTCTGATCATCAGTCTTGCCCTCTGGAGTAACTATGCTCCCCATTCCCCTGGCACTCTACCCTTTGAGGATGTGGAGATTCTCGCCAATGCCGATGGATGGGAGCTGTATGAAGAATTAGAGTTTTATACGTGGTTGGCAGAGAATGATCCCACGGGGTAACGGATTTTTAATTTTTTGGGCGTGCGTGACCTGGGGCACAATTGTCACGGCCGAATCTCCGCCACCCATCGATATCAATGAAGAATTTTTAGAGTTTTTAGGTGGATGGGAACTAGACGATGGAACCTGGGTTGATCCTTTGGATTTTTTAGAAACTCAGGAGCGCCACGAAAACAGCGACACGATGATTAAGCAACCACATCAAAGAACCTTCGATCAATCCGATCATGACCAATCAACCCCGACAAGAATCCCGAATCATGACCTGGAACCTTAAAGCCATCCTACTTCCCATCTGTATACTCTGGAGTTCCTTTGTGCCCTTGGCATGGGGACAAGAAGACTCACAAGGTTTACCGTGGAACCAGCTAACCCCAGAAGAACAAACTGTCTTAACCCCATTTCAACAGCAGTGGGCAGATATGCCTCCTGCCCGCCAACATCGGTTGCAACATGGAGCCCACCGTTTCAAAAACATGACTCCGACCGAACAACAGCGTGCGCGCAAACGATTCAACCAATGGAAAGCTCTTCCTCTCGAAAAGCAAGAACGGATCAGGCAGCGATTCAAAACCTTCAGACAACTTCCCCTTCACAAACGGCAAGCCATTCAAAAAAAACGGAAATGGTTCCGGGAATTACCACAGGAACGACGGCAGGAATTACGGAAACGATGGAAAAACTTACCTCCCCAAAGACGAGAACAAATTCGAAAACGCATGGGGAAACCTCGTCCACGACCTAAACATTCCCGCCCGAATCGACCCCGGCGTTAAAAACCACATGCCTGTTTTCTAAGCTATTTCCCTTGCCTTCAAGAATCCCTTCAACCCATTTTGCAGATGAGAAACAAACATGCTAGGGTGTCCTAATAGAATTTCGCTATTGCGTAATTCTCGGTGACCATCGTTCACGGATGTCGTTTTAACTTCACAACTTCCATCACAGGGCCACGTGTTCCCAGTATTTTTACGGTGCAAGTCACCTTTTTCTCCTCTATTCCATTTTCTCGCCACGTGCCGCCTTCTCACGCTTACTCTAGTTTCCAAAAGGAATCTAGCCAATCATGACTGAATTTGCTGATCGCCACATAGGATCGTCTGACGGCCATATCCAAGAAATGTTAGGCACGTTAGGTCTCCCTTCGCTTGAAGCCCTTGTTCAAGCCACGGTGCCAGAACAAATCCGAATCTCCCACTCCTTGGATCTCCCAACAGCCCAGTCGGAAGAAGTGATGCTGGCCCAGTTGGAGAACATGGGAGCACAGAATCAATTGTTCCGATCATTTATTGGCATGGGGTATTACAATTGTCTGCCCCCCCCAGTGATTGCCAGGAATATTCTGGAAAATCCAGCCTGGTATACCCAATACACCCCGTACCAGGCTGAAATTGCGCAGGGACGACTCGAGGCCCTACTCAATTTCCAAACAATGGTGGCTGACCTAACAGGTCTTCCGCTGGCCAATGCCTCGCTGCTGGACGAGGCCACCGCCGCTGGAGAAGCCATGAGCATGTGCCGCGGACTCAGTAAAGTGAAGGGGCAGACGTTTTTTGTGGCTGAAGACTGTCACCCCCAAACTCTTGCCGTCTTACAAACAAGAGCTCGCCCTTTACACATCACAATCAAGATCGGCAATCCGGATACCTTGGATTTTTCTTCCAACCAAATGTTTGGTGTACTCTTATCTTACCCATCCACCAATGGCGCTCTGTGCTCATATAAAGCGTTGGCGGAACAAGCCCACCAAGCCGGGGCACTTGTCATTGCTTGTACGGATCTTCTCGCCCTCACTCTTTTAGTGCCACCTGGAGAATGGGGGGCGGATATTGCGGTGGGGTCCGCTCAACGATTTGGCGTCCCGATGGGCTATGGCGGACCACATGCCGCGTTTCTCGCCACCAAAGACGAATTTAAACGACAAATTCCAGGAAGGGTTGTTGGTGTTTCCAAAGATACTCAAGGGAGGAAGGCGTATCGGTTGGCTCTGCAAACACGGGAACAACATATTCGACGGGATCGAGCCACGAGTAATATTTGTACGGCTCAGGTTCTACTCGCCAATATGGCGAGCATGTATGCGGTGTACCACGGACCGGAAGGATTGAAGGCCATCGCGAATAATATTCATTCTCTTGCAAAGGTGACCGCTGAAGGCCTACGGAGACTGGGATGTGAACTGCGTTCCTCCGCCTTCTTCGATACGATCCATGTGCATTGCCCTTCTCTTTCGGCTGATGAAATTACCAAAAGAACTCAGCAAGCCTCTATGAATCTTCGACGATTTGAAGACGGCACTTTTGGGATTTCCTTGGATGAAACGACCACCTCTCAAGAGGTGCTCCAACTATTGTCCATCTTCTCGACAAGCGAATCACTGCCATTTTCGTTGGAGCAATTACGTGAAAGACAAAGTAGCTGCATCCCCACTGAACTCCAACGACAATCGCCTTATCTGACCCATTCAGTTTTTCATGAGTATCATTCTGAGCATGAACTTCTACGCTATATGCACCGTTTACAATCCAAAGATCTATCGCTCGTTCATTCTATGATTCCCCTTGGGTCTTGCACCATGAAACTCAATGCGACAGCGGAGATGATTCCCGTAACCTGGCCTGCATTCAGCCAACTTCACCCCTTTGCGCCCATTGAACAAGCTAAGGGGTACGCTCTTTTGATTCAACAGTTAGAAGCCTGGTTAGCTGACATTACCGGGTTTGCCGCAGTATCTTTGCAACCTAATGCCGGCTCACAAGGGGAATACGCTGGATTAATGGTCATTCAGGCCTACCAAGAGCAGCGAGGGCAATCTCAACGAGATATATGTTTGATTCCGGTTTCGGCCCATGGCACAAACCCGGCCAGTGCAGTGATTGCTGGCATGAACGTTGTGCCTGTGGCTTGCGATAACGATGGCAATATCGACCTACAGGACTTACAAGCCAAATGCGAGAAACACCAGAAAAGTCTCGCCGCCCTCATGGTCACGTACCCATCAACTCATGGCGTCTTTGAAGAAACCATTCGTGACGTGTGCTCCACCGTGCACCAGTACGGCGGTCAGGTCTATATGGACGGAGCGAATATGAATGCCATGGTAGGACTGGTTCAGCCAGGAGATATTGGCGCAGATGTGTGTCATCTGAACCTCCATAAAACGTTCTGTATCCCCCACGGTGGTGGAGGGCCAGGGATGGGCCCCATTGCCGTGGCCTCACATCTGGCACCCTTCTTACCCAATCATCCCTTAGTTACAACCGGTGGCTCACAGGGAATTGGTGCCATTGCAGCGGCACCGTTTGGCAGTTCCAATATCCTTCCCATTTCTTGGGCCTTCATTCAACTCATGGGGGGAGATGGGCTTACCAAGGCCACACAAGTCGCAATTTTGAATGCTAACTATATGGCCAAACGATTACATAAATACTTCTCGGTGTTATTTACGGGAAAGAACGGGATGTCCGCTCATGAGTTTATTTTAGATTTGCGGCCATTTAAAAAATCAGCCGATGTCGAAGTAGAAGATATCGCAAAGCGGCTGATGGATTATGGTTTCCATGCCCCCACCATTTCCTGGCCCGTTCCCGGAACCATGATGGTCGAACCCACTGAAAGTGAATCAAAAGTCGAACTCGACCGGTATTGCGATGCCCTCATTCTCATTCGTCAAGAAATTGCAGACATCGAAGAAGGTCGACTCCCACGCGATAACAATCCTCTCAAACATGCTCCTCATACCATAGAGACGATTGCTCAAACAGAATGGAACCATCCCTATTCACGTGAACAAGCTGCCTTTCCAGCACCCTGGTTACGAGACTACAAATTTTGGCCATCTGTCTCACGCATTGATAGTGCGTATGGAGATCGGAATTTAGTCTGCACCTGTCCTCCGATGGATAGCTATCCATCATAGAGTTCCCATAAACCAGTCATCAAAATTGAATAGACCCAATCCATCCTTCATGTAGAATGAATCCAATCTCATGAAAGCCTCTAGTCCTCATCATCTCCTCATCGGCATGCTCCTCGGGATTGTCCTCGGGATTCTCCTTGGTGGATTTGCCCCTTCATTCGGACTGAGCATTGCCTTTATTGGGGATCTGTTTTTACAAGCCTTGTTCGCTCTCGTCGTTCCTTTAGTCATGAGCTCCATGATCGTGGGGATTGCTAGTTTAGGAGACGTGCGTAAGCTTGGTTCTATAGGCTTTCGCACCATCTTATTTTTTATGACAACCACTGGACTCGCCGTCATGATCGGTTTGATCTTGGTGGTGGTTATCCACCCTGGAACAGCAACCGAACAAATCACCCTAGATCCCACACAGGAACAGACCTCAAGTCTGTCCGAACGTATTGAAGACAAGCCCACCACCTTGGGTGATTTATTTACATCCATCCTGACTAAACTTGTCCCTAAAAATTTGTTCGCGGCCATGGCTGAAACGCAGATCTTGCCCTTGATCGTATTTGCGTTGGTTTTTGGCGGAGTCCTTACTACCATTGGCGAAAAAGGCACTCTAGTCATACGAGTTTTTGAAGGCATCAACGAAGCCATGATGGCCATCGTGCACCTTCTCATGTGGATTGCTCCAATTGGAATTGGAGCATTGCTCGCGGGTCGGTTAGGTGAAGCGGGTGGGTTTTCGGGGTTTTGGCCTCAGTTAGCGAGCCTGGGAAGTTATGTAGGTACGGTGCTCCTAGCCCTGGCTATTCATGGCTTCATCCTCCTTCCTCTCGCGTTACATTTTTTAGGCAAACGATCAGTCCCTTCTTATGCCAAAGCTTTGACCACTCCGCTCATGACAGCATTCTCGACCAGCTCTAGTTCCGCCACCTTACCACTTACGATGGAAAGCCTCATTGAGGAAGCCAACATATCAAGGCGAGTCACGAGTTTTGTGATCCCACTAGGAGCCACCATCAACATGAATGGGACCGCGCTTTACGAAGCCGTGGCGGCTATGTTTATTGCTCAAACTTATGGCATCGAAATGGGGCTGGGTGAAACCATCATCGTGCTTCTCACTGCCACCCTCTCGGCCATTGGCGCTGCTGGCATACCTGAAGCTGGTTTGGTCACCATGGTCATCGTATTAAAAGCCGTTGACCTGCCAATTGAAGGAATTTCACTAATCTTGGTAGTCGATTGGTTCTTAGATCGCTGCCGAACCACGATAAACGTCTGGAGCGACGCCGTCGGCGCCGCGGTAATTGACCGGTGGGAAACGAAGAATTAAATTTTCTAAAAATGAGTAGAGGAAAAATTTCTTCTATACTTATAAACCAAAAATTTCTTCTATAGCCAACATTCCGCCAATTTCGTCTCCTATACTATCTGCATTCCCAGCCATCTGAATACAATTTCTAAACTCATCGTTCCCGCTTATACAAAGGTTTTTAAAATAATATTTTAAGGTCCTAACTTTGACCCATGGTTGCCCCAATCCTAAGGTCCCAATAATGAGGAAAAAATTTATCATCATTAACTTAAAAACCTCAGACTCGGTTACTGTAGATTGAAAAATTGCCCCAGGAAAGTACGTGTTACTCCAGTAAAATCTCTGCCTATTTACCAAATACTTTACCCACATCCATAATGAAAATACCGCAAGGGCTACACAAAGGAACAGAAAACTTGCTACTCCAACCATTTGGTTTTCCCATGGACCATAAATAAACCAAAAGGCAATTATAGGTGACGCACTTAAGCCCACCCATAAAGCATTTCGATGAATACACCACAAATTTCTTGCCCGTTGATCGAAAGATGAGAATGGAACCGTTCCAAGGAAAGTATTCTGGATAAAAAAAGCCCTTATCTCGCGATGGTAATCTGGAAAGTAAAACCCAAAGGAAATAGCGGTTAAAAATAATCCTTTCAGCGATACTTTGAGGAATGAGAACAGTTTCCCTCGAAAGGTAAAACGAATAGCACACCAAGAGGTTCGGCTTAAACGATATTTCATCAAACCAAATTGAGCTAAAGAGATTAAGACTGCGCCTTCAAACCAAATAAGTGCGGTGGCAATAATATCAACATAGGGCTTTTGAAAAGTGAGAAAAACTCCAATTAGGACAGAAGCCAACAACCCTATTAGAAACACCCCCTTAATAAGCCCTATAAATAGCTCTACCCCAGTCCCATGATACGAAAACCTATGACCAGCAAAACTCGTATTACTCCAAATGTACCGCCTGGTTCTGACCTTAGCCCCGCAGAATCCGTATATCCCAAACGTGATCGCCGTGAAAAAAATATTGAAAATGAATATCTGGAATAACTCTTGGCCATTTCCATGAAACTGAAATGGATAGATTCTTGTTTCAGAAGGTTCACAATTCTCTTTGAAACCCTCTGTAGATAAACACGAGTTTTTAATGCTAGTTCCATCTAAATCCAATGTTGAAGGTCCTGGAGTGCTCATTATTCAACTCTATCGGTAGAATTCCCCATCTTAATAACCCTCTTAAGGTCTTCCCAAGATTGATTTGCAATCAAGCAATGAGAGTTAAGGGATAAAAGTGACGGCTCATTAACCCACTTACTCGGCAGGTATTCCAAAAGCAGGGTTGATCAGGAAGGTACTTGTGCTTTAAACCGTCGCCGAGCAATCCCCAAAGTTTGGAATGACACCGTCGACGCTGCCGTGATTGATATGTTCGAATCTGAGACTAAGTCGTAGACTTATCTACTCGCCCAAACCACACCTGGCATTTCAACTTCAACTACAAAATTCCGAACTCCCGCGCCCTTCCAGGAAAGGGAGTTCGGATTGTTTTGGATGGAAGGGAAGAGTTTATAATGGGGGATACCAATACTGCAGGGTCGACGGTCCTATGGATAATGACTGGAAAGCAACACAATGGATTCCCGATAACTACTGTCGGGAATGGCGGCGATGGAATTGCCTCAACACTAGGGAATAGAATGAGACGCCCACACATGATTGACCCATTGGATTGAACGAAGACTCTACCTCCCCTAACCCCTCCTTACAAAGGAAGGGAAATTGGAATCTACTGAATAATCCATGGTCAATTCGGCAGACTCCAAATCCTAGAGGCCTTTGCGATCTTCTCGCGGAATTACCAGCTTGGCATCAAGAAAGTCTTGGTGAGTGAGATCCATGCCCCTGGCAATACTGCGAATTTCTTCAATTTCTTCAAGGGCCGTCTGGTCCGCAGCATTCGCCACCTCAAAGAGGCAGTGGAGAAATTCCTGTCGTTCCACCCTCGTCGTCAATTCCTTGAAACGGGTCACCAACCGTACGCCATCTAAGCCACGAAAGATCCGGTGATGACTGATTTCAGCTACCAATAGAGCCTGATCTTTTGTTAATACCCAATGGCGTTGAAGCACCTCACCCATGATCTGGGTTTCCTCCGAAGACACCACATGATCAACTCCAGCCACTCGCGCCATCAACCCGGCAGCAAGGCATAGCTTACGAATGTCCATATCAGGAAGATCAAAGGTGATGCCTCGATCTCGTAATTCCATCGTCACCTGGAAATAAATCGTGTTTTTAATGAAATCTTCTAATCGACTCTCACGGTCCTGCTCTTCCGTATAATGTTGCCCTCTCGCATTCAGTATGCGGCGAAAGGGTCGACGAAGATGCTCCATAAATCCACCGCTGCCCTGCTCAAGATCAGTCCGAAGTTGCTGAATTACTTCGGTTTGCTGATCGCCTTCTGTTGCTTCTGAGGGAATGAGTTTCTCTATGGCTTCCAAAGCCAAGGCTTTATCCGCCGCTGACCCCATACGTCCTAGGACCCGATCTAGTAGGCGTTGACGTTCGTCCTCTCCAACTGGAGAGGCCATATAGAGTTCGAGTTCCATCCATTCCTCTCCTGAAATATCAGGCAATTGAAACAAGAGTTCCTTAAGACCATTAATTTCGGTGGTGGACAAGGTGCCATCCGCCCAAGCTGCGGCGATTAATAATTTCCCCAGTTCTAGAATAAACCGCTTATCTGCCATCCTGACATATCCCTTTCTTCAATGAATGTTGATCTTGCATCAAGGAAGTGCTTAAAAAAGTTCGACTACCACATAGATAGTGCAAATATTGTAGCAATTCAGACCCGGAGCGTCATTGATCAAAGGAATTTATGAGAGTCCAAAATGAGCTTTTGAAAAACGAGGGGATAGCCAGGAAGGAGTCGGTGAAGGAAAAGGGGATAAGAGAGAAGGGTTACTAGGAACTTGTACCTGGGTGGAGAAACGCTTTAAAGAGATCTTTCCAAGTCACGATACCCTCAACTACACCTTCAGAATTCGTGACGGGAAGGCAGGAGACTCCCCGATCCAACATAGTTTTTGCTGCTTTTGCAATGGGACAAGACTGAGGAACGGTCGATGGATTGTGTGACATAATTTGATGTGCAGGCTTCTCCAATGTCGCTCGATCTCGATTGGTTTCAGACAACGTGTCTAAATACGGGCTCATGGCTTTCAAAAAATCTCGATCGGAGATGACGCCCACAATTTTGCCTTCGTCGACTACAATGAGATGATGGAATTTCACCTTTTGGAAAATCTCTCTGATGACTTCCATGGAATCATCCATTTCAATGGTGACCACTCGGGACGTCATTATTGCACCGACTGTCCGTACTTCTTCAGCTAATTGGATGGCCATGTATGAGAACTCTCCTGCTTCATTTCATTGAGTTTTGCCTCACCCCTTGAATATTCCATAAGGGATAAGTACTTTTTGATCTTTTCGGTTCCGCAAAAAGAAAAGTTAAGATTACTTGGGAACATTCTTAGCTCAGATTATAGTTGGGGTATGTCATCATGAAAAAGATGAGGAATAGAGGTGAGCTTCTAGAGGCACCCTACTATCACTACACGTTCTGTTAGAAAAGGAGAAATATCCACATCATTAATCACCAATACAGTGGGTTTCATACACGATTCCCTGACCTACCCACGATGAATCCTTTAAACAAAAGACCTCTTTCCTCCTACTACCTTGATTCATCACGACTTTGTTTTCTTGGATCGGTTACTTGCACGAGAGATGACGGCCAACAATTTTTGGGGATCATATGGTTTAGACACAACAGCAAATGCTCCAGCCTGCTTCGCACTCCGCTCCATTTCTTTTGTCATATTTCCACTTAATAGGATCACCTGCACACCCTGTCCACTAACACGATAGGCCAAGGCTTTCAGAAAATTTACCCCATCGATCACGGGCATATGATAATCAGTTAAAATGACATCCACAGAAAGACCCCCATCTAAGAGAGCCAGGCCCTCCAATCCATCATCAGCTTCTTTACAGTCAAGTGCATGGCCCTCTAAGAGCGAACGTAAGGCTCGCCTCATTGGCCGATCATCATCAATAATCAGAATGGGTTTATTCATACCAGACAAATTACTCTGCATGCCACGAAACATCTTTGCCTTTGGGGAGACACCTATCTCAACCATCTGCTCTAAAAATGAAAATTTCACTGACAATCCGCCTTCTCACATGACGCGCCCACTTAACCTTGGCCGTCAACTCCAACCGATGGCCCCTAGCGAATTTGTTTTATCTATATCTGCAAAACCATTGCCATATAATTTCCTTCAGCGGTTTTCAAAAATATCTCGAATCAACCTTTTGTTATTTAAAGACATTTCTGCAAAAGGCTTTTAGGGGGGTTCTGCCATACTGCCTCAAAGGCTTGAAAACGATATCCAAAAGGATACATCAGATATCTCTTTGGTTTGGAGGATGAGATATTCCCAATAATGCTGCCTCAATTGAATCCAGTAACTTTCATTCCTTCAAGGATAAACGATTCAAAGCATTGCGACACCCTATGGAAATTGGTTAAAAGATGTTCGTTTAATATTTTCTGACTCTATTCCATGACCCCCGAAACAAGCCTATGAGGATCGATTTTTCTAGTTTTCCGGCTCAAGAATTCTCTTTTACGCATGACCCCGTCCTAGTCCTGGAGAACTTCTGGAATGAGGATGAGCGGAAAATGTTTCGAGAGGCCATGGACCATTCAACATGGACAGCTTTAGCCGACATGCCACTTGTCGCCCAAGCTTTTCAGAATTGCGGCAATTGGTTGAAGGCGGAAATGGCTTCTCAGGAAGGAAACCGTTTTATGGAACGGGTAGGGCTCACATGCATCGCCGACTATATTGAATCATTTCCCAATATTACCGGGCGACATATCAATTTTAATTATTACTCCTATGGCGTGGAGGACTGTCTCTCAACACATGACGATACGGATGATGCGTACACGTATGCTCAAGGGAAAATTCCTCCTACCCGCCGCTTAGCCTTAGCCACATATTTCCATGAGGAATGGCAACCCGATTGGGGTGGAGAACTCATCATCTACCGAGAAGCTCAGAATAAGGACGGAGGAAAGCTATTAGAAGTCGACCAGTGTATTGCCCCCACTCCAGGCTCTTTGGCGATCTTTGCTGTGCCGCGATTCCATCGCGTCTGCCGAGTCGACCCCTTAGCAGGAGACCACAAACGCCTCTCGATCGCTGGCTGGTTCATGACAGAGCATTTGTAGGTAGTCTCCTCCTCCAACCTCCTACTACCATTTTTCCCACAGATTTCTGTTCAGGGAATTTTTCCGTCAGATTTTGAACACTTTAAAGGCCCAGTTAAATCCTTAGGGTTACTGAGTAGGAATATTCTTTGGATCGTAATGATCGTAGGCGAGGATTGTGTAATAGGAGACCAACACCGCCTGTTCAAAACCGGCTTCAAAACTGCTCCGGCCACCGGCCAGTTCGTAGACGCGATCGATGGTATCAATTGGCCTATGATATCCATCGTAAAGAGATGTTGTGCGTCCTCCAGCAAATCGGACAACAGGAACACCGGCCAACTCAAAACTTCTCTCATCAGAATTTCGGTGGTTCCTTCCTTCAAGACGAAGAGTATTGGTTTTAATCCCCAGTTTAGGAAGGGAGTGAATAATGGTAGTTAAAAATTCAAGGTTTCGAGATAAATAGGGATGGAGGTCTGACCCAGCAAATCCCATCAGAAGGTAAAGATTTCCCTCTGGTTCCTCAGGTTGAATCAAACCAACCATGTCATAGCTAAAAACTTGGTCAAAATGAAACTTTGGATTGTCTCTTACAACAACATCCTGAACATACTTCTTCGAGGCCATTAAACCTTTTTCCTCAGCATCAAAAAAAAGACAGGTGATAGTCTTGTTCGTTTGCACCTTGGCCAACAGCTTA
Organism: Nitrospirales bacterium; assembly: GCA_029261295.1. Lineage (GTDB taxonomy): Bacteria > Nitrospirota > Nitrospiria > Nitrospirales > UBA8639 > Nitrospira_E. The sequence continues at coordinate 22,353 of JAJDBP010000002.1, read as the reverse complement.
CAGAGGGAAAGGGTTATGGCCACACCGGAACCATCATCATAAGCGCCCTGAATAGTATTGGGGTGTCCATCATAATGTGCAAGAAGTCCCATGGAGCGATTTGGATACAGCATCCCTTTTCTCGTTCCTTCGATGACTCGCACAGGACCAATATTTGAGAAATATTCAAGAACACGTACCGAATAGCCTGATTCCGTCAGTTCGCTATTCAGAAAGGCCGCGGCTTGCAGATTATTCGGAGACCCATGAACCCGATTTGCGTAAACCGTCACAAATGATTCCCACCAATCCACGGCTGATTTTGAATCAAAGCTGGGATCCGTAATTCCTAACAAATGCTTCCACAAGATCAATCTATTGCTTTGGGAAAATTCTGTTATTACTTTTTTAATCAGATGGCCCTTGGAATCATCCCCTTCACCTATCGCTGGAATACTTGAAACGAATAAGAGGATGAGGAACAAAACACAAATGAACAATCTTCAATCCTTGCCTTAGGACTTTAGCCCTTACCGCACTATTATCAGTTTATTCAAGGAGTAGAAAATACACGAAGGTACTTTTGCTAACAATCAAAGCAGTCTGTTTTTGGATAATGGTTCAGAATATGAAGGGAATTTTAATCTATTCAGTTCGAAGTGTTTCCAAAATAGTCTCATCGAAAGGAGGACGGCCCTTTTCAATTATCCTCACCCACTCCCTCCGTCTGTCAATACGTGTTTTAGATCGCTTACCTGGCGCCCACTCGACATAATATTTAAAATCGTCCTTTGCACGTTCCCAATGCCCGGCAAGGACGAGCGCTACTCCACGACTATCATGATTTCCACCATTTTCGGGATCAAGGGCAACGGCTTCTTCACAGGCAAAAAGGATCTTCTTAGCTTCGCCCTCTAGGGTCCCGTGCCAACAAAGGGTGTTCCATGCATTAACAGAAAATTGGGAGACATCTATTTTTTGGGCATTTTTATATAGCGCAATGGCCTTTTCAATTTCACCTTTTCTAGCGGCTTGCTGGCCTTTCCTCACCGAGGTCTGAGCCACAAGTTTGCTCACCTCTTTCTCAGGGTCAAGTATTAAGGCCGGATCTAACGCCTGCGCTTCCTTGAAGTACTCTATCGCCGCCGCTAGATTCTCTTTCCGAGCTTCCCTCCGACCTTTCCTCACCAACGCTTCTGCTACAAGCCGCGAAGCCTCTCCCTCGGGATCCAGCGTTAAGGTTAGATCTAATGCCTTCGCTTCCTCAAAGTAGGCAATCGCCTCCTCCCGATTCTCTTTTCTAGCGGCTTGCTGACCTTTCCTCACCGAGGTCTGAGCCACAAGTTTGTTCACCTCCGTCTCAGGGTCTAATGTTAGGGCCGGATCTAACGCCTTTGCTTCCTTAAAGTGAGCAATGGCTTCCTCCCGGGTTCCTTGTCTAGCGGCTCCCCGCCCTTTTACGATCAACGCCCGTACAACTAGTTTGTTTGCTTCCGTCTCAGGGTCTAGTGTTAGGGCCGGATCTAACACCTGCGCTTCCTTAAAGTGGGCAATGGCCTCCTCCCGGTTCCCTTGACTAGCGGCTCGCCGCCCTTTTCTCTGATAATATTTGGCAGCTAATTTCCCAGCTTTGTATTTAGGGTTGAGGATTAAGCCCGGATCCAGGTCCTCTGCACCCCTGAAACTGATGATTGCTTGTTCAACTTGTCCGGCTCTAGCCTCAATTTTACCATCCATCACTAACGCTACCGCTTTACCTATATTTTTTGCTTCTGCATTGAGATTTAAAGATTTAGCTAAGCTCGGATTCAAGTTCTCTGCAGTTCTGAACCCTACCTCAGCCTTTGCCACATCTCCCTTCCTCGCTAAACGTCTCGCCTCCGCTATCCATGCCATGGCCACATACTTTTTGGCCTCTTGCTCTGGTGGCAAACTCAAGTTTTGGCCCAAATCAACCGCCTTCTGAAAATTTCTGGTTGCCTCCTTAATCTTCTTGTTTTTCGCCAGCCACTTACCACGTAAAACGAGCACTGCACCTGCATGTCGCTTGGCCTCAGTATTAGCCTCATCCTTTTCTCGCAAATTTTCTAGGCTAGGATCCAGGATCCCCGCCATTTGGAAGTTCTCTGTGGCCCCTTCCAGGTCCCCCTTTCTGGCTAAGCGCCTTGCCTCCGCAATCCAAGTTATGGCCGCATACTTCCTAGCTTTCTGCTCGGGGTTCAGCCTCAAGCTTGGATCTAGATTAGCTGCCTCCTGGAAAATGGCCGTTGCCTCTTTTATCTTCCGCTGTCTTGCCAATTGCCTGCCTTTCGCTTCTTTCCCTATCGCAGCATATTCCTTCGCTTTACTTTCTGGGTTCAGATCCAAGTCTGGAATCAGGTTTAATACTTTTTTAAAGCGAACTACACCGCTTTCTATCTCCCCAGATATAGCCAAGCGTTTTCCTTCCACAAACAAGCGAGAACTTTCTGCAGTGTCTGGACAACCCTTGCATTCCTCTTTTTCTAGCCCACGAGTAATCCGGCTTAAAGCCAGACACAATAACGCTTGATGTTTTAAAACATTAAGATGAACCGTTCTACCCCACGTTTCTATAGCCACAAGGAACCCATTGGGGCTGAATGCAACTTTTTCAACAGACTTTTCATATTCTAGGATATTATAGACCTCCTCCCCTGCATTCCATTCCCAAATCTCCACTGTTTTATCGTTGTGGGCCGTAGCGAGGTGTTTCCCATCTGAACTAAAAGTTAAACTTGTAATAGACCTAGCAAATTCTCTTTCTTTAGGGATCGACTGGTTTGATTTGAGTTCCCATATTTTTACCGTTTTGTCACCCTTGGAATGACTAGCAGTCGCCAGGAAATTTCCATCGGGACTGAAAGCTAACATAGAGATCTTCTTTGTGTGGCCAGCTAAAGAAGCCAATTCAACATTAGAGGCTCTGTTCCAAACCTTTATAAGACCTTTTTTGCTTTTTTTATCATAGCTGCTTGCAGCCAGATAGCCCCCATTGGGGCTAAAAGCTAATTGAGTAATCTTTTGAGTGTGGCCAGTAAATGAAGATACCTCCTTGCCAGACGCAGTATCCCAAACTGTTACGACTCCTTTTTTGCTGTCATTATCATAAACAGTTGTGGCCAAGTAATCTCCATCCGCGCTTAGTCTTAGGATAGGCTTTGATGCTGTTTTATGGCGCGTTAAACTATGTAATGGTTCTCCATTTGTGGCATCCCATAACCCTATTTCGATAGTAAAAGAATTTGAGCTGTTCTTTTTTAGACCAGCTGTCACTAATTGTCTTCCATCAGAACTAAAAGCTACCTCTTTAATATTTCCCGCCTCAACTGAAAGTGAATCAGGCATCTCACCCGAAAAGGGGTCACGCAGACTGACAACATTGGCCTTCTCACCAACTGTTGCCAAACGAGTTCCATCAGCACTAAAAATTATGCGTATAGTAGGGACTGAATTTTGGGCTGAGGTGAAGAGGGTCTGCAATTTATTGCCAGAAGTGGTATCCCACAATATGGTTTCTTTTTTGCTGGCTGTTGCAAGGTACTTTCCATTCGGGCTAAATGCGAAACTCTTGATACGACGGGTGTGCCCTTCCAAAGAAGCCCATTCCTCACTTGGGCCAACATTCCACACTTTGACAACCCCCACCCTATTGGTATCCTTGCCAATCCTTTCATAGCTAGCAGTAGCAAGACGCCGTCCATCGGGGCTGAATGCAAGGTCATAGATACTGTTCTTGTGACCAGTAAGAGTAAATAATTGTCTTTGTGACTTTACATCCCACATTATTACTTTAGTGTCTCCGCTACCCGTGGCAAGACGTAAGCCATCAGGGCTGAAAGCAACGTTGTATATCGTTCTCGTGTGGCCCTTGAGTTCCGGATAAGCTTCCACCCCGGATGAAATGTCCCATATCTTTACGGTATTGTCACCGCTACCCGTGACCAAAAGCTTTCCATTTGGGCTAAAGGCGACGCTCGTTACTGATTTTTTATGTTCATCCAGAGATTCAAACTTCTCACCAGATTCAGTGCTCCAGACTATTGCCCTACCGGATTCAGCATCCCACACTTTGGCGGTCTTATCTTCGCTGGCCGTGGCCAAATATTTCCCATCCATGCTAAACGTTACGGCCCTTATCGGTTTTTTATGGCCCTTGAGGGTAAATAGTTCCTTACCTGATTCAGCATCCCACACTTTGGCGGTCTTATCCTCGCTAGCCGTGGCTAGTTGTGTTCCATCTAGATTGAAAGCGAGGTCGTTAACAGATTTGCCATGACCTAAATCAGATGATAAGGGCATTTCCTTTCCTGTTGCCGAGTCCCAAATTTTGACTTTCCCATTCTCATACCCTGTGGCTAGGCGCGCCCCATCGGGACTGTAAGCAATTCGCCTAATTATTTGTTGGTGGCCCGGAAGGGTGAATAATTCCTTGCCATATGAGACATCCAACACTTTTGCAGTTGTGTCCTCACTTGCCGTGGCTAGGCTCTTTCCATCTGGGCTGAATGCCACTCCGACAACTTTATCAGTGTGCACAGTCATAGTTTGTCGGATTCGTGACTTCTGAACAGCCCTACGCAAGACCCGCATGGCTTCATTTTTTAAGTCCTGGTTATGGTCCTCGGTCTCAGCAATGACTGCAGCGGGCAGGGCCAGTAAAAGACTACCCTCAGGATTCTCATCCAAATCATGAGTTGCTTTTGCAATGAGTAAGCTTAAGGAAACCTCTCGATGAGCCTTTGATGCATTCCACCAAAACCCTCCGGCGATCACAAGCGCTCCAGTTGCTATCAAGAGCACAACAGCTTTTACTTTATTCTGAAAGCTAACATGGTCGAATTCCCGTTGGCGCTCAGCTTCTTTGGCCTCCCGAGCTCGTTCGGCTTCCCGTGCCTCCATACTTTTCTGCAAAAAATCCATAGCCAATCGGAATTCTGGGTCATATTGCTCAGCCCAGGCTGCAGTGGGTTTTTCTTTTTCCTGCCAATTGAGCGCAAGTTGTAAATCAGGGTCAGACCAGAGACTCGCCTTGCCCTCCTTATGGAGCCTGGCTGTTTCAGTTAAACGGCGGTACCTTTGTGCGGAGTGGGCTTCTTCCTCTGCCCATCCGTTTAGCCTCTTCCACACCCGCATTAAGCTCTCGTGCGAAATGTCAACCACGGTCTCCGCCTCTAGCGGCTTAGGTGTTGGCGGCATGACAAAGGAACGGCTCGGCTGGCGAAATACGTCGATCACCTCCGCGATTTCTACTTGTGTGGCATCGGCTAAGGCACATAAGGTGCCCATTGTAGTCGGCCGTCGTATCCCTCTGACGTCTGTCGCTTTGTCTGTCAAGCCTTTAAAAATCTTCCTGCAGATTTCCTGTTTTCGCGCAGTGTCTAGTTCCGAATAGGCCTTCTCTGCATGCTGATCCAAAGCATGGGCCATGGTCCCGATGGCTTCATAATGCGTCAGCTCCAACGGGACTTTAGTCGTACCTTCGTACTGCCAGCGAGCCCAGGTTCGATTTAAGGCATGCTGTAGGATCGACAACTGGTCCGGTTTGTCGCCCACGTCATTAACTAAACGGGTCAGCAATACAGGCGCGATTTCAGCCTCACTCACCCTAATGGGTCCGGCAATAGCCGCCCGGCGTTCGTCTCGAGTCAACCGTGGGATCAGATACTGTCCCGCGTTGATAGCTTCGGCTAAGCCAGGAAATTTGGTGCAGTCACCCAAAAAGTCTGAGCGCATCGTCAAGACAATATAGATCGGGATAGTGTTCTGCTCGCTAACTTCTAGTAGCAAATTCACGAAGGCAGTGGCGTCTTCATCCAAGCCAGAAATGTTCTTTTGCAGACCGACCCCCAGCTTCTGGTAGCGAAACAGCTCTTCAAATTGATCCACGACCAGCAGCAGATTGACCTCTTTGCTCAACTGCGCCTGCTCATAGATATCGATCAGGCCCAGCTTGCTCATGCGCAACGTGGTTTCAATGATCTCTGCTAATGTCAGCCCTTCTTGCTCATAGTCACTAAACAAGACACCGTTTTTGGCCAGGGCTCGGCTCATCTCCTGTACCGGGTTGCTGCCAGGTCGGAACTGTGCCATTCGCCAAGACGTTCCGGCACTGGACATCAAACCCCTGTACAAGGCGGGACGCAGACCGCAGTTGACTAGAGAGGACTTGCCACTTCCAGAAGTACCAACGACTGACAGGAAGTGTGTATCGTCTAGTTTATTCACCATGGCATCAACCTGGTTTTCCCGGCCAAAGAACAAGAATTCTTCTTTTTCTTCAAATGGCCTCAAGCCCGGAAAAGGATTCGTCGGTGGAACGTCAGGTGCGCCACTTTTCATGTGTTCGCTCCTTTGGGGCTCATGGCTTGTATTAACCCAGCCATCTCGACCTTAGAAAAACCCGCTAAGCAATTGATTAAGTCAGACTCTTCCATTTCAATGAGATCTTCTTTATGACTTGTCTTGGGATCAGCTAGATACGTATAACACGCAAGTAGAGGTTTCCCACCCCGGTCGCCCTTCATTTTTTTTAGCTCATCGTCAACTGTGCGCTTCCACGTCTCATCTCCACTCCCATAAAAGAGGATAACGGCGTTGGAGGTTGTCAAAAGCTTTTTATTCGCCTCTTCCAACTCTGTGGCGCTGCCTTCAAAGGCAGGGATCTCTATATCCAGCCCCTGGTCCTTGCAATACTTGCGGACGGGAATTGTGGCCTTTCGATCCTTTTCGTTACAGATGAGGTAGATCAGTGTGGTCTTTTCTTCAGGAATGTCCTGCTCACTAGGGTTTTTCCGATCAGGGTTTTCACTCTTCTTCAACGAGGAATGGATCGAAGCCTTCAGCTCCTCAAGGTCACCCGTGAGCAGGTCCGCTCCAAATTGGGCCTCTGCATCATTGTGAAGCGCCTCGATAAAGTTCTGCTGCTCTGATTTCTTGGAACAGGTGCCTACAGGCAACCAGATCACACGTTGCAGTCCACTGCTCTTGCTCCGCTGTACAGCAAGCTCATTTTGTAGCACCGTCACCGATCTTTGACTTGGGCCATCTGGCACAGCACCGTAATCCTCTCCAACGAGATGGATGGCGAGCGTACAACGCGCCAGTAATTGCTCCACAGCCGCCAGATAGTCCGCTTCCTCCCGAGGTAAGGGGCTATCTGGCAAGACGGTATACCCATGGCGTTTTAAATCACCTTCAAGAATTTCTCTAGTCTTTCGCTGGTCATAACTACATTCGGCCAGATAAATGCGCGATTTGGTATTGCCTGACACCTGATCGACTATTTTCCTATCATCATCACTAGCCTCTAACTTCTTGAGGAGTTGTGCGATATCCCATGCCAATTTATTTATTTTCCGCTTATACTCCTTGCCATCTTCATTTGGATCTAGTTCCAACGGCGCCTCGTCTACATAGGCATAAAACTCATACCCTAAGGTTTCTCTCATAACCTCCGGCAACGACGATTCCTCGTCAACCGGGGTCTTTATCACCTTAAAGATCCGAGCTTTATTGTCGACTACCATGCCCCCAGTTTGTTCCGCACTTTCACAAAATGCATTAACTTCCCTGATACACCAATCTGATTTAGCGTAGCGGGGGGTCAGGACAGAAACCAGCAATGCAGTTTTCGGAAATTGTTCCTCGATTTCACGTGCAAAGGTTGAGTTCCCCTGTAGTCTATTATCTCTCCAAATCTCTATCTTGGACCCCATGCGCATGTCCAGGAATTTCTGAAGAAAAGAAGCAAACTGGGTGATCCAGCCTTCCTCCTCTTTTGTTAAAAAATCGTTGTCGAGGTGGGCGTAGCTAATGAAAATATCTCTTTCAAAGCTCATCATGTCCTCTCTGCTTGCAAGAAACTAAATCCAAAATTTTAAGGCGACAGGCTGATTTTTTTCCTTAGGTCGAAATATCATGAAACTTTCCATAAATTATTAGAGCAAGGTTGATGCCGATCATATTTCTCTTAGACCAATCTCAATACATACGGGCCAATGAGGACCCTGCTCTCCAAATTGCGCGAGAGGCCAAAGCGTCCTGTCATAAAATAGTACCCGTTTAGGTATAGTTATTATAATTTTGGATACAACTTTCCTAAAAATTCCCAACGTCACACTATGGGGAAAAGTAAATTTACAGTGAAAAAATTTCCTTAGTATTCAAAATGACAATTTTTGCACCTCTTTGTTCGGCTTTGGCCACTAGATCGGAAGTGCCGCCAGGGCCATCGCCTTCCTCCCCATTCCAGAGCGCAATAACCGTGACGTTTGCTCCTCCTTCTACCAGCGCATTGTGTAACATCCATAAATTATTCCGCTGCCAAATGCTGTAGTCTGCTTTATCTTGCAACCAGGATGGCAAATCCTTGGAGTTTGCTAACACCCGTAAATCAGTGGATGATGGTTCAACTTTCCCTGATTGTTTGTCCAACTTTCCCTGATACAGGCGACGAAATTGCTCAACCCATTTTGGGCCAGCCGGAGCCACGGATGCCTGAATAAATTGATCAGAGGGAAGGGCCAAATAGAGCCGGGATTGAATGCCCAACTCCTGACAAACCTCATGAAAGAGCAAATCTCCGCCACTTGCTCCACCGGCCAGCCCAAAGGCAATCCCACCGGCCACCTCCTTTTCACGGAGAATGGCTTCAGAAATGGATTGTCGAGCAACACCTTCTTTGTTTGCAGGAAACCGCGGCTCTGGTCGGTCCGGTTTATCAATCATATGTCCCGTAAATAAGATAACCCGCTGATGAACGCTAGAGACAGGTTGTGTCTCGTCAGTTGTTTTAAACAGCGGAATGGATAAGGCGGCTTCTACTTTTTCGTTCATGACATTCAAATCACGATACAAGACAAGTTGTTGCCTCGCTGAATCCACGGCAAAATCTGGTACGTCGGAAAGGACACGTTGATAGGCGTCCGCTACTCGAGTTGGTCGCTTGGACGTCAAACATAAAAAGTCCGCCTGACTAATATTTGCCCAAATATCTGTGGCTTTTTGTTGCTTCAGACGTGCTAACGCCGCATTCATAGACAACTCAACTCCTGCAGATAATTGGTCTCGTTTTTTCTTTTTCTGTATTAATGCTTTTTCAGCTTCCTCGACCTCTTCGAATCGTTCTTCCCATACTTCAGGTAATTTTTCAGCGAGTTCTACTTGAACCGTTACCATAGCTAAGGCATTGAGACCTGAATAAAAATGATTCAAATCACTTTGAAACGCTTCAAAATATGAGGCCATTGATTTCTCTAAATAAGGAGACCGCAAGGCCAAAGGTTGCCGGGTTTGCTCTGGGTGAACTTGCCACTCTGCCAACCATTGAGTTTTGGCGTTTCGTCCAAGCAATGCATGGGCTTCGGCTTGTTGAGAAACTGAGATTTCCTCATGCGTCAACACACGGGCCAAGGCTTGATCAGACTGGGAGAGATCTCCTAACCGTTGGTAAATTGTCCCAAGCCGTGTATTGGCATCGACGTCCAGTGGATTCACCTTTACGATTGCTTCCCAAGCCGCACGGGCGCTCTCAAACGCTTTCACATCCATCTGCGCTTGGCCTACAATCCGTAATCCCTGAATGGCCCATTCTAAATTCTCAATCTCTTCAGTTAACAGTTCTAAATCCCCAATCTGCTTGTTGGTTACTGCTGCCTCCACTGATTCTTGGAAATCTAGAGGGACAGGAAGAAATCGTCCAGGGTCTTGAACCGCTAAACCGGGCAAAAGATGAAACACCGGACTATCTAACTTGTTGGAAGATAAGGTTTCGTGAAGAGCCTGGACTAATAATTCAAGACTCTGAGCTGGGTTCTCTTTCTCATAAATAAAATATCGATCTGTTTGAAGATCAAAAGGAAAGTCATCCGCCTGACACCGAACAAGGAGGGTCCGCTTATCTCGCAGGGCATGCCGAAGGCCCAATTCATAAAAAACATTCGCATTGTGAATAGATAAATCAGCCACCACTAAATCAGCCGTCAATAAGCGTTGGAACATATCAACTCGAATATTCCCCGGACCAAGAATATCCAAAGTGGTTCGCCCATCGACCCCAGCTTGCGCTAGAGCCGGGGCAATCAGTTCTTCCTCAATCCGATCAAAATCAATGTCTTTTTTTGTACCGAAAGGTCGAATAATAAATGCACGCGTTTGAGGGGATGTTGCCATAATGAGGGCCTTCAGATTGTTAACAAAGGAAGTTAATCTAGGAAATTTCTAAAATGTTCACGTTTGACTTTTTTTTCGCCAACAACTTTTCCAATTTTTTGAAGGTCGTTCACGTGCTCCACAGAATCCAATTGCTGGACATCCTTGGGGTTGATCTTTCCTAGGCCTAAAGCTTTTAACCCGTCCTTCGACAGTTCAGCGTTATACCGCACATAGGTAAACAATTTAGGTTGCACAGGGCCTTGTTGGTTAATCAAATCACCGATTTCTCGATCTAACGGGTCTCCCGCTAAACATTTCCCGAAAGCTCGGCATAACAAATCCTGTTCATTCAATGACGCATACATTAAGGCGGAAGGAAGCTTAGTGGCATTGTACGCTAGGTTCATATCTGAAGGTCCCAAATCTTCGTTGGCCATAGGACTGGTTCCTGTACCAATGGAGACCACCAGCATCTTGTCTTCTCCAGTCGGCCATTGCAGTTTATAGGGCTCCAACGTCGCCATCAAAAATAATTGAAAGGCGGGGTTGTTATAGGACGTAATCCCTCCATCCACAAACACAAATTCCTGTTTCCCCATTTTTACAACTTCGGGAGGAAAGAATACTGGTGCAGCCGTACTGGCACGAATCAGTTGCCAGAGGGGAATATCTAAATTGCAGTTCTCACGTTTCTTGTCATTATATTTGGCATGGGGGTTATTGGAGACGGGCCAGGGTGAATCAGTTGTGGCGTTTCGCATCACCATCATGAGCAAGGTATGTAACTTGGAACTACCCAGGGTCGTTTGTCGTCCAAACACGTCCTGAAGTTTTTTGGAAATTTTTTTATCTTCGTAGGTATAACGGAACCGTTTTAACAAGCTGGCCTTATCAAACATCTCTTCGCCACTTTCCTCATAAAACTTCCGAATCTCATCAACGGACATTCCCCAGGATATACAAGTCGCCATAATTGCTCCTGTACTCGTTCCTGCAACATAATCAAAATATTCACAAAGTCGAAAATCCTTTCCTCGACCCAATTCAGAACGGAGAAAGGTTTCGATTTTGGCCAAAACCTCCACCGTGATCATGCCTCGAATCCCACCACCATCCAGAGCCAACAGTTTTTTTGGTGCATTTTTAGGATTAATTTTTCCAGCAAAACTCATGGCCTAACCTCCTACGATCAAAGAGGACACAGCAGAATGAATGAAACATGGTCGTATTAAACCCAATTTCATGAATAAAACCAACCCTCCTATAAAATACAAGCGATAGTAAGAGGTCGTTCGCAATTATTAGGGAAAGAGCCACAAGTAGCTAAGTTAACGAAAAAATTGAAGCTTTGCTTCCTAATCTGAATGGAGGGGGCCAGGTTCAGGAATCTGTTCTGTATCGTTAGGGGGAAGCGTTCACCAGAAAGGGGGCCTGTTTTCTAAAACAGATGGTCCCACGAGGGAGTTTCAATAAGTGAGACAACTGAAACGAGGAAAAGGATAAAGTGGAGAAAGTATCCTGAGCACTCCAAAACAAAAAATACCCCTATGGATTTAACGGATGATCCCATTCGTGAGAGGCCAGCCGAAGATAATCCGGTTTGGATTTTAGCAGCCAGAACTCAGGATACTGCGGTTCTAGACCTAGTAGAAGATCTAGGTTCTTCCTGTAACAGAGTTCCACAGCTTCTTATTTGACAGGAGTACTGGAAGGGTGGCCTACTTTCAGGCCCGAAGCATTTCACTCATTACCACGGATATCGTTATCTAAAATGATTCCCTCTATTGTACTTTTTGGAGCCACCTCAATTTTAGGTTTTAATCTGTCTAGACTATTTCCCGAGGGCGTCATCCCATTCATATCACCAGGAAATTCCGCACCACTCGTTCAACGATGGTCCGCACTGAATTTAGAAGATCCTAAGTGGATCAAATCGATATTTGACCGGTATCAACCCAAAATTCTTCTCTATTGTCATGCCGTATGTGATGTGCCGAAATGCGAAGCTGATCCTAATTGGGCCCAGGAGATCAATGTTGGACACCTCAACCGAGTGTTGAAAACCCTGCCTTCGATGGTTCGGATGGTGTATGTTTCCTCCGACCATGTATTTGGTGGAAATGGAACATACGATGAATATTCCCCAACTTGTCCGATTAGTGTCTATGGAAAAACCCGGGAGGAAGCGGAGTGTCTGGTTCTCAAAAGACCGCAAACGTTGATTATCCGAACAGGGCTGCCTATTGGCCCGTCTCCGAATGGTCGCACCGGGCATTTAGATTGGCTCCGGTATCGCACACTACGCCAACTACCTGTCACTATTGTGGAAGACGAATATCGCTCTGTTGTGTGGGTGGAGGATTTAGCCAAGAGAGTCCTGGAACTTGCTCAAAGCGAAGAAACGGGTTTTCGCCATATTCCGTCCACACGAGCTATTTCCAGAGTTGAGTTGGCGAACTACCTTTTAAAACGGTTAGGGCTGGAAGTAAATTTTCAACGTGAGAGTCGGCAGCAACGGACTACCCCTCATTTGGGACGTGTAGAGCTTAAGAGTATCTATGGAGATACGCTGGCAATTCCGCTACCAAGCGTTGTAGATAGCGAAGACACTGCACTTTTAGGCGAGGTTGTTTGAGTCATAGTTGCGATAATTTTTTCACCATGGTTATACGACCCGTCTTTGACCCTTATACCCTCACCCTGACCCTCTCCCTTAAAAGGAGAGGGATTAAATAGTCATTCGAAGAAGATTGAGATACTAGAGGGGTGATATTATTTTTTTTTACCGTAAACCATCTGTAGTCCAATGATGGTTTTGGCATCTCGAATAGTACCGTCTTGTATTTTGGCCATGGCCTCTTCAAGTGGCCATTCAACAATTTCTAGAACTTCGTCTTGGTCTAAGTTCTGCGTGCCTATTTGAAGATTGGTCCCCTGAAAAATATGAATGACTTCATCTGTAAATCCTGGTGCTGTCCAAATACTGGTGAGTAGTTCAAGAGACCCTGCTCGATAGCCAACCTCTTCTTCCAACTCCCGTGCCGCACAATCTTTTGGATCCTCTTGTGGATCTAATTTTCCAGCGGGAATTTCATAGATGAATCCGCCAATCGCATGCCGGAGCTGACGGATAAGGATGACCCGCCCATCCTCTTTGAGGGGCACCACAGCAGAAGCGCCCGGATGCCGAAGAATTTCTAATGTCGTCGTTCGTCCGTTCGGAAGGACAACCGTATCCACATTGAGCCTTAATATTTTTCCGGAATATATCTGCTCGGACGAGAGGAGTATTTCTTCTGGCTTAGGCATGGTGATCGTCAAAAATAGACGTTAGGATTTTTGCCGCTTGTAAAATGGCGGCTTCACCACTTTGGCAGGAACGTGTTTCCCACGAATATTTATGTCCACCAAAGTTCCTTCGTGACAGAGCATAGGAGGAAGAGATCCTAATCCAATGCCTTTTTGTAAAATTGGAGAAAAATTTCCACTGGTGACATTTCCTACGGTCTCTCCGTTCTTCAGAATTTCCATATCATGTCTGGGGACTCCTCGTTCCATCAATTCAAATCCCACAAGCTTTTTGGATACTCCTTCTTCCTTTTGCTTCTTTAACGCTGCTTGACCATAAAACGGGTCTTTGTCCCACCCGATAACCCACTCGGCTCCTGCCTCTAGCGGAGTGGTCTCTTCATTCATATCGTTGCCATACAGTAAATACCCAACGTCTAATCGAAGCAGATCTCTTGCACCAAGCCCAGCTGGTTTGACCTGGTCATTTTCACCCGCTTGTAACAATTGTTCCCAAGCCGATTGAGCTATTCCCGCAGGAAGGTACCATTCATAGCCAACCTCCCCGGTATACCCTGTACGGCTTAGCAACCCGGAGAAACCATTTTGTTCAAGGGTGAGACATTGGCGAGGCTTCAACTTGTCTACAGAAGATCCAATGACTGTGTTCAGCAACTTCTGTGACAGTGTCCCTTGAATAGCTAGTTGTGCTAACTCTTTTGATTCATCAATAATGGTGACTTTCGGAAATTTTTCTTGCTGGTGACGTTGAAACCATTCAAGTATTTTCATTCGGTTTGAGGCGTTTACACAGACCAAAAATTCAGCTTCTCCTGTTTTATAGACAAAGATGTCATCAAGGATGCCTCCAGACTCTTGGCAAACCATGTTGTACTGAGCCTGACCTACCGCTAACTTTGCCACGTCGTTGGTGCTCACCCACTGCAAAAATTTCTCCCCCTGATCGCCCTCAACTTTAATTCGCCCCATATGACTGACATCAAATAAACCCGCTCCGTGACGTACCGCATGATATTCATCCAGCACACCGGTATATTGCATGGGCATTAACCATCCAGCAAAGTCGACCAGCTTTGCTTGATGCGTACGATGCGCCTGAATGAGTGGGGTTTCGTCCATTAGCGCAGCTCAAGAAGCTCAACGATAAAAATGAGCGTCGCGTTTGGGGGAATGGCTGACCCAGCACCCCTTGAGCCATATCCTAACTGTGGAGGAATAACGAGTTTGCGAGTGCCGCCGATTTTCATACCCTCAACACCTTCATCCCATCCTTTAATGACATGCCCGGCGCCGAGTCGGAAGGAAAAGGGTTTATTCCGATCTTTTGAACTATCAAACTTTTTTCCGTCAACAAGTGTCCCTGTATAATGTACTGTCGCGGTTTCCCCTGCATGAGCTTCACGACCTTTGCCCACAACAACATCAATATACTGTAAACCTGAAGCCGTTTTTACCAGGGTTTCTTCAGCAGCATGCCCGTTGAGTGGGAGGAGCAATATTGCCAATAGGACACTGCTTGAAAGAGACAATGTTGAGAGGGTGAGAGACGTCCAACCAATCCATTTCTTCATAATGGGATCTCCGTAGGTTATAAATTGTGGTAAAAATACCCACGTTAACTCGTTATGTCAGGAGCATCATAAAACAGGACCATGCTAGCCGTATAGCCATGCAAAAAGTTCTTTCCCCCAACCGGCCCAATTTCTCCACCGGCAAAGAACCCTGCGATGGGAAGCATCCCCATGTGCTGATGCACAAGGGCCACATCATGATGAGACGTCTGAAAAAACTGTTGGCCACGGCCATTGCAACTAAAGAGTAACGCCCCCTTTGGTGGATTGCCTAAAGACGCGGCGCGCTCTTCAGAAAGCAATCCGGTCAAATCCGCACCAGCCGCCTGAGCATCACGAATGTGAAACTGAACTGTTTGTCCTTCTTCAACAAAGTCAGCAATGGCCAGATAACCGGTTTGCCGATCCGCTCCTAACAAGCCACGAATCAAAAAATCTCCTTGACCAAATTCTGCACGATGCTCATCCATCGCAATCCCAACCTGTAACCCATTCGCCGCTTGTTGCTGCTCAGATTCACCCAATTCCTTTAGCATCCTCTCCAATCGTTCTAACGGTGGGATGCCCCCAAGCTCTTGAATTACGTTTCGATCAACCTTTGTGACCACATATCGCTCTCCAATTGGTTGACACCCCTGTGACACAACCGTTCGTATTCCTACCCCTCCCTGAATTGCTACACCAACCACGCCTGACTCAAAAATATGTTCGTTTAGGATTAATCGGGATTCCCCTTCACTCCCAGCTCCACTCGCAATTCCTCCGATGGCCGCTGAACCAGGGGCATGACTTTCCAAAAGACTAAATAGTTCATTGATCGGAGTTGAATATGGATCGGCAAAGAGAAGAAACGTTTGAGAGCCCATATACTCTTTTGGGATATCTGGTAAACCGTCAAGGGCTACTTCCTCACCATTCTTCTTTGGAGTCAGATGAAAAGGCGTGATGTGCATCATGGGATTGCTCAGACCCCAAAGAACAAGTCCAGGATGCTCCTCAATTTCTTGGGTTCCGCCTATCACCCCCGCTCCCATACAGCCAATTAAAATCTTCGGGCTCAGATTTTTTTGCACAATCTCAATCAGGGAAGACACATCTTCTGAAAAATGTGGAGAAAAAAATATACAGGCGAAATCACAGCCGGCCCCACCAAAAGCATCATGAACCGATCGAGAAACAACTTGAGTCGCTTGTTGAGGATTTCTATCTTGAGAAACCGCCACATGACATTGCAGCATGATTTAGGCTATTCCCTTTCTCGCAAAGGTCATTGAATATTTTCCTTCCGACTTCCATTACTAAAAAGCGTAGCAGCCATTCTGTTCAGCTTACGTTTGGATACCTCAAGAGAAAAACCTTAGCTTTTCAATCTTCATGACTTATTAATATTGGGACGGATAAGTTTCCAAAATTGAACGAACCTGTTCGATTGAAATGGCCTCAAATTTCCGGTTATCACGACCCGTTACGGTTGTGGCTTGCAATAACGCATTCAAAATAGCTTCTTCCGTAGCCTCCACGGTGGCCTGGAATAGAGGATTGAGATGGGTATCGGCCATATGCGTCATGACAAAGGTAGATTCCTTTGGATAATGCGGAATACTATTTCCTGTGGAAAAGGCCAACACAAAATCTCCACTTCCATGATGTGAGATTGATCCCGTCCTTGCCAATCCAATCGTTGCGCGCTTGGCCAGTCGAGAGAGTTGTCGAGCATCCAACGGCGCGTCAGTCGCGACAATGATAATAATAGACCCACTATCTTGTCGTTTTTGAGGGCGAAATGGCTTTGCTGAAACCGAAGACCCTCCTGTGCCCCCATCTTTAGCAATGGGATGCTCTTCATTGGTATATAATCGCCCTATAGGAACTCCCGCCAACGTAAATTCATGCCGGCGTCCATGATTGGCATTAACCAATACTCCAACTCGATAACTTCCTTTTC
The DNA here is from genome assembly GCA_029261295.1 of Nitrospirales bacterium. Taxonomy (GTDB): domain Bacteria; phylum Nitrospirota; class Nitrospiria; order Nitrospirales; family UBA8639; genus Nitrospira_E. The sequence continues at coordinate 5,376 of JAJDBP010000002.1, read as the reverse complement.
TTGGGGGGAGAAACCTTGAAGCCGTACCAATCCCACCTTTAAATTGATAAGACACCATTCCGGTTCCTGCTCCCACAGATCCTTCTTGAATAGGACCACTGGCTGCATTTTCTAAGACTTGAACCACATCTTCTGGAGACACATGACGTCCCTGACTATCATTTAACCGACTATCATCACACTCCGCGACGACAGGTGTCAGAGTGTCATCGCTGATTCCAATATCTGGATTCTGCTTGATCATCCAACTCATGACTCCATCGGCGACTCTTGGCACATTCAACGTATTGGTTAGGGCAATCGGGTATTCTAAAAATCCGGATTCGGCAATCCATGCCAAGCCAGTCATTTCACCCGTTCCATTTAAAACAAAAGCCCCAGCTGGAACTTTGTGGTGCCACACATCGTCACGAGGAATAATAACTGTGGCTCCCGTCCGAACCGGCCCCTGTCCAGGATGCAGGTCTCCTTGTCCCTCTTTGAGAGTGAGATGCCCCACTTTCACTCCTGGAACATCGGTAATGGCGTTCCATTCACCCGATTCGTATTGTCCAATTTTAATCCCAAGATCTTGGATATGTGGACGAACTTTTGTGATCTGGGAATCCAGCAACGCGTCCGCCCAGCTCATTGAGAGGCCCAACGAGCTAACCATCAAGACGCTCAACAAGCAGATCTTAAACCAATAGAATTGATCTTCCCTGTAAAAATCATTGGCTCTGGTTGGCTGGGGAAAAAATGGCACGAGAAATTCATTCAGGATGTTGAAGGGGAAGAAGTCTGTTGATTCTCAGAAAATTCAATTTCATGCATTTGATACACAGTTTCTTGAAATCCCATATGAGCATAGGCTTGATGAGCCTGGAAATTTTCCCGTTCGACATAAAGACGAAACCCACATATGTTTTCAGGATTCTTTTGAGCTTGTTGATGTACGTACTCAAACAATTGACGAAAAACACCCTGTTGTCGAAACTGCTGATCCACATACAAACTTTGCAGCCACCAGAATTGGCCATTCCGCCAATCACTCCACTCAAACGTAATAAGAATCTGCCCAATTATCTTTTGTTCATAAGAACCTTGTTGACTCACCGCAACGGCATACCATCCTTTTTGAGGATCTCCTAGCAGTGACTCCACCCCGGCGCGTAAAAGAACACCATCAAGAATACGCGCTTCCGTTTCCTTTGCTAATGCGTAATTAAAGGCACTGATCATTTCGAGATCTGCCATCGTCGCACGCCGAACCAAAACATTACCGTGGTTACTCATAAATGAGTGAAATTCTATGGGGTTAGGGCAATCTGGATGGGGTCAACCACCCGGATGGCGGACGATACAAACCAGCGGAAAATTCCATTTTCATGGCTTCTTCAGGACGCAATTGAATCCGATTCACTCGATCTTCTGGAACAAATGCCAAATATCCCGTAAAAGGATGAATCGCGGTGGGAACAAAAACCATAACCAACGAACCCTCTTTTGAGATTTGTAGTCTTGCCGGAGGCAACCCCATATCAAACCCAAGCGCCCATAATCCATCCCGAGGGAAGGGAAAAGCCACAACCTTACTCTGCCCAAATCGTTCACCAAACTTAAGAACATCCGCCATGCTTTTCAACGTATGATAAATACTTCGCACCAAGGGAACTTGTTCTAGAGAAGCCTCAAACTTTTGATGAATCCGTTGCCCTACAATGTAGGTTGTCCCCATTCCAACCCAAAGAACTAACAGACAAAAAAATGTGATGCCGGAGCCTGGAATGGTGACTCCATATAGCGCCCAAACAATATCAACCGTCATGTGTTCTAATGCTTCAAAAAGCGTATAGAGAATCAGCACGGTTCCCCAAGCAGGAACAATGATAAAAAGGCCCGTGAGAAAATACCGCTGAATATTATGGAGGGAAAAAGTATTCATAAAGAACCCCAAAATGCCGATGACATTAGTCTACCAAAGCCATTCTTCCTCTGCATCACCACGGCTTTAATAATCAAAAAAATCTCAATACTCTTTTTTTCAAAAGCCGCTTTCATATTGCCCCAACACAGAGGTGGTGATACATTGAAGGGAGATCGTACAAGCTTACTCTCATAATGGAAAGGAACCTTTTGGTGGAAACTGATACAACCTCTCAAGACAAAGGAAAGATTGCACCAGACTTACTCGCAATACTTTGCTGCCCTGAAACCAAACAGGAAATTCGTCTGTTAGAAAAAGATTTCGTAGAGAAACTGAATCAACGGATTGAAAAAGGGGAACTCAAGACTAAAGGTGGGCAATCTGTTGCAGAAAAAATTGATGGAGGCCTTTTACGGAATGATGGGACTGTCGTCTATCCCATTCGAGATCAAATTCCCATTATGCTCATTGAAGAAGGTATTTTGGTAGAAAAATCTGATATATCCTAAAACGTTCCCTTAATAGAGGCCTCTAGAAAAAATGGGCCTCATATTTTTCAATAAAGCCGGAGGTAATGTTTAAGACTTTAATTTTTCTTTCCAAACCCACCATACAGATCGACAGACTTGTACCACCACATAGATCACCACCCCAAAAAGAATTCCATAAAAACCAAACGCCTCAGTAGGCCAACTCAAACTTCCATGTAACAGAAATCCGAGTGCAACATGCGCTCCTAACCCAAGACAGAGGGCTAGCACAATCCATTCACGGATCATGGTTTTTTTGCTAAAATCCATTTTGGGGAAAGTTAAATCTGCTGATATCTGGACCATGAGAAATGGCCCAGACACCGATTAGTTTGATTAGACGGGACTTTTGGCTGATTCTATTTCAGTAGCCGTCATAAGGCTCGCTAGGTAGTCACCCACAAATAACAAAGCTTCTTCTCGCCCATCTGCTCTTCGCCCTTTTTCTCGTCTCTGAATAGAAAGTTCATGCTCCAAATCTGATTTCACATCCCCTAAGAGTTTTTGCAAAGAGGCTGTTGTGAGATTCATATCAACATCTTCTAATTCTTGACACCGGTCTAGCACCCAGTTAAGGCCCTCCACTCGGCCTAAATAGCGTTCCTGTTCTGCTTGGTCAATTCGGCCCATGGTGGAGGCAAACGCTTGTCCCTCATAAATAAGATTGTAAAAACTGGCAACGGCTCTGTGTAAAGTAGAATTCATTCGGTACTCCTCACAAAATTGTATAGCGTATCTCCACTAATTATAAACCTTAGGACGCAAACCTTCCAGGACCAAAGCCCAATTTCCTAAAATAAATTACAATGCCTAAAAAATTTAGGTAAAAAGGAGGGAATCAAATTCGGCCATAAACCCATAATATAACGGGGCAAACTGCTTTAAACTGCTGGGACTATTCTCCTTTAACCTTTTAAAGAAGAACACCTGATGAATAGGATCCATTATTTCTAATAATTTCCCCAATTCTGGCATAGAAAAAGACCCTTGTGGGACACTCAGGACGTAATGAACCAATCTTTCAACAAATTGGTGCATTATATAATCGCTTTCTAGATATTTCGGGGGAATTTCCCCCTTAGTGATTATTTGAGAAAAAGGGACGCCTTGCGCAGCAAAAGGACCCTCAACATTTGATGCAAATGATTGATTCACGTCACCTTAATTTTCTAGGCACCAAACATGAAAGTAATCTTCCAAGTATTAATTGTATCAGGCATTTGAAACAATTCAAAACAAATTTTGTTGTTTTTTCAAAGGTTTAATCCTCTACAAGAATGAACTGCCATTTTTCCTTAAGAATCTTATATATAAAATAGAAAAATTACCCCTTAAGTCTACCAGCACAAAAAAAACAGGGGGCGACATCTGTCGCCCCCTGCTCTCACCGAAACGGTGCCTTTTGGCGCCGTTTACAGCCAGTTCACCCGTTCTGCTGGACGGATATAAATTGGCTCTTCCACCTGCTGCCGGACGGCCTCTTTGCCCGACTTGTTGAAGCCCAAGACCGTGTCGTTGTACATCTCAAACTTACGACCGTGAATTTGGGTTTCGAACACTTTCGGACCAGGAATGACGTCATACCGGAAGATGATCTGTTGGCTGGCTCTCCAGAGTTGGAGCACCGCTAACAATTCCCGGCTTGGCACTAAATACTTCTCAATCGCATTGTCCACACCCGGGCCAAACATTTGGCGGATGTAGCCACGCGGAGCTTGTCGTGGTGGAATGTAGAATCCATTGGGCTCTGTGCCCCATTGTGGGTAGAGTGGCAAGGCCACTTGTTCCACACGAATGGCATAATACAACGGATTCCAACGATCTTCCGCCCACAACCCGTCATCGCCGACTTTGACCAAGCCTTGGAGCCGGATTTTCCCGACGCACGCTGCCATACAACGTGTTTCCATTGGCTCTCCACCAGTTAAAGGATCTTTCCCTTCAACCCGAGGATAGCAAGCGATACATTTTTCCGAGACCCGAGTGGTTCCTCGGTACATTGGCTTTTTGAACGGGCATTGCTCCACACATTTTTTGTAACCACGGCAACGGTTTTGGTCAATCAAGACAATGCCGTCCTCAGGCCGTTTATAAATGGCCTTTCTTGGACAGGCTGCCAAGCAACCAGGATAGGTGCAATGGTTACAAATGCGTTGAAGATAGAAGAAATAGGTTTCATGCTCAGGCAAGCTGCTGCCTTGCATTTTCCATGGTTCTTCTTTTGTGAACCCGGTTTTATCGATGCCTTCCACGATGGCTCGCATCGAGGTCGCCGTATCTTCGTAGATGTTCACAAAACGCCATTCTTGGTCAGTTGGGATATACCCGATTGCTGCTTGGCCAATTTTGGCACCAGCATCAAAAATGGTCATCCCTTCAAACACGCCATACGGTGCATGGTGTTTGCGGCCAACCCGCACATTCCACACCTGTCCGCCTGGATTCACTTGCTCGATGAGCTGCGTGATTTTCACATCATAGAACTGTGGGTACCCACCATAAGGCTTCGTTTCCACATTGTTCCACCACATGTATTCTTGTCCTTTGGAGAACAGCCACGTGGACTTATCTGCCATTGAACAAGTTTGACACGCCAAACATCGATTAATATTGAACACAAATGCAAACTGCCACTTTGGATGCCGTTCCTCATAGGGATACAGCATCTTTCGGCCTAGTTGCCAATTATAAACTTCTGGCATGATTTCCTCCGTTTTTTAAATTTAGGTTTACCAAATGAACAGCCCGTGAACCTTTTTGAGGTTCCCAGAAACTGTCTCTTATACTTTGATCTTAATATGGTCACCTTTGAGCCATTTAATCATGAACTCATTTTCCTGACCTGGCGTAAACCCGGTCCGGACTGGTTCCCATGGTCCACGGCCACCGATACCACCGTCTTCCGCCTTGGTGATACGGATGAGACATTCTTTCGGCACC
>JAJDBP010000001.1 GCA_029261295.1 Nitrospirales bacterium | reverse complement strand
GCCCTTCGGGTGCCCTCGCGGTTTGCCAACCCCGGCGGCGGGCAAACTCGCTCCGCTCAAACAATGCCCGCCTTTTTTCCGGGGTTGGCTGCACAGCTCGGCCATGCCACAAGGCCAGAGGAGATTTCTGAAACAATAAGGCCTGTAATGATTGAGGACCAACTCGCTATGCTTAGACAAGGTCAGCTTGTTGTTTGAAACGTTCGCCCAAGGAACCAGACGAAAGGTGTCGGATTCCTCTTCTTTCCTCTCCCTCCGCAGGGAGAGGATTGAGGTGAGGGTGGAGGCAAGCGAAGAGGAAATGATAAAGAGCAGTGCCAAAAATGATTCGCAAAAAAAAAACGGCCCTCTGGGAGCTTCCAGAGGGCCGTTATATTCAACAAGAAAAGTTTTGGCTTACGCTTTTACTTCCTGGTGTTTTCGTCTCCAGCTATAACCCATGAGCCCCAATACGCCGGTGCCGAATAAGAGCATCGTGGAGGGTTCTGGGACCGTTGATGCAGCCGGGGACCAATTGTCGGCGCTTGTGTTGCCGGTAACATTGGTAAGGCTAACTCTAGAAGAAGCCCCAAGACCTCCAGGCGGGAACTCGAAATATACCGGGTTACCACCATTAAGATTCCAGCTCAATAAGGCTCCCGACCCAGTGGTCGTAAAATCAGTAGTGGCTTGGGCGTCTCCCCAATCTGTCGGTGAGGACGTCAGCGCCCCTGTCCCATCGGTCATGAAATTACCGGTCGTGAATCCTAGGCCCCCATCGAATGGCGCATTGAATGTGGTCACGAGCCCGCCATTATTAAAATCAAAAGTCACCGATTGCAGGTGGGTGGCGTTCCAGGTTTGGGCAAGATTAGTCAAATTCCCATTATCCAGGGTCATCGTAATTTTGACGGCCTGCCCTGCGGATAGCCCAAGCCCAGTAATGGAAGTGGATAAGATCGTATCGTTGTATTCAAAGCTAAACGGGACGGCAAAGGCTGGAGCACTGAAGGCTGAAAAAATGAGAACGAGCGTGAGGGAAAGACCAAGGCGTTTTATCAATGAGATCTCCTTATTTGAGTGCGCCTTGTTGGAATCGTCCCTAACCCCACCAAGGTAAAATAACCATGAACAATCAACAAAAATTTCGCAAAGAGAAACCTAACGTACCCCCCCCCCCTCTGCGTCAAGGTTTTTCAACCACAATCTGAGGTTTTTGCTGATCAGCATATCCCAAAATGTGGGGATTTAGGCGGGTGCTGTCCTTCCAGGTGTTAATCTCACGTACGCAGTTATTGAAGCTCCAGGAATCGTTATTCTTATAATCGTCATCCCCGCAGGTTTGTGGCGGGGATCTATCTTGCTTGTATTGTCCCTGGCAATTCCTTGATTCCCATCTCCACAAGTAGGACCTCCCCAAATGGCTCTCTTCTATTTCTCTCTGCATTCAAGTGTTTGCCGGGTTTCGTCCCGGCAGCCGAGGCCCTTTTGTTTCTGCAAAAGGACCCAAAACCAGTTTGGCCGTGGCATGGCCCTTCGGGTGCCCTCCGCGGTTCGCCTACCCCGGCGGCGCGCCAACTCGCGGAGCTTGTCTTGAGACTTATCGAAGGGCTCAAACAAGGCCCGCCTGTTTTCCGTGGCTGGCTGCACTGCTCGGCCAGGCCACGAGGCCAGAATGCGCTCCGATATCACTTTTGCCGCTTCGTTTTTTCCTTTTCCGACGCCTGCTTGCTGGCTCCTGGGTCGGACGCTCTTTTTAATTGGCGGGCCTTGTTTGAGCGTAGCGAGTTGGTCCGCGCTCCTCAGGTTTGCGTCTGACACTTGTGATGTGGCCAGACTGGGCGTCAATGGCTTTGGTTACTTTCCCCGAAAGGAAAGTCACTCGCCTGCCGGGGCGAAACCCGGCGATATCAAAAATCGCTTACAAGCATACGGTAGGTATTTAGGGGTGAGGGCTCCCTCCAAATCAACCGATCCAAGAAATTGCCAATATCTTGGGGTATCCCGGATGCACCCCGCAATCATCTGGCCATATCAGTTGTGTTGAGCTATTTAATACGCAAGTTCACGATCAAGTTGCCTTCTAGCCGGAAGGGTTATTCGTAGTATGATGGGAAATACTATTTTCCTGGGAAGAAGTTGGAACCCAACTAACGCTGAATGGAGTAAGGGTGGTTTCATGAAATTTTTTTTGGTCGTCGGACTGCTTACTTTGGTTTTTGTGTCACCGGTGATGGGAGAGGCGAATTTTGAGGAATGGGTCAAGGATTTTAAATCAGAGGCTACACAGAAGGGCATTTCATCTTCATTAGTAGATCAGGCTTTTGAAGGCGTTACGCCTATTCCTCGAATCATTGAACTCGACCGGAAGCAACCCGAATCCAGAATGACCTTTGTGGAATATCGAAAAAAAATTGTTTCTCAAATCCGGATTCAACGTGGACGTCAGATGATGGCTCAACATCGCAATCTCTTGAATGCGGTTGGCCAACATTATGGGGTGCAGCCCAGATTTATTGTGGCACTTTGGGGGATTGAAACCAATTATGGCAAGAACACTGGCGGATATAGCGTTGTTCAGGCTCTGGCGACTTTAGCGTTCGATGGTCGGCGCAGTCAGTATTTTCGTACGGAGTTGCTGAATGCCTTCGAAATTTTACAAGACCAGCATATTTCTTTAGAAGCCATGAAGGGATCCTGGGCCGGTGCCATGGGCCAATGCCAATTTATGCCCAGTAGTTTTTTGCGATTGGCGGTGGATCATGATGGAGATGGACGTAAGGATATTTGGAATACTCCGGCAGATGTTTTTGCCTCTGCTGCCAATTATCTTTCCCAATCAGGCTGGCAAGGAAAACAGATTTGGGGGCGTATGGCTCATCTCCCAAAAGGGTTTAATATGAAACAGGCTACCTTGAAAATTAGCAAACCTCTGAAACATTGGCAAAAGATGGGTGTGCGAAGGAGCAATGGAAATGACCTTCCTCTTGTCCCCCTTAACGCTTCCATTGTCTTGCCTGATGGAAAAGGTGGCCCAGCGTACTTGGTCTACGAAAATTTTCGGGTGATTATGAAGTGGAACCGGTCTACCTATTTTGCAACAAGTGTCGGGTTATTAGCTGACGCCATTGTTCGACAATAGACAAGTCTCCCTTCGGAAATGAGGGGAAACATTTGTAGAGAGAGGCTTTTAGGATTCGGAGCCGACTGGGGAAGGTTCTTCTGTTTCTGTTTCGGAAACGACTTCTTCTTTGATGATTTGAACACTTTTTATTGAGCGCTCATCGGCTTCTTGGACAATAAGAAGGCAATTATCGGTGTTAACTTTTTCGCCCACCGTTGGGATGTGTCCTAGCTCCTCAAGGATAAGACCACTGATGGTATTTTGTTCATCATCTAGTTCGACTTCAAGGAATTCATTGATTCGACGCACTTCTGTCCGGCCATCAACTAAGATTTGATTTTTCCCGGTTCGGCGAATCCATTCTTCGTGAAGATCACCTTCATCTAAAATTTCCCCGACCACTTCTTCCAGTAAATCTTCCACCGTGACCAACCCTATAACGCCCCCAAATTCATTAACAACAAGAGCGATATGTCGTTTTTCTTTTTGAAATTGCTTTAAGAGTTCATCTGCTGGTTTCGTCCCAGGAACAAACAGTGTTGGTTTGGCTAATTCGTTGAGTCGTTGCTGCGTGTGCCCTTGTGCTAATTCCATAAGCGCATGGCTACGATACAGTATGCCGGTAATATTGTCTGGGTTTCCATCGTGAATCGGAATCCGTGAGTACTTGGCTTTATAGAGTTCCTGTCTGGCTCCTTCTAGGGATTGTGTTCCGTCTAACATGAACATGTAGATACGCGGGGTCATGACATCTTCAGCGGTGACATCATTAAACTCAAACACGTTTTTAATCATTCTGACTTCATCGGTTTCTAATACCCCAGCCTTGCCGCCGGCATCCAACATGATCTTGAGTTCTTCTTCCGTAATAAAGGGCACCGTTAAGCCCCGGCCACCGGTCAGTTTTAAGATGAAGGGTTCCAGGAAATACAGAAAGGGGAAGAAGAGCTGTTCCAGCCAATAAATAGGATAGGCCAGAATTTGGACGGCAGTTTCAGCATATTTAGCACACAGGGTTTTGGGAACAATTTCACCAAATAATAAGACCATGAAAGTCAAAAGCCCCGTGGCTACTGCAACGGCCTCGGACCCAAACATTCGAATGGCTATTAAGGTGGCCAAAGACGCGGCCATGATGTTGACAAGATTGTTTCCGATTAGAATCGTTGAGAGAAGACGCTGAGGGTTTGATCGGAGTTTGAGGGCCATTTTAGCCCCCTTATGACCTTCATCAGCCAATGTCTTGAGACGAGACTCGGTGATGGAGAAAAAGGCGATTTCCGCCCCTGAGAAAAATGCTGACAGTCCTAGACAGATAAGGACAGCGAGAAAATCCATAGGAAGATTAGCGTACTCCAGCAGGGTAAGTGCAGGAGATTGTCCTTGAGGTCGCTACCTGATTGGAGACACGGGCTATGAGGAAGAAAGGTATCAGAAGATGTGAAGAGGAATGAATAGTTTGGCCAAAGATTTCATCGTCCATACGATGTCTTGACCCATCAATTACCATGTAGAAAATAGGCTACCATAGGGTAGGGGATTATGGCAATTGTTCAGGAGTGAACAGCTAAATTCATTTTATTTTTCAATTATTTAGATATAATAACCGTCGTCTGAACACCCCAATCATTTTTTAATGACCTCGCAATCGTTTGTGCGTTTTGGATTGAATCAAACGAACCAATCTGGACCCGATGCCACTCTCCTGACGGCAGGTTGACGCTTTTGACTCGAACGTATGGGTAATCCTGCGCCAGTTTTTCACGAAGGATCATAGCTTCCCTTATGGAGATAAATGGCCCGGCCTGGACCCAGAAGTGCTGGGAATTTTCCTGAGAAGAATCCGAATTCTCTCGGTTTTCAAGAATGGTGAGGATCACTTCCGCTGTTCCTTCTCCAATCATTTTTAATTCCCGCGCTGCTGCATAGGATAAGTCAATGATCCGTCCCTTTATAAATGGACCACGATCATTGATTCTTACACGTAGCTTTTCCTCTGAACCTACTTTTTGGACCTGGACCCAGGTTCCAAATGGGAGGGTTCGATGGGCTGCAGTTAGAGCCCACATGTCATAGGGTTCGCCGCTTGCCGATAATTTCCCATGAAAGCCTGGCCCATACCAGGAGGCCTTCCCATGGTAAATCTGATCGGTATCTGGAGATGGAGTTTTTTTATAATGGCCAATACACCCCCCCGCCAACAAAATCCCTAGAATGAAAGCAATCCACCCTGTAGGTTTTGTGACAAAATGGTTCATTCAACCACGTGGTGTTTTTGAAAGGGGAGATGAACTTCTGGATAAGATACCAGAGGAAAATTCGAAGGAACGTTTTTTAGGAAGGTTGATCTATCGTGCGACGATCGATATATCGATAACATTGTCGGTTCAAAACCGGAAATACCGAAAAAATAGGAGTACCACTTGGGATGGTTGCGCTATCACTGCCAGGATTAAGCGCTAAATGCAGATTAACAAAATTAAAGCTTAAACCTTCTTGCCATGGCTGAGAGAGGTTTTCTACATAAGATTCAATTTTATCCGAAGCATAGGACCGGGTCATCAATCCTGCTCCACCCTGAAGCCCATACTCGGCAAGATCGGGTGCCCCCTGAATGAGGAGGGACACGATGGCGGCATCAAACCAAACTTTGACATTACAACTCACTTGGATAAAAGGACCTAAACTCCCGGTGTGCTCTAAGATAGCCATCGGATAGGCTAACTCTGGTGGAAGAGAAGGGTTGCTTTCCGAAGGGTGCAGGGGGAAATCTGGATCTTTTATGGCAGAAACAGAAACAAAAATAAGATTGGGGTCTTGGAGGTCAACATCTAAGACCTGGCCATCATGGTAACTGCATAATTTCCCCATCTCATATCGTAATGGGTAGGAATATCCCATTTTGCCATAAAAAATTCGAATGCCACCTTCTAACGGGTCTTCTGGGCTCCGACTTATTTTCAAATCAAATGGCAGGAGCAAATGAAAAGCGTTCGTCCTAGCATTCATGAACGGTGCGCAGGCTCCGGGGAACTCTTTATGAATTGATGGGTTTTCAGGTTCGAACTTTTTCGGGGCTCCTCCAAAATGCTGGGCAGTTTTTGCCTCCTTGGTCAACCGATATTTCTCTTGGTAATAGGAAGAAGCCCGTTTTTGAGCAACTTCTAAATAATATTCCGGAAAGTCCGTTTCCACGATTAAACTTTGTCGATCCAAGGCCTGGGGGCGAGGAACCTTCATGGCCTCGCTATATCGCTGAAGGTCACTTTGGGTCTTTTTAATTAAATGCTCAAGGTCTTGGCTTAATTCAGGATTATCGTATCTTGTACTGGTTAGTAGTTGGCGAGCTTTTTGCAGTAATTCTAACTTCATGGTGTATCGTTTTGGCTCGGCAGAAAAGATAGTGGCCGTGGCCATTAATAAATTAAATTGTTCTTCGGGAAGAAGGCCTAGTTGGCTCAGGTCGTTTTCTTTGACAAACGCCAAGGCCAAAGGCCCAAAGGCTTCTTCTTGGCGAAGATTAAGAGTCAATAAATAATTAAGATAAGCCCGAGCATCTTCATGTGTCATGGTTATGTCCTCAAAAAGGCTGGCATTTTAAGGAACTTCAGGCCATGGGGCAAGTATTGTTGAGATCGACACGTTCAATAGCAGCCACAGCTTCTGGGCAAGAATGCAGGGCTGTGGTACTGTTTATTACAGAAATGGAGGTATTTGCATGACAGAAAAATTGGTAAAAGTTGTCTGTCGATTAGGTTTGGGATTGTGCCTTACTTGTCTGTGCTTGGGATTTCCCATTCTCTCCACAGCAGCTGAAGAGTTGTCGAGTAAAAAAGCGGCTACCCCCACGGCCAATAAAAACGATGCATCTTCTAATGAAAACCTCCAAAAACAAATTACTGATTTGGATGGGCAAATTCAAAAACTACGAGAACAAAGCTTGGCCTTACAAGAAAAAACTCGGGCGAAACTGCAATCTCAATTGGATGGCTTAAAAAAACAACGGGACACTTTGATCCCCCGTATCGAAAAGCTAAGAGATAATAGTGAAACGGCATGGCAAGATGTTAAGGAAAATATTCAAAAGGCTATAGAAGACCTCAAAGCCTCCGTGGAAACCATAGAAAAATAGGCCTTATTGCCCTATTCTTTTCATAAAGCTTCTCATTCTTCAGTCGTAGTTCCTCACCAAACCTTCTCCATCAAAGGAGACTCCATGAGTTCCAGGTGCTTCCCTGGTACTTGCCACACGTCTGCCCCTATTTTTACACTTCTGTCCTATGTACAAATCTTTGTTAGCGCAACAGTCAGAGAAGGTTCTGGAATGGCATGAGTTACTTGATGCCGTGGCGCATGAAGCCGCGTCAAGTATGGGTGCGGAACTCTGTCGAATCCTCCCGTTTGCCGAACATGTTGAACAGGCTCGATTGCAACAACAAGAAACATTTGAAATGGTTCAAACGCTTGTAGGAAGCTCTCCTCTCTCGCCTTTGAATTTTCCCGATATTCGTCCGCAACTTGGTCGGGCCGCCAAAGCCGGGTTTTTGGAAGGCTTAGATTTGAGGGATATCTCTCTTGTGTTGTCCATGAGTCAAAAGGCTAAACGTTGGTTAGAAGGACATCATGATCTTTGTCCAACCGTATCTATTCGAGCCAGTCATATTGAGGAGATCTCTTGGGTCAGACAAATGATTGATCAATGTGTGGATCCTCAGGGAGAAATTCGCGAAGGAGCAAGTCCTCTTTTACATCAACTCACTCAAAAAAGTCAGAATCTACGTCAAGGCATGCGAAGACGATTAGAACATATGGTGTCTTCGCAGCAATATGCAGAACGATTGCAAGGGCAGTATTTTGCGGAACGGGAAAATCGTTATGTGATACCCGTCAAAGCGGAACGACAACATGAAGTTGACGGCATTATTCATGATGTCTCAAGTAGTGGCGCTACCGTTTTTATCGAACCACGAAATTTAATTGAGTTAAATAATGCCATTAAATTCGTTGACATTGAGATAGCCCAAGAAACTCGTCGAATCCTCCAAGATCTTTCTAACTCAGTGACAGAGAATATTGCTCCTATTAAAACGAATATTCAAAGTCTGGCAGAATTAGATTCTTTGGTCGCGAAGGCGCGGTTTAGTAGGAAAATAGATGGATGCCCAGTTCATCTAAATCAACAACATTTATTGCATCTTCATCAGGCCAAACATCCACTTTTAGTCTTACATAAAGACCATGTGGTGGCTAATACTATCCATCTTGATAAAGAGATTCATACCTTAATTATTTCCGGGCCAAATGCCGGTGGGAAAACCGTCACCCTCAAACTTATGGGGTTGATTGCTCTTATGGTGAAGGTCGGTCTTCTTCCCCCATGCGCACCCCATTCAGAAATGATGTTTTTTAATCGCGTGTATGCAGATATTGGGGACACTCAGGATTTAAATCGAGATCTTTCTAGCTTCTCAGGACATATCCTCTCTCTCATTGCCTTACTCAAAGATCTTCAATCAGAGGAAAAGAATTCATTACACTCGTCTTTGATTCTACTGGATGAAATTGGCAGTTCAACGGATCCTATTGAAGGAGCTGCTTTGGCGGAAGCTCTCTTACGTCGTTTGAGCGATTTAGGATGTATTAATATTGTGACCACCCACTATCCCTCTTTAAAAACACTTCCCTTTCGAAATCCGAAGGTACGCAATGCCAGCCAAGAATTTGATCTTAAAAGTCTTTCCCCAACCTTTCGCTTAATTGATGGAATTCCAGGTGGTTCCTCGGCTTTGGATATTGCCAGTCGGTTAGGGTTAGAACCGGAAATTCTTCAATTTGCCCATGACTTAATTCAACGAGAAGATCAAGATCTTGATGAAGTGTTTCAACGCCTTCAAAAAACATATACTCAATTGGAAGATGAGCGAACCCTTACACATAAGCATCATGAAGAAGCCCAAAAATTATTTAAAGAAGCCAATCTCCTTCGTGAGCAAATGGCTACACAGGAAAAAGAATTACGTCAACGAAATCGTCACAAATGGCAACAAGAGTTTTCCAAGGCACAGCGCCAGGTTAACCAGATTGTTGAAACTCTCAAAAAAGAGAAAAACCCCTCTGAAGTACAAGCTAAACGGCGTTCTCTGGCTTCAATCGACCAACATATGAAAGAACAAATAGGCCTAGATGATCGATCCTTCAGTAAAACTCCAAAGGCAGGCGATCATGTTGAAATTGGTGAGTTTGGCACAATAGGTATTTTGAAAGAAGATCCTGAGGGGAAAAAACACATATCAATTCTTGTCGGGTCACAGACATTTAAGGTCGCTCCTTCAGCCCTGCGAGTAGTTTCACCATCAGACTCAAAGGGCAATTTGACATCTCAAGCTAGACGAGGCCTGCCTGCTCTGTCTCCACTGGCTACTCACCCTGCAATAAACCGTGGCGTGTATCAACAAGAACATGATCTTCGAGGTGTGCGGTTAGAGGCCGCCATAGAGATGACTACTGCCGCCTTAGATCAAGCGCTTTTGGATCAAGCCAAATTTGTAAAAATCATTCATGGGCGGGGATCAGGTGCATTAAAAGCAGGAATACACAAACTTTGCCAATCGTCGCCCTATACGAAAAGTTATCGTACGGGGGATCAGACAGAAGGAGGGGATGGGGTCACGATTATTGAATTGCAGTAGAAGAGGATTCTTGGTTATGAAGCGCAATTTCAGTGTTGCGAATAAATCCCTCGTATTTTGGTCGTCGAGTGGGGCTTCCTTTCGTCATGGATTTAAATTCATCTTCGGATAAGTTGACTAACTGAGATAGCTGAGGATCAAGTGTCCATGGTAAAGGTTGAAAATGAGGTTCAGAGGTTGGTTTGGCATTGATATTAAAGGGGCAAATATCTAAACAATCATCACAACCAAAAATGCGATTCCCTATTCTTTTTCGAAGCTCAGGAGCGATGTCTGTTAATTGGCCACGATATTCAATTGTGAGATACGATATACAGCGCTCCGCATCTACTTGATAGGGTTCAACAATGGCACCAGTTGGACAAGCTTGAATACACAATGCACACGACTCACAAAGGTCGAGGGCTGGCTCATCTGGCTCCATGTCCAGGGTGGTAAGAATTTCCCCCAATAATAACCAGGAACCATACTCGGTGGAGACAAGGTTGGAGTGTTTACCAATCCAGCCAATTCCAGCTTCTTGGGCCCAGGCCTTTTCCATAATGGGTCCCGTATCGACATAACTTAGTGTTTGAGCCTCAGGGGCCAAGCCGTGAATATATTGCTCTAATTGTTTGAGTCTATTTTTCATCAGATCATGATAATCTTTTCCCCATGCATAGCGAGCAATTCGTCCAGTTTGCTGAATTTCAAGCGGATCATGCTCCGTAAAATAGTTCATTCCAACTACAATTATTGATTGGCAACCTTGAAGGACTTTTGAGGGATCTGATCGCCGTTTAGGATCTCGTTCCATCCAGGCCATCGTTCCATGGAATCGTTGGCTCAGCCAATAGGTTAACCGTTGCCAAAGTCTATTGGTGAAGGATGAGGCGTGAGATTCATTGAGGGGACTGAGAGGTCGAACTCGAGCAATACCCACCGCATCAAATCCCAATAGCTGAGATTGTTTTTTTATCTCACTAACAAGTTGCGATGAAGAGGACATGTGGTGGTCCCCTTTGAAGAGTATTGATCAGGACTATTATTGTTGAGGAAAAGCGGGGCTTGCGGAGGGGACATTATCTGCACAATTAAACATGACTGTAAATCTACCGGTACATTGTTCTGTCTTGCAGGCTTCACAGGTGCCGACTATAGAAGTTTTCCAATTAGTTTTTTCTGGGTCAAATTTACAAGAGGTTGCCCCGCCTTTACTTGCTTCTGCCCAGGGCTCATCATAGCCAGGAAATTGCGCCACGGTACATCCACTCAGGATTGGAACGTTGCATTCAGCCTTTTTCTCTCCTTTTGCCATCCCAATTGTGCAATTAGATTCTGTCCGGGATTGCGATTCGGCAGCCCTTGAAAGACCCGCGGTAAGGAAAATTGCACTGATAAAGAAAATTCCTATAAACAAACTTATGTAGAAACGGGAATTTGGCTCAATTTCTAATAGAGCTGTTTGCGGAGAATCTTTCATGTGAACCTACTTTTCATCCTAAAAGTGAAAGAAGAATATGAACTTATTTTCAACGCTACCTTTCACTTATACCATAGTCAAGAAAGAGCCTGTCAAAACTTCTTGGCTTTGTTTTTCTTAAAAGGAAAAGCGGAATTCCCAAGTTCTTGAAATTGCCTCATGACTTCCAATTCCCAAGATTCTTGGGCATCTAGATCCAAGCCGTGATTGGTATCACTATCATACTGCAAATTTAATCGTTGTGCGACAGATTTAGTTAATTCCAACATTTTCCATAAATTATCGTCTTGGGTCATTGAGAGATTCGCCTGTCGGACCGCTAAACAACTAATCAGAAAATGTAATTGTTCGTGAGCGAGAAGATGTTGAGACACGCGCCAGAGAGATACATTCGCAGGATCTATAAATTCGGGTCTTACCCAAGAATGTTCATGATCAAGAGCCATTGCTAATCGATGGTGAGTGGGATACGGCAGAAAACGTATGGCTGTTTCGGCACCTCGCTGGTCTTGTGGAACTTTTGGAGAAAAGTCACTCCATTCTAAAAGCCTATCTGGTTGGCACGAGGCTATTGGTGAGGAATCAGGGACCCAGTTGAGAGTTGGGGCACAACTCACCATGAACAAAAAAGCGAGGAAACAAATTAATCGCATAAAATAAAAAGCTCGAATTGGATAAGAAAAAGTTCTTTTAATTATATAGGACTCGTCATTTTGGAGATCACTTTATAGGCAAAAAAAAACCTGGAGGGAAGTCCCTCCAGGTTTTTCATTTCTCTCTTCACTTATTAAGAGCAGAAAAATTACATCATTCCGCCCATTCCGCCCATTCCACCCATGCCGCCCATTCCTCCGTGATCGTGGCCACCACCAGGAGCAGCCTTCGTTTCTTCAGGAATGTCTGTGATCATGACTTCAGTGGTCAACATAAGGCCTGACACACTCGCGGCATTTTGTAGGGCGCATCGAGCCACTTTGGTAGGATCGATCACACCAGCTTCGACCATATCCACGTATTCGCCAGTGCCAGCATTGTAGCCTCGGTTGCCACTTTCGGCTCGGACTTTCTCGACAATGATAGAACCTTCCGCTCCTGCATTGATGGAGATTTGACGAATGGGCTCTTCCAGGGCTCGCCGAACAATATCCACGCCTACCTGTTGATCATGGTGGGCCTTGACGTTCTCTAAAGCTGGGATACAGCGAAGCAAGGCGACACCACCACCTGGCACAATGCCTTCTTCAACTGCTGCTTTTGTTGCATGCAACGCGTCTTCCACACGTGCTTTCTTTTCTTTCATTTCGATTTCAGTGGCGGCACCGACGTTAATGACGGCCACACCACCAACCATTTTCGCCAATCGTTCTTGCAATTTTTCCCGATCATATTCGGACGTGGTTTCTTCAACCTGAGCCTTAATGTTCTTGACACGCCCTTCAATCCGCTTGGGATCCCCAGCACCTTCCACGATCGTGGTGTTGTCTTTGTCGATATTGACTCGTTTGGCTCGTCCTAAATCAGTCAATTTCACGGTTTCAAGCTTTAAGCCAACTTCTTCAGAAATTACTTGGCCGCCGGTCAAGGTCGCAACATCTTCTAACATGGCCTTTCGTCGATCACCAAAGCCTGGGGCTTTGACAGCCGCGACATTCAAGGTCCCACGTAATTTATTGACGACCAAGGTGGCCAAGGCTTCACCGTCGACATCTTCCGCAATGATCACAAGTGGCTTGCCCATTTTGGCCACTTGCTCCAAGATTGGAAGCAAGTCCTTCATGGCACTGACTTTCTTCTCAACAATAATAATAAACGGATCTTCCATCGTGCATTCCATGCGATCAGCATTGGTCACAAAATAAGGGGAGATGTATCCACGGTCAAACTGCATGCCTTCGACCACATCCAACGAGGTCGACATGGACTTGGCTTCTTCGACGGTGATCACACCATCTTTGCCCACTTTGTCCATGGCTTCAGCAATGAGGTCACCAATGGTATGGTCGTTGTTAGCGGAAATAGAACCAATTTGGGAAATTTCTTTTTTCGACTGGCAGGGTCTGGAGACTTTTTTCAGTTCTTCAATGACCAATTCAACGGCTTTGTCGATGCCTCGTTTGATTTCCATGGGGTTACCACCAGCCGTGATATTTCGAACTCCTTCACGATAGATGGCTTGAGCCAACACTGTTGCCGTCGTGGTTCCGTCACCAGCCACATCACTGGTCTTACTGGCAACTTCCTTTACGAGCTGAGCGCCCATATTTTCATACGCATCGGCCAATTCAATTTCTTTGGCCACGGTCACGCCGTCTTTCGTGATGGTTGGTGCACCAAATTTTTTATCCAAAATGGCATTGCGCCCTTTTGGTCCTAAGGTCGCCTTCACGGCATTGGCCAATTTATTGACGCCGGCAAGAATCGAACTTCGCGCATGTTCACTGTATTGTAACTGCTTAGCCATACATCTCCTCCTTGGAAATCATCTGAAATCTGTAAATGGATATTGAGTAAATTATTTTTAGCATTTATTGGCAGGATTAGTTTTCAAACACACCCAAAATATCTTCTTCCTTCAAAATTAAACAATCATCATTTTCAATTTTGATTTTGGTGCCTGAATACTTATCAAATAGCACTTGGTCGCCAACCTTCACATTTTCGACATCGGCTCCTGCGGCTTCAATCGTTCCACGTTGGGGTTTCTCACGAGCTGAATCAGGCACATAAATGCCTCCCGCTGTCCGTTCTAATTCTTCGGTATAGGTGACAAAGACTCGATCTCCAAGGGGACGAAACCCTTTGGCACTGCTTCCGGCTGGTGTTTCTTTTTTTTCTTTCGTGGCTGCCATGCTTACCTCCTTCAATGGTTTGCGGCTTGATTAATGAAAAAATCTGAAAAGGCTAAATCTCTTTTTGACTACCAACCTTTAGGGTTAGCTGATATTGATGTACGATTTCTCTGACTGGGAAACAAGATAAGTCTCGTTCAATTGAAGTCAAGAGGGGTTGGAGGAGAATTTTGCCCGAGTTTTAATGGGAGGAATGATAATTTCGCACCAAGCAACTAAGATGATATACGTATTTTCATTTTTTTAGCAATTCAAAATCATGGATTTCATTTTTCATAAAATCGCGTAGTTTTTTAATGATATTTGCCTCAATTTGTCGGCTCCTCTCTTTTGTAATAGAATACTTTTTCCCTAAATCCTCTAAGGTTACAGGGGTTTCTGAGAGCATCCGGTTCCTGAGGATATCCTCTTCGCGTTCTGTTAGAGATTTGGCAAATTCAGCAAGTTTTTTGCGAAAAAGGAGCCGAAGTTGTGTATTGCCTAATTGATCATCCACTGGTGTTTGGACGGCAGGCAATAAATCGTGAAATGTACCTTCTCCGTCTTCAGTCATTGGTTGGTCCAAGGATAGTTCCCAGCTACCCAATCGTTGGCCCATTTCAACCACATCTCGTTCGCGAACATTGAGGCGATCAGCTAATAATTTGGGATCTGGGACATAACCCTGTCGTTCAAGCTTAGCTTTTTCTTTGCCCAGGTTATAGAACAAACGACGCTGTTCTTGTGTAGTCCCAATTTTGACTAAGCGGAAGTTATTCAAGAGGTAACGCAACACAAATGCTCGTACCCACCAAGCAGCATATGCATAGAATCGGACATTTTTGGTAGGGTCAAATTTCTTCATGGCCTGAAGAAGTCCAACGTTTCCTTCTTGAATAAGATCCATTTGATCAAGACCGGCAAGACCATATTCGGAAGCGATTTTTACGCTCACACGTAGGTTAGCTAAGATAAGCTTAACGGCTGCTTCGCGTGTACCAAGTTGCTGATATTCATGAAAGAGTTGAAGTTCTTCCTCCTTAGAGAGAAAGGGATATCTTCTGACTTCCGCAAGATAGCGGCTTAACGTCGTGGTTGGAGTGAGAGCAGTGGAGAGACTTTCCCAGGTGGCTTCATCCTTAGTACCCTCTTGCTTGACCTCTTTTTGATCTTCATCACTTGAGGGTTCAACCGGCAATAATTCCCCGGTGAGTGCGCTAATTTCATCTGAAGAATCGGCTAAATCTGAGGGATGAGCTTCCACATCGATCACTTCAGATTTGATTTTTTGTGAGGGTTTTATACGCATCTGTATTGGCAATCAGGCTTTATTTTTTAGTCATCGCCTTATGTTTATTGTAATGAATTTGATGCGTATGACCAAATTCTTTTATAAACCAAGCCACTATAATAAAGCATCCTTTTGGATAAGTAACACTCGGCCTTTTGTATTCAACTGTCCTTAAACACTAAAATTTTTATGGTAAAAAGGTAATTAATCTCTATGAAATTAAGGACTTTTAAATGGTTGAGCGGAAGATAAGACTCCAATGTTGAGTCACCCATGTTAAGAGAAGGGTATCAGGCTCTTCGTTCCGGTCATTGGCCAAGTTTACTGGGAGCGTGGCTGCATTTTGAAGTGAGCTTTGTCGTGTGGCTACTAATCGGAGCCTTGAGTATCCCCATTTCCGAAGAATTCGGCCTTTCTCCATTTGAGAAGGGTCTTTTGGTTGGAATTCCCTTGCTGGGAGGTTCCTTACTTCGCATTGTGGTTGGACCGCTAGGGGATTGGGTCGGTGCAAAAACTGTAGGTCTTGCAATTTTAGCCCTTGAAAGCGTGGCACTTTTTCTTGGGTG
Organism: Nitrospirales bacterium; assembly: GCA_029261295.1. GTDB lineage: Bacteria > Nitrospirota > Nitrospiria > Nitrospirales > UBA8639 > Nitrospira_E. Next base: position 29,155 of record JAJDBP010000001.1, on the reverse strand, counting down.
GCAATGGGGAAGCAGCTTTGGAGAAATTTTAGTTGTTGGGTTTACCCTGGGAATTGCCGGTGCCAGCTTCGCCATAGCCTTGCCGTTAGCCAGCCAGGCCTATCCTCCGGCCCATCAAGGGTTAGCTATGGGTATTGCCGCTATAGGTAATAGCGGTGTGCTTTTGGCTTCTTTCTTTGCTCCTCGTCTAGCGGCCGTGTTTGGGTGGCATCAAGTTTTTGCTCTCATGCTCATTCCGGTGCTAGCCACTGGAGGCCTATTTTTCTGGTTGGTGAAACCAGCCCCTGCCCCAAATTCTTCGCAAAAGCCAACACAGCCATACTTCTCATTTCTCTCACAGGGTTTACAACATAAATCAATGCTTTGGTTATGTGGCCTTTATGGAGTGACTTTCGGGGGATTCGTAGGCCTTTCAAGTTACCTTCCCATTTATTTTCATGACCAATTTCATATGGATATGGTCACGGCTGGTTCAATGACCGCTCTTGCGGCGATGGCCGGAAGTGCCGCGCGTCCCTTAGGAGGATTTCTCGCAGATCGTTTTTGTGGGTTATTGCTTTTGCGGGGGATCTTTTTATTAGTCATGATTCTGTGCTTTGCCTTAGGGAAATTAGCCACTATTGCCTGGGCTTTGGCACTAGTATTTGGGATAATGATGTGCTTAGGTTTTGGAAATGGAGTGGTCTTTCAACTTGTTTCCTGTCGATTCAGGGGAATCATGGGAACGGCCTCGGGCTTAATTGGTGCAGCTGGTGGCGTTGGTGGGTTTTTCTTACCCACGGGATTTGGATGGTTAAAAGAATTTACTGGAACATTTTCCTCAGGGTTTTTAGTTCTGGGCTGTGTTTCAGCATTGGCAGTCATTAGTGTTATGATAGTACAACGTTCAACTTGGTTTTTTCCTCCCAAGGCATCTTCCCAAGCCTAAGATGAGGAAAACCAAGATCAAGCACTATGGGGTAATATACGTATGAGCAATAACGCTGTGGCACCACCAACTTCTCAATTTCACACGATCTCTGAAGCCTTAGATGATATTCGGGCTGGGAAATGTATCATTTTGGTAGATGATGAGGATCGAGAAAATGAGGGTGATTTGGTATTGGCTGCTGAGCTGGTTACTCCAGATGCCATTAATTTTATGGCAAAATTTGGGCGCGGCCTCATATGTCTTGCTCTCACACCGGAACGGGTAGACGAACTTAAACTTCCTCCCCAAGCTCAAGAAAATACCGCGACTTTTGGAACAGCGTTTACTGTCTCAATTGATGCTGCCAAGGGCATCACCACTGGAATATCCGCTGCCGACCGAGCAACCACCATTAAACTGGCCGTAAATGCTGAGGCTCAGGCACATGACTTTGCTCGTCCAGGGCATGTTTTTCCCCTCAAAGCTCATAAAGGTGGTGTTCTGAGACGAGCTGGGCAAACTGAGGGATCCGTCGATTTAGCCAAATTAGCTGGCTTGTCTCCGGCTGCAGTCATCTGTGAAATTATGAACGATGATGGAACAATGGCTCGAGTTCCACATCTCCTGGATTTTGCCAAGCAGCATCAATTGAAAATTATTACTGTGAAAGATCTGATTCAGCATCGCTTACATCAAGAAACATTTGTTAAGGAAATGGTTCGAGCCAATCTTCCTACAAATTTCGGACAATTTGAAGCAGTTGTATTTGAAAATGAATTGGATACCGGCACCCATATTGCTTTGGTGAAGGGGGCTATTGATGAAAATCCTGCTTTGGTTCGTGTCCATTCAGGATGTCTAACGGCTGATGTCCTGGGATCATTGCGATGTGATTGCCGAGAACAACTTCATCATGCCATGGCTCTGATTGAACAGGAAGGAAAAGGGGTTCTCCTCTATCTTAATCAGGAGGGACGTGGCATTGGTTTGACCAATAAAATCAAAGCGTATCATCTTCAAGATCAAGGTAGTGACACGGTTGAAGCGAATCTGCAATTGGGGTTTAAGCCCGATTTGCGGGATTATGGAATTGGTGCCCAAATCTTGGTGAATTTAGGTTTGAAAAATATTCGGTTAATTACCAATAATCCTCGAAAAATTGTTGGGATTGAGGGCTATGGGTTAAAAGTGGTGGAAAGAGTCCCCATTGAGATCACACCGCAGGAATCCAACGTTCATTATTTACGCACAAAAAAAGCCAAATTAGGTCATCTCCTCAATAATGTGTAAAAGGGGGCTTGAAGTTCCCTGAAGCAAGTGGTACACACTGCTATCGCGTGTTTTCTACCAAAACAAGGTCTCTACGGATTCACCAAACAGTATGAACGTTTTTGAAGGAAATCTTCAGGGAAAAGATTGTTCCATTGGGATTGTTGTGAGTAAATTCAATGAACCCATCACCAGCCGGTTAGAGGTTGGGGCACTAGAAGCATTAGAACAATTGGGAATCCCTACCGATCACATTCACGTTGCTCGTGTTCCTGGAGCGTTTGAACTGCCCTTAGCAGCAAAAGCATTGGCCCAGTCACAACAAGTGGATGCCGTCATTTGTTTAGGCGCTGTGATACGAGGCGAGACCGCTCATTTTGAATACATCAGTGAACAGGCAAGTCACGGGATTGGAAGAGTCTCTCTCGATACCGGCATTCCAATTGTTTTCGGTGTACTCACTACCAATACGGTTGATCAGGCCATGGAACGTTCGGAATCGTCAGAAAGAAATAAAGGAGCCGAAGCCGCTCGCACTGCGGTAGAAATGGTTTCCCTCTTGGAGCAAATACAAAAGTCCCACACCCGGCAATCTGGATTTTTACGTTAATATCCAACTTATGATTATGGCAAATCCTGCAGATATTCCTCCGCCCCCTTTGCCTAAGACTGGAAGGACCTCCCGAAGACTCGCGAGGCAGCTTGCGTTGCAATTACTTTTCCAACTGGAATTTCAAGCGAAGAACGTGGGTTGGGAAGAAGATTTTTGGGCAGAGCATCAAACGGCATCAGCCAATGTTCAAGATTTCGCCACTCGCATTTTTCAGGGGGTAAAAAATCATCAGACAGGTATTGATCACCTCATTCAGAAATTTGCGGTTGATTGGTCAATTTCACGAATGCCAGTGGTCGATCGCAATATTCTGCGATGTGCAATATATGAATTATTATGGGAACCGGATATCCCCGCTGTCGTCACGATCAATGAAGCTATTGAACTTGCCAAGCGTTTTGCCGATGATGAGGCGCAAAAATTTGTCAACGGCATCTTAGATCATATTCTTCGTGACGAAGAACAATTATTTGAGAAACGGCAGCAGCGAAAAACATCGACAGCTCAAAACAGAAATAACCAAATCTAACCCTACCTCTTCATACCCATTGCCCTATGATTGATCGTTACACGCGCCCTCAAATGGGTGCTATTTGGACCCAGCAACGAAAATATGAATGTTGGCTAGAGGTGGAATTAGCCGTCTGCCAAGCCATGGAACAGATGGGCGATGTTCCTCGCGGAATTGCCAAACGCGTTCGAAGAAAAGTGTCAGTCAATCCTGCCAGAATTGCCGCGATTGAACAGGTCACCAAGCATGATGTCATTGCATTTTTAGAGTCCATTGCTGAACAGGCAGGAAAAGACGCTCGTTTCCTTCATGCTGGACTGACCTCATCGGATATATTAGATACGGCCTTAGCCTTACAGATGGTTGAAGCTTCAGGCTTGCTTATGCAAGATCTTGAAGCCTTACTCCTCTCGCTAAAAGATTTGGCATTAAGCAACCAAGAAACGATGACAGTTGGACGGTCACATGGCATTCATGGGGAACCCATCACATTTGGGTGGAAAGTGGCCATTTGGTATCAGGAGTTTGAGCGGCAACAGCAGCGTCTCAAGGCTGCCATTACTGATATTGCCGTCGGAAAATTATCGGGTGCGATGGGAACATTTGCACATCTCTCTCCTGCCATTGAAAAAACAGTTTGTGAACAATTGGGATTAAAGCCTGCACCAATTTCCAATCAAATCATTCAACGTGACCGCCATGCAGCGTTCCTCTCGGCCCTCGCACTCATTGCAGCTAGTATCGAAAAAGTCGCGACTGAAATTAGGCATTTGCAACGCACCGAGGTCTTAGAGGCGGAAGAATATTTTGAGCCAGGGCAAAAAGGCTCCTCGGCCATGCCGCATAAACGTAATCCTATCGCATCCGAAAACCTTTGTGGCCTAGCCCGAGTCATTCGTAGTAATAGTCTTGCGGCTATGGAAAATGTGGCCCTCTGGCATGAACGAGATATCAGTCACTCCTCGGTTGAGCGAATTATCATTCCCGATAGCACAATATTATTGGATTACATGTTGGTCCGGTTAACGAAAGTTCTCTCTAAATTGGTGGTCTATCCCGAGCAAATGCAGAAAACGCTGAATCATACCGGGGGCCTCATTTATTCTCAACGACTTTTGTTGGCTCTTATCCATAAAGGCGCCATCAGGAAAACGGCCTATGAACAAGTCCAACAGCATGCCATGGCGGCATGGAAGAACAAGGGAAATTTTCAAGCTTGTATCGAACAAGACCCATTTATCTTGAAGTATTTATCGACAAAAGAAATAGCCACCTGTTTTAATCCCAAAGCATATGTGCAGCATCAGAAACAGATATTTAGGCGAGTGTTTGGAAAAATGGGAAACTCTGTAAAGACAAAGTCTTCCGCTAAAACACCATTGGGGAAATCTTCACGTAAAGGATGAGATGATGGAAAAAGGCGAAATGCTCTACGAAGGGAAAGCAAAAAAGATATTTCTTACAGAGAAAGAAGACGAAGTCATCCAATACTTCAAAGACGATGCGACCGCATTTAATGCGGAAAAGCGTGGAACCATTCTTGAGAAGGGAGTCGTGAATAATAAAATTTCAACACGACTCTTTCAAGAATTAGCAGAGGCGGGGATTCCAAGTCATTTCATTCAACAAATCAATGATCGAGAAATGTTAGCCAGACGCGTCAACATCATATTAATAGAAGTCGTGGTACGAAATCGTGCGACTGGCAGTATTATTAAACGATTGGCACTGGAAGAGGGAATGCGCATTGACCCTCCATTAGTCGAATTTTTCTATAAAGATGATTCCTTAGGAGACCCCTTAATAACCGAGGACCATATTCGTTTACTGAAATTAGCCACCCCATCCCAGGTGCTAGAATTACGAAATCAAGCCATTAAAATAAACGAAGTCCTCCTACCGTTTTTTCAAAAGCGGGGAATGATGCTTGTTGATTTTAAGTTAGAATTTGGACTTTGGAATGGACAAATTATTTTAGCCGATGAGATCTCCCCTGACACGTGTCGTTTTTGGGATATGCAAACAGGAGAGCGGATGGACAAAGATCGATTTCGGAAAGACTTAGGTCGAATTGAAGAAACCTATCAAGAAGTGCTCAAGCGCGTGTGTGAGTAACCTAACGAACTTATCATGAAAGCCAAAATATATATCACCCTGAAAAACGGTATTCATGATCCACAGGGTCGGGCTATTCAACAATCACTGCAGACCCTCGGGTTTGAAGGTGTGCAGGATGTTCGTATGGGAAAGTTTTTGGAAGTGGACCTCCAAGAAATGAAAAAAGATTCTGCTGAGAAAACCATTAATACGATGTGTCAAAAATTACTCGCCAATACGGTTATTGAAGATTTCCGATATGAAATCATCGAGAACTAATCGACCGTTTTTTTCTAGAAATCTAATAGCCTTCTTTTCGAATATGGATGTGATTCATTGAATATAGGGATTATCGTTTTCCCAGGATCAAATTGTGACCGAGACTGTGATTATGTGGTTTCGGTCGTCATGGGACAATCGTCACATCTCATTTGGCACCAAGAGACCTCGGTGCAGGGAATGGATGCCATTCTCCTCCCTGGGGGCTTTTCCTATGGAGATTATCTTCGTACGGGTTCCATTGCTCGCTTTTCCCCCATTATGGAAGCTGTTATTCAGTTTGCCAATCAAGGAGGGCTTGTTTTAGGAATCTGTAACGGTTTTCAGATTTTGTTAGAAACGGGCCTATTGCCTGGTGCGATGTTACGTAATACGGAGTTATCCTTTATTTGCAAAGAGACATATATCCGTGTGGAAAATGCCAATACGCCTTTTACAAAATCTTGTGAAGTAGGGAAGGTTCTTAAACTACCAATCGCACATGCAGATGGAAATTATTTCACCAACCCGGTTGACTTATCTGCGCTTCAAGCCAATGCCCAGATCGTGTTTCGCTATTGCGACAGAGACGGCATAGTCACTCCAAGTTCAAACCCGAATGGTTCAATTGACAATATCGCAGGCATTCAGAATGCCCAGGGTAATGTTCTCGGACTGATGCCGCATCCTGAACGTTGCGCAGAACCCATTTTTAGCAATCAGGATGGGCGGCTCATATTTGAGTCTATGTTGACAAGTTTGATTGGGCAGATACCTCTACCTGCAAAATAAAAAGATCTTCATACGCCCCTTGGAAATTTTAGGATAAACATGGAAGTCTTCCCTGGCATTACCATGAGTCCTGAAATTTGTGGAGGAAAACCCTGCCCCTCAGGAATATCCATCGATGTAGCGACCATCGTAGGCATGTTAAGCACAGGAAAATCCTTCGAAGACGTCCAAGAGATTTTTCAAATAACTCGAGAGCAAATTTATACCGCGCTACGGTATGCCTCCTATGTCACCGACCATTTGCCATTGCGAATGTCTTCATCGGAACAACCTCAGAGGACAGATTAAACTGAGTTATGGTAGTTTCTTTTCAGCGCAATCTTTTCTTAGACATTGATAAAATGCCTTCAATGAAAGATTCCTGTCCTATCTGAAATCTCTTCAAATTATGCCGTAAATCTTCCTAACATCTAATTTTAATCATTAAACAAAGACACGAACACTTTGCCCTCTACTACCATCACTCCACAACTCATCCAACAACATGGATTGTCAGAAGATGAGTATCAAAAAATTTTAACACACCTAGGCAGAGAACCAAATTTAACTGAGCTTGGTGTCTTTTCGGTCATGTGGAGTGAGCATTGCAGTTATAAAAGCTCTCGAGTGCATTTAAAGAGATTTCCCACCGAAGGCCCTCAAGTTGTTCAGGGACCTGGAGAGAATGCCGGAGCCGTTGATATTGGAGATGGGTTTGCTGCGGTATTCAAAATGGAATCCCATAACCATCCCTCATTCATCGAACCATTTCAAGGCGCCGCAACCGGAGTGGGAGGCATTCTGCGAGATATTTTCACCATGGGTGCACGACCCATTGCTCTGTTAAATTCTCTTCGATTTGGTGAATTAGACTCTCCACAAAATACCCATCTCCTAAAGGGGGTCGTATCGGGTATATCTTGGTATGGCAATTGTATCGGGGTGCCAACCATCGGTGGCGAAATTACCTTTAATGATATCTATTCAAAAAATCCACTGGTCAATGTATTTTGCCTTGGTATTGTGAAAAAAGATCGACTCTTGCGTGGCCTGGCAAAAGGTGTGGGGAATCAGGTGTTATATATTGGGGCAAAGACGGGTCGAGATGGCATTCATGGGGCAACCATGGCTTCGGATAGCTTTGATGATGCGTCAGAGAAAAAACGCCCTAATGTTCAAGTTGGCGACCCTTTTTTGGAAAAGCTCTTACTTGAAGCATGCCTTGAATTTTTAGAACAGGACCTCCTCGTCGGCATTCAGGATATGGGTGCAGCAGGACTGACAAGTTCCTCTTGTGAAATGGCTTCTCGTTCAGGAACAGGAATTGAGCTTGACGTGGGCAAGGTACCTCGTCGTGAGCATAATATGACGCCGTATGAAATTCTCCTGTCTGAGTCCCAAGAACGAATGTTGTTAGTCGCACAACCAGGCAAGGAGCAGGCTGTTCTTGCCGTCTGTCAAAAATGGGGAATTGATGCCGCAGTAGTGGGGAAAGTGACAGATGACGGAATGCTGCGAATTCGAGAAGGAGACCAAATTGTCGCGGAAATTCCAGCTGATGCGATTGCCGAAGGTGCACCACGATATGAAAGACCATCGGCACCGCCACAGTACCAAGAAGTGTTGCAAGCCTTAAATCTCGACGCATTGCCTGATCTTACAGACGGCACAGACGCATTACTCCAATTGCTAGCCTCACCAACCATTGCAAGCAAACGTTGGGTCTATCAACAATATGATTATATGGTAGGAACAAACACCGTGGTCTGCCCTGGTTCGGATGCGGCGGTGGTTCGCATTAAAGGGACAGGGAAGGCTCTGGCCATGACCACTGACGGCAATAGTCGCTACTGCTTGCTCAATCCCTATATGGGCGGATCCTTGGCCGTGGCGGAAGCTGCGAGAAATTTGGTGTGTTCAGGAGGCAAGCCTCTTGGGGTCACAGATTGTTTGAATTTTGGAAATCCCGAGCGCCCGGATATCATGTGGCAATTCATCATGGCTGTTGAAGGAATTGCAGATGCCTGTCGTAGCTTTGAAGTGCCAGTCGTCAGCGGCAACGTGAGTCTCTATAACGAAACGAATGGTCTCTCAATTTACCCCACACCGATTATTGGGATGGTGGGAGTCATTGAACGAGAAGAAGATATTACCACTCAATGGTTTAAAGAATCAGGTGATACAATTTTATTAGTAGGTGAGAACAAAGAAGATTTAGGCGGCACCGAATTTCTTAAAGTGATGCATTCTCGTGAACAAGGTATGCCGCCGTGGTTAGATTTGGAACAGGAGAAGTCCATCCAAGCATGTATCTTAACTCTCATCAAAAAGGGATGGATACAATCGGCCCATGATTGCTCGGAAGGAGGCCTCCTCGTTACACTGGCTGAATGTTGCCTCACACATCCCTCGGCACCACTCGGAGCTACGATTACTCTTTCTCAGGAACGGTTACGTTTGGATGCGCTGCTTTTTGGGGAAAGCCCTTCTCGAATTGTCATTTCGGTTAAAACCAAGGATCTCGACTCGGTTCGAGCATGCATTCAAGATATGGGTGGGAAGGTGCCGATGAGCCTTCTAGGACAAGTCACGGCTACGGATCAAATAGATGTCACCGTTCAAAAAGATCAAGGCCAGCCTCCCTGCCAGATGGTATGGCCTGTAAAAGACTTAGCAGACCAATGGTATAATAGTTTACCTTCCCAACTGAAGATGAAAGATTCTCCTTAAAGCCGTGTGCCCCAACCTTTCACAATTGAGAGATCGAATGCTTTTATCTTTGCACCACAAACCATGAAATCTTTACCAGTTATTCAACCGTCTGCAGCTTCTGACGACGCGTTTCATGAAGAATGTGCAGTGTTTGGTATTTCTGGGCATAAAGAGGCAGCCAATCTCGCCTACTTAGGACTCTATGCCTTACAACATCGAGGACAAGAGGGGTCGGGAATCGTTTCTTCCGATGGGGAACGGTTTTTCCAAAAAAAAGGCCTGGGCCTCGTTGCCGATATTTATTCGAAAAAAACCTTACGGGCCCTGCCAGGAGGGAAAGCCATTGGGCATAACCGGTATTCCACAGCAGGAAGCGGAGATCTCCATAATGTCCAACCCTTATCAGTGAATTTTGCCTTTGGTAATTTGGCACTAGCTCATAATGGCAATCTGATCAATGCAGGTGTGTTGCGTGGAGAACTAGAAGCCTACGGAGCTATTTTCCAATCGGACTCTGACAGTGAAGTCATTATTCATTTAATTGCCCATTCAAAAGGAGAGACGATCGTCAATCGAGTCATTGATGCATTAAGCCTGGTCCGAGGTGCCTATTCGTTAGTCTTGTTGACTGATGAACATCTTATCGCCGCCCGTGATCCGTATGGCTTTCGACCCTTATGCTTGGGACGATATAAAAATAGCTGGGTCGTGGCATCTGAAACCTGTGCGTTTGACTTGATTGATGCCAAATTCGTACGTGAAGTGGAGCCGGGAGAAATTGTCGTCATCGAAGGCACGGAGCTGACATCCTATCGTCCATTTCTTGAACGAAACCACGCGCAATGTATATTTGAATATGTCTATTTTGCTAGACCCGATTCCAAAATTTTTGGCACAAGGGCTGTGTATCCAATTCGAAAAGCCTTTGGTCGCCAGTTAGCGAAGGAGTGCCCTGTCGAGGCCGATCTTGTTATTCCAGTTCCAGATTCGGGAGTCCCCGCAGCTCTTGGTTATGCGGAAGGCATGGGACTGCCTTTTGAAATTGGCCTGACGAGAAATCACTATATTGGCCGAACCTTTATTGAACCCCAGCAAGCCATTCGCCATTTTGGCGTGAAGCTCAAACTCAATCCCGTCCCTGAAGTGTTAGAAGGTAAACGTATTGTGGTGGTGGACGATTCGATTGTGCGTGGAACCACGAGTCGGAAAATAGTCAAAATGCTTCGACAAGCAGGGGCCAAAGAAATTCACATGCGGATCAGTTCTCCTCCGGTGATGGCTCCCTGTTTCTATGGAATCGATACCCCCAGCAAAAAGGAACTTATTGGGGCAAAGTTTTCTCTTGAACAAATTCGAAAGTATGTCACCGCTGATAGCTTGGGCTATTTAAGCCTTGAGGGGATGTTGGCAACCGCACCCGGTGACTCTCAGCATTATTGTACAGCATGTTTTACCGATAACTATCCGATTAGTTTAACAAAAGCCGAGGAAATGCAGCTCGGACTCTTCGAACCGAATCAGGTTTCGTCCTCATAGTCTCTCCCATCGTTTTCTTGCTGCCCCGAAAAACCCTGTGATATCATCTTCTTGAAAGGCTAAAGGCTTTTTTAGAAGCAGTTGACTAAAGATTCTTCCCCAACCATATTTCAGGAGGAAAAATCATGACCTTACGACGAAGACTCGTATGTATTGTGGCCGGATTGTTTTTCTGTAGTGTCGGAATGGCACAGGCAGGAAGCTTTTTTAAAGTTGGTGAACCAGCACCAAGTTTTACGTTAACGTCTTTGGAGGGACAAAAGGTCTCTCTAGATCATTTTAAGGGAAAAGTGATCGTCCTTGGTCTATTTCATATTTGCAAACCCTGTTTAGAGCAGGGCACAAACCTACAGAAAGTGTTTGAGGCCACACAAGGCAAGCCGGTCGCGGTTGTCGGAATCAATTCTTCAGGTGATTCTCAAAGCGACGTGAGTGATTTTTTGAAAGCCTTCCCGGTGAAAGTGACGTATCCCTATTTATTAGACCCAGAACAGGCGACGGACAAACTCTATGGTGGGGGGAAATTTATTCCTAATGTCTATGTGATAGACCAACAAGGCGTCATCCGTTGGCAGCGCGTCGGAAATTTCTTCACCGATGGGACCTTGGCTGGTCACGAAATGATCCTGGAAGAAGTCGAAAAGCTTTTGGCGACCTCGATGCCTTCTGCAATGTAGTTTTTTTAATTAGAATGATCGGATAGCTATGGATGAATTTGAAGAGGGCAAACAGAAACTCCTAGAGTTAATTGGAACGCTTGATGCCGAAGTCGAAGTGGTCATCCCCACGACACCTTCTCAAAGTCTTTTTAAGATTTCCCTCTCAAAAGAGGGAAATCGAAAATTCATGACCGTCCACGAAGACGATGTCTTAGACCTTCCTGAAGAAACGTCTGTCCAAGACAAAACCAAGACTCTGCTTCAAGAAGCGATTGACGCATTATGAAAGCCCTGCTTCCGAATGTCTGGGAGTGGTCTTGGTTCTCAGAAGAAAAACAGCTCAATTTCAATGGTCATTTATTGACAGTAGGCGAGCATCGAATCCTGGTTGACCCTCCCCCCATGTCAGTGGGTGATAGAGGCTCTGCTCAACGAGGAGGTCCTGTGGATTACATCATTGTGACCAATCGAGACCATGAACGAGAAGCGGCTCAGTTACGTGAGGAATTTCACTGTACCGTCATAGTTCCTGAATTGGATGCTGCAGAAATGAGTCTCACGCCAGATAAAATCTGTAAAGATGGTGAATTACTTCCAGGTGGGATTTGGGTGATACAACTTACAGATCAAAAATCTCAGGGGGAAAGTGCATTGTTTTTAGAGACGGGGAAAGGGATTCTTATTGTTGGGGATGCCATCATTGGACATCCGGAAGGTTCTCTTCGACTTCTTCCTTCTGAGAAATATGCGGATAGCGATAAAGCCCGTGAAAGCTTGCGCCGATTATTGAAATATAACTTCGATTGTCTGTTGGTCGGAGATGGGTCTTCCATTGTTACTGGAGCAAAACCCATGGTTGAACAATTGCTTGCGCAGGCCTAGAGAATAGACATGAAAGCTTCGAACATACCAGCTTCTTCTCATGCCATGCATTCTGATGGGTAACCATTTATGGCATGGTCTCAATCAGCTGATCTCAACACATTAGGAAACACACATTTCTCAAAAGGCTTTTATACCGAAGCGTTTCAATGTTATTCCCAGGCGTTAGAAGTCGATCGAAAAAATGGCGATCAACGCGCATTGGCCACGACTTTAGGAAATCTTGGAAATATCTGTGCTGTCAGTGGTCGTCGTGAACAAGCCAGGGCCTACTATACAGAGGTGCTAGAACTGCAAAAGATACTAGGTGAGGAGCGAGGAATTAGCACCACCTTAGCGAACTTGGGAAATTTATCTGCTGATGCTGGCGAATGGGAACGTGGCCGTGCCTATTATTTGGAAGCGCTGGATATCATGAATCTATTAGCGGATTATGCAGGGAAGGCCGTCTTGCTGTCGGATCTGGGCTTAGTGGCACGAGAAACGGGGAAAGAGGCCGAAGCCTTTGACTTTTATCAAGAATCATTAGTCTTAATGCGTCGAGTGGGAAATGAAGCTGGCCAAGCGGATGTTTTTCGCATGATGGCCCGGTTGTATTTAAGCCAAGGAAGGTTTGAAGAGGCTCAATCTTGCACATTAACAAGCTTAGACGTCGCACGACGTCTCAAAGATGAATTGCGGATGGGAGGAGCTTGGTATGTGTTGGCCAGTTGTCATGAAGCCAGAGGGGAATGGGAAAAAGCCATTCACTACTTACAAAAAGTAGTACGAGTCGACGAAAAATATAGCCTTCCAAAATTATCAGAAAATACACAACGACTAGAGGCTCTCACAACTCGCCTCAAAAACTCTCAGGAGATTCCACATGAGTGAGCCCAACTCAGTTTCACCTCATTGGCTCGCAACCCGAACGGCATTGTTGGCTGAAGTTCCTGGATGGTTTGACTCTCAAGAAGCTGAATCATTGACCTTATCCTTACCCGATGAAGACTGGCTCTTAGAAATAACTCCTGATAGTCGATTAGTGTGTGTCGCTGGATATGACTTAGACGATATGAAAAGTATGCTGTCAGATGGAACGCCAGAAGATTTAGGTACTGATGAATTAGCCAAACAAGTAAAATTTTTCCTTCAACAAACCACCTCCAAATATCGTCAAAAACTGGTGGCGGAAGGCTTTACCGAAAGAATGGAAATGAACGATGATTTCGTCGCCGCCAATTTTGAGCAACCCATCGACTTGAGTGCGATTGCAGATCTGCGCAAGAAGATTCACACGTGCCAATCGTGGTTCCGGCCCTGACCCTCCGCCCAATCGAGACTCATCCATACACGACTCCGAATGACTCATAGTCCTACCATTCAGTCATTCAAACAGTTTCGTGATGTGGTCTACAGCTTTCGATTATCCCGCATCATATTTACAGCCTTAGATCTTGATCTTTTCAACCAGATGGGCAATCGAGCCTGGACCATTGCGCAATTATCAAAGCGAGTACAGACGAGTCAACGGGGCTTAGAAATTCTTTGCCGTAGTTTGGCGAGTGCCGGCCTCATGGGCAAAACAACAGCAGGGTTTCGAGTCAGTCGATTTGCCAAAACGTATCTCCAAAAAAATAGCAAAGAGTTCCGAGGTGATTACCTCACACTCATGCATCGACAGTGGGAAGAATGGTCACGTCTCACAGAAGTGGTCACATCCGGCATTCCCGTTGATCATGAGGAACCAGAAACGCCTGAATACCGACGTTCTTTTACCTGGGCTATGCATCATCGCTCACTAGAACCGGCCAAACAAGTTGCCCAGCAGATCTCCCTGAAGTCCGCTCGTTCATTTCTTGATCTTGGTGGCGGGCCAGGCACCTATGCGCTGGCATTTCTTCAGAAGAATCCCCATTTGCAAGCTTCGGTCATGGATCGGCCTGCCGCGTTAGAAGTCGCAGGTATTTTGGCAAAAGAATTATCTATGGAATCTCGACTCTCATTGCATTCAGGAAATTTTATCGAGAACAAAATTCCTGAAAAATACGATATCGTTTGGTATTCAAATGTTCTTCATATTTACTCGCCATCAGAAAATCGCAAGATTTTCAAAAAAATCAAACAAGCCCTTAACCCTGGTGGTCGGCTTTTGATCCAAGATACCTTCCTCCAAGACCCACAAGGGCTTCGACCTTTAGAAACCAATTTGTTTGCAGTGACGATGCTTCTCTACACCGAGACCGGTAACACCTACTCGTTACAAGACGTACGTGCTTGGCTTCACAAAGCTGGATTGAATCGCACCAGAATACGTCGTATGAAACAAGGAACCGGTGATTGGGACGGTCAAATTCTCGAAGCCAGAAAACCCTCAGCTTCTTAAATTCACTTTACTTCATCGATGTGGCAGAATAGCGTTCTTTCGCTAAGGAAATGGCAATGGGTTAGTCCTTAGGAACTCTGAGAGGCTGGAGTTGTTCCTTCGGAGGGAAGGGTAGGTAAGGTTTCCTGAGTGGCAACGCTGGGCAAATTGACCAAAAATGTAGTGCCCCGTCCCTTCAAGCTTTGAACTTCAATCTTTCCTTGATGCTCTTGAATAATTTGATGAGCAATGGCGAGCCCCAATCCCGTGCCTTCATGCTCCTGACTTAAATGTTTCGTCGTAAAAAATGGATCAAAGATATGTTCAATATCGTCAGGCGCAATTCCTGATCCGACATCTTGAATTTCAAGTTGCACCCAATCGGTCTTTCCCGGAAACTTCAGATGTCGAGTTCGAACCGTTAATATTCCGCCATCAGGCAACATCGCTTCCACAGCATTAAATAAAAAGTTCAGGATGACCTGTTTGAGTTGTTGGCGATCAGCAAAGACTTTTGGCAGATCCGCCAACAGATCGGTTTCTATTACAATCAGTTCATGAGAAGGCCGAACCCGTAAGGTATAGAGGCAGGATTCGATAATATCGTTTAGATCTTCTTCTCGCAAAAACGGTTCGATGGGTTTGGCATAATCTAAAATCTCTCGAGTCAATCGTTCAATACGGAAGACATCTTCCTTGACGACTTTGCTGAAACGAGCAAGAAATTGTTCATCGTCTTTTCGTTCTGGGGCTAAATCGACAAACGCCTTAATGGACGTTAACGGGTTTCGAATTTCGTGGGCCAATCCCCCTGCCATGGTTTCCAGTGACCGAAGACGATCTGTTCGGCGGACCAAAGATTGGGAACGTTTGAGCTCTTCATAGAGGAGGGCGTTGTCCAATGCCACTGATGCTTCTTGGGAGAGGGTGGTGAGTAATTCTAATTCCTGGGAAGAATAACCCCCACCACTAGCCACAGTGGGCCCAAATATACAAAATCCCAACAACCGGTTTTTATTAACTAAAGGCAAGCAGACTTCTGTGCCCAGCGCGGAAAGCTTGGCGACGACAGATTGTGAGTCGGGATCGGTCATAAATTCTTTCATTTCATCAATGATAAAACAAGTCGTTCCCTGTTGCCATCGATCCTCTAATGCCGAAAGATGTCCCAGTTGTAAGCGAGAAAAGTCCGCAAGTGGTTTCCCATAACTGGAAATGGGATCATAATCTTTTCCTCCAGGCTTTCGTAAAAATAAGGCACCCCATTGTAAGCCTAAACTGGGGCAAATGGACTGCACGATTGTCGATGTCAAATCCTTCAATTCCAGGATTGATACCAATGATTTTGAAAAACCTAAGACTGTCTTATATTGATCATATCGCTCTTTGAAAAAGGCTTTGGTAATAATCGTGGTGGCTTGTGTCTTTAAAGAAGATGCACCAAACACCAGCAAGAGCAAAACAAACAATTCGACAAGAGAATAGCCAATATTGATCGATCCAAAATACCATTTTTGCCCAATCAATAAAGCTGGATAAGCCGGAAAGGCCACTAATAAGACAAGTAAACTTCCAGTGACGCCTCGTTCAAATGCCGTGTCTAAATCCATGAGTCTGTAGCGCAAAAGCGTATAGGCGACTACGGAGGTGTAGACGGTAAGAAGGATTGCGCCATTGGGTTGGATATTGATTCCATACCACAATGGAAACGTGGTCATGCCCCCGCCATAGGCAACGATGGACCCAAAGGCTAATAAATAAAAACGATAGCGCTCACCGCCACTTTTGCTCCGAGCACCTTGAAACAATAAGGCTGTTCCGTAAAGTGAACAGAGCCCAAACCAGAGAAGATACGGATGAAAGGCTGGCCCGGGTTGTGGCCAAAATCGGAAGCCCCCTGCGGGTTGCACATCAGCAACAAAATATGGCGTTAAATTCGTCAGGAAAAAACACAGACCAATTCCCGTTGTCCACCACAAAAACCGTTGTTGGCGAGGAAGCTTGTCTAATAAAGTGAAGACGTGGAAAAGATACGCGACAGGCAAAAAAATGGCCCCGACCATTAACAGACGAACACAGAGAAGTGCTGAATCGTGAGTCGTCGATATCTGCCAAGCCCAGTAGCCATATCCCCATGTGGCAGCAGCAAGAGCATATAAACCATACGCTTGATGTTTAGGGTTGGTCGAATATTTGGCGTAGACAATGAGACCGGAAATCGTGGCTGCCAGGCCGTTGAGGAGTCCGCTGAAAGCGTGGAAATTCACGTAGCAGAAGAATTCCGGTGTGAGATAAAACCACTTCGGTCAACCGTTTCACGGAAGACGCTTGTATTGGACAACAATTATTTGAAGAAGTCAAAGTACACCTTGAGGTAATGAAAGAGAACTTAGACTCAGCCTAGGATATGTGAAATCTTTCTTTGATCACTAGCATTGGAGTTAGTGCCTCTAGGCTGCCGCCTTCAAAGATGGTGAGCATTCAGGATGCAGTTGAATACCTAAGCCCTCTTTGAAAGTTGGCGAGAGGAAATGGTCGGTGGGAATTTCAGATTTCTGGAGGACGATAAGATAGGCTTGATTAGCAAATGTCGGATAGATCCCAGAATGCACACATTTCAGCGTATCGAGGGTACTTTGCCATTCTGTTTGATCGAAGAACCGGAATTGCCCCTCCTTTTCAGCTTGACGAATTTTTCCATAATTATTTAATAGTTCTCGCGCTTCAGTCTTTTGATTATTGGACCCTGCATGAGCAACCAAGTTTTGATAAATTTCGGAAAAATCTCCATTGGGTTTGAGATTCGATATCACCATCCGTCCACCGGGTGCGAGAACTCGAAACAGTTCCTGCAAGACCGCTTGTGGATCAGGCATATACCCAAGAACCAAATTAGAAATGATTTGGTCAAACTGATTGTCTTTAAATGGCAATGAATGGCCTAAATCAACTTGCGACCAGGACATGCGAATAGGGGCAACACCATGAGCGCAGGATTCCTGAAGTGAACGATAGGCCGCGCTCATCTGACATTGAGCGCGTCCAAGGGCTTCTTGAACGACATCGATACCAATATAGTCAATGGGAGTGTCCGAAATTTGTTGGGATGGATTTTGTCTTGTCAGAAGAGATTGCAAGAAAAATAAACCGGCATTCCCATTACCACAACCTGCATCTAAGAGCCGTTGTCCTGGGGTAATCGGGCCCAAGGCATGAAATACATGATCTAACAATTGGACGTAATCCTGGCAGGCACCCACGGTTTGGAAGTTTCCCAAATAGTCACTCCAAAATGCCTTTCCGACTTTAGTGAAAGATTGTCGTTGAAAAGCTATTTTCTCTTGTCTGTTTTGCCGACCCAGATCAACGCGATCGGGTTCTTGAATACCAGAAAACCGCACAGATAATCCCAGTTGTTCATGACAATGTTGGATAATATGCCGATACGTCATCCTTGCGATTTTTGGATTTTCCTGAATACGATGTAAAGCCTCAGGGACTTCTATCCATTGTGTGTTATTCGAATCGAGCGAATGCTTAAACTTCAACAAGGCTGTTTTGTCTATCCAGGCATCTTTCCCCGCAGAGACATACATCAGTGGAGTTTCTAAGGACTGAATATCTTGAATGGTCGTTTCCAAGGTGGAATATTCATTGCTCAACGCATCACACAAAAACTGTTTGGCGACATTAAAGCCTAAGATATTCGCCCAATTTTGAATGTGGCCTTTAAGGTAATTCGCAAAAACATCTTCTAGATGAACGGTGGCTACGGACTGTTGAATATCAACGATACCCATAAGCAGAACCAATAGCGTGAGGGATGGGTCGTTAGCTTCGGCTTTTAGCGCAACCCGTGCAGCCAAACTTGAGGCTACTCCAATGACAGGGCTTTGAGGCCATCGCTGACGTGCATTTCGAACCACGGCCTGGAAGTCTTCCTTCATCGACGAAAGAGTAATATCAAAATGGATTCCCTCACTTTCTCCAACATGATTCGTATGATCATAACGAATCACCTGAAAGCCATTGCTGACAAAGAAATAGGAGAGGGTGAGATAATCGCGTTTTGTTTCGCCATAGCCAGGAGCCAGGACCACGACAGGAAGTGTGGCCATATCATGATCGACAGGGTAATCATGAAAGGCTGATATCACTTGCCCTGAAATATTTTGAAAAGACACTCGGGAACTCTTGATTTGTGCGCCATTCGAAAAATAATTCTCTCTGGGGACGTTTAAAACTTTCTGTAGGGAAACATCGGGTGATTCAGACTGATTAAACCCAATGCTATTTTCAGAAAAAGGCTCTGGTTGTTCGACAGAAGGCCGACTCCTGACAAAACTTCCAAGATGCAAAATGTTTTGTGACAATCCACATGGTTCAACCAGGAGAATGGTGGTCGCGTCCCAGACGGAGACTCCTCGTTGAATCTGCCGTAAGTGAATATTTCCGGTGTATATTTGGCTATTTTGGTCTGACGGGTTTTGTAAACACTGAAACTGAAGTTCCTGCCCAATGAGTACGGGGGGCAAGCCTTCAAGATGGAACTCTAAGAATCCAGTTTTCAACAGTTGTATCTGACCTTTCCACTTTCCACCGAGACACTCAAATGACAACGGCACAGAAGTAAACGGGCATGAAGAAACATTCCTGACCGGCTTCAAAGAAGAAGCTTGGATAGAGGTTAAACTTGTTGTGTTTGTGACTTGGGGCGATACCGTTTCTAGAAGAGTTCCAATCATATTGCGTTCCTTTTTGCACCTAAATATTTTTACCTATCAGCCTAGGCAAACGATTCCTTGGGTTCAGAAGAACCCCAACAAGTCTCAACTGGAGGAGGAACTTATTTTAAAAATGAACCGAGGAAGGCAGCAGGACAGGTAAGGGGGTTGCCTGAATCATCAAAGTGAATTCAGGAGGCCTTCAGATTCATCTTCGTATGAACGAGGTATAGAGCAACCTGAATGCCAAATTAAATTTTCTCCTACGAAGGAATCTTCTTGAGAGAAATCCCATTGGAATTACTGGGAATTTTTTGCCGAAAGATAAAAAGACTTCTTCATAGTGGAATTCCACAATAAGGCTTATGCTGTCGAGCAACTGACAGAACTCACAAAATTGCGTAGAGATCCCTGACACTGATGTCATTTTTTCCATTGACTCCACATCATTGGCTACCTAGAATTCACTCTCCACCATCAACATCACGAGGAGGTTCGTATGAAACACGGCACCATCCGCAATGTTGTCCTGGCATCCTATCCTGGAGCCGGAAAAACCAGCCTCTCTGAAGCTCTGGCCTTTTCAAGTGGAATCATCCCAACAATGGGAAATATCCTTGAGGGCAATACCATTGGCGATTTTGAACCCGAAGAAGTCCATCGACACCATTCACTGAGCTCTGCGCTGATTCAATTCGATTGGCAGGGAACAAAAATTAATATGCTCGACACACCAGGCATGACCGATTATGGCGTGGAAGTTCAATCAGCCTTGCGTGCCGCAGACGGGGTCATTCTAGTATTGGGAGCCGCGACAGGATTGCGTTCAGAAATAGAGCGCGTATGGGAGGCGATTCAAGAACATGAATTACCCTGTGTCATCTTCATCAATGAAATGGATAAGAGCGATGCTGACCTCAATTCAATATTAGGTGAGTGTGAAAAATCTCTTGAACTCAATGGCGTCCCGCTTACCATCTCCGCGACTCAAAATGGAGAATTGACTGGAGTCATTAATTTACTGAATCGAAAACTCCTGACCTCCAATACACAATCTCCCAAGGTTCAACTAAGCGACATTCCGACAGAACACGAAGCCGTCACTACAGAGCAACGTCGTCGACTCATCGAGTTGGTGGCTGAAACGAATGATCAATTGGTCGAAAAATATCTGACCGATGGAGATTTGTCTGACGAAGATCTCATTGATGGATTAACGATGGGAACCCTAGAACGAAAAATTGTTCCGGTCGTGTGTGGCTCAGCAACCAGTCACGTCGGCATGGCAAGCTTGCTGGAAGCCATGACTCGCTTTCTCCCTTCGCCTGAAGATCGTGCCAACCTACACCCGCAGGCAGGGAAGCAACCACACACACAGGAAGCCTGCAAACGAATGTCTGAGACCGAAGCTCCATTTTCAGGATTAGCCTTTAAAACCACCATCGATCCATTCATGGGTCGACTCACGTATGTTCGAATCTTGTCAGGCACTCTGAAAGCTGATTCTCCCTTTTTCAACGCCTCTCGCCAAATCAAAGAAAAAGGCGGCCACCTGTTTTTCTCCGTGGGGAAAAAGCATCAACAAATCGGTCACGCAGTTGCAGGGGATATTGTAGCCATCGCTAAACTAAAAGATACGCAAACAGGTGATACCATTTGCGATGAAAAGCATCCTATCCTCTATCCAGGTATCAAAATCATGAAGCCGGTCATGTCCTATGCTTTAGAAGTGAAAAGCAATAAGGAAATCGACAAGGTCAGTTTAGGGCTCCATAAATTAGTCGAAGAAGATCCCTCGTTGGAATTTTTACGGAATGATGAAACCAAAGAAATGCTCTTGAGCGGAGTAGGCCAAGTCCACATCGATGCCACTCTTGAAAAGTTGAGACGCAAGTATGGGGTGGAAGTCAATTTACATATGCCGAAAGTGCCATACAAAGAAACCATTCATCAGATGGCACAAGCCCAAGGTAAATATAAAAAACAAACTGGTGGGCATGGACAGTTCGGAGATTGTTGGTTACAAATCGAGCCAGCGACTCGTGGGAAAGGCTTGGAGTTCCACAATAAAATTGTAGGAGGGGCCATTCCTCGCAACTTTATTCCTGCCATTGAAAAAGGCGTGCAGGAAGCGATGCAACATGGCATCATTGCAGGCTTCCCGGTGATCGACGTGCAAGTGACCGTGTATGATGGATCTCATCATCCAGTGGATTCCTCAGAAATGGCCTTTAAGGTCGCGGCCTCCATGGGATTCAAAAAAGCTATGGAGTCGGCACAGGCTGGTTTACTTGAACCGGTGATGGCAGTAGAAGTCACCGTTCCTGATGATCTCGTGGGAACCGTGATCGGAGATCTCAATTCACGCAGAGGGCGGATTCAAGGCATGGATGCTAAAGGCCACAATGAAATAGTGAAGGCTCATGTACCCTTGGCTGAATTGCTCACCTATGCGCCAACATTGACATCCCTGACGGCAGGAAAAGGCAGCTATCGAATGGAATTTTTTGGGTATGAAGATGTTCCCAAGGAACAAGTCAATCGCATTGTCGAAGAACACAAAAAAGAGGTGGTCGCTTCTGCATCCTAAACAAGAACTAATACCTAAATGGCAGGTTCTTAGATTGAGTGTATCTCTTATCTTCTATACTTCTTAGGTTCCAAACCCTCTAGCTTTTGCTTCTTCTTTCAACCTTCCCCACGCAGGTTTTGGTAAACCTTCCCAACTTTGTAAGCCGAGACTCCCTAAAAAGGCTCGAAAATCTGCAGTGTCGTATTGATAGTACTGAACGTACCGATCGATACCAAACGGAGGGGTTTCATGCATCCATTGAAAATTCAGCATAAGGATGCGATCGGCATACCTATCCCATGCGTGGAAGACTTCAGTAATGAAGGCCGCTTGTTGTTCTAGAGAACTTCCTAGTTCAGTGCTAGAGGGATAGCCAATCTGATAATACATAATGGGTTTTTCAGGAATCCCGTTCACAACAGTTTCAAAGTCTTCATGCACCGCCTGAGGAAGTTTTACCCCTCCAAGCTGATCTTTCATGGGATAATACGAAATGCCAATAATGTCACTATGTTCGTGAAGTGTGCGAACACGTGGTAGCTCAGGGCCAGTGAACGCCGCATAAGTGGTTTCGCAGGAGATCAACGTACCAGGAAATTTTTGGCGGGCATATGGAGCCACCGCTGCGTAAAAATTCGTCCAGGCCTCCCAGCGTTCAGCATCTCCCCACATAAAGATGTCGACTTCGGAGCCGATCGTCATCGAGGTTAATTCCAACTTTGGAATCTGAGTCGCCACCCAGTCCAATAATCTCATAAACCGATTGATGGTCCTAGGATCATCAAGAGGGACATCCATGAGATCAGGTGGGACAACCTTTTGACTGGTATGGACTGGGCGAATAGTGATGTGGAGGGGAATCTTTCGAGTAGGATAATAGGCATTGGCAATGGCTAGCAAATTCCTTTGTTGCTCAAATTTCCCGGAGGAGGGCTCAAGGTCCTTCCAATCCTGTGAAAAAACTTGTGCTTCATTGCCTGCTTCAAGAGATTCTTCAAAGAGGGCGTCAAAGTCACCCTCTTTGCCCATATTGGCTTGAATCGAAAGAATCCGGTCACCCTTAGATACCTGAGCTGAATTGGCAGGGTTTTCTGAACATCCCAGAATCAAAAAGCTACCCATCATGCAAAAGCTCATCAGGGTAATTCCCAATCTCACTTTTTGAGAAGTTATATCCATACGGAAAATTTAATCACGAACTCAGCCTTATTCATAGAATCATTGAAATTCAAAGAGTGATTTCAAACGAATGTTGCGAAGGTGGGATATTGTGCAGGATTTTTGATGGAGTCGTGGTATGCTAAAAACTCGATTTTATTTAGGAAATTTAGGCCAAACATAAATAAACCAAATTTAGCGCACTGATTAACGAAGAATTCCAGAGACATAACCTCAGCCTTTACTCTTTGACTCGCAGGGAATAACGAAGAATGAAAACCGTGATATTTGGAACAATGCTAGGGTGGGCAATCTTGACGGGTTTGGCTTCGGCTAATCTGCTAGAGGTCAAAAAAGCTGTGGAGGAAGCTCATTGCAAAAAAATAGCGGCTAGCTATGCGAAGGAACCCAGCTCATTACCTGTGTCATCAATTGCACAACTACAGATCTGCCTAGCGCAAACTTTAAAAGCCAAGGCCTCCACCATCCAACCAAGAAATTTTGATATCCAGTCGCCAAGTCCTTCCCAAAAAAGAGTCGACACCACATTCCCAACACAACCAACACCTCCCACACCCCCTAGTTCGATAAAAATACGATAATGGATGCGGCAGGGGCTTGAGCCATACCTGCAAAAAAACATTAGGTTGTTCGCGATTGAATTTTGGGGTCGATACTGGCTTCCAGCCTGTCCCATGTGGTCATCCGTGAGCGTTGAAGTATTGGCGATAGGGCGTCAGCCAGTGCTAAAGATTTTGAGTCAGATAGTTCCTTACCTGGCCCCACGACTAATGGCATGCAGTTATCAGGATTTTGCATCTAGTCCACTATGGCTTGCGCTTCTCATGATTGTTTCCTCTACCACAATTTCCGGGGGAGAATTGACCAATCTCATTTCCTTTGGAGGAACTCAATATATGGTCGAGTTGTCGGAAGGTGCCTCAAGGGCCAGGAAGAGGAAACGAAGACTCCGAACCAGATGATTGGCAAATGCCATGCGCCATGATTCAACATTAATCACAAGCGATGTTCTAGCTAATAGCGGGATGGAAAGCCAAGATCCCAAAGAAAACCATGAGAGGTGGAAGCAAGAAAAATCGAAAAGAGAAGAGTTCTGAATTCTGGCGACACGGCACCGCGTGCTTATGGGGTTGAGTGCCGTGTCGTTATTTCTCGTTCTATTTTTTGATGGGTAAAGTCGGTTATCCCTTCCCAGTAGTTACGGTCTTCTTAATTTTTTTCGGGTTCTCTGGGCTTGGCTGGCCCGTTGAGTTTTCGGCACCCATAGCTTGTTCCTCCTGGGGAATGGTTCCAGCCAAACGGCTGACCATGTCTGTAAAATGGCCCATGGATTGTAGGTGGATATACATCAACTCAAGTTCGTTGGTCTGTGCAAACTCCGCCAACTTTTCTGCAGGTAGGGCCTTGAGCCGATCCCTGCTGATCCCCATGAATCCTGCGAGGGATACCTTTTCGCCACTTTTTAAGGTAATTTGAGCTTTCATAGTTTCGAGTAAATTAAGGTCAGTGAGTTTCTTGCAGAAGGCCTCAGTGAGTTGAAATTGGCCTTGGTATTGCTTAATGAAATTTAGGACATTTTCAAGATACTCAGTTCGAGAGCCTTGAGCATCAAACAATCGCTCCCCAAGGCCCTGTTGATTACAGCCGGAGAATGATTCATCCAAGCACAAGACAAATTTCTTTTCGTCCTTCGTGCGTGAAAACACAAACGGGTAGCGGCGCACAAAGGCTGGAATGTATTTCGCTTGCCAGGTTCCATCGGCTTTTAGATACAAGTTTTGTTTATTCTGTACACCAAGAATGACGGCCGGCATGACCTGTTCTGCCGTGCCCGTGAACACGATGGCGTATTCCCTTGCCGCGTTGGCAAACTCTACGGCTGTGAGAGGAACCGCATTGACATGTTGGGCGAAGGTGTAATCGGTCCCCTTCTTGATGGACCAGTCCCGGTGTCGTTCACTCGATAATTGGACAGCAGTTTCATAAAACAACAGTTGTGTCCCCATGAATAAGGTCTCCTTTTCTCAGAAAAAATAAATCTTGGCTAGAAAAAAATCGATAGTTGGGGTAGCCTAGAAGCAAAATATCACACTGAATCTTCTTAGGGCTAATGGTGGGGAGGTAAGCACAGACTAAGGGAGGCTCCCTACGTCAGGAGTTGTGGCTCGAGATCTGACGATCTTAAAATAACATAGATTCCTAAGACGGGTGTTAACCCGCCATTCGCATTCTCTTGAAAATAGATGCCTAGGGGCTCACGTCGTGTGGCACGTATAATTCACGTTTGGGTTAAATTTACCCCTTTGCGTCCTCATTCTTCATCATCCACATACCGTCAGATCACGGCTTCATTCCACCAAAAGGCCGAAGAGAAAAACCCGACAGACCGCAACACGGTTCCCCTGCAAGTCCGCTTAAGCGCGGGACCGGAGCCGAAGTTCTCGACTCATATTCGGTTTCATCTTTCCCACAATACCCGAGACGGCATATTTCGAAGGAATCATTATTACCCCATGAATGTGATCGACCTGCCCTCTCCATGGTTCTAGCTGTACATCGTAGTGAAAGTGCTGGATCTGTAGTCCCGCCTACTTGGCAAGGAGCTTAATAGCCTCCTCCGAAAAATTCGTTGACGATATTTGGGGATCCACACCAATTGATATTGGTGAGGAAAGGCCCGTTGAGGACTAAAACGAGCTCCTATGCTTGAGTGATCTCACAAACCCCTCACATGGTAGGGAATTCCACGCTTTAGATTGAAGGCCCTTTTACTCAAGTGTTCATGCCCAGTCGTCCTGTTTACTAGCTTTGATAGGTTGCAAAGGAAAATAGGACTCAAGGGTGAAGCTGTCGAATATTTTAACAATTTTTCTAGAGAATTATTAACCGTGTTTTGTTTGATATTTCAAGGCGTTGCGTTTAACTAATGGGTTATTGACTTATTTGAAAGGCAGTGCTAGCTTGCCAAGCAAACAACAGAAAAGAAATGCTTAAATCAACTGTGAATAGGCAAGAAATTCAAGGAATAAATGCGAATTGACAAAACGGAGATACGATTTAATTATCCAAAAGGGTAGGTGATTTTTTATTCGCCTTTAGCCATGTCCCCAACATGGCCCAAGGTTGAACCACAATAGGGGGGGCCTCATGAGTCTTGCACAACTTTTTTACTGGAAACAGGCCGTTAAACAACGCAATCAAGAAACGCGAAATCGTAAACAACGGGAGCGAGAAGCCAAGCGCCACCGCAACCAGTATGTCATGGAGTCACTCGAACATCGAATTTTGTTGTCGGGTGATCCCTTGGAAATGCCAACGCTTGAATTAGATGTGCAAATTGATCCCAATGAAACCGCCATTGTGGCAGAGCAAAGCCTAGGTGAAGCATCGGGGCAAGCGCTCGCTCCACCGACAGGTCCTGCCCAAGTGGTCTATTCTTCCAATCAAGCAGTAACGCAAGGAGGGGTCGTGAGTTTGGATGTGGAATATTCCACAATTAATCCAGACAACGAACAATTAGCAGGGGTCGGATTGCGGTTGCATTATGACTCAAGTTTACTGACTCCTCTTGCGGGCGTTGATAATTTTGTCACCGATATTTTCCAAGATGAACTACAGATAGAAGTGAAATTACCTCAGAATGATCAATTCATTAATCCTGACGGGTCTACGAATTTGGATGGGTTTGATGGCGATCCTAATACTGATAAGTACATTGCCTTCCTTTGGGCAGACAATACAGGCCCGGATTTTTCACAATGGCCTGACCTCTTTACCAATAATGAACAATTACTCTTTACCGCAAACTTTGTGTCAAATATTGGGTCTGGCCAATTCACTGAAGTGAAATTTTCAGGATCCCCAGCGGTAGGGCATGAATTTGTCTCAGGAGTGGTCCAACGCGACGGAGGGGGAAATATCATTGATATTATCCCTGAAGTTACGATTTTTGATGCGAATGCATTGTTAACCATGAGTGTGGTTGATACGGCAGATGATAATCTCACCGCGCCACCGATTACCGACGAATTTATCCATGAATGGGAGCCTTTCTTCGTAGAAATTTGGGCGCAATCTCCAACCAACGGATCTGGGTTTACCGCATGGGAAGCGACTTTGAATTATAACTCTGCCATCACGACCGCAACTAATGTGGTGTATGGCCCTGGATTTACACAGAATAGTCCTGATGCCATCAATGATGGTATGGGTATTGTTCCTTTAAAAGCCACCGGGAATGGGGTAATTGGTGATGGGGGCTTGGTCCGAGTAGCTCGCGTTCAGTTTGAGCCTCTGGGGGCAGATCAGGCAAATGTAAATGTTCCTGGTCAGTTCATTGGGCCCTACAACCTTGGCTTGACCATTTCGCAGGGAGCCATTGACTTGGCCAATGCCCCAGCCATTGAATTACAGAATATTGATGTTGCCCCGCCCACAGATCTGTGGGCGGTTGTCTATGATTTTAATGATGATAATCAATTAACATTAGGAGGAGATCTGGCGCCATTTTCCACTGCATTTAATGGCGACGCCAACGATCCTTTAGCCTGGTGGGCAGATTTCACAAAAACCAATGGGGTGACTTTAGCAGATTTGGGAGTTTTCGCCTCGAACTTTGCTAAAAATCCAAGACCTGAACCCGACATTTCATTCCCAGATAATTTCCCAGAAGCTTGGGGAAGCAGCCCCCTGCAAAGTTCTTCTCTTATGAACTCGGAAGAGAATTCAGAAAGCCCTGAAAATGGGAATGAAGTGTTGTTGGCCTCTTCAAGTTTGGTTCAGTCCTTAACTGAGGAGGGGTCGGCCTTACATGAACCACCTTTTCAAGGGGCTGAAGTTGATGTTGAATTAGTAGCAATTCCTCTAGCTGATATTATACCCTTTCCCCAACCTGGGGCGGTCACATCACTTCCAGAAGATCTTTTGAATGTATCCACGGGTGATCTATATGTTGTAGAAGTTTGGGTTCAGGATTTGGACCCAAACAGTGGTGGATTAGTCGGAGGATTTATTAACCTAGGCTACGATCCCGCCCAAGCCGTAGCTCTCCAGGCGAACTTTACTGGAGTAGTTGTGGTTGGTCCTCCATTGGTTTCTGGCGATATTCCTGACAATAATCATGGGTTTTTTGGAGGTGGCGCTTTTACTTCCGTAATAGATGGAACAATTAATCCATCTAGCGGTCAAATCGAAAATTTTGGTGGGGGAACGCTTACAACAGGACTTGCGCTTGAACCTGATTGGGAACGTTTAGGGTTCATGATTTTTGAAGCTCTTGGAGAGGGTCCTATAACATTTACGGCCGATGCTGCGACCAGTGAGCAACGATTATTTGCCAGGTTTGAAGGCGAAGCAGGAGTAGATCTTCCTAGCTCAGTAATTGATTTTGATGTTTTAACCATCAATGCGGTAACCAATCGACCTCCGGTAATAACGAGTGATGGTGGTGGTGCCACGGCTAATGTGATGGTTGCTGAAAATACGACGATGGTAACTAGGGTAGAAGCTACAGATCTTGATGGGGACACCCCAACTTTTGACAAAGGCCCGGGTGGAGCAGACAACAGTTTCTTCAATATTGATAGCAATACTGGTGAATTAAGTTTCATTAATGCTCCAGATTTTGAAAATCCGTCATCTGCCGATGGTGACAATATTTATGAAGTCATAGTTCGGGCGAATGATGGAAATTCAGTAAATGGGACCACAACCCAAACGATCAATGTTGAAGTGACAAATGCTGTCGTGCCGACGATTAGCATCGGCGACGTGAGCCAAGCCGAAGGCGATGGGGGCACGACGGTGTTCCTCTTTGACGTGACGTTGAGTGAGGCCACCACCGAAACGGTGACTGTGGACTATGCGACGGCGGACCAGACGGCGGCGGCGGGCAGTGACTACGTGGCGGCGACCGGGACGGTCACGTTCAACCCCGGGGAGACTGCGCAGCAAGTCATGGTCACCGTGAACGGGGATGCGACGGTGGAGCTGGATGAAACGTTTGTGGTCAACCTGAGCAATGCGGTCAATGGGGTCATCGCAGTCTCGCCGGGGACGGGCACCATTGAGAATGATGACAGTGCGACGGTGGCGATCAATGATGTGAGTTTGAACGAAG